>NZ_JBBCPO010000002.1:0-797071 GCF_037150695.1 Leucobacter sp. VD1
TAGAGACGTGTCTTCTCGCAATAAAAGCTCCTCCCCCCCCTCCAAAGGGTTTTCGCGGAGGAGAGGGGGGCCGCCACCCCCCCCCCCCACGCAAAAAGAGACGTCAGCACCACAACCCGGGACCGGGGGGGCGGGGGGCGGTGGGCGGGCCCCCCGGCCGCGGAGGGGGGGGGGGGGGCGGTCCTGGTCCTCGGTCCCGCCCCGCCTCGTTCGCGTCTTGCGAGAAGTGCGCGGTTAGTCTTCGACCTTGAACACGAACTCGATTTCGACGGGGGCATCGAGCGGCAGCACGGAGACACCCACAGCCGAGCGCACGTGGATGCCGAGGTCACCGAACACGCGACCCAGGAACACTGAAGCGCCGTTCGCCACACCGGGCTGACCGGTGAATGAGGGGTCGGAGGCCACGAAGGCCGTCACCTTCACCACCTGCGTAATCTTGTCGAGCGAACCGATCACGCCACGCGCGGCAGCCAGGGCGTTGAGCGCGCAGAGCCGCGCAAGCTCTTCAGCCTGCTCTGGCGCGACGAGGCCTTCGCCCTCACCGACCTTGCCCGTGGCGGGCAGCTGCCCGCTCACGAAGGGGAGCTGCCCCGCCGTGTACACGTAGTTGCCGTCGCGCAGCGCCGGAACGTAGGCGGCAACCGCAGCGGCCACCTCGGGAATCTCGTAGCCGAGATCGCTCAGGCGCTCCTCGATCACAGACGTCATTTCAGGCCTTCCTCTTCAAATATGCGACGTTGCCGCCAGCCGGGCCCTCGATAATCTGCACGAGTTCCCACCCCTGGGCGCCCCAGTTGTTGAGGATCTGGGCCTCGTTGTGCAGCAGCAGCGGCGTGACGAAGTACTCCCAGCGAGGTGCTTCGGTCGATTCACTCACGTGCGGATCTCCCTCGGTATGTGCGGTGACGGTGCATTGCGGTCGACGGCGAAACAGGCCGTGGGGCCTGCCGCCTTGCTGTTTTGTCAGCTATGTCGCTTACCCTTGATTCTATGACCCGTCAGACATCTCAGTCCGCGCGCGTGCGCACCTTCAAGCCGCGCAGCGCGGGTGGTGCCCTTGGCGGCATCCTCGGTGCCGTCGCGATGAGCGTGATCGCCGGAGTGCTCGTCACCGCAGCCGTCACCCCTGTGGTGGCGTTGAGCGGCCACACCGCGAAGACCGCAGTCGATATCTTCGAGAAGCTCCCGGGCCACCTCGATCCAGGCCAGCTGGCCCAGCCCTCGACCCTCTACGCGAAGGGGTCTGATGGGGCCGACTACGAGCTGGCAACGTTCTACGACCAGAACCGCGAGATGGTCGGCTGGGATGCCATCTCCCAGTACGTGAAAGATGCCGCGGTCGCCGAGGAAGATCCGCGTTTCTACACCCACGGCGGTGTCGACATCCTGGCGACGAGCCGCGCGGTGCTGCAGAACGCGGCCGGCCAGAATCTCTCGGGCGCGTCCACGATCACGATGCAGTTCGTGCGCAACGTGCTCATCCAGGAGGCGTACTCCATCCAAGACGAGGAGGCGCGCGACAAGGCCTACGAAGACGCGATGCGCCAGGATGCCGACCGCAAGCTCAAGGAGATGCGCTACGCGATCAGCATCGAGAAGCAGTATCCGAAGGATGAGATTCTGCTCGGCTACCTCAACATCGCCCTCTTCGGTCGTCAGATCTACGGCATCGAGTCGGCGGCGCAGTACTACTACGGCAAGTCTGCCAAGGATGTTTCGCTTGCGGAGGCTGCGAGCCTGGTCGCCATCGTGAACAATCCCTCGCTGTATCAGCTCGACGTTCCCGAGAACCTCCCCGCGAACCTTGAGCGCCGCAATAAGATTCTCGACAGCATGTTCAAGCACGGCAAGATCACCGAGGCCCAGCACGCCGAGGCCATCGCCACGCCGATCGAGCCGCAGATCACGCCGCGCGTCGCAGGCTGCTTCGTTGCCGAGCAGAACTATGGCCTCGGCCACTTCTGCGACTACGTGCTGCGCTATATCAAGCAGGATCCGAACTTCGGCTCCGATCCCGCTGAGCGCGAGTTCCGTTTCCGCCGTGGCGGTTTCAAGATCTACACCACCATCGATCTTGATATCCAGGCAGCTGGGCTCGCAGCCATACGCGACACGGTGCCGGCACTCATGGACGGTATCAAGGTCGGTGCCGCAAGCGTCAGCACGCAGGTGGGCACCGGTCGCGTGCTGGGGATGGTGCAGAACCGACCCTTCAACGATGCTGAAGCGTTCCTCAGCGAGAACCCCGGATACACCACGGTCAACTACAACACCGACTTCGACTACGGCGGCTCGAACGGCTTCCAGGTCGGGTCGACCTTCAAGCCGATTACGCTGGCCGAGTGGATACGCACTGGCCACTCCGTGCGAGACATCGTGCAGATGGACGGCCGCACCGTGCAGTTGCAGTCGTTCCGCGACTCCTGTTCACCCGATGGCGTCTACGGCTACGGCCCCTGGACCTTCCAGAACGACAACCTCGGAGTGCGAGGCAACCGCCCGGTGCTCACCGCGATCACCCAATCGGTGAACGGCGGCATCGTGTCTATGCAGCAGAAGATGGACCTCTGCGACACCTACAAGCTCGCCGAGAAGCTGGGCATCCACCGCGCCTCGAAGCAGATGCACGACCAGAACTTCGACAACTACGGCACGACGAAGCTCACGCGCGTTCCCTCCGGCACCTTCGCCGGCACCGACGAGATCGCGCCGATCACCATGGCTTCTGCTTTTGCGGCCTTCGCCGGCAACGGCACTGTGTGCACCCCGGTGCCTATTGATCAGATCCTCGACACGAACGACGAACCAGTGCCGTTTACGAAGACCAAGTGCACCGAGGGCGTCGCCCCAGAAGTCGCTTCAGGCGTGGCCTACGCGCTCGAAGAGACCGTGAAGAACGGTCTCGCGCGGCACGCCCGCTCGCCCTACGGGGTGCCACACCTCGCGAAGACCGGCACCACCGACGACATCATAGACAACTGGACCGTCGGCGCAAGCACCACTGTCGCCACGGCCACCTGGGTGGGCAATGCCGACCCCATCTGCTACGAAGACGGCGTTTGCGAGCGTGTTTCCACCCAGCCCTTTGGCAACCTCATGTTCGCGGATCAGACGATCTGGCCCGCCATGATGAACGTCGCCGATCAGAAGTACGGCGGCACCGCGTTCCCGCAGCCCAGCTCGGCCTCGATCCGCCAGACCATGGTGACCGTGCCCGACACGAGGGGCAAGTCTTTCGACGAGGCCACCAAGTTGCTCACCGACGTCGGTCTGTCGGTCTCCGACGGCGGCGAGATCGACTCCTCGATCGCCCAGGGCCTCATCGCTCGCTCGGACCCCGATGGCGGAGCTTCTGTAGCACTGGGATCGGGCATCACGCTGTATCGCAGCAACGGCCAAGCGGTGGTCGTTCCTGACGGGCTCGTCGGCGCGACTGGTGCCGATGCGGAAGCCCGCCTGAGATCCGCCGGACTCAACGGTGCCGACTTCTCCTGCCAGGCTGGCGGTAAGCCCGACCCGAAGAAGGACCTTGTGGCCTCCACAGATCCCGCGAGCGGCGCAGAAGCGCGCGGCAACAGCAAGATCTCGGTCGTGCTCGCCTGCGCAGACAAGGGTTGAGCCGGTGAGTTCTGCGCAGCGCACCGCTGCGGCCGTTCTCGGAACGGCCGCAGCGGGGTTCGCCATCTGGTCGACGCTCATCGAACGGCGCCTCTTCACCGTGCGTCAGCACACCGTACCGCTCCTCCCCGAGGGCGCGGTACCGATCCGCGTGCTGCAGCTCTCCGATCTGCATCTGGCTCCCTGGCAGTCCCAGAAGATCGATTGGGTGCGCTCGCTCGCCCAACTACGCCCAGACCTGCTGGTGCTCACCGGCGACCTGATGGGGCATCTGCAGGCCCGTCCTGCGCTGCTGCGCGCACTGCGCCCCCTGGTGGAGTGCACGCCAACGGTCTTTGTGCACGGCTCCAATGACTACTACGGGCCAGTGTTCAAGAACCCTACCCGCTACCTCATCGAACCCAGCCGGCTCAGCACGCGCAGGCCCGACATCGACAACACGAAACTCACCGCCGGCCTCGAAGAACTGGGCGCGATCAACCTCAACAACAGTGCCGCCCAGCTCGAGCTGCGCGGCACTCGCGTCGAGCTGTTCGGGATGAATGACCCCCATGTGCGCTACCACGACCCGGAGGCGATGCGCTCGGCTCTGCACGCGCTGCGCGCTGAGCACGACGAGGCCGCCGACCGTGGTGGCAACCCGCTGCGTCTCGGTGTCGTGCACGCGCCCTACCAGGAGGCTCTGGGTGCACTTCTCGACGAGGGCGCAGACGTGATCTTCGCAGGGCACACCCACGGTGGCCAGGTGCGCGTGCCAGGTGTGGGCGCGCTCACCGCCAACTGCGATCTGCCCACCGCGCAGGCCCGCGGGCTCAGCGTCTGGTACGACGCGCACCGGGCCGCGTTCTTGAACGTGAGCGCCGGCCTCGGCAACTCCATCTACGCTCCGGTGCGCTTCGCGTGCCGCCCGGAGGCGTCGCTGCTGACGCTTGAGGCGGCCCACTGAGCTCAGCCCCATGCGGGTCCTGGCAAGACCGCTGCACGGGCGCAACCGAAAACTGCGGGCACACGACAGAGGGGCGGAGATCCGATGTGATCCCCGCCCCTCTGTCGTACAACGTGGTTACGCCGCGAGCTTCGCCGCAACAGCCTCCGCGATCTGCACAGCGTTGAGCGCAGCACCCTTGCGCAGATTGTCGTTCGAGATGAAGAGCACCAATCCGCGACCCTCAGGCGCCGACTGGTCTTCACGGATGCGCCCCACGAAGGAGGGATCCTGACCTGCCGCTTCAAGCGGGGTGGGAACCTCGCTCAGCTCGACGCCGGGTGCGTCTGCGAGCACCTCGCGAGCGCGATCAGCGGTGATGGGGCGCGCGAACTCGGCGTTGATCGAGAGGGAATGGCCAGTGAAGACGGGCACGCGCACACAGGTGCCAGCGACACGCAGCTCAGGCAGTTCGAGAATCTTGCGGCTCTCGTTGCGGAGCTTCTTCTCCTCATCGGTTTCGCCTTCGCCATCATCGACGATCGAACCGGCAAGTGGCAGCACGTTGAAGGCGATGGTCTTGGTGTAGACCTCGGGTTGCGGGAAGGTCACTGCGGAACCGTCGTGCACGAGCCGCTCGATTCCGCCGGCCTCGACCGCGGCGCCAGCCTGGCCGGCAAGCTCACGAGCGCCGGCAAGCCCCGAACCGGAAACCGCCTGGAAGGTGGTGACGATCAAGCGCTCCAGCCCGGCCTCGCTGTCGAGCGCCTTCATGACAGGCATTGCGGCCATGGTGGTGCAGTTGGGGTTGGCGATGATGCCCTGCCCAGCTTCGACGACGCCGTCGAGTGCGTGCGGGTTGACCTCGCTCACGACGAGCGGCACATCGGGGTCGAGGCGCCATGCGCTGGAGTTGTCGATGACGATGGCTCCGGCCTCAGCGAAGGCGGGGGCGTACTTCTTCGATGCTGCGCCGCCCGCTGAGAACAGGGCGATGTCGATGCCTGACTTATCGGCGGTGTCTACGTCTTCGACAGTGATCGACTCACCGCGGAACTCGAGTGTGGACCCTGCGGAGCGAGCGCTCGAGAAGAGGCGCAGGCTCTTGATGGGGAAGTCGCGCTCGTCGAGCAGGCGGCGGATGACCGCGCCCACCTGACCAGTCGCGCCGACGACGGCGACGTTGAAGCTCAGCTGCTCTGCCATGTGGATTCCCTTCAGCGGCCGGTGCCGGCGTAGACCGTGGCGTCGGTGTCGGAGTCGAGGCCGAAGGCGGTGTGGAGCACGCGCACGGCCTTGTCCATGAGATCTGCACGGGTCACGACGGAGATGCGGATCTCGGAGGTCGAGATCATCTCAATGTTGATGTCGGCCTCGTACAGCGCGCGGAACAGCTGCGCCGAGACGCCGGTGCTGGTGCGCATCCCGGCGCCGACGACCGCGACCTTCGCGATCTGGTCGTCGTACTGCAGGCTCTCGAACTCAAGCGTCTCGCGCTCGGCCTCGAGCGCTTCGATGACGCGGCGGCCATCGCCGAGCGGAATCGTGAACGAGATGTCAGTGCGGTTCGTGTGCGCGGCCGAGACGTTCTGCACGATCATGTCGACGTTAGCGTGGGTCTTCGCCACGATCTCGAAAATCTTGGCAGCCTTGCCAGGCGCGTCGGGCACACCACCGACGGTGACCTTCGCCTCGCTCTTCTCAGCGGCGATACCTGTGATGACCGGCTCTTCCACCTGATCTCCCTTCGGATGCCCCTTCTGGGGGTCGTAGACGATGGTGCCCTGCTCGTCTGAGAACGAGGAGCGGACGTGCAGTGCGACGCCGTGACGGCGGGCGTACTCGACAGCGCGCAGGTGCAGCACCTTGGCGCCGGATGCCGCGAGTTCGAGCATCTCCTCGGCCGTGATCGCATCGATCTTGCGAGCCTTGGGAACGACGCGCGGGTCGGTGGTGAAGATGCCGTCGACGTCAGTGTAGATTTCGCAGACGTCGGCCCCGAGCGCGGCGGCGAGTGCGACAGCAGTGGTGTCGGATCCGCCCCTCCCGAGGGTGGTGATATCACGGGAATCGCGGCTGAAGCCCTGGAAGCCGGCGACGATCGCGACAGCGCCCTGATCGAGCGCTTCCCGCACCCGGCCAGGGGTGACGTCGACGATCTTGGCCGAACCGTGCTCGGAGGTGGTGATCATGCCCGCCTGGCTGCCGGTGAACGACAGCGCCTCGATGCCCATGCCCTTGATGGTCATCGCCAGCAGCGCCATCGAAATGCGCTCGCCTGCGGTAAGCAGCATGTCGAGCTCACGGGGTGCGGGGATCGGGGTGCACTCCGCTGCGAGGTCGAGCAGTTCGTCAGTGGTGTCACCCATGGCGCTCACCGCGACGACGACCTCGTTGCCCGCGCGTCGAGTCTCGACGATGCGCTTGGCGACCCGTTTGATGCTCTCGGCATCCGCGACCGACGAGCCCCCGAATTTCTGCACGATCAACGCCACGCGGGTCCTCCTCAAGTCTACGCGAAAGACCAGTCTATCTGACCGCGCCGCCCCTCAGATGCGCTGGCCCCGGTCACGCTCCAGGGCACGGCCAGCAAGCCGATCGCGCGACTACTCGATGCTGCGGCGTCCCTCGAATGCGCGGCCCAAAGTGACCTCATCGGCGAACTCGAGATCGCCGCCGACCGGCAGGCCGGACGCGAGACGAGACGCGGGGACCTCGATGCTCGTGAGCAGCCGCGAAAGGTAGGCCGCGGTGGCCTCGCCCTCCAGATTGGGGTCGGTGGCGATGATGACCTCGCGCACCTCGGCCTCACCGAGTCGGCGCATCAGCGCCGGAATGCTGAGATCGTCAGGGCCGATGCCATCGATGGGGCTGATCGCCCCTCCGAGCACGTGGTAGAGCCCGCGGAACTGCCTGGTGCGCTCAATCGCGACAACGTCTTTGGGCTCCTCGACCACGCAGATGAGGCTGTGATCACGGCGGGGGTCACGGCAGATCGAGCAGCGCTCCTGCTCGGTGATGTTGCCGCACACATCGCAGAAGCGCACCTTCTCGCGCACCTCGGTGAGAAGCTCAGCGAGGCGCGACACATCGAAGTTCTGGGTCTGCAGGATGTGGAAGGCGATGCGCTGCGCCGACTTCGGGCCGATGCCGGGGAGCCTGCCGAACTCGTCGATCAGGTCTTGGACGATGCCGTCGTACACGTTGGGTGTCTCCTCGCAGTAGGTGAGTCGGATCGCGCAGGGTCAGGGGGTGCGCGGAGGCAGGGGGCGCTCTTCCACGAAGCGGGCGCCGAGCACCTCGCGCACGACGGCCTCACCGTAGCGGGTGAACGCCGGAGCGGAGCGGCGGGCCGGTGATTCCGGTGCAGCGGGCGAATCGCTGGCCTGCTCCCCCCGCAGCGCAGCAGGCGGATCGCCAGCCAGAGGCGGGGTCGGCAGCCGAGGGGCAGAGCCGTGATCTGGCGCTGGCCCCGCGGGTGCCGGTGCTGCTGGCGCCTCCGCGCTCAGCTGCGAGAGTTGGTGCGGGTTCTGGTCCGGCGCCTGTCCGCCTGAGCTGGTCTCACCGCCTGAGCTGGTCTCACCGCCGGGGCGGGTCTTCCCGTCAGAGTGCTCGGCGGCGTAGGGGTCTTCGGCGACCCCGGCATAGGGGTCGCCGTCGGGGTCGTAGGAGGCGGGGATGTAGTCGTCATCGGCGGGCTCCGAAGCCACAGGGTCTGGCAGCACGGCGCGGGCACCGCCCCGCGAACCGTCCTCGGATACGGGTGGCTGCGCTGGGGGCTCAGGCGCCTCCGCGGTCTCGCCGGGCTGAGCACGAGGCACTGCGGGTGCGAGTGGTGCCCCATCAGCGGGCGGAGCGGGCGGCGGATCCGCCCAGGCCGGCGCGGCAAGCGCTGGGCCGAGCCCGCTCAGTCGGGCTGCTGCTCGCGCGACAGGGTCGTCGGCGTCGCTCACACCACGGCTCGCGGCTCCCGGCGGCAGGCTCGTTGCCGCCGCTTCGTCACTGGAGCTCGCCGTCGACGCGGTCTCGCGTAAGCCGCTCGGAGGCTGCTCAGTGCCAGCGACTCGATGAGGCTCCTCTGCGTCGGGGTCGCGCGGAGCATCCCCTGAGCCATTGCCGCCCTGCGGAGCGGTTTCGCGATTGTCACCGGCCGGAGCAATGCGCTTCGGCACGTACTTGACGTTGATGCCGATGGCCGCGTTGATGGTCTCGCGCAGCGGCCCTGCACCGCTCGCCTTGAAAGCTGCGAGGTCTGACTGAGAGCCGAGCCCCACGGTGAGCACCTCACCGTCGAGCGCGAGAGGCGTCACCACTCGCACTGCGTTCCAGGCCTCGCGATCCGCCTGCAGAATCTCCTCGAGCAGTTCGGGCCACAGCTCGACGAGGTCGTTGAAGCCGCCGGGGGCGGCCTCTGCTTCTGCCCCAGGCACGCCCGTTTCGGAGGCCTCTGCAGCTTCGGAGGCGTCATGCTGCGCAGGCTCGGCTGTCATCTCAGCGGCGGCAACGTCCCCCGCTGGGCGGGCAGCTGGCTGCGTCGTTGCCGCGGCTGCGTCTTGCGAACCCGAGGAGGGAACGGCAGCTGCCTGCTGCGCAGTTGCCTCACCCTGCGGCGGAGCGGGGGGCGCTTGGAACGCTGCGTCACGACCGATCCCCTCGATCTGTGCCGCGCTGAGCACATCGGAGATCGGTCGCCCGAACCCCGCCGCACCCGTGTTGGGGTGGCTCGCCGAGGCCGCAGAGTTCTCAGACGTCGAGGGCAACATGCCCGAGCCAGGAGCCGGGTCATGGCCAGAGGCCGAGGCAGCAGACTCGGTGCTCGCGGTGGCCGGCGCGGTGCCGGCTCCGGCCGGATCTTCGCGCAGGAACTCCCTGATCGACGCCGCGGTCTCGGCTGCGTTCGGCTGCGCCTGAGCGGGCGCCGCCGCGGCGGCCTTCGAAGCGGCCAGAGGAGCAGGGGCGGCATTCGCGGAAGCCGAGGCAGGGCTCGTGGTCGGTGTCGCTTCGGGAGCGGGAGTGTCGTGCAAGGCACCCCTGGCAGCGGCCACCGCGGCGAGCGGGTTGGGCCGGGGCTGCGCGGGAGTGGCAGGCGTGACGGCCTGGGTTAGGTCTGCACGCTGAGCCGCGGGGGCAGCGTGTGTGGCGGAGGAGGGCGCTGCCGCGCCACCCGCAAAGAGGTGCTGCGTGCGAGCTGCTGCTGTCACCGGCTGAGTGGACTGCTCTACCAGGGCGCGGGCGATCATGAGTTCGAGCTGCAGCCGGGGCGCCGTGGCACCGGCCATTTTGTCGAGCGAGCCGCTCACTACATCGGCGATACGCGACAGCTCACCTGGCCCGAAGCTCTGCGCCTGTTCGAACATGCGGGTCAGCTGGTCTTGGGGCACACCCCTGAACACCGCTGCGGCGCCGTCGACCGTTGTTGCGTTCACCACGATGAGGTCGCGCAGCCGCTCGAGCAGGTCTTCGACGAAGCGACGGGGATCCTGCCCGGTCTGCACGACGCGGTCGGTCGCGCGGAAGGCCGCTGCCGAATCGTGGGCGCCCAGCGCAGCAACGACGTCGTCGAGCAGTTCGGTGTGCGTGAAGCCCAGCAGGCCGGCAGCGCGCTCGGATGTGACGAGGTCACTTTCAGAGCCTGCGATGAGCTGGTCGAGGATGGAGAGGGTATCGCGCACCGATCCGCCGCCGGCGCGCACCACGAGCGGCAGCACGCCCGGCTCGACGCGCACGCCCTCGCTGTCGCATAGCGACTGCACGTAATCGATGAGCGTGCCCGGCGCGATGAGCCTGAAGGGATAGTGGTGGGTGCGCGAGCGGATCGTGCCGATGACTTTTTCTGGTTCGGTGGTTGCGAACACGAATTTGACGTGGGGCGGAGGCTCTTCAACGATCTTCAGCAGGGCGTTGAAGCCTCCCGGCGTGACCATGTGCGCCTCATCGATGATGAAAATCTTGAAGCGATCGCGCGCGGGAGCGAAGACGGCCCGCTCGCGAAGGTCGCGTGCATCATCGACACCGCCGTGGCTTGCGGCGTCGATCTCGACCACGTCGAGCGATCCGCCGCCGTCACGGCTCAGTTCGCGGCAGCTGGCGCACACACCGCACGGCGTAGCCGTGGGGCCCTCTGCGCAGTTGAGGCAGCGCGCGAGAATACGCGCCGATGTGGTCTTGCCGCAGCCGCGCGGGCCGCTGAAGAGGTAGGCGTGCCCAATGCGCCCGGTGCGCAGGGCGGTCATGAGCGGTTCGGTCACCTGAGACTGACCGATCATCTCGGCGAACGATTCTGGCCGATAACGGCGATACAGTGCGGCAACCACGGGACCATGCTACCGGCGACCACTGACATTCTTCGTGGAGCGGCTGCGATCCGCTCGCCGCATCTCAAGCGGATCGCGGAGCCTGCCTCACCCGCGTCACGGTCACGCGACGAGAGCGCGGGTCTGCCTGGCGATCTCCGCCTCCTCATCGGTGGGCACCACCAGCACCGCGACCCGTGAATCATCGGCGCTGATGCGACGCGCACCTCGATCCGGCGAGGCATTGCGCGACGCGTCGATGCGAATCCCGAACCATTCCAAACCGGCGCAGACCTCCGCGCGCAGCGCAGCGTTGTTCTCGCCAACGCCGGCAGTGAACACAATCGTGTCAGCCCCGCCCAGCTCCACGAGGTAGGCGCCGAGATAGCGGCGAACCCGGTGCGTGTAGACCGCGATGGCAAGCGCGGCTTCACTGCTCCCAGCATCGGCGGCGGCGCGCACGTCACGGAAATCACCGGACCCCGTGAAGCCACGCAGGCCAGAAGCGTGGTTCAGCAGCGTGTCGAGATCATCGACCGAATAGCCCTCGCGCAGGAGGTGCAACAGCGCACCGGGGTCGACATCGCCGCTGCGCGTTCCCATCACCAAGCCTTCGAGGGGGGTGAATCCCATCGAAGTGTCACGCGACTGTCCGGCCGCAACAGCACACACTGACGCACCGTTGCCGAGATGCAGCACGATCTGACGCAGCGACTCGAGCGGGCGCCCCAAGAACTCTGCGGCACGCCGCGATACCACCTGATGAGAGGTGCCGTGAAAGCCATAGCGGCGGATCCCGTAGCGTTCGGCAACCTCGGTATCGATGGCGTAGGTGTATGCCTCCCGCGGCATGGATTGGTGGAAGGCTGTGTCGAAAACGGCGACGTGGGGCACTCCGGGAAATTGCTCCCGCGCGGCAACGATCGCCTGATATTGCCCGGGATTGTGCAGCGGCGCAAGCGCCCCCAGCTCAAGGATCTGCGCCGCAACCACGTCGTCGATGCGAGTCGGGGCGCTGAACACGCTGCCGCCCTGCACCACACGGTGCCCCACGGCTGCGATACCGAGCGCGGCAACAGGCGTTCCCGCCCGCTCGAACGCCGCAACCATCTCGGCGAACGCTGCCGCATGGTTGGCAACCCGCACCCGCAGCTCCTCCTCACGGCCGTCATCGCTACGGTGCACCAGCTGCCCTTCGGGCTCGCCGATGCGTTCGATCAGGCCTGAGGCGATTCGTTGCTCGGTTTGCGGCTCGATTAGCTGATATTTCACCGACGACGAACCGGCGTTGATCACCAGAATGCTGCTCATGCTCATCGCCCCATTCCGGCCTGCACCGCTGTGATCGCGACGGTGTTGAGGATGTCGTCGACGGTTGCGCCCCGTGACAGGTCGTTGACTGGTTTGGCGAGTCCCTGCAGCACCGGTCCCACGGCCACCGCACCGGCAGAGCGCTGCACCGCCTTGTAGGTGTTATTGCCCGTATTCAAATCGGGGAATATGAAGACCGTTGCGTGGCCGGCGACCGCTGATCCGGGCAGCTTCGCAGCCCCAATCTCCGGGTCGCTCGCGGCATCGTACTGCAGCGGCCCCTCGATCAGCAGATCCGGGCGCGCCGCCCGCGCAAGCGCAGTCGCTTCGCGCACCTTGTCGACATCGGCACCCGATCCCGACTCCCCCGTCGAATACGAGAGCATCGCGACCCGCGGCTCCACACCGAACTGCGCCGCAGTGTCGGCCGAAGACACAGCAATATCGGCAAGCTGCGCCGCAGTCGGATCAGGGTTCACCGCGCAGTCGCCGTAGACCAGAACCCGGTCGGCAAGCGCCATGAAGAACACACTCGACACCACTGAAACACCGGGTCGCGTCTTAATGATCTCCAGGCTGGGGCGAATAGTGTGCGCAGTCGTGTGCGCGGCGCCGGACACCATGCCATCAGCGAGTTGCAGATGCACCATCATGGTGCCGAAGTAGCTCACATCGCGCATCACCTCACGCGCCTGCTCCAGGGATACCCCCTTGTGCGCGCGAAGCGTTGCGTATTCCATCGCGAAGCGCTCCCGCAGCGGAGAGCTCGCCGGGTCGATCACCTCAGCCGCGTCGATCGACAGGCCGAGCTCGCCTCCGCGCTTACGCACAGCCGACTCGTCGCCGAGGATCGTCAGCCGGGCTGTGCCGCGCGCAAGCAGCGTGCTCGCGGCGCGCAGAATTCGGTCATCGTCGCCCTCGGGAAGCACGATGTGGGCGTTCGCCGCAGCTGCACGATCAAACAGTTCATACGCAAACATGACGGGTGTGCGCACTCCCCCGCGGTGCAAGCGCAAACGCTCCCGCAGCACGGCAGCATCCACATGTTTGTCGAACAGGGCGAGCGCCGTGTCGAACTTGGTGGGCGACTCCTCGGTGAGCAAACCGCGAGCGCGGGAGATGCGCTGCGCGGTATCGAAGGTGCCGAAACTCGTGCGCACCACTGGCAGCGTCGAGTCGATCCCGTCGAGCAACTGCTCCACCGCACGCGACAGTTCGAACTCACCGTTCAGCACCACAGCCGCAATGGTGGGGAAGGTGGGCGCCTCGTGCGCCATCGTCACCGCGAGCAGGGTTTCGGCCCGATCCGCCGCGATCACCACAGCCGCGCCCTCAATCAGCCGCGGCAGCACATGCTCCATCGCCATGCCCGCGATCACGACATCGCGCACCTCGCGGGCCAGCAGATCCGCTGAACCGCGCACCAACTCCCCGTCGACAGCCTCGATCACACCGCTCACCGGAGGCGCCACAAGCAGCAGCTCCTCGGGCACCGCCCACACGGGAGTGCCCGCAGGCAGCGAAGCGGCCACCTGACGCTCGATCTCGCCAAGATGCTGCGGGTCGGCGCGGTTGACCAGCGCCGCAAGCACCTCAGCGTGCTCAGCACGAAGCTCAGCGAAGCCCAGTTCAGCGAGCTGCGCGATCTCCGAGGGCGTGCGGGCCGACTGCTGGCCGAGATGCTCAGCCTCCTCATTCGAACGCCCGCCAAGCACCAGCAGCACAGGCGTGTCAAGATTTGCGGCAATGCGCGCGTTGAAGGAGAGCTCGGTGGGAGCCGCTACATCACTGAAATCAGAGCCCACCACCACAACCGCATCGCAGCGATCGCGCAGCCGCCGATACGCCGCCACAATACGGGCCATCGCGGCCTCAGGGTCGGCGTGCGCCTCGTCGTAGGTGACGCCCACGCACGCCTCGTAGGGCGCATCAGCGGTCGTTCGGGAGTGCAGTAGCTCAAGCACACGGTCGCGTTCGGCTGCTGAGCGGATCAGCGGCCGGAAGACCGCAACGCGCGGTGCGTCCGCCCGTAACGCGTCGAGCACACCGAGCGCAACGGCGCTCTTACCAGTGCGTCCCTCGGCCGAGGTGAGGTAAATACTCGCTGCCACACGTCAACCCTACGCCTCTACCGCCGACACTGGCCCCGCCCACCCAACGGCCCTGAGCCTCCCCTCGATATGGGGTACGCCGAAAATGTGGCGTCTCCCCCGGAAATCCCCATATTTTCGGCAGATCCCATATCCCAGGCGGAGGGTTGGGGTTTGGGGTTGGCTAGTGGAGGCCGAGGTCTGGATCGGGCAGCCCGTACTCGTGTGTCAGAGCCGAACGGGCGGCGTACCAGCCGGGAAGGCCGTGCACTCCAGGCCCGGGAGACGCCGACGACGAGCACAGGTAAATGCCCGCCGCGGGCGTGCGCCACGGCTCACGGGCAACAACCGGGCGCGCGAACAGCTGCCGCGGCGTCACCGCACCGGCGCTGAAATCGCCACCGACATAGTTTCGGTTGTATCCGGCGAACTCGGCTGCAGTGGTCACCCGCACATCGAGGATCCTGTCGCGGAAGCCCGGCGCGAAGCGTTCGATCTGCGCAATGACGGCCTGAGACACGTCGACATTCGAGCCCTGCGGAACGTGCGTGTAGCTCCAGATGGGCGTCAACTCAGCACCGCCCTCGCGCACCGGAGCCCGCTCAGGGTCGAATCCGGCCGCCTGCACCAGCAGCACGTACGGGGTGCTGGGGTGTCGACCCCGGGCCACCTCGAGCTCGGCAGCCGCCCCCTCGGCACGGCTGCCGCCCAAGTGCACTGTTGGGGCGGCAGCGACCCGTTGATCCGCCCAGGGAATCGGCCCGTCGAGCACGAAATCGACCTTGCTCGCGCCGTCTCCGTATCTAAAACGGCCGAGCGCACGCCGGTACCGGCCAGGCAGGGCGGAGCCTGCGATCCGCACCAGTCCACGCGCCGAGGTGTCGAATAGCTTGACGCGGTAGGCGGCGAGCTCGCGCACATCGGAGATCGGATGCGCGGTCTCGATGCGCCCGCCGTGCACGAGGAGGTCGGCCGCGAGTGCGTCGGTGATGGCTCGCGATCCGCCCACCGGCACCGGCCAGCCGCGTGCGTGCCCGAGGGCCCCGAGCACCAACCCGACGCCCGCCGAGGCGAGCGCGGGCATGCGGCCGATGCTGTGGGCGGCGACGCCGGAAACCAGCGCGGGTGCTGCTGGCTCACTGAACCGCGCGTTCCAGAGCGGCGTGCCCTGTTCGACGGTGCGCAGCGCGGTGAGTATCGCGGCCAGCGGATCGCGCGGCCAGCGCAGCATAGAACCGCCGAGCGCGAAATCGACAACACCCTCAAGATGCTTGAGCAGCGGCCGGTAGAGGCGGGCGTAGGCGGGCCCATCTCGGCCGAGTTCTGAGGCGGTGCGTGCTAGATCGCGGTAGGCGATGGCTGCCCGATCACCGCTGTGGACGCCGTCGAGGGGGTTGGCGTAGGAG
This sequence comes from Leucobacter sp. VD1, assembly GCF_037150695.1. Lineage (NCBI taxonomy): Bacteria > Bacillati > Actinomycetota > Actinomycetes > Micrococcales > Microbacteriaceae > Leucobacter > Leucobacter sp. VD1. The sequence goes on from NZ_JBBCPO010000002.1 coordinate 15,647, forward strand.
GCGTCGGGAACCACGAAGTTCACGCGGCGTTCAAGATCGAAGGCGCGGAAGAATCCGGTGGCGAGGGCCATGGGGTGGATCGCGGAGCAGACGTCGTTCAGCACGCCCGGGCGCACGAACTGCTGCGTCCGGGTGCCGCCGCCGATGGTCTCTGCTGCCTCGAACACGGTCACCGGAATGCCGGCGCGCGCGAGCGTGACCGCCGCAGCCAGGCCGTTCGGCCCGGCCCCGACAACGGCGGCACCTCCTGAGGTCATGTGCCCAGCGTAGCGTCAGGCCCGGTCACCGAGCCCGTCAACATAGAAAGACCCCCCTACACGCTCCGACCCAGCGCCGCGCCCACCGACACCAGCAGGCTCACACACATAGAAAGACCCCCCATACACCTGGCAGAGCCCGACTACCCTTGCTTCGTTTCCGACCTGGGGGAGTTCGCCGAGATGCCACCGCATGGGGGGCCTTACTAGTCTAGCCGATGTTCTCCTCGGTGTCGTTCACGGTGCTTGCTGCGGCGCGCTTGCGGCGCAGGGCGATGGCCGCTGCAACGGCTGCCCCACCGAGCAGCACGAGTGCGACTGCTCCGATGATGAGCGGCGTGTTGTTCTCGCCGCCGGTCTTCGACAGGGTCTTCGCCCCGGGCCCGCCGTCGTTTGGCTGGGGTGCGGGGTTGGGTGTTGGTTCGGGGGCTGGGGCGTTCGCCGTGGTGATCGTGATCGATGACGCGGCACCGGCCTTCCCGAGGCCTGAGATCGGGGTGACCCGGGCGGTGTAGCGAGTGGCGGCAGTGAGCCCGGTGAAGGCGTGACTCAGCTGCTGCGCGCCTAGCTGCGCCGTTTGCACGGAGTTCGCGGGCAGCGGATCGCCGGTGAACAGTTCGACCAGGTAGCGGTTCGCGTTCGCTGCGGCCTGCCAGCCGATAGTTGCCGTGGAGTGGGTGACCGCGGTGGTGGCGAGTGCGGTCGGCTGGGCGGGCACGGGCGAGTCTGCGTAGATCCGCTCGAGCAGCGCGTTCGCGTCAACGATGCCGGCACCGAAGACCTCGGCGTCGGAGAAACCCGTGTAGGGGTTCACCGGTCCGCCTTGTGCGGTGCCGCGGGCTGTTCCGATCACCAGCTGTCCGAGTGCTGCGCCGCGCAGTTCGGGCGAGTATGACAGGCCGAGCGCTGCGACGGCGGCCGCATTGGGCGCGGCGGCCGAAGTGCCGTAGAAGCGGTACTCGGGAGCACCGGGGGCGCCTTCGTCTTCTCCGAAGAACGTGGTCTGGGTGCCGTCGACCGCGGCGATGTGCGGCGTGTTCACGATCACGGGTTCGGGAAGTCGCGCGGATGGTGCCGCGGCGTCGATGCGCACCGGCTCGTAGAGCAGTGTGCCGGGGCCGAGCGAGCTGTAGTCGCGCACCTTCTGGGTGTCGTCCCAGTGCAGTGAGGCGACGCTGATGCCGGAGCCGTCGCCGCCGTGGCCGAACACCGTTTCGCCGACCCAGTCGGTGGCGGCAGGGCCGAGATTCGCATTGCCCAGGTGGGTGCGCTCCGCGATGGCGGGGCCGCCACGGATGAAGGAGAGGAACACTGCCGGTTTGCGCGCGGCGGGGTCGTATCCGGTGCGCACCATCACCATCCGCACCTCGGTGTCTTCGTTGACGACCACGCTGCCCGTGAACCCCGGGTGGGCGGGAGCAAGCTGTGAGGCTCGGCCGATCAGCTGGACGTCGTTGCTCGCGGCGTCTTGCACTTCGTAGAATCGCAGCTCGTAACTTGTGGTGACCCCGTGGAGCGGTTCGCCGATGGAGCCGAAGGGACGCATCTGTGCTTGACCTCCGTTGAGGCCGCCCCGGATCTTAAGGGTGTCGTAGGGGGTAGTGACCGAGGGGTCGGGGTCGAAGTCGAGGCAGTCGGCGGTCGGCGGGGGCGTGCCGATTGTCGGGTCACCCGTCGGCTCGAACACCCAGCTCGGGCAGGCGGTCTCTCGGTATGCGGTGGTCTGCCACGATGAAATGGGCTTGCCGGTGCTCGCCCCGCTGGTGCCGATAGCTGCGGAGTTGCCGGCCGAAGTGAAATAGGTGATGCCTTGAGCCTTGACCTGCTCGATGGCAACTGAGACAAGGCTCTGCTGATAGTAGGTTCCGCTCAAGAATGAGATGTCGTCGACGATGATGTCGGCGCCGGCGTCTGCGAGCTTGAAGATGTTACTCGCCATGTCGAGCTCGCTCGATCCGGAGTCAGCGAAGAGCAGTTTCGCACCGGGTGCGATGCCGTGCACGAGCTGGGCCATGGCGCGGCCTTCGTCGCTGGCCCCGACTTTCCCGTCGGAGACGATGTCGACGGGCAGCTTACGCCCGCAGGGGTTGTCTGCGCCCGGGAGTGCACCCGTTGCGACGTCCTGTTCCCAGCTCCTGGGGGACGAAGTCTGATTGAAGGAGTCGGAGATGATGCCAATGGTGACGCCGGTGCCGTCTACGTCGAAGCCGTCGCGCGCGAGGTCGGCGTGCAGCGGCGCATCCGCTTCGATGGGGATGGGCCCGCACGGGGCTCCCGCGGGGGTGGCCGCGGCGGGGCCTAGGGCTTTGCCGGTGAGCGCCGCGATCTGGCCGGGCAGACCGGCGACGGCGGCAGATCGGTCGGTTCCGCTGAACGGTCGCAGTGCGGGAATGGCGCTCACGACGCCGGGCACCGCTGCGAGCACGTCGAGCTGCTCGGGGGCGATGGTGACGGTGGCCGCGGCGAAGCCGGTCAGCACGGTCTCGATCTCGGCTCCGGCTGCCGTGACGGCGGCGAGTTGCGCGGAGTCGGGCACGTCGGTGAAGGTCACCGACACGGTGAGGCGGTCGGCCCCGTCGAAGGTGAGACTGCCTTCGCCTGCGACAGGCAGCGACACCGCCTCAGCGATCTCCTGGGGTGTCGTTGCACCCGACTCTGCGGCTTCCACGATGCGTTCGGAGAGGCCCCCCGAAGGGGCTTGCTCCTCACCCTCCGCGTGTGCCGGCGTAGTGAACAACATCAGCATGGGGAGCGCAAGAGTTGCTGCGATCCCCCGGCGCATCGATGCGCGCATAGTCTCCCCTGTCCGCGGATGCCGTATGGCGTCCGACCAGAGCAGACACTACCCGAAAACTTGAACACAGTCCACAACTGTAGGAGCTTTTGCCCAGGCGAGACGGGCACTGAGTGCAGCAGCCACCCGTTCGAGATTGCCAAGAGCCCCTAGTCGGCTGCGTGGAGCGGCGTCACAACGCCGCTCCACGCACTCAGGAGGTGGTGGTCTCCTCGCCTGAGTCTGCCTCCACTACCCCGACAGAACCGGTCGCAACCGCTATTGCACCGGTGAGCAGCTCTTCTGCGTGGGCCTCATCAACCTCACCCGCGAACTGCGCCTGATAGAGCTTGTAGTATGCTCCACGCTTCGCCAGCAGCTCTTCGTGGGAGCCCTGCTCGACGATGCTGCCGTTCTCCATCATGAGAATGGTGTCGGCGTCGCGGATCGTGGACAGGCGGTGCGCGATGACGAAGGAGGTGCGGTCGGTGCGCAGCGCGCGCATGGCCTGCTGCACGAGCACCTCGGTGCGCGTGTCGACCGAGGAGGTGGCCTCGTCGAGGATGAGCAGCGACGGATTCGCAATGAAGGCGCGCGCGATCGTGAGCAACTGCCGCTCACCCGCCGACAGCGAGGAGGCATTCTCCGAGATCTCGGTGTCGTAGCCCTCGGGAAGCTGCCGCACGAAGCGGTCGACCATCGTGGCGGTCGCGGCCTCGACGACCTCGTCATCGCTCGCGTCGAGGCGCCCGTAGCGAATGTTCTCGCGGATCGTGCCGTCGAACAGCCATGCGTCCTGCAGCACCATCCCCACCTGGCTGCGCAGCTCTGCACGCGTGAGGTGGGTGATGTCGACGCCGTCGAGCCTGATGCGCCCGCCGTTCAGCTCGTAGAACCGCATGATGAGGTTGACGAGCGTGGTCTTGCCCGCACCGGTCGGCCCAACGATCGCAATCGTGTGGCCGGGCCTCGCTTCGAGCGACAGGCCCTCAATGAGCGGCGTCTCGGGGTCATAGCTGAACGAGACGTTCTCGAACTCGACGTGCCCGTCAGTGCGCTCGGGCAGACGCTCGGATGCCTCATCGGGCTCCTGCTCGTCGGCGTCGAGCAGATCGAAAGTGCGCTCGGCGGAGGCCACACCGGACTGCAGCATGTTCGCCATGCTCGCCATCTCGCTGATGGGCTGCGAGAACTCGCGCGAGTACTGGATGAAGGCGGTGACATCGCCGAGCGTCATCTGGCCGGCGGTGACGCGCAGCGCTCCAACCACGGCGATGAGCACGTAGCTGAGGTACTGCACGAACTGCATGGCAGGCATGATCGTGCCCGACAGGGCCTGCGCCTTGTAGGAGGCATCGAAGAGGCCTTCGTTGCGGCGGTCGAACTCTTCGGTCATCTCAGCATCCCTGTTGAAGATGCGCACGAGCTCGTGACCCGTGAACGACTCTTCGATGTGGCCGTTGAGTTCGCCCGTGTGCTTCCACTGCGCCACGAAGAGCTTCTGCGCGCGAACGCCGACGACGCCCGCGATGATGCCCGAGAGGGGCAGGGCGATGAGAGCGATGAGCGCGAGCTGCCACGACACGATGAACATCATCGCGGTGATGCCGATCACCGTCAGCACCGACTGCACGAGCTGCGAGAATGCCTGCTGCAATGCCTGCTGAATGTTGTCGACGTCGTTGGTGACGCGCGACAGCACATCGCCACGCTGGCGCCCGTCGAAGTAGCTGAGAGGCAGCCTGTTGATCTTCGCCTCGATGTCGCGACGCAGCTGGTACACGATGCGCATCACCATGCGGTTCAGCAGGTAGCCCTGCAACCACATCAGGAAGGACGCCACCAGGTAGAGCGCGAGCACGGCGAGGATCAGGCGGCTCAGCAGACCGAAATCGATGCCCTCGCCGGGCACCACATTCGCGCCTGCGAGCACATCGGCGAACTGCGAGTTGCCCTCGGCGCGAGCCCCCGCGATGATCTGTTCGATGGGCACACCGGCAGGGAGCTGTTTCCCGAGGATGCCGTTGAAGATCACGTCCATCGCCTGGCCGAGAATCTTGGGGGCGATCACGGTGAGCACCACCGAGGCCACGACCAGCAGCACCACGAGCGAGAACAGCCATTTCTCAGGCGCGAGAAGGCCGAGCAGTCGCTTCGCGGACGGCCAGAAATGCTTGGCCTTCTTCACGGGCTGTGAACCGGTCCAGTCTCCATTGTCGGGCTGGTAGTCGTCGGGCAGCTCGAACTCGCCGGTGGTGGCGGCTGCCTCGGCGCGCTTCTTCGTCTTCTTCTCAGCCATCAGGCCGCCTCCGCCTCTTCGAGCTGCGATCGAACGATCTCCTGATAGACCTCGCTCGATTCGAGCAGTTGCTCATGGGTGCCGCGCCCGACGATCTCACCGTTTTCGATCACGAGGATCTGATCGGCATCGGTGATCGTAGAAACGCGCTGCGCCACGATGATGGTCGTGGCTCCTGCCGTGGCCTCTGGCAACGCAGCGCGCAGCCGCGCATCGGTAGCCACGTCGAGCGCTGAGAAGGAGTCGTCGAAGAGGTACACCCGCGGCTTCGCGACGAGCGCACGCGCGATCGACAAGCGCTGGCGCTGTCCTCCCGACACGCTCGTGCCGCCTTGCGATACCGGCTCGTCGAGCTGGCGCTCCTTGGCGCGAACGAAGTCGTCACCCTGGGCAACCCGCAACGCCTCCCACAGCTCCTCATCACTCGCATCGGATCGGCCAAAGCGCAGATTCGATGCGATCGTGCCGGAAAAGAGGTAGGGCCGCTGCGGCACGAGGCTCAGTGCTTCGGCGAGCTGAGCACGGGTCAAGGCGGAAATCGGTGCGCCATCCACGGTGATCGATCCCTGCTGGGGATCGTACAGGCGCAGCATGAGGTTAAGCAGCACGGTCTTGCCTGCACCCGTCGAACCGATGATCGCCGTGGTCTTGCCGGGTTCGGCGACGAAGCTCACCCCGTTGATAACAGGGGCCTCAGCCCCCGGAAACCCGAAGGTGACCCCGTCGAACTCGACGCGCCCCGAGCTCGGGGTCGCTACGGTCTCGGAGGCGGGGAAGGAAAGCGTCGACTCCGTGTCGAGAAGCTGCCTGATGCGCTCGGCGCACACCACTGCGCGCGGAATCATCATGGTCATGAAGACGCCCATCATCACAGCCATCAGAATCTGCAGCAAGTACTGCAGGAACGCGGTGAGCGAGCCGACCTCGACAAGACCGGCGTCGACGCGGTGGCCGCCGAACCAGAGCACGGCAGCGGTGGCGCAGTGCAGCACCATCATGATGACGGGGAACATGAGCACGAAAATGTTGCCGACCTTAACCGAGACTTCGGTGAGGTTGCGGTTTGCTACCTCATAGCGATCAGCCTCGAAGTTCTCGCGAACGAAGGCGCGCACGACCCTGATGCCCATGATCTGCTCACGCAGCACACTGTTGATCGAGTCGACGCGATCTTGCATCTTGCGGAAGAGCGGCAGCAGCAGCCACACCAGAAAGCTCACGATGATCGCGAGCACGACCACCGACACCCACACGAGCCAGGACAGGCCAGCGTCTTCTCGGAACGCCATGATGATGCCGCCGATCGCCATGATGGGTGCCGAAACCATGAAGTTGAGCGTCATCAGCACGAGCATCTGCACCTGCTGCACATCGTTGGTGCCGCGGGTGATGAGCGTGCCTGCGCCAAAGCGGGTGGCCTCGAGCGTGCTGAGCGAATCGACCTTGCGGTACACCTCGCGGCGCAGATCGCGTCCGACACCCATCGCGGTGCGTGCACCGAAGTAGACCGCCACCGCCGCGGTGAGGAGCTGACCCAGCGAGACAATGAGCATGAAGCCGCCCGTGCGCCAGATGAACTCGGTGTCGCCGCGGGCAATGCCGTTATCGATGATCTGTGCATTGAGGCTCGGCAACCACAACGCGGCGATTGTGGAGAGCAGCTGCAACACGACTACCGCCGCGATGAACGGCCAGTACCGTTTCGCGTGTCGAAGCGTCAAAGAGATGAGGGCCACGAGAATCCTTTCGTCGTGTGCCATTCTGCGACGCACCACCGACATTCATGGCCAGTCGGCGGCAACGGAAGGGCCCAACCCGTGTCAGCGGGGGCCTCATATCGGATCAGAACAGCCGGGCAACTGTACCAGCTTCCGGCTCCGACCGCTACCGGCAGACCCCCGAATACGCGAAAGGGGCGGAACCACCCGAAGGTGATCCCGCCCCTGCTTCGCTGTGCGAAGAGCCGAAGTCCGAGAGGACTTAGACGAGCTTGACGCCCGCGCCAGCTTCCTCGAGCTTAGCCTTGGCCGCCTCGGCGTCCTCCTTCTTCGCGCCCTCGAGCACGTTCTTGGGGGCCTCCTCGACGAGAGCCTTCGCCTCGCCCAGGCCCAGGCCGGTCAGCTCGCGCACGACCTTGATGACCTGGATCTTCTTGTCGCCAGCCGACTCGAGGACGACGTCGAACTCGTCCTTCTCCTCGACGGCCTCGGCAGCGCCACCGGCGGCCGGAGCAGCGGCGACGGCAACCGGAGCGGCAGCCGACACGTCGAAGGTCTCCTCGAAGGCCTTGACGAACTCCGAGAGCTCGATGAGGGTGAGCTCCTTGAACTGCTCAAGCAGCTCTTCAGTCGAAAGCTTAGCCATTGTGTATCTCCTTGATGTTTGCCCTCACGCGGTGCGCGAGAGGCGGGTGTTTGTGTAGCGAAACGGCGTATGCCGATCCTTACGCGTCCTGCTTCTCCTGCAGCGCGCCGAAGCCGCGTGCGGCCTTGGCGGGCAGAGCGTTGAACAGCTGTGCCGCACCGACCAGAGCAGCCTGCATGGCGCCGGCGGCCTTGGCCAGCAGCACCTCGCGGCTCTCGAGATCGGCAAGCTTGCCTACCTCAGCGGCGGTCAGGGCGTTGCCATCGAAGTAGCCCGCCTTCACCACCAAAAGAGGGTGTGCCTTGGCGAAGTCACGCAGAGCCTTGGCGACCGCAACGGTGTCACCGTGCACGAAGGCGAGAGCCGAAGGACCGGCGAGCTCGTCATCGAAAGCGGTGATCCCGGCGTTGTTGGCCGCAATCTTGGTCAGCGTGTTCTTCGCCACAGCGTACGTCGCGTGCTCGCGGATGCTGTTGCGGAGATCCCGCAGCTGGGCAACCGTGAGACCGCGGTACTCAGTCAGCAGAACGGCGGTCGACTCTTCAAACTTCTGCTGAAGATCGGCAACCGTAGCGTCCTTCGTAGCCATGGCGCTCCCTAGCTTGTCGTACCCGTGCAGCGGATGCCGCTCGGGGGCCGTGCCGCTCGGATGCTCCCCTGAAAACAAGAAAAGCTCCGGCGCGCACGCACGGAGCTTCTGTGAAGAATTGGGATCGGGATCCCACTCTCAAGGAGTTCGTACCTGCGCAGGTCTTCGCTTACGCGAACGTTACGGGATTCTGACGAACCCTACCGACGGTCTGTGGCCGTAGAGAACCCTACCACACCACACACACAAATGCGATCCGCTCCTCCTCCAGGAGCGGATCGCATCTGTCAGCTGAATGCCTTGGTCGGCTCAGGCGGCGGGCTTCAGCATGTAGCCTGCGCCGCGCACGGTGTGCACCATCGGGGCGCGGCCCGCATCAACCTTCTTGCGCAGGTACGAAATGTAGAGCTCGACCACCGTTGACTTGCCGTTGAAGTCGTAGGCCCACACACGATCGAGGATCTGCGCCTTCGACAGCACGCGGTTGGGGTTGCGCATCAGGTAGCGCAGCAGCTCGAACTCGGTGTTGGTGACCGCAATGGGCTCCCCAGCCCGCTCCACCTCGTAGCTGTCCTCGTTGAGCGTGAGATCCCCCACACGCAGCACCGGGTCAGGCTCCTGGGCAAGTGCCACCTGCGAACGCCGCACGAGACCGCGCAGCCGCGCAATCAGCTCTTCCAAGCTGAACGGCTTCACCACGTAGTCGTCGCCGCCCGCGGTCAGGCCGTTGACGCGATCCTCGACCGAGTCGAGCGCTGTCAGGAACAGCACCGGGAACATGTGCCCGTCGGAGCGGACCCGCGACAGCAACTGCATCCCGTCGAAGTCGGGCAGCATGATGTCGAAAACAGCGACATCAGGATCGAATGAGCGAATCTTCTGCAGTGCCTCTTCCCCATTGGCAGCAGTTTCGACATCCCACCCTTCATATCGCAGCGCCATTGCGACGAGCTGCGTGATCGATTCCTCGTCATCTACGACGAGGGCGCGCACCTTCCCACCATCGGCGCGCTTCAATATTTGAGATTCCATAGTTCTGAGTGCCCCTCACCCGGCACGTCTCGCGCTGAGAGAAGTCAACGCCGAAGCGCACCAGATCGTTATCTCCCCCCGGACGCCTGAGTCCATATGAGCGCCTGGGGAACTTGTCTTCACGAGCCTAGTGCTTTCCTTTCCTGCAGCGCATCCAACAAACGATGATGAGCGCCTTCTCTCGATGGATTGTCAGCGAATTTTCCGCTTCGCGCGAAAGAACCTGCCGCATTTTGCCACTTTGCGCGACAGCAGGTGCCTTTCAGGTGCCTTCGCGAGCCGTGTCGAAGCCGCCGCCGAGACGTGGAAGACTGGGGTGGTGACCGAGCAACAGCCCTCCTACCTGAACCGGATGGTCACCGACGGCACTGATCGCATGGCGTGGATGCGAGCACGCGCGCGCGGCATCACCGCGACCGATGTGGCGAAGCTGACCAGCCCGCGTTCGATCGAGGCCGCGGCTCACGAGAAACTGCACGGCAGCAGGTTCACCGGCAACGCCTACACGGCGCACGGCAAGGCCCGGGAACCTGAGATTGCCTCCTGGGTGCTGCGCGAGCATCTCATCTCGCCGAGCCAGGCCCTTTTTCACGCTGAGACCGACCTGCGCCACCTCGCTACCCCCGACGGGCTCGTACTGCGAGAGAACGGCATCATCGAACTCGCCGAGATCAAGACCACCAACAAGCAGTGGCGCTCGATCCCCCGCAACTACCTGCGCCAGGTCTGGTGGCAGCAGTATGTGCTCGGTGCCGAGCGCACACTGGTGGTGTGGGAACGGCACGAGAATTTCGTGCCCGTCGGTGATCCCGAGTGCCGCTGGGTGGATCGCGACGAAAGCGAGATCGAGCAGCTCGTCGGGCTCGCCGGCCAGTTGATCGACGTGCTCATCACCCGCACCAGTTGAAGGTGCGGCGAGCAGACGAGCCGCTGCGATAGGAGCCTGCGGTAGCTGGTGGCCGCTGCTGATGTCAGCGGGGGCGGATCACCAGAACGAGACCGGCCCGGCCTGCTCCGGGTGCACGGAAGTGTCTCCCTTCGGCTGTGCTGCCGGGAGGTTCGCGAGTCGCTGCTCCACCCGGGTCGCGTGCTCGTAGTTGCGCGCCATCAGGTCTTGCAGCGCATCGGCGACCCGCTCACTGCCAGGCACGTCGACCAGTCTGAGGCTTTCACTGCCGTGCAACAGCTCGATGTCTCCCGCGCCTCGCATCCGTTGCAACAGCCCCCGCCGTGAGCGCACTTCGCGCACTCGCCCGAGGGACACCTCGCTGCGGTGCCGCGAGAAGAGCCCTCGGCGCAGAATCACACGGCGGGTCGTCACGGTGGTGCGGTGCGCGAGCCATGCGAGCACTGGCAGGATTCCGAGCAGCAGGGCCAGGAGAACGGCGCCGGCACCCGCCGCGAGGTTCATCCACGCGGCGGGGAGGGCTCCCACCCAGTACCCGGCAGCTGCGGCGATCACGAGCAGCGCGAGCACCGGCAACACGAGATGGCGCCCGTGGCGACGGAAGCGGAGCACGACGACCTCCGGCTGTGCATAGCTCACCGGAGCCGGGCCGAGCACCGACTCGACCTCGGCAGTGACCGAACGGGGTACTCGGGAGGGCATGCCCCTATTCTGCCGGGTTCTGCTGAGGTGCAACGCCGAATCCGTCGAGACCGGTCGCGGCAGTGCCGCCAGCGCGCTGGGCGGCCGCGCCTGCGGCACCCGTCACGGACTCTGCGGCCTCAGCAACTTCGGCGGCAGTCTGCGCAGCGGTCGCGGCGAGATCCTGCGCGGCGACGGCAATCTGCTCGGCCGCGCCAGTATTCGCCCCTGTGCCAGCATCGGAGTCACCGGTACCGTACCGAGCCTCTCCGGGCGTCGCGACAGCAGCCCGAGCGCGATCAATGCGGGCGTGATCCGCCTGCCCCTGCGAGGCACGGCCAGCCGCCGCACCCGCAGCGCCGCCGGTGATCGCACCGTTGAGCATGCCCACCAGGTCGATGCCCACGGTCTCACGAGCCATCTCGAGCATGCCCTTGATGTTGCCCATCGCGTCGCCGGTGACCTTGGCCGAGCCATCGGCAGATACGACGGTCATGTTGTCGATCGCGCCGATTGCCTGCGCGTACTCTCCCGCGATCTCCGGCAGCAAGTGGATGAGCTCCTGTGCCAACACGGCCTGCGACTGCGTCTCGAGCGCGCGGGCTCGAGCATCGATCGCGGCGGCCTCTGCCGTGCCCTTCGCTTCGAGCGCCGAAGCCTCGGCCCGGCCCTCGGCCTCCAGTGCCTCCGACGCAGCGATACGCGCGGCACGGTTCGCAAGGCCCTCGCGCTCCACGGCCTTTGCGCGCCCCTCGGCGGCCGACACCGCGGCCGCCGCTTCAGCCTTCGCCAGCGCCTCGACTCGGTAGGCCTCGGCCTCGGCGACGGCGCGCACATCGGCGTTCAGCTGCTCGGTGCGCAGCGCCACGCCCTTCTGCGCCGTGATCTGCTGCTGCTCAACAATGGCCTGCTGCTGAATCGCCTGCTCCAACGGCTCGGCGGCCGCCGCCTGCGCGGTGGCCCTGTCCGTCTCGGCCTGGATTTCGGCCTGGCGCAGTTTCAGCTCGCGATTGCGATCGAGCAGTACTTTCTCGGCCGCGATCTTCGCCTCCTGCGACGCCTGATACGCATTCGTCTCAGCGATATCGGCCGCCTGGCGCACCTTTGCCGCCTCGGGGCGACCGATGTTCGTGATGTAGTCGGCACCGTCGCGAATCTCCTGGATCTGCAGCGTGTCGACCACGAGGCCCTGCTTCGTGAGCGCTTCCTCGGCGGCTTCGAGCACGCTCTGGGCGACAACGGCGCGATCTCTGATGATCTGCAGCACGGTGAGCCCGCCGATAATCGAACGCAGCGAACCCGACAGCACCTCCTGTGTCGACTCATCGATCTCGTCGGAGTTCGACAGGAATCGCTGGGCGGCGGCGCGGATCATCTCCTGGGTGCCTCCCACCTTCACCACGGCAACGGCCTGCGCCTGGATCGTGATGCCGTCTGTGGTCTGCGCCTCGGTGGTGATCGACAGGCGTCGGGAGCGCAGGGAGATGGTGAACGACTTCTGCACGAAGGGCACGACGAACACGCCGCCACCGGTGACCACCTTCTGCCCGGATAGATCGCGCGACCGCTGCCCCGAGGCATCGACAACTTCCTTGCCTTTGCCGCCGGTGACGATGATCGCCTCGTCAGGTTTTGCGATGCGGTACCGCTTGATGATGACGAGTGCCACCAGCACCAGCGCGATGACCGCGCCAAAGATGCCGATGATCGCCGGGCTTGCGAGCAACATTCAGTCTCCGTTCATTGAGTCTTGGGGTCTGCTGCAGGGTCTAACCGGAGGCGCCTGGCGCAGCATCCGGGGTGGGCGGCACCGAGACCGGCTCGACGCGCACCGAAGTCGAGGTGACGGTTTGCGTAACCCGCACCGCCGCGCCACGCGGGATCGCGGTGTCGGCCGAGGCGGCGAGCGAGATCCGCTCGCCGTGGCGGGTGATGGCGACCTCGCCGAGCCCGCCTTCAGGGATCGCGAGCACGACCGCCCCCTCGGATCCGACGAGGTCGCTGCCGCTCACCGCAGTGCTCGACTCGGCGCCGCGGATCATGCGCGACAGCCACCAAGCGGCCGCACCGCCCACCGCCCCCGCCAGTGAGCCGATCACTGCCGCGACCGGTGTGGCCATGCCTGCGCCGACGCTCGCGAAGGCCGTGAAGCCGAAGATCGCGGTGAACGCCGCGATGGTGGTGAGGCTGAGCGGGCCGTCGCCGAAGTCGAACGCGTCGAAGATGCCGTCGAGCACCAGGGAGACGAGCAGCAGCACCCCTCCGATGACGCCGATGATGAGGAAGACGCCGCCCGCCATCAGCGAGCCGTCGAGCAGCCGCTCGAACCAGGTCATGATGCCATCCATCGAGGGCCCCCTCTCGAGCGATCCGGTACTGGCAGCGTATCAAGGGCCTCGGACATCGTCACCGCCGGGCAGACGCAGCGGCGGCGGGCGGATAGCGGATAGCGGCGCGGTGTCGCCGCGGGGCTCGCTGCCGCCGCGGTCAGGCCTGGCGACTCAATCGCGGCACCGCTGCGAGCAGCTGCCTGCCGTAGGTGCTGCGGGGCTCGGTGAAGAATGTCGACCCTCCGACTTCGACGGTCTCGCCTTCGCGCATCACCAGCACCTCTTCGCACAGCTCATGCACCACGGCCAGATCGTGCGACACGAGCAGGAGCGCCACCCCGGTGGTATTTCGCAGTTCACGCAGCAGCTCCACCACGCTCGCCTGCACCGACACGTCGAGCGCGCTCGTGGGCTCGTCGGCGACGATCACCCGCGGTTCGACCGCAAGTGCGCGGGCGATCGCAACTCGCTGGCGCTGCCCACCCGAAAGCTCATGAGGGTAGCAGCGCGCAAGGGCGGGGTCGAGCCGCACCGATTCGAGCAGCGCGGCGATGCTGGCCTGCACTGCAGCGCGCGTCGCGATTCGGTGCGCCCGCAGCAGCTCACCGAGTGTCTGCCCGACGGTCATGCGCGGATCGAGCGAGGAGTATGGGTCTTGCGGCACTAATTGCACCGCCCGACGCGAGGCTTGGTCGCGGCTCGTCGGCTGCTGCTGCCCGTCGAGCAGGATCTCACCAGCGATGAGCGGCAGCTGGCCGGCAATGGCGCGGGCGAGCGTGGTTTTGCCGGATCCCGACTCCCCTACGATGCCCAGTGCTCCTCCGGCTGGCACGGCCAAGGAGACGCCGTCGACGGCGATCGTGCGGCCGTAGGCCACCCGCGCGCTGCGCACCTCGAGCACGGGCGACTGCTCGGAGGCGCGCTTCGGCGGCTCTGCCGCGAGACCGGAGCGCGAGTCTGATGCGAGCTGCGGCAGTGCGGGCACCGCATCGAGCAGCGCGCGGGTATAGGGCGCGCGGGGGGACTGCACGATCTGCGCGGTATCGCCCGATTCCACCGCTCGCCCGCCGCGCATCACGATGACGCGGTCGCACAGCGACGAGACGACGGCGAGATCGTGGCTTACGAACACCAGGGTGATACCGCGGCTGCGGCGCAGTTCGTCGAGCAGTTCGAGCACGCTGCGCTGCACGGTCACATCGAGCGCGGTGGTGGGTTCGTCGCAGAGCAGCAGGGCCGGGTCGCCGGCAAGGGCCATCGCGATCACCACGCGCTGCCGCTGCCCGCCCGAGAGCTGGTGCGGATAGGCGCGCGCGATCCGCTCTGTGTGAGGAAGGCGCACCTGTTCCAGCAGCTCGTGCACCCGGCGCAGGGCGTCGGAACGTGTGCCGTCGTGGGCGGCCTCGACGGCCTCTCGCAGCTGCACGCCGACACGTGTGAGCGGGTCGAGCGCTGTCAGCGGATCTTGGAAGACCATGCGCACCGGCCCGCCGGCGCTCGCCTCACCCGCTGCGATGCGTGTGCCGACGGGCATCATGCCGAGCAACGCGCGAAGCGTGAGCGTTTTTCCAGAGCCCGACTCCCCCACGATACCGACGGCCTCGCCCGGCTGCACCTCGAATGAGAGCCCCTCGACGAGCGCAGGGCCGGTCTCTGCGCCCGAAGCCTCTGCTGCGACACGCAAACCCCGCACGCGCACCTCGCCCGCGCGCAGCGCGGCACCTGCAGCCCCAGAGCCAGATCCAGATCCAGAACCAGAACCAGAACCAGAACCCCCAGACCCCGCGCTCGACCGCTGAGGCGACGCGAGTGGCTTGGCCACGCGGGCGAAACCGCCGCTCGCGTTCCCTCGATCTCGGCTCACGCGGCCCGAGCGACCTGTCCGGCCTGACCGGCCACGTCGGCCGGCGCCCACACGCAGCGCGTCTCCGACTCCGTCGCCGATCAACGAGAGCGACACCCCGGTCACTACGACAGCGAGACCTGGCAGCGCCGAAAGCCACCAGTGCGTGGTGATGAAGGCTTGGCCATCGGAGATCATGGTGCCCCAGTCGGGCGTGGGCGGCTGGATGCCGAGCCCGAGATAGCCGAGGGTGACGATCGCCACCATGATGAGCACGATCTCGGTGGCGAGCAGCACGATCGCCTGCGGCAGCACGTTCGGCAGCAGATGCCGCAGCAGCACTCGCGCGTGCGACAGCCCACCGCCGCGGGCCGCGCGCACCCAGCCGGACTCCCGCAGCGAGGCGGTCATCGCACGAAGCACCCGCGCGTAGCCCACCCACCCCACAAGCGCGAAGGCCACGATGATGCCGCCCTCGCCGGCTCCCACCGCGAAGACGATCGCGATGATGATCACGTAGAAGGGGAAGGCGATCACAGTGTCGATCACGCGGGAGCCCACCCAGTCGACAGCGCCTCCGAAGTATCCGGTGATGAGGCCAACCGTCACCCCGATCACGAAGGGTGCCACCGCTGCGAGCACCGAGATGCGCAGGTCGGTCTGGGCTGCGAAGAGCATACGGGAGAGCACGTCGCGCCCCAGCTGATCAGTGCCGAACCAGTGCTCGGGCGAGGGCGGCAGCAGCCCGCCGGTGAGGTTCTGCGCGTTCGGCGGGTAAGGGGCGAGCACGGGAGCCAGCAGCGCAGCGAGCAGGATCAGCGTGAGCAGCGTCGCACCGGCGACGAACGCCGGCGAACGGCGGAGGCGACCCAGGGTGTTCATCGCGCAACCCCCTCGGCAGTCGGCCGCGCCGGTTCAGCTGCATCGCTCACGCGCAGACGCGGATCGAGCAGGGCTGCGAGCACGCCTGACAGCGTGGTGACGAGCACCACGAGCACCGCGCAGTACAGGGCGACGCCCTGCACTACCGGGAAGTCGCGACTGCCGATCGACTGGAACAGCAGCGTGCCGAGGCCGTCGATGCCGAACACTTTCTCAACAACAAGGGTGCCGCCGATCAGGTACGCAGTGTTGACGCTCAGCAGGGTGAGCGTGGGCAGCGCCGCACCGCGCACGACGTGGCACCACAGGATGCGGCGCTCGGGCACCTGCGCGGCGCGCAGGGTGGTGACGAAGTCGGCTGAGAGCACCTCGAGCAGTTGGGCGCGAAGCGAGCGGATCAGCGGCGGCGCCATGCCGAGTGCAACCGCGAGCGACGGCAGGAACAGACTGCGCAGCGGCTCCCCCGGCCCCGATCCGACCCCGCCGACGGGGAACCACCGCAGCTGCACTCCGAACACGATAATGAGCAGCAGACCGATCCAGAAGAGCGGCATGCCCATACCCACCGCTGGCAGCACGCGCACCAGGTGATCGACCCAGCCGTCTCGGCGCAGCGCTGCGGCGAGCGCGAGCGGCACCGCGATGATCACCGCGAGCGCCACAGCGAAGACCACGATGCCCAGACTCACGGGTGCGCGAGCGAGGATGAGTTCGCGAGTCGGCACCGCCGTGACGAGGGAGTCGCCTGTGTCGAAGCGGGTTACTACCTGTACGAGAAAATCGGTGAACTGGTGCCAGAGCGGCTGGTCGAGGCCGAGCCGGGCGCGCAGCTGTGCGACGGACTCGGGAGTAGCACGCTCGCCCAGGATCATGGCGGCCGGGTCGCCGGGCACGAGGCGCAGCAGGAAGAAGACGGCCACCACCACGCCGAGCATGACCGGCACAATGCGCGCGGTGATCCGCCCCACCGCCCGCAGCGCTCGTCGCAGCCTGTCGTTCTTCACGGTCTCACCCTACTCACGACCTCCGACATCGAACGTCGCAGCCCGCGGCCCCGCTGTGTGCGAGGCCGCGGGCCGCGACGTTCATGCAAGGATCAGGCCCTCAGGACTGTCGCGCTACTTCCCGCCGCCGCTCAGCCAGGCATCCTGGAAGCGCACGCTCGAGTTCGGCAGCACGGTGAAGCCGTGTACATCGCCGGTGGTCGCCTTCAGGTTCGAGGGGAAGAACAGCGGAATATAGGGCACATCGTCGGCGAGGATCTGCTGGATCTCGGCATAGATCGCTTTGCGCTCGTCGCCGGGAGGCGTGGTGCGCCCCTCCTCCATGAGCGTGGTGACCTTGTCGTTCGTGTAGTGCGTCCAGTACGACTTGCTGAAGCCCTCCGGGTCGGCTTGGAAGGTGATGAACCCGTTTGGGTCGGGGGCGTCAGACTGGCCGCTGTTGAGCATGAAGTCGTAGTCGTAGGCGAAGAAGCGCTCGCGGAAGACTGCGATATCGAGCTGCTCGATCTCGACGTCAATGCCGATCTTGCTGAGCGACTCCTGCACGATCTGCGCGATCTGCGCCCGCTGCGAGTTGCCGCTCGCGATGAGCAGCGTCGTCTTGAACCCGTCAGGGTAGGCCGACTTCGCAAGTTCGGCCTTCGCGGCGGCGACGTCGAAGTCAAGGGCCTTCACGGTGTCGTTGGCCGAGTAGGTGATGGTGGGCGGCAGCAGTGCGTTCGCGACCTCGGCCGTGCCGAAGGTGGTGGCGGAGGTGATGCCCGGGCGGTCGAGGGCGTGGGCGATGGCGCGCCGCACATGCGGATCGGCGAACTGCTCGCGCTGCGTGTTGAAGAAGACCTGTTCAGTCGACCATCCGTCGGTTTTCGAGAGCACGGTGTCGGCTGCTGCGTCGACCTCGGCGGCATTGGCTGCCGGAACGGTATCGATCGCGTCGACCTGGCCGGCTGCGAGCTGCTGGCGCAGCTGGGTGTCGTCGGCGACGACCTTGTAGACGAGCCCGTCGAGGTAGGGCTTGCCCTCCTGCCAGTAGTGCGTGTTCTTGACGAACGACAGATCGCCGTTCGGATCCCACTTGTCGACCACGAATGGGCCGGTGCCGACGGGGTTCTTGAAGAACTCCTCTTCGCTGACACCGCCGAAATCGGCGGGGAAGATGCCGTTCGAGAAGCCCGAAAGCTCGGACAGGAACGGCGTGTACGGGGCGGTAAGGGTAATGGTGACCTCGCGGTCGCCAGTGGCCTCGATGCTCGCAATGGGGGCGGTCAGCGGCAGCGGGCCGCCCACTTCGAGGTGGCGGTTGAGCGAGAAGACGACGTCGGCGGGGGTAACCTCGGTGCCGTTCGAGAACCGCAGCCCGTCGCGCAGGGTGAAGGTGTAGACGAGGCCGTTGTCGCTCTCTTCGTACTCCGCGAGCCAGGGGCCGATCTTGCCGTGCTCGTCGAAGGCGACGAGTGGTTCGAAGATCTTGTCGATCGCGAAGGCGTTGTTGGCGGTGATCTGCTGGTTCAGGTCGAGGTTGTTCACCGCGGCGACCCTGCCGAAGGTGAGCGTGCCGCCCGCGACGGGAGTGGCGGTGTCGCCCGCGGTCTGGGGGCTCGCGCCGCCTGCGCAGGCGCTGAGCAGCAGGGCTGCTGCGGCGAGCGAGGCTGTCGCGAGCGCAAGGCGACTGCGCGACGCGGTGTGGGGCTTTCTGGGCACGGGGTCCTCCGGGTGCGGTTCGGGATCGGGCGCTGGCACACCCGACGTGGTCTATGCACATACGCTAACCGAAGCCAGATCAATGGACCACTTTGCCTGTGCCCGGCAGAACCACGTGTTTCTTCCGCGTGACCCGGTCGGCGAACCCGCCCAGAGCAGACTCTGCGCACAGCCCGAACCCTCAGATCTCCCGCAACTCCGCCGGATCGATGGGACGGCCTTCGAGCAGCACCGCAGCGATGGATTGCGGATCGCTCAGCGCCCCGGGCAGCCGCGGATCTCGGCGCAGGAGCACGCCGTCAGCCACCGCGCCATCGACGATCCGCCCCGCGAGCGCACCGCGATCCGCCACCGCACCGACATCACCCGCACACCCCGCAACCCGCGCCAGCAACTCCGCACCCGAGCGCGTTGCGGCCAGCAGCGCCTCACCGGGCGAAAGCCCAGCTTCGACCAGAGCATCGACCTCGCGCCCGTTGCTGCCATGCTGCTCAGGAGTGCCGTAGTCGGTGCCGAGCGCGACGCGCAGCCCAGCGTCGCGCGCCCTCAGCACCGCGCCAGGGTGCGCGCCGATAGCCTCGTCAACCCGCGCCCGCAGGCTCGCGGGCAGCGCGCCCGCGTCGATCATGCGCTGCACGAGATGGTAGATGCGCAGCGTTGGCACCAGGGTCATATCGCGCTCGGCAGCCCGAGCGGCCTGATCCGCCGTCAAGAACAGACCGTGCTCGATGCTCAGGGCACCCGCCTCGATCGCATCATCGATCGCGGCACCGCCCCACGCGTGCACCATCACCCCCGCACCGACACGCTCAGCGCGATGCACGGCGTCGCGCAGCTCGACGGCGGAGAACGTCGCATCGAGACCGGCGCCCGCCGGGGAGCCGATCCCTGCGGTGCCGTACAGTTTCACCCAGCTGGCACCTCTCTCGAGCACCGATTCGACAGCTCTGTCGAGCCCGCCGCACGCATCGGCGAACGCCCTGTCGATGATGCTGACCGACACCTGCACCCGCGGCCGCGCAGCACGCGTCATCGCGCGCAGCATCAGAGGGTCGAGGCCACCGGCGTCGCGAATGCTCGTCACACCCGCTGCAAGCGTGCGAGCAAGCGCCCGCTCCGTGGCGGCAATGGTCTGCGCTTCGCCCAGGAGCTCGCGATCGGCGGCATCGAAGGCGTGCCAGGCCGCGTGCAGGTGAGCATCGACCAGACCCGGAATCAACCAGAGCTCATCCGCACCCCACGTCGCCGGAGCATCGTCGCTCGCGCGCTCCGGCCCGCCGAGCGCGAACGCACCCGATGCCCACGAAACACGGCCCGGAGCGGTGAAGCCGCCCCGCTCATCGAGGACGCGCACGCCGCGCAATGCCCTGCCCTCGTGCGCAACTGGCTCTGCTACCCCGCTCACGCCCACTCCGTCCTGCCGCATCCGGCCCGCGATCGCAGCAGCAATCTAGCACTCTGCGCTCCGACAACCGCTCGGCCGCCGGGCCACCCGCCGCGCCTCCCCCGAGCTGGCTCCTCGGTTTCCAGCGCACCGGCCCGACGCACGCCACCGGTCGAATAGAATGGTGCGGTGACCAGCACCTCCGATGCCCAGCCCACCCGTGCCACCACGATTCTGCAACTCGTGCGCGCGCTCTTCCACCTCGTCGCCGTCGCCTCGGTGACCGTGTGGGGCTTCGTCGCCTGGCCGCTGCCGTTCCCCGGGCTCCTCACCGGCTTCGCGTTCCTCGCACTCTCGGTGCTGCTGTGGGCGCTGTTCCTGTCACCGCGCCCCGTGCTGCGCACCGACCGCTTCGCGCAGGCCCTCTTCGAGCTGCTGCTCCTCGCGGCAGCAGTCGCCGCGCTGCTTGCGCTCGGTGTGTTCTGGGTCATCCCGGCGCTCTACGGCGTCGCCGGTGCCGTGGTTGGCTACGTCGCATCGAGCCGCAAGGCCTGAGCGGATCAGCCAAGCCGGCCACCCAATGGTGATCTGATCACCGGGCTGAGCCCCCCGCTCAGAAATCAGCAACCCAGCACACCCCCGCAAGCCTGCCGTAGCCGAGGAATACAACCCCATACGGCGCCGTTGCAATGGGCATGGCTCACAGCACCCATTCGACTGGCTCCGCCCCCGCCCCGCTACGCGCGGTCGTCGGGGCCAACGCCCAGCAGCTCGTCCTCGGTCTCGACACCTTCGGCGATGTCACCCGCAGCTCAGACGGCTCCCCCGCGCATCACGCGCAGGTGATCCGCGACGTGGTCGAGCAGGCCGTGCTCGCCGACCGCCTCGGCGTCGATGCGATCACCCTCGGCGAGCACCACCGCGACGACTTCGCGCTGAGCAGCCCCGAAATCGCGCTCGCGGCCATCGCCGGCCGCACCGAGCGAATCTTGCTCGGCACCGGGGTGACGGTGCTGTCGAGCGACGATCCGGTGCGAGTGTACGAGCGCTTCGCGACGCTCGACGCGGTGAGCAGCGGTCGCGCCGAGGTGATCCTGGGCCGCGGCTCCTTCACCGAGTCCTTCCCGCTGTTCGGTTACCGGCTCGAAGACTACGATGCGCTGTTTAGCGAGAAGCTCGACTTGTTCTCGCGGTTGCGCGAAGAAGGCGCCGTGACCTGGTCGGGTCAGCACCGCAGCCCGCTGGTGGAGCAGGAGGTGTTCCCCAAGACCGAGCAGCCGCACGGGGTGCGCTCGTGGATCGGCGTCGGCGGCAGCCCGCAATCCGTGCTGCGCTCCGTGCAGACGGGTATCCCGATGATGCTCGCGATCATCGGCGGCGATCCGGCCCGCTTCGCGCCGTTCGCGCAGCTCTACCGGCAGGCCCAGGATGAGCTGGGGCGGGATCCCATGCCGCTCGGTGTGCACTCACCAGGCCACATCGCCGAAAGCGACGCCGAAGCCCGCGACCAGCTCTGGCCGCACTTTGAGGCAAACCGCAACCGCATCGGCGCCGAGCGCGGCTGGCCGCGCACCTCGCGCGCAGAGTTCGAGCACGAGGCCGACACGGGCTCGCTCTATGTCGGCTCACCCGAGACTGTGGCGCAGCGGATCGCGAGCACGGTGCGCCTGCTCGGCGCCGACCGCTTCGATCTGAAGTACGCCAACGGCACGATGCCGCACGAGCAGCTCTGCGCCAGCATCGAGCTCTACGCCAAGCGGGTGATTCCCCGGGTGCGAGAACTGCTCGCGTCCTGAACTGCGGTTGCGGATCGCCGCGACGCCCCGATCACGGCCTGCCCGCCTGGCACGGCCGCCCGCCCGATCCACCCGATCCGCCCGATCCGCCCGACCCGCCGTGTCCACCCGCACATCCCTACACGCACCGATCGACGTTCCAGCACCTGTTTCCCGTGAAACGGGGTGCTGGAACGTCGATCGGTGCGGGACGTGGGACGCAGGCGGCCCGGCTGAAAAGCACAGCGCTACGCGACGAGCGTGCGCCAGGTGCCTGTTTCGGCGTCGGTGGGCATGCCGTCGAGGATGCGGATCGTGCGCGCATCGGGGTCGGTGAGCACGGTTGCGAGAGTGGCCCAGCGTTCCCCGTAGCCCTTCGACATGTCAGCATGGCAGGTGAGCGGAGGCTCCCCTTCGCCGCTGAGCAGCACGCGCACCATCTCGTCGGTGGCCGCGGGAACGCCCGCGGCGAGGCGCTCGCGCACCAGCACCAGGCGCGCTGAGGAGTCGGGCTCGAACAGCTCCGACTTCTGCTCGGCGAGCGGGGTGCCGTGCTGGAAGTGATTGGTGCGCTGCACCGATCCAGCCTGCTCCTCGATCACGAAGACCCCAGCCGGGCTCATTTCGACAGACACCGCCCGCTGCGCATCGAGCATCGTGAACGCCGACGACGAAGCGATCGGTGCCTCGCGGATCAACGCGATCGCCTCGTCCACGGAACGGCACTCCGACAGCACCACGCTCGAAAGCACATGCATGGGCACCCCATCGGGGCCGTCCTGGCGGTGCCCGAGGATGTTGAAGTGCAGCGCAAGCCCGGCCTCGTTAACGCCGATCTTCGACAGGATGCCCTGCTCGGTGAGACCGGCATAGCGCAGGCCGGGGCCGATGACGGAGTGCGTGTGCCAGAACGGCTCCAGCTCGATGTGCCAGTCCCAGGTCTGCACACCGAGTCGGTGCCCGCCAATCTGCGCGGTGAGCGTCGAGCATTCGCTGCTCGCCGCCCCACCGAGGGCGATGATCTCGGTGCGCGCGTTCAGCGCGATCACCTGGGCGACGTCGACCCCGGCACCCTCGGCAATGCCCGCGAACTCCTCGAGCAGCGCCGGCCGCCACGGCTGCAGCGCGGCGATGACGCGTTCGGTGCCCTCGCGCTCCAGCTCCTCGCTCACGCCCAGCAGGCGGAACAGCTCGGCGTACTTGGCGTATGCGGCCGGCAGGGTGGCCCGCAGCGCGGCACCCCGGCTCAGCCCCAGCTCACGCGGGGTGGCGCCGGAAACATCGATGTGCAGGCGTTCGGGTCTGGTGGTCATTGGGATTCCTTCTGGGTGAGTGCGGGGTCGGGGCGGGCGGGTGCGGATCAGGATCAGAATCGGAGACCGCACGCCCGCGGCCCGGACCCGATATCTCGGCTATCGGATCCGGGCCCGGATTGTCACGAGGCTCAGGCCTCGTCGGTGAGCAGCGCCTCGCGGAGGCCGCGCTGCGGATGCCATCCGGGGCGGGGTGCGGAGGCGATGAGCAGCTGAGTGTAAGGCTGCTGCGGGCTGTCGAGCACGGCGTCGACGGTGCCCCGCTCGATGATGCGGCCCTTGCGCATCACCACGACGTCGTCGGCGATGTCGCGCACCACCGAGAGGTCGTGCGTGATGAAGAGATACGACAGGCCATGCTCGGCGCGCAGCTTCTTGAGCAGGTCGAGCACCTGCGCCTGCACCGACACGTCGAGCGCCGACACTGCTTCGTCGAGCACGATGATCTCGGGCTCGGCTGCGAGCGCCCGGGCGATCGCGACGCGCTGCTTCTGGCCGCCCGAGAGCGCGGCCGGCTTGGCGTCGGCGTGGCGTTCGGTGAGGCCGACCTCGGTGAAGAGTTCGAGCACACGGGCGCGGCGGCCCGCCTTGTCGAGGTCGGGGCGATGCGCGCGCAGCATCTCGTCGATGGTCGCCGACACCGGCAGCGAGCGGTTGAGCGAGCCCTGCGGATCCTGGAACACCATCTGCACGAGCTTCGCCCGCTCGCGCAGGGCGCGCCTCGCAGTGGTGGGCTTCACATCGTGGCCAGCGATCCTCACCGTGCCTGAATCAGCTGATTCGAGGCCGACGACCACGCGGGCGAGCGTCGACTTGCCAGAGCCCGACTCCCCCACAACGGCGAGGCAGGTGCCTGCTCGCAGCTCGCAGGAGACGTCGTCGAGCGCGGCCACGCTGGCCTTACGGCTCAGGTGGAAGGTGCGCTTGAGGTGCGCGACCTCGATGATGGGCTGCCCGCTCAT
Organism: Leucobacter sp. VD1; assembly: GCF_037150695.1. Classification (NCBI taxonomy): domain Bacteria; kingdom Bacillati; phylum Actinomycetota; class Actinomycetes; order Micrococcales; family Microbacteriaceae; genus Leucobacter; species Leucobacter sp. VD1. The sequence continues at coordinate 39,743 of NZ_JBBCPO010000002.1, forward strand.
GCGCCTGCCTCCTCTGCGTTGTCGCTGCTCTCGACGCCCGCGGCGCGCGTTCCCGCTTCGGGCACGGGGTGGCCGGCAGGGTAGAGCAGGGGCCGCGCGGCCATGAGCGCACGGGTGTACTCGGTTTTGGGGTGATCCCGGATGTCTTCCGGGGTGCCGATCTCGAGGATCTCGCCGTCTTTCATCACCGCGAGCCTGTCGCAGACCGCGGCGGCGAGGTCGAGATCGTGGGTGACGAAGATCATCGACAGGCCGTGTTCGCGGCGCATCTCATCGAGGATCGCAACGACTTCGGCCTGGGTGGTGACATCGAGGGCCGTGGTCGGCTCGTCGGCGAGCAGCAGTTTCGGCGATCCGGAAATCGCACCGGCGATCACCACACGCTGCAGCATGCCGCCAGACAGCTGGTGCGGGTAGGAGTGGAGCACCCGCTCGGTGTCGGTGATGCCCACCTGGCGCAGCAGCTCGGCAGCGCGCGCCTGCGCGTCTGCTTTGCTCATGTTGCGGGCGTCGCTCATGCCCTCGATGAGGAAGCGGCCGACGGGCAGCACCGGGTTGAGTGCGCCGTGCGGGTTCTGCGCGATGAGCGCGAGATCGTTCGCACGGATCTTCCGCAGCGGCTCCCCGCTCGAAGCGAGCAGATCGGTGCCGTCGAGCTCGATCCGCCCCTCGACCCGAGCCCCTGAGGGTTCGATACCGAGGATGCACTTGAGCGTCATCGATTTACCGGATCCCGACTCGCCGACGAGGCCAAGGGCCTCACCCTGCGCGAGCGCGAAGGAGTTGCCGTGGAGGATTTCAGTCTCGGCCCCGGTCTCGGGATCGGTGACGGTGAGGACGAGGTTCTCGATATGCAGCATCAGCGGGTCCTTCCTGAGGCGCGGCGACCGCCGAGCTGTTCGCCGACGTAGCCGAAGGCGGCAACGGTGATCACGATGGCGAGACCGGCGAAGATGCTCTGCTCCCAGTAGCCCTGCTGCAGCGACGCCTGACCGTTCGAGACCATGAGGCCCCAATCGGGGGTGGGCGGCTGCACGCCGAGGCCGAGGAAGGACAGCGCCGCGAGCTCGATCATGGCGTAGCCGAAGTTGATCGTCATGCCTGTCAGAATCTGCGTGCGCACATTCGGCAGGATGTGGCGCACGGTGATCACGAAGCCCGAGATGCCCTGCAGCTGCGCCGAGGAGACGTAGGGCAGGTTGCGCTCCCGCAGCGCGACGGAGCGGATGACGCGCGCCGAGTAGGGCGTGAAGCCGATGGCGAGCGCGATCGATGCGGTGAGCAGCGACGGCCCGAAGATCGCGACGGCGAGGATCGCGAGCAGCATGTTGGGGAACGCGAACAGGATATCGAGGATCCGGCTGATGAAGGCGTCAACCTTGCCGCCGAACCAGACCGCGGTGAGCGCGAGCGTCGTCGCGAGCACCGCCGTGACCACGATCACGATGAGCGGCCCGATGAGGCTGGTACGCGCACCCCAGATGATGCGGGAGAAGATGTCGCGGCCTGACTGGTCGGTGCCCATCAGGTGCGCGAGGCTCCAGGCCTCGTGACGGGAGGTGACGCTGCCCTCGTAGGGGTCGTAGGGTGCGACGATGGGCGCGAGCACTGCCATGAGCACGACGAGCACAATGATCCCGAGGCACACGATGCCGATGGGGCCGAGACGTTTCGCGAGGACGCGCCAGCCACTGACGGGCACGTCGTTGCGGTGCTTGCGGAGCAGCTGCACCGCAACGGTGTCCTGCGAGGTGGTGTTGGTTGACGGTTTGCGCGTGAACTTCTGCTGAGTCATCGTGCCGCTCCCTTGCTCAGCCGGACACGGGGGTCGATCACTGCATAGAGCAGGTCGACGATGAGGTTGATGAGGCCGAAGGCCAGCACCATGATGAGGGCGATCGCTTGCACCACCGCGAAGTCTTTCTTCTGCACGGAGTTGACGAGCAGCGAACCGATGCCGTCGAGGGTGAAGGCGTACTCGATCACGAAGGCGCTGGCGAGCAGGCCCGCAATCTGGGTGCCGAGCACCGTCGATACCGGCAGCATGGAGTTGCGGATCGTGTGGCGCCAGAGCACGAACTGTTTGGGCACACCGCGCGCGATTGCCATGATGACGTGCTCGGAGCCCTGCTCCTCGCGCACTGCGGTGCGCGTGATGCGTGCCACGACGGAGATGCCTGGGAAGGCCAGCGCGAGCGCTGGCAGGGTGAGGTGCCAGAGTCTGTCGGTGAATCCCTCACCGGATCCCGAGACCGGGAACCATCCGAGGTTCGAGCCGAAGATCGCCATGAGGATCAGCGCGGCGAAGAATGTGGGAACTGCGAAGCCGAGGTTCGAGCCGAACACCACGAGCTTTTCGAAGACGCCCGATCGGGTGGCGGCGAGCACGCCGAGGCCCACACCGAAGACGATGATGAGGATCGCGGCGAAGGCCGCAAGGAACAGCGTGGTTGGCAGGCGCGACATGACGAGGGTCGAGACGTCCTGCTGCGTGAGCAGCGAACGGCCGAGGTCTCCCTGCAGCACATCGATGAGCCAGTGCCAGTAGCGCAGCAGGAAGGGGTCGTCGAGACCGTACTGGGCGCGAATCGCGGCGAGTACCTCCGGGCTGACGGTGCGTCCCTGTACGAGGAACTGCTCCGGACTGCCCGGCGCGAGGTACATGCCCGAGAACACGATGAAGCTGGACACGACGAGCACTGCGATGAGCGCTCCGATCCGTTTCAGCACGTAGATCATTGACGATCCCTTCCTGCTACGGTCACCGATTACTCGGCGGAGCCGAGGTCAGCGGCCCACGGGTAGTAGAGGTAGACGAACGAGGCGGGAGCGCCGGTGACGGCTTCGTTCATGTACATGCGGACGCTGAGGTCGTTGATGGGAACCCAGGGCTGCTGGTCCATGATGAGCGCCTCGGCCTTGACGGTGAGTTCGGCGCGCTTCTGCGGGTCGGCCTCGGCCAGCGCGGCGTCGAGGGCCGCGTCGACTGCGGGGTCGGAGAAGCCCGAGTAGTTCTGGTCACTGCCGGTCTTCGCAACGCTGACGAGGTGCAGCAGCGGATCGGGTGCGCTCATGTAGTTCGTGGTCACGAAGCCGTCGTAGCCCTCACGGGCGGCGGGATCTGAGAAGAACTGGCCGAACTGGGCGCTGGGCACACCGACGGGCTCGAAGGTGATGCCGAGCTCCTTGGCGCCGTTGGCCATCTCGTTGAGGATGTCGGCGTAGAAGCTGCGCTCGCTCGGGTAGGCGATCTTGATGGGCTGCGAGAGGTCGACGTCGCTCTTCTTGAGGTCGGCCTTAGCGGCTTCGATGTCGAAGCTCAGGTCGGGCAGTTCCTTGTCGCGCAGTTCGGCGACACCCTCGATGGCGTTCCAGGGAGCCTGCGGCACCACGGAGCGCGACGGCGTGCCGGTGCCCTCGTAGACGGTGTCGGCGATGGCCTGGCGGTCGGTGGCGCGGGTGATGGCGCGGCGCACATCGGGATCACCGAAGAGACCGTTGCCGGTCGAGATGATCGCCATGATCTGCATGCCCTCACCGAAGTAGAGGTTGCCCGTGGAGCTGTCGGCGAGTTCACTCAGGGCGGGCAGCGGCACGTCGTAGGAGCCCTGGATCTCACCGGCTGCGAGCGCGGTCGAGATGGCGGTGGGGTCGACGACGAAGCTGATGTCGATCTGCTTGGCCTTGGCCTTCTTGTCGGCGTTCCAGTAGCCGTCGTAACGATCGAGGGTGATCGACTGGCCCTGCTTCCAGTTGCCTACCGTGTACTGGAACGGGCCGGTGCACATGACGCCGGTGTCGGGGTTGCCGTAGTTCTCGCCGGCGGCCTTGCGCTGCTTCTCCTGCACGACAACGCCGAGCACGGTCGAGAAGGACGAGGGCAGCAGCTGGTCGGGGGTGTTCAGCTTGACGGTGATCTCGGAGTCGCCGCTCTTGACGACATCGGCGATGTTCGCGGTGACGCCGCCGGTCCAGAAGCTACCCTCTGCGGGGTCGTTGTGACGCTTGAGCGAGTAGACGACGTCTTCGACGGTCATCGGGGTGCCGTCCCAGAAGGTGACATCGTCGCGAATGCCGATCTTCCAGCTGAGGCCGTCCGTGGTCTCGGCGCCCGTCGCGAGGTTGGGCTTGACCGAGAAGTCGGGCTGCATCTGGAAGAGCGGCTCGCAGAGGTTCGCCACCACGGTGTTCTCGGAGTAGTTGAAGGCCTTGGCGGGATCGAGGCTGGCGAGCTCGCCGTAGGTCGAGTTCCAGGTGACCTTGTCGGCTTCACCCTTGGGGGCGGGGGTGGTCTGCAGCAGCTCGAGGTCGGCAGCGGCACCGCCGCTCTCCCCTCCGCCACGGCTTCCCGAGGCGCAGCCGGCGAGTGCCAGGCCCGTGATGGCAAGCAGGGCGATGGCCGCCCGTGTCTTTGCGAGAGTCACGTTGTTCTCCATTCGAAGTTTCGTCATTGAATCCTCTTGGTCCGGCACTGCGCTGGACGAAGACCCAGGAGGATCGTAACACCCAAAACGATTTGTGAAAAACGTTTTGGGTGCAACGTTTCGATAACGGAACTGGCCTTCTGCCCAGGTTCGGTACCCCACGCACCACCACCCTGCGGCTATCCTGACGAGGTGCAGCGCAGCAATGGCAGACCGACAATCAAAGACGTGGCGCGGGCCGCCGGCGTCTCCCCCACCACCGTCTCGCACGCCCTCAACGGCAAAGGGGTGGTGCGCCAAGAAACCGCAGAGCGCATTGAGCGCATCGCCTCCGAAATCGGCTACCGACCGAGCGCCATCGCACGCGGCCTGCAGAGCTCACGGCTCGGGCTGCTCGCCCTCGTGATCAGGCCTTTCCACAGCCTTGACACCTTCCTGCCCGAGGGCGTCGACTACTTCCTTCGCATCGCGGGCGCCGCCTCGCTCAGCGCCATGGAGCACGGCTACAGCATGATGCTCATCGACGATCCAACGCGCCCCGGAGTGCCCCCCAGCGCTCTCGCCGCCGACGCCTACATCGTGACGGAACCCTTCGAGAACGACCCCGTGCTCACCATGCTCTCCGAGCAGCGCATTCCCTTCGTCACCGTCGGCGCAGACCCCGCGCGCCGCGGCATGTTCCCCGAAATCGACGAGGGTGCCGAACTCCAGGCCAGGCTCATCCTGTCGCACCTCGCCGAAGCCGGCGCGCAGCGCATCGCACTCGTCACAGGAACCGACCTCAACGACTGGAACCTCGGCTCCCAGCGCACCCTCGCCGAGTGGAGCCGCGAACGCGGGCAGCGCCCGCTCGTCATCTCCCTGCCGGAGGCCGAGGGCGAGCGCGTCGGCGACACCGTCATCGACGCCTTCTTCTCGGGCGACCCCGCCGAACACCCCGACGGGATCTTCTGCCTCACGGGCCGGCACGCGGCCGGCGTCACCGAGGCCGCGATCCGCCGTGGCATTCGTGTGCCAGAGGATCTGCTCGTCGCCGCAGGATCCGGCGCGATGCAGAACCGCACCTCGAAGCCCACGGTCACCACACTCGACCTGCACCCCGAGGAGACCGCGCAACTCGCCGTCGAAATCGCCGTCGCGCTCGTCGAGGGCCGCCCCGTCGCGTCGCCGGTCGCCGTGCCCGCCGCAACCCTCGACATTCGCGAGTCCACCAGCCGCTAACGCACCTCGCGCAGCCGAGCGCAAGGGGCGCGAGCTCCACCACACACGCAAAAGGGGGCCGGCGCCGCAGCGCCAACCCCCTTCGCGAACCGCGAGGCTACAGATCAGGCGAGTCGCTGCTGCAGGTTCTCGTCGATCGCCGCGAGGAACTCCTCGGTGGTGAGGTAGGCCTGATCCGGGCCGACGAGCAGCGCGAGATCCTTGGTCATCTTGCCCGACTCGACGGTCTTGATGACGACATCCTCGAGGGTGTGCGAGAACTCGATCAGCTCCTGGTTCTCGTCGAGCTTGCCGCGGTGCGCGAGACCGCGCGTCCAGGCGAAGATAGAGGCGATCGGGTTCGTCGAGGTGGGCTTGCCCTGCTGGTGCTGGCGGTAGTGACGGGTCACGGTGCCGTGCGCAGCCTCGGCCTCGACGGTCTTGCCGTCGGGCGTCATGAGCACGGAGGTCATCAGGCCGAGCGAGCCGAAGCCCTGGGCCACGGTATCCGACTGCACATCGCCGTCGTAGTTCTTGCAGGCCCAGACGTAGCCGCCCTCCCACTTCATGGCCGAGGCGACCATGTCGTCGATGAGGCGGTGCTCGTAAGTGAGGCCGCGCGCGTCGAACTCGGCCTTGAACTCGGCGTCGAAGACCTCCTGGAAGATGTCCTTGAACTGGCCGTCGTAGGCCTTCAGGATGGTGTTCTTCGTCGAAAGGTAGACGGGGTAGTCGCGCGACAGGCCGTACTTGAACGAGGCGCGCGCGAAGTCGCGGATCGAATCGTTGAAGTTGTACTGGCCCTGGATCACGCCGCCGCCCTCGGGCAGGGTGACCACGTCGAACTTCTGCGCCTCGGAGCCGTCGGCGGGCTCGAAGGTGATGGTGACCTTGCCGGGGCCGGCCTTGAAGTCGGTCGCCTTGTACTGGTCACCGTGGGCGTGGCGGCCGATGATGATCGGCTTGTTCCAGCCCGGCACGAGGCGGGGTATGTTCGAGATGATGATCGGCTCGCGGAAGACGACACCGCCGAGAATATTGCGGATCGTGCCATTGGGCGAGCGCCACATCTTCTTCAGGCCGAACTCCTCGACGCGGGCCTCGTCGGGGGTGATGGTGGCGCACTTCACGCCGACGCCGTGCTTCTGGATCGCGTGCGCGGCGTCGATGGTGACCTGGTCGTCGGTGGCGTCGCGGTGCTCCATGCCGAGGTCGTAGTATTCGAGCGTGACGTCGAGGTAGGGGTGGATCAGGCGGTCCTTGATGAACTGCCAGATGATGCGCGTCATCTCGTCGCCGTCGAGCTCGACGACCGTACCTTCAACCTTGATCTTCGCCAACGCTTCTCCCACTCTCGTATTCCATCTGTATGAAGCCGCCGCCTATCCTACCCGAGCGCGGCTGGGATATCTCGACATCGAGATAAATCGGCCTCCCGTCCGCCATGAATCACCTCGGTGACGCGCAGATCGCGGTCGAGCACCACGGCGTCCATGCGCCGCCCGACGGCAAGATCTCCCACGTCATCCCAGCCCATCGCCAGCGCCGGGTTCACGGCCGTCAGCCGCGCCGCCTCCCGCAGTGCATCGTCACGGTCGGCGGCCGCGCCCTCAACCCAGTCGCGCAACAGCCTATCCATCGTGGCGGTGCTCCCTGCGATCGTGTCGCTTCCCGCCACGCGCGCAACGCCGCCCGTCACCTCCACATCGAGCGCCCCCAAACGGTAGGCGCCGTCTCCGCACGCGGCGGCACCCATCGCGTCGGTGACGAGCATCGCCGCGCCGCCCTGCGCGGCCGCCCACCGCGCAAGCGCCGGGTGCAGGTGGGTGCCGTCGGCGATCAGCTCGACGGTGACCCGCTGATCCTGGAGCAGCGCGAGCACAGGCCCTGGCTCACGGTGGCGCAGCGGGCGCATCGCGTTGAAGAGGTGGGTGGCCACCGTGGCGCCGGCGCCGATCGCGCGCGTCACGCAGGCGTAGTCGGCGTCGGTGTGCCCGATGGCGACCACGACTCCTGCGCGCACGAAGCGCTCAATAGCCTCGATCGCGCCGGGCAGTTCAGGTGCGATGGTCACCATCGCAATCGCATTGCGGGGTGCGGATCCGGCTCCGCCGCCCGCCACCGCCTCGGGCCGCGGCTTCGCTGCTCGACCCGCGCCCTGATCAGCGTGCGGATCCGCCAGCTGCCCGGCGAGCGAACCCGCCCGCAGCAGCGCGTCGATCTCCGCAGGATCGGGCGCGCGCAGCAGCGCCTGATCGTGCGCTCCGGCGCGCTCCGGGCTCAGCCACGGGCCCTCCAGGTGAATTCCGCGCAGCACCCCAGCAGCGACCAGCCCGGCGAGCATCCGCACCCCGGCGAGCATTCGTTCAGGGGTGTCGGTGACCAGGCTCGCAAGGCTCGTCGTCGTGCCGTGCGCGAGATGCGCAGCCCGCGCGCGCCGCGCGAGATGCGCTGAGCCCTCGGTGTAGCCGGATCCGCCGCCACCGTGCACATGCACATCGACGAAGCCAGGCACGATCACAGCGTCACCGAAATCACGATCGACGGGCGCAGGCGGGCGGCCGCCGCCGACCGCCGTGATCGTGCCGCGCTCGAACGCCACCCAGCCCGGCGCGTGCACAGCCGCTGCCGTCACCAGCGTGCCAGCAGCGATGAGGCCTGTGCCCGACAGCGCGCTCGTCACGCCGAGCCCTCGGGCAGCTGATCCTGCACGTATTCGTAGTAGTCGGAGAAGCGCAGCTGCGAGGCCGCTGCCTGGTCGATCACCACGACGGCGTCGGGGTGCAGCTGCAGCGCGCTCGCGGGGCACACACTCGCGAGCGGCCCCTCGATCATCTGCGCCACAGCCTCGGCCTTGCCCTCGCCCTGCGCCACGAGCAGCAGCTGCCGCGCCTCGAGAATCGTGCCGAGCCCCTGCGTCACGCAGTGCACCGGCACGCTGTCGGGCGCATCGAAGAACCTCGCGTTGTCAGCCCGGGTCTGCGGTGCGAGCGTCTTGACGCGGGTGCGCGACGCGAAGGAGGAGGTGGGCTCGTTGAAACCGATGTGGCCGTTGGCGCCGACGCCGAGCAGTTGCAGGTCGACGCCGCCGGCCTCGCGGATCAGCCGTTCGTAGCGCGCGCAGGCCGCTTCGAGATCGGCGGCGGCCCCATCGGGCACATGCACCCGCTCGGGGTCGAGGCCGAGCGGCTCGGTCACGGTGCGGCGGATCACCGAACGGTAGCTCTCGGGGTGCGCCGGGTCGAGGCCGACGTATTCGTCGAGCGCGAAGGCGCTCACGCCTGTGACGTCGAGCTGCCCGGCGCGCACCCGGGCGGCGAGCACGGCGTAGGTGCCCAGCGGAGAGGAGCCTGTGGCGACGCCGAGCACGGCTGGTGCGGCGGATTCAGCACGGGCGCGGATCACCCCGGCAATCCTCTCGGCGGCGTACTCGGCGACGGCTGCGGCGTCGGCGACGATGGCGATCTGCACGGGGCCTCCTTGGCGGGTTCGGTGTGCGTTGGCCTCGGCGGCGAACCGGAGACCTTCCCGCCGCATCCACAAAAGGACTAGACCAATACCGTGGTGTTTAAGATAGGCGTAGACCAATCGAGGTGTCAAGCACATGACCAGCACGCCGAAGTACTACACGCAGAAACTCCGCATCCTCGACCTCATCGAGGATGCGGCCCCCGGTGATCCGCTCCCCACCGAACGCGACCTCGCCGCACGCTTTGGCACCTCGCGCACCACCGTGCGCCAAGCGCTTACCGAACTCGTCACCGAGGGGCGTATCGAGCGCAGCCAGGGCCGAGGCACCTTCGTCGCAGCCCCACCGCACATCACCGTGCGCCAACTCACCTCCTTCAGCGAAGACCTCAGCGGTGCCAGGCTCGACAGCGACGTACTCGGGATCACGCTCGAAACAGCCGACGGTGAAGCCGCCGCCGCACTCGCGCTCGCGCCCGCAGCCGAGATCACCAGAGTCGACCGGGTGCGCCGCAGCGACGGCGTCGCGCTCGCCCGCGAAACCGCGCTGCTGCCCGGCCGCTACCCCGGCCTCGCTGCCGAACTCGCCCAACACGGGTCGCTGTACCGAGCCCTGCGAGAGCGCTACGGCGTCGCACTCGACGCCGTCGACGACGAAGTCGGCACCGAACTCGCCGAACCGGCCGAGGCGCGCATCCTCGGCATCGAGGTCGGCCGGCCCCTGCTCGTCGTGCGCCGCACGGGCCGCGCCGCAGACGGCACTCCCGTCGAGTTCACGCGATCCGCATTCCGCGGCGACCGCTTCCGCTTCCGCGCGAGCACCACCCGCGGCTGAACGGCACGGCGCGGCGCTGCCGGGCAGCAGCCCGCGGCCACGCCCAACCGCCGCTGCCACGCGAAGATCACGGTTCGGTCACGGGCGCGCAATCAGCAGGGGTCCGGGTTGCAAATATTTAGTTCGTTAGCTTTACTAACTCACATGACGGTCGCAACGCCGCGCTCCGAGTTCACTCCAGAGCCCCCCTCACGCACCCAGACGCCGGGCACGCCCGCGCACGGCACCGCGCGCACGACAGCCGCCCCGACAGGCGCGGCAACAGCCGCAAACACTGCTCCAGCAACCACCACCGCAACCGCCGGCCCCGCAGCAGCATTCGGCTCACGCGCCCTGCGCACCGGCATCAAAGCCACCCCCGGCGACGCGAAGCAGCACAATCGCACCCTCGTGCTGCAGACCCTGTACGTCACCGGCCCGCTCAGCCGCGCTGAGATCGCCCGCACCACCGGGCTCACCAAAGTCACGATCTCCGTGATCGTCGCCGAGCTCATCGGCGACGGGCTGCTGCACGAGCTCGGTCCTCAGGAGTCGCAACGCCCGGGCAAGCCGGCGATCCTCGTCGACCTCGCACGCGACGCGTTCGTGGTTGTCGCCCTCGACCTGAGTGACCACCGGCTGCTGCGCGGCGCGCTCATGAGCCTCGACGGCGAGATCGTGTTGCGCTCAGAGATCGAGCTCGGCGACGCCATCGGAGACGCAGCGTGCGAACTCGCCGTCGGGCTCGCAATTGCGCTCCGAGACAGGGCCAAGGTGCCCGTGCTGGGGCTCGGCGTTGGCACCCCGGGCGTCGTAGACGATGCCGGCACCGTGCGCACCGCACCGAACCTCGGCTGGACCGAACTGCCGCTGCTGCGCATCCTCGAAGAACGCACCGGGCTGCCCACCGTCGTCGCAAACGATGCGAACGTCGCAGCCCTCGCCGAGTACAGCTTCGGCGATTCGAGCGACAACTTCATTCTCGTCACCATCGGGCACGGCGTCGGCTCCGGCCTCATCATCGGCGGCCAGCCCGTCGCCGGCAGCCGCTTCGCCGCTGGCGAGATCGGCCAGGTCATGGTGGGCACCGATCTCGGCCTCGAAGCACCGTATTCGCGCGAGCAGGTGCTCGAGCACTGGCTGTCGGTGCCCCCGCTCACCCGTTCGCTGCAGAACGCCGGCCCGGAGGGCCGCGACCGCGTGCTGCGCGAGGCGGGGCAGCGGCTCGGGGTGGCGCTCGCTCCCGTTGTGGGCGCTCTCAACCTCGCCGAAGTCGTGCTCGCCGGCCCACCCGAACTCATCGAGGGCACGCTCGCCGAGGCGACGCTTGAGATTCTGCGCCGCCGCACCATGCCGGACACGCACGACGGGCTCGTGCTGCGCACCAGCACGCAGGGTGACGACCTCATCCTGCGCGGCGCGACGGCGACGGTGCTGAAAGATCGGCTCGGCGTCACCTGATCCGAGCGCAGCACCCCCACAACTTCACATCCAAGGAACGAACGCGGTGCGGCCTCGGCCGGATCGCGCTCCACGCCCCGCGGCCCGCTGGTCGGCGAGGTTCATCGAAAGGAAACACCATGAAGAGAAAGCTCACTGGCCTCACCGCGGCGGCCGTGGCCTCGGTGCTGCTGTTCACTGGTTGCAGCCAGGGCAGCAGCAGCAACAGCGATCAGAACGCCGAAGGCAAGACGATCACGCTCTGGCTTGCCGGCGGCGACACCCCCGACACGCTGCGCGACTACCTCAAGAAGGAATTCAACAAGAAGACCGGCGCCACCCTCAAGATCGAGGAGCAGGGCTGGGGCGATATCGTCACGAAGCTCACCACGGCGCTGCCCGATGAGAACAACACCCCCGATGTCACCGAGATCGGCAACACCCAGTCGCCGACCTTCACCAATGTGGGCGCTTTCCTCGATCTCAGCGATATGTACGACGAGCTCGGCGGCGACAACCTGATCCAGTCCTTCGTCGAAGCAGGCAGCGTCGACGGCAAGGAGTATGCGCTCCCCTACTACTTCGGTTCGCGCTACATGTTCTACCGCAAGGATGTCTGGGATGCGGCGGGCGTGCAGGTGCCGAAGACCCTCGACGAGTTCAACACGACGGTCGCCACGATCACCGAGAAGAACCCGAAGGGCATCACCAACTTCTCCGGCTTCTACCTCGGCGGCCAGGACTGGCGCGACGGCATCTCGTGGATCTTCGCGAACGGCGGCGACATCGCGAAGCTCGAAGATGGCAAGTGGAAGGCAACCCTCGATTCGCCGGAGTCATTGAAGGGCCTCGAGCAGCTGCAGCAGCTCTACCTCACTGCTTCGAACGCTCCGAACGACGCGAAGGATGCGAACCAGTACCAGTTCTTGAACGACTCGGATCAGGTCAAGGATGAAGCCGGCAACGTCACCGGCGACCTGTCGCTGGCTGCTGCAACGATCATGGCCCCGGGTTGGGCGCACTGGTCGATCGGTGATCTCGTCGAGGGCGAAGACGGCGAGCCCACACGCGAGTGGAACAACAAGGTCTTCGGCACCTTCGTGCTGCCGGGCAACGACGGCAAGCCTGCCCCGGTGTTCGCCGGCGGTTCGAACATCGCTATTTCGGCGAAGTCGAAGGAGCCGGAGCTCGCCAAGGAGCTCATGCGCATCATCTTCTCCGAGGAGTACCAGACGATGCTCGGCGAGAACGGTCTCGGCCCGGCGAACCAGAAGTTCACTTCCTCGCTCGGGGACGACCAGTTCGCGAAGGCGCTCATCGAGTCGGCTTCGAACTCGAAGCTGACCCCGGCAGCCCCGGGTTGGGCCGCTGTCGAGTCGAAGAACATCATGGAGGAGTTCTTCGCGCAGATCCGCGATTCCGATGATCTCGCGCAGCTGGCGAAGGATACGAACGCCAAGCTCGATCCGCTCCTCAACCAGAAGTAACACCGCGGCCGCGCTGCGGCACCCGAGTCGCAGGATCCACAGCCGTCAGGCAGGATCTTGCGACTCGGGTGCAGCGGGCCGCACCCGCAGCGTCGCCCGTGCGTGACGCCCCCGATCAGAAAGGCCGGCGATGACCGCAACCGGCACTCCGCGAGCGCCCCGCCGGCGCCGGATCCGCATCACCCCCTACGCGCTGCTGCTGCCCGCGACACTGATCGTGCTGCTCGCGCTCGGGTATCCGATCGTCTGGCAGTTCGCGACTTCGATGCAGCAGTTCGGCCTCGCCCAGCAGTTCGGGCAGCCCCCGGAGTGGGTGTGGTTCGCGAACTATGTCGAGCTGTTCTCGAACCCTGCGACCTGGCTCGTGGTGGCCCGCTCGGTGGCGTTCTGCTTGATCACCGCGGCGGTGACGATGGTGATCGGCGTGGGTTTGGCTCTGCTGATGCAGGCCGTCGTAACCCCGCTGCGCCTCACCCTGCAGATTGCGCTGCTGCTGGCCTGGGCAACCCCGGTGGTCGCGGCGATGACGATCTGGAACTGGATCTTCGACTGGCGCCGTGGGCTCGCGAACTGGGTGCTGTCAGGTCTCGGGCTGCCGATGCAGGGCCACAACTGGTTGCAGCACCCGCTGAGCTTCTTCGCGGTGGCCCTCATCATCGTGGTGTGGATGAGCGTGCCGTTCGTGGCGTTCTCGGTCTATGCGGGTCTCACCCAGGTGTCCGGCGAAGTACTAGAAGCCGCTCAGATGGATGGCGCGAATCGCTGGCAACGACTGCGCTTCATCATCATCCCGATCATCAAGCCCGTGCTCGGCATCGTCATGCTGCTGCAGATCATCTGGGATCTGCGCGTCTTCGCTCAGATCAAGCTGCTGCAGGATCGCGGATCGATCGCCAGCCAGACCGATGTTCTCGGCACCTACATCTACCAGCTCGGCGTCGGTTCGAGCGATTTCGCTATGGCGAGCGCGATGTCGATTTTCGTGCTGCTGCTCACCATCGCCCTGAGCTGGGCGTATGTGCGCAATCTGCTGAAGGAGGATGAGCAATGACTCGCACGGATACCGCGGCGATGACCGCTCCCGTCGAGGTCGTGCGGCGACGCGGCCGAACCCGTGTGGGCGGCCGTGTGGCTCGCTGGCTGTTGGGCGCGCTCGCCCTGGTGGTGGCGGCTCTCTGGGCGTTCCCCGTGTACTGGATGCTCAACTCTTCGCTGCTGCCGAACGCGGTGCTGGAGAAGACGACACCGACGCTGCTGCCGTTCGGCGGCTCATTCCGCAATTTTCAGTCGGTCATCGCCGACGGCTCGTTCTTCAGCGCGCTCGGCATCAGCTTGGCTGTTGCGGGGATCGCGGTCTCGTGCTGCCTCATTTTCGCGTTTCTGGCGGCGCTGTCGATTAGCCGTTTCCGTTTCAAGGGTCGCCGTAGTTTCGTGCTCGCGGTGCTGTTCATTCAGATGCTGCCCGCTGAGGGCATGTTCATCGCGCAGTACAAGTTGATGGGCTCGCTCAACCTGTTGAACTCGGTGATCGGGGTGAGCATCATCTACATCGCGGCGGTGGTGCCGTTCACGATCTGGATGCTGCGCGGTTTTGTGGCGGGTGTGCCTGCCGATCTTGAAGAGGCCGCGATGGTTGACGGGCTCAGCCGCACGCAGGCGTTCCTGCGCATCACCTTCCCGCTGCTCGCGCCGGGCCTCATCGCGAGCGGGGTGTACGCGTTCTTGCAGGCGTGGAACGAGTTCACTGTCGCACTCGTGATCCTGCAGGATTCGGGGTCGCAGACCTTGCCGCTGTGGTTGCGCGGGTTCATTCAGCAGTCGGCGTCTCGCGCGATCGACTGGGGCGATGTGATGGCGGCGTCGACGCTTGTTGCGGTGCCGGTGATCATCTTCTTCCTCTTCGTGCAGGGTCGTATGACGAGCGGTCTCGTGAGCGGCGCGGTGAAGGGATGAGCGACTTGGAGGGTCTTGCGCGGGAAGTTCGCGCCACGCTGATGCCTGGCTTCGACGGCTATTCAACGCCTGCCTGGGTGGTGCAGGCGCTGGGTGATGGGGTGCTGTCGGTCTGCGTGTACGGCGGCAATGTGCGCGATCGCGCGCAGTTGACGGCGCTCGGTGCCGAATTGCGGGCGGCGGCGCCGAACGCGCTCATCGCGATCGATGAGGAGGGTGGTGAGGTGACGCGGCTGCACTATCTTGAGGGTGCGCCGTACCCCGGTGCAGCAGTGCTCGGCAGGATCGGCGATCTCGCCTACACAGAGGAGATCGGCCGCCGGGTCGGCAATGACATTCTCGCTTCCGGGTTCAATCTGGCGCTCGCGCCGGATGCTGACGTGAACAGCAATCCCCGCAATCCTGTGATCGGCACGCGCAGTTTCGCTGAGGATACCTCGGTGGCTGCGATGCATGTGGCGGCCTGGGTGCGGGGGCTGCGCAGCACGGGCGCGAAGGCCTGCCCGAAGCATTTTCCGGGGCACGGCGACACCGCCCAGGATTCGCATCTTGCGCTGCCCACTATCGACGCCGATCTTGCTGTTGTGGAGGCTCGGGATCTGCCGCCGTTTGCGGCGGCGATCGCGGCGGGGGCCGAGGCGATCATGACCTCGCACATTCTGCTGCCGCAGCTCGATGCTGATGCGCCGGCGACGTTCAGCAGGACGATCTTGCAGGGGCTGCTGCGCGGGCGGCTGGGGTTCGAGGGCACCATCGTGTCGGATGCTCTGGATATGGAGGGCGCGAGCGGTGGGATCGGGATCCCTGAGTCTGCGGTGCGCGCGCTTGCGGCGGGCTGCGATCTGCTCTGCCTGGGCACAGGCACGACGGCTGCCAGTTTGCGCGAGATCGAGGATCATGTGCTCGCGGCGGTGCGCGATGGCAGGCTTTCGGAGGCGCGGGTGCGTGAGGCGGCGGATCGGGTGCGGCTGCTGGCCCGGTCTCGCGAGCACGGCTCAGAGGCCGCAGTGGCTGCTTCGCCCGAGCCCTCGGCTGAGGAGGTATCGCGGATCGCGGCCTCTTTCGACGGCGGAGCTGCGGCACGCGATTGGCTGCGCGAGCACCCCGAGGCTTCGGTGCTGCGCGTCGAGTCGGAAGCGAACATGGCTGTCGGCTTCGCCCCGTGGGGGCCGTTCGCCGCTGCCGCCCACCCGCTGACTCATCAGCGCGCTGCCGTTGCGGCGTTCTCGCGGCGGGGCAGCGCCAGCGTCGACGAGTCGACGCCGACGCCGTGGCCGCTGCGCGCTGAGGCGCGGAACGGCCTTATCGTGATCGGGCGGGAGCTGCACCGGCACGAGTTCTCGCGCGACGGCATCGACGGCTTGCGGGAAGCCGATGTGCCGCTGCTGCTCATTGAGATGGGCTGGCCGGAGGCTGCGGAGGGCGGAACCCGCCGCTACGCTGATGTCGCCTGCTTCGGTTCGTCTGCGCTTGCGGGCGCGGCGCTGCTCGCGCTGCTCGCGGAGCCGGCGGGAGGCGGGGCATGACTGATACGTTGCGGATCGGCATGGACATCGGCGGCACCAAAACCGAGGCTGTTGCGCTCGATGGTGCCGGCGGGGTCGTGGCTGCGGCGCGCATCGCAACCGTTGCGGGGGCGGATGGTGTGGTCGGCACGGCGGAGCACGTGATCGCGTTGCTCTCCGAGCAGACGGGGTGCGCGGTCGCCGATTTCGCGTCGGTGGGTGTCGGTATTCCCGGTCGTATCGACCGCGAGCGGGGCGAGGTGCACAACGCCTACAACCTGGGTCTTGCGCGGCTGCCGTTGGCGGCTCGACTTGCTGAGGCTACGGGGCTGCCGGTGGCGATCGATAACGATGTCACGGCTGCCGCGATCGGCGCGGCCCACCTGATGCGTCTTGACGGCGTAGTGGCCTACTTGAATCTGGGCACTGGTCTCGCAGCCGGCCTGGTGATCGATGGCGCCCCGCTGAGGGGAGCGCACGGGGTTGCGGGCGAGATCGGTCACCTGCCGATCGATGCGCTGGGACGCCCCTGCCCCTGCGGGCAGCGCGGTTGCCTCGAAACGGTGGCGAGCGGCTCGGCGCTGAAGCGCTACTGGCCTGCCGGCGGAGACCATCCCGGCAGGGTGCTGCTCGCTGCGGTCGACGCAGGCGACGTCGAGGCCGCCCACGCCTTTGAACAGTTGGTGCGCGGTGCGGCTGACTGCGTGCGACTGTTGTCGTTGACGCTCGATCCGCACACGGTGATCATCGGCGGGGGCCTGCGCTTTCTGGGGTCTCGCTTGCTCGATGGGATCCGCGACACTCTCGACGGCTGGGCGGCGCAGTCGCCCTTCCTCGGAATGCTCGATCTCTCGGGCCGAGTGGAGCTGCTCGCCGCCGACTCCTCGGCGGCCGCGGTGGGCGCAGCACTCGCCAGCGAGGGCGGGAGACGCTAGCCTGGGTACATGAGCGCTCTCAGACTCGAAGAACTGTCCGCCGCGACAATCGTGGCCGTGAACATGCTCGGCCTGAAGCCTGGTCAGGAGCAGTTCATCACGCCCGTCTCGTACGCAGCGGCAGCAGCTGTGACGCCGGCGCACACCGCTTGGCAGCGCGTGGTGCTCGACAACGACAGGGTTGTCGGTTTCGTGCACGGCAATTTCGACCCTGATGCCCCGCAGGAAGAGTTCCGCGCTGCTCTCTGGCGAATCAATGTCGATGCTGAGGCGCAGGGCATGGGTGTCGGCGCGTTCGCGGTGAACGCGCTCGTCGAGGAGGCGCGTCGGCGTGGTGTCGACCGCCTCACTGTGCTGTGGGAACCCGGCGATGACGGCCCCGAGGGCTTCTTCCTGCGCATGGGTTTCACACCGATCGGTGAAACGCCCTACGGCGAGATCATCGGCGCAATCGACCTTTCAGATTGACCCGCGCGCTCCGTCCGGGCCCGCTCGGCTCGGGCGGTCGCGGCATTCTCGTCTCTGTCGCCTCTTCGGTGCTGTTCGGCGGCATCTACTTCGTCACACCGTTGCTCGCTCCGGCGTCGGCTGAATCGATCTGGGGTATTCGCAACCTCATCACGATCCCGGTGATCGCGTTGGCGCTGCTCGCTATCAGGCAGTGGCATCTCATTACCGAGGTGGGTCGGCGCCTGAGGCGGTCGCCGCTGCTGGCGCTCGGGGTGGCGCTCTGCGGTGTGCTCGTCGCGGCGCAGCTGTGGGTGTTCACCTGGGCTCCGCTGCACGGGCGTGGCATGCAGGTGGCCCTCGGCTATTTCCTGCTGCCGCTCGTGCTCGTGGTGGTGGGGTGCTTCTTGTACGGTGATCGTTTGGTGTGGTGGCAGTGGCTCGCAGCGGCGTGCGCGGCCGCCGGTGTGGTCTTCGAGGTGATCCGAGTGGGCGGGGTGTCGTGGGAGACGCTGCTCGTGGCGCTCGGCTACCCCGTCTATTTCGTGCTGCGGCGGGCACTCGGCATTGCTCACCTGGGCGGGATGTTCTGGGAGTTCTTGGCGCTCGCTCCGGTTGCAGTCGTGATGCTGGTGGCTGAGATCGCTGGCGGATCTGCAACGGCCGCGAATCCTGCGTTGTGGTGGGCGGCCCCGCTGTTTGCCGTGGCCTCGGGAGTTGCGCTCATGTTCTATCTCGCGGCTTCGCGTCTGCTCACGATGAGCTTGTTCGGCCTGCTCAGCTATCTCGAGCCGGCACTGCTGATGATCGCTTCATTGCTGAACGGCGAGCGTATTTCGCCGGAGGAGTCCGTCATTTACGGGGCCATCTGGGTGGCGGTGCTGGTGCTGGTGGCCGGTGGGGTGTCGCGCTTGCGGAGGGGGCGCGGATCGTCTCCTGCGGATACTCCGCGGCACGACGTGTAAGGTTCTGGCATGAGCGACGCCACAGACGCCTCCTGCGAGCACGACAGCCACGGCTACATCGATCACAAGGATGATCTGCTGAAGCGGCTGCGACGTGCCGAGGGTCAGGTACGCGGCGTGCACCGCATGGTCGAGAACGACGAGTACTGCATCGATATTCTCACGCAGGTATCGGCGGCGACGAAGGCCCTCGAACGGGTGGCACTCGCCCTGCTCGACGATCATCTCGCGCACTGCGTGGCTTCGGCGGCCGCGGAAGGCGGAGAGGTCGCAGCTGAGAAGCTGCATGAGGCTTCCGCAGCCATCGCCCGCCTGGTGCGCTGAGACTCTGCGGTGCCGAGGTTCTACGGCACCGAGCTTCTGCGGGGAGCGGTGTTGCGGCTCTCTCCAATCGGCGGGTCACTGAGCGGCAACGCGTTGGAGGTGTCCTCGGTGTCTGCTGTGAGCGAAGCATGCCCGCCGTAGACTGGGAAGCGCGCCCGCGCTGATCCACCCGAACCGAAGGAATCACATGGTCAACGGCCCCGAACACGCGCCCGCAGACGACACCTTCGAGATGGCCGCTCCCGGCCAGATCGACGTCACGCCCGAGATCGACGAGATCGCCGAGCTGCGGCGCAAGGGCCGCGCTCCGAAGCTCGACGACGGCCCGGATGCGGCGTGGCGGCAGGGCTACCCCTACGACGTGAAGATCTCCCGTCGCGCGTACGAGCGCGAGAAGCGCAAGCTGCAGATCGAACTGCTCAAACTCCAGGCCTGGGTGAAAGAGACGGGCCAAAAGATCGTGATCCTCTTCGAAGGTCGCGATGCCGCTGGCAAGGGCGGGGCCATCAAGCGCTTCACCGAGCACATGAACCCGCGCGGTGCGCGCGTGGTGGCGCTCGAGATTCCCACTGAGCGCGAGCAGACGCAGTGGTACTTCCAGCGCTACGCCGCGCATCTTCCCGCGGGAGGCGAGATCGTGATGTTCGACAGGTCCTGGTACAACAGGGCCGGGGTTGAGCGGGTCATGGGCTACTGCACGCCTCAGCAGTACCTCGAGTTCACCCGATCCGCCCCCGAGTTCGAGCGCATGCTCGTGAACTCGGGCGTGCACCTCATCAAGTTCTGGTTCTCGGTGGGCAAGGCCGAGCAGCACGAGCGCTTCGTATCGCGCTCCTCCGACGAGGTGAAGCAGTGGAAGCTCTCCCCCACCGACCTCGCTTCGCTCGACAAGTGGGATGACTACACCGCCGCGAAGGAGGCAATGTTCTTCTACACGGACACCCCTCACGCGCCCTGGACCGTCGTGAAGTCAAACGACAAGAAGCGGGCCCGCCTGGAGGCCATGCGCTGGGTACTCTCCCGCTTCGACTACCCGGACAAAGATGTGAAGCTCGTGGGCAATCCGGATTCGAAAATCATTGGCCCGCCCGCCACGGTTTACGATGAGGGTGAGACGCCCACCGGCACCTTCCCGGTGGTGGGTTCGCCGAGGTAGTCGGGCCCGCTCGCGCGGCGCCCGCTGACATCCGAGGAGCAGGCCATGACCGACGATCGAAACCCCGCATCGTCAGCTCCGGGTCGCACGGGTGCCGCACCCCGCCGCATGCGCCGCGGCCTGCGCAACACGCTCATCACGCTCGGGGTGCTCGTGATGCTGCTCGGCATCGCCGCGGGCGTCGCCTACGCTTTACTGTCGAGTAGCTACAACGAGGTGCAGCGGGTGAGCATCACGCAGGATCCCGCCCTCGAACGACCAGCTGCGGTGCAGCCCGCCCCCGGCGAGCACGCGCCGATCAACATACTGCTGCTCGGCTCCGACTCCCGCGAGACCACCGACCCGACCGCAAAGGCAGCTGATCTTCGCGGCTTCCGCAGCGACGCGATCATGGTGGCTCAGATCTCGCCCGACCGCCAGCACCTCACCGTGATGTCGATCATGCGCGACAACTGGGTCGAGATCCAGGGGTACGGCGAAGCGAAGATCAACGCTGCGGTGGCCTTCGGCGGGCTGCCGCTCGCGGTCAACACTGTGGAGAACTTCATCGGGGCGCGCATCGACCACGTCGCGCTCGTCGATTTCGAGTCGTTCAAGGGGCTCACCGACGCCGTTGGTGGGGTGACCTTGCACAACGATGTTGCGTTCACCTCGCTGCACGGCGGCTTCGACTTTCCGGCGGGCGAGGTGACGCTCAACGGCGAACGGGCACTGGGCTTTGTGCGCGAACGCTACGCCTTCGCCGACGGCGACTACCAGCGGGCACGCAACCAGCAGGCGTACCTCAAGGCGCTCGCGCAGAAGGTGCTGAGCGCTGAGACGCTGCGCAGCCCCGGGCGCCTTGTTGATACTTTCCAGGCCGTGAAACCCCATCTCATCCTCGACGAGGGCCTCAACCTCGGCACCGCGGTGGCGCTCGGCTACGACATGCGCGATCTGCGAGGTGACGACATCGAGTTCTTCACGAGCCCCACACTGGGCACGGGCACCTCGGCCGACGGCCAGTCGATCGTGCTCCCCGACTGGGCCGAGATGGCGAAGGTGCAAGCTGCGTTCCAGAACGGCACCCTCAACGAGTACGCGGCGACCCGCACCCCGGGCTCCGAACTCCCCCAGGGCTGAGCGCCGAGCGCCCACCCCACCCCACCCACACCACGCCCGTTCAGTCGGTCTGTTCGTACCGAGCCTGCCCACAATTCGCGCGAAAAGCAGGCCGACTCGACACGAATAGGCCGACCCAGTGGGCGAAGGCTAGCCCTGCAGCACGGCGACGGGCGCGGTGTCGAAGCGAGCGGCCGGTGTTTCGAGCCGTTCGAGGGCGCGGCGCAGCGCGGTGCTCGAGGTGTGCGCGGTGTACGGGAAGTAGACCACCTCGACGCCCACCGCAGCGAAGCGACGTTCGAGCTGCATCCCCTTCTCGGTGCCGCGCCAGTCGTCGCCCTTGAAGAAGTGCGTGAAGCGCACCTCCCGCCACACCTCGAGCTTGTCGGGCACGCGCTCCACGTACACCTCGTCGACGAAGTCGATGTGGCGCACGATTTCCTCGCGCTCTGCGGTGGGGATCACGGCTTCGCAGCCCTTCACCTCGCGCAGCATCTCATCGCTCACCACCCCCGCGACGAGGTAGTCGCAGTGCTGTTTCGCGTGCCGTAGCAGGTTCAGATGCCCGATGTGAAACAGATCGAATGCCCCCGCTGCGTAGCCGATGCGCGTCATGGTGCTCCCCTTCGCCCCGCCGGCTGCCCCATTGCAGAACCGTGCGCTTCACGTCAGCGTAAGTTCGGCGCCCCCTGCGGCGCATCGGCGGGAACTACGTAAGCTGCGCGTGCGATGCGGCGGATTGCCGAACTGCGCCCGGCCCCGGCTCGATCCGGTGCTCGGCGTCGCGCGATCCGCCCCCGCCTCGCTCACCGACGTTTCGTTCTCGCAGCGCGAGCGCCGCGACAGCGAAGGAGACGATCAGCCCGTTGGGCAGCAGGCCGTAATATGTGCTCTCCACAAGTGTCACCAGCTGCACCGTGTGCAGCACGAGCACCACAGGCCCCTGCCATCGCGCCGTGGCCACCACGAGCCAGACGAGCGCGAGCACGAAGCAGATCAGTGCCGGCAGCCCGTGCGAGAACATCACCATCCACACATGTCCCTGCGTGCCGACGGCTGGCGGCGAAGTGTATGAGGGCCGTGGAGCACCATAGCCGAAGAGCGGCGAGTCGAGGGTGCGCACCCAGGTCTCCTCGTAGAGGGTCGAGCGGGTGGTCGTCGACCCGCTCACCTCAACGCGCTCGGTGAGCCGCGAGAACAAGTCCAACCCCACCGCGAAGCCGGCACCGAGCAGGCCGAGCGCACCAAGCAGCAGCACCTCGCGGGTGCGGCCCACAATGATGAAGCGCACGAAGCAGTAGGCTCCGGCGACGATGAGCCCGATGAACATGCCCCGGTTGAGGGAGAGGATCGCGGGCACCAGAGACACCGGAACCGCAATGAGCACGCACCAGAAGCGCCAGCCTCTGCGCACCACGTCGAGGTAGGCGATCGCGATCGGCAGGGTGACCGAGTACACATTGCCCCAGGCGTTCGTGTACAGGAACGGGGCGGAGGGCCGCGGCGCGAGTTCGAGCCAGCCGTCGGGGTTGTACTGCGCGGTGCGGCGCACCGCCATCTCGTCGATCAGTTCGTTCTGCAGCAGCGACGGCGGCAGGATGTAGCCGAGGGGCGATCTGAACGAGAACTCCGGGAAGAACACCCCCGCATAGCCGCCCAGCCAGGTGTAGATCCAGAATGCGGTGAAGACGCCGAGCACATAGCGCATCGTGAGCCGTTCACGAGCGTTGTAGACGTACACGAACACGATCGTCACCACGAGGTAGAGCAGCGCACGGTAGACGAAACCGACAAGCCGCCCGCTCGTGTCGATGCCGATCACCGAGACCAGCATGAGCACCAGGAACAGCAGCCAGATGCCGAAGCCGCGGGGTGCGCGGATCCCGCCCCGCCTGATCATCAGCACCAGCATGCAGCCCGCAAGCGGAATCCAGGCCATCTCGGCGATGCCCAGCACCCACCACAGCGGAAACCAGACAATCATCGCGGTGAGCGGCCATCTCGGCAGCGCAGCGCGTTCGACGGCCATCGCCGCCCCGGTCACGCCCCCTGATCGCATGCTCTTCTCATTCCCCTGCTTTCCCTTAGGATAAGCACACCACCGGGTTCTCGGGCGTTTCGTTCACGAGATCCCCTGCCGAAGGAGGCGGAGCGTCAATGGGCGGCAGCACAGCATACGACCAGACCCTCGGGATCTCGCGGTATCTCGCGGTGCTGCGGCGGCAGCGCTGGGTGGCGATCACCGGCGTTGTCGTCGGCGTTGCGGCGGCGGGCATCTATCTGCTGGTGGCCCCGCATACGGTCACCGCAACAACCGCGGTCAACCTCAACGTCATCACCACGGAGCCGTTCAACCAGCAGCGGCCGGCCTCCGGGCTGCTCGACGCCGCGACGGAGGCCGACATCGCAAGTTCGCACGCCGTCGCGGAGGGCGCCGCCAAACTCCTAGGCGGCGCATTCTCAGCGTCTCAAGTGCGCGCCCTGTCGCGGGTCTCCTCCTCAGGGGGCGCCTCGGTGGTGCGCGTCTCCTTCACCGCGCCGACTGAGAAGGAGGCGGTGCGCGGCGCCGACGCGATCGCGCAGGCCTACCTCGAGTTCCGCAGCGACCAGGCGCAGCAGCGCATCGACACCATGCTGACGAGCATGAACTCGCGCGTCGAGAAACTCAATGACGCACTGCTCGAAGCCAATCGCGAGCTGGTCTCGGCCCAGCCGGGCAGCACCGACTACGCGCAGGCGGTCTCGCAGCAGCAGCAGATTCAGGTCGAACTCGACAGCCTGCTGTCGCAGCGCAACGCGCTGTCCACCGTCGACACCACGGGCGGCATCGTGCTCACCTCGGCCCGCGACAGCGAGCTTGAGCAGAGCCCTTCGGCACGGACAACGCTTGCGACCGGGCTCGCGGGCGGGCTGGTGCTCGGGATCATTGCCGCGTTCGTGCGCAACCCCTTCGACAGGCGGCTGCGATCCGCCTCCGATATTGTAGACGCGCTGGGCGCGCCCGCGCTCGCCGATCTCGACCCGAGACACGGCGAGGTTTCCGACGATGCGGCGCAGGAGCAGATGCGGATCGTGTTCGAGCGCTTACGCAGCGATGCAGCGGCGACTCCAGGCCCCGTGCTGGTGTTCGATGCGCGCAGGAGCGAGCAGGAGTCCCGCGCCCTGCAGCGTCTCGAAGCGATCTCAGACGGCTCAGTGCAGTTCGAGCGGGTGGACGCGGCGGGGAGCCGTGCGGATGGGCTCGCGATGTTGCGGGAGGCGACGGCGGTGCTGGTGCTCTGCTCTCGGCGCACCGCCCTGGTCGAGGATATGCGCTGGATCACGGAGGAGGCGCGCCGCGCCGGCACCCATGTGGTGGGGTTCGTCTCAGAGCCGTAGCATCACCGAACACGACCGTTGCAGCGAGGCGGACGATTCCAGAGGCTCTGGAACTGTCCGCCTCGCTGCAACGGTCGCTCTCGCCGACGGCACTCGCCTCAGAGCGCGCGCAGCTTGCGATACTTGCGCCGCATCGACACCGCCGCGTACACGGCGTTCACCGCGAACAGCAGGAGGTAGACAGGCACAAACAGCACGGGCGCACCCCACAGCGCGAAGCTCCAGCAGAGGGTGCCGGTGTCCGTGGGAATCAGCGCGATCGACTTGCGCACCCCTGACGGCTCCGGATCCTCCCCACCGCGCTGGCGCACCAGCTGCTCGGCGAGAATCTGACTCATGAACTGTCCCGCCGCAACCACGGCGTAGGCGAGGGCGACCCCAGCCAGCCAGATCAGCTCGGGGCGGTGCACCACGAGGGCCACCGCCACAGCGATATGGGTGAGCGGGGTGCGGATCGCGTCGACAACGTGGTCCATCCACTCGCCGGCAGGCCCGCCCGCCCCGGTGAGGCGGGCGAGCTGACCGTCGGCGGAGTCGCAGGCGAAGCCGAGTGCGAGCAGCAGGGCCACGGCGATGCCGGTGCCGATACCCGGCTCAGCGACGACGAGCAGCACCAACCCGGCGAGCGAACAGAGAGCGCTGATGGCGGTCACTCCGTTGGGGGTGAGCCCGACCACGGCCGCGGCTGCCGCGATGCGCCGCCCGAGCCACCGGTTGACCCAGCGCATGTAGGCGGGCACACCGGCTCCGCTCTTCTGAGCGTGCTGCAGCGTTACGACGTTTTCGCGGTATGAGCGCGGGCCGCGGTCGAGCATGATCTCATTCCTTTCCGGGAACCGCGGGGGCGGGGGCGATCACAGATCGCCCCCCGCCCTCCGGCGAGGATCCGCCTGTAGCCGGGGGAACGGCCGGGGAAGGAGCGGCGGGATCCTCTGTCACCTCAGGCGATGGGGTCGCCTGAGGAGCTGGGCTGCTCGGGGTCTCGGCCTGCGGGGCGGCAGGCGCGGGATCGGCAGGCGCTTCACTGGGCGCCTCAGCCGGCGCCTCGGCCGGTGCCTCGGCCGGCGCTGCGAGCAGCGCGGGCGGCGCAGCCGCCCGCAGCGGGGTCGGGCTCACGGTGCCGATGGCTTGCAACTCGAAGCTGTGGCTCGGCGTCGTGCGGTAGCCCGAGTGCACCGACACGGCGATCACGTTCGTGCCGGTGACGAGCAGTTCGCCTGGCACCGTGATCGTGACCGGGTTCGCGAGCGCGGCCGCGGCGCTTGGCGAGGCGGTCGCGTAGCTGTTCACCCCGGCCGGCCCGGCGGCCATGTTCTGCCGGCCGACCTCGGTGCCGTTGACGTACACCACAACCCCGTCGTCGGCGCGCGTGGTGATCTGCATCGACTCGACTCTCGTCGCGTCGGCCACCTCGAAGGCCCGCCGGTAGAACGAGGCGTAGGGTTTCGGCGCGGGCGCCGAAAGTGTCGTTGCGAGCCCGGTCTGGCCCCACCCGATGGGTGCAGCCCCTGATGCCCAGCCCGTGGTGTCAGCGGCGATGGCTGTCCAGTCGCCGCTCGGGCCTGCAGTGTTATAGAGGTATGCCCACTCCGAGCCGGGGTTCACATAGGCGACGGTTTCGTTACGCACCGGTTCGGCGCTCAGCGTGCCCACCGCTTGCAGATCGAAACTGTGGCTGGGGGTCGTGCGGTAGCCCGAGTGCATCGACACCGACACCACATTGGTGCCGGTCACCAGTAGCTCGCCGGGCACGGTGATCGTGACCGGGTTCGCGAGCGCGGTCGCCGCGTTCGGCGAGGCTGTCGCGTAGCTGTTCACCCCGGCCGGGTTGGCCGACACGTTCTGCCGCCCGACCTCGGTGCCGTTGACGTAGACCACGACACCGTCATCGGCGCGCGTGGTGATCTGCATCGACTCCACGCGGGTGGCGTCAGCCACCTGGAACGACTTGCGGTAGAACGATGCGAGCGGCACCGGGCTCGGCGCTGTCAGTGTCGTCGCAAGGCCTGCGTGGCCCCACCCAAACGGTGCGGCGCCCGTCGCCCAGGCGGAGGCGTCGTAGCCGATGCCGGTCCACCCGGCGGTCGGCCCTGCTGCATTGAACAGGTACGACCATTCGTCGCCCGAGTTGATGTAGTTGACGGTGTCGGGTGTGACGGGCGGATCCTGGGCGAGCACGGCCGCGGTCGATGCCGACTTGTTGCCTGCGGCATCAACGGCGCGCACGAAGTACTTCGCCCCCGAGGCCGCCGGCGGCAATTGGGCGCTGGTGCCCGTGACCGTGGCGACAACTCGATCATCGCGCATCACTTCGTAGGCGGTGACGCCGGTGTTGTCTGTCGCCGCGGGCCAGCTCAGCGAGACCGATGAAACGTCGCCGATCGCGGTGAGCGCGGCCGGGGTGACAGGCGGGGTGACATCGCGTTGGGCGTGGCGTGTGAAGCCGCTCGTCCACTGCCGCACGTAGCCTGGTCGCGTCGAGTACGACCAGTCGCCGCCCTGCCAGAGCGTGCCGTTTGAGTCGACCATCAGGGCCCAGGAGCCCGCTCCGCGGTAGGTGCTGAAGGTGCCGTTGAACTGCGGGATCCGCTCACCGGTGCTCGCGCTCCAGGCCCCCGTGCCCCAAACCGCGTTGGCGGAGGTCCAGCCGGTGCCGATGTTCGGCCACAGCGTCTCGCCCTCGTATTGGGTTTCGAAGCAGTGGCAGCCGCCGTAGACAACGCCGTTGTACTCGGCGATCGCTTGGAAATCGCCACCGGCGTTGCCGATGGTGGTGCTCAGCACCGAGAAGTCGTCGCGCGAGTAGCTGAAGAGCGAGTGCTCGGCGCCACCGAGCCACACCCGGTCGCCCACTTCCTTGACGGCCTGCTGATAGCCGGACCTGCCGCCAGTGCGGTTCGAGAAGAGCACGTTCCAGGTGAAGAGGTCGGTGCTCGTTGACGACAGCGCGGCGGCCTTGTCGGCGTCACGGCCGCGGGACTGGCTGAAGTACCCGGCAAAGTAGGCTCGGTCGCCGCGCGCCGAAGCATCCACGGCCATCACGGTTCCGTTGAACTCGGGGTTCCACAGGTCGGGCGTGCCATCGGTGACCGAGAGTCGGCCGCCGGCTCGCATGTAACGTTCCTGGCTTGTGGAACCGCCCGTACCGTGAGTGAAGGAGCCGCCGACGTAGAGCCAGCCGTCTTGCACGTCGAGCGCCCGCACGAGCGGGAAGCCTCCGCTCAACTTGTTGATGAGCCGACCCGTGAACTGCGGGTCGAGCTCCCCGGTGGTGCCGTTGAGTACGGCGAGGCCTTCGCGGGGCTGCCCGTTCACCTCGGTGAAGAAGCCGCCCACAGCGATGCGGTTGCCAGGGAGGGCTGCGAGTGCGCGGATTGCGTTGTTGAAGGTGGGCCGGAAGCCAGGATCCCATTCCCCGGTGTCGCGGTTGAACGCGGCGAGGTAGGGCTGCTGTTGGGCGCTACCTCCGGCCGCCGTCTTCTGCACGGTGGTGAAGTTGCCGCCCACGTACACCTTGCCGTTGTCCTCGGTGAAGGCGGCGACCTCGTTGTTGCCCTCGGTGGTGAGGGGACCGTTGCCGAGGCCTGCGACGCTCCATGGCTGCGGCAACGCGAAGCTGTCGACGACCGAGGTGGTGGTGACGGCGGGGGTGCCGGTGTCGGGGATCGGTTGGTAGATTTGCGCGCTCATCAGCTTCGGCCTGATGAAGACCTGCGTGAAGGGCCTGGCGTAGCCGGTCGAGGTGTCTTTCGACCAGAGGTAGCTGGTGTCCGAGGGGTTGCCGCGGATCTGCGACCCGAAGCCGAACCCCATTTTCCAGCCCTCATTGGCGCCGGTCACCATCCGCACCCGGTTGTACGAGTTGTCGCTGCCGAAGTTGGCGGTCTCACCGCCGCTGCGGGTGGTGTTGCCGATCTTGTATGTGGCGACGCGCTGCTTGTTATTGAACTGCCAGGTCCAGTCGGCGCGGGG
This sequence comes from Leucobacter sp. VD1, assembly GCF_037150695.1. Taxonomy (NCBI): domain Bacteria; kingdom Bacillati; phylum Actinomycetota; class Actinomycetes; order Micrococcales; family Microbacteriaceae; genus Leucobacter; species Leucobacter sp. VD1. The sequence goes on from NZ_JBBCPO010000002.1 coordinate 68,312, forward strand.
GCTGGAAAGGGTGAACGTGAGATCTTGCCAAGTGGTGCCCTGCTGATTGGTGGCCCGCACGAGGCGGATGCCGTCGGGCAGATCCTTGATGGGGGTGTTGTTCGCGAGCTGTCCGATGATCTCTGACGACAGCTGACGCGGCAGGAATGCATCTGGGCCGGTGACGGTGCTGCGCACCTGTTCGGGGGTTCCGGATCCGGCGTTCGCGACCCCCCAACCGTCTCGGCCGCGCCCCACGAGCACCCAGCCACCTCCGTTGCGATCCTGGTCGCAGTAGAACTGCTGCGCGCCGCCCATGGCGGGTGTGGCGATCCAGTAGATGCCGCTCGGCGCGGCGGGGGTGGTTTGCTTGATCTCCCAGCAGGATGCTGCGGCGGTGGCCTCGCTCAGCCCGTCGACGACGGGCGGGGTGGGTGCAGCGGTCGCAGCAGTCGGAGCCGACAGGAGGCTCGCGGTGAGTGCGGCGGCGAGAGCGACGGCTGCAGTGCCGCCTCGGCGCAGCCGGCGCCTGGTCTCGCTTCGGTGTTCGAACATGGTCGTGTCTCTTTCCTTGCTGCGGCTCAGCAGGCCGGATCGTCGGGGAAGTCGTGTTGAGTCACTCGCCAGACGTCGTCGTCTCCGCGGGTGAGGGTGAAGCGGTGCAGGGCGCGGTTGTCGCTCGCTGCTTCCGGGGCAATGGGTTTGCCTGCGGCATCGAGGGTGCGCACCGCGGTGGCGTCGACGCAGCTGACTGCGACGGCGCTACGCTCGTCGGCGGAGGTTTCGACCGAGGTGGTGACGATCTTGGGTGTGCCCGAGATGCTCCACCCGTTGACGACGAGTTCTTCCCACTGCACTTCGAGCTCGGAGGCGAAAGCGCCAGCCGCGAAGCCCGCGATCTGCTGGGCGAGGGCCGCTTCGTCTTCGCTGCTGGTGAGCGGCGTGCCGATGGCTGTCGCGATGAGTGTGCTCGCACTCTTCTCGGTGAGTGAGCCCGCACCCCCCGAACCGCCCGCAGTTTCAGGGGAGTTCGGCGGCTCGGAGGATGCGGGGGCTTGTGTGGGCGGCGATGCGCCCTGGGGTGCGGGGCTGGCTGCTTCGGGCTGCTGCGCTCCTGCGGTGCTGAGCCAGATGCCACCGGCGGTGGCGGCGAGCACGGCCGCGATGATCACGGTCAACGCCCACTTCCTGCGCGGTGGCCGATCTGGGTCGTGTGTTTCGGTGGTCATGGTGTCCCTGATTTCTGCGTGTGATGGGCCGGACGAGCGGATCGCCGGCTGTGTTGACCGGGGCGACGGTGCTCCGGTGGTCTGGGGGCGGGCGGGGTGAAACCCACCAGTCTGAGCGGGATTCTGCCGAGGCGGCAGACCGCGGCGAACAGCACGAGACCGATGGCCGCGGCGACGAGGAGGCCTGTGAGGCTCGGCCCGATAACGGTGCGGGCGATCACCGCTGGCAGGCCGACACTGCCGACACAGGCGACGAGCGCGGCGAGGCCGGCATCGGGCGCGATCCGCACCCGCAGTAGGAAGCGGATCTCGCACCAGGCGAGCACTGCGTCGATGACGCAAGCGATGGTCCAGGCCCAGGCAGCCCCGACGATCCCCCACATGGCGACGAACGGCGGGATCAGTGCGACATTGACGGCGACGACCACGGCCTTGTTGATGGCGGCGAGGCCGCTGCGGCCGGCGGTGAGCAGGATGGTCTGCACATTGCCAGCCAGGAAAGCGACGAGCGCGCCGACGCACATTACTGCGAGGGTGGCTGCGCCGGAGGTGAAGTCTGGGCCGAGCACCGAGAGGGCGACCGGCGCGAAGATGGCGAGCAGCAGGAAGACCGGAGCGCTGAACAGCACGAGCCAGCTCGTCGCGGTGCGGTGCAGCTCGCGCACCTCGCCCTCAGCGCCGCGGTGCTGCATGCGGCTGAACACGGGGGCGAAGACCACGCGGATCGCAGAGTCGACGATCATACCTGCGGCGACGAAGCGGCTCGCAGCACCGTACACGCCGGCGGCTGCGGCACCGGCGACCGCGCCGACGACGAGCACCGAGATCCAGAGCAGCATCTGTTCGAGTGCGGCCGAGATCACGCGGGGGCCGGCGAAGCCGAGGGTGCGGGTCGGCAGCTCGGTGCCGAAGAAGCGGGCACCGGCGCTGGCACCGAGGCCGCGCAGCTGACGGGCCACCACCACGAGGGCGAGCGCGAGGGCGATCGCCGCGGGCAGCGCCCACGCAAGCATCACTCCGCTCAGCGCGGCCCCCAGCAGCACAGCGGCAAGAACCGCGAGCAGGCGGGCGGCGGGCAACCCGATACCGCCGATGAGCACATACTCGGCGATGCGCCCCAGTGCCCGGCTGACGGCGAGAGCGGTGAGCAGCATCGCAGCGATCGGCAGGAATACCGCACTCACACGCACCACTGGGGGCAGCGGATCGGCGGGGTTGCCCTGCGCCGCGATCCCCGCCCCGATCCACACCACCACAGCGCACAGAGAGCCTGCGACACCCGACACCGCGATGAGGAACCACGCCGTGGCCCGCAGCTGCTGCGGCTCGTCATCGGCGAGCCTGGGCAGCAGCCACACCGCGGTTGAATCCATGCCGAAGCGGGCGAAGCCGAGCGCGATCATGAACACCGCAATGGCCTGCAGCACGATGCCGGAGTCGGCGTCGCCGAGAAAGCGGGCGAGCACCACCACCAGCAGGAAGCCGAGCAGGGCGCTCGTCGCCGACCCTGCGAAGCTCAGCAGGCTTCGGCGACCCAGGCCCCGCTCCTCGCGCACGGGCGTCGCTACGGCGGTCATGCTGCGCTCGCCGTCAGACGTTGCCGCGCGAGCGCGGCGATGAACTGCACATTGCCGATCAGATAGCGTTTCGCCAGCCGCCGCGGCTCGAGGCCCAGCCGCCAGAACCATTCGAGGCCTGCACGGATCATCCACTGCGGCGCACGACGGTTCGATCCGCTGAGCCAGTCGAACAGGCCACCGCAGGTGAGCACAGCCGGCGGCAGCAGCTCCTCATGCTCCTGCACCCAGCGCTCCTGCACCGGATCGCCCATGCCGACGAAGAGGATGCCGGTGCCGTGCTCGGCGATGTCGGCTGCGATACGCGGCACATCGCGCTCGGCGAAATAGCCGTGGTGCGTGCGGATCCGCACCCCCGGAATACGGGCGCGCAACCGTTCAGCCGCAGCCTCCGCCACCCCGTCTGCCGCACCGAGAAAATAGACGGGCACACCCGCCTCGGCAGCGGCCCGCAGCACTGGCTCGGCAACATCAGTGGTCGCCAGGCGCTCCGGCAGACGCCGCCCCAGCAGCCTCGCACCCCACACCACCGACTGCCCGTCGGCGTAGGTGGTGTGCTGCTGCAAAAAGCCGCGCAGCTGCGCATCCCTGCGAGCCAGATTGCACACGTGCGCGTTCACCCCGACAGCGACATCGACGCCGGGCCTCGCAGCCCACTCGATGACAGTTTCGGCGAAAGACCGCTCCGTGAAGGGGTCGACGACCACCCCGGCCACCTCAACCGAGGCATCGCCATGAGCGTGCACATTGAGCAGCGACATGATCAGTACGCTCCCTCTCGGTGCACCATCACTCGGGCCGTGCGCCACATGATCTGCAGATCGTTCATGATCGACCAGTTCTCGACATAGCTGAGGTCGAGGCGCACACTCTCATCCCAGGAGAGATCGCTGCGACCGCTGACCTGCCACAGGCCGGTGATGCCCGGCTTCACGTAGAGCCGCCGCACCACGGTGCCGTCATAGGCGGTGACCTCGGCTGGCAGCGGCGGCCGCGGCCCCACCACGCTCATATCGCCCCGCAGCACATTCCAGAACTGAGGCAGCTCATCGAGCGAGAGCCGCCGCAGCACACGGCCCACCCGGGTGACCCGCGGATCCTGTTTCATCTTGAACAGCGGACCGGATCCCTCGTTCTGCTCGCGCAACTCAGCAAGCCGGTCTTCGGCATCAACGGCCATCGTGCGGAACTTGAACATGGTGAACAACCGCCCGTCACGACCGGCCCGCTGCTGCCGAAACAGCACCGGCCCCGGCGAGTCAAGCTTGATCAGCAGCGCCAGCACCGGTGTCACCAGCGCGATCGCGGCGAGCGCGAACACGGCCACGCTCACGTCGAAGCCCCGCTTGAGCAGGTGGTGCCCGCCCTCATACGACGGGATCGCAATCTGCAGCATCGGCAACCCCTCGACAGGGCGAAAGGAGATGCGCGGGCCGACGACATCGGTGACCCTGTTGGAGAGCACCAGATTCGCCGCGGTGCCTTCGAGCCGCCAACTGAGCTCCCGCACGAACGAGGGCGCGTTCTCGGGATAGCTGGCGACGATGATGGTGTCGGCCCCGGCCTGCGAAGCGACCGCAGCCACCTGATCGGCGCTGCCCCGCACCTGATAGCGGTGGCCGCCGACCACCAGCGGGCCCCGGTCGGTTCCGAAGAGCGTCGCCGCGACCACCTGGTAGCCGCTGCCGCGATCCGCCTGCAGCGTGCTGATCACATACTCGACATCTGCCCGCTCACCCACCACCAGCGTGCGCGAGGCGTAGTGGCCGATGCGGCGCTGCTCGCGCAACCAGCGCCGCCACTCCCACCGCGAGATGAGCAGCGCGATGAGCCCGATCGGCAGTGCGGCGAAGATGAGCACCCGGTCGCCGCTCCAGTCGGCGATCAGCGCGGTGATGGCGACAGCCCCGACAGCGAGACCGGTGGCGTGCGCCACCCGACGATACTCGATCGTGCCGGCCCCGAGGCAGCCGATGTCGCGGCTGCGCATGCCCGTCAGCGCGAGAATCCAGAGCGTCACGAGCGCCGCGGCAACCACGGGCGTTGACGGGCTCTCACCGACGAGCAGGCCCTGCAGCAGCAGCGCAGCGCCGATGGAGGCGAGGATCACGAGCGTGTCAGACACCCGCAGGCACCAGCGGAAGTTGCGCTCCCAGCGCCGCCGCCGCTCAAGAGTGGGCGTGCGCCTCGGCGACAACGCGACCGCTCCTGTGAACGTGTCCAGCCCGCTTTCCACAAGCATGCCAACTCCCCTAGCTTGCACTCCATCGTGAATCTGGAGTCAGGCTAAGAAGGATGCTGGCCTCTGCGGGGGGAAGTTACGCAAGCCCTACGGAGTGTTCGGCGCTGTTCTCCGAGCACGTCGTGGGAAGTTCGCTCTGGCTACGCATTCCTCCGCGGGTGTCCGGCCCGGCCGCAGATATGGGATCTGCCGAAGATATGGGATCTGCCGAAGATATGGGATCTGCCGAAGATATGGCAGTTTCCGCCTCTCCGACCATATACACGGCAGATCCCTGAGGAACGGCCGCGCCGGAGCGCGCGCTGAGGTGGGCGCCGCGCACCTACCTGGAGAGGTGCTCGCGCCTGAACCACTGCCGCAACTCGTCGCGACCGCTCACCCGCAGCTTCGTGAAGACGTGCCGCAGATGGGTGTCGACGGTGCGCACCGAGAGGTGGAACTGCTCGGCGATCCACCGGCTGGAGTAGCCGAGCGAGGCGAAGAGCGCGATCTCCCGCTCCCGCGACGACAGCTCTTCAGTGAGCGGCAACGGCATCCAGATGCCGTACTCGGTGAGTCGCCTCGCGGATGGGGTGTCCCAGCCGTCGAGTCCGTTGAGCAGTTCTTCGCAGTGCGCGCGCAGCGCACTGCCGAAGTCCGGGTCGATCACGGCGGCGAGCGCCTCGATCCGCCCACGGTAGGGCGCGGCCGCCACGCGATCCTCGATCGCGAGCAGTCGCAGCGCGCGCAGTTCGACCAGTTCGAGCTGCTGCGTGCGGGCCCATGAGGCGAGGCGCTGCGCAAGCTCGACGTTCTCAGGATCGCAGTTCCACTGTCGCGCCTGCAGCGTCAGCAGCCGCAGAAAACCGGTGACGGCCTGCGATATGCCGTAGTGCCTGCTCTCTGCCATGCGGATCGCACGCCGGCTCGCGGCGGGCTCGCCGAGCGCGGCGAGCGCGAGTGCCAGCGCGGCGTTGACGAGCCCGATCACACCGTGTCTGTCGTACACGCCGAGGCGTTCGCGCAGCCGTTCGGCGCGCTGTGCCGCCAGTCGCCATTTGCCATCGGCGAGGCTCATCAGCACCGCGCAGGTGTCGACCAGGCCCGAGTAGTGCATGTCAGAGAAGGATTGCTGCACGGCTTCGGCGAGCATCTGCCGCGCCGATTCGAGCCCGCCACACCCCCAGGCGCTGATGAACCCGCAGAAGCGCAGCAGGTCGGCGCTGTCGATCTGCGGTTGCTCGCCGAGCGAGGCGAACGATTCGGCGTATTCCGCGATCTGCACTGCGGTGTCCTGTCGCCCGCGCTGCGCGAGGATCAACGAGGAGACCGCCCGGCTGAAGGTGCGTTCCCACTCGATCGGCATGGTGCCAAAGTCGCCGGGGTCGGGCACCAGTTCGGCGGCTTCGCGCAGTCGGCCTGTGCGGGAGAGAAAGAGCACTCGTGCGTTGCGCACCACCTCGATGACGCGCGTATCGGCTTCCGCGAACTCGCGTTCGAGTTCGTCGAGCAGCGCTTCGGCACCTTCGGCGTCGTCGCGGTCGAGGGTGAGATGTTCGACGAGCGCGAGGCGCAGTTTCGCGCGCAGCAGCGCCGGGACGCCCGTTACGCGGCGCGTGCGTTCCACAGCGTGGCGCACCTGGTCGAGTGCTTGGGCGAGCCGGTGGCGGTCGCCGAGGAAGCGTGCGATCTGGCTGGCCTGCTGTGCGCTGATGGTGAGCTGCAGGGTGGAAGCGTCCGGGTGGGCGGCCACCGCGAGTGCGACGCGCAACCGCAGCTGCAGTTCGTGGCCGCTGCGCAGGATTTCGAGCACTTCCCACAGCCAGCCGAGCGGCACGTTGCGGTCAGCGTCGAGGCCCATCGCCGCCAAGCGGAACAGGTGCCGCGGAGAGCGGTAGGGATCTTCGGATCCGAGCTCGTCGTGCAGAGCATCGAACAATTGGTTGCTCACCTCGACGAGCCGGGTGGGGCTCATCTGTTCCCGCACCGCCGTGGTGAGCAGCTGATGCTTGAGGCTCAGCGTCAGCCGCCCGTTCGGCCCTGTTCCAGCCGTCAGCAGCCCTTTGTCCGTCAGGTGGGCAAGGTGCACGGGATCGAGCAGCTGGATGAAGGCGTTCTCGAACATAGACTCGACGTGGGCGACGAGTTCTAGGGTGCGCAGCTCCTCTGCGGTGCAGGTGCTGTGCAGAAACTCGTGAAACTCGGTGGGCACCGCCTCCGCTCCGGGCAGTTCGTACACCACGCCGCGGGTTCGTCCTACGAGCCCGCGGCGGTCGAGCGTCAGTGCGAGGAGGGTGAGCGACAGCGAGTTGCCCTCTGTGACGCGGTACCAGCGGCGCAGCGTCTGCAGTTCGACGTGCTCGGCACCCAGCAGTTGCACGAGGAAGCGCTGCGCTTCGGCGACCGAGAGCGGGGGCACAGAAAATTTGCGCACCTGCGGGTCGCGCGCGAGTCTGCCCGCGGCGCCGCTGAGTTGGCGAGTGGTTCCGATGACTCTGATGCGGTGGGAGCGCACCAGTCTGTCGAGCAGCATCGCCGCCATCGGCGAGTACTGCTCGAGCCCCTGTGCGATGAGCAGCGGGGTGCCGTCGTCGCTGACCCGTTCGACGGCTTCGATGAGGCGGCTCGCGAGCACCTCGGGTTCTTCGATGCTGAAGTGGTCGCTGTTGTCGAGGGCGTCTGGCGCGCCGAAGAGTTCGGGGAAGTAGAGGCCGAAGTGAGAGGCAATGCCTGTGAGCGGGCTCGGCGGGGGTTCCAGCGAGATCACGGAGACCGCTGCTCCGAGCCTGCCGCCGAGCGCAGCGGCGGCCTCCTGCGCGAGGCGTTTCTTGCCGGTGCCGGCCTCGCCGATCAGCAGCGCGACGCTGCCCGGCGCGATCAGCGATTGCAGCAGCGCTTCTAAGCGCTCCGGCGTGCTGCTCGCGTCCACTGCGAGGCGCGACTCGGCTGAGACCGTGAATTCGCGATCCGATCCGTCTCCATTGAACAGTTCCATGACCTGACTCCCCCAGGGGAGCCGATCGGCCCCCCACTGCCGCCCGAAAGCCATTTCAGAGTAAGTCCGGCTTTTTCGCTCCGCTTTCGACTTTACGTGTTTTGCACGTACGCAAGTCTCCGCCCAGATGTCACAACACGTCAATGATGTTTTTGAGATCTTGTTCCATGTGTGATAAAGGTGTACGACTTTCTCGGCGTATGTTGCCTGGCCGTGCAAAGATGAGGATCCGGCCGTCACGATTCGAAGGAGCATCATGGCCCAGCACGCAGACCCTGGCGCGCGGTCGGCCGCGGCGCCCGCGGCGCTGGTGATCCTGAGCTCGGTGAAGTGGAATTTCGCTTGGCAGCGTCACCACTCGCTCGCGCGGGCTGCTGCGGGCGCGGGAACCGCCGTCGTGTTCGTCGAGCCGCAGTTGCGCGATGTGCGGCAGATCTTCGCGAGGCTTCGGCGGCGGCGCGGCAGTGCTCCCCCGTCGCAGCAGCTTCCCGAGGGGGTGCAGCTGCTGCGCTGGTCGCCGGTCGATCTGTTGCCTGGTGCCACCTTGCGCCGCATTCGGCGTCGTCTTGGGGCAGCGGCCGCACACGAGACCATGGTGCTGCAGTATGTGCCTTCGCGCCGCTGTCTGGCGCTCGCGCGTCGTCTGAGCGCGGGGTGGATCGTCTACGACAGGGTGCTCGACTGGTCTCAGGTGCCCGCGAGCTGGCACCCGCCGCGCGCCTGGCGCAGCGTTGAGCGAGCGCTCGAACGCGAGGCGCGGCTGGTCACCGATTCCGCTGCGATGCAGCAGGCGTGGGCGGATCGCGGCCTCGATTCGCTGCTCTTGCTGCCCGCCGCCGATGACGAGTTCACCGGGTTTCGCTGGTCGAACCCGCAAGCTGACGCTCCGATCGGCTATTTCGGCACAGTGCAGCAGGGCATCATCGATGTGCCGGCGGTCGCGGCCGTTGCCCGCGCCCGGCCCGTGGAGATCGTGGGCGAGGTCGACGAGGCTTCACGCACCGAATTGCTCGCAGCGGGGGTGCGGATCGCCTCACCGGTGCCGGTCTCCGAGTTGCCGCCCATACTCGACGGGTGGAGTGCGATTCTGCTGCCGTATCGCGTGGGCGAGCGCCAGCAGACGCTTGTGCCCGCGAAGATCTGGAACGCGCTCGCCAGCAGCCGCCCGGTGCTCACCCTGGGGTTGTCGCTGCCGCCCGATATCGCGCAGCACACGGTGCCGCTCGACGGCGCGGCGTCGTTGCCAGAGGCCGCGGCCGCAGCGCTCGCGCGGTCGCGGGAGGCACCTCCGGGGCGGGCACCCAGCTGGAGCGATGCGTGGCGGCGGATCGCGGCGCTCGACCGCTCAACCGACTGATTGCCGGGAGACTGTCCTTCGCCTCTTGCGCAGGCTTCGGTGAGGGAGCACGATGAGACCATGAACTCGTCACCGCTCCACGCCGTCCCGGATCGCAACGCCGCCATCGACGTCGATTTCGAGGGCGCCTCTGATGAGCCCGCCTTCACGCTTTTCGCGGTGTTCCGGCTCAGCTCATCGCATCCCGTCACCGTCGACGGCCGCGATGTGCCGGAGGCGGTGCGGGAGCTTGAGGGCGTTGTCGAACTCATCGAGGACGAGGGCGTCACGCTGCGCGGCTGGTACGACGTCAGCGGGATGCGCTCGGACGCCGATCTCATGGTCTGGCTGCACGGCACGGCCGCCGAGGATCTGCAGTGGGCGCTGCGTGAGCTGCGCCGCTCTTCGCTACTGAAGCCGCTGATCCGCACCTGGGGCGCGATGGGCGTGCACCGCGATGCCGAGTTCAACCGCGGCCATCTGCCGGGTTTCGCGCGCGGGGTGCCTCCGCTGCAGTGGCTCGCCGTGTACCCCTTCGTGCGCTCCGCCGAGTGGTATTTGCTGCCGCCGGAGGAACGTCGCGCGCTGCTCGCGGAGCACGGCAGCGCGGGGGCGCAGCACGCCGGGGTGGTGTCGAACACGGTGTCGGCGTTCGCGTTGGGCGACTACGAGTGGTTGCTGCCGATGGAGGCCGACGAACTCACCGAGCTTGTCGACATGATGCGTGATCTGCGCGGTGTCGATGCGCGCAACTATGTGCACCTCGAGACGCCGTTCTACACCGGTCGGCGCATCGAGCCCATCGAGATCGTCGAAGTGCTGCAGTAGTCCCGCCCCCGCGCACGCGGGGTGAGTAGGAATCACGGCTTTCCGCTGCTGGCAGGGCCGCGGGCTTCTACGATCTGCGGTGTGGGAGCAATCGCAGTGCAGCATCGGAGTGTCGTGCGCCCCGACCGCAAGGCCGGGTACATGCACGAGATCGATGGTGTGCGCGGGATCGCGCTCACACTGGTCATGCTGTTCCACGTATTCGGCAATGGCAGGGTTTCCGGCGGCGTGGATGTGTTTCTGGTGCTGTCGGCGTACTTTCTCACTCGCAAGCTGCTGGGCTTCTTCGACAGGCCCGAACCGGAGGGTGCCCGCAAGCGGCCAGGCGTCTGGCTGCGCAAGCACTTCATCGGGGTGTCGACCAGGCTGATTCCGAGTGCGGTGATCGTGCTCGCCGCGGTGCTGATCGCCACTTGGCTGTGGCTTCCGGCGACGCGCTACCTGCAGACGTTCCGCGAGGTGTTCGCCTCTGCGCTGTATTACGAGAACTGGGAACTCATCTCTTCGCAGCTGGCCTATGGTGCCGCGGGGCCGGATTCGAGCCCGGTGCAGCATTTCTGGTCGCTGGCGGTGCAGGGGCAGTTCTTCCTGGTGTGGCCGTTTCTGGCACTTGCGCTCTACGGCGTGTTCGCGCGCGCCGGGGCCGGGCGATCGACGTTTCGCAGGGTGTTTCTCGGCACGACGCTGGTGCTGACGGTGGCCTCCTTCGTGTGGGCGCTGGTGCTGGTCGGTGCCGACCAGACGGTCGCCTACTTCAATACCTTCAGCCGCTTCTGGGAGTTGGGGGCCGGCGCGATGATCGCGTTCATCCCGGCGAGCGTGTTCGCGTATGGCTGGGTGCGCGAGGCCGGTGTGTGGGTGGGGCTCGCGATGATCCTCGTCTGCGGGTTCATCTTCGACGGTGCCCGCGAGTTTCCCGGCGTAGCGGCCCTGTGGCCCGTGGGGGCGTCGCTGCTGGTGCTCTTCGGGGCGACGCGCGGGGCACCCGACGGTTGGGCGGCGCGCGCGCTGAGTGTTGGCCCGGTAAGGTTTCTCGCCCGGATCGCCTACCAGCTGTACCTCTGGCACTGGCCGGTGCTGGTCTTCACGATGCGGGTGCAGGGCGAGACGACGGTGAGCTGGGGCACCGCGGTCTTCATCGCGGTAGTCTCGTTCGCGCTGGCGATCGCCACTGAGCGGATCGTCTCCACGGTGTCACGGCGCTCGCTGGGCGAGTGGTCGTGGCCGCGGGCAGCGGCGGTGCCACTGGCGCCGCTGCTGCTGCTTGCGGTCACGACGGTCGGCTGGGCGGAACTCGTCGACAGGCAGCGCCACGTCGACCTCGCTGCGGCGGCTCAGTTGTCGCCCGAGCAGGTTGGGGCCGGCGCGCTGCTCGGCGCAACTGAACCCCTCAACCCAGATCCCGATGTCGGCTTCCTCCCCACCCCCACTTCGGCGTTCATCGACCTCGCGCCCATCTACAACAAGGGCTGCATTCAGTCGCACCGCGACGAGCCAGGCGACGGTGCAGTGCTCGTCTGCGATGTCGACGATTTCGGCCGCGAGCGCACGGTGGTGCTGACAGGCGGCTCCTTCTCGGTGCAGTGGTATCCGGCACTGCGCCGCATCGCGGAGCAGCAGCACTGGCGTCTGCTCGTCATCGAGAAAGACGGCTGCAGGCTCACGACCGATCAGACCGGAGACACCTGCAGCGAGTGGAACAGTGACGTGGTGCGCACGATTGCGTCGTACCACCCGGACCTCGTCTTCACGCTCGGCAGCGTGGTTTCCTTCGAGCCTGGCACCCCGGAGGAAATCCCGCGCGGCATGATCGAGCAGGTGCAGCGGCTCGGCGAGCACGGTATCGAAGTGGTGGGGATCCGCGGCACACCGAAGTTTCCGTTTAATGTGCCCGAGTGCCTGGTTGAACACGGCACCGACATGAGCGCGTGCTCGCTACCGCGCACCAGCAAGCTGACGCCCGACTTCTTCGGCACGCTGGCGGCAGATCTGCCGACGAACTTTCACATCATCGACCTCTCCGACGCACTGTGCGGGCCGACGAGGTGCGAGCCCGTGGTGGGCAATGTGCTCGTCTACCGCGACGACGGGCACATGACGAACACCTACGCTCGCACCACGGAGCCGGCGCTGCTGGCGGCGCTGCGCGGGGTAGCGCCGCAGCTCTTCGCAGCCGAGCCCGCACAAGGTTGATCCGAGCGCACCCCATCTTGGCGGGTGACCCACATCGAGGTCACCCGTATGGCCGTTTCACCCCTGAGATAACGACCACACGGGTGACCTCGATCACGAGCGGGCGACGCCGTGACCCGCCATAGGATCACAGCCCTGAGTAGGCGTGCAGTCCCTTGAAGAAGACGTTGACGATGGTGAAGTTGAAGATCACTGCGGCGTAGGCGATCATGTTCAGCCATGCCGAGCGGGTGCCTCGCCAGCCTCGCGTCGCACGCGCGTGGATGAAGCCGGCGTAGAGCACCCAGATCACGAAGGTCCAGACCTCTTTGGTGTCCCAGCCCCAGTAGCGGCTCCACGCGGCCTCGGCCCAGATCGAACCGGCGATGAGGGTGAAGGTCCAGAAGACGAAGCCGATGATCGCGAGGCGGTAGGCGATGTCTTCGAGCCGCACCGCGTTGGGGAGCGTGGCGAGGAAGCGCAGCCCGCCAGGCTCCTGCGCCGCGATCTTCGCCTCCCGCCCGGACTGGAGCACCTGGAGCAGGGCGAGCCCGAACGACAGTGTGAAGAAGCCGACCGCAAGCACTGCGACGAGGATGTGGATCACGAGCCAGTACGAGTCGAGCGCGGGCTGCAGCGGCACGATCTCGACGTAGTAGTTCACCTTCGAGACGCCCAGGAAGAGGACAACGAGGCCGGTGACGAGCGTGCCGAGGAACCGCAGGTCGATGAAGAGCTGTGCGATGAGGAACACGAGCATGATCGCGCAGGTGGCGGTGAGCGCGAACTCGTACATGTTCGCCCACGGCACTCGCGAGGCGGCGATGCCGCGCAGCACGGTGGCGGCGAGGTGCAGCACGAAGGCGAGCACGGTCAGCGAGAAGCCGATCCGCAGCGAGCGAGAGCGGGGCTGCCGCGTTTCGGTGCGGGGGCTCGCGGTGCGGGTGAGGGTGGCGACGCCGCCACCGCCCGCAGCGGCCTGCTGGGCCCCAGCCCCGGTGGCCTGTTGGGCGGTGTCGCCGCTGCGATTCGCGAGGTCGACCGCGTAGAAGACGAACGCGATCGAATACACGATCATGGCGGAATACAGCGCGATCGTCGAGTAGTGTTCCAGCTCACTCAGCACAGTGCCCCAGAGTACCCTGCGTCCCTGGGAAATCGCAGGCGCGGGTGCCCTACTTTCGGGCCGTCACCTCGACGGTGAACGTGAGGGGCTGGATCCCTCCCTGCTCGTTGAACATGGTGACCTCGGTGCTGCCAGGTGCGAGCGCGGTGACGCCGGGGTTGAACTCTGCGGTGTCGGTGATGCGGCCCGGCGTGAACTCGGCGATGTCGGGGTGGGCAACCTCAGCTGTGTAGCTGTCGACGGCCAGGCTTGAGGTGTTGATGTTGAGCACCTGTCCGGTGACGAGTTCGACGGTTGCGCCTTGCAGCTCGTGCACGCTCATCGAGACCGGCGCGATGGTGTTCTTGCCGATCGGTTCGGTGTCGGCGGGCTTCGAGGCGCCGCAGCCGGCGAGGGGCAGGGCCAGCAGGGCGACGGCTCCGAGAGTGGCCAGGGTTGTGCGTCTCATGGCATCAGTGTGGCACTGCACTCAATGTTCCCCAAGTGGGTTCGGCGAGTTCGCAGCGATCTGCCTCCTCATACACTGAGAGGATGCAGATCGAGAGGCCCGGCATTTGGCGCGAGAGCGCGACGCTGTTCACGAGGGGCTGGAGCCTGGTGCGGGCCGGCGGGGCGCGGTTGCTCGGCGTGATCCTGGTCTCGCAGCTGGTGATTCTGGGCGTGGCCATGCCGGTGATCGGCTGGCTGTTTCGGGAGGCGTTGCGGGCGAGCGGCATGACGGGCCTCGACCTGGGGGCGTTCGCGCCGGGGCGTGGTGTGACGCTGACTGTGGGGTTGATCATTGTGATTGTGGCGCTGGCCTTCTGGCTGATCTCGTTGCAATTCACGGCGCTCGTGGTGTTGCTGCAGTGGCCGGGGATCGGCTGGCGGGGGCTCGGGCGGGAGCTGGGCCGGGTAGCTCGCAAGCTGTTGCGCCCGGGGTCGCTGTCGTTGCTGCTCTATCTGTTTCTGCTGTTGCCGCTCACGGGTTTCGGCTTCACTTCGGCGCTCACGCGCGGCATTGCGATTCCGGCGTTCATTTCTGGCGAGCTGATGAAGAGCGCGTCGAGCGGTGTGGCGCTCGGCGTGGTGCTGCTGCTGCTCGCGGTGTTGAATGTGCGGTTCGCGTTGACGGTGCCGATCTTTGTGCTGACCACGGGAGGGCGGGCTTCGCGGTCGAGTTGGCGGCTGACTCGCGGGGTGCGTGCCTGGCTGCCGCTGATGTTGGCGGTGGCGGCGGTGCTGTTGCTGGGTGGTGCGGCGGTTGTGGTGCTCACGGTCGCTGCGGTGGTGCCGACGGCGGTCGCCGATGAGGTCGCTGCGGGTGCTTCACCCACGATTGCGGCGTATTCGCTCGGTGTTGGGCAGGTGCTGGGCATGCTGCTGAGCGGTGTGGTGACGGCGTGGATTGCGGCGGTGCTCATCACGCGGGTGCAGCGGGGTGCGGATCGCCTCGCGCCGGGTGTGGAGCTGGTGCGCCCGCAGGCAGCTGCAGCCTCGGGTTCGGCGCGGCGCAGCACCGCGAGTGCGAGGCGGTCGGTGTTGCTCGTGGGGGCGCTTTCGCTCGTTGCGGCGCTCGGCTTCGGCACGGCGGCTCTGGGCACGATGCAGCGTCTGTCTCAGTCCCCGGAGACCCTGGTGCTCGCGCACCGCGGCTTCTCGGGTGGCGGGGTCGAGAACACGATCAGCGGCCTCGAGGCCGCGCACGCCGCGGGCGCCGATCTGGTGGAGATGGACGTCATGCAGACGCAGGATGGCGAGTTCGTCGCGATGCATGATGCGACGCTCGCGCGGCTCGCTGATCGGCCGGAGGCCGTGAAGGATCTCACGCTGGCCGAGCTCACCGCGATCACGGTGCATGATGTGCAGGGTCATGAGGATCTGATCCCGAGTTTCAGCGACTATGTGGTGCGCGCCCAGCAACTGGGGATGCCGTTGCTCATCGAGATCAAACTCGGCGGGGCCGATACTCCTGATCATGTGGAGCGTTTGGTGGCCGAGCTGGAGCGGCTCGACGCACTGGAGAGCAATATCTATCACTCCCTCGACGCGCCGAGCGTGGCCCGCTTGAAGCAGCTGCGCCCTGATCTTTCGGTGGGGTACACGATGGCGCTTGCTGCAGTGGCCGCGCCCGACACCCCCGCTGATTTCATCGTTGTCGAGGAGTGGAGCGCGACCGAGGAGTTGCAGCGTTCGGCGTGGGCGTCGGGGCTGGGCTTCATGGTGTGGACCGTGAACGAAGAAGCTGGCATGCGCGAACAGCTGCGTCGCAGCGTGGATGGGATTGTCAGCGACCACCCCGATCAGCTTGTTGCGCTGCGCTCCGAGATGCAGGAGGAGACGGGTCTCGTCGATGTGCTCGTCGACACCCTCACCCGCTTCGTCAAGATCTGACCGGTTACGCCCCGATCACCTCGGATTCGAGTCTGGCGTAGCTCGCCTCCATGCCGTCGACCATGCCCGTGGCGAGCACCATGTCGCGCGTCGCGGTGTCGGGGTAGGTGATGAGCAGCGAGAGCAGGGTGCCGCCTTCGACGGGGGTGAGGGTGAGTTCGTTGCGGGTTTCGGGGCTGCCTGCGGCTTCTGGGTCTTCGGGGGTCCACATCTTCTCGGTGGTGACTGCGCGGTAGGGTGCCGAGACCTCCAACAGCTCTCCTGTGAATCCGAATTGCTGCCCGTCTGCGGTGTTCTGCCAGCCGCTGCGGTGATGCTGGCCCACTTCTGTGGGGACCTCGCAGATCGGCATGGTCCAGCCGTCGGGGCCGAGCTGCCAGCGGCGCAGCAGATCCGCATCCATGTGGGCCCGCCACACCTGTTCGACAGTGCCGCGGATGACGCGCGAGACGCGCGCTGCGCGGTCGCCGATGAGTTGCAGTTCGGTGCCACGGCCTGCGGCGAAGGAGGCGAGGTCTGCGAGCACTGCGTCGATCTGCCCCATGGCGGCGCTCATGCCCTCCATCATGCCCATGCCCTGCAGCTGTTCGAGCTCTTCGAGTGAGGTGAAGTGGGTGGTGGTGACGAGCCGGGAGCCGAGCGCGGTTTCTTGGAATTCGAACACCATGCGCATGTGGGGCAGTTCGGTGTTGGGGCTGCCATCTTCGTGGGCGAAGCCGTCGCGCACTTCGAAGAATCGGGGTGCGTCGACTGCGATCCACTGCCAGTAGCCGCAGCTGCGGTCGCCTTCTGGGCCTGTCATGCAGTATTGGCTGAACCCGCCGGGGTGGGCGTCGTGCCTGGTGAAGATGGCGGGGTACTCGGGCGGCCCCCAGAAGCGTTCGATCTGGCGAGGGTCGAGGTAGGCATCCCAGAGTCGGCTGACGGACACGGTGAAGTCGGCTGTCACGGTGAGCGTGAGCGCTTCGGGGTCGGTGGTGATGTCGGTGATGGGCATGATGTTGGCCTTTCGTAAGGCCCGTTGGGGCCTTGGTGGGGCAGGCGCGTCGCTGCGCCTGCTCTGGGGGTTATGAGGTGGGCGGATCGGCGCAGAGCAGCGCATCGAGTCGTTCGATGCGCCCGCGCCAGATCTGCTCGAAGTGGCCCAGCAGTTGCTGGGCGCGGCGGATGGTGTCAGGGTTGCCGCGGATGATGCGCTCCCTTCCTCGGGGGATGCGTTCGACGAGATCGGCGGCTTCGAGCACGGTGACGTGCTTCTGCACCGCCGCGAACGACATTTCGTAGCGTTCGGCGAGTTGCGAGATGGAAGCTTCTGCTCCGAGCGTGCGGCGCACGATGTCGCGTCTGGTCGCATCGGCGAGGGCGCGGAAGATGCGGTCGACCTCGGCGTCGTTGAGTTCGCGGCTGAGCTGCGCGGTGCGGGCGTTCGGGGGGATCATGAGCACCTCCTTAATATGCAACCATTTAGTTGCATATTAGCTCGCGCCCCACCACAGGTCAAGCTCCTCGAACCCCCTTCGAGGAGCAACCAGAAAGCGAAGCGCTCACACCCCGCGGGCGCTACTCGGCGGCCGGTGCCTCGGGTCGCTCCGGCGCCTCCGCCGATCCGCCCGGATGAGCCGCATCACCGAGCTGCGCAGCGCGGCGACGCGCGCGCCACGAGGAGAAGGCACGCCACATCTCAATGAGGATCGGAATACCTGGGATCAGCACCAGCACAATGATGAAGACCTCGCTGTACTGCTGCACAAAGGGGATCTGGCCGAGGTAGTAGCCCAGCAACGTCACCCCGACGGCCCACAGCAGGGCACCCACCGCGTTGTATGCCACGAAGCGGCGATAGCTCATGTGGCCCACACCCGCCGCGGCCGGCACGAAGCCTCGGATGATGGGCAGGAAGCGCGCGATGATGATCGCCTTCGGCCCGTGCTTCTCGAAGAACGCGTGCGTGCGCGCCACGTTCTCGGGATTGAACAAGCGACTCTTCTCGCGCTTGAAGATCGCAGGGCCGATCTTGCGCCCCAGCATGAAGCCCATCTGGTCTCCGAGGAAGGCGCAGATGAACAGCACCACACAGGTGATCCAGATCGGGATGTCGATGATCGGAGACCCACCGGGGCCCGTCGCACTGAACAACCCCACCGTGAACAGCAGCGAGTCGCCGGGCAAGAACGCCAGCACCACAACGCCTGTCTCAAGAAACACGAACAAGCAGGCGAGAATGAGCGCGGCCCATCCACCGGCCTGCAGCAGCGTCTCGGGGTCGAGCCAGTCGATGCCGAGGAGAGCCGGCACGACAGCGCCGAGGGCGAGATGGATCGTGGTCACGGGAGCTCTGCTTTCGTCGGAACGGCGGGCGGATCACGGCGACGCCGGGCTGCTCGGCGGCTGGCGCAAGTCTACCGGCAGCACCCTGACCACTCCCGGGCGTGCGCCGAGAACCGCGCCACCAGCACCGACCCTCATTGCCGGCGCAGCCGCATTCACCCCGAGGCTGGGCGCTTCCTGCGCACCGGCCGCGTCGGCGCCCACAGCAGCCAGGCCACCGCCCCGCTCCCCCCGACGAAGCCCACAGCCCACCACGGGAATCCGAGCTGCACCCCGTCGCCGCCGATCGCCTCATCCGCAGGGGCTTCGCCATCGGGGATGCGCACCGCGTGCACCATGAAACGGTGACTATTCACGCCGATCGGGGTGCAGGTGAACAGCGTCACCCAGTCTTCGCCTGCGACGATCTGCAAGCTGTCGGTCTGGCCGGGCACCACCACCTCGGTGGATTCCACACGGTAGTAGTGATCCTCGCCGAGCACCGAGATCCAGAAGGTGTCGCCGACCCGCGCCTGGTCGAGATCGGTGAACAGCTTCGAATGCGGCAGCCCCGAATGCGCGGTCAGCACGGCCCGCGTTGACGGGCCACCGACGGGCAACGAGGTGCCGTACAGGTGGCCGACGCCCTTCGAGATCGTTTCATCGTCAGTGCCGTGGTAGATCGGCAACCCGATATCGAGGCGGGGGTAGCTCAGCGTGCCGATCGCCTGGCTGCCCGAGATCCGCAGCATCTCCTCATATGCGAGATACAGCGGGCTGCGAAGCGTCTGGTCCTCCTGCACCGTCGTGTACGGATCGGTCAACGGGCCGGGCCGCAGCTCAGCGTTGTAGCGGTACGCGGCATCGAGCAGCTGCTCCCGCTCCGCGGAGGGGGTCCCCTCGACCCCGCGCACATAGCCGGAGATCTCAGCGTTGTGGCCGATCCGCGCGACCCAGCTCGCGGCATCGGGATACACGAGCATGCCGATCGCCGCCATCGCCGCGAGTTGCAGCACCACCGTGAGCAGCCGCGATCCGCGCCGCCGCTTCGCCTTCGGCTTCGCCGCCCCAGCCACCACCGACCCCGACTGCACACTCACCCGCGCACCGCCCGATTCGCGCGACGCCGACCCAGCAGCAGTGCCCCCACCCCGAGCAGCACCGCACCAAGCAGCAGCCCGCCGACGATCCGGCCGCCGGTCACCGACAGCAACGGCGGTGGCGATGCCGGGTATGCCCGCCACACCTCAGCGTGCAGAATTTCGGGGCGAGACACCGAACCCACCACCCCGCGCAGCACCATCGTCTCTCCGGTCCACCCCGCCGGGTAGGAGGTGGGTGCCGCGAAGTAGAAGCGGAACAGAGCGCTGCCAGGCGCGCGATCGAGCCCGTCTGCGAAGTTCGAGAGACGCAGGCAGCCGATCATGATGAGGCCATCGGCATCAGTCGACCACGCCGAGACCCCGCCGACCGAAATGGGGTTGCTGCCTGACCTCGCATCTTCCGAGGTGAGGAAGAGCTCGAAGTCGGCACCCTTGATGAGGTTGCCCGGGTCGCCACGCTCGCTGACGAGAATGCCCAGCGGGCCAAACTTCGTGGTCGCCGTCGAACGCACAGGGTCGGCGTTCCCCGCGAAGAGGCGCACCTCGGTGGTGAACTCACCCATGCTCGTGACGTGCGTGTTGTAGTCCACGGCGAGCTGCGCTTCCGGGTGCGCCGCAAGCTTCGCCAGCCCCTGCGCGGTAAACACGGTCTCGAAGCCGTGCAACCCGTCGGCATCGACCGAACTGATCGTGTAATCGTCGCCAAACACGAGAGCACCGGCGCCCGTCAGCGACACCGCAACATCCGGGAAAGCGCTGTCGAGCACCACCCCGAGCGGCATCAGATGCTGCAGCCGGTAGCTGGCGATCTGCGCCTGCCTCGGAATCGCGGAGAGCGAGCTCCAGCTCACCGTGTCACCGCAGGAGATCGCGTCGCGGTCGCGCACCGTGAGCGTGACATCGACCACGGGGTTCTTGGGGTAGACGTGCACGGTGGTGAGCCACGCACCAGAGCTATCGGGGCTCGCCATCGGCAGCGGCACCAGAAACGGGGCGGCCCGCAGCACTCCGGGCGGTGCCGAGGTCTCAGACACGTAGTACAGGCCGACGCGAAGCCCGGCCATACGCGCCTCACCAGCGACATCGGTGCGCGCCGTTGCCGTCGCAGGCTGCCCGGCCACGAGCAGCGCCGCCTCTGCAGGAGTGAGCGCCGCAGCAGCGGCCCGCCCCTCGTCGGTGGAGAGATCGATACCGGGCACGAACGTCGCCGCGAAGTCGACCCCGCCGATCGGGGCGAGACCGGCGAGCTGCGCCGGGTCGATCGGCAGCCCGTCTACCGGCGAGCCAGGCACCTCCGGCTGGGCATACTTGTGCAGCACCAGCGTCATCGGGCCGGTGGGCAGATCGGGGGCCGCATAGGCGGCTGCCCCGCCACCGGTGAGCGCAGCGAAGACAGCGATCACGGCGACACACGCCCAAAAGGCGCGGAGCCGGGATCGAAGGCGGAAAACGGCGGTCATGAGGTCAGTTCTCCTGGGCGGATCCGGCGCGGGTTGGCGCTGCCACGTCGAGGCCGCTGCTGCACGGCAGCGGCACCCTTGACGCGTCGACCGCGACGCGAGCTCGGCGCGAAGAGCAGGGCCGCGACAGCGGCCGATCCGCCAACAAAGCCCACAGCCCACCAGGGAAAGCCCGCCGCCCGCCCGTCACCCACCAACGCCACCTCTGCGGTGGCAGGGGCCGGCACCCGCACCGCGTGCACCAGCAGCCTGTGGCTGTTCACTCCGATCGGGGTGCAGGTGAGCAGCGTCACGCGATCCTCCCCCTCGACGATGCCGAGCGAGCGCGTCTGCGCTGGCAGCACGGTCTCGATGCGATCGACCTCGTAGAAATGCAGCTGGTCGAGCACGCGCACCGAGAACACGTCGCCCTCCCGCGCATCGTGAAGGCCGCTGAACAATTCGGCGCTCACCAAACCTGAGTGCGCCGTCAGCACCGCATGCGTAGAGGGGCCACCCACCGGCAACGATGAGCCGTAGAGGTGCCCGGCACCCGTGCGCAGCGCATCCTCACCGGTGCCGTGGCGCAATGGCAGATCGATGCCGAGCCGCGAATACTGCAGCTCCCCCATCACATCGGTGCCAGGCACGCTGAGCAGCCGCTCATAGGCACGATAGCCTTCGTTCGACTGCCCGGAGCTGCCGGCATCGGGGCCGTACGGGTCTACGAGCGTGCCGGGCGGCAGCCTGCGGTTGTACTGCTCGGCCTCACCGATCATGCGGCGAGTCTCCGATCCCGGCATGCCCTCGATTGAGCGCACATATCCCGACACCGCGGCATTGTGCCCGAGCCTCGCGAACCAGTCAGCGGCCGCGGGCAACAGAACCGCTGCAAGCCCGATCATGGCGAGCAGCTGCAGCAGTATCGGCACCGCGTCGACACGCCTGCCCCCGGCACCGCGCTGAGGCGGTGCCGGGGTCGGCTCGGTCGGCGCGGAGGTGCCCGCTTCGGGCTGCGGGGAGACACGGTACGCCACGGGCACCTCCTTTCCGGGGTGTGATCACGACCGCTGGGGCCGCGACGGGGATGGAACTACTGCTCGAGCGCAGCCTCAGCGAGGCGGCGACGACGACGCGCCACGATCAGCACGACGGCGAGCACCGAGATACCACCGATGGTGAGCAGTGCGGTGCCGGTGCCACCGGTCAGCGGCAGCACGAAACCATTGCGGTTGTACTGGTTGACGATCGCTTCGGTCTGCGTGCTGGTGCTGGCCGAGTCGGCGTTCACGAGGAACGGGTGCGGTTCGGCGAGCAGCTGGTGGTTCTGCAGCGCCTTCTTCTCTACCAGCCAGTAGGTCTGGAACTTCGCGTTCGCCACGCAGGTAGCGCTCGCCGGGCCGAGGTTCTTGTCGGCGCAGGTCTCGCCCGGGGCGTCGACGAACTTCGTCTGCAGCACGCCGTCGGCGAAGTCGCTGTAGCGCAGGCCCGAGATATCCACACGGCCCTGAGCGTCGGTGGTCCAGACGCCGGTGGGGTTGCCCGAAGGCTTGATCGCGTCGGCAGGGTCGCCTGCGCGGGCCGCGGCCTCGTTCGCGAAGACCATGAACTCGGCGCCGGCAAGGTTCGGGGTGGTGCCGTTGGGGGCACCCTCACTGGTCTTGCGCAGCGCATAGCTGCCGTACTTCACAACGCTCGGCTGGCTCTCCAGCGGCTTGTTCTCGGTGATCGAGCTGCCGTCCGGGAAGACGAGGGCGGTGTTCTGAATCTCGCCGACCGACTTCACGAGGCTGTCAATCTTCACCACGACGCGCGGGGCCGGGCCCTTGTCAGGATCGGTGTCAGCGGCGTGCGCGGCGAGCGCCGCAGCGAGCTTGGTGCGGCCGCTGGCGGTGAAGACGACCTTCCAGGTGGTGGTGGCGGTCGCACCGGAGCCAGCCGCAACCGACTCGACGGTGTAGTCCCCTGCCGCACCCTTTACGAAGCCGCCGGGGGAGGTCACATTCACACCCGCAGCGGTGGTGCTGAGCTGGGTGTCGGTGAGCGTATCGTGGATCTCGAAACGGTCGGTTGCGAGGAATGCACCCGTACCGGGGTCGCGTACATCGGGAATCGAGGTGTCAATCGACCAGGTGACGGTGTCGCCCACCTTGAGCTTCGACACATTCTGCACGCTCTTCTGCACATCGCTGCGGCCGTTCTTGGGGTACACGTAGATCTCGGTGAGCCAGTTGCCCGCAGTTGCGGGATCGGTGAGCGGCACGGAGACGAGGAAGTCGCCTGCGCGCACCACACCGGCGGGAGCGCTGGTCTCGCGCACGAGGTAGAGACCGCGAGGCACGGTGTTCCAGCGGATCACGCCTGCGGCGTCAGTGGTGCCCGTGAACGAGGCCGTCGCACTAGCGGTGGCCTGCGCCTGAGCCAGCGTCGTGCCTGCCATGGCCTGCTGCCAGGCGTTCGTGCCGGGGGTTCCGGCGACGGGCACCGGGTAGGCGGCGAACTGCACATCCTTGATCGGCGCCCCGGGAGGGGTCTGCGGCAGACCGTTTGCGGGCACGCCGGTCGAGGGCTGCTCGGTCTTCGTGATGATGATGTCCGAAGATTCGGGCATCTGGTCGACGGGGGCGGCATTTGCTGCGACGCCCCCTCCGAGCGCGAGTGCCGCCGCGACGGCGAGTACGCCGAGGCCCTTGAGGAGGCCTCGCGGTGTGCGTGTGGACATGTCTTCCCTTTCTCGAAAGCTGATAAGTGTGTTCGGTTATCCGAGGTTGTGAGGTCTGTCGTAAGACGTGGAGGCGGATCTGCGCCTGCGAACCCAGAGGGCCCCTGCAACCGCGGCAAGGATCGCGACGGCGCCTGCGCCGGTGAGGACACCGAGCCACATGCCGCCGGTGAACGGGAGCCGGCGCGCGGCGGTGTCGAACACCGGCATGGTCCACCCCGTCGGCATCACGCAGTTCGGCTGCAGGTCGGCGGGGAGCTGCCACGGGTTCTCACAGCGCACGCGGAGCGGGGTGCCGGCGCTCGAACCGGGCATGGGGGTCACACCGGCGGAGCTCTCTCCCTGCCCGACAGAGGGCAGGGAGAGGCGGCCCTGGAAATCGTAGTAAGCCTGGGTGCCCTGGGCTGGGTTGCCCGTGACGGGCGAGCTGGGGGCCACCCACATCTTCATGGCGCGGGGCAGCAGTTCATAGCCGGCCGGCGCCTGCGTCTCGATCAGCCAGTAGGTGCCGCGCCGCCCGCAGCTCGTGTCGCTCGGCGTGGTGTCGCAGGCGTTGAGCGCGCTCGTGGTGCGCCAGTCGACCTTCGGCGGATCCTGCGGATTGCCGCCCGTGGTGTCGCCGCCGCGCACGTTCATCGCGCGCCACGATCCTTTGGCCTGCCCCTGGTCTTCCGCGGTGAGCCTGAAGAAGGTGCCGCACTGCTCGACCTGTGCCTGCCCGGGCAGCAGGCCGGCGGCACCCTTGCCCGCCTCGTTGTTCCACGCCTGGATCGCGTTGGCCGTGGCCGAGTTGGCGCCGAAGTCGGTGGCGCCGCTCGTGCTCGGCAGGCTGCCTGGCGCGCGATAGACGGCCCCGCCGGGGCGGGTCGCAACTCCCAGCGTCGCCGCAACGGGGGAACCGCTGGGGAAGGGGTTGTTGTTCACGCGGCAGAGCCAGCGCGAGGGCTCACCCGCTTGAGCCAGCGCCTCGGAATCGGCGAGCAGAAAGTTGGCACCGTCGAGGTTGTTGGGGGTTTCGATGGGCACTGGGCCGTACTTCTTCCAAATGTGGAAGTAGCTCTCACCGATGAGGTGGTACGTCTTGCAGGCGCCCCACTTCTGCTCGAAGGCGGGGTCGCTGCTGTCCCAGCCGACGGGCACTCCGCCATTCGCGGCGCTGCACGCGCTCGGGTACACCGCTCGCTGTTGCGGAGTCCCCGCCGCGAAGGTCGCCTCACGGCCCTGCGCGGTGTTCACCCAGCTCGCGTTCGAGCGGATGGGGGTGCTGCTCGCAAGCGTGGGCGTGGCAGCCGCTGCTGCTTGACCGCCCTTCACCGCGTACCCCACGATGGCGTAGGCGATCCGCTTGCCGTTAATCATGGCGGGCAGGGTGAAGGCCGGTGGGGTGTAGGTCCAGCACCCCGCCGCCGCACCGGGAATGTCGTCCGCGAACTGCGCGGAGAGCGAGCACCCGCCCTGCCCGTCGGCACGGTAGTTGACCGTCGGCAGGGCCGGATTGGGGGCGCCTGCTGGAACGCCGTTGTTCGAGACGTTGACAGAGTTCCAGCTCTGGTCAAGCGCCGAGGCGACCCGGTTGCCGTTGGCCTCGTAGTAGGTGATGCCGTTTGGCACTGCGACCGCCGGGGGCGCGGCCGGATCGATCACCGTCGCAGCGAGCGTCTGGGTGAGGTCGTCGTCGAGCAGGATGCCGCTGATGTCCGTGGCTCCGAAGTTCGTCACTTTCACCCGGTAGTAGATGTTGCCGCCGGAGTGGATCATCGCGCCGTCCTCCGGCTGCGAGGTCTTCTCGATCGTCCACGCCGCGACCGAGTGCTCGGTGCACATCGCGCGCTGGCCCTGGGCGGGGGCCGCGCACGTCGCGGGCGGCGTCGTCACCGTGCCCGGCGTGAGGTAATTGCGCAGCAGGAAGCCCTGAAGCGGGGCCGCCGCGCTCTGCCGTGCCGCGGTATTCACATCGTTGCCGAGCACTCGCACGCGAAAGCTCAGCGTGCCGACCGTGCCCGCGGGCACCGCGCCGGACACATTGATGCGCGCGTTCGCCGCGTCCCAGGCGCCGGAGACGCCATTCGTCGCCGCGGGGTACCAGACCGGCGCCGAAACCGTCGCGCCGGCCGCGTTGATGAATGCGGCGTCGTCGAGCACATCTCGCAGGAAGTCGCGGGAGTTCACCGTCGCCGGTCCGAGACCCTCGCTGTTGTCGAAGCGGAGCGTGTAGGTGACGATCGCCTCGGCGTCCACCGGGGTGAGCGACACCGGATCCGCGGTCTTCTCCGGCTGCATGATGCTGTTCACGAACTCGCAGACGAGCTGCTCGCCGTTCACGAGGCCCGCGGTGCTGAACTCGCCTGCGGTCCCGGATCCGCTCGACCGCGGCGTCGATTCGCCATCGACCGTGCACTGCCACCCCGAGGCGTAGTTGGCCGCGCTCGCGCCATTCGTGAAGGTCTCCGCGAAAGTGACCCGTTCGCCGGCGGTAATGGGGAAGGCACCGACGCTCTGATCCTGCACTCCGCTCGCCGGGCTCTGCGCTGTCGCAGTGCCGAGCACGGTACCGCCCGAGATGGTGCCACCGCTCACGGTACCGCCGTTTCGCAGCTCGAGCCCGAAGCGGTCGGCGCCCGCCACCCGCCCGTTCGGCAATCGCTTCTGCAGTTTCACAGTCGGCGGGTAGGAGCAGGAGGCGAGGTCGGTGCTCACCATCGTCGCTCCGCTGAGCGTCACCGAGTTGGCCGTGCCCGGGGACGGGAGCGACACCCAGCGCAGCGTGTTCGACCCTCCGAGGTACAGGCGCCCGCGCAGATCGAATGCGACGCCGTTCACCCCCGACATGAGGCTGTCATTGTTCGCGAGCTGAGTCACCGGGATCGCGGTGCCCGTTGTCGCCCCGGCGAGGTCCGTCGCACTCGCCCGGAAGATCGTCACCCTCGTCGTCGTGCCAGTGAAGTCGTTCCGGGCGAGGTACAGGTTGCCATACTCGTCGAAGGCGAAATCACCGTTGAAGGTTCCGCTCGTGGTGCCGGTCGCGCGAATGTTCAAGTAGCCGCGACTCACCATCGCGGTGCCTGCCGCGTTCGTCGACCAGAGCGAGAAGTTGGCGGCCAACGCGCCGCTGGTCTCGAAGCCGCCGACAAAATATGCACCGTTCGGCGCGACCGCTCCTCCGACGAGCTGGAGCCCGCTCGCGCCGTCGATGTCCCAGGTGTTCGTGCCCGTCGAGAGCGCCCGCGCCCAGGTCCCGGTCGACCCGGTGTACCGGTACACCTGCGCCTGGTCGGTATTGCTCCCGCGAGAGAAGGCCCACGCCGTGCCGGTGCCGTCAGAGGCGATCCCGAGGCCGTTCATGGCATTAGAGCCCGTCGTGCCGCCGAGATTGCGCACCGCACCAGTCGGCGAGATCTCCTGCATCTGACCGTTCGTCCCGCCAATCGCGTAGACGTAACCGGTTGCGCAGATCGGTGCGACCCGTTCAAGGATCGGGGCGGCGGCGAAGGTGTGCACCATGTTCGACCCCGAGTTCACCCACTGGCCTGCTGCGGCGTTCTGCTGCGTGCCCGAGATAGTCGCCACCCAGTTCTCGGAGCCCGTGCCCGTGTCTGTTGTCGCGGTCGCCGTCGGGGTGGTCCAGGCGTAGCCGCTGGGTACCGTCGCCGACGCGCCGATGCGGTAGCGCGAGGTCGAGCTGAGCTGCGATCCCGCTGCATTGCTGCGATCCACTTTGAAGACGCCCGGCGCAGAATCTTGGTCGAGCGAGCTTGCGGGGCAGGGGTCGACAGTGCAGTCGGTCGCGCTCCAGGCGGCGGGCCAGCGCGAGGTGGTGCCGCTATTGCCGCCGCTGTTGCGCGCGCCCTGCAGATTCACCGTCGCGCCAGGCACCAGATTGCCCTCGGTGTCACGAACCGAGAACGCAAGATAGGGGCGACCGGCCACCGGCAGAGACAACGGCGCAATCGCGGCGAGCGACTTCGCTGCCATACCGGGCTCGGCCGAATCCTGCGGTGCCGCCTCAGCATCGGGGGGCGACGGCGCAGGCGTGCTCGGAGCTACCGTGTCGGATGTCTCTCCTGTTGCGGGTGGCGTGGCATCACCACTCGGCGGCGGTGCGTCACCGGGAGCGTTGTCTGACTTCGGCTCAGTCGTCGCGGCGGCAGGGGTCGGCCCCATCGCCGTCACCCCGGAGCCCAGCAGCACCGCAAGCACGGTCGCGA
The DNA here is from genome assembly GCF_037150695.1 of Leucobacter sp. VD1. Taxonomy (NCBI): domain Bacteria; kingdom Bacillati; phylum Actinomycetota; class Actinomycetes; order Micrococcales; family Microbacteriaceae; genus Leucobacter; species Leucobacter sp. VD1. Next base: position 95,924 of record NZ_JBBCPO010000002.1, read on the forward strand.
TGACGGCGAACCGTCTCCACGAATGCGCATGCTGTTGCCCCACCAAGGTCTCCCCAAAATGCCGCGACCGCAGTTCGACACGACATCTCGCGCGCGAACCACGGTCAGTTCCAACCCGCCTTCCCCATCGATGTTCCGGCGGACGATTTCTCTGACTGTAGATTGCGCGCTTCGCCAGATTCGGCCCGCGAGGCCCCCAGCAGAAAACCTTCACCCAAAGTTCCCCCCTTGCGCCAGGGGTCTACCCCCTGAGGCTCCGCTGACTACTCCCTCGGTGGTCTTGACGGGTAACCCTGAGGTCTAGAATGAAATTCCCATAGGGTGCGTCTCCGTTCGCGGAGCCCCCAGAACCGCGCGAGAAGGGCCGAGGAGATGACCCCGCCGCCTTCACCCGCTGACGGGCCCCGACCAGGAGGCGCGAACGGCGTCGTGCCGATCCTGCCCCGCCCCCGCCTGCTTGCCATGCTCCCGCACTCCCACGCCGGGGTCTCCCTTGACGATGATCCCAACCGTGTTTCGGGCTTCACGCTGCTGCTCGCCCCCGCGGGGTATGGCAAAACCGCGCTCCTCACCGAATGGCTGCGCGATCGCGACGAAGCCCTGATCCGCATCAGCTGCGGTCTTGGCGCCGCCAGCGATCCGTGGCAGCCGATCGCTCGCGCCCTCAAGGCGCTCCTCGGCGACGACCACCACGATCACCCCACTCCCGGAATCGACGGCGCCTCCTCGCAAGACGCCGCGCTCACACTCGCCGCGCAACTCGAAACACCCGTCACGCTCGTGCTCGACGACTACCACCGCATCACCAGCCCCGAGCAAGATCTCGCCCTCGCCGACCTCGTGCAGATCGCCCCGCGCCTCACCCTCGTGGTCTCAGCGCGCCGCGTGCGCATCCTCGACGGGCCCCTCGTCACCGGCCGCGCCCCGGTCACCGTGCTCGATACCGGCGACCTCGCATTCACCCCCGACGAAACAGCCGCGCTCGCCAAGCTCAGCGAACGCGCCATCGACGCGCGCTGCGAGGAAGCCCTGCAGCTCGCCGCCGGGTGGCCCCTGGTGGTGCGGATCGTGCTCGGCGCCGAAGCTACTCCGGTCACGGCACACGGCGCACCATATCCAGAGCTTCACCGTTTCGCGCTCCACTCGCTCGAAATCATCGGCGAGGTCGCGCGTCGCGCCCTCCTCGCCACCTCACGCATCGATGCTGTCACCCTTCAGGGCGCGGCGAAGTTCATCGACGCCGGCATCCCCGAGACGCGCTCCGCGCTCTACGAACTCCTCGAACTTGGGCTCGTCGTGGTCAACACCGACGGCCTCTCGACCGAGTTCTCCTGCCACCCAGCCGTTCGTGACGCCCTTGCCGCCCGAGCCTCCCGCTCGATCAGCGCCGACCAGCACACCATGCTCGTCACCGACCGCGCAGCACACATCGAACCCGGGGCGCCGTTCACGGCATTCACCCTCCTCTGCACGCACGGTGCCTACAGCGAAGCAGAACTCGTACTCGCCAATCACTTCACACTCATCACCGACGAAGGCCCCACCGCTCTCGCGGTGATCCGCACGCTTCCAGACGAAGTGCTCTTCACGCTCCCCACCTTCGCCGCAGCACGCCTCTTCCTCGAACACGACGATCCGCGACTCCCGCAATCGAGCATGCAAGATCTGCTCGACCGCATGGATCGCGGCCTGCAGCGACGGCTCCGGCAGCCTGACGCCGATGCGGAGCACGGAGAGGCAGCAGCACGGGTGAAGCGAACCTCCATCGCCCTCGCCGAAGGCCTTCCTGAGGCCCTGCACCTCCCCACGCTTGCTCAGGCAATGCTCAGCGCGCGACTGCGAGGCAACATCGCAGGTGCCCACGCACTGGCCATGCAGCTCGAAGCGCGCCTCATCGCGGCCGGCGCCGACCAGCCTCCGAGCACCCGCAACGACAGCATCACCCCCCGAGCCGCATCAGGATCACACTTCTTCTATTTGCGGGAGATCGCACTCACGGCGATGCTCGTCGAAGACTTCCCCACACAGCGTCGCAACTGGGCGCGGCTCCGCTCGCAATCCGAAGAGCTCATCGAACGCCCCTGGCAGGGGTTCCCGCCGGCATCCACCCGCACCGTCACCGACCCCGAATCGGGTGCGCGGTGGCGGGCGGCCGCCATCGGCGGGCTCGCGCTCACCGCCGCAATCGACGGCAGCATTCGAGAAGCCCGCGAACTCCTCGCAGAACTCGACGAGATCACCCCAGACATCATCGATCGCGCCCCGAACACCTCATCGCACCACGGCGACCTCGCCCGCGCTGTGCTCGCCGCCGAATACTGCGACCACGCGCAACTCGAACTCGCCGCGCAACGACTCCTCTCCTCCTCCTGCCGCTGCGACAGCTGGCGGCCGGCCCTCCTGGTCGCACAGGCGGCGTTCCAGCGCCGCAGCGGCAGCGCCGCGACCGCGCTCGCCGACCTCGACTCCCACCGCAGCCACTTCACCGGCGCGGCGGCCACGGCCGGAAGCCCCTGGATCCGCACCCTCGTGCATCACCAAGCGCGTCTGAGCGCCGAGATCGGCAACTTCGCCGTCGCCGAACGCCTCCTCGGCACACTTCCCTCAGACCACCCGAGCACCCGTATTGAGCGCGCCCGCGTTGCGCTGTTTGCAAGCAACGATGTCCAAGCGCTCATGCTCGTGCAGCAGGAGCACGAGCGCACCAGCGTCAGGCAGCAACTGGGACGGGCGCTCATTTCGGCGATCGCTGCGTGGAACTGCGGGCGTCTCTCCGAAGCACTCGATGAGTTCGGTGTGGCCTGCCGGCTCATCGATCGGCACGAACTGCTCTCACCGCTCTCGGGGGTGCCCCACGGTGAACTCCTCGCGCTCGCCGTTGCCGCAACCGAGGCCGGCATCGACGCGGCCGACCGCACACTCGTGCACATCCGCGCGATCCCGGAGGCCGCACGCGCCCAACGCCGCGCCGCGCTCACCGGCATGGAGCAGCGCACCCTCGAAGCAATCGCCTCGCATCGCAACATCAACTCGGCCGCCGAGGCCCTCTTCATCAGCCCGGCCACGGTGAAGAAGCACCTGCACGCCGTGTACCGAAAGCTCAGAGTGTCCGGCCGTGACGAAGCGCTCCTGCAGGCCTCACGCATGGGGCTCATCGATGAAGCGCCGGGGGATGTCCCGGCCGCAGAGACACTCGACCTGAGGCACTGAGGCGTTGAGGCGCGAGCGGCCCCTGCTTCGCAGCGACGACGATCCTGCGCGTGGGGTTGTCAAGCTCGGGTCATCCGGCGGCCTCAAGCTCCTCGCGGCCCAACGCGCGGAGCCCTTCGATGAGGGCGCGCAGGCCGAAATCGAAGGACTCCGTTGCGACGGGCACCCCACGCTCGGCAGCCCGGCGGCGGGCTGCACGTTCGGCAGATTCGAGCACCGGCGTGCTTTCGGGATCCCGGAAGGGCCGCAAGTTGTCCTCCGGCGCGAGCGCGTCGAGCGCCGAGCCAATGATGTAAGACTCGATGGCGATGATTGCCGGCACAATGCGGTGCTCGGGGTATCCATCGCGCCGGAACGCCTGAGCAATACGGTCGTAGTCTGACATCGACTCCGGTTCACCGTCGACGGGGAACGTCGCGAGCGCGGCGATGATCCCCGGGTGCTGTCCGAGGGTCTCCCGATAGGACCGAGCCCACAGCCGGATCGCCTCGTACCAGGGCAGTTGGCCGAAGCCGGGGTCCCCCACGCGCAGGGTCAGTCGACCTCGCATGCCCGCGATGAGATCTGCCTTGCTCTCGAAGTAGTGGTGCAACGCAGGTGGGCGCACACCCAGGGAGCGCGCGAGCGCCGCGAGCGTGAAATCCGAACCACGGTCGTCAACGAGAGCGAAAGCGGCCTCAAGGATCCGTTCGCGCGATAGGACGGCGGCCCGAGGCCGTCCAGCAGAACGCTGGGCATCGGAGTTGGGGGACATGAGCCTTCCGCGATGTTGCGCCGATAATTGAATGCAGTTAAATTAAATCTGGTCCTCGGCTGAGCCCGAGGAGAGAGACAGAGGAGTGCGCCAGTGACGGCAGCCGACATCATCATAGATGGGGCCAGGGTGCGGACCCTGATCCCCGGAGACGACTCCCCCCGGCCCCGCTCCATCGCTCTCTCAGGCGGTCGCATCCTCGGGGTCGGTGAACGCGATGACATCGCCCAGGCCTTCCGTGGGCCGCACACCCGCCTCGATGACGCCCGGGGCATGACGGTGACCCCAGGCCTCATCGACGCGCACCTGCATCCCATTCAGGGAGTGGAGCTCACCCAGGGGCTCGACCTCGGCGCCGTCTCAGACCCACGCGAACTGCTCGCAGCGCTCCGAGAGGAAGCCGCGCGAGTCCGGCGCGACACCAGTGACGGCTGGGTCCGCGGCTGGAACCTCGACTATGCGGTCTTCGATGGGGTGCCGCTGCGATCCGACATCATCGATGAGGCCGTCGACGGGCTTCCCACCCTGCTCTTCTTCTTCGACTTCCACACCGCGCTCGCCAGCACCGAGGGGCTGCGACGCGGCGGCATCACCGGAGCGCGACACTTCGACGACAGCTCCGAGATCGTGGTCGACAGCTGCGGCCGCCCGACTGGTGAGCTTCGCGAGGACAGCGCATACCAGCCGTTGCTCGCCACGATGCCCGCGCTTCGCCCGGAAGAGACCCTCGAATCAGCCCGTCGCACCTTCGCCCGAATGCGCCGCTCGGGCCTCACCGGCGGCACGATCATGGACGGCAATTCCGGCACGCTCGACCTCCTTGAAGCTCTCGATTCCAGCGGCAGCGGCCTGCCGGTGCGGATCGTCAGCGCCATGGACGTGAAGCCCACCGCGACAGCAGAGGATCGCGCCGCCATCCGCGCACAGCGTGACCGCGGCGGCAGGCGCTGGCGAGGAGGCGTGATCAAGCTCTACGCCGACGGCGTGATCGACACCGGCGCCGGTTGGCTCTACGAGCCCGACACTGACGGGGCCGGTCTCAATGGCTTCTGGGGATCGCAAGCCGACTTCGTCGCGACCGTCGCGGAGTTCACCCAGGCCGGATTCCAGATCGCTACCCACGCCATTGGGGATCGCGCCGTCGGAGAGACCATCACCGCCTATGAAACCGTAGGCTGCCGCGCGCACGGCCGCGCCACCCACCGCATCGAGCATCTTGAGTGCCTGAACCCCCGCGACATTGCCCGCCTCGCGGCCACCGGCATCATCGCCTCAATGCAGCTCCCCCATATGCAGTGGCGCAGACCAGACGGCAGCGACGAGTGGGCCAGACGACTCGGCCCCGTGCGCGCCGCGCAAGCGTGGAGCGCTGGCTCCGTGCTCCGAGCCGGCGCGCCGCTCGCACTCGGTTCGGACTGGCCCATCGCCGATCTCGACGCCCGATTCGGTCTCGCCTGGGCGGTGCTACGCCGAAACCCGGGTGATCTCGACGGATTCGTGTATGAGCCGCACGAGCGGCTCACCTCCGCCGAAGCACTGCACGGCTATACCCGCGGCGCCGCACTGGCACAGGGCGACACCGACCTGGGCGTGATCCGAGAAGGAGCCCGCGCCGATCTCGCCGTGTGGGCCGACGACCCGGTCACCGTGCCGGCCGACGAGCTCGTCAAACTCCCGGTGCTCGCCACCTACCTCGACGGTTCGCGCGAAGACCACGCCCAGTAGATCCACCCCGAATCCGCCCACTATCGATAACCCGGCGCGACGCCGCAGCCGCGCCCTGCCCGAAAGGCAACCGTGATCCAGAACACCGCGCTGGCGCTCCTGCCAGTCCTGACCGTCCTCCTCGTCTCCGTGCTAACGAAACGCGCGCTCCTGGGCCTGCTCGCAGGCGCCGTCACCGGAGCGATCCTGCTCGGCGGCTGGGGCTTCTTCGACACCTTGGTAGGCACGTTCGGCGCCTCCCTCTCCAATGAAACGGTGCACTGGCTTGCCCTGGTCGTGGTGCTCTTCGGCATCCTCATCGCCTATTTCAATGTTTCGGGAGCCGTTTCCGACTTTGCTGAGTGGACCGAGCGCTTCGTCACTTCCCGTCGCAAGTCTCTGCTGCTCACCTGGCTGCTGACCGTGGCACTGTTCATTGACGACTACCTCAACGCCCTCACCGTGGGCACCTCCATGAAGCGCGTCACTGACCGCTATGGGGTGCCGCGCACCCTCGTGGGTGCGATCGTCAAACTCACCTCCGCACCGATCGCCGTGATCATCCCGTTCTCCACCTGGGCCGTGTTCTTCGCCGCGCTGCTCGAACAAGATGGTGTCACCGTCAACGGGTCCGGCTTCGGCGCGTATGTCCAGGGCCTGCCGTTCGTGTTCTTCGGCTGGTTCGCTCTGGCAATCGGCCTGCTCCTCGCCCTCGGCCTGCTGCCACTGGTGGGCCCACTGCGCCGTGAACAACTGCGCGTCGACCGCACCGGCGACCCCCTTCCCGAGGGTCTCACGGCTGAGGAACGTGCGTTCGAGCTGTCAGGTGCCGCCACCTCAGGCAAGCGCCCACTCCCCTTCAATTTCCTCCTCCCCATCATCACCCTCATCGTCGTGACGATCCTCACCGATATCAACATCGTGGCCGGCTCTGCGGCCGCCGTCGTCGTCGCGATCGTCCTGTATCTGGCGCAGCGCAGAATGACCATCCGAGATGTCTTCGAGCAGGCGTTCGAGGGCGTCATGAGCATGGGATACGTCATCATCCTGTTCGTACTGGCGTTCATGGTGCAGCACCTGAACACCGAACTCCAACTCGCGGAGTGGGTCATCGGCGCAACCGAACCGGTCATGCACGGCGCGCTCTTGCCGGCCATCGTGTTCCTCGTGTGCGGCGTCTACGCCTATGCGACCGGCGCGTTCTGGGATCTCGCCGCCGTCATCACACCGGTCGTGCTGCCCCTGGCGATTGCGGTCGGCGTCGATCCGGTACTTGCCGGAACGGCCGTGTTCTCAGGTGCCGCGCTCGGCTCGACCACCTGCCTCTACGGCGACGGCATCATCCTCGCGTCGAAGTCGGTCGGCGTGAAGCCGCTGAATCTCATGCTTTCGATCCTCCCGTACGCGGGGGCGGCGGCAGTGCTCAGCGTGATCGCCTACCTCGTGGCGGGCTTTGCCACGTTCGGCTGATCGCTCGCTGCGATCCCGGTGCGCCAGAGGTTCAAGCACCGGCCGCAGCAGGCACGAGGCCCCGGGGCGGACGCTGCGCGTCCGCCCCGGGGCCTCGGTGATAGAAGAGGGCGTGTTTGATACGCCTGCGTCTTTTCGTGCCTGTTCGCGGCACATCCCTGACGCTGCTGCCCTGGCAGCGATTCACGGGAGATCAGTTAGGCGGTGAGCGTCCGCTCGGCCATCTCCACCACATTCTTCAGCAGTAGCGCGCGGGTCATCGGGCCGACGCCGCCGGGGTTCGGCGACACCCAGCTGGCCACCTCGGCCACTGCAGGATCGACGTCGCCCACAACTCGGCTCTTGCCGGTCTCGGGGTCGGTCTTGCGCGAGACGCCCACGTCGAGCACGATCGCACCGGGCTTGACGTCTTCGGCGCGCACGATCCCTTCGACGCCGGCTGCAGCGACGATCACATCGGCACGGCGCAGTTCTGCGGCGAGATCCTGCGTGCCTGTGTGGGTGAGAGTGACGGTGGCGTTGTACTCGCGGCGGGTGAGGAGCGGCCCGATGGGGCGGCCCACGGTCACGCCGCGGCCCACGACGACCACGTGCTTGCCGGCCCAGGACAGGCCGTTGCGCTCGACGAGTTCGATCACGCCGCGCGGCGTGCACGGCAGCGGGCTTATGATCTCGGTGTTTGCATTCAGCACGAGTCGGCCGAGGTTGGTCGGGTGCAGGCCGTCAGCGTCTTTGTCCGGGTCGATGCGTTCGAGAATGCGATCGGTGTCGATATGCTTCGGCAGCGGCAGCTGCACGATGTAGCCGGTGCAGCCGGGGTCGGCGTTGAGTTCATCGAGCACCGCTTCGAGCTCGTCCTGGGTGACGGTCTCGGGCAGCTCACGTTTGATCGACGCGATGCCGACTTCGGCGCAGTCGCGGTGCTTACCCGCGACGTACCACTGGGATCCCGGGTCTGCACCGACGAGCACGGTGGCGAGACCGGGCACGACGCCGCGCTCGCGCAGGGCGGTGACCCGATCGGTCAACTCGCTCTTGATCGCGGCGGCCGCGGCCGTGCCGTTGAGGATGTTTGCAGGCATGACTGACTCCTCTGATGAGCCGTGCGCCGGGGCTGCCGGAGGGCGGTGCTGACCGCGCGCTCCGGCAGCCCCGGCGAACGGGGTTACCAGGTCTCGAGACCGGGGTAGAGCGGGAAGGCCTCGGCGAGCGCGGTGACGCGGGCCTTGAGGGCCTCGATGTCGCCGCTCTGCTGCAGGGTGAGCGCGATGATGTCGGCTACCTCGGCAAACTCGGTGTCGCCGAAGCCGCGGGTTGCGAGGGCGGGGGTGCCGATGCGCAGGCCGCTGGTGACCATCGGGGGGCGCGGATCGAAGGGCACTGCGTTGCGGTTGACGGTGATGCCCACAGCGTGCAGTGCGTCCTCGGCCTGCTGGCCGTCGAGCTGCGAGTTGCGCAGGTCGGCGAGCACGAGGTGCACGTCGGTGCCGCCGGTGAGCACGTCGACGCCGGCCGACTTCGAGGCGTCACTGGTGAGCGCCTCGGCTACGAGCTTCGCACCCGAGAGAGTGCGCAGCTGGCGATCCTTGAACTCGTCGGTGGCGGCGAGCTTGAAGGCGGTGGCCTTCGCGGCGATGACGTGCATGAGCGGGCCGCCCTGCTGGCCGGGGAACACGTTCGAGTTGAGCTTCTTGTAGAGCTCGAGGTCGTTGGTGAGGATGAAGCCGGAGCGGGGACCGCCGATGGTCTTGTGCACGGTCGAGGAGGTGACGTGCGCGTGCGGCACCGGGCTGGGGTAGAGGCCGGCGGCGACGAGGCCTGCGAAGTGAGCCATGTCGACCCAGAGGGTCGCGCCGACCTCGTCGGCGATCTCGCGGAACTTCGCGAAGTCGAGCGTGCGGGGGTAGGCCGACCAACCGGCGATGATGACCTTGGGCTTGTGCTCGAGCGCCTGCGCGCGCACCACGTCCATGTCGATGAGGAAGGTCTCGGGGTCGACACCGTAGTGCACAACGTTGTAGAGCTTGCCCGAGAAATTGAGCTTCATGCCGTGGGTGAGGTGGCCGCCGTGAGCGAGTTCGAGGCCCAGAATGGTGTCGCCGGGCTCGGCGATGGCGCTGAGCACGGCGGCGTTGGCGCTTGCACCCGAGTGGGGCTGCACGTTCGCGTACTTCGCGCCGAAGAGCGACTTGGCACGCTCGCGGGCGAGATCTTCAGCCACGTCGACGAACTCGCAGCCGCCGTAGTAGCGGCGGCCGGGGTAGCCCTCGGCGTACTTGTTGGTGAGCACGGAACCCTGGGCCTCGAGCACGGCGCGCGGCACGAAGTTCTCGCTGGCGATCATCTCGAGCGTGGCGCGCTGACGGCCGAGCTCGTTCTGCAGCACTGCGGCGATCTCAGGATCGACCGACTCGAGCGGCTCGTTGAAGAATGCGGACTGGGTGGACATTGTGTGCTCCTTCTATCTTCGTCTCCGCGGCACACGGAGATTCCAGAGAAATACGACCCAGGCGAGCGGCCAATTCATACGAAGTTGTCGTTCCCCGATGGTGTCCCATCTGCACGCCAGTCACGACGAGCACCAGTTTAGCGCGGATCCACTACCCTTGTACTCCGTGAGCACGAACACGATCGCCCCCGCAGATACCGCAGAGCATGCCCAATGGGTGCTGACCCTTTCCTGCATTGACGGTCCGGGTATTGTGCACGCCATCAGCGGCGCGATCGTCGCGGCCGGGGGCAACATCGAGGAGAGCCAGCAGTTCGCGAGCGCCGACACCGGCCGCTTCTTCATGCGACTGCAGGTCAGCGCCGTGGCACAGCCCGAATCGTTCGAGCAGCGCTTCTCAGCCGCGCTCGCCCCGGTCACCGAGCGCTACCACATGACGTGGCGCCTCGACACCGTGGGCCGGCCGGTGCGCACGCTCATCCTCGCGTCCACCGCCACGCACTGCATCAACGATCTGCTCTATCGTCGCCGCGGTGGCCAGCTGCCGATCGAGGTGCCGCTCGTGCTCTCAAATCATGAGACCGTGCGCGATATCGCCGAGTTCTACGGCGTGCCTTTCGAGCACCGCCCCATCGCCGGCGCCGAAGACAAGGCTGCGTTCGAGCGTCGCGTGCTCGAAGCAGTCGAGGAGCACGACATCGAGCTGGTGGTGCTCGCCCGCTACATGCAGATCCTGTCGCCCGAGCTGTGCCAGGCGCTCGAGGGGCGCGCGATCAATATCCACCACTCCTTCCTGCCCGGCTTCAAGGGAGCGAATCCTTACAAGCAGGCGCACCAGCGCGGGGTGAAGCTGATCGGCGCGACCGCGCACTTCGTCACCACAGATCTCGACGAGGGCCCGATCATCGAGCAGGACACCACTCGCGTCGATCACTCGTACTCGCCGCGCGAGCTGGTGCAGCTGGGTCAGGACATCGAGGCGCGGGTGCTGCGCCACGCGGTGAACTGGTTCGCTGAGAACCGTGTGCTCGCCGACGGCGACCGCACCATCATCTTCCAGTAGTCGAGGGGTTCGCGAGCTCGGCAGAGAATCCTGCGATGAGCGCGCGCAACCCGAGTTCGAACGACGCATCGGCGGGCCGCGTGCCCGTCTGTGCGAGCAGCTTCGCGCGGGCGCGGTAGGCGGAGCTAAAGCGCGGCACGTCATCGCGCGGACCGGGATCGAGCATGTCGTCTGGCGCTGAAAGATCGAGTGCCGATCCCAGCACGAACGATTCGAGCGCCACGAGCACGGTCACCGCATGTGTTTCGGGCCAGCCGGCGTCAACGAGTTTCGCGATCACCGCCTCGTACATCACGGTGGTCACCGATTCTTCGGCGAGGGGCAGCACCGCGAGCAACGCGACGAGCGAGGGGTGCGCCGCGAACACGTCGCGATAGTGGTGAGCCCAGGTGGCGAGCGCGGCTTCCCAGGGCTCGCGTTCGAAGGCGTCGGTGGGGATCCGCTCACTGATGAGCTCTCGTACCCCCGCGATGAGTTCGTTGTAGCCCGCAACGTGGTTGTAGAGCGCGGAAGGGCGCACGCCGAGTTCTGCGGCGATCGCACGCATGCTTGCCGCCTCGGTGCCGCGCTCGTCGATCAGCCTGAGACAGGTCTCCGTAATGAGGCGTTTCGAGAGCACTCCGGCGCTCGGACGGCCGACCCTGCGACGGGTTGGGGGCGCTGCTGCCGCGCCGTCGCCGTTTCGGTTCGCCATTTTGGGCCTTTCCGTACTATTCTCATTTCGGCAGTTCTAAAAGAACCCCGTTCATTTTACTGATTCTGCCGCAGGAGCCGGGCCCGACGCCCCGCACCCGAGCACTATCAAAGGAGATACCGTGGCCGAGACCGCATCGCCGCAACAGCACCTCAGACGAGAACTCGGCCTCGGAGGGCTCATCCTCTTCGGCCTGGCTTACATGGCGATGGGCACCGTCTTCACCACCTACGGCATCGTCAACCAGATGACCGAGGGCCGTCTCCCTGCAGCCTACGTGGTCGCGCTGCTCGTCATGTTGTTCACCGCGTACAGCTATGCATCGATGGTGCGCCGCTACCCCGTGGCGGGCTCCGCCTACACCTACGCCCAGCAGGCCTTCGGCGGCGGCGCAGGCTTCCTAACGGGCTGGGTGCTGCTGCTCGACTACCTGTTCATCCCGATGATCAACTTCATGATTCTGGGGCTCTACCTGAACACCCAGTTCCCCGAGGTGCCGTCACAGGTGTTCTCGTTCGCCGCGCTGCTGCTCGTGTTCCTCTTCAACGTGCTCGGCATCACGCTCGTGAGCAAGCTCAACGTGGCGATCATCGCCATCTCCACGGCCTCGCTGATCATCTTCACCACGCTCGCGGTGAAGGCAGCCATCGGCAACCCCGACGCGCCCAGCCTCATCGATCCCTTCATCCCCGGCCAGGAGGGCTTCAGCCCCATCTTCGCGGGATCCGCCGTACTCGCGCTCTCCTTCCTCGGCTTCGACGCCGTCTCCACCCTCTCCGAAGAGGCGAAGCACCCCCGCCGCGATATCCCCCGCGCGATCATGCTCACCACCCTCATCGGCGGCGCCATCTTCATCATCGTCTCGCTCGCCGGCGCCCTCGCGTACCAGCCCGAGAACTGGCAGGACATCCCCCGCGAACTCATCGACGCCGCGGCGGTCGTGCTCGCCGAGCACGTGGCAGGCCAGTGGCTTGCGGTGCTGTTCGTCATCGTGAGCGTGGCCGGCTGCTTCGGATCAGGCCTCGCCGGCCAGGTCTCGGTCGCGCGCATCCTCTACTCGATGGGCCGCGACGGCACCCTGCCCCGACCGCTCGGCATCCTCTGGTCGCGCTACGGCACCCCGGTCGTCGCAGCCGCCACGGTCTCTGTATTCGCCCTCGCGAGCCTGTTCCTCACGCTTGAGCAGGCCGCCTTCATGATCAGCTTCGGCGCGCTCGCCGCGTTCACCATGGTGAACCTGTCGGTGATCCGCGTCTACCTCTTCCCGAAGGCCGGCGATCCCAGGCCCACCACCGCCGATTGGTTCCTGCGCGGCCTGCTGCCCCTCATCGGCTTCGCCATGTCGCTCTGGCTGTGGACCTCGCTGCAGCCCGGCACCTGGGTGGTCGGCGGCATCTGGTTCGCAATCGGCGTGGTGATCCTCGCGATCAACACCCGCTTCTTCACCCGGCCGGTGCCCCGCATGGACTTCTCCGAGGGCCCCGCCACCGAGGTGATCGACGCCGTCGCCGAAGCGACCCCCTTCAAGTGATTCACCTGCGGGGGTGCGGCGAGCGCCGCACCCCCGCAGCCGCCCCGCACACCCCGTAGGCAAAGGAGCCGCCACTATGAGCCTCACCGTCTTCACCGGAGGCACCATCCTCGTCGACCCGCTCGCCTCGGGTGCCGCGGCGCGAAGCGACGCCATCGCGTTCCGTGACGGCGTCGTCGCGGCGCTCGGAACCGAGGCCGCAGCGCTGGCATCGCAGCCCGACGCCAGAGTGATCGATCTCGCCGGCGGTGTGCTGGCGCCCGCCCCGGGCGACGGCCACGCTCACCCGCTGCTCGGCGGCCTCGAGGCGATCGGCCCCCGCATTCGCGAGGCCTCAGACAAGCAGGGCATCCTCGACGCCGTCGCCGCATGGAAAGCCGAGCACCCCGAGGCTGAGTGGATCGTGGGCGGCAGCTACGACGCCACCTTTACCGAGGGCGGCCTCTTCGACGCCCGCTGGCTCGACGAGGTCACCGGAGACACCCCCACGATTCTGCGCGCCTGGGATTACCACACGGCGTGGGTGAACTCGGCGGCGCTGCGTGCAGGCGGCATCACCGCAGACACCCCCGATCCCGCCCTCGGCCGGATCGTGCGCCGCGCCGATGGCTCCCCTCTCGGCACCCTCCAGGAGGCCGCAGCCAACGACTTCCTCGCCAATATCGTGCCGGCCCACCCCCTCGAAACCCGGCTCGCCGCCATCGAAAGCGCCACGCGCAACTACGCTGCGCAGGGCACCACCTGGGTGCAAGACGCCTGGGTCGAACTCACTGAGCTGCCCGTCTACCTCGCCGCAGCCGAGCAGCAGCGGCTCCACACCCGCATCAACCTCGCGTTCCGCGCCGCACCCGGCGAGTGGCGCGAACAGCTCGCAGCCTTCGCCGATGCGCGGGCGAGCGTCGACGCACTCGGAGCCGACCGCCTCAGCGCGCACACCATCAAGTTCTTCGTCGACGGCGTCATCGAGAGCCACACCGCCGCGCTGCTCGCGCCTTATGCCGACAAACCCGACGAGCACGGCCTGCCAAACTGGTCCGCGGCCGAACTCACCGCCGCCGTCACCGCGTTCGACGCGGCAGGCTTCCAGCTGCATCTGCACGCCATCGGAGACGCCGCCAACCGTTTCGCACTCGACGCCATCGAAGCCGCGATCCGCACGAACGGCCCCCGCTTGCGCCACCACGTCATCGCGCACGTCGCCCTGCTCGACCCCGCCGATGTCGCACGCTTCGCAGAGCTCGACGTCATCGCCAACTTCGAGCCGTACTGGGCGCAGTGCGACGCGGTCATGCGCGATCTCACGATCCCGCACCTCGGGCATCCCCGCGACGAGTGGCAGTATCTCATCGGCTCGATCGTGCGCAGCGGTGCGACGGTCTCGTTCGGCAGTGACTGGCCTGTGACGACGCTCGATTGGCGCCCGGCCCTTTCGACGGCGATCACCCGCCACAGCCACACCGATCCCGGCGCGGAGGCCTGGCTGCCGGAGGAGCGCATCGATCCCGCCACTGCGTATGCCGCCTACACCGCCGGTATCGCGCGGCAGGCTCTCGCACCCGACCGCGGCTCACTCGAGCCCGGCCAGACCGCCGACGCCGTCTGGTTGTCAGCGGATCCGCTCACCATCGCTCCCGAGGAGATTGCGGATCTCACCGTGCACGGCACGTGGCTTGCCGGCGAGCAAACCTTTCAACGATAAACTCCCAACAACACCGATTTCAAAGGAGAAATCATGAGCGAATCCTCGCAGCCACGTCTCAAACGAGCCCTCGGCCTGACAGGTCTCACCCTGTTCGGCGTCACCTACATGACGGTGATCACGGTCTTCACGACCTACGGCATCGTCAACCAGGTCACCGATGGGCACCTTCCGGCCGCGTACATCGTTGCCGTCGTCACGATGCTCTTCACCGCCGCCAGCTACGGTGCGATGGTGCGCCGGTATCCGGTGGCAGGATCCGCCTACACCTACTCGCAGCAGTCATTCGGCGGCGCAGCAGGATTCCTCACCGGCTGGGTCATGCTGCTCGACTACCTGTTCATCCCGATGATCAACTTCATGCTCATCGGCATCTACCTCAATACGCAGTTCCCCGCGATCCCCGCCTGGGTGTTCACGCTTGCAGCGCTGCTGATCGTGCTCGTGTTCAACGTGCTCGGCATCACGCTCGTCAACAAGGTGAACATGGTGATCATCGCGCTCTCGGTGGTGCTCGTGGTGCTGTTCATGGTGCTCGCCTTCAAGCACGCACTCGGCGGCAACACTGAGATCAGCCTCATCGAACCCTTCACCTTCGGTGAAGGCGGCATCGGCGCGGTTGCTTCAGGCGCCGCGATCCTCGCGCTCTCCTTCCTCGGCTTCGACGCGGTCTCCACACTCTCCGAAGAGGCCAAGCGCCCCCGCAAGGACATCCCTCGCGCGATCGTGCTCGCAACGATGGTGGGTGGCCTCTTCTTCATCCTGGTTTCGTGGGCCGGCGCGATCGCCTACCGCCCCGACTGGGCTTCGCTCACCGCGGGCGAGGTCGATGCCGCTGGTGTGACCGTCATGAACAACATCGGCGGCGAGGCGTTCACCGCCTTCTTCGTCGCGGTCTACGTGGTCGGCGCGTTCGGCTCCGGCATGACCGGGCAGGTGTCGGTGTCGCGCATCCTCTACGCGATGGGCCGCGACGGCATGCTGCCCAAGCCGCTCTCGCGCCTGAACCGCCGTTTCGGCACCCCCATCGTGGCGGCTGTCACGGTGTCGGTGTTCGCGCTGTCGAGCCTGTTCCTGTCGCTCGACACCGTCGCCTTCATGATCAGCTTCGGCGCGCTCGCCGCGTTCGCAATGGTCAACCTGTCGGTGATCCGCACCTACCTGTTCCCGAAGGGTGGCCGCAAGCAACCGCTCACCGCTCGCTCGATTCTGACGCACGGCGTCGCACCGTTCATCGGTTTCCTTCTCACCATCTGGCTGTGGACCTCGCTCGAGCCCGGCACCTGGCTGGTGGGCGGCATCTGGCTGGTGGTCGGCGTCATCATCATCGCGATCGTCACCGGCGGCTTCAAGCGGCCCGTGCCCAAGATGGACTTCTCCGAGAACGATCCCACCACCGAGCAGATCGACCAGCTCGGCGAGGAGTATCCGCTTGAGCCGCGCCGCTGAGGCTGCGGCACCGAAGTCGCAACGCCGGCGCTGATGCGTCGACAGCAGCGGGCGGGCACGGGGAACACACCCCGCGCCCGCCCGCTGTGGTCTGTGGTTGCGGTTACGCGGCTGCGGCTTCGGCTGCGCGGCTGCGGTCAGCGCAGGTGCTCGACGTCCCCCGCTGACACCGTGAGCACGCCGCCCGTCGGCAGATCCACCATCAGCGAGCCGTCCTCGGCGAGCCGCCGGGCCCGCCCGTCAACCACCTCACCGCCAGGCAGATGCACCCGCACCTCCGTGCCGAGGGTCAGTGAGTGCCGGGCCACGCGAGCGCGGGCCGCATCCGGGTCGCTCGCAGCGAGCTCGATCAGCCGCAGCAGCTCGCCGGCGTAGGCCGCCAGCACACGATCGGCGAGGTCGTGGCCGAGCGCATCGGCGAGACTCGGATCCGCCCCCTCGTACTCACCCGCAAGCTCGCTGCGCGCAGACCCAGCAGAGGCCGCACCAGCAGGCACCGACTCAGCAGGTGCCGACCCGGCAGAGGCCGCACCAGCCATCAGATCAGCGCCCGCTGCCAGCAGCGAGGTCGCCCGCTCAGTGGGCAGTTCCCACTCGGGGATGAGCAGATTGATGCCAGTGCCCACCACTACCGAACCGTCAGGCAGCAGTTCGCAAAGGATGCCGCACAGCTTCTTGCCCGGTCGGCCCGCGATCGCGTCTTCCTCGTCGCGCAGGTGCACATCGTTCGGCCACTTCACGCCAACGCGCAGTCCCTCGCCGAAGAACGGCTGCAGTGCGGCCACCACCGCAGAGCCTGTGAGCAGCGGCAGCCAGCCGATGCCCAGCCCGGTGAAGCCGCGGATCAACAGCGAGGCCGCGATTGCGGTGTCGGGCGGGGTCACCCAGCTGCGATCGAGCCGACCGCGGCCGGCGGTCTGATTCGAGGTCGCGAGGAGGGTGCCGTGCGGCAGCGCGTCACCTCCGGGCCTCGTTGCGAGCGCCCGCAGCTCGGCGTTCGTCGAGGGCGAGCTCTCCCGCCAGATCACCTCAGCCAGCACGCCCCGCGTGCGCCACAACTCCATACCCCCAAGCTACCCCCTCACCTCAAGCACCCACCGCTCCCCCTTTTCGTAGGCAATCGACTACGAATTTCTACTTCAGTTGGAGGTGTCCATGAACCATTAGCCAGAGGCCCGCGCTAGGCTGGCAGGCGTGATCGAAGAGAACGCAGCCGCAGCCGCACCCGCCTCGCAGGGAGCAGACTCGCTCGCGACCACCGCGGGCCGCATCGCAGACCATCGCCGCAAGTATCAGGAGGCCGTGGGAGACCGCGATGCCGCCGCCGCCGCGAAGCAGCATCCCCGTGGCAAGATGACGGCGCGCGAGCGCATCTCGGCGCTGCTCGACCCGGGCTCCTTCGTCGAGTTCGACAAGTATGTGAAGCACCGCACCCAGGGCTTCGGCATGGAGAACAGCCGCCCCTTCGGCGATTCGGTCGTCACGGGTGCCGGCACCATTCACGGCCGCCAGGTGGTCGTGTTCTCGCAAGACTTCACCACCTTCGGCGGGTCGCTGGGCGAGGTCGCCGGCGAGAAGATCGTGAAGGCGATGGAGTTCGCACTCAAAACGGGCGCACCGCTGCTCGGCATTCTCGATTCGGGCGGCGCCCGCATTCAGGAGGGTGTGGTCGCGCTCAGCAAGTACGCGAAGATCTTCCGCCTGAACACGGCCTGCTCGGGCGTGATTCCGCAGATCTCCATCGTGATGGGCCCTTCGGCGGGCGGCGCGGTCTACTCGCCGGCCCTCACCGACTTCGTGATCATGGTCGACAAGACCAGCCACATGTTCGTCACCGGCCCTGACGTCATCAAGACCGTCACCGGCGAAGATGTCGGCTTCGAAGAGCTCGGCGGCGCGCTCACGCACAATAAGACGAGCGGCGTCAGCCACTATCTCGCCAGCGATGAGCTCGACGCGCTCGATTACGCTCGCGCGCTCATCAGCTACCTGCCCGACAACAACCTCGCCGAGGCCCCGGTCTACGACAGCGACACCGCTCTCGAGATCACCAGCGCCGACCGCCGCCTCAACACCATCATCCCGGACAGCCCCAACCAGCCGTACGACATGAAGGTGATCATCGAGGCGATCCTCGACGGCGGCGACTTCCTCGAGGTGCAGCCGCTGTTCGCCCCCAACATCCTCATCGGCTTCGGCCGCGTCGAGGGCCGCACGGTGGGCGTGGTCGCCAACCAGCCCAACCAGATGGCGGGCACCCTCAACATCGACGCCAGCGAGAAGGCCGCCCGCTTCGTGCGCTTCTGCGACGCGTTCTCGATCCCGATCCTCACCCTGGTCGACGTTCCCGGCTACCTGCCTGGCACCGATCAGGAGTTCCAGGGCGTCATCCGTCGCGGCGCGAAGCTGCTCTACGCTTACGCCGAGGCCACGGTGCCGCTGGTCACGATCATCACCCGCAAGGCTTACGGTGGCGCGTACATCGTGATGGGCTCGAAGGAGATGGGCGCCGATTTCAATATCGCGTGGCCCACCGCCGAAATCGCCGTCATGGGTGGCGCTGGCGCTGTGAACATTCTCTACCGCAAGGAGCTTGCGGCAGCTGCTGAGCGCGGCGACGATGTCGAAGCGCTGCGGGCCGAACTCACCGCAAAGTACACCGCTGATGTGTCGTCGCCGTTCCTCGCGGCTGAGCGCGGCGAGCTCGACAATGTGCTTGAGCCCGCCGGCACTCGCCTCGCGGTGATCAAGGCGTTGCGCGGTCTGCGCGGCAAGCGCGACGAGCTGCCTGCCAAGAAGCACGGCAACATCCCGCTGTAACGATTGGACGCGGGCGAGCACGGCGGCGCGGAGGGGCGGATCGGCACAGGGGTGCGGATCCGCCCCTCCCTCACCGGCGCAGAGTCACCCCAATCAACCGCCCGCGCCCCGTCAGGTATTCTCATGGGGTTGCGCCCTGCCGCTCCGTGGATCGAGAGGAATCATCGTGAACGATCGCCTGCTGCCCCCTGACGCCGCCGAGCGCGACGCCGCCAGGCGCCGGGAGCTGGGTGCACTTGACGATGCGCTCAGCGGAGACGATATTCGTTTCGTGACGCGGATGGTGGGCGAGGAGGAGCGAGCCGCTGTGGTGGCGGTGCTTACCGCGGTGCGCAGTGAGGAAACGCAGCGGCGCAAGCGTGTGGCGCGACGCGACCGCGAACCGTGGGCGCGTTCGCAGCGGGTGCCAGAGGGCATCAACGATCTGCTCATCGAAGGCTGATCAGGGGCCACGCAGTGCACCGCACTGTCGCTGATGCTGAGCGCGAGTTGCGCGAGCTGATGCGCCGCGGTTTCTCGTTTCCGTTCGACCCGCAGGGCGCCCGCTCTGATCGCCCGCTGCGTCACTCCGCGGTGCTGATTCTGTTTGGCGCGCTGGACCGCACGGAGGCTTCGCCTGCGGGTGCCGCGGCCAGTGGTCTGCCGCCCGAGCTTGATGTGCTGCTCATCAGGCGGGCGACGGGCATGCGGCATCACGCGGGTGAGATCGCGTTTCCTGGTGGCGGTGCCGAGCCTGAGGACGGCGATGATCCGGCGCGCACCGCATTGCGGGAGGCTGCCGAGGAGACGGGCCTGGTGCCTGAGGGTGTTGAGGTGCTGGGTTCGCTGCAGCGCGTGCATATTCCGGTGAGCAACAATCTGGTGACGCCGGTGGTGGGTTGGTGGCGTTTGCCGAGTGATGTGGCGGCGGATCGCACGGAGTCGGTTGACGTGTTTCGAGCGCCTGTTGCGGAGCTTGTGGATCCCGCGGCGCGCGGCACGTCGGTGCTGCGGCGGGGCGGATCGACCTATCGGGGGCCGGCCTTTCGGCTGCACGACAGGCTGGGCGGCCACATCGTGTGGGGGTTCACGGGGATATTGCTCGCGGCGCTTATCGAGGAGCTGGGTTGGGCGGCGCCTTGGGATGCTGGCCGGCTACTGCCTGTCTCCCCCTGAGGCGGATCAGGTGCGCGGGGTTCAGGCGTGGCTTGCGCCGTCTTCTGGGAACACCGTTGCGGTGTCGCCCAGCTGCAGCGCGAGCGCGGTGGCCTGGGCGGCGTCTTCGAGGTTGAGGGCGCGCCGGTACGCCATCTCGACAGTGTCGGCCACGACGGAGCAGCCGTGGTGCTGCATCACCACGCAGTCGTGCTGCCGCAGCTGCTCGGCGGCGGTGTCGGCGAGCTCGTCGGTGCCGTTGTGGAAGAACGGGGTGACGCCGATGGGGCCGAGGTAGTAGGCGTGGTCGAGGGTGAGGCGGCGAATGTCGTGGCCCAGGCTGGCGAGCACAACCGCGGTGCGCGGGTGCAGGTGCAGCACGCACTCCACGTCGGGCCGTGCCCGGTAGGCGCGGTGGTGCAGTTTCCACTCGCTCGACGGCTTCACACCGCTCGCCGAAGGCGCGCCGGTTTCGTCGTCGTCGAGGCTGAGTTCGACGAAGTCGGCTGCGGTGAGCTTGTCGAACCAGACGCCGCTGCCTGAGACAAGAAAACGGTCATCGGCGACGCGCACCGACAGGTTGCCTGCGCTTGCGAGCACGAGGCCCCGAGCTGCGGCGTCGCGGCCCACTTCGATCAGCTCCTGCACCAGCCGGTCACGGTCTCGCGTTGTAGTCATGCTCTCCACCGTACTCGCTCCCCGCGCTCAGACCGCGCCGGTCAGCTCCCGATGCGTGGTGAGGGCCTGCTGGTCGGTGAGCGACGCCACGTAGTCGAGGATCGCCCGCGTGCGGCCCTGGCGACGCAGGCCCGCATCGCTGGTGTCGCCTGAGAGCAGATCGGGACGTTCCCGCCGCAGTTCGAAGGAGGCCGCAACGGCGTCGTCAACCCATTCCAGCAGGCGACGGGGTGCCCGCGGGGCGTCGATAGGGTCGGCAAGCCAGGCGTCGAAACCGAGGGCGAGGTCTGCGATGACGCGAGCCTGCCCGCGCTGAGGCTGCCCCAGTTCGGGGCGTTCGAGCACGAAGTGGGCGTGCACGAATTTGAGCACCATCACTTCGTGCCAGGCCTGCTGGTCGAGGCGCACGTAGCCGCTGCGCACGTGTGGTCGTTCTTCAACGACGATGGAGGTGCGCAGGTGTTCGATCCAGCGGCGGGTGAAGTCCGAGACGGCGCGTTCGCTGTCGATGCCGCCGTCGTAGGGCACTTCGAGGAGTGCGTCGCCCACTTCGGCGCTGACGCGGCGCACGGCGGCGGTGAAGGCTTCGCGATCCGCGATCCACGCGTCTTTGAGGGCGAGGCGCCGCCAGAGTTGTTCGAGGGCGTGGCCTGGCACGCGCAGTGCGCCTGAGCCGGCGAGCTCTTCGGGGGCCATATGTGCGAAGCGGCTGAGGTCGGCGAGCCAGGCACGGAACTCGCCCGCAACGGCGGCCTGCTGCAGCACCCCGGCCCGCGTGAAGTCGTCGAGGTCGTGCACGGCGTAGGCGATATCGTCGGCGAGGTCCATGACGGCGCATTCGACGGTTTGCATGCCTGCTGAGATGTGCGGGAATGCGGCGAGCGCGGTTTCCATTTCGCGTGAGTCGAGCGCGTAGGCGGAGAACTTCTCGGCGCCGTGCGCGGCGTCTGCGCCGACGCCGCGTGGGCGCTCTGCGACGGGTCGCTGGGTTTCGGTGACGCCGATCCAGGAGGCGCGCGTCCAGGGGTACTTGAGGGTGGCGGCGCGGGTGGCGGCGGTGAGGTTGAGGCCAGGGAAGTCGCGGCCGAGGGTGTCGAGCTGCGTGAGGATGCGGAAGCTCTGGGCGTTACCTTCGAAGCCTTCGGCAAGGCCGAGGCGTTCGCGGGCGACGCGGTCGAGCACGCGTTCGCCGAGGTGCCCGAATGGCGGGTGCCCGAGGTCGTGGGCGTGGGCTGCGGCTTGGGCGACGACGGTGTCGCAACCGCCGAGGCGGGCGATGATCGCACCAGTGGGATCGTCGTCGCGTTCGCCGCGGAGGTGTGCGCGGTGCCGGGCCTCGTGCCCTGCGAGCTGCGCGGCGATGACGCGCGCGACGGCGCTCACCTTCAGCGAGTGCGTGAGGCGGTTGTGCATTACGGGGCCCACGCCTGATCGCGGCACGACCTGGGTGACGTCGGAGAGCCGCGCGAAGTAGGAAGAGAAGCGGATCCGCTCAAGGTCGATGCGGTACTCCTGTGCGCCTGCGAGTTCGGGGCGTGCGGCGTCGGTGGGGGCGACCGCGTCGCCTTCTTGCACGACGTAGACGCCGCTATCGCCGGTGCCGTCGCCAGCGCCGTCTCCGATGCCCGCCGATCGGTGCTGCGACGAGACGTGTTCGACGTGCTGTCGCGCTTCCCGAGTGCTGTCCTCAGTCATGCCCCCATTCAAGCATCAGCGAGCGCCCTGCGGCTGACCTGGGCGGGCGCACTGGAAATCGTTGCTCGCGGCGCTGTAGCCTTCGAAGCGGAGCCGTGTTCCCGCGCCGGCGGGATCTTGTGACGCGCCCCGATAGTCGAGGAGAGAGCCCATGAGCGAGCAGGTCGGCATCGTCTGGAATCCGTCGAAGGTTGAGGGCGAAAGGCTGCGTGAAGCCTGCGAGCGCGCGCTTGCTGAGGTGTTCGAGTTGCCGCAGGATCGCCCGGAGTGCGTGTGGTTCGAGACCACCGAGGAGGATCCGGGGCAGGGTGCTGCGGCTGCGGCGCTCGATGCGGGCTGCTCGCTGGTGATCGCCGCGGGTGGGGATGGCACGGTTCGGGCGGTTGCTGAGCAGCTCGGGGGTTCGGGATCGCCGGCTGCCGATCTGGGTGTGGTGCCGTTGGGCACCGGCAACCTGCTCGCCCGCAACCTGGGGATTCCGCTCGGCAACCCGCGGGCCGCGTTTGTGCGGGCGTTCACGGGCACCGGGGCACCGCTCGATCTGGGTGAGGTGCGTGTGACGCGGGCCGCGGCCGGCACAGACTCCGCCGAGGCTGCTGGGGTGTCCGGTGCGGATGTCGAGCCTGAGCGTCACGGTTTCGTGGTGATGGTGGGGTTCGGCATCGACGCGCAGATGATCGTGGAGACCGATGACGAGTTGAAGGCGAAGACGGGTTGGCTCGCCTACGTGGAGTCGCTGGGGCGGGCGGCAACGGGCGCTGAGGTGGTTGAGCTGTCGTTGCAGCTTGACGATGCGCCCCCGGTGGTCGAGAGCGCGCACACGGTGCTGGTGGCGAATTGCGGCAGCATTCAGGGCGGCTTCACGCTGCTTCCCGATGCGGCTCCCGATGATGGCGAGCTCGATCTGCTGGTGCTGCGCGCCGATCATGCGGCGGCCTGGCTCGACACGATGAAGAACATGGTGTGGGACAACGGGCTAGTGCGCCTCATCCGCGGGGGCTCTGCGGCGAGTTCTGCGTCGACAGCGCATCTGCGGGCCCGTAATGTTCGGGTGGAGCTGCCTCAGGCACTCGCGTTCGAGGTCGATGGTGACGATGTCGGTGAGGTTTCGTCGTTCGAGGTGCGGATCCTGCCCGCAGCACTGCGGGTGCGCTGAGCGTTCGCGATCCGCCACTCTCAGCCTGTTCCCCAGCGACTCCGAGCTTCCTCATCGGCGCGGCTGCGAGGGTGGGGTTACCTTAACCGTCAACCCGCAGCGCAGAGGAGCCCCCGTGCAGAGATCTCAGAAGGTGCTCATTGGTGCCGGTGCGGGGGTGCTGGCTCTGGCCGTGGCCGCTTCGGTGGCCGGTCCCATCGTGTACCGTGACTTCATCGCCCCGCCTGCGGCTGAGGCGCCGAGCCTCAGCAGCGACGGCGACATGCTCGATCCGGTGGGCGACGCGCTCGACCCAGCCGCACTGGTGGGCGAGTGGCGGGTGGCGCAGGGTTCGAAGGCCGGGTATCGCGTTGATGAGGTGTTGAACGGCACCGATGTGACGGTGACGGGGCGCACTGGTGAGGTGACGGGCTCGTTCACGATCGGCGCTGATGGCCTCACTTTGGAGCGTGCCGAGATCACGGTTGATGTGGCGTCGATCAGCACTGACAGCGCGCAGCGCGACGCCTATTTCCGCGACCAGGCGTTGCGCACCGCGGAGCACCCCACTGCAACCTTCACCCTCACGCAGCCGGTCACGCTCGACGCGGCTCCGGCGGCGGGGGCTGTGGTGCAGACGCGGGCGATGGGTGATCTCACGATCGCCGGGGTGACTCGCAGTGTCACCGCAGAGGTGCAGTTGCGCAGCTCGGCGAATGCCGACGGCAGTGGCGCGGTCGCCGAGATCGCGGGCACGATTCCGATCACCTTCGCAGATTTCGGTGTGGAGGCGCCGAGTTTGGGTTTCGTGCGGGTGGAGCCCCAGGGCTTCGTCGAGTTCCAGCTCACCGCAGAGCAGGGCTGACGGCGCCCGGGCCCGCGACCGCGCTCATCGAGTCTGCCCGTTCGTATCGAGTCGGCCCACGATATACGCAAAATCCAGGCCGACTCGATACGAATAGGGCGACTCAACGACAGGCGCGGGACACGCACCTACCCGTCGGCGAGGTCTTGCGCCGATTTGGGGAGTTTGCGCACGCGGGCACGGCGACGCCGGCGCTCCGGGATCATCGACCGCATCTCTTCAAGCTTGCCGAAGCACAACAGCCGGTCTTCGGCTTCGAGCACGACGTGCTTGCGGGGGTTAGGGATGACCTGCACACCGCGGTGCAGGGTGAGCACCGTGATGTCGCGGTCCCACAGCCCGAGTTCGCCAAGGGTTTTGCCCACGTGCTCTGAGCCGTGCATGGTGAGCTCGGCAACGCCGTAGCCCGTCGACACGGAAAGCCGCTGCCGCACGTCGATTTCGGGGAAGTCGACCTGCCCGGCGATGTAGTCGATGATGGCCCCTGCCACGTCGAGGCCGGTGGCCTGTTCGATGCCTTGCAGGCCGGGTGACGAGTTGACCTCCATCACGAGCGGGCCTTCTTCGCCTTCGAGCATGTCGACGCCTGCGACGCGCAGACCCATGATCTGGGCGGCGCGCACTGCGGTCTGCTCATAAGCGGGGTCGAGTTGCACGGGTTCGACGGTGCCGCCGCGGTGCACGTTCGACCTGAACTCGTCGCCGCTGGCGCGGCGGCGCATGGCGGCGACAACGCGGTCGCCCACGACGAGCGCGCGCACGTCGCGGCCACGGCTTTCGGCTACGAAGCGTTGGATGAGCACGTTCTGGCGGGTGGAGTGCAGGGTTTCAATGATGGCTTCGGCCACTTTTACCTGCGGCGCAAGGATCACGCCGATGCCCTGTGTGCCTTCGAGCAGTTTGATGACCACGGGTGCGCCGCCCACGCTCTCGATGGCGGGGCGCACGTCGGCTCGGTTACGCACGAAAGCGGTGGCAGGCATGTCGATGTTGTGGCGGGAGAGAATTTGGATGGCCCGCAGTTTGTCACGCGCGTTAGAGATGCCGCCTGCGGTGTTGGGGGTGTAGACGTCCATCTGCTCGAATTGGCGCACGACGGCGGTGCCGAAGTAGGTGATGGAACTGCCGATGCGGGGCAGGATGGCGTCGTAGTCGCTGAGCTGTTTGCCTCGGTAGAGCAGGTCGGGTTCTTCGCCTGCGAGGTCGATCGAGAAGCGCAGTGTGTTGAGCACTCTGACTTTATGTCCGCGCTCTTCGGCTGCTGTTTGCAGTCGCTGCGTCGAGTACGCCTGCGGGGCGCGCGAAAGAATCGCGAGTTTCACCGTGATTTCCTGCCAAGATAGATGCGTGACCGTACCCGACTATTCAAGCACTCTCACGGGCTGGCGTGAATGGGTGTCGCTGCCCGATATCGGTGTGCCGTGGATCAAGGCGAAGGTTGATACGGGCGCTCAGACCTCTGCGTTGCATGCGACGGAGATCGAGGAGTTTGAACGCGACGGCGCGTCGTGGGTGCGGTTCTTGGTGCAGCCGTGGCAGCTGACCGAAGAGGATGCTGTGGCGGTTGAGCTGCCGGTGCATGATCGCCGCACGGTGCGCAGCTCTTCTGGGCATGCTCAGTTGCGCCCTGTGGTGCTTGTGGAGATCGGTTTGGCGGGCCGCAAGATCGAGGCTGAGGTGACGCTGACGGATCGCGAGGAGATGGTGTTCCGCATGCTGATCGGCCGTGAGGCGTTGCGGCAGGGCTTTGTGGTTGATTCGGCGGCGTCGTTTTTGGGTGGTCGCCCGTCGCGCGAGATCCGCCGCCGCAATCGCGGCAGTGTGTAGCTGCAACGCGGGATTCGGCATTCGGGGGCGGATCGCGCCTGCGACGCCCGGCCCGGCGGCGGGCGCGATCCGCAGCCGAGGCACCCGAGGCACCTGACGCAGCTGACGCAGCTGTTGCCGCGTGGGCCTGCACCATACTGGGGAGCATGAGTTCTGCCCCTCCTGCGGTCTCGGCCGCCGCCACGCGCCCTGCTGCCCGCCCGCGGGTGCGCTATATCGGCATCGATCTGGCTCGTTTCATCGCCATTGTGGGCATGATGGCGGCGCACCTGCTCACC
Organism: Leucobacter sp. VD1; assembly: GCF_037150695.1. Taxonomy (NCBI): domain Bacteria; kingdom Bacillati; phylum Actinomycetota; class Actinomycetes; order Micrococcales; family Microbacteriaceae; genus Leucobacter; species Leucobacter sp. VD1. The sequence continues at coordinate 122,379 of NZ_JBBCPO010000002.1, forward strand.
GTGAACCGGTTCATCCCGACCGCTTCGGAGTTTGACCGGGGGCTGGCCGACGGCGCTGAGGTGGTCACGAACGGCACCGCGGCTGCGCTCTTTGCGGTGTTGGGTGGGCTGAGCATGGTGTTCGCCACTCGCAGGTTGCTGCGCGAGGGCCGCACAGGCTCGGCCATCGGCGCAATCATGGTACGCGGCGTGGTGCTGATCGTGATCGGCCTGCTGCTGGGCCTCATCGAGAACGGGATCGTGGTGGTGCTCGCCTATTACGGCGTTGCCATGATCTTGGTGGCTCCGTTCATCGCAGCGCCCGGCTGGGTGCTGGCCTCGGTTGCGACGGTGTTGGGTCTTGGTGGTGCCTGGTTCAACGCGGTGGTGCGCCGCTCGTTGGAGGTGGTAGTCGAGGGCAAGTCGGTGTCGTTCGAGCTGTTGTTCGCAGATCCGGTGGGGGCATTGCGGGCGTTGTTGTTGACGGGCGAGTACCCGGCGATCACCTGGTGCGTGTATTTGCTGGTCGGTGTTTTGGTGGGTCGAGCCCTGGTCTCGGCGACGGGCCGTGGCGCGCTCGGTCGCGCCGCTGCGGTGTTGGGGGCTGCGGGTGTTGCGCTGACGGTGTTCGCCCAGCTGGTGTCGAATTGGGCGCTCGCGAATCTCTCGGTGATCGGGGTGGGCTCGGGCGCACCCTTCGACGAGACGCTGGCTGAGCAGCTGATGGCGTGGAACTTCGGTGCACCGCCATTCGATCTGCCTGGGGTGCAGCTGCTTGCGATTCCGCACTCGGGCACGGTGTTCGATCTGCTGCGCACGATCGGCATCTCCTTCGCGGTGATCGGGGTGCTGGTGTGGTTGTGCGATCGTGAGGGTGTGGCGGGGCGTGCTCCGGGCCGTGTGCTGGGGGTGCTGCGCGCGACGGGTGCGGCGCCGCTCACGGTCTACACCTTGCACATCATTGTGTCGGGTCTGCTGATGGGCCCGTATCGGGATCCCGAGGTGATGATGCAGGGGATGCCGTGGTGGGCGCAGGGGCCTGGGGCGTTTGCGTTGCAGCTGGGCGGGGCGCTGCTGCTGGGCGCGTTTCTGGCGGCGTCGAAGCGCCGTGGCCCGCTTGAGGCGCTGCTGTCGCGCATTGTGGGGCTGGTCATTCGCTGATTCGGGGGCTGCGCGGGCGGTCGCGGGCTTTTCGGGTGGCGGATCGCTGCGCGTGATCGTGGCCCGAGTGTGACGCTGCTTTACTCTTCGGCTCGCGCCGTCGCATTGCGGGGCGGCAGCATGGGGGCATGACCGAAGCCGACTGTCGTTCCAGCGTTGCCCCCGCCGGGGTGCTTGCCGCGCAGGCCGACCCCAGCGGGGTGCCGTTCGCTGAGCTCGATCCCGCGCTGCTGCGTGCGCAGCGCTCGAGCATCAAGTGGACGCGCTTCCCTGAGGAGGTGCTGCCGCTCTTCGTGGCTGAGATGGATTTCGCCGTGGCGCCTGAGATTCGCGCCGCGCTTGCGGCCCGCATTGAGGCCTCTGATATCGGCTATCTCGACTCTCCCGGCCCGCTGGCACCCGCGTTCGCGAGTTTCGCACGCAAACGTTGGGGGTGGGAGGTGCCGCACGATCACGTGCATCTCGCCACCGATGTCGCTACGGGTGTGGTGGAGTCGTTGCGCGTGTTTCGGCCTGCGGGGGGCCGCATCGCGGTGCCCACGCCCGTCTACCCCGGCTTTTTCGAGATGCTGGAGGAGGTGCCCTTCGAGGTCATCGAGATTGCGCTCGACACGGCGCGTGAGCCGCGGCTCGACCTCGCCGCGATCGAGCGCGTCTTTGCCGAGGGCCCGGGCGTTGACGCTTTTCTGCTCTGCAACCCGCACAACCCCCACGGTCTCGCGCACCGTGCCGAGGATCTTGCCGAGCTGGCACGGCTTGCCGCCGCGCACGATGTGTTCGTCGTCTCCGACGAGATCCATGCGCCGCTCGTGTTCGAGGGTGAGGCCTTCACCCCGTTCGCCCCGCTCGCGGCGGCTGCGGGCGCGCTTTCGGTGACTACCACTTCGGCCAGCAAGGGCTGGAACCTGGCGGGCGCGAAGTGCGCGGTGATCGTCGCGGCCGATGCGCGCGCGAACGAGGTGCTGCGCTGTCTCCCGCCTGAGACGGTCACCCGTGCCAGCATTCTGGGCTTGCACGCCGGGGTTGCTGCGTTCTCGGAGGCTACCGCCTGGCTTGACCGAGCGATTGCGCTGATCGAGCACAACGAACAGCTGCTCAGCGAGCTGGTGGCCGAGCAGCTGCCGGGGGTGCGGCTTACGCGGCCCCGCGCCGGCTATCTTGCCTGGCTCGATTTCCGTGGGGCTGGCCTCGGTGACGACCCATACGCGCGCATTCTCAGCGAGGCGCGGGTCGCCCTCAACGATGGCCGCCACTTCGGCACCGGCGGGGCCGGCCATGTGCGCCTCAATCTGGCCTGCGCCCCGAACACGATCCGGGATGCTGTTGCACGCATCGCGACGATTCTGCTTCACCCATCGAAGGAGTCCCGATGACCCAGCAGACCGCGCAGCCGATCTACGACTGGCAGGGCTTCGGTTTCGACACCCGCCAGGTGCACGCCGGCGAGTATCCCGATAAGAACAGCGGTCTCCGCGTTCCCCCGATCGCGCTTTCGGCGGGCTACCTTTTCGATGATTTCGACGATCAGGTCAACCGTTTCAATGGCAGCATTCACTGGCGGGCTGAGGATCATCCCGGGCATGACGCCGCGAACGGCTTCTCGGTGAGTGAGCATGCACCGATCTACTCTCGCCAGGGCAATCCCACGAACTGGGTGGCTGAGGAGCGGCTTGCGTCGCTTGAGGGCGGCACGGTGTCGGTGGCGGTGGCGAGCGGGCAGGCGGCTATCTCGGCGGCGCTGTTCGCTCTCGCGCAGCAGGGCGACCACATCGTTTCGACGGGTTCGATCTACGGCGGCACTCGTATTCTGTTCGGCCGCAGTTTCAAACGATTCGGCATCGACTTCGACTACGTGTGGGATGCGGCCGACGATGCCGAGTGGGAGCGCGCGATCCGCCCCAATACGAAAGCGATCTATACCGAGACGATTCCCAACCCTCGCAACGACATCACTGATCTGCGCCGCATCGCCGAGGTCGCCGCGCGCTACAACCTGCCGGTGGTAGTCGATAACACGGTGGGCACGCCCGCGCTGATTCGCCCCTTCGAGCACGGCGCCAACATCGTGGTGCATTCGACCACGAAATTTCTCACGGGGCACGGAGCTGCGGTGGGCGGCGCGGTGGTCGATGGCGGCAATTTCGATTGGGAAGCCGCGGAGCGGGCGGGGCGCAGCTACCCGCTCATCACGCAGTCGTCGCGGCCGGGGGTTGCGTCGATGCTTGATCGTTTTGGCCGTGGCGCGTATGCGCGGGCGGTGCGTGAGTCGGTGGTGAACGATATCGGCCCGACGATGTCGCCGCTGCACGGGTTTTTGTTGCATCAGGGTATGGAGACGCTGTCGCTGCGCATGGAGCGCCATGTTGATTCGTCGCTGCGCATCGCGGCCTGGTTGGAGCAGCAGCCCGAGGTACTTTCGGTGGACTATGCAGGGTTGCCGTCGAGCCCGCTGCACGGGCTCGCGGTGCGCGATTATGGCGCCGATGCGGCGGGCCACGGTCGCACGGGGTCGGTGTTCGGGGTGACGGTGCGGGGCGGCATCGACGGGGCGCGCGCCTTCGTCAACGGGGTGCGCGTGTTCTCACGCATGACGGGCATCGGCGACACCCGTTCGATGATTCTGCACCCGCTCACCTCGACGCACGGCACCTTTGCGCCCGAGATCAACGATCGGCTCGGCATCACGCCGGGCCTGTTGCGGCTCTCCGTGGGCCTTGAGTCGGCCGACGATCTCATCCGCGATCTGCGGGGCGCGCTCGACAGGGTTGCTGCGTTGTAGCCTTGCGGACCGATCCGCCCACTGAGTGTGTCAGGGGGCGGATCTGGGCACAATCTCGTATTGAAGCTCTTCACCTAATCGTCAAAGCATCAGACGGGCATGGTCAGTGCTGCGCGCATCGAGGTCACCCGTGTGGCCGTAATTCGGGCGCGCAAAAGGCCACACGCGTGACCTCGATGCGTGTGGGTGGGGCGGTGTGTACGGGAGCGGCGCGCGGGCGCGCGGGCCGCGCAGCGCCCGCAGCGCGCGGCTACACGCCGCGGGCGGCGGCGCGAGCAGCCTCGACGGCCTCCGAGCTTGCGGCATACTGATGCTCGGCCGCGGGGAACGCCCCCGAACGCACCTCATCGGCATACGCACCGATCGCGGCAACCGTATCGGGCCCGATCGTGCCGTACGTCTTCACAAACTTCGCCGTGCGACCCTCGGTCACGCCCAGCAGATCATGCAGCACCAGCACCTGCCCGTCAGCCGGGCCAGCCCCGATACCGATGATCGGAATCTCAAGCGTCTCACGCAGCACCGCAGTCACCTCAGACGGCACCGCCTCAACCACCACGCAGAACGCGCCAGCCCGCTGGGCCCCCACAGCCTCCTCGATCACGCGCGCCGCGCTCGCCTCGGTGCGGCCCTGAGCGCGCAAGCCGCCCAGCGCCGTCGCCGTCTGTGGCGTCAACCCCACATGCGCCACCACCGGGATGCCCGCAGCAACAATCGCACTGATACGGCTCAGCTGCGCAGCCCCGCCGCCCTCAAGCTTCACCGCGTCGGCACCGGCCTCCTTCACGAAGCGCACCGCAGTCGCAACCGCCTGCGCATCGCTCTGCTCCGTCGAACCGAACGGCACATCGCACACCAGAAAAGGGGTGCTGGTGCCACGACGCACAGCCTTCGCGAGCGTCAGCATCTCATCGATCGTTACCTCGGCGGTCGTCGAATAGCCCAGCACCACCTGGGCACCCGAGTCACCCACGAGCACCATGTCAACGCCGGCCTGCTCCGCGGCGCGCGCACCGGGGTAGTCGTAGGCCGTCACCATCACAATGGGGTCGCCAGTGCTCTTACGCTCGATCAAACTCGGGATCGTCACCTTGGGCATCTCAGCACTCCCTACCGCTGCTCGGGCCCGGCACCCAGCAGCACGTTGTCGATGAGCCGCACCTCGCCAACGCGCGCGGCGATAGCGCAGAGCGTCGCGCCGGTCACCCGAGGCACTGCCTCCAGCGTATCTGGATCAACGAGCGCAAGATACTCGGCCGTCACACCACTCTGCGCGAGCACCGCCACACCCCGCTCAATGAGGGCGGTCGCATCGGTCACACCAGAACGCACAGCCTCAGAGACCTCGGCAAGCGCGCGCGGAATCGCAAGCGCCTTCGACCGCTGCTCAGCGCTGAGCCGCGTATTCCGGCTCGACCGCGCCAGGCCGTCATCGTCACGCGAAATCGGGCAGGCCACGATCCGCACCGGAAGACCCAGATCAGCAACCATACGGCGCACCACCACCACCTGCTGCGCATCTTTCTGCCCGAAATAGGCGGCATCCGGGGCGGCGGCAATCAGCAACTTCGACACCACCGTCGCAACACCGTCGAAGTGGGCGGGCCCGCGCCCAGCCCCCTCAAGCGTTTCGGTGATGGCGCCCCCCACATGCACCGTCGTCGCGAAACCAGCGGGGTACAGCTCCGCCGCCTCCGGGGCGAACACCAGATCGACACCGGCGCTCTCGGCAAGTTCCGCGTCACGATCCTCCTGCCGCGGATACGCGGCAAGATCCGCAGCCTCAGTGAACTGCGTCGGATTGACGAAAATCGACATCACCACGTAGCCGTGCTCGGCCCGCGCGGCCCGCACCAAGGAAAGATGCCCTTCATGCAGCGCCCCCATCGTGGGAATCAGTGCAATCGACGCGCCGGCACCCCTCGCCGCAGCAATTGCTTCGCGCAGCTCGCTCACAGTGCGAACGATCTTCATGCTGGGGTCTCCTTGTCTGCAGGCAGTGCGGCATTCGGTGACGCGATCTCTGGTTCATGCTGCGCAATCGCATCAGGGTGGCGGATCGCTGGCGCCGAGGCAAGCCGACGCGTCTCCGCAGCGAGCGCATCAAACAGCGGCAGCCGATCCGCCATCCGCTCAGCCACCGCCGCACGCTGCCGCTGCACGGTACCCTCATCACCGCGAGCAATCGGCCCCGTCAACGCCGCAGCAGCACCCCGCTCGCCCCAATTGCGCAACGCCGCCTCCGCAAGCGGCCGCAATGCATCACGCGGCACCCCCGCACCATCAGCAAGCTCCTCAGCAAACCCCTCAAGCGCAACCAAAAAATTCGAGGCGATCGACGCCGCCGCGTGATACGCCGCGCGATCCGCCCCCCGCACCCGAAACGTGCGCAACCCCAACGCGCCAGCCACACGCTGCGCAACTGCCAACGCCCCCTCATCAGAGGCGTCAATGGCCGCGTGCGCGCCAGAGAACGACGTGCCAGCACCCAACACCGTCAACAGCGGATGCAACGAAAAGGCGGCATGCGGTCGCAACACCTCAAGACCCGTCGCCCCTGAACAATGCCCCACCACAGGCCCAGCAACCACCAGCGCCGCAGCCTCAGCAATCGCCGCATCAGGCACCGCCAACAGCACCACATCGACGGGCCGACCATCAGGGCCCACCCCATCAGCACCCCGCCCGGCAAGCGGCAGCACCTCAAGATCAGAGCCCGCCAGCGCATGCGCCAACGCCGCGCCCACCCGGCCGCGCCCAACGAGCTGCACGCGCATGCCCGCTACAGCTCCAAACCGTAGAGATTGGGTTCGGGGGCGAGAATCACACCGAACTCCTGCTGCACACGCTGCACCACGAAACGGGCGAGCTCAGCCACCTGCGCGGCGGTAGCGCCGCCGCGATTGGTGATCGCGAGAGTGTGCTTCGAGGAGATCGCCGCATCAGACCCCGGCAAACGAAACCCGCGCGGCACCCCAGAATGCTCAATCAGCCACGCCGCCGAAAGCTTCACCCGCCGCTCAGGCGCCGGCTGCGGAAGACGCATCGGCACACCAGCCGCAAGCTCCTCAAGCGTCGTGATCGCTGGGGCGGGCTCGACATCGCCCACCGGAAAACGAGGCGCATCCTCCGGCAAGGTGCGCGCAAAACGCTCACTCACAATGGGGTTCGTGAAGAACGAGCCGGCGCTCCACGTATCGTGATCCGCCGCATCAAGCACCATGCCCTTCGAGGCCCGCAAGCGCAACACAGCCTCTCGCAACTCGCGCACAGGCACACGCGCACCCAGCTCAACCCCGAGCGCTCCCGCAAGCTGTGCATAACGCACAGGCTCCGAAAGCGCATCGGCCTCGGGGGCGACAGGGGCCGCAGGCGCAGCATGGCGGCCCGCAGGAGCCGAGGCGTCGGCTGGCGCATCGGCCGGCGCAGCCATACCTGGCGGCACAGCCATGCTGAGCAGCAGGTCAATCGAGAGCACCACACCCTCACGCCCGCGCTTCATCACCGAATCGCGGTAACCCAACTCCAACTCGTCAGCAGCGAGGCGCAACACCTCGCCGCTCTCACGGTCGAAAAACTCAATCGAATGCAGCACGTCAGCGAGCTCTTGCCCATACGCGCCAATGTTCTGCACGGGGGCCGCACCCGCAAGCCCAGGAATGCCCGACAGCGCTTCAATCCCCGACCAGCCACGCTCAACACACTCAGCAACAAGCGCATCCCAGTCATGGCCCGCCTGCACCCGCAACCGCAGCCGGCCCACCGGCTGCTGCGCATCGGCCACCAGCTCGATACCGGTGCTGCGCACCAGCAGCAACGTGCCCGGAAAGCCGTTATCGTGCATCACCGTGTTCGAGCCGCCACCGAGCAGCAACCAGGGTTCGTCACCCTCCCACAGCTCGGCCGCGAAACTCACCAGTTCGTCGCGGCTGCGCGCCACCAGCATGCGCTCAGCAGGGCCACCGACACGCATCGTGGTCAGCTCGGCGAACGATGTGCCGTCGTCGACAGACACCGCGCCGGGCTCAGGGATCGAAGCGGCAGCCGACAGATTCACGCGAACGCCGCCAACAGCTGGGCCTTGCCCAGCACAGTCGCACCCTCGAAAACCACCTTCAAGTCGACGCGGGCCGTACGTGCCTCAACATCGATAGCGGCGATCGTCGCAGTGACAGTGACTGACGCGCCCTCGCGTGCGTCGACAGGCACCGGTCGGGTAAACCGCGACTGATAGTCGCGCACCCACGCAGCAGACCCCAGCCAGTCAGTCGCCACAGAACCTGCCGCGCCCATCGTGAGCATGCCGTGGGCCAACACACCCGGAAGCCCCACAGACTGCGCAACATCGTCACGGTAGTGAATCGGGTTGAAATCGCCCGACGCGCCCGCGTAACGCACCAAGCTGTCGCGAGTAAACCGAAGTTCACGCTCAGCGACAACATCACCCACGGTCAGATTCTCGAACTCCGGTGCGATGGTCATGCGTCTTCCCCTCTCACCACAAGCGTCGAAATAGCCGTAACCACATGCGCCCCCGAGACGTCAGCAATACTGCTCGACGCCGTGACCATCGAATTGCCGCCGAGCTGCTTCACCGCGGCAATCGTGAGCGTGGCCGTCAGCTCATCACCCGCGACGATGGGGCGGGTGTAGCTGAAACGCTGATCGCCGTGCACCACGCGCGAAAAGTCCACACCGGCCTCAGGATCGGCGAGCAACTGCGCCAGCGTTGCCTCCTGCACCACGACGGCGAAGGTGGGCGGTGCTACCACGTCGGAGTAGCCCGCGGCGCGCGCGGCCTCGGGATCGAGGTGCAGCGGAGAGTCGCTCTGCACGGCACGCGCAAACTCGCGCACCTTCTCGCGACCCACCAGATACGGGGCAGTCGGCGGGTACTCCCGGCCTTGGATCTTTGGATTCACCACCCGGACAGTCTACCGCGCCGCCCCTCCCCGGCTCCGGGCGCCGGTTTTGCCTCCGCCCCCTTCCCCCTTCGCTCTCCATCTTCCCCTTCCCCTCTCCCCTCTCCTCCCAACCGCACCGATCGACGTTCAAACACCGAACTCACACGAATCGAGGTGCGTAAACGTCGATCGGCGCCGTGGGGGTCGGGAGGAAGAAGAAGGGAAGGAGAGAAGGAAGGATCGGATCGCGGCGCTCGGGGCGGCAGGCGGGGCGGATCCCGGCGCGGTGCGAGGGGGCGGATCCCGGGGCGAACTATGCGCATCGGCAACGAAACGTCGAAAGGTTTGTGCCCTATATCCAATGCTCGCAGGGAGTCCTGGAATAGGCTGTACCCCATGTCGCGCATTCGTAAAGTGCTTATCGCCAACCGTGGCGAGATCGCCGTCCGCATCATCCGCGCCGCCGCAGACAGCGGCATCGCCTCGGTCGCCGTCTACGCCGATCAGGATCGGGATGCCATGCACGCGCAGCTCGCCGACGAGGCGTACGCGCTGAACGGCACCACCAGCGCCGAAACCTACCTCGTGATCGACAAGATCCTGGCCGTCGCCCGCCGTTCGGGCGCCGACGCCGTGCACCCGGGCTACGGCTTCCTCGCCGAGAACGCTGAGTTCGCTCGCGCCGTTGCCGCTGCCGGCCTCATCTGGATCGGCCCGGGCCCCGACGCGATCGAGCGCCTGGGCGACAAGGTTTCCGCACGTCACGTCGCCGAGAAGGTGGGCGCACCCCTCGCTGCCGGCACGAGCGATCCTGTGGCGAACGCCGACGAGGTGCTGGCCTTCGCCGACGAGGTCGGCCTGCCGATCGCCATCAAGGCGGCGTTCGGCGGCGGCGGTCGCGGCCTGAAGGTCGCCTACCACCGCGAGGAGGTCGCCGAGCTTTTCGAGTCGGCCACGCGCGAGGCTGTCGCGGCGTTCGGTCGCGGCGAGTGCTTCGTCGAGAAGTACCTTGAGAAGCCGCGCCACGTCGAAACCCAGTGCCTCGCCGATCAGCACGGCAATGTGGTGGTGGTTTCGACGCGCGACTGCTCGCTGCAGCGCCGCCACCAGAAGCTTGTCGAGGAGGCGCCCGCGCCGTTCCTCACCGATGAGCAGAACGAGAAGCTGTACTCCGCGTCGAAGGCGATCCTCAAGGAGGTCGGCTACGTGGGTGCCGGCACCTGCGAGTTCCTCGTCGCGAAGGACGGCACGGTGTCGTTCCTCGAGGTGAACACCCGTCTGCAGGTGGAGCACCCGGTTTCCGAGGAAGTCACCGGCATTGATCTCGTGCGCGAGCAGTTCCGGATCGCCGAGGGCGGCGTCATCGATTACGCCGACCCGGTGTCTCGGGGCCACTCCTTTGAGTTCCGCTTGAACGGCGAGGATCCCGGCAACGGCTTCTTGCCTGCCCCCGGCCCGGTGTCGCTGTTCAAGCCGGCCGCCGGCCCTGGTGTTCGCGTTGACACGGGCGTGCAGTCGGGTGATGTGGTTTCGGGTTCGTTCGACTCGATGCTGGGCAAGCTCATCGTCACCGGCGCTACCCGCGAGGAGGCGCTTGAGCGTTCCCGCCGCGCCCTCGACGAATTCGAGATTCAGGGCCTGCCGACGGTGCTCCCCTTCCACCGCAAGATCGTGCGCGATCCCGCGTTCACCGCACCCGATGGCACCTTCGGCGTGTACACGCTGTGGATCGAGAGCGAGTTCGACAACGATATCGAGCCCTGGGAGGGCGAGGTGCCGCCGATCGGCCAGGATCCGAAGCGGCAGACCGTCGTTGTGGAGGTCGCCGGGCGACGCGTCGAGGTATCGATGCCCGCAACGCTGCTGCCGCTCGTCGATCAGGACGTCACCCGCGGCCCTGCCCCGAAGCGTGCGAAGGGTTCCGGCGTGGCAACCGCTACGGGCGACGCCGTCGCGGCTCCGATGCAGGCCACCGTGGTGAAGGTCGCCGTTGAGGCCGGCCAGCAGGTCGCCGAGGGCGATCTGGTCGCAGTGCTCGAGGCCATGAAGATGGAGCAGTCGCTCTACGCGCACCGCGATGGTGTGGTCGCCAACATCGATGCGCCTGTGGGCCAGACCGTGCCGAGCGGGCACGTGCTGCTCAGCATCGTCGATTCCGAGTAGTTCCCCCCGGCTGCGACACCGCAGCCGTCGCATGCCGAAGGGCCGCCCCGAAAATCGGGGCGGCCCTTCGTCGTATCTGCGCCCGACTGCACGGTGCAGCACTACTCAGAACGCTCAGCCCGCAGCCCCACAGCCCCACAGCCCCAGCATGAAAAGGAACATGAAAACAAGCGGGCTTCGCACAACTTGCGCAACTGTCGTCGCGTATGGGTTTAGAATGCTATGCGGGGATCAATTCATCCGATATTTGGACAAGGAAGTCAAATAATGACAGCACCAACGTCAGCACCGCCCAAGAACAGCGCGCACGAGCGCCGGAAAGTCGTCGCAGCCTCGATCATCGGCACCACGATCGAATGGTACGACTTCTTCATCTACGCCTTCGCCGCCAACCTCGTGCTGGCGAAGCTGTTCTTCGAGCCCGCCGGCCCCGGCATGATGCAGATCCTCTCGCTCGTGACGATCGGTCTCTCGTTCCTCTTCCGCCCCCTCGGCGCGTTCCTCGCCGGTCACTTCGGTGACAAGCTCGGCCGCCAGCCGATGCTCGTCATCACGCTGCTGGTCATGGGCGTCGCGACCGTGGGCATCGGCCTGCTGCCCACCTACCAGTCGATCGGCATCGTGGCCCCGGTCATCCTCATCGTGCTGCGCATCCTGCAGGGCCTCTCGGCCGGCGGCGAATGGGGCGGTGCCGTGCTCATGTCGGTCGAGCACGCGCCCGAGGGCAAGCGCGGCCTCTTCGGCGTCTTCCCCCAGCTCGGCGTGCCGTTCGGCATGCTGCTCGCCTCGGCAATGCTCGCGATCATGCGCGTCGTCGCACCCGGCGATGCCTTTGAGGAGTGGGGCTGGCGCGTGCCGTTCCTGTTCTCGGTCGTGCTGATCGTGATCGGCTTCGTCATTCGCCGCACCGTCGACGAGTCGCCCGTGTTCAGCGAGATCAAGCAGACCAAGAAGCAGGCCTCGGCACCCATCGCCCAGGTGTTCAAGGCGCACACCCCGCTCGTGATTCTCGCCGCACTGCTGTTCGCCGGCAACAATGCCGTCGGCTACATGCTCACCGGCGGCTACGTGCAGGGCCTCGCCTCACGCCCTGAAGCCGAGGGCGGATTGGGATACGACCCGGTGCAGGTGCAGCTCGCCGTGCTCGCCTCCGCCGTGGTCTGGGCGATCTTCACCTTCATCTCGGGCCCGCTGAGCGACCGTTTCGGCCGCAAGCCTGTGATGACCGTCGGCTGGTTCCTCCAGGCCGCGGCCGTCATCCCGCTCTTCCAGTTCGTCTTCAACGGCGGCGTCGGCGGCGTGCTCATCGGCACCAGCCTGCTCGCGGTGGGCCTTGGCCTCACCTACGGCCCCACGGCCGTCTGGTACGCCGAAACCTTCCCGGCCTCGATCCGCTACTCGGGCATCTCGATCAGCTACGCGATCGGCGGCGTCATCGGCGGTGCCTTCGCCCCGACCATTGCACAGATCCTGCTGCAGTCCTTCGGCAGCACCTGGGCCATCGTGGTCTACCTGCTCATCATGACGGGCCTCGGCCTGCTCGCGAGCACGCTGCTGAAGGATCGCACCAACATCCCGCTCGACCCCGAGTTCGAGCACAGCGGCCTCATCAAGACCTGGGCACCCGCGAAGCGCTAACTCGCGCACTCGCGCACACAGAGAGGGGCGGATCCGGTAACGGATCCGCCCCTCTCCGTCGTGCCGGGGAATACGTGATCCGGCCCCCCGGTTGCATTTCGCATGGCCGCCACCCCGCTCTCGATCCTCGACCTCGCCACAGTGGAGGCAGACGGCAGCATCGCCGACGCATTCCGCCACTCCGTCGCAGTGGCCCGCCTCGCCGAGAGCAGCGGCTACCGCCGCATCTGGTATGCCGAGCACCACAACATGCCGTCGATCGCTTCGAGCGCCACCGCGGTGCTCATCGGCCACATCGCAGCCCACACCGAACACATCGGCCTCGGCGCAGGCGGCGTCATGCTGCCGAACCACTCGCCCCTCGTCATCGCCGAACAGTTCGGCACCCTTGCCGAATTGCACCCCGGCCGCATCGACCTCGGCCTCGGCCGCGCACCAGGCACCGACGGTGCCACGTTCCGCGCCCTGCGCCGCACCCACGAGGCCGCCGAGAACTTCCCAGCCGACGTGCTCGAACTGCAGCGCTACCTGTCAGACGAGCTGCCCCGCACCGCAGTGAACGCTTACCCGGGGCGCGGCACCCGGGTGCCGCTCACGATCCTTGGATCCAGCCTGTTCGGTGCGAGCCTCGCAGCACAGCTCGGGCTCCCCTACTCCTTCGCCTCGCACTTCGCCCCCCAGCAGCTCACCGCGGCAGTGCAGCACTACCGCGCACACTTCGTGCCGAGCGCTGCTCACCCCGAACCCTACGTGAGCGCCGGCATCAATGTGGTCGCTGCCAACACCGACGAAGAAGCCGAAGCCCTGTTCGTGCGCACCGAGATCGACCGAGTGCGGCGCTTCCTGTCGCGGGGCCGCGAGCGCGAACTCACCGCCGATGAGGCTTCGGCGCTCGTCGACACCCCCGCCGGTGTAGAGATCCGCGGCATGATGCAGTACACCGCGATCGGCGGGCGCGAACGGGTGCGTGAAGAACTCGAAGCCTTCGCCCGCTTCGCCAATGTCGACGAGCTGATCACCGTGCACCCGGCCCCCACGCGCGCAGAACAACTGGCCTCGGTCAGCATCGCAGCCCCGGAGAACTGAGGCCCGCAGCACGCACCGGGATCCGCCCCTCTCACCAGCATCGGCCCCGGCCCACTGCGGCGACCGCCCCGCTGAGGAGCGCCCGCCGCGGCGAACCGAGGCCGATCTATCACCCGGAAGCCCGGGTGCCGAGACTACTTGCCCGTGCCGCCGATGTGGGCAGCCCAGGGGTAGAAGGTGTAGTCGAACGCGGCCGGCGCGCCGGTGATGCGGCTGTTCTGCCACACTGCGTTGTCCTGCGTGATGCCGGGCGTCATCGGCAGCAGTTCCTCGCGGGAGATACGCGCCATCTCGGCGGTGACTTTGGCGCGCTCGGCGTCATCCTCGATCTGCACGGCCTTCGCGAAGAGCTCGTCGATGCCGGTGTAGCCGTAGGAGTTGAACGAGCCGCCGGTCACCGAGGTGATCTGCATCCAGTCGAGCGGATCGGGGATGTTCGGCCAGAAGGTGGTGTAGAGGATGTCGGTGTCACCGCGGGTTTCGGGGTCGTACAGGTAGTTCGTGTACTGGTTGGCCGGCGACACCGTCAGCTTGAAGTCGAGGCCGAGCTTCTTGGCGGCGTCTTCGACGGCGAGGCCGAGCTGCTGGGTCTCCGACTGCTCGGGCACCACCATCTTGATGGTCTTCGCCTTCGCCTCAGGGCTGGCACCCTCGAGCGCCTGCTTCGCGGCCTCGATATCAGCCTTGCCGTCGGTGGCGAACTCCTGGTCGAGCACGTCCATCGCGCTCGCACTGGTGCCGAACGCGGCGGGCGGGGTCTGCAGGGCCGAAGCCTTACCGATGCCGCCGAAGGCCTGGCGGGCGATGCCGCTCCAGTCGGTCGCGAGCTGCAGCGCTTCACGGATCGCGGGATCCGCCATCGCGCCATCGGGGTTCGTGTAGAACGTGGTGACCACGAGCGGCGCAGGGCCGAAGGCGAGCTCACCGGCGTCGCTCGACAGCAGCTGCTGCGTCGAAGAGCTCGGCGGGTTGTAGGTGCCGTCGATCTCGCCCGAGAGCAGCGCCGAGGTGATCGCCGTGTCATCGGTGAGGAAGGTGAACTTCAGCTCCTTAGCCTTCGGCCGCAGCTTGTCGTTCCAGTAGCCGTCGTAGCGGCTCAGGGTGATCGAGTCGCCCTGATCCCACTTCGTGAACTGGAACGGGCCCGTGCACATCACGCCAACCGAGGGGGTGCCGAGGTCTTCGGCGTGCGCCTCGATGAACTCCTTCTGCATGACGACGCCCACGAAGCTCGCGAGCTGCTTGTGGAAGAGGTAGTTCGGGGTCTTCAGCTTGACGGTCACCTCGAACTCGCCCGTCGCGGTGACCGACTCGACCGAGGAGTAGTTGGCGTGCTGGAAGGAGGTGGGGTCGGTCTGCGAGTGCGTCATTGTCGCGGCGACGTCTTCGGCGGTCATCGGGGAGCCATCCCAGAAGGTGACGTCGTCGCGTAGCTGGTACACCCAGGTGAGCGGATCGGGGTTCTCCCACGATGCCGCGAGGTTCGGCTTGATCTCGAACTCGGGGGTCTGCTGCAGCAGGGTCTCGCACATGTTCGACCCGACCATGTTGGGGGCGAAGTCGGCGGAGGTGAAGGGGTTCAGCGTCCACGGCTCGCCCTGGAACAGGTTCCAGGAGACCGAGTCGACCTCGGTGGTGGGGGCGGGCGTCATGGTGGTGAGTTGGTAGGTGAACTCTTCCTTCGGCGGCTTGCCGCCGGGGCCGCCGGGCGCTCCGGCGCAGGCCACGAGCGCGGTGCTCGCGATCAGGCCAACAGCGAGGGCTGCGCCGGATCGGCGGATCGTCTTCGATCTCATGTCATTCTCCTTGTGAATGGGGTGTGGTGTTCGTGGGGTCGGGTGAGGATGACGGCCCGGGCTCAAAACCGGGCAGGGCCGGCGAGCGGATCCCAGCCGTCCTGGGGCACGCTGTCGCGCAGCAGGCGGGTATAGGGGTGCTCGGGGCTGTCGAGCACCCGCTCGGTGGGGCCCTGCTCGACGACCTCGCCGTAACGCATGACGATGGTGTCGTCGCAGATCTGGCGAATCACCGCGAGGTCGTGGCTGATGAAGAGGAAGCCGATGCCCTGCTCGGCGCGGATATCGGCGAGCAGGTTGAGAATCTGCGCCTGGATCGACACGTCGAGCGCCGACACCGCCTCATCGAGGATGAGCAACTGTGGCTGGGCGGCAAGCGCACGCGCAATGGCGACGCGCTGCCGCTGACCGCCGGAGAGCGCGCGCGGCAGGGCGCGCAGCTGCCGCTCGTCGAGACCGACGAGATCGGCGAGCTCTTCGACTCTGCTGCGCAGCTGGGCCCGATCACCGGGGAAGTGCAGACGCACCACCTCGGCGAGGCAGTCGCCCACGGTCTGCTTGCGGTCGAGCGAGGTGTAAGGATCCTGAAACACGATCTGGATCTCGCGCCCGCGACGCTTCCACTCGCGTGCGCTGCGCGGCGGCGCAGTGCGATCCTCGCCGCGGTAGAGGATCGTGCCTGAGGTGGGGCGTTCGAGCCCCATGACCATGCGTGCGGTGGTGGTCTTGCCGGATCCCGACTCGCCGACGATGCCGAGCGAGCCGCCGGCTTCGAGCTCGAAGGAGACGCCGTCGACGGCGACCGCGCGGGCGCGGCCGGTGCCGTAGTGCTTGGTCAGCCCCTGGACCTGGAGCAATGGAGCGGTCATCGAGTCGCCTCCTCATCGGCGGGGCCTGCGGCGAGGCCGGTAGCAGGAACGGGATCGGCGGCGGCCTCCACAGGTGCGAGCAGCGCACCCCGCAGCTCATCGGCCCGCAGGCAGCGGCTCAGACCGGCAGCGTCGAGCGCTTCGAGCGCGGGCTTCTCGGCCCGGCAGCGATCCTGGGCAAAGCGGCAGCGCGGCGCGAAGGCGCAACCGGCCGGCGCCTCATAGGCGGTGGTGGGGTGGCCGGGCACCGAGAGCAGGCGCTCGGAACGCCGGTGAATATCGGGGCGGGCCTGCACGAGCGCCGCAGTGTACGGGTGCAGCGGATCGCGGTGCAGCTGCGCCGAGCGCTGCTGTTCGACCACCTCGCCGGCGTAGAGCACCACGGTCTCGTCGCAGATCGATCCCGCAAGTTCGAGATCGTGCGTGATGAACAGCATGGCCATGCCGTACTCCTGCTGCATACGCTTGAGAATCGCCATCACCTCGGCCTGCGTGGTGACGTCGAGCGCGGTGGTCGGCTCATCGGCGAGGATGAGTCGCGGCCGTGCCGCGACGGAGGCGGCGATCATGACGCGCTGCAGCAGACCGCCCGACAATTCGTGCGGGTACTGCCGCATGCGGCGTTCGGCGTCGTGCACGCCCACAGCTTCGAGCAGTTCGACGGCGGTGGCCTCGGCCTGGCGGCGGCCCGTCTTGCCGTTGAGAATCATCGCCTCGGTGAGGAAGTCGCCGATGCGGCGCACCGGGTTGGTGTGCGCGCGGGCATCCTGGAACACCATCGCGACATCGGAGGCGCGGTAGCGGCGCAGCGCATCTCCGCGCAGATCGAGCACGTCGCGGTCACCGAAGCGCACGCTGCCGGTGACCGCGGCACCCTCGGGCAGCAGACGCGAGACGGCACGGACGGTCATCGACTTGCCCGACCCGGACTCGCCGACGAGGCCGACGGTCTGCCCCTCGCCGACGGAGAACGAAACCTGCTTGAGCACGGTGCGCATCTCATCGCCGACCTTGAGATCGACGGTGAGGTCTTCAACGGTGAGCAGAGCGGTCATGCGCGGTTCTCCGATCGCTGGACGAGGCGGTCGCCGAGGGTGTTGACGGCGGCGACAGTGATCACGATGAGCAGGCTCGCGGCGAGAGCTTCGCCTGGCTCGCCCTGCAGGATGCCCGACATGCCGCCGCCGACCATCGCACCCCAGTCGGCCGTGGGGGGCTGCACGCCGAAACCGATGAAGGAGAGCGCGGCGAGGTCGATGAGCGCAAGCCCGAAGCAGAGCGTGGCGTTCGCGACGATCAGCCCAGAAACGTTGGGCAGAATGTGCCTCGCGCTGATCGCGAAGCCGTGACGCCCCTGCACCTGCAGCGCAGAAATGTAGGGCAGGTTGCGTTCGCGCAGCGCCGCGCTGCGCACGATACGCGCAATGTACGGGGTGTAGGCGATTGCGAGCGCGATCGTGGCAGCCAGCAGGCCAGGGCCGAACAGAGCGGTGGCGAGGATCGCGACCAGGATGCCGGGGAATGCGAAGATCGCATCGATGACGCGCACGATCGTGGCGTCGACCCAGCCACCGAACCAGACCGCGACAAGCCCGAGCAGCGTGCCCAGGAAGGTCGCCATGGTGACCACGGCCAGCGGGCCGAGCAGGGCGGTGCGCGATCCGACGATGAGTCGGCTCAGGATGTCGCGTCCGCTCGCGTCGGCACCGAGCGGGTACCACGGGCTCGGCGGGTAGTAGGCGTATTCGAGGTCGACGGCGTTGGGGTCGACCTGCACGAACATCGGGCCGATCGCTGCGAGCAGCGCGACGGCAATGACGGTCCAGAATGCGATCTGACCGGTGATGCCGATGCCGGGCAGGATTCGCAGGCGGGGTGTGCGCGCCGCGGGGCGAGCTGTCGCAATAGCTGTTGTGGAGGTCATGACGTCTTCTTTCCGAGCGAGACGCGGGGGTCGAGGAGGGTGTACGCGATATCGATCAGAGTGTTGAGCACGATGAAGGTGGCGACGTAGATGAGGCAGATCGCCTGCACCACGGGGAAGTCCTTCTTCTGCACTGAGTCGATGAGAAACTGGCCGAGACCGCCGAGCTGGAAGATCTGCTCGATGATCACGCTGCCGGCGATGAGGCCGGCGACGGTGAGACCGGCCGCGGTGAGCACGGGCATGGCGGCATTGCGGATGATGTGGCGACGCACGATGAAGCGCGATGGGAGGCCTCGTGAGACGGCAGTCTGCACGTGCTCGGATTTCATCTCGGCGCGCACCGCGTTCTGGGTGAGTCTGGCGACGAACGCGATCGAGGTGATCGCGAGCGCGATGGATGGCAGCGCAAGGTGTTGCAGGGTTCCAATGCCCGGCTCGCCCATGCCGTAGCTCGGCATCCACCCGAGCTGCACCGCGAACACGAGCATCAGCACGACGGCCGCGACGAAGCCGGGCACCGCCATCGCCGCGGTGGCGAGGGCCATCACCGACTCGGAGAGCACGCCGGGCTTGAGGCCGGCGAAGAATCCGACGGCGAGGCCGATCACCAGCACCAGCACCGCAGCGGCGGCGAGCAGCAGGGCCGTGTTGCCGACGCGCTGCGCGAGCAGGCTGGTCACAGGATCACCGAAGATGATCGAGGCGCCGAAGTCGCCGCGCAGCACCCCGCCGAGCCAGATGAAGTACTGCACGATGAACGGCTGGTCGAGGTGGTATTGCGCTTCGAGCTGCGCAATGGCCTCGGGGGTGACGGAACGGCCCTGCGTGAGGAACGACAGCGGCGAGCCGGGTGCCAGGTAGAGCGCGCCGAAGACCACGAAGCTGGCGAGCAGCATGGTGCCGAGCAGGCCTCCAATGCGGCGGGCGAGGAAGGCGAGGGCGGGCCCCCAGGGGGCCCGGCGGGCGGCGCGGGCTGTGTCGTTCGGCGCGGCACCGGTCGTGCGGCGCGTGGCGATGGCGCGCGTCGATGAGGTGTCTGTCATGTCTCTCCGTTGAGTGGTGTGCTCGGAATCTGGTGAATCGGGGGGGCGGATCAGCCCGGGGGCTCAGCTCGCGGGGGCTTCGCTGTGCGTGCTGGCGGATCGCGTCTCGACCTCTGCGGTGTGACCGCCGAGAGCGCCGGGGGCGAGGCCGAGCTCGCGCTCGGTGGTGGCGTAGACGACGGGCGCAACGAGCGGGGTTGCGTCGCTGCGCTCCTCGTTGGCGTAGGCGGTGAGGGAGTCGACGAGGATGAGGATGAGGATCACGCTGCGTTCGATGTCGTCGCAGCGGAACTCACCAGCTTCGACGCCTTCGGAGACGAGCGCCATGAGGCGGCGGCGGTTCGCCGTCTCTTGTGCGGTGAGCGCCTGGCGCAGCGCACCGTTGTAGCGACTGAGGTTTCGGGCGTTCAACCAGAGACGGCTGAGTTCGGCGCTTTCGGGCGAGAAGGCGCGGGCGAGGAAATCCGCCATTCGCTCGACGGGTGCTCGTGTTTCGTCGTGCACGAAGAGCGCATCGCTCTCGTCGTCGGTTGCGTGCACGAAGGCTGTGGCGACGAGACCTTCTGCCTCGGGGTAGTAGTGGCTGATGAGGCCGGGGCGCACGCCCACGGACTCGGCAACGCGGCGCAGGGTGATTCGTTCGAGGCCTTCCTCGATGCCGATGCGCGCGGCGGCATCCGCGATCTCGGCGCGGCGCTCGGCCGCCGAAAGATAGCTGCGGGTCGTCTTTGACTGGGTCATGCGGATGATCGTAACCATATTTTGGTCATTTGACCAAAAATGGGTCAGTATTGTCACCAAGCCGTAACGGAGAGGCGGAGACCCGCCTCGCATCGCGCATCGTCAACGCGACGAGAAAGTGGGGAACTGTGACATACGCCGACACGATTCTGAGCGGAGGCGTCGTCGTGAATCCCGGCGAGCTGCCCTCGCAGACTCCCCGCACCCACGTCGCGATCACCGACGGGCGCATCAGCGCCATCGGCGGCGCAGAACTGCTCGATACCTGTGGCGGCCCCAACACCGAGGTGCACGACCACGGCCCCCGTGCCGCAATCCTCCCCGGCCTCGTCGACACTCACACCCACCCCGTCTGGGGCTCCGAAAGCCAGGGCGGCAGCCTCGGCTTCGGAGGTGCCACCTCACTCGACGATGTTCGCGCCCAGCTCGCGCCCGCCGTCGCAGCAGCCGAGCACGGTGCCTGGATCACCGGTTACGACCTCGACGTCAACGCCTTCCCCGGCGAACCAGAAGGCCGCATTTTCGAAGAGTGGTTCCCCGGTGTCAAGATCTCGATCATGACCCGCGACGCCCACGCGCTCGTGGTCAGCCCAGCCGTGGTCGCCGCAATCGGGCTCACCGGCGACGAGACCTTCGCCGACGCCTCGACCATCGTCGTCGACGCCGAAGGCCCCACTGGCTGGGTTATCGAGCTGCAAGCGATGGACCTCGTCATCCGCAATTACCCCCAAGAACCCGCCGAAGTGCTCGCCGGCTACCTGCTCGACTCCCTGCGCGCATTCGCCTCCCAGGGGCTCACCGCCGTGCACGCCCTCGACTTCCACGATCCCTCCGCAGAGCTCTTCCCCCTGCTCGAAGCCGAGCACGAACTGCCCGTGCGCGTGCGCTGCTCACCGCTAGTGCCCGCAGACTCAGAGCCCGTCGAATGGGAGCGCATCGCCGCACTCATCGGCACCGGCGGCAAGCGCTGGCGCGTCGAGGGAGTGAAGTTCATGCTCGACGGCACCGCCGACAACGGCACCGCCTGGTTCGAGCAGCCCGACACCCACGGCGAGAACCACGACGCCCTCTGGACCAGCACTGACGCCTACCGCGAAGCCGTGCGCTTCTTCACCTCGCGCGATATCCCCACCATCACGCACGCCATCGGCGACCAGGCCGTGCGCTTCGTGCTCGACACCGTCGCCGAGGTCGGCCACGCCCCCAGCGCGCCCCACCGCATCGAACACATCGAGTCAATCCCCGACTCACTGCTCGACCGCTTCGCTGAACTCGGCGTCGTCGCCGGCCTGCAGCCCACCCACGCCACCCGACTCACCAGCCCCGACCAGAGCGACGGCTGGTCGCAGCGGATCGGGCCGGAGCGCGTGGCCGCCGGCTGGCGCATCCGCGATCTCATCAGCCACGACGCCGTGGTCACCCTGAGCTCGGACTGGCCCATCGGCGTCGGCGATCCGCGCATCTCACTCGCCGACGCGCAGCTGCGCCGCCCCGTTGACATGCCCGAGCATGCCGGCAACCAGCCGCAGCAGCGCATCACCCCCGCCGAGGCCTACCGCGCGATGACCCTCGCCCCGGCCATCGCCGAAGGCACCCAGGATCACTTCGGGCGCATCGCTCAGGGCCTCACCGCCGACCTGACCGTGTTCGCCGAGAACCCCCTGGCACTCGACCCCGAGCAGCAGGCCGATAACGCCGTGCTCGCCACCTACATCGACGGGTGCCGCGTAGCAGCAGCCCCCGCCCTCTCGACACAGGAGACCCCGTGACCGAACCCCTCATCCCCCGCCCCGAGCAGCGCCCGCACATCACCGTCGACGCCGCCACCCCGCGTGAGCGCGGCGAGCAGCGCGGGCGCGCCCTCGCCGACTCCGTACGGGGCGGCATCGAGCGCTACGACAAGCTCTTCACAGCCGGCGGCCTCGACGAGGCCACCGTGCGCCGCGACGCCGAGACCGCGCTCGACGCCATCGGCGAGCACCTGCCGGCCATGCTCGAAGAAATCGAGGGCATCGCCGCGGGCAGCGGCACCCCGCTGTGGCGCATCGGTGCCCTCAACGCCCGCACCGAGATCCTCGCGCGCAGCACCACAGTGCCGCCCGGCGAGTGCTCCACGATTTTGCGCGTGCCCGCCGCCGACCCCAGCAGCGACGCCGCCCCGCGCCACGTCACGGGCATCCAGACCTGGGACTGGCACGTCGAGCTCAGCTCCTACTGGCACACGCTCGAAGCCCGCGGCGGCACGTACGACGTGGTCGGGGTCACCGAACACGGCATCCTCGGCAAGATCGGCGTCAACTCGGCCGGCCTCGCACTGCACTACAACGTGCTCGGGCACATCGCCGACAAGGCCGGCGGCATCCCCATGCACGTGCTCGCCTTCGCGGTGCTCAGCGAAACCGCGAGCGTCGCGGAGGCGCTGCAGCTGATCCGCAGCGTTCCCATCGAATCGTCCGGCTCGTTTTCCCTCTTCGATGCCACCGGCGACGCCGTCATCCTCGATCTCAGCCCCGTCGGCGTCTTCGAGCACCGCACCGACAGCGGGTACCTACTGCGCACCAACCACTTCCTCGCCCCCGAGCTCACTCCCGACGAGAAGACGTGGAACTATCAGCCCGGCTCAGGGGCACGCTTCGCCCTGCTCACCGGGCGCCTCAGCAGTCTCATGACAGCCGGCGACATGCCAGAGGTCTCCGCAGGGCTGCTGCCCTGCATGGCAACCGCCTCAGGCGAGGCGCCTGTCACCCGCCTGCCCGACCCTGCCGAACCCTTCGGCAAGCGATGGGCCAGCCTGGCACTCGTGATCCTCGACCCCGCCACTCGCGAGGCCCGCGTGCTCGACGGCACCCCCGTCGACGCGCAGACGGCCACCCCGGAGCAGTGGCGGCAGCTGCGAGCCTGACCACGCGCGTCTCGCCATCCGCTCACGCCTACACTGGAGGGGTGGTGCAGAGATGGCGAGACGTGGCCCGGGCGAGCGGCCTCGCCTCCCCCGACGGCTCGGCCAGACCCACCATCTTCGCCGAGATGACCGCGCTCGCGCAGCGCACCGGTGCCGCCAACCTCGGTCAGGGCTTCCCCGACAGCGACGGGCCCGCCTGGGTGCGCGACATCGCCGCCGCCGCGATCCGCAACGGCGTCAACCAGTATCCGCCCGGGCGCGGCACCCCTGAGCTGCGCCACGCCATCGCAGCCCACCAGCTGCGTCACTACGGCATCGAACTCGACCCCGAGCGCGAAGTACTCGTCACCGCCGGAGCCACCGAGGCCATCGCCGCCGCGGTGCTCGCCCTCGCCGGCCCCGGCGACGAAGTCGTCACACTCGAACCCTTCTACGACTCCCACGCCGCGGCCATCGCCATGGCAGGCGCCACCCACGTCACCGTGCCGCTCACCCCCGACCCCGACGGCTTCCGCCTCGACACCGCGGCCCTCGACACCGCAGTCTCCCCGCGCACCAGCATCATCATCGTCAACACACCCCACAACCCCACGGGCACCGTGCTGTCATCGCGCGAACTGCAGCTCATCGCGGCGGCCGCGCAGCGAGCCAACGCGCTCATCATCACCGACGAGGTCTACGAACACCTCACTTTCGACGGCGTCGCCCACACCCCGATAGCCACGCTTCCCGGCATGGCTGCACGCACGCTCACGGTATCGTCGGCGGGCAAAACCTTCTCGCTGACAGGTTGGAAGATCGGCTGGATCACCGGGCCCGCCGAACTCATCGAGGCCGTCACCGCGATCAAGCAGTTTCTCACCTACAGCGGCGGCGCACCCTTCCAACCCGCCATCGCACGCGCGCTCATCGACGGCGACGCCGATATCGCCGCACTACGAGACTCGCTCTCCACCCGCCGCGACCTCCTCGCAGCAGGCCTCCGCAACGCAGGCTTCGACCTCATCATGCCGGCAGGCACCTACTTCGTCTGCGCAGATGCGAGGCCGTTCCTCAGCGACGGCGACGACGGTGCCGCCTTCGCCCGCGCACTCCCCGAGCGCGTCGGCGTGGCCGCCGTGCCCGTCAGCGCATTCTGCCGCGAAGCAAGCACCGCATCGCAGGCGCTCGCGCCCTGGGTGCGTTTCACCTTCGTCAAAGACGAACGAACCCTCCGCACCGCCGTCGAACGGCTGCGCGGGCTAGAACGAACGAGAGGAGCAGTGCAGCGATGAGTCGTGTCGTCGCCGTTGTTGGAGGAGTGCTCGCGCTCTGGATGGCAGCAGGCCGCTGGATGTTCGGGATCGGCGGATCACTGACGTGGTGGTACCTGCCCACCATCGGGCTCCTGTTCATCGCCCTGAACCTCTGGCTCTCGCGCCGTCTCAGCATCACGCGTCAGCGTGGCCGCCGCACCAGCCGCAGCACCATCGTGTCGCTCGCGCTCTCCTGGGCCTGCGCCATCGGTTTCGGCCTGACAGTGCCAGACCTTTCCGGCGGCGACCTCGTCTCAGTGCTCAGCCTCGCCGCAGGGTCGTCGTTCTCCAGCGAAATGTCGATCGCGCTCTGCAACCCGCTCGGCATCCTCGCCTTCGCCCTCCTCGTCGCCTCTGTCGCATTCGCCTACGGCGACGCCCGCGACCCGAAACCCGAAGAAGACGAGGAGCCAGGCGAGGGCGGCATGGTGCCGCACCCGCTGGGCTGATCCGCACACCAAGTTCGCGTTTCGACCGCGTCGCCCCAAACATCCCCGAAAGATGCCACCATGGGAACATGGGGTTCCTCACATACGGCGGCACGCAGGAGTTCGAATTCGACGACCGCACGCTCGCGCACCTCAAAGTCGCGATCACCATCAAACTGCGCCGGCAAGAGAGCTTC
Organism: Leucobacter sp. VD1; assembly: GCF_037150695.1. Classification (NCBI taxonomy): domain Bacteria; kingdom Bacillati; phylum Actinomycetota; class Actinomycetes; order Micrococcales; family Microbacteriaceae; genus Leucobacter; species Leucobacter sp. VD1. The sequence goes on from NZ_JBBCPO010000002.1 coordinate 147,287, forward strand.
CTGATGAGCTGGACCGTGCCCGTGGAGCGCGGCGGCGGGCGCGTATCGATCTGGCTCACACCGTCGATACCGCTCGCGTTCCGCTTCGCAGGCAGCCGCGCACCACAACTCGACAAGCACTGGCTGGCAGTGCTGAACGACCTGTCAAACACGCCGAGGGGGCTCGTCGTCGTCTCCCAACAAGAGGCGCAACAGCACCTGGCAGAACAGAACTAGGAGCACACATGGGCCACCTGAACTACGGCAACGGCGCAAAATTCGCTTTCAACGACCGCCTGCTCACACACCTGCGCACCGTCATCCTCGCGAAGCTCAACCTGCAGGAGAGCCTCGTCTTCACCTGGAGCGACGACCAGCAGCAGCACAGCATCTGGCTGCACCCCTCTGTGCCCGTGCACTTCGAGTTCGATGAACGCTCAACCGACGAACTCAACCCGGCATGGATCGAACAGCTGCTCGCCTTCGCCAATTCCCAAGGCGGGCTCCGAATCGTCGAAGAACCGCCTCAGCCGGCCTGATCTGTAAGCGGTGTGCACGGAGGCGGATCCGCCGCTCTGCAGCCCCCTCCTTTCGGTGCGACACAACGATTGCCATTTACCTCAATATGAATGTGCTGCGCAAGCCCCTGCGAGCATCTTTGCGGCAGGAGTAACGTCGAAGGCACGGGCGGTCCTGCTCTCAGGCGGGCCCGCATCATGGAAAGGAGCAGGACATGGGTTTCATTGCTTTTCTCGTGCTCGGCCTGATCGCCGGAGCGATTGCCAAGGCGATTCTGCCGGGTCGGCAGGGCGGCGGCTGGTTCGTAACGCTGCTTCTCGGCGTCGTCGGCGCAATGCTGGGCGGCTGGTTGGGTTCGGTGATCTTCGGAGCAAGCCTGCAGGACTTCTGGTCGCTGCAGACGTGGCTGCTCGCCATCGGCGGCTCCGTTGTCGTGCTGCTGATCTGGGGCCTCATCGTCGGTCGCAGAGGCGCCGCGGACTAACCCCGCAACGACCACACGAGGCCCCGCACCGGCACGAGCCGGTGCGGGGCCTCGTGGTGTGTGTGGCACTAGGCCTGGTACAGGCCCAGGAGGCGTGTCGCTCTGCAATTGCGGCCACTCGGACGAATACAGAAAGCCCGGCCAGAATCACATTCTGACCGGGCTTTCACCGCGGAGGGTAGGGGATTTGAACCCCTGATGCAGGGTTACTGCATGCTTGTTTTCAAGACAAGTTCCTTCGGCCGCTCGGACAACCCTCCGCGCACGAGCTTAGCAAAACTGCGGGGCCGGGTTGGGCCACTACCCCAGCAGCTCGGGAAAACGGTCTCGCAGCGCCGCGAGCAATCCGCCCTCTTCGACGGTGCCCGTCACTCGCACCGCCGCCGCGCGCACCTCGGGCACGGCCTGACCCATCGCCACGGAGTCGCCCGATCGCCCCGCCCATCGCAGCATGTCGATGTCGTTGCGTCCGTCGCCCGCGGCGAACACCCGCGAACGGTCGATGCCGAGTCGCGCCGCCACCACTTCGAGCGCGCTCGCCTTCGTCACCCCGTCGGGGGCGATGTCGAGCCACGAAGTGCTGCCCACCGCATACGAAACGTGCGTGAGCCCCAGCGTCTCGACAGCATCGAGGAACTCTTCCAGCCTGTGATCGGGCGACACCACGACCACGCGCGAAGCCTGCACGCCGAGCAACTGCTCGAACGGCACCATGCGCTGTTCGGAGGGCAGGGTGCCCGTGGGGATCGGCGCGGTGTACAGGAAGCCACCGTCGGCGAGTTCGACTGCGAAGCTCGCCGTAACAAGCGCAGTGCGGATCTTCTTCAGGGCGTCGCTCGGGTCGAACGCTTCGACGTACTCGCGCCGGTAGGCGCGGGGGGCGAGCGGATCGCGGTGCAGCGTCACCGCGCCATTAGCCGCAATCACCCAGTCGGGGCGGATCCGCAACCGCTCCACAATCGGAAGCGTCGCATCAACCGAACGCCCCGTCGCAATGATGACCTCGTGCCCGGCCTCGTGAAGCGTGCGAATCGCCTCGGCGAGGTCGTCGTCGATGCGACCGCCGCTGGGGTCGTCGCCGGCACCGTGGAAGTCGTGATTGAGCACGGTGCCATCGAGGTCGAGTGCAACAATGTGCCGTTCATCGGCGGAGACAACGCCCCGGGTCGATGCGGCGGATCCCGCGCCCATCTCAGGCACCGGCCACCGGGGTGAGCACCTCGAGCCCACCCAGGTACGGGCGCAGAGCCTCAGGCACGATCACACTGCCATCGGCCTGCTGATGCGTTTCGAGAATCGCAACGAGCCAGCGCGTCGTCGCAAGGGTGCCGTTGAGCGTCGCAACGGGTGAAGTCTTGCCGTTCTCGCCACGGAAACGAGTGGCGAGCCTGCGCGACTGGTAGGTGGTGCAGTTCGAGGTCGAGGTGAGCTCGCGGTACGCGCCCTGCGTGGGCACCCAAGCCTCGATATCGAATTTGCGCGCCGCACTCGAGCCGAGATCGCCTGCCGCGACATCGATGACGCGGTAGTGCAGACCGAGCGCCTGCAGCATGTCTTCCTGCCAGCCCACCAGGCGATCGTGCTCCGCCTCAGCCTCGGCCGGGTCGGCATAGACGAACATCTCAAGCTTGTTGAACTGGTGGACGCGCAGAATGCCGCGGGTGTCCTTACCGTGCGAGCCAGCCTCGCTGCGGTAGCAGGTCGACCAGCCAGCGTAGCGCAGCGGCCCCTGCGACAGATCGACGATCTCGTCGGCGTGGTAACCCGCAAGCGCCACCTCACTCGTGCCAGTGAGGTACAGATCCTGCTCAGGCAGGTGGTACACCTCGCTGGCGTGCTCCCCCAGGAAGCCCGTGCCACCCATGATCTCGGGCTTCACCAGCGTGGGCGTGATGAGCGGCGTGAACCCATGCGACAGCGCCTTGTCGAGCGCCATATTCATCAGTGCCAGCTCGAGCCGCGCACCCACCCCCCGCAGGAAGTAGAAACGCGCGCCCGAAACCTTCGCGCCACGCTCCATGTCGATCGCGCCGAGCATCTCACCCAACTCAAGGTGGTCGCGGGGCTCGAAATCGAACTCGGCGCGCTCACCGACCTCGCGGAGGGTGACGAAGTTGCTTTCGCCACCCTCGGGCACACCCTCGATGACCACATTCTCGATGCGCATCGCAAGCGCCTCGAACTGCGCCTCAGCTTCCTTTGCGCGCGCCTCCGCTGCCTTCACGCCGGCAGCGAGCTGCTGAGCCTCGGCGATGAGCGCGGGCTTGTCTTCCTTCGACGCGGTCTTCACCCGCCCGCCGAACTCCTTCTGCTGAGCGCGCAGACTCTCGAACTCGGTGAGCGCAGCCCGGCGAGCCGCGTCGGCGGCGAGCGCCTGATCCACCACCGCCTCATCATTTCCTCGCGCGCGCTGCGAGCGCTTAACGGCCTCAGGATCGGTGCGGAGCAAGACTGGATCGATCACGCACCCAGCTTACCCGTGTCGCAGGCGGTGGCGGCAGCCGCGGCGGCCACTCCCCCACTACGCTGTATCCATGCCAGAGACCCACCGTCTGCCCGTCGCCGCAGTGGTCTATCAGCCGTTCAAAACAGACCTCGCCGCGCTACGCAGCGCGGTGTCGCTGCACGAGCAGCAGTCAGGCTGGGCGACGACGCGCTGGTACGAAACCGAAGCCGAAGACGCCGGTGTGGCTGTCGCCCGACGCGCCGTCGCCGAGGGGGCGAACCTCGTGCTCGCCAGCGGCGGCGACGGCACCGTGCGGGCAGTGGCCGAAGCCTTGCGCGGCACCGGAGTTCCGCTCGCGGTGGTGCCGCAGGGCACCGGCAATCTGCTCGCCCGCAACCTGGGCATGCCGCTCGGCAAGCCAGAAGAAGCAGTGCGCGCCGCGTTCTACGGCCGCAACCGCCCCATCGACCTCGGCGTTCTGAGCATTGTGCGTGAAGACGACAGCGAAGACGAGCACGTCTTCCTCGTGCTCGCCGGCATGGGGCTCGACGCCCGCGCGATCTCTGCCACCCGCGCCACCCTGAAGAAGCGCCTCGGCTGGCTCGCCTACGTCGACGCCGGCGTGCGCACCATGCTCAAGGACCGGCCGCTGCAGATCCACTACTCCGTCGATCGCTCCCCCCTGAAGTCGCTGTCGGTCTACACCGTGATGATCGGCAACTGCGGGCTGATGCCAGGCGGCGTGCTGCTGATCCCCGACGCAAAACTCGACGACGGCAAGCTCGACGTGGTCGCACTGCGGCCCCTCGGCCCGTTCTCGTGGCTGCGCATCTGGAACAAGATCGGCTGGGAGAACGGCGTGCTGCGCAAAACGCAGGCGGGCAGACGCATCATCGACCTCGTCAACGACACCAAGAGCGTCAACTATCTGCGAGCCACCCGCTACGCACTGTCGGTGCCGCGACCCGAACCGGTGCAGCTCGACGGCGACGATTTCGGCCTCGCGCTCGCGGTGAGCGGAACGGTGGATCCCGGCGCGCTGACGGTGCGAGTGCTGCCGGAATGGAACGCGCAGAGCTGACCCTGCGCGGATCGGGCCGGCACCGGCGGCAGGGCAATGCCGGGCTCTGGCACGGGGCCTGACCTGTGCCAGCCAGGGCTGAGCGTCAGGCGGCGCCTGGCGCGCCCTCGATCACCTCGCGCAACCAGTCGCGGGCGTCGCGGAAGGCGTCATCATCGTAGGAGTCGCGGATGCTCGCGGCAACGCGATCCGCCCTCGGATACGACCCCAGGAACACCACGTTCGGGCTGAACCGCTTCACGCCCAGCAGCGCGTCGGCCACACGCTCGTCCTTGATATGCCCCTCTGCGTCGATCACGAAACGGTAGCGGCCCATGCGGTCGCCCACGGGGCGGGAGGCGAGCAGCGTGAGGTTCACGCCGCGGGTGGCGAACTGCTCCAGCAGTTCGAGGAGCGCACCGGCGCGGTCCTCGGGCAGTTCGGCGATGAGGGAGGTCTTGTCGGCACCGGTGGGCTCTCCGACGGCGGCCGTGCGGCTGACGAGCACGAAGCGGGTCACGGCGTCGGGGTTTTCGGCGATGCCCTCAGCGAGCACCTCAAGGTCGTAGTGCTCCTCGATGCCTGGCGGCGCGATGGCGGCGTTGATGCCCTTTTCGGCGTCAAAGAGATCGCGGGCGGCCTGCACATTCGAGGTCGCGGGGAGGTGCCGGTGGCGGGGCACCTGATCGTCGAGCCAGGCCCGGCACTGGCCGTAGGCCACCGGGTGCCCCGAAACTACCGCAATGTCTTCGAGCCGGGTACCCGGGCGGGCGACCAGCACGAAACTCACCGGCACGAGGTATTCACCGACGATGCGCAGGCCGGGGATCGTGGCGAGGGCGTCCTGCGCGACGGTCACGCCGCCGTCGATCGAGTTCTCGATCGCGATCATGGCGGCGTCGCTGAAACCGGTCACCACATCGTTCAGTGCCTCGCCGAGATTCGCGACGGGGTTCCACTCCTGCCCCTCGGCCTCAGGCACCTGCTTCAGAGCCGCCTCGGTAAACGTGCCCGCCGGCCCCAGGTAGGAGTAGCGGCGGGTCGTCTCAGCAGGCTCTGGCATGCGAACCAGCGTACCGCGTTCGTGCGCGGGCCCAGCGGATCCGCGGTCGGGCACGGGCTGCGCCAGGGAAGCGGCGCAGACCCGAGCCCCGCAAGCCTCAGCCGAGCACGCGGCCGACGAGCGCCTGCGCAGCCTGCTGCACAAGCGCGAGGTGCTCGGGCCCCCGGAACGACTCGGCGTAGATCTTCATGACGTCTTCGGTGCCCGAGGGGCGCGCGGCGAACCATGCATGCTCGGTCTGCACTTTGAGCCCGCCGATGGGGGCGCCGTTGCCGGGCGCGCGGGTGAGGATCGCCGTGATCGGGTCACCTGCAAGCTCGGTGTCGGTGACGTCGTCGGGTGAGAGCGCCCCGAGGCGCTGCTTCTGCTCGGGTGTGGCCACGGCGTCGATGCGGGCGTAGGCGGGCTCACCGAAGCGCTCGGTGAGCTGCCGGTAGCGTTCCGAGGGCGACTGGCCGGTGACGGCCTGAATCTCAGCGGCGAGCAGCGCGAGCAGAATGCCGTCTTTGTCAGTGCTCCACGCACTGCCGTCGAAGCGCTGGAACGACGCGCCTGCGCTCTCCTCGCCACCGAAGACGAGCTCGCCCGTCGAGAGGCCTGGCACGAACCATTTGAAGCCCACAGGCACTTCGAGCAGTTCGCGGCCGTGCGCGGCGACGACCCTGTCGATGAGCGCCGACGAGACGAGCGTCTTGCCGACCTTCGCGGTCGTGGGCCAGTCAGGCCGGTGCGTCAGCAGGTAGTCGATGGCCACTGCGAGGTAGTGGTTCGGGTTCATGAGCCCGCCATCGCGGGTGACGATGCCGTGGCGGTCGGCGTCTGCGTCGTTGCCGGTCACGATGTCGTAGAGCGGCTGGGAGTCGGCAACCGTCGACATGACGTGCCGCGAGGAAGGATCCATGCGGATCTTGCCATCCCAGTCGAGGTGCATGAAGCCCCACTGCGGATCGACGCCGGGACCGAGCACGGTGAGGTCAAGGTTGTAGCGGTCGCGGATCGCCGCCCAGTAGGCGACGTTCGCCCCGCCGAGGGGGTGGGCCGCCAGGCGCACCCCGGCCTCGCGGATCGCGGCGACGTCGATGACCTCACCGAGCGCTTCGACGTACTCGCCGAGGAAATCGTAGCGACCCACCGGCACACCGCCGATCCCGTCCTCGCTGGACCGGCGCACGCTGTCGATGCCGCGCTCCAGGATCTCGTTGGCACGGGCGGCGATCGCGTTCGTCGCGTCGGTATCTGCGGGCCCACCGTGCGGCGGGTTGTACTTGAAGCCGCCGTCTGCCGGCGGATTGTGGCTGGGGGTGACGACGATGCCGTCGGCGCGGGCCGGGTCGTCGGCGGCGCGGTCGCGGTTGTGGGTGAGGATCGCGTGGCTCACGGCCGGGGTGGGCACGAACACCTCGTCACCGCTGCCCGCCTTCGCGAGCACGTGCACGCCAGCGGCAGACAGCACCTCGCGCGCCGTGTGCTCGGCCGGCGCCGACAGCGGGTGGGTGTCAGATCCGATGAAGAGCGGCCCGGTGATGCCCTGAGCGGCGCGGTATTCGGCGATGGCGGCGCTGATCGCGACGATGTGGGCTTCGTTGAAGGAGCCCTTCAGTGAGGATCCGCGGTGGCCCGAGGTGCCGAACACGACCCGCTGGGTGGGGTCGGCGGGATCGGGGACGACCTCGGAATAGGCGGCGATCAGCGCCGCGACGTCGACGAGATCCTGCGGCTGCGCCGGCTGTCCTGCTCTCTCATGCATGCTTCCAGTGTGCCAGCCCACCCGTTCGCACACCCGCGAAACTCTGTCTCTTCATCGTTTCGCGCCCCTCCTCAGGCACCGATTCACGTTCGAGCACCCCGATCGGCGGGGTTCGGGGTGCGCGAACGTGGATCGGTGCGGCAGGCTGCAGCAGCCAGCGCGCTCGGATCCGCCACAAAACCCGCGATACCGCCCGTTCACCGTACGCGGTTACTCTGGAGACATGGATGACACCGTGATCCCCTCCCGTCGCGACGAAATCGAGTGCTGGCTCACCGACATGGATGGCGTGCTCGTGCACGAGGAGCGCGCGATCCCCGGTGCCGCCGAGCTGATCCGGCACTGGCGCGAGAACGAGATCCCCTACCTCGTACTCACCAACAACTCGATCTTCACCGCCCGCGACCTCAGCGCCCGCCTCGCGGCCTCAGGCATCGAAGTGCCTGAGGATCGAATCTGGACGAGCGCGCTCGCCACCGCCGCGTTCCTCAAGCAGCAGAAGCCCGGCGGTTCGGCGTTCGTGATCGGCGAGGCCGGCATTCTCACCGCGCTGCACGACGCGGGCTATGTGATGACCGAGTCGAACCCCGACTTCGTGGTGGTGGGCGAAACCCGCAACTACTCCTTCGAGGCGATCACGAAGGCGGTGCGGCTCATCATGGGTGGGGCGCGGTTCATCTCGACGAACCCAGACGCGACCGGCCCGAGCGCTGACGGCCCACTGCCCGCGACAGGCGCCATCAACGCACTCATCACGAAGGTGACGGGCAAGGTGCCTTACATTGTGGGGAAGCCGAATCCGATGATGTTCCGTTCGGCGCTCAACCAGATCGGCGCGCACTCCCACAACACGGGCATGATCGGCGACCGAATGGACACCGACGTGGTTGCGGGCATGGAGGCCGGGTTGCACACGGTGCTCGTAATGACGGGAATCTCGGATCGCCGCGAGATCGAGAAGTTCCCGTTCCGGCCTGACGAAATTCTCTCTTCGGTGGCGGATCTGCTCTAGCCCGCCGCGCCGCTACACGCCCGCAAGGTAAACGTCGACCGAGCTCACGGCCGCGAAGCCGTCAGCAAGTGCCGCGATGAAAGCCGTGTGCACCGCGGCACCGGGGACGCGCTGGCCGCCGAACTCAAGATCGGGCGCGGCGCAGGCGTCGTACAACACCCGCACGGCGAAGCCGCGCTCGGCGGCGGCGCGCACCGTCGAATCGACGCACATGCTCGTCATCATGCCCGCGACGACCAGCTCGTCGGGTGTGAGCTGCGCGAGGCGCTCAGCGAGATCAGTGCCAAGGAACGCGTTGGGCTCGGCCTTCTGCAGCACCGGCTCCCCGTCGAGCGGCCGCACCGCCTCGTGAATCTCGACCCCCTCCGTGCCTGGCCGCATGAACACGGCGTCGGGGGCATCCCAGACGTGCTGCACGTGCAGCACCGCATCGCCGGCCTCGCGGAATGCCGCGATCGCTCGCGCGGCCGCCTCTGCGGCGGCGTCCGATCCGACGAGCGGGTAGGCCCCTCCCGCGAAGTAGTCATTCTGGATGTCGATGATCAGCAGCACACGTGCCACGGCTACTCCTTCGGACGACAAGCGGGGCACCAGCCTACTCGCTCACCGACTCCGGCCAACAGCCTTCATTCGCGCCCGGTAGCCTCCCTGCAGACCTATTTCTTCTTACCCTGGCGCAGCGTCTTGACGAGCATCTGCCCGAGGATGAAGGCCAGCAGCAGCGAGAACGCCACATTCGACCAGAGCGGCGGGATATGCGTGGCGATCACCGAGCCGAGCGGCGATAGCAGGCTCGCAGCAATGCCCAGCACAGCCGCAGACCTGATGTCCACGTTGCGCCGGCGCGCGTTGCCGAGGGTGCCCGAGATCGAGCCCGGGATGAGCATGATGAGCGAGGTGCCCTTCGCGATCAGGTCGCTCGCCCCGAAGAAGAACATGAGCACGGGCACCACAACAACGCCGCCGCCGACACCCAGCAGACCGGAGAGCACACCGGTCACAAGGCCCGTCACCACGAGCAGCGCCCCCGTCAGCACGGTGATGTCGATCACAGCGTCGCGCTGCGGCACAACGAACCACAGGCTGATCACCACACCCAACAGGAACGCCATGAACATCCAGCGCAGGAACCCCGTGGGGATCCGCGACAGCAGGTAGCTGCCGATCTGCGCCCCGACAACCACACCCGCCGCGAGCAGCACAGCGGCAAGCCAGTCGACATTGCCCTGCAGCGCGTAGCCGATACCGCCGACAATCGCCGCGGGCAGGATCGCAGCAACCGAGGTGCCCGCCGCAAGCCGCTGCTGGAAGCCCAGGATCATCACCAGCATCGGAACGAGCACCACGCCGCCCCCGATGCCGAAGAGGCCGGAGAGAAGGCCGGTGAGCGCCCCTAGGAGAGCGAGAACGATGATGCTGGGGCGAGGAGACTGAGTCATAGAGGTCGTTTCTGAGAGAGGTTGTCGAGCTGCGGATCAGGATTGCGGATCGCTTCAGCCAGAGGCAGGCACCACAATCGCAGAGCCATCGGAGCGCGGATCGCTCGCAGCGTCGTACCCCTCAGCGCTGACACGGATCAGATTCGAGTGTCCCAGATCTTCCGAGTACCTTGGCACCACCTTGAGCGGGAAGCCCGCCTCGGTGATCGCATCCCGAACCTCCGCCGGCACGTCCTCCTCGATCGTCACCCGCACCACGCCGTCAGCGCCGGGCTCGTCGACAATCCACCGTGGGGCGTGCGTCGCCTCGTGCGGTGACGCCCCGGCGAGAGAGCGCAGCAGCAGTTGAGTGTGGATCTGCGGCTGCGCCGATCCGCCCATCGTCGCCGGCACCCACGCGAGCTCATCACCGCGAAGAATCAGCACAGGCATGAGCGTGTGCCGTGGGCGACGACCCGGGGCGAACGCATTGGGCGAGGCCGGATCGAGCGAGAACGACGTGCCCCGGTTCTGGAACAGAATGCCCGTCTCGGGGTCGAGCACCGCGGCGCCGAACCCGAAATACACCGAGTTGATGAGCGAAATCGCCCAACCGTCTGCGCTCACGGCGCTCAGGCCGACGGTGTCACCGCTCGGCTTCGCCTCGCGCGGGGGCGCGTGCTCGGGGCGCGGCATCGCGATGAGTTCAGGGCCGGTGGGGCCGCCGGATGCCGGATCGGCGAGGTACGCCGCACGCACCGCGTTGCCGCCCCGGAACGCGTTTGCGAGGGCACCGGCACCCGCACCGAGCGGGTCGTCGATGCCGGCCACGATGGCTTCGAGGGCACGCAGCAGGATGAAGCCCGACGTGTTCGGCGGGCCCGTGATGACGCGGTGACCGCCGTAGGAACCTTCAAGTGGTTCATCCCAGAACGCGGTGTAGGCGGCGGCGTCCTCGGGCGCGATCTTCGATCCCAGCGCCCGCAAGCCGGAGACCCAGCGCTGCGCGAGCTCACCCGTGTAGAACTCATCGGGCCCGCCCGCGGCAAGGCGACGCAGCGAATCGGCGAGCGCGGGCTGCACGAACGGCTGCCCCTGCACGAGCGGCAGCCCGTCTGGGATGAACGCGTGGCGGCAACCTGGATCGAGTTCGAGCACCTCGCGCTCGTCGACGATCGCCGCCGCAACCGACTTCGCCGTCGGCACACCATCGGCGGCGTAGCGGATCGCGGCCTCCAGGTGCTGCTCCCAGCTGCGGGTCGCCCCGAAGTTGTGCAGCTCACCCCAGCCGCGCACCCCGCCAGGTACGGTCACCGTGTCGATGCCGCGCAGCGGCAGCAGTTCGCCGTACGTCTCGCGGAGGGCGTCGAGCGACTGCGCGGCCGGGGCCGTGCCCGTCGCGTTGAGAAAGCGCACCTCACCCTGCGGCGAGCGCACCAGGGCGACCAAGTCGCCGCCCAGCGCCACATTGTTCGGGTACACCACGCAGAGGGCGGCGGCGGCGGCGAGCGCCGCATCGATCGCATTGCCGCCTGCTTCGAGTGCGGCAGCACCCGCCTCCGTGGCGAGGTGGTGCGAAGTCGAAATGGCTCCGCGGGGGTGTGCGTCAGAGTGCGTCATCCCTGTGCTCCTTCGTCGTTCGCGCCCGTCGCGGCGAGGGCGATCTGCTTGCTGATGTCGAGCACATGGGCTCGGGCCTCGGCCTCGGCCGCCGTCGGGTCTCCGGCGGCGATCGCTTCGAAGATCCGGCGGTGCGCCGCACTCGACGCCTCGCGGCGCTCTTTGGTTTGATAGCGGCTGGAGCGGCTCGGGGCGATCTGTTGAGCGATCTGCTCGTTGATGAGTTCGAGCAGCGGATTGTGGGCGTACTGCGCGATGGCCTGGTGGAAGGCGCGATCCAGCTCCGCGTAGCGCTCCTTGGTGACGCCGGCCTCCATCGCCTCCACCAGCTCGCGCAGCTGAGCGATATCGCGGGGGGTGGCGCGCGTCGCCGTGATCCCCGCGATCGGCGGCTCGACAATGGCGCGCAACTCCATGATGTCGCGGATCTCGGGGTGCACCGCCGACACCGCACTCGAGATGCGGTCGGCGATCCCCGACCGCTCGCCCGGGCTCAGCACGATCGTGCCGCGCCCAGGCTTGCGGTCGATGAGGCCGCGGTTCTCAAGCTCCCGCAGCGCCTCCCTGATCGAGACTCGGGAAACGCCGAGGTGCTGGGCCAGCTCGCGCTCAGCCGGAAGCTTCTCGCCCGGGGCGAGGTCGCCCTCGAGAATCAGCCGTTCAAGATCGACCGAAAGCCTGTCGGGCACCGAGAGGGTCGTCCCTCTGTTGATCGAGTCCCAATCCATTGCGCACTTCCATTTCTCACTTCGATAGCCTCACCGCGGGGACGCCAGTTCGCACTCGTCCGCTCCGGGCGCCGTCACGTATCCGCGCTCTTGCCGAAGTAGGCCTCGTGCAACCGCTCGTCCTCGAGCATCGCCGCCGCCTCGCCACCTCCCGAGATCTTCCCCGTCTCCATGAGGTACCCCCTATCCGCGATCGAGAGCGCCATCCTGGCGTTCTGCTCGATCAGCAGCACGCTGGTGCCCGAACGGTTGATCTCTTCGATCACCTCGAACATCTGCGCGACCACTTTTGGGGCGAGACCCATAGATGGCTCATCCAGCATAAGCAATTTCGGGCGCCTGATGAGCGCACGAGAGAGCGCAAGCATCTGCTGCTCGCCTCCCGAGAGGGTCGCAGCGGTCTGCTGCCGACGCTCTTGGAGCCGTGGGAAGAGCGAGAACACGGTCGCGATCTCCTCCGAGAAATCTGTGGAGGCACCCCAGTGGGCGATCTGCAGATTCTCGAACACCGACATCCGTCCGAAAATGTGCCTCCCCTCAGGCACGAGTGACAATCCGGCCCGCACCCGCTGCTCGGCGCGGCGAGACGATATCTCCTTCTCGAGAAACGCGATCCGCCCCCTGCTCTTATTGAGTCCGGCAACCGAACGCAACAGGCTGCTCTTACCCGCCCCGTTCGCACCGACCACGACAACAAGCTCACCCTCATCGACGTGCATATCGACATCGGTGACCGCCCTGACCACGCCGTACCGCACGTTCAGGCCTTCGACTTCGAGCACTCTCACTTCGCATCACTCCCCAGGTAGGCCTCGAGCACTTCAGGATTGACGCGGATCTCAGCAGGAGTGCCATCCGCGATGATCACGCCGTGATCGAGCACGATGATCCTGTCGGAAACTCCCATGAGCAGATCCATGTCGTGTTCGATGAGAATCACATCGATGCCGCGCTCCCTGATCCGCTTCATCAGTCGGGCGAGATCCCGGGTCTCGCTCTCATTCAGGCCCGCAGCCGGTTCGTCGAGCAACAGCACATTGGGGCGGGTCATGAGGGCTCGCGCGATCTCGACCCGGCGCTGTTGGTAGGCATCGAGCGAGGAGGCCCGCTTGTCGCGGCTGTCCCACACGTCCATGAAGGCCAGCACCTCCTCGGCCTCTTCGACGGTGGCCCGCTCGGGGGCGCGCACGAATGGGAAAGGTGACAGAAACTTCGGCGCGAAGCCGGCGAGGCGCGAATGGCCGCCAACGAGCAGATTCTCGAGCACCGTCATATCCCAGAAGAGGCGCACGGTCTGGAAGGTTCTCGCAATGCCGCGCATCGACACGGCGCTCGATTCGAGATTCTGCGTTTGCTCGCCGTGCAGTTCGATCGTGCCCGAGGTCGCCCGGGTGACCCCGGAGATGGCGTTGAGCAGTGTCGATTTGCCGGCACCGTTCGGCCCCATGAGACCGAGCACCTCGCCGTGCCTGAGTTCGAAGGTTACCGCTTCGAGCGCGACCAGCCCGCCGAACACCTGCTTCACGTTCTCGGCCTTCAGCACGGGCTCCCCCGCAACCACGGGGGTGTCGCGCTCGTTCGCGATGAGTGCACCCTCCGGTGCCTCCTTCCCGCCGCGTGCGCGGGTGAGCTCAAGCCGTTTCGAGATGATGCCACCGGGTCGCAGGATCATGAGCACCACGACGATAAGCGCGAGGAACCCGGTGCGGAACTCGGGGTGGGCCTGAATGAGCGGGATATCTTTCGCGATCGCCTGGAAGAAGATCCACAGCACCGCACCGGTGATGGGGCCCCAGAGGGTGCCGGCACCGCCAAGAATCACCAGACTCAACACGATGAAGTTGTCTTCGAGCGTGAAACTGTCGGGGTTCACGAACTGGTTCATGTGGGCGAAGAACACGCCGATCACACCCGCAGTCGAAGCTCCGACCACGTAGGCCAGCAGCTTGTACCGTCGGGTGCGGATCCCCATCGATGAGGCGACGAGTTCGTCTTCACGGATGGCAACCCAGGCGCGCCCCACCGGTGAGGCGATGAGCGAGGCGAGCGCCACCACGAGAATGACCACGACGAGAAAGACGATGTAGTAGGTGGTCAACGGTGGCACGATCTCGCCAGTGAAGGTGAGCGCGGGAATGTTGCGGATACCCACCGCACCGCCTGTGAAGTCGGTCCAGTTGATGGAGACGATGCGCACGATCTCGCCGAACGCGAGCGTCATGATGGCCAGGTAGTCGCCGCGGGCACGCAGCGTCGGATACCCGATGATCGACCCCGCTATGCCCGCGAGCACGATTGCCGCCACGATACTGAGCGGCAGCACCCACCCGAGTGCGGCCGGATTCTCCGCCAGGTTGATGCCGAAGGTTCTCGTGCAGAATATGGCCGTCGTGTAAGCGCCGACGATGAAGAAGGCGATGAATCCGAGGTCGAGCAGGCCGGTGATCCCGACGAGAATGTTCAGACCGGAAGCGAGCGCCACGTAAATGAGCGCGAGGGCTGCCACGCGAATCCATTTGTCACCGGGCAGCACCAGGGGTGCGAGCAGGCCGATGATCAGGAAGATCGAGGGCCAGATCCAGCGCTTGAGGCCGTGATCCTGCCTGAGGATGACGATGGGGGCGGTGTACGTGTTGGACATCGTTAGACCTTCTGTACCTCTCGGCGGCCGAGCAGCCCCTGCGGGCGGAGCCACAGGATGATGACCAGGATCCCGAACGCGATAACGTCGCGGTACGCGGATCCCTGCGGAACGTAGGACGCGGCGAGCTCCTCGCTCACGCCCAGCACGAGGCCTCCGACGAAGGCGCCGGGGATGCTGCCGATACCGCCGAGCACGGCGGCGACCAGCGCTTTCAGGCCGGGAAGGAAGCCCATGGTGGCGGCGGCAAAGCCGTAGCGCTGCGAGTACAGCAGACCTGCGACCGCTGCGAGGGCCGAACCGAGCACGAATGTCGTCGAGATGACTCTGTCGACGCCGATACCCATGAGCCTCGCGGCATCTTTGTTTTCGGCAGTTGCGCGGATCGCGCGGCCGATGGGCGTGAAGCGGATCACCGCCCAGAAGGCAAGGGTCACCGCCACAGCCACCGCGAGCACGATGACATCGATGCGCTGCACTCGGGCACCGAAAATGTTGAGGGCCTCACCCAGTTCAGGGCGGGGCACCGGCAGCTGCGCGGCACCGAAGAGGAACGTCGCCACGGCGCGCAGCAGCATCGACACCGCGATGGCGGTGATGAGCATGGAGAGGATCGGGGCGTTGCGCAGCGGCCGGTACGCGATCCTCTCGATGAGCCAGCCGATGAGCGAACCGACAATGAGCCCGAACATGATTGCGGCCCACGCCGGCAGAGCCGGGCCGTCGATGCTCGCGTCCGCGATGAGGATGTTGGTCTGGCCGGCGACGAGGGCGCCGACTGCGCCGAACATGAAGATCTCTCCGAAGGCGAAGTTCACCATGCCGAGGACGCCGTAGACGACGCTGAATGCGACGGCGAGCAGCCCGTAGATGCCGCCGACGGCGAGACCGTTGATGATTTCCTGCATTACCTAATCTCCGTAGCCTGCTGGGGGAACCGGATGAGAATCCCGGTGGGCGCCGAGGCCGGCGCCCACCGGGCGGTTGCTACTCCTTGATGACCACGAAGGCGCCGTCTTCGATGCGCTGGAAGGTGAGGTTGCCCACACGGTTCCCCTGATCATCGAAGCTGATCTCGCCGGAGACGCCGGGGAACCCCTTCGTCGCCGCGATTGCCTTGGTCACAGCGGCACGATCGGTCGATCCCGCCGTCTCCATCGCCTGCGCCGCGATGTACGTGGCGTCGTAGGCGAGCGCCGCCCAGGAGCTCGGCTCCTTGTCGTACTTCTTCGTGAAGGCTTCCACGAATGCGGCGGCCTCTGGGCTGTCATCACTTGCGGAGAAGGCCGAGTACACCTCGACGCCCTCGGCGTTGGCACCGGCCAGCTCGATGAAGAGCGGGCTCGCAGCCCCGTCCGAGGCGAAGATCGGCACATCGGATCCCGCATCGCGCACCTGGTTCACGATCTTGCCGGCCTCGGTGTAGAAGCCGCCGATGAAGACCGCGTCCGGGTCGTCCTTGAGCGCCGTATCGACGGTGCTCGCGAAGTTCACCGTGCCCAGCTGGTAGGCCTGCGAGCTGGTGACGGTGCCGCCTGCCTTCTCGATGCCCTCGGTGAAGGCGTCGGCGACGCCCTTGCCGTAGTCGTCCTGCTGGTACAGCACGGCGACCTTCTTCACGCCCCGGTTCTCGGAAATGAACTTCGCCGCTTCGGCGCCCTGGTAGGCGTCGGTGAACACGGTGCGGAAGAAGATGTCGCTCGCGCCGCTCAGCTCGGGTGAGGTCACTGCCGATGCGATGATCGGCAGGCCGCACTGCGTGTAGATGGGCAGGCCCGACAGTGCGACGCTCGAGAAGCTGAACCCGAGAACAACAGGAATCTCGGCGTTGTCGCAGAACTCCTGCGCGATCACGGGGCCGTTGGCGGGCTTGCCTTCGTCGTCGACTCCTTCAAGGGTCAGGTCACGGTCCAGCACGCCGCCGTCGGCGTTGATCTCCTCGATGGCGAGGTCGATGCCCTCGCGCATTTCGAGACCGTAGCTCGCGAAGTCGCCCGAGAGGGTGGCCGTGTATCCGAGCGGGATCGCGCCTTCGGCGCCTCCCCCGTCGCCGTTGCCGCCCGATCCGCCCGAAGAGCACGCGCTCAACGCGAGGAGGGCCACGCCCGTCACGACCGCCAGCTTGGCTGTTCTCTTGCTCAACATTCTCATCACACCCGTCGGTTCGGAGGTCAGTCGACCGTCTCGATCGTCATCCAGTTTTCGAAGCAGTGGTTCGCAGCGAGCGACGTGACGCCGATCGTTGCCCGGCCGCCGAGGCCGTTCTCCTCGCCGAACACATCGCGGAAGAGATCCGTGGCGCCGCACGACACCAGGTTCACGTCGACGAAGTCAGGTGCAGCGACGACGAAGTTCAGCGAGTTGACGAGGCACTTCACGCGATCGAGCGAGCCGAGCGCGAGACGCATCGTGCCGAGGCAGTTCAGCGCGGTCTGGCGGGCTTCGGCGTAGCCCTGCTCGACGGTGACCTCGGCACCGAGCTTGCCTGCGTGGGTCGGCTGGCCATTGTGGCCCACGATGTCGGCGACGTGACCCGAGAGGAACAGCAGGTTCCCCGTCTTGTGGAACGCCTTCATCGTGCCGTAGTAGGTGCCGTGGTATCCGCCGTTGCTGTAGTCGGGGATCTCCAGGCCGAGCTCCGCCACGCGCGCTTCGTATGAGACAGACACTATATTTCTCCTTCTTCTCGTCATTGAGGCGTCGGGACAATCAGGACTATTGGTCTGACCGAATGACCGACTGTCCATGACGTTATCTGAGACGCGCAGAAAGGGGAAGACCCACGGCAAGATTTTTCTAGACCGTGATCAAGTCGTCACACACCACCCCGCCAGAATGATCCCGAGCTTGGTGCCCTGAAGACCCGCCGAGTGGCGGATTTTGCGGGTGGCGGGGGCAAAAATGCCGAGAAATTCGCCTCTCGGCGAGGGTCGAACGGTGGCAAAAGGCAGGATGCAGGAGGCAGGCGCGCAAGCACCACCCGCCCCTGCACGCAGAAGAGGGGCTCCGCGATGGCATCGCGGAGCCCCTCTGAGGCAGTCAAACGGTCGACTACTGCGGCAACAGCCCCAGATCATCGAGGCCGATCGCGTAGCGGTACTCGTAACCTGCCGCCTCGATACGCTCCTTGGCAGGCGCCTGGCGATCCACCACCACTGCCACCGCAGCGATCTCGGCACCCACCTTCTGCAGCGCCTCGATGGCTTTCAGCGGCGAGCCACCCGTGGTGGAGGTATCTTCAACCACCACGACCCGCTTGCCCGCGAGGTCAGGCCCCTCAACCTGGCGGCCACGACCGTGATCCTTCGGCTCCTTGCGCACCACGAAGGAGTCGTACACCTTGCCGCGCGCAACGCCCTGGTGCATGATCGCGGAGGCGATCGGGTCGGCACCCATCGTGAGGCCGCCCACCGCCACCACGCCGTCGATGTCGTCGATGAGGTCGAGCATCACCTGGCCGATGAGCGGAGCCGCACGATGGTCGAGGCTCAGCTTGCGCAGATCGATGTAATAGGTGGCCTTCTTGCCGCTCGTGAGCGTGAAGTCGCCGTGAAACACGGCCTCGTTCGTAATGAGGTCGATGAGCTGTTCGCGCGCAGTCGTCATAGCCTCGATTCTACGCGCCCCCCGCCCCGTTTCTGGCGACGGGAGACGCGCTGCGGCGCGTAGGATCGTCTCGCATCACCCCGCAGATCACCACCCCGTCGCCGACGACCGGGCCGGGCCAGCACCCCGGCGCCGCACTTGCCGCGCCGAGTGGGAGTTCTCCACCCCGACACGAAAGCCGGCGAGCCATGCACGACTCCCCCGCAGCACTGCCAACCCCAGCAGCACTGCCAGCCTCCTCAGCCGAGCGCCGAGCGCACGGCAAGCAGCAGCGCCGCAGCCTCCCGCGGCGCTCGCTCGCAACGCTCGGCAGTGCACCGCGCGATCCGCTCGCGATTATCGACGCGCAGAATGCCACCCGACTCCCCGAACTCATCCCCCTGCGCACCGAACGCATGAGCGCAAGCCCGTTCGCGTTCTACCGCGGCACCGCGGCGATCATGGCCGCCGACCTCGCAGACGAACCGCACACCGGCATTCTCGTGCCGTCGTGCGGCGACGCCCACGTGGCGAACTTCGGTTTCTACGCTTCTCCGCAGCGCACGCTCGTCTTCGATCTCAACGACTTCGACGAGGCCGCGTGGGCGCCGTGGGAGTGGGATCTCAAACGGCTCATCGCGAGCATCGTCATCGCCGGTGCGAGCAGCGGTCGCGCGGCGGAGGTCGTGAGAGACGCCGCGGTCACCGCAACTCGTTCGTATGCGCTGGCGATGCGCACCGCCGCGAAGGCCTCGCCGCTGCGGCGCTACTACGCGCACTTCGAAGCCTCGGCAGGCACCGGTGAGATGCATCCAGAGTCCCGGCGGGTGCTCGACCGCGCCATCGCGCAGGCGAAGAAGCGCACGGGCGAGCGCGCCTCACGCAAGCTCACCAAAGCCGACGAGCACGGCAGGCTGCGTTTCATCGAGCAGCCGCCAACGATGCGCGCCCTCGAACCCGCGCGCCAGGCACTCCAGGCGGAATACCTCGAACGCTACCTTCACAGCGCCAGCGCAGACATCCGACTGCAGCTTCGCCACTACACCGCGGTCGATGCGATCCGGCGTGTTGTGGGTGTGGGCAGCGTGGGCACGCGCTGCGCGCTCTCGCTCTTCCAAGACGGCGACGGCAACACCCTCATTCTGCAGTCGAAGCAGGCCGGGCAGAGCGTGCTCGCAGAGTACGGCGGCATTGCGCAGCCCGCCGAACTCGCCGAACTCACCGCAGAGCAGGGCGAGGGCGGGCGGGTCGTTGCGATGCAGCGGATTCTGCAGGCCCTGAGCGATCCGTTCCTCGGCTCGCTGCGCCACGCGAGCGAGGAGTTCGGTGAGGTGGATCTCTACGTTCGCCAGTTCCACGACATGAAGGGCGGTATCGAGATCGAGGAGGTCGAAGATGAGCCCTTCGTCACCTACTCGCGTGCCTGCGCTGTGACCCTCGCGAGAGCGCACGCGCAGTCACCGCGCGCGGCGGAAGTGAGCGGGTATCTCGGTGACGGTTCCAAGGTCGGTGAAGCGCTGCACCAGTGGGGTCTCGCCTACGCCGATCGTTCGCTGGCCGACTACACAGCCTTCATCGCACGCGCTGAGGAGTGAGCCGCGGGCGAGCCGCAGACCCAGCCTGATGCCCTAGGTTCGGAGAGGAGGGGGAATGATGACATCACCGCAGGCCGATGCGTCGCAGAACATCGCGGCGCTGACCGCACTGTTCGAACCCGGCCCCGTGGCCGTGCTCACTGGCGCGGGCATCAGCACGGATTCGGGCATTCCCGACTACCGCGGTGCTGGTACGCCGCCGCGCACGCCGATGAGCATTGCGCAGTTCATGAACGATGAGGCCTACCGGCGGCGGTTCTGGGCGGGCGCGCGAATCGGCTCCCTGCGGTCGCGCGGTGTCGCGCCCAATGCCGGCCACTTCGCCCTCGCGAGATTGGAGGCGGCGGGCCGCATCGGCGGGGTCATCACGCAGAACGTCGACGGTCTGCACCGCCGCGCCGGCTCTCGCACCGTTGTCGAGCTGCACGGCAACGGCAGTGTGATTCGCTGCCTGCGGTGCGGCAGCCGGTGGAGTCGCGAAGAGGTGCTGGGCTGGTTCGACGAACTCAACCCCGGTTTCGTCGACAGCCAAGGGGCTGCCGAGCTGGCCCCGGACGGTGACGCGCGGGTCTCGGGCGCTGATGGGGTGGTCGTTCCGTCGTGCCCGGGGCGCGGGGCACCCTGCGGCGGGCTGCTGCGCCCCGACGTGGTCTATTTCGGCGAGACCGTGCCGCCTGAGGTGTTCGCCTCAGCCGAGGCGCTGCTGGCCGAAGCCGAAGCCCTGATGCTCGTGGGCACGTCGCTCGCCGTGAACACGGGCCTGCGGCTGGTGCATCGCGCCGAACGGCGCGGCATCCCCGTTGCGGTGATCAATCGCGGCCCCACCTCGATTGATGATCGAGATGCTGTGCGGGTGCGGATCGAGGGAGGCACGAGCGAAACACTCACCGCCCTCGCCGCGGCACTCGGCGCGGCGGATCCGCACCCCGCAGCCGGTCTACCAAGCTCACCGCGCGGCGACGGCCGCTGACCCGCGCGGCCTCACACCGCGCGGGTCATCCGCGACTACTGCACGCTCTCCAGGAAGTTGCGCGTGCGCTGCCGCTGCGGATTGTCAAGCACCTCCTGCGGCGGGCCCGCCTCGACGACGACACCGCCGTCCATGAAGACAACCTGATCCGCCACGCCACGAGCGAAGCCGATCTCGTGCGTGACCACGATCATCGTCATGCCCTCCCGCGCCAACTCACGCATCACATCGAGCACATCACCGACGAGTTCGGGGTCGAGTGCCGAGGTGGGCTCGTCGAAGAGCATCAGCTTCGGTTCCATGGCGAGCGCACGAGCAATCGCGATCCGCTGCTGCTGACCACCGGAAAGCTGCGCGGGATAGTGACCCGCGAAATCTGCGAGGCCGACCCGATCGAGCAGTTCCAGCGCGCGGCTCTTCGCCATCGCACGCGGGCGACCGGCGACGCCGACAGGCGCCTCCATGATGTTCTCCAGCGCGGTCATGTGCGGGAACAGGTTGAAGCGCTGGAACACCATCCCGATGCCCTGCCGCTGCTTCGCGATCTGCCGCGGGCTCATCTCGTGGGTCTTGTGGCCCGCCTGCCGGTAGCCGATGAGCTCGCCATCGACGATGATCCGCCCTCCGTCGATGGTTTCGAGGTGGTTCACGCAGCGCAGCAGCGTCGACTTACCCGAACCCGACGGGCCGAGGAGCACCGTCACCGTGCCGGCCGGCACGGAGAGGGAGATGTCTCGCAGCACCTCGTGCGCTCCGAAGCTCTTGCGTACCCGGCGAATCTGAACGAGGGCCTCGGAGTGCCGCGCCTCGGGCTCGGCAACGGTCTGGGTCATGCTCATGTTCATGCTCCGATCACCTCGACGGCGTTCGTGGGAGGTGCGGGCGCGGGGCCCGGCTTGCGGCTCTGCAACGCCTTGCGCAGACGCTGGATGGGGGTGGGCGGCAGGTTGCGGGTGCTGCCGCGCCCGAAGCGACGCTCGAGGTAGTACTGCGGCACGGAGAGCACGCTCGTCATGAACAGGTACCAAATGCTCACCACGATGAGCAGCTCGACCTGCTTGAGGTTGGTCGAGGAGATCACGGAGGCCTGAGTGTAGAGCTCCATCACCGCGATCACCGAGAGCAGCGAGGTGTTCTTGAGCATTGAGATGAGCTCGTTGCCCATCGGCGGAATGATGACCCGCATCGCCTGCGGCAGCAGCACCCGGCGGAAGGTGTACAGCGGCGACATGCCGAGCGAGTACGCGGCCTCCCGCTGCCCCTCGTCAACCGACATCATGCCGGCGCGCACGATCTCCGATGAGTACGCGGCCTGGTTGAGCGTGAGCGCGAGCAAGCCGGCCACGAAGGGGGTGACGAGGGCGTTCGTGTCCATCGACCCGAAGACGACATCGGTGAGCGGGATGCCCAGGCGGATCTGGTCGAAGAGCAGACCGAGGTAGCCCCAGAGCACGATCTGCACCAGCACCGGCGTACCGCGGAAAGCCCACACGTAGAACCAGGCGACGCTGAGCAGCACCGGGTTCGAGGAGAGCCGCATGGCCGCGATGACGATGGCGAGGATCGTCGACACCGCCATCGAGATGACGGTGATGAGGATCGTCAGCCAGACTCCCTCGAGGATGCGGGGGTCGAAGAGGAAGAGGCCGACGGTCGCGAAATCGAGGTTGGGGTTCGTTGCGATGACGCTCACGAACCAGGCGAGGAGGGCGAGCACGACGACCGCGCTGATCCAGCGCCAGGGGCGTCGCAGCGGGATCGCTTCGACGTCGTCGTCGGTGGCGAAGCCGGGGTCGGTCTCGGCTGCACCGCGGGGCAGGGTGGCTGAGGTCATGATGCTGCCTTGCCCTGGTTGACCTCGGCCGTCTCGACGGCGTAGGCACCGATGTTGTTGCGGTCGAGCACCTGCTGGTAGGTGCCCTCCTCGATGAGCGCCTGCAACGCTGCGCGCACGGCCTCGATGAGCTCGGTGTCGCCCTTGAGGATGCCGATGCCGCTGTAGACCGGGTTGAAGCCGGCGGGGTTCTCGGGGTCGCGCACGATCTCGAAGGCGTTCCCGTCGTCGGTGGTTGCGACGACGTACTCGGCAACGACGGCGTCGGCGGTGTACGCCTGGCTCTTGCCCGCGCGGAGCGCGGTCTGCGCGTCAAGGTCGGAGGGAAGTTCCATCACGTTGATGCCGCAGTCCATGGCGCGCAGCAGATCGCCTTGCACCGTGGCCTTCTGCACTGACACGGTGAGACCGCAGAGGTCGCGCTGGGTGGTGATCCCCTCGGGGTTGCCCTTCTTCACGGCGATGGCGAAGCCGCCGTGGGTGTAGTCGACGAAGCTCAGGGTCTCCTGGCGCTCGGGGGTGTCGTTCATGCCCGACATAATGATGTCGTTCTTGCCCGCCTGCAGCGACGGGATCACCGAGTCGAAGGCCTGCTTGTTCAGCGACACGTCGATGCCGAGCTTCTGGCCGATGAGGCGGCCGAGCTCGGGGTCGAATCCGATGGCGCGGTTCGAATCGTCGTACATCGCCATCGGGGGGAAGGGGATGTCGACGGCGACATCGATGCGCCCCTTCTTGACGATGTCATCGGGCAGCAGCTCGGTGAGCGCAGCGTCGGTTGTGGTGGTGATCTCGTCGCCGGCGGGCAGGCTGTCGCTGCTGCCCGATGCTTCGGCGCCTGAGGTGGCGGCGTTCGAGCAGCCGGTGACGGCCAGGGTGAGTGCGGCGGCAGCCGCGAGCAGGGTGAGAGATGTCTTCTTCATGGGGTTCCTTCGTCGTTGGAGGAGGTTCAAGGTTGGTGAGGCGGATCGCCCGGCCCCGGCCTTAGTCGAGTTCACCGAGCAGCGGCTCGTGCAGGCGCAGCAGGTCGTCGTAGGTTTCACGGCGGGTGACGAGGCGGGCCTCGCCGTCGCGCACGAACACGATGGCCGGCTTGAGCGCTCCGTTGTAGTTGTTGGCAAGGGTGTAGTTGTAGGCGCCGGTGCCCGGCATGACGACGAGGTCGCCGGGGCGGGCGGGCGGCATCGGGGCGCCGTCGATGAACAGGTCGCCGGATTCGCACTGGCGACCGACGAGCTGCACGGTTTCGGTCCACGGTTCGTCGATGCGGTCGGCGAGCAGGGCCTCGTAGCGCTGCTCGGTGAGCGCGATGTCGAGGTTGTCTGCGAGGCCGCCGTCGATTGCCACGAAGATTTCGCCGGTGTGCTTTACGGTGACCACCCGGTACAGGGTGACGCCGGCACGGGCGACGACGGAGCGGCCCGGCTCGATCATGATGCGGGCGTCGGCCGGCAGGTTCTCGCGGGCGGCTGCCACGATCGCGTCGAGGTATTCGTCAACGCTGGGGGGCGTTTCGTCGTAGGTGTACTGCACGCCGAGGCCGCCGCCGACGTCGTAGGTGCCGAAGGTGCCGACTGTCGAGATGTTCGCGACCGCTTCGGCGAACTGCCTGGTGTTGAGAATCTGCGAGCCGATGTGCAGGTGCACGCCTTCGAAGTGCATGAGGGGGTGCGCCTGCATGCGGGCGATGGCGCGCTTGGCCTGGTCCATGGGCAGGCCGAACTTCGACTTCGCACCGCCCGTGGCCTGGGAGGCGTGGGTTTCAGCTTCGACGCCGGGGATCACGCGGAGCAGCAGCGCCTGCGGCCGTTCGAGCAGCCGTTCGAGGCGGTCAATTTCGTCGTCGTTGTCAACGATGATCGCTCCAACGCCGGCGTCGAGGGCCATGCGCAGTTCGGCGTCGGTTTTCGCGTTGCCGTGAAAGTGCAGCTTCTCGGGCCGCACGCCGGCCGCGAGCGCGAGCTGCAGTTCGCCGCCGCCGGCGACGTCGACGGAGAGGCCTTCTTCGTGGGCGATCCGGTACATGCCGGGCACCGGCAGCGACTTCGAGGCGAAGAGCACTTCCGAGTTGGGCCAGCGCTCGGCGAGACCGTCGATGAAGCGGCGGATCTGGCGGCGCAGACCGGTCTCGTCCATGATGTGCAGCGGGGTGCCGTAGGTTTCGGCGAGTTCAGTGACGCCGACACCGCCGATGGCGAGTTCTCCGCCGCGGGGGCCTTCGATGCGCGCGGATTCCTCGGGGAGGATGTTCCAGAGTTCGCCGAGCCTGGTGCCCTCGGGGGCGGTGCGGGCAAGGTGCTGTGCGTGGGTCACTGGATCTCCGTTCACGTCGTTGTCTCCCCCACTTTAGGCACCGAAACGCGCCAAGTTTTTGTACTTTTCTTATATATTTGGGGCATGACGCCACCGATTTCCACAGACATGTCCGTCGGGGCGCTGCGCCTCGACGCGCTCGTCGCTGAACTCGGCCCGCAGACGGCAACGCTGCTCGGTGCCGCGCCAGGAGCCCGCACCGTGCGCACCACCGAGTTTCACGACGTGCTCGAAGACCTCCCCGATGAGCCTGACACGCTGCTGCTCGTGCCCTCCGCCGCGCCGGCAGCCGGCCCCGAGTTCACAGCCCTCACCAACACCGCCGCGCAACTCGGCTACGCGGCGATCGCACTGAAGTGCCGCGACGCCGACACCGGCACCATCTCAGCGGCCTCCGCCGCCGCCGGGATCCCCATCATTCGCGTTGGCGAGCGGATCAGCTGGCGCCTCTTCGACGCGCTCCTCGCGCAACTGCTCGGCGAGCATCGTTCCAGCGAAGATACGCACCGCGACCGCGGCGCAGAACCCCTGTTCGCCCTCACCAACGAGCTGGCCGAGTTCTTCGGGGGATCCGTCGCGATCGAAGACCTCGGCCGTCGCATCATCGCCTACTCTTCGGTGCCCGGCCAGCTCATCGACCGCCTCCGCACCCAGGGCATCCTCACCAGAAAAGTGCCCGACTCCCCCTTCAACGACGATCAGTATCGCACCGTGCTCCGTTCAGAGGTGCCGATCAAGTACCCACGGCTCGAAGATGAGGAGCCGCGCGTCGCCTTCGCGATCCACGCCGGCACCCTGCCCCTCGGCACCATCTGGGCCATCGATGCCAGCGGCCTGCCGCAGCTCACTGCCGATCAAGAAGAACGCATGCGCTCGGCCGCAGCGCTGGCCGCCTCGCACATGCTCGACGATCTGCGCGTGCGCCGGGCCACGCAGCAGCCCCGCGAAGACCGCCTGCGCACCCTGCTCGACGGAAATGACGTCGGTGGCTCCGAGTTCGCAGAACTCGGCATCTCCGAAGAGCACGGCGCCGTGCTCCTCGCTTTCTCCCCCGAACGGCGCGAGCACTCGCCGCTGCCGGCGCAGCTGCGCTCGCTGGTGCAGCGGCACCTCGCACTGCAGCGGCCCGAAGCGGTCACCGCGATGCGGGGCGGCCGCGTCTACGCCCTCGTCGAGCACGCCGGTTCACGCTCGCCGCGCGACCTCGTCGAGCCCGTGCTGCCGGTCATCGACCGCCTGCTCGGGCCCGGCGTGCGGGTCGCCCTGCCGGGGGTCGCAGCCCGCCCGGGCGATGTGGCACAGCTCAGAGATCTTGCGACGCGCCTCTTCGACGTCGCGCCAGCAAGCACCGCGGCTCAGACAGGCTCGGCAGGCAGTCCGGTGGGCCCCGACGAACGCCTGCTCACCGTCGAAGCGTTGCGGCCCGCCCTCGTCTTCGACCGCGCCGCAGCGCTCTTCGCCGAAGCCCCCGAACTGCGCTCACCCGCGATCGAGCAGCTGATCGATGCCGACCCGCTCGTGGCCGAGACGCTCATCGCCTGGTGCGGTGCCTTCGGCAATGTGGCGCGCACCGCCCGCGAACTCGGTATCCACGAGAACACCGTGCGCTACCGCCTCAAACGCGCCGACGAGCACTACGGGGTCGACCTGTACGACCCCGACACGCTGCTGGCGGCCTGGCTGCAACTGCGCAGCGGATCCGGATCCGCCCTCAGCTGAGCATCGCAACGGGCCGCCGTGCCGGCCGCGCAGCGAGGCACGACGAGCGCTGCGTCACTCCCCGCGCGAAACGCGGGTCATCTCCTCGCGAGACACCACCTTGATGCGGGTGCGCCCCACCTGCTCTCCGAGACCGAGCTCGTGCTCGTCGAGCCGGTGCCAGCCCTCGATCGTGGTGTAGGGCACCTCGCGCGCGTGCAGCAGCTCGGGGATCGTCTCGGCCTCGGGCGCCTCGGGCTGCCACCAGCTCGCACGATCTTCGAGCAGGCACTCGAGGGTCTCCATCGCGTCGCTCTTGGTGTGACCGATGAGACCGACCGGGCCGCGCTTGATCCAGCCCGTCGCATAGACGCCGGGGATCTGCCCGCCCTCAAGATCGTGCACGCGACCCTGCACGTTCGGGATCACACCCTTCGCATCATCGAAGGGGATCTCGTCGAGCGGCGAACCGAAGTAGCCGACGGCGCGGTACAGCGACTGCATGGGGATGATCTCGAACTCGCCGGTGCCGATCGCACCACCCTGACCGTCGGGTGCGGTGCGCTCGATCTTGAGCCCCGCCACGCGGCCGTCTTCGACGACCACCTCGACGGGCTTCGACCAGAAGTGCAGGTGCAGACGGCGCGACGAGGGTGCGATTTCGCCGGCCTCACGCTGCCGCTGCTCGGCCCGCCACTTGTCCATGATGCGGGTCATCACCACGACCTGCTTGTTCTTCGCAAGCGTCTCGTCGGCGTAGGCGTCGTCGCGGTCGAAGTCGCGCTCGTCCACCACCATGTCGACGTCGCGCACCTCGCCCAGCTCGCGCAGCTCCAGCGGCGTGAACTTCACGTACTTCGGGCCGCGGCGGCCGAAAAGGTGCAGCTCCTCGATGGGGTTCTGCTTGAGCCCGGCGTAGACGTTGTCGGGAATCTCAGTGGGCAGCAGATCATCGGCGTGCTTGATCAGCATGCGCGAGATATCGAGGGCCACGTTGCCGTTGCCGATCACACCCACCTGGCGGGCTTCGAGCGGCCAGGTGCGGGGCACATCGGGGTGCCCGTCGAACCAGCTCACGAAGTCTGCGGCGCCGTAGGAGCCTGCAGCGTCGATGCCGGGAATGTCGAGTGAGACATCGCGGATCGCGCCCGTGGCGAAGATCACGGCGTTGTAGTGCCGCTTGAGGTCTGCGAGCGTGATGTCGGTGCCGTAGCGCACATTGCCGAAGTAGCGGATCGCGCCGCTGTCGAGCACCTCGCGCAGCGCCGTGATGATGCCTTTGATGCGGGGATGGTCGGGAGAGACGCCGTAGCGCACGAGACCGTACGGGGCCGGCAGCTGCTCGAACAGGTCGATCTCGACCTCGAAATCGCGCTCCGCCTTCAGCAGCAGATCAGCCGCGTAGATGCCCGCCGGGCCCGCTCCGACAATCGCCAGTCGCATCTTGCTCATTCTCAGCCTTCCCTGTTCACGATCGAATCCGCCATGCGCTCGAGTGCGCGCCGCACCGACGATTTCGGCAGCACTTCAAGCATCGCCTTCGCGTCCTCAGCCCAGCGGTGCGCCGTGGCCTCGGTTTCACGGGTCACCTCGTGCGCGCGCAACTCTTCGACCTCGGGATCGAGCAGCCCAGGATCGGCACCCTCGCTGATCGCCTCGACGCCGGCTTCGATACGGCCCAGCAGCTCCGCATCGGCGGCATCGCCGGCGGCGGCTCGCTGCTGCAGCAGCAGCGTGGGCAGCGTGGCTACGCCCGCCCGCAGATCGGTGCCGGCGCGCTTGCCCGTCTGTTCTTTCTTCGGGGAGAGGTCGATCACGTCGTCGATCAGCTGGAAGGCCACGCCGATGCGCTCGCCGTACTCCATCACCGGGTCGGCGTACTCGGCCGGGGCACCACCGAACATGACGCCCATGCGGGCGGCCGTCGCGATCAGCGCGCCTGTCTTGTCTGCGAGCACCTGAATGTAGTGCGCGATCGGCTCTTCGCCCTCCTGCGGGCCCACGGTCTCGTGCAGCTGCCCCAGGCACAGACGCTCGAAGGTGCGGGCCTGCAGCAGGATCGCCTCCTCGCCCATGCCCGACACCAGCGTTGAGGCGCGCGCGAAGAGCAGGTCGCCGGCGAGGATCGCCACCGAGTTCGACCACACCGTCTGCGCCGCGGGCACGCCCCGGCGCAGCTTCGCATCGTCCATCACATCGTCGTGGTACAGCGAGGCGAGGTGCGTCATCTCGATCGCCTGCGCGGCGCGGCGCACCTGCTCATTCGGGCCGTCGCCAAGCTCACTCGTGAGCAGCGTCAGCATGGGGCGGATCCGCTTCCCCCCGGCCTCCATCAGATACCGGGCGGGTGCATCAGCCACCGGCGACGCGAAGCGCAGGTGCTCGGTCAGCTCGGCCTCAATGAGTTCGAGCTGCTGCTGCAACTGCTTCGCGTGGCGGCGATCCTGCCCGCCGTGGAACAGGCGCATGGGCAACGCCTGGGTCGCCGTGTCTTCGGCCATGGAACGGCTCACTGGCTGGCTCCGCCCTTTGAGGTGTCGGTCGAGTGATCGGTCGCGCCCTTCGACACGAAGCCGCGGTGCAGCGCAACGATGCCGAAGGTGAGATTGCGGTAGGCGACGCGCTCAAGCCCGGCGCCGCGCATCCACCGGCACAGCTCGGCTTGATCAGGCCACGCCTCGATCGAATCGTTGAGGTAGCGATAGGCTTCGGCGGCTTCGCGGTTGATGAGGCCGGCAACGCGCGGCAGCACGTGGCGGCCGTAGAGCTGGTAGGGGCGGCGGATCAGCGCCGACGGTGGCTCCGAGAACTCGGCGATGACCACACGGCCGCCCGGCTTCACTACGCGCCGCATCTCAGCGAGCGCCTTGCGCGGATCGCTCACATTGCGCAGACCGTAGGAGATGGTGGCCGCGTCGAAGGTGTCGTCTTCGAAGGGCAGCTGCGTGGCATCGGCCCACACGAAGTCGATGAGGTCATTGCCCGCGTGGCGCTTGCGCCCCTCCGCGAGCATGCCCTCCGAGAAGTCGGCGGCGGTGACGTGCGCGCCGTGCGCGGCGAGCGCCGCCGAGGAGGTGCCGGTGCCTGCGGCGAGGTCGAGGATGCGCATGCCCTTGCGGGGAGCAACCGCTCGCGTCGTGGCGATGCGCCAGAGTCTGTCGTTGCCGACGGTGAGCACATCGTTGATCAGATCGTAGCGAGGGGACACCTCGTCGAACATGGCTGAAACATCGGCCGCATGCTTGGTCTCGGTGTCGGGTCGGGTCACCCCCCTATGCTATCCGTTCATTCCTCGGAGCCTCCCAGGCCCACGAAGCGGCATCGCCCAGGCCGAGCCGGTAGATTGGTGAGGGTGACGAGCGAACCTGAGGTGCCCCGGCTGCGCGCAGTGACGCGAAGTCTTGAACGGCTCCCCGACCTGCTCTCACTGCCAGACCCGCAGCGGCCCATGCTCTGGCATCGCGACGACCGCGGCAGCGTCGGCCTCGGCGAAACGCTGCGACTCAGCTTCCGCGGCCCCAACCGCTTCCGCGATGCCGCAGAGCAGTGGCGCCGCATCGCAGCAGTGGCCGAGATCGATGATCCGGTGCGCCTGCCGGGTACAGGCCTCGTCGCACTCGGCACCTTCGCCTTCGACGATCACAGCGCCGCCGAAAGCGTGCTCATCGTGCCGCGCCTCATGATCGCCAGGCACCGCGACGCCGCGTGGATCACCGAGATCTCACTCACCTCAGAAGCCTCGACACCTGCCGCGACGCCCGAGGTGCCAGAGGTGCCAGAGGTGCCAGCCGCGGCAGCCCCCGGCCCGTGGCCGGGCACCGTCTTCGCACCGCGCGTGCTCCCCTCGCGCGCCGACCGTGACGCCGGCCGCGACTCGATCGACGCCTACATCGCTGGTGTGCGCGAAGCCGTCGACCGCATCACGAACGGCGAGGTCGAGAAGATCGTGCTCGCCCGCCAAATCGAAGGGCGGGTGCCGGCAGGCGCCGACTTGCGGGTGCCGCTGCGGCGGCTCGCCGAACACTACCTCGACTGCTGGACCTTCGCGGTCGACGGCCTGGTGGGTGCCAGCCCGGAAACTCTGATCCGCTCAACCGGCGGTGCCGTGTCGGCGCGCGTGCTCGCAGGCACCCGCGCGCGCCACCACGACGATCCGCAGCGCGACGCCCGCGCCCGTGCGCAGCTGCTCACCAGCGCGAAGGAGCAGCACGAGCACGCCTTCGCGGTGCAGAGCGTGGTCACGGCACTGTCACCGCATGTGCGCGAGCTGCGCACGAGCGAGGAAGCATTCCCGCTGCGCCTGCCGAACGTCTGGCATCTCGCGACCGACCTCGGTGCGACCCTCGACGAACGCAGCTCAGCCATCGAACTCGTGGGCGCCCTGCACCCCACCGCCGCGGTGGCGGGCACCCCCACTGCCGCGGCCGTCGAGGCGATCGCCGAGCTCGAACCCTTCGATAGAGGGCGCTATTCGGGGGCCGTCGGCTGGATCGACGCGGCCGGCGACGGCGAATGGGTGATCGCGCTGCGCTGCGCCCAGCTCTCAGAGCCCGCCATAGACGGGTCGCTGACGGTGGTGGCGAGCGCCGGCGGCGGCATCCTCGCCGGCTCCGATCCGCAGCACGAACTCACCGAGACCGTCGCGAAACTGAGCCCCATCACCGAAGCTTTCGCCGAGTAGTCGGCACCGCCCTGCGGCGCCGCGCCGCGTCAGCTGGGCCAGCGCATGTCGGCGGTGCGGGCAAGGCGGGCCCGCTCGGATGCGACATCGAAGTCGGCCTGCGGCCACCGCGGGTCGATCCGCTGCAGCTCGGAGATCACAATGCGCTGCACGGCAGCCCGCGCATACCACTTCGCGTTCGCCGGCACTACGTACCAGGGCGCCTGTTCGGTCGCGGTGCGCTCAATCGCTATGCCGAAGGCGTCCATGTACTCAGGCCAGAGCTCGCGCTCGTCGATGTCGCCCGCGTTGTACTTCCAGTGCTTCTCCGGGTCATCGAGGCGGGACTGCAGGCGCGCAGCTTGCTCCTCAGGCGAAATGTGCAGCATGATCTTCACGATCCGCACCCCGTCAGCGACAAGCCCCCGCTCGAAATCGACGATCGCCCCGTAGCGCCGTTCGATCTCTTCCGGCGGCGCGAAGCCACGCACGCGCTGAATCAGCACATCCTCGTAGTGCGAACGGTCGAACACGCCGATCAGTCCAGGCCCCGGCACACGCGGCGCGATCCGCCACAAAAAATCGTGAGCGCGCTCCTCCTCAGTGGGTGCCTTGAACGCGGCGAGCGCAAGCCCGTACGGCTCGACCAGGCTGAACACGTGATTCACAATGCCACCCTTGCCCGCAGCGTCCATCGCTTGCAGCACCACGAGCAGCCGATCACGCGCACCGAGCCGGCTCTGCGCGAACAGCTTCTCCTGCAGCCCGCGCAACTCCTGCGCCGAACGGGCCAGCTCGGCGATACCGTCTTGTTTGCGTGCCTCAGTGCCCGGCGTCGCATCGGGATCCACCCTGCGCAAATCGAAATCGGGCCCCACCCGCAGCAGCCGCGTCACATCATCGGTCCAGAATTCGTCGGCCATGCCGTCCCCCTCCGTCGGTGTGCCCTCCACTGTATGCCCGCTTCGCGGATCCGCACCTGCACCGCGAGCGCTGCGTCACCGACCAACCGCTGCACAGCGCAGCACAGCCCGCCGGGCTACGGCGCGAGCGGGATCTCGACGAGGCTCGGCCCCGTCACCGGCTCCGTGAGCAACTTCTGGATCTCACCCCGGGTCTCCACACGCCGATACTCCCAGCCGTAAGCCCGAGCGAGCGACGCAAGATCGGCTTGCTGCGGCGTGCGCATCACCCTGCTGAACAGCTCGGGATCGGCGGATCCGGCAACTTCCAGCCCATCGAAGATCGTCCCGCCGCCGTCATTGCCCACGAACAGCTGCATGCGCGGGGCAGGCTCACCCTCGGGCAGCAACAGAGAACCGGCGTCGTGCAGCAGCGCAAGGTCGCCGATGATGACGCGCGTCGTGCCCGCAGCCTTCGCCGGGTCGGGGTCGCCCTGGCTCGCTGCGGCGACGCCGAGCGCCGTCGCGACCGTGCCGTCAATGCCGGCCAGGCCGCGATTCGCGTGCACGGCCACCCTGCGGGCCGGGGCGAGGCCATCGAGCACGCGCACCAGGCGCGAAGCGGCAAGCACCAGCCGGTCATGCGGCCAGGTGGCCCGCCACACGCTCTCCACCAGCAGCTCGCGCGAAATCGGCTCGCGCATCACGGCAACCTCGGTGCGGGCGTAGGCGTTGCGCTCCTTGTAGCCCGTGGCGAGCGCCGCTTCGAGGTCGGGTTCGTGCACGGTGCTGCGCTCGCGCAGTAGCTCCCTGTCGGCGGTCACCCAGGCACCGAGCCAGCGACGCAGCGCGCGCGGCTCGTGGTCTGCGGCGACGCGGGCGGATCGCACCACGCGGGCTGCGCGCGACGGGTCGTAATGCTCGGCGCGGGGGTGCGGATCGACGACGACCACCTCGACATCGTCACGGCGCAACAGGGCCGGTACGGCACGGGTGAGCGTGGGGTGACCGAACACGATCGCCTGCTCCACAAGCTCCCCGAGAGGCGGGCCATCGGCGCGCTGCGCCGTGAGCAGGGCAGCGTAGCCCGCAATCGCCTCGCGGCCGAAGCGGGCGCCGCTCACCACCTCGGCAAGCAGCGGCAGCCCCGCGGCGTGCGCGAAAGCCTCGGCTTCGAGGCCCGCGCCCTCCCCCGCGATCACCACGGCGAGGGCGTCACCCCGGTGCAGGTACGGATCGGGATCGGCGGCGGGATCCGCCACCTGCAACGCCGCACGCTCCTCAGCAGCGGCCTCGAACCCGCGGGCGATCATGCCGTCGAAGCCCTGCGTTCCCGACAGCGGCTCGCGGAAGGCAATGTTGAGCTGCACCGGGCCAGCCGGCGCAGCACCCGGCGCCCCGAGCGCGGCCTGCAGCACGACCCGGGCGAGCGACCCAGGATCGCGATCAGCGCCCCGCACGAGATCGCCGTCATCACCGAAACTCGGAGCCGGCACATCGAGCGACAGCCTGGCAACAGGGCCGAAGAACCCCGCCTGCCGCGTGGTCTGATTGCTGCGCATCCC
The DNA here is from genome assembly GCF_037150695.1 of Leucobacter sp. VD1. Lineage (NCBI taxonomy): Bacteria > Bacillati > Actinomycetota > Actinomycetes > Micrococcales > Microbacteriaceae > Leucobacter > Leucobacter sp. VD1. The sequence goes on from NZ_JBBCPO010000002.1 coordinate 181,126, forward strand.
GCGCAGCTCATCGGGGCGATCCGCAGTCATCAGCAGCAGCGGCACCCGTGCCTCGTGAGCCTCAAGCACCGCCGGCGCCAGATTGGCAACCGCCGTGCCGCTCGTCACGATCACCGGGGCCGGCATCCCTGTTTCACGTGCAACGCCCAGCGCGAAAAACGCCGCCGAGCGTTCATCGAGGCGCACATGCAGCCTGATCGCGCCGACCTGTTCGGCAGCAGCCGCAGCGAGAGCAAGGGCCTGCGAGCGCGATCCCGGGCACACCACAACATCGCTCACACCGCGCCGGATCAGCTCACCGAGCAGCTCAACCGCGAACACCGAGGCCGCAGCGAGGCCGCCGTTCTGATTAGAGCTGTGCGACGCGTCGGTCACTTCTGGGCCGTGTCGTCGTCGGGCCCGGGCTGCTCCTCGCCCCGCGCTTCACCCTCGGAGGCAGGCCGCTCATCTTCACCGGGAAACGTCTCGGCATCGAGATCGCGCAACCGCTGCTCAAGATCGCGCATATGCGAATCGAGATCAGCCGAAGACATCCGAGTGCCCGTGAATCGCGGATCGTCGTCTGGCGGCGTGGGCCGCTGCGCAGGGGGCGCTCCCTTGCCGATCATGAACCAGAGCACACCACCGATCACCGGCAGCAACACCACCAACACCACCCACACCGGCTTCGACACGCCCCGCGCACGCGATCCGTCAGTCATCGCCGCATCGACAAGCGCATACAGCGTGAACGCCACGGCAATGACGATTCCGATAATCACGAATCGCACCATACACCCATGCTACCGACCCCGACTGTGCCGAACGTGACCGCTGAGCATCTCGGTTGCGGCGGTGCAGCAGACGGCTACTCTGCTGCTGCACGTGCAGATGGCGGATCGCGGGGCGCAGCCGGGGCCCGCGAACACGGCCTGTCAGGGTTCCGGCCCCCGGAGTTCGGCGTCGGCTCAGCATGCCTCGCTACACTCGTGCCCGTGAAGAACCCCCGCTCCGCCTGGATCACCTACACCGCACTGCGTCTGCTCTTCTTCGCAGTGCCGTTCGCCCTCCTCTACGTACTGGGGCTCTCGCTGCAGTTCTCGATGATGGTGTCCGCGCTCATCGCGGCGGTGCTGGCGGCGCTCATCAGCGTGTCCCTGTCGGTGCTGCTGCTCTCGAAATCGCGCGAGACCGCGTCGGAGAGCATCTACGAGTGGCGCAACCGCGACCGCACAGCCGACGACATCATCGAAGACGACGCGATGGATGCGGCGGAGGCGGCGGAGGTCGCTGGCGCGGCGGCATCGGGTGAAGCTGCCTCGGCCGAGCCGAGGCGCGAGGCCGACGCGGACCCCGCACACTCCGACCGCCCCTGAGCGCGCGGCGGCCACCGGGTACGGCCGCGGCCGAGTCGGCCACCGGGCGGAGATCGTAGAGCGGCTGAGGCCGGCGGCAGTGTCGGTGGTGCGCAGTAGCGTGGACGTGTGACTGAGACGAGCACGCCGCAACAGCAGCCCCGGTGGAGCCTGCTGGGTCGCGGCAGCGACGGCGCGGTGAGCGTCGTCGACGTGCGCGCCGACGGCAGCCGAGGCGAGCCCGTGCGCCTCGCAGCCGAAGCTCTGCCGCCGTTCGTCGCCGAGCGGGAGTGCGGCAGCACAGCCACGCGCTGGGTGTGGAGCGACGCGCCGAGCTGGTATCCGCAGCTGCTTGCCGCCGGCGTGCGCGTGGAGCGCTGCCACGATCTGCGGCTCTCTCACACGATTCTGCGGCAGAGCGAACTGGTCAGCGACCGCGCAGCGCTGCTCGCGGCTCACGAGTGGAACGCCGCACCAGGCATCGACGCCGATACTCCCTCCGACGAATCGACGCTCTTCGAGCTCGACGCGGGCGGCACTGGGCCGCCGACGGTGCCGCACGACCCGGAGTCAGCAAGTGCAGAGTTCGAACGGCAGCTCGCCGCGATCTCATCATCCTCTGACCCGAACCGTATTCGGCTGCTGCTCGCCGCAGAGTCGGCCGGCGCGCTCGTGGCCGTCGAGATGCGCAGCGCCGGCGTGCCCTGGGATGCCGCCGAGCACGACCGCTTGCTGAGCGAAGCACTCGGGCCGCGACCCGTCGCCGGCGCCAAGCCCGCGCGCATGGTGGCGCTCGCCGATGAGGTGAGGGCAGCACTCGGCGATCCGGCGGCGAGCCTCGACTCACCGCCCAAACTGCTGAGCGCGCTGCGACGGGCAGGCATCGACGTCGCGTCGACGTCACGCTGGGAGCTGATGGAGAGCGAGCACCCGGCGATCGAACCGCTGCTGCGATACAAAAAGCTCTCCCGGCTACTCACTGCCAACGGCTGGGCCTGGATCGATGAGTGGGTGCGCGACGGCAGATACCGGCCGGTCTACGTGCCCGGCGGTGTGGTCACCGGCCGCTGGGCGTCGAGCGGCGGGGGTGCTCTGCAATTGCCCCGCGCCCTGCGCCCCTCGCTGCGCGCCGATCCCGGATGGATGCTGGTAACTGCCGATGTCGCGCAGCTCGAACCGCGCGTGCTGGCAGCCATGTCGGGCGACCGGGCGATGGCGGCGGCGGGATCGGGCAAGGATCTCTACTCCGGCATCGTCGAGAGCGGTATTGTCGCGAGCCGGCAAGAGGCCAAGATCGCCGTGCTCGGTGCCATGTACGGCGCGACCACTGGCGACAGCGGCAGGCTGGTGCCACGGCTGCGACGCAGCTTCCCCGCTGCGATGCGACTCGTGGATCGCGCCGCCGAGATCGGCGAGCAGGGCGGCGTCGTTTCGACCTGGCTCGGCCGATCTTCGCCGCCGCCAGGCCCCCACTGGGCCGAGCTGCAGGCGCTCGCGAGCCTGCCCTCGGCCACGCCGCGCGACGAGGCGCGGGCCCGCCGCACTGCGCGCGACTTCGGGCGGTTCACCCGCAACTTCGTGGTGCAGGGCACGGCTGCAGAGTGGGCGCTCGCCTGGCTCGCTGAACTGCGGCTGCGGCTCGCGGCCATGCCCGCCGTCGACGGTGTGCCGCCCGCGCCCGCGTCGGGCCCCGTCTTCGAACACCGCCCGCACCTCGTGTTCTTTCTGCACGACGAAGTGATCGTGCACACTCCGGTTGCGCAGGCCGACGCCGTCGCTGAGGCAGTGCAGGCCTCGGCCGAGGCCGCGGGGCGGCTGCTCTTCGGTGCAGCTCCCGTCGACTTTCCGCTCGACGTGCGAGTGGCCGAGCGGGCCGCGAAGGAGTGACCCGCTGCGGCAACGCTAGAACGCGAAGGCGATGCCCACAAGCACACCATAGGCGAGCGCAGCGAGGCTGGTGAGCTGCAGCACGAGGATCAGCTCGCGCGGTGTTTTCGCCGTGATCACGATGAGCACGCAGGGGGCCACGATCAGCAGCACGAACCACACCAGCACCATGCCTGGGTTCACGAAGCCGTAGAGCGCGGGCACCGCGAACGGCAGCAGCACGCACGCGATGTAGAGGGCTCGCGAGGCGCGATCCCCCATGCGCACGGCCAGGGTCTTCTTGCCCGCAAGCCTGTCTGTGGGAATATCGCGCAGATTGTTCACCACCAGCACGGCCACCGCGAACAGGCCAACGGCGGCACCCGTGATCCACGCCTCCTGCGTCTGCACATCGGTCTGGAGGTAGACCGTGCCGACGGTCGCCACGATGCCGAAGAAGATGAACACCATCACCTCGCCCAGCCCGGCGTAGCCATAGGGTCGCTTGCCGCCCGTGTAGAACCAGGCCGCGAGGATCGCGACCACGCCCAGCGCTAAGAACCACCAGCGGCCGCTCAGCACCACGGCAACGAGGCCCGCAACGGCGGCGAGCGCGAAGAACACGAGCGCCGCCGCGAGCACGCGCTTCGGGTTGACGAGGCCCGAGCCCGTGAGCCGGGCTGGGCCGACCCGGTACGCGTCGGTGCCGCGGATGCCGTCGGAATAGTCGTTGGCGTAGTTCACGCCGATCTGCAGAAACACGGCGACGGCGAGCGCGAGCAGCGCGAGCGGCAGCGAGAAACCCTGCACCATGTGCGCCACGCCCGATCCCGCAGCCACCGGGGCGACCGCGAGAGGCAAGGTGCGCAGCCGCGCGCCGCCCACCCAGTTGCGCCAGGTGATGCGCGGTGCCTCCCCCGAACTCACCTGCCGTTCAGCGGCGGCCCGCACCGCCGGATTGCCCGACTTGCGCCGATCCTTCGCGTTCACTCCTGCTCCTCCCCTGCTGCGGCCCGCGTCTCGCGGAAACTCGCGCGCAGCTGCTCCAGCCACTGCTCGATCGCCCGCAGATCGGGTTTCCCTCCCGCGAGGCGCGGCAGCTCATCAGTCTCAGTCGCCCACACCGGGGTGGCCGCGACACCGAGGCGATCCCGGATCGCGGCCCGCACCTCGTCGAACGTGGCCCGCGGCGGCGCGGCCTCAGTGCCCTCGACGTCGGCTTCTGCCTTGCCAGTCTCGACCACCAGGCTCACCCGCTCACCCCACTCGGGGTGCGGGGTAGACACCGCAACCGCGCTCGCCCAGCCCGAGAACTCGCGAAGCACCCGCTCCACCTCATCGAGCGACACATTGACGCCGCCCGAGATAGCCACCCTGTCGAGCCGCCCCGTCACGGTGAGCATGCCGCCCAGCAGCTCGCCGGCATCGCCGGTGCGGTACCAACGGCGCACTGAACCGTCGCGATCCCGATCCTCCACGAAACGCTCGGCGGTGAGCGCCGCGTCGCCGACGTAGCCCAGCGCCAACGACGGGCCGGCGAGCTGCACTTCACCCTCACGGATCCGCACCCGCGCATCGCCGATCTCGACCCCGTCGTACACACAACCGCCCGCCGTCTCGGTCATACCGTAGCTGCGCTTCAGCGCAACGCCGAGCTCATGCGCGCGCCGACGCATCTCCAACGACACCGCCTGCCCACCCACGAGCACCGCATCGAAGCGGCGCAGGGCATCCGCTGCGGCGGGATCACGCTCAGCGAGATCGAGCAGACGCGAGAACTGCAGCGGCACCAGCGAAACGTAGCGTCGCTTCCCATCGAGGCCTTCAGCGCTGTCGAGCAGTGCTGCCGGGTCGAAGCCGCCGATCGCATCAAAGAAGCGCGGTGGAATCCCCGAAACCTCGCTGCGCACCAGCATCTGCAACCCCGAGATCAGATGCGCAGGCAGGGCGACCAGCCACTGCCCGTCGCCACCGAGACGCTCATGCGTGGCCTCGGCGCCGGCGCGCAGGGCACCCGCCGACAGCGCAACCGCTTTCGGCACCCCGCTCGACCCCGAGGTGCGCACCACAACCGCGGTGCCCTCGGGCAGTTCGGCGTGCTGTAGCGCCGCGATAGCCTCGGCGTCAACGCCTTCGTCGGCGACCGGGAGGATCGGCGCACCGCCGCTCAGCGCATCGCCGAGCGCGGCCATAAGCCAGGCGCGATCCCCTGTCGGGATGGTGCGGAGTCCGTTGGGCGCAGTCACCGTTCCAGGCTACTCGGTGGCGGCGGGCAACGCAGGGCGAGGCTCCGGGCTGCCCCCGCGCGGAATGAGCAGGGTGAGCACCGTGGCCACCGCAGCCGCGGCGAGCGCGATCCAGAAACAGGTTGCGAAAGCCTCAGGGGTGGGCACGGAACGCCCCTCATGCTCCACGCTCATCGCAGCGAGCACGCCGCCCATCACGGCCGATGCGCTCGACGTTCCGATGGAGCTGAACAGCGCGTTCAGTCCGTTCGAAACCCCGGTCTCGTGAGCGGGCACCGCGCCCATGATGATCATCGGCATCGCCGCGAACGAGAACGCGATCCCCACGCCGATCATGGCGTTCGCCACCACCACGTGCCACACCTCGCTCGCCCACAGCAGGATAAAGATGTGGGCGACGACGATCGAAGAGGTGCCGATCGTGAACAGCGGTCGCGCACCGAACACCCGCTCAAGCTTGCCGGACAGCGGCGATAGCACCATCATGATGAGGCCCGACGGCATGATGCAGATGGCCGCCTCGATCATGGTGAGGCCGAAACCCGCACCGGTTTCTCGCGGCATTTCGAGCAACTGCGGGAACGTCACGCTCGATCCGAACAGCGAAAACCCCATACCGATTGCGGCGAGGTTCGTCAGCAGCACCGTCGGCCGGGCCGCCACCCGGAGATCGACGAGCGGATCTCGCGCCCGCAACTGGTAGGCACCCCAGATCAGCAACACCACCACACCAGCTCCGACCGAGCCGAGCGCAAGCGGTGAGCCCCAGCCCCAGACAGAGCCGCGCGACACAAATAGCAGCAGGCCTGTCAAGCCCACAGCCAAGCCGAACGCCCCAATCACGTCGAGACGCCCGCCGGTGATAAGGGTGTCTTCCGGCACAGCGAACCGCACCGCCACGATCCCCAACGCCCCCAGAGCGGCCGACATCCAGAACAGCGTGTGCCAGTCGGCGGTCTCGGCGATCAGTGCTGCGAGCGGCATGCCGACGGCGCCGCCCACGCCCATCGTCGCGCTCATGAGGGCCACCGCGGTGCCGAGGCGGGCGGGCGGCAGCACGTCGCGCATGATCGCGATCCCGAGCGGGATCACCCCCGTCGTGAGGCCCTGCAGGCCGCGCCCCACGATCACCCCGATGATCGACGACGACAGCGCCGCAACGAACGACCCAACGATCAGCGCCACGAGCAGCGCAAAGATCACACGACGTTTGCCGTACATGTCACCGAGCCGGCCCGAGATGGGGGTCGCGACAGCGGCCACGAGCAGGGTGATCGTCACCACCCAGGAGGTGTCTTCGCGGGAGGCCTGCAGCAGCTCGGGCAGTTCGGCCTGCAGCGGCACCACCAGCGTGAACATGAAGGCCGAGATCAGGCCGACGAAGGCGAGAGCAGCGACCGTCGCCCAGCCCGGTGGTCGCTGGCTGGGTTTCGTCATCCCTGCCAGGCTACACCTGCGGTTTGCTCCCCGCGCGCGCCCCCGCGCCCGCACCGCAAGCGCAGCCGCGGCACCCCCCTAGTAGTGGTAAGGGAATGGCGACCAGTCGGGCTCGCGCTTCTCGAGGAAGGAGTCGCGGCCCTCGACGGCCTCGTCGGTGCCGTAGGCGAGGCGCGTGGTCTCGCCGGCGAAGAGCTGCTGGCCCACGATCCCGTCATCCACAGCGTTCATTGCATACTTCAGCATGCGGATCGCAGTGGGCGACTTGCCGAGGATGGTGCGGGCCCACTCGATGCCGGTGCGCTCCAGGTCTGCGTGCGCCACAACCTCATTGACGGCGCCGATCTCGCGGGCGCGATCCGCATCGTATTCGCGGGCGAGGAAGAAGATCTCGCGCGCGTTCTTCTGCCCCACCTGGCGTGCGAAATAGGCGCTGCCGTAGCCGGCGTCGAACGATCCCACATCTGCGTCGGTCTGCTTGAACTTGGCGTGCTCGCGGCTCGCGATCGTAAGGTCGCACACCACATTGAGCGAGTGCCCGCCCCCCGCCGCCCAACCGGGCACCAGCGCGATGACGACCTTTGGCATGAATCGGATCAGCCGCTGCACTTCGAGGATGTGCAGGCGACCGGCCCGCGCGGTAGCTTCGGGGCCGACGCTCGTCTCAGAGTCGCTGTACTTGTAGCCGTCACGGCCGCGGATGCGCTGGTCGCCGCCCGAGCAGAACGCCCAGCCGCCGTCGCGCGGCGAGGGCCCGTTGCCGGTGAGCAGCACCACGCCCACGCGCGGGTTCACCCGCACCCGTTCGAGGGCGTCGTAGAGCTCGTCGACGGTGTGCGGGCGGAAGGCGTTGCGCACCTCCGGCCTGTCGAAGGCGATGCGCGCGATGCGGCCGTCGAGGCTGAGGTGCGCGGTGATGTCGGTGTAGCGTTCGGCGCCGGGCGCGGTTTCCCACTCGGCTGGGTCGAACAGATCGGAGACCCGCTCGGGCTGCGGGGTCTGCGGTGCGGGGTGCGGATCGCGCTGCGTCATACCCCCAGCCTACTTGTGCGGCTTCTTCGGTTTCGGGGCGGGGAGCGCCGCCGCGGTGAGGTCGATGAGGGCGGTGAGCCATTCGCGGTCTTCCCAGCGGTCGCCGCTCACCCGGAAGTAGAGCTTCGAGCCGGGGTAGGCGGGGGCCTCATCGGGTGTGCCGAGGTATGCGCGGCCGGCGTCGGTGGGTTTCACGAAGAGTTCGTCGTCGCACACGAACGCGACGGGCTTGTCGTCGCAGTACAGGCAGTATTCACCGAACATTTTGCGGCTGCGGATCGTCGGCAGGGCGCTCAGCTGGTCGGTGAGGAATTCGATGGTGTCGGCCCTGGTGCTCATGCCGCCAGCGTAGCCCCGCGTTCGCGCCGCGCACCACCCGTACGGGCACGAGTTCGAGAGGACCGTGGCAGGATCGGAGCATGAGTGATGCCCGGGCCGCCCTTCCCCCGCTCGACGAGGTGCTCGCGGTGATGCGCGTGGTCGCGATCCCCACCAGCACGCGGTTTCGCGGCATCTCGGTGCGGGAGGCGGCGATCTTCGATGCGCCGCTGGGGGCGAGCGAGTTCTCACCGTTTCTCGAGTACGGCGATGCCGAGTCGGCGGCGTGGCTGGCGGCCGCCCTCGATTTCGGCTGGTGTGAGCAGCCGGTCACACTGCGTGACCGCGTCGAGGTGAACGCAACAGTGCCAGCGGTGGCGGCGGATCGGGTGCCGGAGATCCTCGCCCGCTTTCCCGGCTGCCGCACCGCGAAGGTGAAGGTGGCCGAGCGGGGCCAGACGCTCGCCGACGATGTGGCACGGGTGCGTGCGGTGCGCGAAGCGATGGGGCCTGACGCGCTGGTGCGCGTGGACGCGAATGCCGGTTGGGGGGTTGAGGAGGCGGTGGCGGCGCTGCGAGCGCTCGCCGAGTTCGACCTCGACTACGCAGAGCAGCCGTGCGTCGGCGTCGATGAGCTCGCCGAGGTGCGCCGGCGACTGGGCGCAGCATCAGCGGGTTCGAGCCCGCTGCGCGGCAACGACCCTGCGACCTTCGGATTAGAAGTCCGCACCTCCCCACTCGTGCGCATCGCCGCAGACGAGAGCGTGCGCAAGGCTGCCGACCCGCTCGCGGTGGCGCGGGCCGGCGCGGCGGATCTGTTGATCGTGAAGGCGCAGCCGCTGGGCGGAATCCGGCGCACGCTCAGCATCGTGGCCGAGGCAGGCCTGCCCGTAGTCGTGTCGAGCGCGCTGGACACCTCAGTGGGCATCGCGATGGGCTTGCATCTCGCCGCGGCACTGCCCCTCGCCGCCAGCGAGGGCGAGCATGGCTCGCAGCCCGGCTCGCAGCGAAGACCCCCCGGCGAACCGGGATCCGCACCCCCCAGCGTCACCGCACCCGGTGCCGTGCTCGCCGGGGCGTGCGGCCTCGGTACGGCCGCATTGTTGGAGGGAGACGTGACCGTCGATCCGCTGCTGCCGAACGGCGGCGAGATCGAGGTGCGCCGCCCCCCACTCGACCCCGCGCAGCTCACCCGCTTCGCGGCCCCGGCCGAACGCGCACAGTGGTGGCGCGAGCGCGTCACCCGCTGCCACGCGCTGCTCAGCGCGTCCGCGCAGTGAGCGGTGCTGCTCGCCGAGCGGCACCGCAACCGCGCCGAGTGCGACCCCTCAGCCCTTGAGGCCGGGAAAATCCTCTTCGCGCCACTCTGAGGCGATCCGCTCACCCGCGCGATGCGCGGCGATCTCACGCTCACGAAGCTCGACACGGCGGATCTTGCCCGACGAGGTCTTGGGCAGTTCGAAGAACTCCACCCGGCGCACGCGCATGTAGGGCGGCAGCGCGGTGCGGGCGTGAGCGAGGATCGCGCGAGCCGTATCGGCGTCGCCTGACGTGCCTGCAGCGAGCGCGACATACGCCTTCGTCACGTTGAGGCGGGTATCGTCAGGGGCGCCGACTACGGCAGCCTCAGCGACGAACTCGTGCTCGATGAGCGCGCTCTCCACCTCGAACGGCGACACCTTGTAGTCGCTCGACTTGAAGATGTCATCGGTGCGCCCCACGAAGGTGAGCACGCCTGTCTCGCTGTCGCGCTCGGCGACGTCGCCAGTGTGGAAGAGCCCGCCAGCGGTGGCCTTCGCGGTGGCCTCAGGGTTGCCGAAGTAGCCGGTCATGAGGTTCACGGGCTGGCTCGGAGCGAGCCGCAGGCAGATCTCCCCCTCAGCGGCTTCCACGCCGGTGAGCGGATCGACGAGCACCGCGTCAACCCCGGGCAACGGAATACCCATCGCACCGGGCACGATGGGGTCGCCTGGCATGTTGCCGATGAGGGCGGTGGTTTCGGTCTGGCCGTAGCCGTCACGGATCTCGAGCCCCCACCACTCCTTGATGCGGGCGATCACTTCGGGGTTGAGCGGCTCCCCGGCCGAGAGCAGTTCGCGCAGCGCGCGCGGTTTGTGCTCCAAACGGTGCTGGATGAGCATGCGCCACACCGTGGGCGGCGCGCAGAACGTGTTGACGCCCGCACGGTCGAGCTCTGACACGAAATGCTCAGCGTCGAAGCGGGCGTAGCTCAGCACGAAAATCGTGGCGCCCACGTTCCAGGGCGAGAAGAAACTCGACCAGGCGTGCTTGCCCCAGCCGGGCGCGCTCACCACTGAGTGCACGTCGCCGGGGCGCACCCCGATCCAGGCGGTGGTGGTGAGGTGACCCAGCGGGTAGCTGGTGTGCGAGTGCTCCACGATCTTGGGGAGGCTCGTGGTGCCGGAGGTGAAGTAGATGAGCGAGGGATCGGTGCTCGCGGTCGTGCGCGGGATCGGGGCGAGCGACGCGGCGCTTGACTCTTCGTAGCGGTGCCAGTCGAAGAGGGCGGCGCGCTGATCCTGGCTCGCCTGCTCGAAGCCGACACCGACACGGTTATAGCTGCCGGGCACCTCGGCGAATTTCAGGGCGTCACTCGCGGCGGCGAACACCCAGCGCACGCGCCCCCTGTCGATACGGTCGCTCAGTTCGTGCGCGCCGAGCACCGTCGAGGTCGGCAGGATCACTACGCCGAGCTTGAGCGCGGCAAGCATGATCTCCCACAGCTCGATCCGGTTGTCGAGCATGAGCATCGCAACATCGCCCTTGCGTGCACCAATGCCGCGCATCCAGTTGGCGACCTGATCGGAGCGCTGCCGCATCTGTGCGAAGCTGCGCTTCTGCTCGCGGCCGTCGGCTTCGACGATCCACAGCGCCGTGTCATCGTTGCCCTCCGCGATCGCGTCGAACACGTCGTGGGCCCAGTTGAAGCTCGGCCCCACGTCGGGCCAGCGGAACTCGGCACGGGCGCGAGCCGGATCACCGGCGAGTTCGAGCAGCTGGTCGCGGGCCGCGAAGAACGCGCGCGTGGCATCGGTGTGGGTCATGTGACTATTCTGCCTCGCTGCCGGGGGATGGCGCGCAGCGCCGGGTGTTGCGCGCCTCTCGGGGGCGGTGCCGCGGCGGCTTCAGCTGTGGAAGACCGTGTGCAGCTGCGGGTCGCGGATCGCCTCCCGGCCACCCAGACCGTCGATCTCGAAGAGCACCGCGGTACCCGCCACTTCGTAGTCGAGCTCGCGCAGCAGCTGATGCGCGGCTGCGAGCGTGCCGCCCGTGGCGAGCACGTCGTCGATGACGAGCACTCGCGAACCGCGGGGGAAGTCTGCGTGAGCTTCAACCTCGGCGATGCCGTACTCGAGGGCGTAGCCGACGTTCGCCGCCGGCCGGGGCAGCTTGCCCGCCTTGCGGATCGGCATCAGGCCTGCACCCGTGGCGTATGCGGCGGCGCTCGCGAGCAGGAAGCCGCGCGCTTCAAGCCCTGCGACGACGTCGAAGGTGCCGCGGAACGGGGCGATGAGCGCGTCGACGGTGGCGCGGAACGCCGTGCCATCGGCGAGCAACGGGGTGATGTCGCGGAAGAGGATGCCAGCGCTCGGGTAGTCGGGAATCTCGAGGATCAAGGATTCTGCGCGCGCAAGTTCGGCGCTCGACTCGGGAAAGCTGGGCATGTCGAGGGGCTCGTTCGTGGTCTCCGTCACTCGACCCAGGGTACCGGGAGTCTCGGCGGGCCGGAGGTGGTGGAGCAGCAGAGCGCGAGGTGCGCGCGAGCAAGCCAGACCCGCCGACAGCTGGGACCGCGCGCCAGAGGTCTTCGCCTCCTCCCGGGTCCGCCACCGCACGCCGCCTCTCCCCCTCCCGCGACACGCCCGCGCGACGCCGCAGCGGCCTCGATTTGAAGAGGTCCCCCGAGTCGTGTAATGTTCTTCTGGTTGGTGAAACCAACATGCGCCCCTAGCTCAGCTGGATAGAGCATCTGACTACGGATCAGAAGGTCGGGGGTTCGAATCCCTCGGGGCGCACCAAGAGAAACACCCCGTCGCACAGCGACGGGGTGTTTTCGTTTTCCTCCCTCGGGTATGCCTGCGCCCTCACCCCTCCCTGCGCCAGCCCCTTTCCCATTGCTTTGCCCTGCCCAAACTCCCCCTCCCCACCCAGGACCTCCTCCGCTCCTGCTCCCCAGTTCAGGCGGAGAAGCCCACCCAAAAGCTCAGTTTGAACTGCGATTCACGCCTTGAAGAGAGCGGGAAGAGGAATGGGAGAGCAGAGAAGGCAGGGCAGGGCAGGGCAGGGCATAGTAGCGGGCGATGGGTAGGTGCGCCAGCCCCTCCTGTGCGGGCCGGTCTTGCCGGATACTGAGGCTTCCCGCACAGACCGAGACGCGCCGTCAGAGAAGCGCCGTCAGAGAGACACCGAGGAGCAGCAATGACCGACACTACGCAGCCACCCGTAGCCCCAGCCGCTGCCACAGTCATCGAAGACGACGAACTCGAGGCCACGATCCCGCTTCCGCATTACCGCCCCGAGCGGCTCATCTGAGCGCACCGAAAACGCCAGCCCCAAACACTGCAGCTCAAAGAACCTCAGCCTCGCCCACTTCAGCCCCGCAACCTTCGTCGCCGGGATCACGCCCCGTCCAGTCCTGCCCTACGCCGCCGACGGTGCGCTTGACGCAGCTGATCCGCGATTCGTGAACTCCACGGCGTCCATCACCACGGCGCGCAGGCTACCGCCCTCCGACAGCACCCGGAGTTGCCGATCCGCCCCAGTGCCTTCGGCGAGCATGCGGGTCACCCCGCGCTCCACTCGCGCACGGTCCCCGGCATGATCCAGCGCAGCGGCAACGTGGCTCAGCAGTTCCGACACGGCGGCACGGGGGCTGCGAGGGGCGCCGGCAATCGGATCCACCAAACCCGTGCCGCCGATCCCGAACCGACTCGCCGACCACATCGCGAGCCGCAGCACCGCGCTCTCGGCTGACACGGGCTCGATGCCACCGCGCCACTCGCGAGCGGCGGTCTCGACAAGCGCACGCACCAGCGCCGCGATCACCACCGCATTTTCAGCGTCCATGCACACATCGGCCACCCGCACCTCGACAGTGGGATAGTGGGCGCTCAGGCGGGCATCAAAGTAGATCATGCCGGGGTCGAGCACTACACCGCTCGCAATCAGCGATGCGACGACGCGATGGTACTCCGCCGGCGAGCCGAAACGATCGTACACACCAGCCGAGGGCCAACGCCCCCAGGCCTGATAGCGGTAGCTCGCGTAACCGGTGTTCTCGCCCCGCCAGAACGGCGAGTTGCCGCTCAGCACGAGCAGCACGGGCAGCCACGGCCTGATTCTGTCGAGCACCGCCACTCCCTCGGCGTCATCGGAGACGGCAACGTGAACGTGAAAACCGCAGGTCAGTTGCTCCCGCATCGTGACACCGAAGCGCTTGCCGATTGCGGCATAGCGGGGGCTTGGCGTGACGTGCGAATCGACGGGAAGCACACTCGTGCCGAGCGCAGCAGCACGCACCCCGACCCGCCGGGCAGCATCATCCGCTCGGCGGCGGCCGAGGAGGATGGATCGCGCGAGCTCGTCGAGGGTGCGGCACGGGGGCGAGACCACCTCAAGCTGCTCCCGTTTCGCCTCCCGCTCAAGGCCAGGAGACTCCTCGTCGGGTGCCCCCACCGCGGCCGCGAGCACCGCGTCGACCACCGCGACAGGCTGCCCCGACCGGCCGTCCACCAGCAGCAGCTCCTCCTCCACCCCAACCGTGCGGGGCTCGGAACCGGCGTCCCTCATCACCATCCTGCATCTCCCGTTCACCACGCTCGAGCCGGGCGTGTGCACCGACGCTCAGCCATCCCGAGCCGTTCAGGCTCGCCGGCTGCGCCGCCGGCACATTGCCGGGAATTGTTTCCAGCTTCGGGGGTGGAGCCCCGCCAGGTCAGCCCCTTGACTTTTGAGCCCAGGGGCGGGCGCAAACCACATTTCAGTGATTCTTTGCGGCGGATCGCGAACATGTTGATCGCGCCAACAGAACCGCCTCCTCCACACAAGCCCTCTCCTGGGCACCCCCGCCGGGAGTAGCGTCGGCCTCCATTACGGTGGGGGCCTCCGTGCTGTCCGGACGGAATTGCGCCGCGCGCCTGCGCTGTGCTGCGCATCGGTTCCGTGCCGACCAACTCAATCGATGAGCCACCTCACACCGGCGCGCGACAGCATCAGCACAACCACTAGCAGTGTGACCGAGAAAAACCCGCCCAGGTACACAGCATCTCCAAGCACGGCGTCGGTGAGCCAAAGAATGAGTGCCTTGCTGCCGCCCGCAACGAGGACGAGCGCAACGGCGGATACCGCACGACCTTGCACGGTATCGGCCTGCTTGAATCTCGCGACGACCCGAACCTTCACTCTCACGACGCCTTCGAGGACCGCCTTCATCAGCACCGCCGTGACGAACGAGGTGAGGAACGACTCACTGATCACCTCGGGGAAGACCTCGGCGAAAATGGCGAGAACGGCGGTGTAGACGAACACGTCGACGACGTCTCTCGCGTGCAAGCGGGGCATACCGCCCATCGTAGGCATCGCACGGAGCACCGCAAAGCCCTCAGCTGCCGAACCAGCCGAATGCCCGTTCGAGGTCTTACGGCCTGCTGGTCGCCGCGGCCTTCGCTGCAACAACGGTGGTGACCTCCGTGCTGGAGGTCACCGGCGCACCCCGTCGGTAGTCACCGTGCAACTCCACGTCGACGAAGCCGCACAGTTCGAGCAGGGCGCACATCTCGTGCAAGCCCCAGAAACGCAGGATGAAATGCTCGAGTTGCGACTCGGCAAGCAAACCATCCACCCACCGCTCGTAGCGCAGCTGCGAGGTTCGGGTTTGCGTCGAGGGGTCAATGCTCTCGATGGTCTCGGTGAGAGTGATCAGTCCATCATCGGTCGGCCAGGAGCGAGCGCTCGCGCTCGAGGCGAACAATCCGCCGAGAGCGTCGAGATCGAAGATCAGCCGACCGCCAGCGACAAGCGATCGGTGCATGCGAGTCAATGCCGCTCGAGTCTCGGCAGGTGAGGTGAGCAGCTGAATCGACCCCGCCGGAATGATCACCGCCTCGTAGGCTTCGACCGCGTCAATATCGGTGAACAGCCCGCTCCCCACGGGCACGTCGACTCCGGCCGCGGCGGCCGCCTGCTCGAACAGCCGTCGCATGTCTGGCGATGGCTCGGCGGCGCTGGCCGTGTGGCCGTCGAGCGCCAGTGGAATCAGAACTCGTCCATTGCCCGCCGCTGGCTCGAAGATGGGCCCAGTGGCCCCGGCGAGCAACTCGCCGTAGAACTCCACGTCACCGAACGAGTGCCCGACAGGCTTGTCCAGGTGATACACCTCTGCTGCCAGGTTCCGATAGGCGCGCACGCCCTGCAACGTCCTCTGCACCTGACCCACGCTATCAGCCGCGCTGGGCATCGAGCTCAGCACCGAAGGTCGCGCATGCTGACCGCCATCGCGGGGAGCGTCCCACTGTGCACGAGGCTGCTTCGCGGCGGATCGCCCCAGCGGGGCTGCTGGCAACTCCCGAGAAGTTACCCCTTTTCATCCTGGATCGAGTTTCCACCGTCGACCACGAGCAGCTGCCCGGTGACGTACGAGGCGCCCTCGGATGCGAGGAACTCAGCGACGGCGGCGACCTCGTCGGGTGTGCCCGACCTCTGCAACGGGGTCGCGAGACCCATCGCGTCTTCGTGCGGTGTGGCAGATCCGGTGTGGATCCACCCCGGAGCAATCGCGTTCACCGTGGTGCCGTGCCCTGCGACGTCAACGGCGAGGCCCCGCACCAGCCCCACCATGCCCGCTTTCGCCGCGTGGTAGCCGATGTCACCACGGTAGGCCAGCAGCGGCCCCGACACTGAGGACATCATGATGATGCGGCCAGCAGGGCTCGCGTTCACCCACGGCAACGCCGCCCGAGTGACGAGAAAGCTCGTCGTCAGATTGCGTTGCAGAGCGTGGTTCCAACCTTCGAGCCCGATGCCATCGATAGCCGCAGGATCTTGGGGGTCGGTGACGGAGGTCATTCCCGCGTTGTTGACGAGCACGTCCACTCCCCCGAAGGCGGAGACTGCTGCTTCGACGATCGCGACCGCCCCGGCTTCGTGGGAGAGGTCTCCGATGCTCGCTCTGACTCGTTGCCCGGCGCCGGGATCTGACAGCTCGGCCAGGAGCTCGTCACGACGCTCGTGAATGCGCTCCGAGGTTGCCCCGATCACAACGTTCATGCCTGCGAGAAGCAGTCGCCGCGCAATCGCGAAGCCGATGCCGTCGGGTGCCCCCGCGCCTGTAACGATTGCGGTTCTGCGCTGCTCGAATGTGGTCATGCGGCGAGCCTACCGAGGCGCACGATTCTGGCGAAAGCGGCATCTTGCACCACTGCACTGGTGGTTCGTGTGCAGTTCGAGCGCGACCCGGCCGGCAAGCTCCGCCGCCATACCGGCCGCGCGGCCGCCCTACTCGCCGTCGTAGTTCTCGAAGGAGCGACGGCGCTTCTTCGGCTGCGTGGTCGACTTGAGAAAGAGGCGCACGAGACCGCGCTTCTTCTCAAGGTAGGCGTGCCGCTCGATCTCACCGGCCGCGTACTGCGCTTCAAGTTCAGCGATCACTGTCTCAGCATGGGCGGCGTCATAGCGCGATGCTCCCGCATCGAGCTCTCGGTTCTCTCGGATCGCCATGCCACCGAGCGTAGCCGGGGCCTCTGACATTTCACCGCCCGCCGCGCAAGCTTGCGATACACGGTGCAGTCGAGCTTCGGCGAGGAGATCAGGCGGATCGCCCCGCGTAGGCAGGGCGGCAGCTGGCATGCGGAGGCACCGCAGCAGGCAAAGCCGGCACCTGGCAAGGAACCTCAGGAGACCATTCGGGGCTTTCGCGCGCGGCGACACGGACATACGCTGGGCGCATGTGCGCTTCATATGGCCTCAGCGGCGACGGCACCCCGATTCCGCTCCCCGGAGAAGACGAGCCGATCAGTGAACCCGGTTCGCTGGCCTTGCTGAACGACTGGTTCGCGCAACACAACGGGCACGCCAAGATTACTGGCCGCCATGCGAAGAACTTGAACCCGGTGCTTGTCGGGGATCATCTCGCGCTCGGGTGGTGGTCGCTTTGGGCAGATGGCAGCGGACCCAGAGGCCGCAACAGTTTCAACGCGAGGGACGACTCACTCATGAGGCACTGGTCTCGCGCATTTCAGCACCGGGCGTTGCTCCCGGCAACCTGGTACGACGAGGGGAAACCGCGGTGGTCTCTCGCCGATGGATCCGTCTTCTGGATCGCGGCCGTCACTTCGACCGTCATAGACGATGAGACCGGAGAGACGCGCCTCAGCTATGCGATGGTCACGCGGCGCGGGGTAGGGAAGGCCTCGGCCGTGAAGTCGAAGAGCAGCGGCGGCACCGAGTCGCGAATGCCGCTCCCGCTCCCGGCGGACTTCGCTGCCGAATGGCTCGATCCCGAGCGCCCCGGGGATGCGAGGCTCGTGGCTGAGACGCAGATCGCTTCGGAAGACCTCGCTCGCGCGATGGAACCGCACTACCCCACCGACGGCACGGCAACACTGTTCTGACACATGCACACGCCCGCGCCACTCCGAAGAACGGCGGGGCGCACCACATTGCGGCTGCGCGGAAGGTAGCGCGATCGACGTCACTGCCGAAGACAAGACAAAGGCCCCGAACCCAGTTCGCACTGGGACATCGGGGCCTTCGCGTGTTGTTCCTCTGGCGGAGACGGGGGGATTTGAACCCCCGGTCAGGTTTAAGCCCGACCCTTCATTAGCAGTGAAGTCCGTTCGGCCGCTCCGGCACGTCTCCATACGCGAACAACGTCACCCATTCTAACCGGACGATCGGGCCCATCGGAAATCGCCCGGCTTCAGCGTGCCAGCGCCGTCACCTCGCAGCACGCCGCTCCCAACCGCAGCGCCCCCGCCCCAACAGCACCGATCGAGGTTGACGCACCTTGAAACAGCGGATCGAAGTGCGTAAACCTCGATCGGTGCGCGTGGGGAGAGGAGAGTAAAGGAGAGGAGATTCCACGAGCGCCGGGGTCGCCTCAGCGCCCGTCCACCGAGCCCAGCGCACGCTCGTACACCTCGACCAGGCGCTCAGTCTGGGCCGATTGCAGAAAACGGCGGCCTTCGGCGTCGGGGATGCGCAGCGGATCGGGATCCGCGATCCGCGCACCCTCGCCCCCCGCGCCGCGGGTTGCCGACCGCACGCCGACAGCCAGCTCACCGACGGCGAGCCGCAGCGTGTCGGCGAGCGCGGCCACACTCGCATCGGCGACCCGCCACTCCACCGAGGCGTCAACGTCTTCGGCGATCTGGGGGTCGCAGAAGATGGTGGGCGTGCCGAGCGCGGCCGCTTCGAAGGGGGTGAGCCCCTGCGTTTCGAAGCCCATCGAGGTTTGCACGAGCGCATCGGCGTCGCGCATCGCGGCGAGCGCGTCGCGGTAGGGCACGGGCCCGGCGATGGTGACGCGATCCGCGAGCCCGGCGCGCGCAATCCGTTCGCGCACCTTGGGCAGCAGCAGCCCCGCCCCGTGCAGCACGACGTCGGCGTCGATGTCGGCGAGGGCGATGGCGTCGATGAATTCGAGCACTCGCTTTTCGTGGCTCATGCGACCGAGCCAGACGAGGCGCGGGCGGCTGCGGGGCGTGCGGGGGGCCGTGATCGCCCCGGCGATCTCCTCGTCATCGACGCCGCCGCGCGTCACTTGCACCTCGCTGGCCACACCATGCCGTTCCAGCTCGTCGGCGAAGTGACGCGATGGGGCGGTGACCACGTTGGCCTCTGCGGCGAGTTCTGCGAGGTAACGCCAGGCACCCTTCGATCGCCTCGCCACCTCGCCACGCGCGCGCCCGAGCACGAGTCGCCGCCACACGCGCAGCCCCCAGAACGCGAGCGGGGCAAGCGGGGTGACCGCACGGGTTCCCTCGTCGACGTGGTTGTGCATCGTGTGCACTACCGGCAGGGCGCCGGGAAGACCGCGCGCGGCCCCGAGCCCGCGGGCGGCGCGCAGCCCGATCATGGCACCCCAGAAGTCGCCTTGCACGTGCACGAGGTCGACGGGGGGCAGCTGCGCGAGCGCCTGGGAGAGCGCCCGGTCGGTGCGGCGGCCCGGCCAGGCGATGCCGTATTCGCGGTCGCGGGTGATCGGCCGTGAGGGCAGGTCGATGTAGGCGGGGTCGCTTGGGGTGTACCCCTGGCGGTGCAGCGCGGGCGCGACGATGGTGACGCGGTGCCCCAGCCGTTCGAGGTATCGCCGCTGCAGGCGGATCGCCACCTGCACGCCGCCGAGCGATTCGGCGTGCTGATCGGTGACGACGAGCACGTGCATGGTCAGGCTTCGCCTCGGTACAGCGCTTCGAAGGTGTCGAGGGTGCGGTCGATGTCGTGCACCTGCACGGCCGCGAGCGATGCACGCTGCATACGCTGGTACTCCTCAGGCGTGAGGCTCAGCACTGCTTCGATCTGTTCGGCGAGTTCTCGATCGTTGCCTGCCTGGAAGAGGTGGCCGTTTTCGCCTTCGTGAACGAGGTGCGGCAGGGCCATCGCGTTGGCGGCGACGATCGGCAGCCCGGAGGCCATGGCCTCCATTGTGGCGATCGACTGCAGTTCAGCGATCGAGGCGATGACGAACGCGCTCGCCTCGGTGAGGTGGGCTCGCAGCTGCTGGTCGCTCACGCGTCCGGTGAAGCGCACACGATCCGCGATGCCGAGTTCGGTGGCGAGCTTCTCGAGGTTCTTGCGCTGGTCGCCGTCGCCCACGATGGTGAAGCTGACATCGAACGCGGGGTCGATGCGCGGGATGGCACGCAGGATCACGTCGATTTCTTTTTCGAGGGTGACGCGGCCGACGAACACGAGCTTGTTCGCGGTGCGCGGTTCGAGGTCGGCGGTGTAGTCGGAGGCGCGCAGGCCGCAGCTGACGGGCAGCACACCACGGCGGTGGGTATTGCGTTCCAAGAAATCGGCGGCGCGGCGGGTGGGTGTGGTGACTGCCGCGGCACGGGTGAGCACGCGGTCGGCGTCGTTCCACCCCCAGCGTACGAAGACGCGCTTTGCCCGCTCGGGCAGCAGGGTGAAATCGAGCACGTTCTCCGGCATGACGTGGTTGGTGGCCACGATGCGGATGCCGCGTTTGGCTCCTTCTTTCGCGAGCGCACGCCCCACTACGATGTGCGACTGGATGTGAATGACGTCGGGACGCACGGAGTCGAGCAGTCTGCGAGCGTATGAGCGGGCCCGCCAGGGCAGCACGAAGCGCAGCCAGTCGTGCGGGTACCACCGCCAGCTCGTCCACCGGTGCACAGTCATGCGCTCGCCCTCGATGGTCTCCGCGAAGGTGCCGGCGCTGGTCGCACGCTTCGACGGGGCGACGACGTGCACGTCGTGGCCGCGCTGCACGAGGCCGGCTGCGAGACGTTCGGCGAAGCGAGCAGCCCCGTTGACGTCGGGCGAGAAGGTGTCGCATCCGATGAGAACTCGGAGCGGCTGCTGGCGATCGGTGGTGCTCACGGTGTGCGGGAGTCCTTCGGTCGATGAGGCGTTTGCCGGTGGGCGAACGCACTCAAGTGTATGCAGCGTCTCCTCAGAATCGGCGCAGCAGCGCCCCGAGTCGGCGCAGCGGGGAGCTGCGCGGCGCGGCGGTGGCGGATCCGGTCACCTGGTGGAGGGGGCGCCTGGGCCGGGATCACTCGTGTCGGCCCCGCGATCCGCATCGGGATTGCGGCCGACACGGGGCCGCAGACGCGGAATGTAGCGCGGGATCCAGCGCGCGAATCCTGCCGCGCCTGCGACCGCGAGCATGCCTGCGACGGCGCTCGCGAGCGGCAGGGACGCCGCGGCGATCGCGGAGACCGCGAGGGGTGCGGTGGCGCCCCCGAGGTCGGTGAGGGTGCGCCAGGCGGCGAGGTAGGGGGCGGGGTTGTCGCGCGGGGCGAGGTCGGCTCCCAGCGTGAGGAGAATGCCGCTCGACAGGCCGTTGCCGATCCCGATCACCACAGCGCAGCCCGTCAGCCACCAGGCCGCGCCGGGGAGATCGTGGGTGGCGGCGAGCACCAGAAAGCTGAGCGCCATCGCGATCATGGCCGGGAGCGCCGCCCAGAGCCGCCCGAAGCGGTCCATCACCTGGCCGCTGGCATAGAACAGTGCGAAGTCGATGGTGCCTGCAATGCCGACGACGAGCGCCACGCTCGTCGCGTCGAGACCGATCGAGACGCCCCACAGCGGCAGCAGCACGTCTTTCACGGAACGCAGGCCTGAGAGGATCGCTGCGGAGCCGCCGATGCGCAGCAGCGGAGCGTGTCCGTGGCGGATCGCGGAGAGCATGCCGTCCGATCCTCGTGGCGCCCCGGCTCCGCGACCGGGGCCCGCCTCGCCGGCAGGGCCGTGCGAGAGCAGCCGCTCGGGGTCAGGGGCAAAGCCCACGAGCAGCGCGGTGAGCGCGAGGCAGACGACGAACGCCCAGACGGGGGCGTGTTGGTCACCGGTGATCCCGAGCAGCCCTGCTGCGAGGAACGGCCCGGCGAATCGTCCGAAGCGGTGGGAGCCGCCGATCAGCGACAGCGCTCTGGCCCGGAACGTGACGGGCACGCGCGTGGTCATGAGGGAGTGGCGCGCTAGCCCGAACGCTGCCTCAGCGAAGCCGATCACGAACGCTGAGGCGCCGAGCACGGCAAGGCCGGGTGCGAGTGCGACTCCGAGGGCCCCCAGGAGGGCAACGCCGGAGGCGATGAGCATCGCGATGCGTTCACCCGCCCGCGCCACGAGCCAGCTGGCAGGCAGGTTGCCGACGAGCCTGCCGACAACCACCGTGGAGGCGATCACTCCTGAGAGGCCCAGCCCGGCCCCCTGCGATACCGCAATGAGGGGCACGATCGGCAGCATGGCGTAGGCACCGAGGGTGAACAGGATTGTCGGCCCGTAGATGCTCGGGGCAAGACGCAGCAGCAGTTCCCGTGTGGCGTTCGACATGTCGCTTCCAGAGTACGCCCACGGTCAGCCACCGTCGGGCGAGTTCGGGCTTTCATCCTCACCGAATAATGCGCGAACACACTGGGCATTTTTAGCCAGTGCTCGCAAGGCCTGGTGCCGAATGCATGAGTCGAGCACGCTGGGTGCGTGCCAAACATTCACTCGGAAGCCGCGATAAAGATCGGCCGCCGCGTACGCGAGATCCGCCAGCACCTTGGTATCTCGCTGGAAGATCTCGGCGAGCTCGCGGAGATCAGTTGGACCAGCATCGGCAAGATCGAACGCGGCGTCTCCAGCCCGACTGCCGAAACGCTGGTGCGCCTCGGCACCGCGCTCGAAGTGGATCCGGGCAGTTTTCTGTCAGGCCTCAGCGCTGATGACTACGGTGTGCGCGTGCACCAGATCTCGGCCCGCGACCTCATTCGGGCCCGCGCAGAGCAGGGCAATCCGCGCCGCCGCAAGGCCTGACCACCCTCGATAGTCAGGCCTGACGACCCTCGCCGGCGCAGCGGTGGGCCGCACTGGCGAGCACACCCAGCTCAGCGACGCATCGCCGACAGCACCGTAAAGGTGCGGTCTCGGGCAACCTCGCGCACCGGGCCGATCTCGCGCTCCACGAGGGGCCGATAGCGCAGGTGCGAATTGAAAACGAGACGCAGCTCGCCACCGGGAGCGAGTGCGCGACGGCACGCGCGGATCAGGCGGTGCGCCACTCCCGCGTGCACCGTCGCCCCCGTGTGAAACGGCGGGTTGAGCAGGATCAGATCCGCCCACCCATCGGGCACGGCTTCAAGAGCATCAGCACGGTGGATCGCCACCCGATCCGCCACACCCGCCTCTGCCGCGGTGAGCCGAGCCGCAGCAACCGCGGCGGCCGACTGGTCTGTCGCGATAACCTCGGCGTCGGGCCAGCGCAGCGCCGCAGAAACGGCCAGCACCCCATTGCCGCAGCCGAGATCAACGATACGGGCGGGCTTCACGCCAGGCCTTTCGGGCACACCCAGCCCTTCGAGCAGCAGCCTGCTGCCGTGATCGAGCGTGGCACCCCCGAATGTCGCCCCGAACGCGGCAACCCGAAACGCGAGCGCAGCATCCGATCCCCACTGCGGAAACGGCGCGGGGCCGATGTCACGCCGCGCGCTCGCCCGCAACACCCGAGCCTTGCGCCACCCGAGCCCCGCCGAGACCTCGCCGAAGGAGCGGCCCAGCACCTCGTTCTGAGCACGAGTCATATGCTTCACGCGCCCGCCGGCGACCACCCGCACCTCGGGATGCGCCCAGCGCGCGATCGACCAGGCGATCTCGTCGAGCGCGTCGAGGCCCCGCGGCAACTGCAGCAGCACCAGCCGCGCATCGCGCAGCAGCGACTCGTCGAGCGGGTGCGAGCTGTGCATCCCGGCAAGGCCGAGACGTTCCGCGTTCGCGGTAAGCGCGCGCTCGGCGAGCAGCGGATCCTGGTGCACGCGGATCCGCCGCGCACCGAGGCTCGCCGCACCCAGCGTGAGCGCACCGTGACGGTCACCGATCACCACCAGCTCACCGTCGTCGATGCCGCGCAGCTCATCGGCGACGGTGTCGAGCATCAGCTCATCGGCAGAATCGTAGGCCTGCAACTCAGGAGCATCGAAATCAGGCGCTCGCGAAAGCTGCGCGAAGAGCGCGGTTACGGCTTCCACACGACAACCTCGGCGTTGCGCCGCACGCGGGTGCCGCGGCGCAGGGTGATGACCTCCCCGCCCGCGGCACCGGCAGCGAACACACGCCGCTCGGGCCGCTGCAGCTGCTCCTGAGCGAGCGCTTGTTCGAGCTCGTGCACACGGCCCTCGAGCTCGCGCACCCGATCCTCCAACCGCAGCACCCGGCGGATCCCCTCCAAGCTGAGCCCCTCGGCCGACAGCCGTGACACCTCGCGCAGACGCGCCACATCGTGCAGCGAATAGCGGCGGGTGTTGCCACGGGTGCGCTGCGGCGACACGAGCCCGATTCGGTCGTACTGTCGCAGCGTTTGGGGGTGCATCTCGGCCAGCTCCGCGGCGGCGGCGATCGCGAACACCGGGGTGTAGCGATCCATCTGAGGTTCAGCCATGGGTCTCACCGCTCTCAGCCACGGGCGCGCGACAGAAGATCCTCGCGCGGGTTCTCCCGGGGCTCCACTTCGCGGAAGGCCTCAAGCGCCGCGCGGGCTTCCTCGGAGAGGTGCGACGGCACGACCACCTGCACCTCGGCGAGCAGGTCGCCGGTGCCCTTGGCACTCTGCACACCACGCCCCTTCACCCGCAGCACCCGCCCACTGGGCGTTCCCGGCTGCACCCTGAGGCGCACGGGATCGCCGCCGAGGGTCGGCACTTCGACGGTCGCGCCGAGCGCGGCCTCCGAGAAGGTGACCGGCAGCTTGAGGCGCAGGTTCTGGCCGTCGCGCTCGAACACGGGGTGCTTGCGAACACTCACCGTGAGGATGATGTCGCCCGCGGGCCCGCCGTTCGGGCTCGGCTCGCCCTTGCCGCGCACCTTGATCTTCTGCCCGTCCGAGACACCCGCCGGAATCTTCACCTTCACCGAACCATTCGGGGTCTGCAGCGTGACGGTCTTGCCCTGCACGGCGGTCTCGAAATCGAGCGTGGTCGTGGCCTGGATGTCGCGCCCCGGCTGCGGGCCGCTGCGGCCGCCACCGAACATGTTGAAGATGTCCTCGTAACCCTGGCCGCCCTGTGGGAACCCACCCTGGTAGCTGAAGTTGGCACCGCCGCGACCACCGCCGAACATGCCTCCGAAGATGTCCTCGAAGCCCTGACCGCCGCCCCCGCCTGCGGTGAAGCGGGCGCCGCCAGCACCCATGGCGCGAATCTGGTCGTACTCGGCGCGCTGCTCTTTGTCGGAGAGCACCGAGTAGGCCTCGCTGATCTCCTTGAACTTCGCCTCGGCGACGGCGTCGCCGGGGTTGGAGTCGGGGTGATGCTTGCGGGCGAGCTTGCGGTACGTCTTCTTGAGCTCAGCCTCGCTCGCGTCTTTTGAGACGCCGAGGATCGCGTAGAAGTCTTTCTCGAGCCAATCCTGACTAGCCATCTGCCCCCACCGCCACCGCTACCTTGGCGGGGCGCAGCTCGACGTCGCCGACGCGGTACCCCCGCTCGATCACGTCCAGAACGGTCTGCTGCTCGGTGCCAGGCACGGGCACCTGCGCAATGGCCTCGTGCAGCTGCGGGTCAAAGGGTTCGCCCTTCTCGCCATAGCTCACCAAGCCGAGACGTTCCATAGTGGCGCGCATCTTCTGCGCAATGGTGAAGAACGCGGTGCCCTCGACGAGATCACCGTGCTGCTCAGCGCGGTCGAGATCGTCGAGCACTGTGAGCAGCGGGGTGACCGCCGCGGCCACGGCGCGCTGCTTCTCGAGCTGCGCGTTGGCCTCGGTGCGCTTGCGGTAGTTCGCGTACTCCGCGGTGAGACGGCGCAGATCTTCGAGGTAGGGGTTCTCCTCGGGAGCGGCCTCGGCTGCAGCTGCGTCGGCGGCCTTCGCGTCGGTGCTCTGGTCTGCGTTCAGGATGTCATCGACGGTGAGCCCGTCTTCCTGCGGCACGGGGCCGGAGGCATTCGCCTCCGGCCCCGTCGTCGCAGGAACATCGTCGCGGTTCGGGTCTTCGCCCGGCGTGCGCTGTTCCTGTGCTGCCATGGTTACTTCTGCTCCTCGTCTTCGACGACCTC
Source organism: Leucobacter sp. VD1 (assembly GCF_037150695.1). NCBI lineage: Bacteria > Bacillati > Actinomycetota > Actinomycetes > Micrococcales > Microbacteriaceae > Leucobacter > Leucobacter sp. VD1. The sequence continues at coordinate 207,101 of NZ_JBBCPO010000002.1, forward strand.
GGCGTCAACCACGTCGTCATCGTTCGCCCCTGCGGCGTCGGCGTCTGCGGCGGGCTGTTCAGCCTGTGCGGCCGCGTAGATCGCCTCGCCGAGCTTGGTCTGGCTCTGGCCGAGCTTGCCGGCAGCCGTCTTCACGGCCTCGTCGTCGTCGCCGGCGAGCGCCTGCTTGAGCGCGTCGAGATCGCCCTGCACCTCAGTCTTGACGTCCTCGGGCAGCTTGTCTTCGTTCTCGGAGATCAGCTTCTCGACCGAGTAGGCGAGCTGCTCGGCGTTGTTGCGCTGCTCGGCCGACTCGCGGCGCTTCTTGTCTTCGGCGGCGTGCTCTTCGGCCTCGCGCACCATGCGCTCGATGTCTTCCTTGGAGAGCGTCGAACCACCCGAGATGGTGATGGTCTGCTCCTTGCCGGTGCCCTTGTCCTTGGCCGAGACCTGCACGATGCCGTTGGCGTCGATGTCGAAGGTGACCTCGATCTGCGGGATGCCGCGGGGTGCCGGGGCGATGCCCGTCAGCTCGAAGGTGCCCAGGTTCTTGTTGTCGCGAGTGAACTCGCGCTCGCCCTGGAAGACCTGGATCGCGACAGAGGGCTGGTTGTCCTCGGCCGTGGTGAAGGTCTCGCTGCGCTTCGTGGGAATCGCGGTGTTGCGCTCGATCAGCTTCGTCATGATGCCGCCCTTGGTCTCGATGCCGAGGCTCAGGGGGGTGACATCGATGAGCAGCACATCCTTGCGCTCACCCTTCAGCACGCCGGCCTGCAGCGCGGCGCCCACGGCGACAACCTCATCGGGGTTGACGCCCTTGTTGGGCTCCTTGCCACCGGTGAGCTTCTTCACGAGCTCGGTGACAGCGGGCATGCGAGTCGAGCCGCCGACGAGCACCACGTGGGCGATGTCGGAGACCTTGACGCCGGCCTCCTTGATCACGTCTTCGAAGGGCTTGCGGGTGCGCTCGAGGAGATCCTTGGTGAGGTCCTCGAACTTGGCGCGGGTGAGCGTCTCGTCGAGGTTGGCGGGGCCGTTCTCGGTGAGGGAGAGGTAGGGCAGCTGAATCTGGGTGCTCGTCGAGTTCGAGAGCTCCTTCTTCGCCTGCTCTGCTGCTTCCTTAAGGCGCTGCAGCGCGATCTTGTCGTTCGATACGTCAACGCCGGTGGAGGCCTTGAACTGATCTGCGAGCCAGCTGACAACGCGCTGATCCCAGTCGTCGCCGCCGAGGCGGTTGTCGCCGGCAGTGGCGCGCACCTGGATCGTGGAGAAGTCGTCGTCCTTGCCCACCTCGAGCAGCGAGACGTCGAAGGTGCCGCCGCCGAGGTCGAAGACCAGGATGAGCTCGTCTTCCTTGCCCTTGTCGAGGCCGTAGGCCAGAGCGGCTGCGGTGGGCTCGTTGATAATGCGCAGCACGTTGAGGCCCGCGATCTCACCGGCCTCCTTGGTGGCCTGGCGCTCGGCGTCGTTGAAGTAGGCGGGAACGGTGATGACGGCGTCGGTGACCTTGTCACCGAGGTAGGTCTCAGCGTCGCGCTTGAGCTTCATAAGCGTACGGGCACTGATCTCCTGCGCGGTGTAGCGCTTGCCGTCGATCTCGTCGCTCTTCCAGTCGGTGCCCATGTGGCGCTTGACGGAGGCGATGGTGCGGTCGACGTTGGTGACGGCCTGACGCTTCGCGGTCTCTCCGACGAGCACCTCGCCATCCTTGGTGAATGCGACGATCGAGGGAGTGGTGCGGAACCCCTCGGCGTTCGCGATGACGGTGGGCTCGCCGCCCTCGAGCACGGCGACGACCGAGTTGGTGGTGCCGAGATCGATGCCTACTGCACGTGACATGTGTTCTCCTTCTGTGTGTACTGTTTCGGATCCGTTGCCCACTGCGGGGAGGAATCCGTGGTCCTGACGCCCACGGCGCTCCCCTCAGGGAAGACCTTGAGCCTGATGCACTCAAGTTTACTCGGCGTCGCGCGACAGTCAAGTAGGATTCCGCAAACTTGAGTCGAACACACTCAACTCTCAGGGTTCATCCGCACGCTCCCATCCGTTTGCCATGATCGAGTACAGTGACCCCATGACCGAGACCGCGTCGGATTCCGCGCTGCACGAGAATCATCTGCACGACCCCGCGGCCCCGCAGGTCAAGAAACGCACGATCTTCGCCTGGTCGCTCTGGGATTGGGGATCCGCAGCTTTCCAGGCCGTCGTCACTACCTTCGTCTTCACCGTCTACATCACCTCAGCCGCCTTCGGCCCAGAAGAGCAGACCTCTGTCGCCCTCGGCACCACCCTCTCGATCGCGGGCATCGCCGTCGCACTCTTCGGCAGACTCACCGACGCCACCGGCCACCGCAAACACTCCCTCGCCGTCACCACGGGCATCGTGGTCGCCTGCACCGCCCTCATGGTGCTCGTGGCCCCGGCACCCCAATACTTCATGCTCGGGCTCGTGCTGCTCGCCATCGGCAACATCGCCTTCGAATTCGCAAGCGTCAACTACTACTCGATGCTCACTCAGCTCTCGACGAGCCGAAACGTGGGCCGCGTCTCCGGCTTCGGCTGGGGCATGGGCTATCTCGGCGGCATCGTGCTGCTCACCATCGTGCTCGTCGGCTTCATCCTGCCAGACACCGGCTGGTTCGGGGTGACCAGCGACGGCGGCTGGAACGTGCGCCTCGCCATGGTGGTGTGCGCGCTCTGGTTCGCCGTCTTCGCGATCCCCACCTTCTTCGCAGTGCCCGAGATCTCAGCCGACAGCGACCGCCGGGTCGTAGGCGTCGTCGCCGGCTATCGCGCGATCTTCCGCAGCATCGGCCAGCTCTGGCGCACCTCCCGCCACACCCTGTTCTTCTTGATCGCCAGCGCGATCTTCCGCGACGGCCTCGCCGGTATCTTCACCTTTACAGGCATTGTCGCCTCGCTCTCCTTCGGATTCGAGCCCGCCACCGTCATCATGTTCGCCATCGCGGCAAACGTAATCTCGGGCCTCGCCACCATCCTCGGAGGCGTCGTCGAAGATCGCGTGGGCGCCAAGAACGTGATGACGGTCTCGCTCGTGCTGCTCGTGATCGCGCTCGTGCTGATGTTCGCCCTCGCACCCCTCGGTGCCCCAGCATTCTGGATCGTGGGCCTCTTCGCCACGATCTTCGTGGGGCCCGTGCAGTCGTCGAGCCGCAGCTTCCTCGCCCGCCTCACCCCGCCAGGCAAAGAGGGCGAAATGTTCGGCCTCTACGCCACAACCGGTCGCGCCGTCTCCTTCCTCGCCCCGCTCACCTTCACCATCGCGGTCGCCCTGGGCGGCTCCACGATCTTCGGCATCATCGGCATCGCCCTCGTGCTGCTCGTCGGCCTCGCTCTCCTCCTCCCCGTGCGGGTGCCGGCGAGCTGAGCCCGAGGCAGCCGACAGCTCAAGCCGGCGCGCCAACGGCCACACCAGCGCACCGCGCCAGAGCCCCAGCAGCGGTACCCTGGACCGGTGGCACGCCCCGACCTCTCCCCCGAGCAGCTCGCCGTATACGAGCGCATCGAGCACACCCGCGAGCACATCTTCGTGACGGGCCGCGCCGGCACCGGCAAATCGACGATCCTCGGGCACCTCTCCTGGAACACCAGCAAGATCATCGCAGTCTGCGCCCCGACAGGCGTCGCCGCCCTCAACGTGGGCGGCCAGACGATCCACTCGCTGCTGCGCCTGCCCACCGGCATCATCGCCGATCACGATCTCGATCAGCCCGCCGAGCTCAAGAAGATGCTCGCCTCCATCGACACCCTCGTCATCGACGAAATCTCCATGGTCTCTGCCGACCTCATGGACGCCATCGACCGCTCCCTGCGGCTCGCCCGCGGCAAGCGGCACGACCCCTTCGGCGGAGCACAGATCATCATGTTCGGCGACCCGTTCCAACTGCCGCCAGTGCCGCCCCGCGATCCCCACGAGCGCGCATACTTCGCCGACACCTACCGCTCGCTGTGGTTCTTCGACGCGAAGGTGTGGGCGACGACGCCCATGTCGGTGATCGAACTCAACGAGGTGCACCGGCAGCGCGACGACCGCTTCAAGCAGATTCTGGGCGCGGTGCGGCACGGTGTCGTCGCAGAGGATGAGGCGAACGAGCTTAACGCTGCGGGCGCCCGCCCGGCACCGCGCGATGTGATCACCCTCGCCACGACAAACGCGACCGTCAACCGCATCAACGCGGAACGGCTCGCCGAGATTCGCGGCTCATCGCTGCGAGCCGTCGCCGAGGTCAACGGCGAGTTCCGCGAGAACACCTACCCCGCCGACGAGGTGCTCGAACTCAAACCTGGCGCGCAGGTGATGTTCCTGCGCAACGACCCCGACGGGCGCTGGGTGAACGGCACCATCGGCACCGTTTCACGGGTCGACGGCACCGTCTGGGTGGAGGTGGATCGCGAGGAGTTCGAGGTCGAGCCGACAACGTGGGAGCGCTACCGCTACCGCTACGACGCCGAAACGAAGAAGCTCGAAAAAGAGGTGGTAGCCGAGTTCGAGCAGTTTCCGCTGCGCCTCGCCTGGGCCGTCACCGTGCACAAATCGCAGGGCCACACTTACGACGCCGCCGTGGTCGACCTCGGCCCGCGCGCCTTCAGCGCAGGGCAGACCTACGTGGCGCTCAGCCGGGTGCGCTCCCTCGACGGGCTGTTTCTCAGGCGCCCGCTGCAACCGCGCGACGTGATCGTCGACCCCCATGTGGTGCGGTTCTTCGCGGAGCGCGGCACGGAGCAGGGCGCGGCTTCCTGACAGGGGGCGGATCCGAAACCGGATCCGCCACTCGCCGACCCGCCGCCGCAGCCCGGCACCACCCGCGCCCGCGGCTCAGCGGGGTGCGCGCCGTGCACGCCGATCAGGCCCAGCCCGGCCGCGTTCCCAATCAGGCAGCGACGGCGTCGCGAGCCTTGCCGAGATCCCTGAACACAGCAGTGTTGAAGGCATATGCGGCACGCACTTCATCGAGCATGCGCGCTTGCTCATCTGCGTCGAGACCGACGCCGAGCGCATCGAGCGAGGCCCGGTACTCGGTCTTGAAATCGGCCAGCGAACCCAGTGCCTCGAAGTCGTAGAAAGCAATGCCGTCATGATCGAGCCCGTGCTGCTTCGCAACGCGCTTCGCAATCATCTGACCGCCCGACAGGTCGCCCAGGTAGCGGGTGTAGTGGTGCGTGACGAGGCCAGCAGCCCACCCCTCCTCGGCAACCTCGCGGATGCGGGCCGCATAGGCGGCCGTCGCAGGCACCGGGGCGATGCGATCACGCCAGTCGTCGCCGATGAGGTGGCGCAGATCAGCTTCGAGAGCGGGCATGCGCACCAGCCCGGCAACGTTGAACGGCGCGAACGCCGGATCGGCGGCGAGGCTGGCGGCGCTCTCCTCGAGCGCCTCGTACATGAAGAAGTGCTGCGCCACGAGGTCGATGTAATCCTGCAGCGTGCCCTTGCCCCGCATGATGTCCTCCATGAAGGTGGCCCCTTCGCTGTCGGAGTGATCCGACCAGGAGCTTTCACGGATCACCGCGGAGAACGGCTTCTCGCCCGACGCCTCATCCGCATCGGCGGCGTGACGGCCCTTCTGGGCACCGTGCGAGTGGCCCTCGCCGTGGGCGTGGGCCTCGCCGTGGTGCGAAGCGCTGCCGTGCTCCTCCCGCGCGGGCACGCCGAGCTTCTCGCAGGCGGCTTTGTAGAGAGCCACCACCTCGCGGCGGATCTGCGGCCGCTCAGCAATCTCGCCGCCGGGCCAGGGAATCGACACCTCGCGCTCACCCGCGGCGTCGGTCACGAGCCAGACACCGGCCTCACCGGTCACGCCGACCATGCGGCTCGACACCGCATCAGGGGCTGCGAACGCACGGACGATCAGCAGATTGTCCTCCGGATGGTCGCCGTTCATGTGGCCGGTCACTGCGGCGATCACGTCATCTGCAAAGCTCATCACCGTCCCATCTTACTCAGGCAAGCCTTACCTGGTAAGTCGAGCCGCATGACTCCCAGCCGCGCGCACTAGAATCTCGTGTGTTCTTCGTGTTCCGAGCCGAGATTGGCGGTCGAGTTTGATCCCGAGACTTGCACAGCGCACCCGCTTCGCGGCTGTCGCGCTCCTCGCGACCGCCGCACTCGGCCTCACCGCGTGCACCGGCGGGCCCGCCATCTCAGCCTCGAGCGACGTGGCGACCCTCGACAAGGGCCTCGCCAGCAGCATCGACGATGCGATCGCCACCGCGATGCAGCAGAGCGGCTCCACTGAGGCCGTCGTGGGCGTCTGGTCAGGCGACAACGCCTACGTGCGCGGCTACGGTGAAGGCGTCGACGGCAACAGCCTGATCCGTGGCGCGCAAGCCACCCAGCCGGTGCTGTGCGCACTGCTGCTCGACTACGTCGCAGAAGGCACCATCAAGCTCGACCGTCTCGTTGAGAAAGACCTCACCCGCCTATCGGGCATCGACGACATCACCTACGATCAGCTCTGCGGCATGACCTCAGGGCTCGCCGATTTCAAAGCGACCATCGCCGATATCTTCGTCAATAACCCCACCCGCCCCTGGCCCGACCAAGAACTCATCGCCCAGGGCCTCGCAGGCTCGCCGCTCCCCTGGCCCGGCCGCGACGTGAACATCTCCGACACCAATGCGCTCGTGCTCTCCCGCGCCCTGCACGTGAAAACCGGCGAAGACATCTCCGACCTGCTCAAAGCCAAGGTCTTCGAACCGGCAGGCATGGGTTCGAGCTACTTCCCCAATCTCTCCAGCACCACGGTGAGCGGTAACACGCTCTCCGGCCTCGCCTACCCGTCGAGCGGCGGCGCGCCCGTCTGCGAAGCCGGCGTCGCTGAAAAGCCAGAGGTCTCGCCCTCCATGCTCGGAGGCGCAGGTGCCACAGTCACCACGGTCACCGACCTCAAGAACTTCTACGAGCACTACCTCGACGGCACGTTCGGCGGCGCAGCCTCGAAGCGCATCACCGAAACCGTGCCCCTCCAGAACCCCGAGCGCGACGCCGAAGGCAACCCCACCAGCGAACCCGACACCGCAGCAGGCGAATGGGCCTTCGGCATGGAGAAGATCGGCCCCCTCTACGGGCGCAGCGGTGCCATCACGGGCACGCTGACAGCCGCCTACCATGACCCCGAGTCCGGGTTCTCGGTGGTCGTAGCGCTCAACAACTCCTCTGCGGGAGCCGCCTTCGTCAAGACACTCGCCTTCGAACTTGCCGCGCTCGCGACCGAGGCGGGTGCCGGCCCCGAACTGCCGTGGACCGCAGCCGACCAGACCGCAGCACTCGCCAGCGCCGCGATCTGCCAGGCGCCACCAGAGGAAGAAGCCACCGAGTAGCAGGCGGCAGGCGATCACGCCGCGCACTGCTATAGTTGGTGCGGCGCTATCGCCCTGGGATCGTCGTCTAATGGTAAGACATCAGCTTCCCAAGCTGAGAACGCGGGTTCGATTCCCGTCGGTCCCTCCACTTCAGAAGGCCCGCTTCGGCGGGCCTTCCCCCGTTTCACAACCTCCGGGAATCCTCAAGAACCCGAAACCGTCGTCGCAAGCTCCTCCGGCGGCATAGCCGCGCAACGCTAACGCGTTGCACCAAGCGGCTGGCCGGGGTTCGATTCCCGTCGGTCCCTCCACTTCAGAAGGCCCGCTTCGGCGGGCCTTCCCCCGTTTCACAACCTCCGGGAACCCTCAAGAACCCGAAACCGTCGTCGCAAGCTCCTCCGGCGGCATAGCCGCGCAACGCTAACGCGTTGCACCGAGCCGCTGGCGGGATGGGAGAATGGTGACCATGTCTTCACGGGAACACTCCGCACACACGCCGCTCGAAATCGGCGAGACGATCGAACTCGACGTCACCGGCATCGCCCACGGCGGGGTGAGCGTCGCCCGGCACGAAGGGCGTGTCGTGTTCGTCTCGGATGCGATCCCCGGCGAGCGAGTGCGTGCCAGAGTGACCGATGCGAAGAAAAAGTCATTCGCGCGCGCCACTACGGTCGAGGTGCTCGACGCCTCCGCCGATCGCCGCGACCACGTCTGGGCCGAGGCCGCGATCGACCGCGATCCTGAGGATCGGGCGGGCGGTGCCGAGTTCGGCCACATCTCGCTGGAGCGCCAGCGTGCGCTCAAGGCCGAGGTGCTGACCGATGCGATGCGCCGCTTCGGCGACGTCGAACTCGCCGCCGAAGAGGGTGAAAACCTCGCCGAAGCGCTGGCCGAGCTCGTCGAGCCGGCACCCTGCGACGAGGAGAACGGCGGCCTCGGCTACCGCACGCGCGTTCGCTTGCACGTCGACCCCGAAACGGGTGTGGTCGGCCCCTACGCGGCGCGCAGCCGTCGTGTGATCCCGGTGGAGTCGCTGCCGCTCGCGAGCGAGGGCATCGCGCAGATCGCGCCGCTGGGCGATCTGATGCCCGGCGTCGCGACCGTCGACCTGATCGCGCCTGCCGCGGCAGATCCGCGCATGTTGATCGGCCTCGCCGGCGAGAAGACTCGCGCCGGTGAGAACGACACGATTCATGAGCTGGTGGAAGATCGGGGCTTCCTCGTGCGCGCCGGCGGTTTCTGGCAGGTGCACCGTGAAGCGCCCGCGGTGCTGTTCACCGCGGTGTGTGACGCGATCGCCGAGCTCATCGATGAGGGCCGCTTCGACCCCGCGGCGGGCAACCTTGATCTCTATGGCGGTGCCGGCCTGCTGGCTGCTGCGATGGCTGAGGCTGCGGGCCCCGGCGTCAAAGTGACCACTGTGGAGGCTGAGCCCGGAGCCACCGATGACGCCGCCGAGAACCTGTCGGAGCTGGTGGGGGCGCTCGCGCTCACTGCCCGCGTCGATCGGCATCTCTCCGAGTTGCTGCGGGCGTCGGCCCCGGTGCGCGACAGGCTGCGTCGTGGCACGGTGGTGCTGGATCCGCCCCGCTCGGGTGCGGGCGGCGGCGTCACGGGGCAGCTCATCGAACTCGCCCCGGCGAACATCGTGTACGTGGCATGCGATCCGGTGGCGCTCGCCCGCGACACGAAGACGCTGCGCGAGTCGGGGTACGAGCTGACCGGCCTGCGCGCCTTCGACATCTTCCCGCACACCCACCACTTCGAGAGCCTCGCGACCTTCCAGCGCGCGTAGCGGAGATACTGAGGGGTGCTTCGCGCCCCTCAGCCACGCGGCAGCGGATCAGCGCGTCAAGCTGCCTGAGGTCCGAGGGCGGATCGCGACGGATCGCGACCTACTGCGCGCTGACTCGCACCACACCCGTCATCTCGGGATGCACAGAGCAGTCGTAGGCGAAATCGCCCGCCTTCTTGAACACGTGGGTGTAGCTGCCCTCGGTCATGAGCTCGCTCACGAAGCTGCCGTCGGCTGCGACGACGTCGTGCTCGGCAGTGCCCTCGAACACCCAGCGCACGGCGGTGCCCGCTGCGATGTCGATCTCGGCAGGCACGTAGCGATTGTCGATGATGTGCACCACGACGTCGGTCTCGACGTCGTCAGACGGCACCGCCGCAGGCTTCGACGCAGAGCACGCCGTCAGGCCGACGAGGGATCCGACGCCGAGCGCGCCAAGCACCACGGCGCGGCGGGTGATCGCTGAGGTTTCACGGAACACTGTGCAACTCCTGGGGTTGGGAAGCGGGGGTCGCTCGCACCCGCTCAGTGGCGGTGCAGGGCGCGAGCGGCGTCGGTGATCGCACCCGTCATCGACGGATACACGGCGAAGGCCGAGGCGACCTGGTCGACGGTGAGGCGATGCTCGACCGCCAGTGCGAGCGAGAAGATGAGCTCGCTGGCGCGGTGTGCGACGATGACGCCGCCGATCACCGTGCCCGAGGCCTTCCACGCGAAGAGCTTGACGAAGCCGTCGGTGAAGCCGATCATCTTCGCGCGCGGGTTCACGCTGAGCGGCACCGTGTGGGTGACGTGCTGGGCGAGGCCCTCGGATTCGGCGAGGGTGCGCTCGTTCCAGCCCACGGTTGCGATCTCGGGGTAGGTGAAGACGTTGGCTGCGACATTGCGCAGATCGATCGGGCGCACGAAGTCGCCGAGCGCGTGCATGATTGCGGTGCGCCCCTGCATGGACGCCACCGAGGCCAGCGGGAAGAAGTCGGTGCAGTCGCCTGCGGCGTAGATGGAGGGCACCCCCGTGCGGGCCACCTTGTTGACGCGGATGTGCCCGCTGTCGGTGAGCTGCACCCCCGCCTCTTCGAGACCGAGACCGCGGGTGTTGGGGATCGAGCCGACAGCCATGAGGCAGTGCGAACCCTCAATGGTGCGACCGTCGGAGAGCGTCACGACAACGCCGTCGGCGCTGCGCACGACAGAGTCGGCTCGCGACTTCGACATGACGTTCATGCCGAGGCGCTTGAACTCACGCTCGATCACGGCGGCAGCGTCGGGGTCTTCGCCCGGCAGCACCTGCTCGCGGCTGGAGACGAGCGTCACCTCGGCTCCCAGGGTGCGGTAAGCGTTGGCGAACTCGGCCCCGGTGACACCCGAACCGACCACGATGAGATGCTCGGGGATGGCGGGCAGGTTGTAGAGCTGCTTCCACGTGAGGATGCGCTCGCCATCAGGCTTCGCCGAGTCGAGTTCACGGGGGCTGGATCCCACAGCGACAACGATGGTGTCGGCCTCGACCCTGTCGAAGTCGGTGCCGCCGTCGCCGGCCGCCGTGGAAACGAGCACCGCACCGGTGCCGTCAAGGCGGCCCTCACCCTGCACGACGCGCACCCCAGCGGTCTCAAGGCTCTGCAGCATGTCGACGGACTGCGCGCCGGCCATGGCGAGCAGTCGCTTGTTGACGGCTGCGAGGTTGACGGCGATCTCGGGCCGCACAGGCTTGCCATCGCCGCCCGGCACGAAGGCCTGGACGCCGAGACGACCTGAATCGCGCACCGCCTGCACACCGCCGGCTGTTGCAATGAGGCTCTTCGAGGGCACGACATCGGTGAGCACCGCGGCCCCGCCCACGCCGGCGCGCTCGATCAGCGTGACTTCGGCGCCGAGCTGGGCACCCGCGAGCGCCGCTTCGTATCCGCCTGGGCCGCCGCCGAGCACAGCGATCCGATGCTTCCGTTCATACGCTTTCGCCATGCCTTCCATCCTAGGCGCTGCGCCCTGCGTTCGCCGTCGCGGATCACGCTCGCGGCAACCTTCGAAATGGTGATGCATTTCGCTGAAAAACAGGCGAAATCGTCGTGTATGACGTACATGACTACCGTTCACATCCGAGTGCCCGTGCAGGCATTCTCAACACCCTAGGATCGATCTCGGCAACGCGAGCGGGTGCCGAGCAAACAAAGAGGTTGGGAAGGACGACTGCACATGACGAGGATCGAGCACGGGATCCCCCTCGCTGAGACGCACAGCCTCAGCGCGACGCAGCCGCCCCGCAGCACCGGATCCGCCGCCCTCGAACGCGACCCCGGAATGCCCGCAAGCACCTGGCGCCTGCGGAGCGACGCCTGGGAGTACCTGCGCTTCGCAGTGAAACGGCTCGCACTCGGCGGCGAAGACGCCGAAGCGCTCGCCGGCGACAGCGAGATCCACCGCAGCCTGAGAGCCCTCGAAACCATTGAAATGTACTGGGCCGGCTTCGGGCAGCGCTACGTGCGCAGCATCGGCGAACTGCTCGAGATCGGCGACTACCGCGCTGCCCTCGACCGCATCGGCCGCGTGGTGAACCGACTGCGCAGCGACACCGTGCCCGAAGAACCGCGCGACGAGCACCTCGACGAGCAGGAGCGGGCCGAAGCAGCAGCCGACACCGACACCCGGCCCCGCTTCGAAGTGCTCATCGTCGACGAAACCACCCCCGCCGACCGCGACTTGATGCGCTCAGAAGCACTGCGCCTGCGCGGATCAGCAGACACCTTCACCTACGAGTTCGTGGTGGTGCCCTCCGCCGACGACGCCGTCGCCGCTGTGCTCACCAACCCCAACATTCTCGCCTGCGTGGTGCGGCCCGGATTCAGCGACAGCACCAGACAGCGCCTCAGCCGCGACCTCATCGACACCATCAGGCTGGCCCGCTCCGAAGTGAGCACCGGCCGCACCTCTGAACGGTCCTCGCTCGCTTCGGTGCAGCGGGTGCTGGGCCTCGCCGACACCCTGGCCGCGATCCGCCCAGAACTCGACCTCTACCTCATGGCGGGCGCGCACATCGAGGATCTCGCTGGGGCGCTCACCCGCCGCTTCCGCCGCGTGTTCCGCCGCGAAGACCAACTCGAACTGCATCTGTCGTTGCTGCGCCGCGTATCGCACCTCTACGACACCCCGTTCTTCTCCGCCATCCAAGATCACGCGCGCAGGCCCGTCGGCGTCTTCCACGCCCTGCCCATCGCCCGCGGCGGATCCGTGGTCAACTCGAAGTGGATCCGCGACCTCGCCGACTTCTACGGCCTCAACCTGCTGCTCGCCGAAACCAGCGCCACCTCCGGCGGCCTCGACTCACTGCTCGCCCCCACCGGAGCAATCAAGAAGGCGCAGGATCTCGCCGCACGCGCCTTCGGGGCGAAACACACCTTCTTCGTCACCAACGGCACCTCCACCGCCAACAAGATCGTGCACCAGGCGCTCGTCAGCCCGGGTGACGTGGTGCTCGTGGACCGCAACTGCCACAAATCGCACCACCACGCCATGATGCTCACCGGCGGCCGCGCCGCCTACCTCGAGGCGTACCCCCTCAACGACTTCGCCTTCTACGGTGCCGTGCCCCTCGACCGCATCAAGCAGCTGCTGCTCGACTACCGCGCCGCCGGCCGCCTCGACGAGGTGCGCATGGTGACGCTCACCAACTGCACCTTCGACGGTATCGTCTACGACCCGGAACGCGTGATGGCCGAGTGCCTCGCCATCAAACCCGACCTCGTGTTCCTGTGGGACGAGGCCTGGTTCGCGTTCGCGGCCTTCCACCCGGTGACCCGTCGCCGCACCGCGATGGCGTCGGCGAAAAACCTCGAAGAACGCCTCAAGACCTCCGCCCACGCGGCCGCCTACCGGGCCCAGCAGCAGCGGCTCCACGGGCCCGACGGCACCCCGGCGCCCGACGCCGTGTGGCTCGAAGAGCGGCTGATCCCCAGCCCCGACGCCCGCATTCGCGTGTACGCCACCCACTCCACCCACAAGACGCTCACCGCGCTGCGGCAGGGCTCCATGATCCACGTCTACGACCAGGACTGGGTGCGCGAGGCAGAAGAGCCCTTCCACGAGGCCTTCATGACCCACACCTCCACCTCGCCGAACTACCAGATCCTGGCGTCGCTCGACCTCGGGCGGCGGCAGGTCGAGCTCGAAGGCTTCACCCTCGTGCAGCAGCAGCTCGACCTCGCCACCAGCCTCTCCCAGGCGATCGCGCGGCACCCGCTGCTGCGCCGCACCTACCGCGTGCTCACCGCGAACGAGCTCATCCCCGCAGGGCACCGCGAAACACGGCGCCCCATGCCGCTGCGTGACGGCCTCGCCTCGATGTGGCAGGCGTGGGCGGCCGACGAGTTCGTGATCGACCCATCGCGCGTCACCGTCGAGATCACCCGCACCGGTGTCGACGGCGACACCTTCAAGCACGAGCACCTCATGAACCGCTACGGCATTCAGGTCAACAAGACCAGCCGCAACACGGTGCTCTTCATGACGAACATCGGCACCACGCGCAGCGCGATCGCCTACCTCATCGAGGTGCTCGTGAAACTTGCGGAGCGCTTCGAGGAGGATCGGGCGCAACGCGATCCAGAGCCCACCGAAACCGCCGCGGCCCCCATGCCGCCGCTGCCCGATTTCAGCTCGTTCGCGCCGGGCTACGACGCCCCAGGGCTGCCCGACGGCGATGTGCGCACCGCGTTCTTCCGCGGCCAGCAGCGCCGCCACATCGAGCACGTATTGCCGGAGGAGCTACGCGAGCGGGTGTTGCGCGGCGAGCAGCCGGTCTCGGCAGGCTTCGTCACTCCCTACCCGCCCGGCTTCCCCGTGCTCGTGCCCGGGCAGATCATCACCGCAGAAGTGCTCGACTTCATGGCCGTGCTCGACACCCGCGAAATCCACGGCTACGACCCTCGCCGCGGCTACCGGGTGCTGTGCGCCGAATAGGCTGGTGAGCATGAACGACGCGCAGGATCACGCAGCCTCCTCATCCAACCCCGCCGCCCTCGCCGCCGAGGCCGCCGCAGCCATCGCCCGCCTCACCGGTGTGGCGCGGCACGACATCGGCCTCACCCTCGGCAGCGGCTGGGGCAAAGCCGCCGACGTGATCGGTGAGACCGTCGCGGTGATCCCCGCCGAGCAGGTGCCTGGCTTCCACGTTTCTGGTGTGCCGGGCCACTCGGGCACGCTGCGCTCGATCCGCCTCGCGAGCGGCAAGCATGCGCTCGTGATCGGGGCACGCACCCACTTCTACGAGGGGCGCGGCGTGCGCGCCGTGGTGCACGGTGTACGCACCGCGGCAGCCACCGGCGCAACGACGATGATCCTCACCAACGGTGCCGGCGGCATCGACCCCGCCTTCCGGGCCGGTGAGCCCGTGCTCATCTCGGATCACCTCAACCTCACCGCCGCATCACCGATCGAGGGCGCCAACTTCGTCGACCTCACCGACCTCTACGCATCGCGCCTGCGCGACCTCGCCCGCGAGGCCGAGCCCGCACTGCAGCAGGGCGTCTACGTGCAGCTGCCGGGCCCGCACTACGAGACCCCCGCCGAGATCCACTACCTGCGCGTGATCGGCGGCCAGATCGTGGGCATGTCGACCGCGCTCGAAGCGATCGCCGCCCGGCAGGCCGGCATGGAGGTGCTGGGGCTGTCGCTCATCACGAACCCCGCCGCAGGCATGGGCGATCCGCTCAGCCACGATGAGGTGCTCGCCGAGGGCAAGGCTGCCGAGCCGCGCCTCGCCGATCTGCTCTCCCGCATCGTGACGCGCCTATAAGGCGGGGGCGGATCGCATACCTTCGTACGATCAGCGCCCTGTTTTCGGTGAGAACGTCTGACGGGGTGGGGCGCACCCGGCGGCTAGGCTGAACAGCATTGCAGGCAGAGTCGCCACTCGGAGGAGAACATATGCAGTCGGTCGACGTCGTGGTCATCGGCGCCGGGTTCGCGGGGCTCGTGGCCTCGCGAGAGCTCGGCCGAGCAGGCTTCGAGGTGGTGACCCTCGAAGCGCGCGACAGAATCGGCGGTCGCACCTGGACCGACCACCGCCTCGGCCATGACCTCGAACTGGGCGCGAACTGGATTCACTGGGTGCAGCCGCACGTCTGGGCCGAGGCCACCCGATACGGTCGCGAGATCGTACGCAGCCCAGCCGCTGAGGAGGCCTACTGGCGCGGCGCCGACGGCACTCCCCGAAAGGGCGATCTCGCCGAGTTCATGGCGCTCATCGACGAAGGCCAGCAGCTGGTGGTCGACGATGTGCGCGAGGCGATGCCGCGCGGCACCGAGCCCACTACGGGTCGCATCACGCAGCTCGACGCACTGAGCCTGCAGGATCGCTTCGACACCCTCGACCTCAACCCAGAGGCGCGTGCCGCGAACGAGTCGGTGTGGGTGGGGCACGTCAATGCCCCGCTCGATCAGGTAGGCCTGTCAAGTGCGCTGCGCTGGGTGGCCGCCACCGGCGGCCACTGGCAGCTGATGCACGAAGCTTCGGCCACCTTCCGGGTGGTCGACGGCATGCGAGGTTTCACGGATCGCATCGCCGCCGACGTGCCAGGCGAGATCCGCCTGAACACCGCCGTCGTGTCGGTGACCCAACATGAGAACGGCGACAACACGGGCACGCACGTCATCGTCGAGACCGCCGACGGCGAGCGGATCCGCGCCCGCCGCGTCATCAGCACCCTGCCCGTCAACGCGATCTCCGGCATCAGCTTCGATCCGCCCCTCCCCGCAGCCTGGCAGCGACAGCATGCCGAAACGGTCGCCTCGCAGGGCACCAAAGTGTGGATCCGGGCCGCAGGGCACCTACCCCGGTTCTTCGCCTACGCCAGCCAGCACGACCCCATTTCCGTGCTGAAAGCAGAGTTCTACTGCAGTGACGAGCGCGGCGACTCCACGATCCTCGTCGGCTTCGGCCCCGACCACACCCGCATCGACCTCGACGACCTCGCAGGCATCCAGGCCACCGTCGACGCCTGCCGCCCGGGCGTCACCGTCGTCGAAGCCACCGCGCACGACTGGATGACCGACCCCCTCGCCCGCACCACCTGGATGACCCACCGCCCCGGCCAGCTCACCCGCGACCTCGCCGAGCTACAGCAGCCCGCCGGTGCCGTGCACTTCGCCACCACCGACAACGCGAACCTCTGGGGCGGCTTCATCGACGGCGCCATCGAAAGCGGGCTGCGAGAAGCCCGCCGAGTCACCGAAGCGCTCGCACCGCGCTGAAACGCGAGGTGCGAGCGCTCCCGGGCCATTACCCCTCGAAGACGACCCGGCCGTCGACCACGGTGAGACGGATCGGCACCTCCGGCAGCTCATCGGGCGAGACCGCGACCGGGTCGGCACCCCATACGGTGAGGTCTGCCACCGCACCCTCGGCGAGCACACCGCGATCCGCATGCCCGCGGGCGCGCGCCGGCCACAGCGTGTAGGCCAGCAGCGCCTCTTCGCCGCTCAGCCGCTGCGACGGCTCGAACACGTGCGCGGAAGCGTCACCCGGCGTGTGTCGCCCGCGCGCCCACGCCATGCCGATGCGGGGGTCGTACTGCGCAACCGGCCAATCCGACCCCAGCACCAAGGTGACACCCGCGTCGATCACATCGCGCACCCGGTAGCCGGTCTCGTTGCGCCCCTCGCCGAGCCTGGCCGCCCAACCGTCGCTGTGATCCGCTGCACGCCACTGCATGTGCAGCGGCTGCATCGACGCCGTGACCCGCGCCACAGTGCCTGCCTCACCGCCCGCCGCGCAGCTGCGCAGTTGTTCGACGTCGGCGTCGGAGAGCACTTCGAGGTGCTCGATGGAGTGGAACGGGAGGCCCTCGCGCGGGGGCAGCGACGCATACACGTCGAGCACCCGACTGACGGCGTAGTCGCCCACCGCGTGCGTCGCGATGAGCATGCCGGCGTCGTGGTAGGCGCGCACCACCTCGGCGAAACGATCCCAGGAGGGCCAGAACGCCGAGCGGCCGTCACCGCAGCTGTCGGGGGCGTGCAACCAGGCGGTGCCGGTGTCGATCACACCGTCGCTGAACAGCTTGATGGCGCCCGTCTGCCAGAGTCGGCCGCGGCGATCCTTCACCGCGATGACGCGCGCCACATCGTCGTCGGTGTCGCCGACGGCGTGCCAGTGGTGCACAGTGACGCGGTGGTCGAGTTCGCCCCGCGCTTCGAGTTCGCCCAGCAGTTCGACGGTGCGCTCCTTGCCGTCCATGATGGCGCCGCCGGTGAGACCGGTGGCTGCCAGACGGCGGAACATGTCGCGCAGGGCGTCGCGCTCGGCCTCAGGCGAGGTCTGCGGTGCGGCCGCGAAGAGCAGACTGTACGCGGTGGGCTCGCGCAGTTCCCCGGTGGGGGTGCCGTCGGCGTCGACCACGATCTCGCTCGCGTCGTCGAAGTCGCGGGCCCCGGTGATGCCGGCGGCGGCGAGCGCGGGGGCCGTGCCGAGGGCGGTGTGCAGGTCGTAGCAGATGAGCGCGACGGGGCGGCCGGGGGCGGCGTCTTCGATCAGCTCGCCGCGCAGGCCGCCGGGGCCACCGGTGTCGTGGGCGGCGTGCTCGAAGGGTTCGTATTCGAGGTTCCAGCCCCGCAACCAGGCGCCCTCGGGCAGGCGGGCATGCTCCGCGGCGATGGCGGCGCGCAGCTCCTCGATGGTGCCGAGGCCGCCGAGGTCGATACCGGCGGTGACTTCCGCAGCCCAGTGGGGGTGGGTGTGTCCGTCGAAGAGGCCCGGAGTGACGGTGGCTCCGGCGAGGTCGCGCACCTCGATGTGGTGTTCTTCGGCGGCGGCGCGGATCGTGGCGTCGTCGCCGAGGGCGACGATGCGACCGTCACGGATGAGGATCGCGGTGAGGGCGGGATCGGCGGTGGTGTCGCGGTCGGTGTTGGTGCGCAAGTGCGCCCCGATGACGGCGAGGTCTCCTCCGGTGGTGGCGGTGTGCATGGGGCTCCTTGGGTGCCGTTTAGTCGTCGATGGTGGTGTAGTGCTTGCGCAGCGGCTCGTGCACACGCCACACGCCCTTCCACCCGGAGGGCATCACCATCACGTCGCCGGGGCCGAACTCTTCGGGCTGCTGGCCTTCGACTTCGAGGGTGACGCGCCCCGAGAGAATGGTGCAGATCTCGGTGTAGCCGTTGCGTTCGGCGGTGAAGTCGCCTGGGGTGCACTCCCACAGGCCGGTGTCGATGCGGCCGTTCGACCAGGTCGACACTGCGGCTTCGGTGAGGCCTTCGGTGAGCGCGGTCGGCTTGGCGGCGTGCGCGCCAAGCTCGGCTGCGGCGGTGTTGTGGGCCGCGTGGGTGGTGATGATGTCGTTCATCGGTGTCCTTTCTCGGCTGTCGCTCGCGACGGCGGCGGATCAGTGGCGTCCGGTGACCACATCGGCGATGTGGGCGATGGGCGAGGTGGTGGGGCGGCCTGCGAGTTCGGACTTATCTGCGATGCCGTAGGCGGCGTAGAGCCCCTTGGTGGCGATCCAGCGCAGCGGCTCGGGCTCCCATTTGCGCACGCGGTGGTTGACCCAGGGCAGGCCTGCGATCTCGGTGTCGTTGCCGAGGATGAGGTCGGTGATGGTGCGGCCGGCCAGGTTGGTGGAGGTGACTCCGGTGCCGACGTAGCCACCGCCCCAGGCGATGCCGGTCTGGCGGTCGAGGCCGACGGTCGCGGCCCAGTCGCGGGGCACGCCGAGCACGCCTGACCAGACGTGGTCGATGGCGGCACCCTTCGTGGCGGGGAAGAAGCGGTGCAGGATCTCGCTCAGCGTGTCGACGGTGACGGGCGGGGTCTGACCGTCGGTGTCAGTTTTCGACCCGAACTTGTAGGGCACGCCGCGCCCGCCGATCGCGATGCGGTCGTCGGCGGTGCGCTGCGCGTACATGTAGACATGCGCGAAGTCGCCGAGCACTTCGCCCTGGTTCCAGTGCAGTTCGTCCCACACCTCGGGCGCGAGCGGCTCGGTGGCGATGAGCGATGAGTTCATGGGCAGCCACAGCCGGTGCAGGCCCTTGAGGTTGGCGGTGAATCCCTCGGTGGCGCGCACGACGTACTCGGCCGACACTGTGCCGTGGGTGGTGGTCACCCGATGCGGTGCGATCTCCACGACGCGGGTGCGCTCGTAGATTTCCACGCCGAGGCGTTCGACGGTGTCGGCGAGGCCTGCGGCGAGCTTGGCGGGCTGGATGCGCGCCGCGTGGGGGTGCCACACCGCAGCGCGGGTGCCGGTGACGTTGATCTTCGCCTTCGCCGCGTCGGCTTCGAGGAGTTCGAGGTCGGTGTACTGCCATGCCTGTTCAGCGGCAGCGAAGGCGCGGATGCGCGCCTCCTGGGCCGGGGTGTAGGCGACGTTGAACTCGCCGCCCTTCTTGATGTCGGCGTCGATGCCTTCAGCGGCAGCGACCCTGATGACTTCCTCGACGGTCTCGTTCATCGCGCGCTGGAAGCGCTCTGCGGCGTCGCGGCCGTGCGTCGCCTCGTACTGGCCCCGGCCGCCCGTGATCGCTGCGGTCAACCAACCACCGTTGCGGCCGGAGGCGCCGTAGCCGACGTGGCGCTGTTCGAGGATCACCACGCGAAGCTCGGGGCGGGCCTGCTTCAGGTAGTACGCGGTCCAGAGGCCGGTGTAGCCGGCCCCCACGATGGCGACGTCGGCGGTGAGGTTCCCTGGCAGCTCGGGGCGCGGTTTGGGCGCGCCGATCTGCTGCCACCAGTGGGACACGTTGCCGTTGATCATGCGAGGTTCCTTCGTTGTTGGGTGGTGCGAGTGTCGTCGGGTGTGGACGAGTGGGGTGCCTCGTCGGGAGTGGGTGGGCTGTTGATCCAGAGGATCGCGGCCGGGGTGTCTGATTCGTTGACGACCCGGTGCGGCACCGAGCTCAGAAACTCGATGGAGTCGTCGGTGTCGAGTTCGTAGCGGGTGCCGTCGAGTTCGAGCACCACTCGCCCCTCGGTGACCACGATGAACTCCTGCGAGTTGCCGTGGGTGTAGGCCTCTGCCCCTGTGGAACCGCCGGGTGGGAAGCGGCCGGCGTAGATTTCAAGGTTGCCCAGCGGGGGCAGGGCGACCACGTGCTTTTGTGCTCCGGCGAGGGGCAGGGTGGGCCGATCGGCGGCGCGCAGCACGCCGCGGGTGTGGGCTGCGGAGTCGTCAAGCAGCTGGGCCGGGGCGACGCCGAGCGCTGCGGCGACTTTGCGCAGCGAGGCGACGCTTGCGTTGGTATGCCCGTTCTCGAGCTGGCTAAGGAAGCTGGAGCTGACGCCAGCTGCGGCGGCGAGGGTGCGCAGGCTCATACCGCGC
The DNA here is from genome assembly GCF_037150695.1 of Leucobacter sp. VD1. NCBI lineage: Bacteria > Bacillati > Actinomycetota > Actinomycetes > Micrococcales > Microbacteriaceae > Leucobacter > Leucobacter sp. VD1. Next base: position 227,510 of record NZ_JBBCPO010000002.1, read on the forward strand.
AGCTGGCGGAACGATGCGACACGACGGCCGAGAGCGTCATTCCCCGGGGTGTCGCGCGGTGCCGCGCCCATTGGCTCCTCCTTGATGCCGCGGCCGGAGCCGCATGAGCACTGAACAGTGTGTTCAGTATTCTTCTCACAACGTACATCCGCCTCGGCTTCGGCGCAAGCGGCAGTCACCCACCACAGCCGCGTGCGCCGAAACCGTCGCGGCCATGCCGCCGCCCCAGGCCCGCCAGGCAAAGCCGACAGATCTCGGATCTCGGCGAAGAGGTCGTCGAGGCCGAGGGTCTGATCGGGCACGTAGGCGAGCGGATCGGGTGTCGCGTCGAGCCCCAGCAGGCCCTCCACCGTGGCGAGCAGGCAGTACGGCGCATACGAGGGGTTGTAGCCGCCCTCCTGCACGAGGATCGCGCGACCGTCGGTGTGGCGCTCGGCAAGCTCGCGCACCCTCGCGCCGATCCCGTAGAAGCCGGGCATCGACACGTTGTGGCGGCCGTTCGGATCATACGCACTCGCGTCCTGGCCGCTCGCGCAAACGATCATGTCCGGCTGGAAGCGCTCAGCGAGCGGCGCGATCACCTCGTCGAACGCGCGCAGGTACCCGGCGTTTCCCGCCCCGAGCGGCAGCGGCACGTTCTGGTTGAAACCAGCGCCCGGTCCCGCCCCGCGCTCCTCAAGACGGCCGGTCTGCGGATGGCTCGCTCCCCAAGCGCCGTGATCCATGTGCAGACTCACCGTCAGCACATCGTCACGCTCATAGAAGATGTCCTGCGTGCCATTGCCGTGGTGCACATCCCAGTCGATCACGAGCACCCGATCCGCACCAGCCTGACGGGCAGCATCGGCCGCGAGCGCGACCCCATTGAAGAAGCAATACCCGTCTGCCTGGGCCCGTTGCGCGTGGTGCCCCGGCGGGCGGGTCAGGGCGTAGGCGAAGGGCGCCGCCCCTGAGAGCACGGTCTCGGCTGCGGCGAGCGCGGTGCCAGCCGCGGCGAGCAGCGGCACATAAGAATCAGCGCCCAGGCGGGTGGTACCCGTCACCCATCCGCCACCTCGCTCAGTCGCTCGCCGCACCTCGGCGATGTACTCGGCATCGTGCACGCGCGCCAGCTCCTCCTCGGAGGCGAGCCTGCCCGGCGCGAACCGGATCGCGTCGGCTGCGGGCCCGCGGCTGAGCAGATCGTGCATCCGTTCGATGCGCAGCCGACCCTCGGTGTGCGGCTCGTTCACCGAGAACCAGGGGCTGGGGGTCGTCTCGTGCAGCGCGCTACCGGTGTCGTGGTCGAGCACCCGCGCGTCGAAGTGCAGTGCCAGGGGCCGCTGCCGCGTCATGCGAGCGCCCCCTCAGATGTCGTCGTTTCCATGTTCACTCCTGCGCCGGCGTCATGTTGTAGACGAAGAAGGCCGGCTCGTCTCCCACGTTCTCCAGGTGGTACGTCCAGCCGGGGGCGAGGTAGACGGTGTCGTCTGGGCCGAGTTCGAAGACGCCCTCGTCCCAGGTGAGGCGCAAATGCCCGCGAATCACGTAGTACGTCTCGTCGACCGGGCCGTACCAGTGGTCGGCCTCGGCGGGGTCGAAGCGCTCTCGGCTCGACCACCGGTTCGTCTGCTCTCCCGGATCCATCCAGCAGACGCCCTGAGTGAGCTCGCTCTGATGCTCAGCCCGGGTGATAATCCGCTTGATCCGCACCTTCGTTGGCGCGGATACCGCATCGATTGGGCTCAGCTCTGCGAGCTTGACGTGGACTGGGCGAGGGTTGCGGTCCATGGGTTCCTCGTTTCTGTTGCTTCGTTGCGTGTGGGAAAGACTGTGGTTCGCTCCGCCGACCAGCCCAGGCGCACCTCGGCCCCCACAGCCGGCGTCGGCGATTCGACGCCTGCGCGCACGATCAGCGTGCCGGCGCCGGTGGTGATCTCCAGGCGACTCTGCGACCCGAGATAGGTGAGATCGGTGACAACGCCCGTCAGTTCGCACTCGGCCGTCGGGGCCCCGCCGGGAGCACCCGCACCCGCTCGGGCCTGACGATCGCCACGGCTGGACCATCTGCGACACCGTGCGCGGTGAGCCTGACACCCGCCGCTCCTACGAACTCGCCACCGATCGTCTCGCCGGCGACAGCGTTCGACTCTCCGATGAAGCGCGCCACGAAGAGCGTCGCGGGGTGCTCGTACAGCTCCTCCGGCGTGCCAACCTGCTCGATCCGCCCCTCGTTGAACACGGCGATCCTGTCGGAAAGCGTCAGCACCTCCTCCTGGTCGTGGGTCACGAACACCACGGTGATCCCGAGTTCGCGGTGCAGGCGGCGCAGCTCGAGCTGCAGGCGCTCGCGCAGAGCGCGGTCGAGCGCACCGAACGGCTCATCCATGAGCAGCAGACGGGGTTCGAAGACGAGGGCGCGGGCGAGCGCGACACGCTGCTGCTGGCCGCCGCTCAGCTGCCCCGGCTTCGCCTGGGCCCGCGTGTGCAGCTCTACGAGTTCGAGCGCGGCGAGCGCTCGCGCCGTGCGCTCGGCCTTGGGCACACCGCGCTGCCGCAACGGAAACTCCACGTTCTCGCGCACCGTGAGGTGCGGAAACAGCGAGTAGTTCTGAAACACCATGCCGAGGCCGCGCTTGTGCGGCGGCACCGAGGTGATCTCAGCGCCGTCGCAGACGACGCTGCCCTCGCTCGGGGTGGTAAAACCGGCAACCATCGAGAGCGTCGTCGTCTTTCCAGACCCGCTCGGGCCGAGCAGCGTCAGAAACTCGCCAGAGGCTACATCGAGATCGACATGCTGCACGGCGGCTGCGCCTCCGTAGCGCTTGACGAGGCCGCTGAGCCGAAGCTCCGCGCCGGCAGTGGCAGTGACAGTCATGCGACGTCTCCTAGTTGTTTCGCGGCACGTCGTTCACGAACGACCTGCACGAGGCGGGGGATGAGGATGATGAGAGTGGAGAGCACGAGCAGCAACGTGGAGGCCGCAGCGATGCTCGGATCGGTTTCGACGGTCACCGAGCTGTACATCTGCACCGGCAGCGTGCGCACCGTCGGCGACTGCAGGAAGTACGCCACGACAACCTCGTCGAGGCTCGTGACGAAGGCGAAGATGAAGCCGGTGACGATGCCGGGCAGCAGAATCGGCAGTTGCACCTGCACAAAGCGCGCGACAGGCCCGGCCCCCAGCACGGCCGCAGCCCGCACCAGCGTCTCATCGAGACCGCGCAGCGCGGTGCCGACCGGAATCAGCACGAAGGGCAAAGCGAGCGCGAGGTGCGCCAGCACGAGGCCGAGCGGCGAACCGCTGAGCCCCCAGCGCAGGTACATACCGAAGATCGCGATTGCCGCGACGATACCGGGCACCAGAATCGGCAGCATCATCGTGATCTGGGCGGTCGCCGCGAGCCGCGCCCGCAGCCCACGCAGACCGAGCGCCGCGAGCGTGCCGAGCGCTGTCGCGATGACCGCGACGACGAGCGCGATCCACAGGCTCGTGCCGAGCGAGGAAAGCCAGCGCTGATCGGTGAAGAACTTCTCGTACCACTGCAGCGACCAGCCCTCGATGGGGAAGGCGAAACTGCGCTTGTCGGAGAACGACAGCGGGATTACGACGAGCGTTGGCGCCACGAGCAGCAGCGCCGCGACCGCGGCCCAGATGCGCAGCGGCAGACGGATGCGGGTCGGTTCGTTCATCGGGCGTCACCTCCGGAGATCATCTGCGAAACGCCTCGCCGCAGCGGAGCCACCGCGAGGATCACCACGCAGAACAGGCCGACCGTGGCGATCAGCAGGATGCCGGAAAGCGCACCGGCCCCTGCGAAGTCGACGATTTTCTCGACGCGCTGACCGATCACCTGAGCGATCATGGCCTCCTTCGGGCTGCCGATCAGCTGGGGCGTGATGTAGAAGCCGAGCGCGAGGATGAACACCAGCGAGCTGGCGGCGAAGAGGCCGGGTAACGACTGCGGCAAGTAGACCTGCCAGAACGCGCGGTAGCGATTTGCGCCGAGACTCTGCGCCGCGGCCAGCTGCCGCCTGTCGATCGCCGCGAGCGCGGTGTACAGGGTGAGGATCATGTAGGGCAGCAGGATCTGCACGATGGCGAGCACCACGCCCGCGAGCGTGCCGCGCAGGGTCGTGTTCTCAGCACCGAAGAAGCCGAGGATCGCCGATACCGGGCCGTCGCGCTGCAGCAGCGAGATCCACGCGAAGGTGCGAGCCATGAGGGAGGTCCAGAACGGCACGAGCACGAGCACGAGCACCATAAGCAGTGTGCGCGCGGTCGGCCCCACCAGGGTGAGCAGGTAGGCGAAGGGGTAGCCCAGCAGAATGCACACGATCACCGTGATGACAGCGGTCGCGAAGGTGCGACCGAGCACCCGGAGCGTCGTGGGGTCGGCGAGGGCCGCCGTGTACTGCCCGAGCCCAGGTTCGGGGTCGGTGAACGAGCGCACGATGATCACGGCGATCGGCAACAGGAAGAAGATCAGCACGATGGCGAGCGCCGGTACGACGGCGACGCCGCTGAAGAGGCGCGAGGCGCGCATGAAACCTCCAGGGTCGGGTGAGCGGAATCCGGCCTGCGCCGGCCGGGGCCGCTGCGCCGCCGATCAGCGGCGCAGCGGCTTCCCGGTTAGCTAGTGGACCAGGCTGTCCATTCGGCCTCGGCCTCAGCGGAGTTGTCGGCCCACCACTGCACATTCGTCACGATCGACTGCTGCTGCACTTCGGGCGAGGCAACGTTCCACTTCTGCTGCAGCTCGTCGAGCTCGGGCCTCGCCGAGAGGTCTGCGGGCGCGTACGGCTGCAGTTCTGCGAAGCGGGCCTGGGGCTCGGCCTGGGCGGCGTACTCGATAAAGCTCTGCGCAGCATCCGGGTTCTTAGTGCCCTTGATGATCGAGAGGCTGGCCCAGGCGAGCAGGTTGTCCTGCCACACCGGTGCGATCTCGGCGCCGTTGCGTTCGGCCTCGTAGCCGCGCCCCGACCATGCGAGCCAGAGGTCGGCCGAGCCGTCCTCCATCGACTGCTGCGACTCGGAGCTCGTGTTCCAGAAGGTCAGCGAGTCGCGGATTGTGTCGAGCTTGGCGTAGGCCCGCTTCGTATCGAGTGGATACAGCTTGTCGGGTGCGACTCCGTCGGCGAGAAGCGCGAACTCAAGCGCTCCGGCGCCGGCCCAGCCCGGCACCATGCGGGTGCCGGGGAACTTTTCGAGGTCGAAGAAGTCGGCCGGAGTCGAGGGAGCGTCGGCCCCGTCGAAGGTCTTCGTGTTGACGATCATCATCGTCGAGTATTGAGCGATCGGGATCGAGCAGTCCGACCAGGTGCCCTCGGGGAAGTTCGAGGTGTCGATGTTGCTGAAGTCGATCTTCTCGACGAGGGTGCCGCAGTTTGCCACGGGGAAGTACGGCTCGGTGTCGGCGACATCCCAGATGGTGTTGCCGGACTCGACCATCTGCTGGATCTTCGGGTAGGAGGTCGGACCGTCGTTCTGCACGGTCACGCCGGATTCTGCGGCCCAGGGATCGAGGAAGGCCTCGTTTTGCGCGTCTTGATAGGCGCTGCCGTAGCTTGCGAACACCAGCGACCCGCCGCCCTCGGCGGCGTCGGGTGCCGCACCCGACGAGCAGGCAGCGAGCGACAGCGCGGCGGCCGCCGCGACGGACACCAGCACCAGGGGTGACTTTCTCATCTTCGTGACTCCTTCGTCAGCGTGATTGGACTATCATAATAACGCATTATTACATTGATGCAAGACCCTCTTGGTTTCCACTAGGGTGAAGACACCGATCGGAGCGGGGTGGCCCGCACTCCGCCAGAAGGGACCCCCGTGACTATCGCACTCGAGCACACCGCCCCAGCGGGGGAACCAGATCTCGCGACGCGCCGTCGCGCCGAGATCCTCACCGGCGCCATCCGCGTGATCGCCCGCGACGGCGTCGTCGCGGCCAAGCTGAAAGATATCGCCCGCGAATCCGGCGTGAGTCTCGGCCTCATCCAGCACTACTTCGACACCCGCGAGAAGCTCGTCGACGCCACCTTCGCAGCCATGATGCGCGTGGTCTCCCACGAGAGCGCGAAGCGCACCGGCTCCGACAGCGATCCCGTGCGCTACATCTTCGCCATGCACCGCCTGCACGTGCTCGGCACCGTCGGCTTTCCCGAGCGTTGGGGCTTTTGGAGCGAGCTCTGGGCAGCCTCCGGGCGATCGGATCAACTGCGGGAGGTCGCGACCCAGGTGTACCAGCTCTGGGCGCGACCCCTGGAGGCCGCACTGCGTCGGCTCGCAGAGGCCGGCCGGCTTCCGAAAGGCGCCGATCCAGCCCACCTGACTGCAGGCATGCTCGCGCTGATGGACGGCCTCTCAATCCGCACCCTCGCCGAACCTGCGGTGTTCACCCCCGAGTTCATGCTGCAGATCCTGAACGAGTGGACCACAACCCAGCTCGGCATCACCGCAGAAGAGGCCGCGCGCCACATCGCCGCACTCGCCAACGAGGCCGAAACCGACCTCCCCCCGGCCCTCACGCCAGAACTCGTAGCCGCCGCGCTCATCCACGAATCAGTCGCCTGACGCACCCTGGCGCAGAGCAGACGAAGCTTGCGGATCCGCCACTGAGCCCCGCAGCGCCTACTCCGAAGCAGCCGCACCCACATTGGAATAATATGTTATTATCACAATCACTCGACGTCGAGCCCTGTCCGGCGTCGCCGATTCGACCCAGAGACACTCAGAGGTGAGCATGCTCGATTCAACGATTACCCAATTCCTCGCCGACCAGCAGCAGCGAATTTCAGGCACCGAGCCACACGTCGCCTTCCCGGAAGACGAGTACGCCGCACGCCTCCAGCGCCTCCAACGCGCCATGGCCGAAGACGGGGTCGACACCCTCATCCTGTCGTCACCGGAGGCGCAGAACTGGCTGCACGGCCTCGCACTGCGCTGGTACAAGGCGAACGGCCCCCGCGACTGGCGCCCCCTCACCTGCACCGTCGTGCGCGTCGATGCCGGGTACATCCTCTTCGAAGGCGTCGAGCACACCGAGATGATCCGCAGAACCTCCGTCGCCCGCGACGTGAGGCTCCTCCCCCGCTACGAACGCAACGGCATGCTGCGTTTCATCGTCTCCGAGATCACCCGTGAAGGCTGGGTCGCGGGATCGCGCGTCGGCGTCGAACTCTTCTCCGCAATCCCCAACCCCGCCGTCTCACGCATGATGGAGGGCGCCCTCCTCGACGCCGGTGCCCGCGTCGTCGACGCGACGCTCACCGCCCGCCGCGTGCGCATGATCAAATCACCAGCCGAAATCGTCGCCGTCAAGAAGGCGGCCGAGATCTGCGACGCAGGACTGCTCCACCTCGCCAGCGTGCTGCGCCCAGGCATGACCGAACTCGAAGCGCACGGCGAACTCATCCGCGGCCTGTCAGCCGCAGGCGGAGAACCCGCAGGCCTGCACCAGGTCGCCTTCGTCGGCCTCGCCGCTCTCGGGGTCTACCACGAGATCTCAGGCCACCGCATCATCACCGAAGACGACTTCCTCGACGTTGACCCCTGCGGCGTCTACAAGCGCTACCACTCGAACCGCTCCCAGCTCTACACCTTCAAGGAGCCCCCCAAGGGTGCCGTGCAACTTCTCGACATGCTCGCCGGCGCCTTCGATATCCTGACCGAACGAGCTCGCCCCGGCGTGCGCATCGGCGACGTCAACGCCGAGCTCTACAACTACTACCGCGACGCCGGCGTCTTCGAACTCAACACGAGCGTGTGGATCGGCGGCTACGAGATGGGTATCGCATTCCCGCCGGACTGGGTGGGCGAATGGAAGTTCACCGTCGTCGACGGCGAAAACGACGACCGCGTCTTCGAAGCCGGGATGGTCGCGAACTTCGAAAGCATGTGCGGTATCGGCCTCCTCGACTCCTTCGTCATCGAAGAGGATGCCACGCGCCTCCTGTCAAAGCTGCCGCACGAAATCATGGTGGTGGGACAGTAGCGGCACCCAGCGGCTCACGCCCGCAGCTCCCTCGCACGCGGAGCTGCGGGCGTACACTGGTGTGCGGTTCCTCACGAGGGAGCTGCACAGTCAATGGCGCTGAGCCATCGACACTACAGCGACGTTGCGTGGCCGGCGCATCACCGCGATCGAAAGCTGCTCCAATCTTGTCCGCCATCTCCGCCACTTCCGTCAGCCGGGGCGACGCGCCCCGCAACGCGCCGTCGCGCGTGATCCTCGCGAGCCTTATCGGCACGACGATCGAGTTCTACGACTTCTACGTCTACGCCACCGCGGCCGTGCTCGTGTTCCCCGTGCTCTTCTTCCCCACGGGCAACGACACCACCGCCCTGATCGCCTCCTTCGCGACGTTCGGCGCGGCAATGCTCGCCCGCCCCATCGGCGCCGTGTTCTTCGGGCACCTCGGCGACCGCCTCGGCCGCAAGACCACGCTGGTGGCATCGCTGCTCACTATGGGCATCGCGACGTTCCTCATCGGACTGCTGCCCACCCACGAGAACATCGGCGTCTGGGCGGCGGTGCTGCTGCTCGTGCTGCGCCTCGCGCAGGGCTTCGCGATCGGCGGCGAGTGGTCGGGTGCCGCGCTCGTGGCCACCGAGAACGCCCCCGCGGGCAAGCGCGCCTGGTACGGCACCTTCCCGCAGCTCGGCGCACCGCTCGGCTTCATCATCGCGAACATGCTGTTCTTCGTGATCAACAACGCCCTGGCCGACCCCGAGCACCCCGGCGTCGCCTCCGCGGCATTCCTCGACTGGGGTTGGCGCGTGCCATTCCTGTTCTCTGCCGTCATGGTGATCGTCGGCCTCTGGGTGCGTCTGAAGCTCGTCGAGTCGAGCGCCTTCGAGAACGCCAAGCAGGGCGGCAAGGTGACGCGCATGCCGCTCGCCGTGGCGTTCAAGGATCACTGGAAGGCGCTCGTCCTCGGCACCTTCGCGATGCTCGCCACCTACGTGCTCTTCTACCTGATGACCTCATACACCCTCACCTTTGGCACCCGCCCCGGCCTTGCCGCCGCGCAGACCGCTGCCGAAGCTGCCGGCACTCCCTTCGATCCGGCCGCCTACGTACCCGGCCTCGGCTACAGCTACAACGAGTTCATTCTGATGCTCGTGTTCGGCGTGGTCTTCTTCGGTATCTTCACGCTGGTCTCCGGCCCACTCGCCGACCGTTTCGGCCGCCGTCGCACGCTAATCTGCGTCACCGCGGTGATCGCGCTCTTCGGGTTCACCTTCGTGCCGCTGCTCGGTGGCGGCACCGCTGCGGTGATGTTCTTCCTGGCGCTCGGCTTCACCCTCATGGGCCTCACCTTTGGGCCGATGGGCGCGTTCCTGCCCGAGATGTTCCCCACCAATGTGCGCTACACGGGTTCGGCAGTGGCCTACAACGTGTCGTCGATCCTCGGCGCGGCCCTCGCGCCGATCATCGCGGTGTGGCTGTGGGGCCTCGCCGACGGCAGCCCCGTCTTCGTGGGGGTCTACCTGACCGGCGCCGCGGTGCTCACCCTGATCGCGCTGATCCTGGCCCCCGAGACCAAGAACATCGACATGGAGGCCTAGGGCCTCCTGGGCGGGTGCCCCCTGGAGCCTCCCCTGGGTCTCCCCTCCCCCACTCCCATAAACGCCGAAAGGCGGATTTCGCAGCTGAACCTCTCGGTTCGCGTGCGAAATCCGCCTTTCGACGTCTGCGACTACTTCAGGTGGTCGACTCTCCAGCTTCGCCGGTGTTCACCAGCAGCACACCCGAGGCGATGCTCCACATCATGGCGACCTCGTCACCACGGTTGTGGATGCGGGCGTCCTGGCCGAGCCGCACCGCCCCCTCAGTGCCGTCGGGCAGCCGCACCGAGTAGCGCCGCGAGGCTCCCAGGTAGGTGACATCGGTGATGGTCACCGGAATGGAGTTCTCGTGCGCACCCGCGGGGGTGCCTGCGGTTTCGAGCCGCAGGTTTTCTGGGCGGATCAGGATCGCGAGATCCTCGTGCGCCGAGTGGCCGTCCGCCACCACCCGGTGACCGGCCACTTCGATCGCGGTGCGGCGATCCCCGTCACGCACGCCCTTGCCGAGCAGCACCGTGGATTCCCCGAGGAAGCGCCCCACGAACAGGGTCTGCGGTGCTTCGTAGAGATCTTCCGAGGTGCCGACCTGTTCGATGCGACCGTTGTTGAAGACGGCGATGCGGTCAGACATCGATAGCGCCTCCTCCTGGTCGTGGGTGACGTAGACGAAGGTGGAGCCCACCTCTCGGTGGATCCGCTTGATCTCGCCCTGCAGCCACTCGCGCAGCTTCTTGTCGAGCGCGCCCAGCGGCTCGTCCATGAGCAGCACGCGCGGCTCGTAGACGAGGGCGCGCGCGAGTGCGACGCGCTGCTGCTGACCGCCCGACAGCTCCGAGGGGTAGCGATCGCCATAGTCGCCCATGCGCACCATCGCGAGTGCGTCGGCGACCATCTGCTTCTGCTGCTCCTTGCCGATCTTTCGGCGCTGCAGGGGGTAGGCGATGTTCTCAGCCACGGTCTTGTGCGGGAACAGCGCGTAGTTCTGGAACACCATGCCGATGTCGCGCTTGTGCGGGGGCAGTTTCGCGACGGGCTTGCCGTAGATGTGCAGGTGCCCCTCGGTGACCGAAGTGAAGCCCGCGATCATGTTCAGCGTGGTCGTCTTGCCGGATCCCGACGGGCCGAGGAAGGTCATGAACTCGCCTGGCTCGATCACGAGGTCGATCTCGTCGACCACGGTGCTGTCGCCGTAGCGCTTCGTCACCTGGCTCAGGCTGATACCGGCCTCGCCGATCTGGTGGATCGCCGAAGTGTTGAGCCCTTCGGCGCGCAACTCCTGCTCGTGCCCTTCGGGCACGGGGATCTCGTTGTGGGTCATAGCGTTCACGCTACCGGTCGCTTTCTCTTCCGCGTGGCGAACTGGGCGATGAGCATCACGATCACCGAGGTGAGCATCGTGATCACCGCCACGGCGGCCACCGTGGGGTCATTGGTCTGGGTGACGCTGTTGAAGATCTTCACGGGCAGCGTCTGCAGGGAGGGGGACTGGATGAACAGAGACAGGATCACCTCGTCGAAGGAGGTGACGAACGCGAACAGCGCGCCCGCCGTCACACCCGGCGCGATGAGCGGCAGGGTGATGCTGAAGAAGGTGCGCACCCTGCCTGCGCCGAGCGAAGCTGAGGCCTGCTCCAGTCGAGGGTCGAGGCCCTGCAGCGACGCCATCACGTTGGTGATGACGAGCGGCATCGACACGATCGTGTGCGCCAGCACGAAACCGGGCAGAGTACCGAGCAGGTCCAGGCGCAGGAACAGCGAGTACAGCCCCACCGCGAGCACGATGCCGGGCACGATGAGCGGCAGCAGGAAGTACCCCTCCATGAGCCCCTTGCCCCGGAACCGCACCTTCGAGAGCCCGAGCGCGGCGAGCACGCCGACCGCGGTCGCCACGATCATGGTGAGGATCGCGACCTGCAGCGACGAGCCGAGCGCCTGCAGCCACGACGGGTCGGTGAAGAAGTTCTCGTACCAGCGGGTCGAGAACCCCTTGGGCGGGAAGTTGAACGAGGACGCCTCGTTGAACGACATCGGGATGATGACGAGGGTGGGCACGATCAGCCAGACCACGATCAGCGCCGAGAAGACGCCGAGGATGCGCTTCGAGACCATCAGCGGTTCACCCCCGGGAAGAGGCTGCCGCCGCGGTTGAGCCGCGACACGACCACGAGGATCAGGATCGTGCACACGAGCAGGAAGATGCCGAGTGCGGTGCCCTGGCCCCACATCAGGAACACGCTGATCTGCTGCTGAATGAGCGCCGAGATCATGATCTCCTTCGAGGATCCCAGCAGTGCGGGGATGATGTAGAAGCCGAGGCCGAGGATGAATACGGTGACCCCGCCGGAGAAGATGCCCGGCTTCGACAGCGGCAGGTATACCGTGAAGAACGCCGTGACGGGGTTCGCCCCCAGGTTCGATGCCGCCGGCAGCAGCCGCTTGTCGATTTTCGCCATCGACGAGTAGAGCGGGAGCACCATGAACGGCAGCAGCACCTGCGACATGCCGAGGGCGACACCGAAGGTGGTGCGGATCAGCGGAATCGGCCCGATCCCGAACCATGCGGCGATCAGCCCATTGATGGGGCCGGTGTCTTGCAGCAGCACCATCCAGGCGAGGGTACGCACGAGAATCGAGGTCCACAGCGGCATCATGATGAACAGCTGCATGAGGTTGCGGGTGCGATCCGAGACGATGGTCATCAGGTAGGCGTACGGGTACGCGAGCAGCAGGCACACGATGGTCACCAGGATCGCGGTGCCGAAGGTGCGCAGCACCACGTTGAGGTTTGCCGGAGTGCTGACCAGCCAGACGTAGTTCTGCACTCCCGGCTGGGGATCAGTGATCGAGCGGATGAAGACGTCGATCAGGGGAGCCAGGAAGAACAGGGTGACGATCACGAATGCCGGGACGAGCAGCAGAAGCGGGCGCCAATTTCTCGGCCCCCGCTTCCGCCGTCCGGCATCCGCACCAGAGACCGCAATGGCCTCGGTGACAGTGCCATCACTCATGGGCTAGTTTCCTGTCGCCCATCCGGCCCAGGCGGCCGAGAGTGCGTCGTAGTTCTTCACCCAGAAGTCGACGTTCGGGGCGATGCCCGTATCGAGGTGCTCGGTGGTCATCCACTGGCTGAGCAGTTCGTCCATCTGCGGCTTCGCGTCGACGTTCACCCCACCGTAGGAGGTGAGCTCGGTCATCTTCGCCTGCTGTTCGGCGCCGATCGAGTAGTTCACGGCAGCGAAGGCGGCCTGCTTGTCCTTCACGCCCTTCGGGATGCCGTTCGAGTCGACCATGATCATCCACTGGTCCCACATCGGGGCGACCGGTGCGCCGGCATTGGCCGCACCGTAGCCGCGGCCCGACCACACGAGACCCATCACGGCTTCACCGGCTTCGAGCTGCTGCTGCGCCTGGGCACCGGTGGTCCAGCCGATCACGTCGTCACCGAGGTTGCGGTACATGTCGAACGCACCCTCGATATCTTCGGGCTTCAGGTTCTTCACGTCTTTGCCCTGCGCGGTGAGCGCGAACTCGACGGTCTGCGGGTCGACGTAGGTGGACTGGCTCACGGTGCGCTTGCCGGGGAACTTCTTGGTGTCGAAGAAGTCGGCCGCACTGGTGGGCGGGTTGTCGCCGAACTTGTCGGTGTTGTAGACGACCACGAGACCGTAGAGGATCTGCGGCACCATGCACTCGTCGGTGATGGTGCCCTCGGGGATCTTCGAGGTGTCGATCTGCGAGTAGTCGTACTTCTCGTAGAGGGTGCCGCAGCCGCGCGCCGTGTCGAACTGGGTGGTGTTGACGATGTCCCAGCTGACGTTGCCGCTGTCGACCATGGCCTTGAGCTTGCCCGCGTCGAAGGCGTCCTGGTTGAACTTCGCACCGGAGGCCTCGGCGAAGGGGTTCCACAGCGCCTCGGTCTGGCCGTCCTGAAAGACGCCGCCCGATCCTGCAAAGGTGAGCGTGACCCCGTCGAGGGAACCTTCCTTGATCTGGCCCGCCACCGGGGTGCCGAGGTCGCGCTCGGGCGCGGGCTCTTCGCTACCGCCTCCGCCGCTGCAACCGACGAGCGCGAGCGCGAGCGCCGCCGAACCGGCGACGAGTGTCACGCCGCGCCGAGTCTTCGTGTCTCTGAGATGTGCCATGAACTTCCTCACTTCATCGTGATGGTCGCGCCACTCGGGGCTGCTGGTGCGGCTCCGGCTGGCGCTTGCGACCGGGTGGGTGGTCCCCCCTGCCGCTTCCCGAACCTAGCCGCCGCATTCGGGCCCACCCCCGCCCCGTTACCCCTTCGTTACCGCTGCGAGGCATCTTTCATAGATTCGTATGGCGGGCCCCTCAGCAGTAGTACGAACATAAGGATTCGGCCCCGAGTATGCCCGCGGAGCGCTCGATGCCCGGTTTCGGTCCTTAGCATGGGTGTTCGGGCACCGCTCATCGTTCAAGGAGGAACGCAATGGACATCGTCGTCATCGGAGCCGGTCTTGCCGGCCTCACCGCCGCGTGGGAGCTGGAAAAGGCAGGCCATCGGTGCACCGTGCTCGAAGCGCGCAATCGCGTGGGAGGCCGCACCTGGTCGCAGCGCCTCGGCAACGGCGAGGTGACTGAGCGCGGGGGCGAGTACGTCTTCCCCACGGAGTTTCCGATCCGCCGGCTCGCGGCCGAAGTGGGCGTGCCGATCATGTCGCACAACGTGCGCTACGGACGCCGCACCGTGAACGGGCGCGTCATTTCCTTCGCCGAGCTCGGCGAGACGACGGCGCTGGTGCGCGACACGCTCGCCCGGATGATCGCCGACGGCGAGCGCGGGGTGTCGTTGGAGCGCGCCTTCGCGGAGGCGCTGGGCTCCGGCTACCGGCTCGACCCTGTCTACCGGCGCACCACAACCTCGGCGGCGGCCGACCCTGAGCGTGTCAGCGCTGAGGCGGTGCTGCTGCACGAGTCGTCGACGGTCGGCGGATACATCGAGGATGGTGGCCGCTTTGTCGGCGGCAATCAGGCGCTCTCGTTGGAGCTTGCGCGGCGTCTCGGCGACCGTGTGCGGTTGGAACATCCGATCGCGGCGCTCGATCAGTCCGAGTCCGCGGTGCAGGTGACGCTCGTCGATGGCACGCGCTTCGACGCAGACGCTGCGGTGCTGGCAGTGCCGTTGCCGATTTTGCGGGAGCTCGATCTGGGGTTCGCACTGCCTGAGGGGCAGCAGCGCGCACTCGACCATCGCTTCATGGGTGTCGCTGCGAAGCTCGGCGTGCCCTTCTCGCGCGTTGACGAAGACATCGCCCTGCAGCATCCCGAGCACACCTGGTGGTCGTGGCGTTCGCTGTCGATCGATGGTGAGCACCGCATCTCGGCGCTGTCGTCGTTCGCGGGCGGCCCATTCGCACTTGATGCGCTGGGTGTGACGGAGGGCGCGGATGGTTGGGTTGCAGCGCTTAAGAAGATGCGCCCGGAGCTTGAGATCGACGGTGAGGTGCTGCTCACAACCTGGGCCGACGATCCGTGGACGCGTGGTTCCTACACCGCGCCCGGTCTCGACTGGGAGGCTGCTGATGCCGGCGCGTTCGAGCTCGCCGCCGGCAGGGTCGCGATCGCCGGCGAGCACACGGGGCTCGCCCAGTCGCTTTCGGGTGCGGTCGACTCTGGCTATCGGGCCGCAGCCGCGATCGAGCGCGCTCTCGAGGCATGATGTCCTCCGGCGAATGTACGCTTGAGTCATGACCTTCACTGTGAGGTCCCTGCTCGACCTTCCCGCTGCTCGCACGGTGTCGCTGACGCCGGGCATCGGCGAGGAGCGGGTGATCACCTGGGCGCATGTGTGCGAGCAGCCAGACCCGTGGCGTTGGCTGGGCGACGGCGCACTGGTGATGACGACGGGCATCGGCGTGCCGCGCACGACCGACGAGCAGTGCGCGTATTTGCGCGGTATGCAGGCTGTGGGGATCGCGGCGGTGACCGTTGATGAGCAGATGATGGGCGGTTCGTTCACAGAGCCGGCGCTGGCCTATGCCGCCCACATCGGTTTTCCGGTGCTGTCGACGGCGCACGAGGTGCGGTACATCACGCTCGCGATGTCGGTTGCGGAGGCTGTGCAGCGCGGCCGTGACAAGCTGGTGCAGCAGACTGAACAGCGCTATGGCGCACTGCTGCTTGCGGTGCTCTGCACCGGCGCGATCCCCGGCCCTGCTGCGGCCCGTCTGCTCGAACCGCACGGTATTCGGCAGCCATCGCTGGTCGCGGTCGCTCAGGGGGCCGGTGGGCGGGCGGTGCAGCAGCTCCGCGAGGCCTGCGCTGCGCAGCAGCTTCCGGTGCTGATCGCTGCGGAGGGTGACCAGCTAGTGATCTTCGCCGAGGCGGGTGAGCCGCTTGAGCGGGCGCTCGATGCGGTTGCGGTCTCCGGCACCCGGGTGGGGGCGAGCGCGCCGTTCGATGATCTCGGTGAGTTGCCCACGGCGTTGCAGCAGGCTCGCAGCGCGCTGATCCGCAATCATCTTGAGAGTGGGGTGCTGCATTTCGGCGAGCACGACAGCACGTCCTTGTTTCTTCCGAGCAGCGCCGAGCAGTTGCGTCGCATCGCGAATCAGGTGCTGGGCCCGCTGCGCACCTACGATGTGCAGCGCGGCACTTCACTCACGCAGACGCTGCGCGTGTTTCTTGAGGAGAACCGCAGTTGGGTGCGTGCCGCGGAACGTCTTTTCGTGCACCGGCAGACTCTCATCGCTCGTATTTCTCGCATTGAAAAGATCATCGATCGCGATCTGTCATCGATCGAGGACACCGCCGAGTGCTGGCTTGCGGTGCAGGCTGCGATCGGCTGCGGTGATCTTGAACCTTCCGAGGCAACGGCTGTCCCGGCAGCGGGCCTGCAGTCTGAGCCTGGCTGAACGCGCGCCGAGCCGCCGCAGTGGTAGCTTGAAACGATCGCAACACTCGTGGCGGGAAGGGAGAACCGCGATGGCACTGCCTGATGAGGCAACGCAGGGGGATGGCGGATCCGGGCACTTCGAGGAGGTGCTGCTCGACCGCATCACCGAGGCGAGCGCCTGGGCCGAGCAGGACATCGACCCCGATACGCAGGCGGAGACGAGGCGCCTCATCACGGCGACGCTCAACGGCGATGAGGAGGCGGCGACTGAGCTGAGCGATGCCTTCGGTGGCAGGCTCGCGTTCGGCACTGCCGGTTTGCGCGGGCGTCTTGGCGCAGGCCCGCGTCGCATGAATCGCACGGTGGTGTCGCAGACGAGCGCCGGTTTCGCAGCGTATCTCTTGGAGCGTGCCGCTGCCGGCCGCGCTGACACCCCGCCGTCGATCGTGGTCGGCTATGACGGCCGCGTGGGTTCAGCGGTGTTCGCCCGTGACGCCGCAGAGGTGATGGCCGGTGCCGGGGTGCGGGTGTTCCTGCTGCCGGAGGCCGGCCCGACGCCGCTGACCGCTTTCGCGGTGCGGCATCTTGGAGTTTCTGCTGGGGTGATGGTGACCGCGAGCCACAATCCGCCGCGCGACAACGGCTACAAGGTGTATCTCGGCGACGATGATGGCGGATCGCAGATCGTGCCGCCTGCCGACGCCGAGATCGCGGCACACATCGAACGGGTCGCGCAGACTCCGGTATCGCAACTGCCGCGATCCACCGATTACACCGTGCTGGGGGGCGGCGTCGCCGACGCCTACATTGCTGAGACCGCGGCCGCGCTGCTCGGGGGGCTGCCGCAGCGCCCCGAAGCGCCCGGTGTGGCCGTGGGCGCCGATACGGGGCTGCGGATCGCATATACGGCGATGCACGGCGTGGGTTCCGATATCGCCAGGCGGGTGTTCGCCTCGGCGGGGCTGCCTTCGGTGGTGCCGGTGCGCGAGCAGGATCGCCCTGATGGTGCGTTCCCCACGGTCGCCTTCCCCAATCCTGAGGAGCCTGGGGCGCTCGATCTCGCCTTCCGCACCGCCCGCAGCATCGACGCCGAACTGGTGGTGGCACACGATCCTGATGCCGATCGTCTCGCGATCGCGCTGCCGCACCCCGATGAGGCTTCCGGGTATCGCCGTCTCACCGGCAACGAGCTCGGTCTGCTGCTCGGCTGGCGCGCCGCCGAGCGCGAGCGGGTGCGGGCTGCCACCGCAGGCACCCCGTCGTCGGGTGCTCTGGCCTGCACGATTGTGTCCTCCCCTGCGCTGCGCGCCGTGGCCGCCGAGTATGGTCTCGACTACGCCGAGACGCTGTCTGGCTTCAAGTGGGTGTCTCGGGTGCCCGGGCTCATCTTCGGTTTCGAAGAGGCGCTCGGCTATCTCACCCACCCCGAGATCGTGCGCGACAAGGACGGGATCTCGGCGGCTGCCGATGCGATCGCGATGGCCCGCGAGGCGGCTTCCGAGGGGCGCACGGTTTGGGATCTGCTCGATGATGCGAGCGAGCGCTTCGGTCACTTCGCGAGCGGTCAGATCACACTTCGCCTTCCCTCCATGGCCGCAGCCTCCGCACTCGCCGCGCGGGTGCGCCAGGCTCCGCCCACCGCCTTCGGCGATGCCGAGGTCACCTCCTCGCAGGATCTGCTGGTGCCCGGGTTGGCCGAGGTGCCCGCCGATGTGCTGCGCTACGACCTCGCCGACGGTTCCCGCGTGATGATCCGCCCGAGCGGCACGGAGCCCAAACTCAAGATCTATCTCGACACCTTCAGCGATGAGGGCCCGGCCCGGGCGAGACGCACCGCTGCCGAGCGTTCGCTGACCCAACTAGAGCGCGCGGTGCGCGACTACCTCGATCAGCTGGCGGAGGGCGACGAGGAGTGATTACGCACTGGTCCCGGGAGCACGCAGCCGAGTGGCTGCGTCGTCCGGGCGCGGGCGACGACAAGTACCTGCGCGGGGTGCTGGGGGTGCGCACGGGCTCGGTGACTTATCCCGGGGCTGCGGTGCTGGGGGTCTCTGCCGCCTGGCGCACCGGGGTTGGCCTGCTGCGCTACGTGCCCCCGCTCGAGCACGCGCCGTCGCCTCACGGGCTGCCGTCGCCGGCGGCTGCAGTGCTCGCGGTGCACCCCGAGACCGTGTTCGGCGCGTCGGCATCTCGCCCGTGCGATGCCTGGCTGCTGGGGTCGGGCACCGACCCGGCTGAGCGTTCTCCTGCCGAGCATGCGGCGCTGCGGCAGTTGCGGCGCGGCAGCGCACCGCTTGTGATCGATGCCGGTGCGCTCGACCTCGCCGTATCCGACGCCAACGGCAGCAGCGAGACAGCCGCGTGCACCAGCACAGCTCCCGTGATCCTCACCCCGCACAGCGGCGAGTTCGAGCGCCTGTGGCGCGCGGCGGGCCTCGGCGAGCTGCCCCACGACTGGGCTGCGCGCGTCGACGCTGGCATCCCCGATAGCCACGCACATCTCGCACGCGCTCGAGCCGCCGCCCGCCTCGCCACGCAGCTCGACGCCACCGTGCTGCTGAAGGGCGCAGTGACGGTGTGCGCCGCACCCGACGGCCAGATCCTGCGCGCAGGACCAGCCACCCCGTGGCTCGCAACAGCCGGCACCGGTGATGTACTCGCGGGCATACTCGGCGCGCTCGTCACGGCACACGCCGAAGAGGTGCAGCAAACCCCTGCCACGCTCGCCGCGCTCGGCGCCACCGCGGCGCTGCTGCACGACACCGCCGCCCGCATCGCCTCAGGAGACGCCACGGCCCACGGCGCCGGCCGTCCGATCACCGCGCTCGACGTCGCCGCGGCCATCCCGGAGGCCTTCGCAACGCTCAGCTGAGCGGGCACCTTGTCGGCTGCCGAACCGGCAGCCGACAAGGGTGCACCGGGCGCACCGTACGCGCCCTCAGTCAGCGGTTACGCGCTCGACGATGAGCGGGCGCGGAAGCGGATCCGCCTCGCCCAGTTCCACCGCCCCAGCAAGCGACTCAAGGCCGCGCACCATGCGGCCAGGAACATCGCACGCCACCTCGAACAGCGGATCCCCTGCCCGTACCCTGTCGCCCGGGCGCACCAGCACCTCCACACCCGCTGCATGATCCACAGGATCACCCGGCCGCGCCCGACCGGCACCCAGACGCCACGCACCCACCCCCACAGCGCGCGCATCAACCCGCTGCACCACACCTTCAGCGGGGGCCCGCACCACCTCAGTGTCGCGCGCCACCGGCAGCGGGGCATCAGGATCACCGCCCTGAGCCGCGATTAGACGACGCCACGCATCCATCGCCCTGCCGTCGGCAAGCGCCGCAGCAGGATCCACATCTTCACGCCCCGCAAGCGCCAGCATCTCCCGCGCCAACGCCAGCGTCAATTCCACCACATCGGCGGGGCCCCCGCCTGCAAGCACCTCAACCGACTCGCGCACCTCGTTCGCGTTGCCAACAGCCCGCCCCAGCGGCGCATCCATATCGGTGATGAGCGCCACTGTGCGCAACCCGGAATCGGCACCCAAACGCGTCATCGTCGTCGCAAGCTTACGCGCATCTGCAACCGCAGGCAGAAAGGCGCCAGAACCGAACTTCACGTCGAGCACCAAGCCATCAGCGCCCTCGGCGATCTTCTTGCTCATGATCGACGAAGCGATCAGCGGCACCGACGCCACCGTGCCCGTCACATCTCGCAGGGCATACATCGCGCGATCCGCAGGGGCCAACCCTGAACCTGCCGCGCAAATCACCCCACCCACCTCACGCAACATGCGCTCCATCTCGGTGTTCGACAACGCAGCGCGCCAGCCGGGAATCGACTCCAGCTTGTCGAGCGTGCCGCCAGTATGCCCCAAACCCCGCCCCGACAGCTGCGGCACCGCAACACCGAGCGAAGCCAACAGCGGCACCAGCGGCAGCGTGATCTTGTCGCCCACCCCACCAGTCGAGTGCTTGTCGATTGCTGGCCTGCCGAGGCCCGAGAAACGCAAGCGCTCACCGCTCGCAATCATCGCCGCGGTGAGATCTCTGATCTCCTCACGCCCCATCCCCTGAATCACAATCGCCATGAGCAGCGCACTCATCTGCTCAGGCGCCACCACCCCGCGGGTAAACGCGTCCACAAGCCAGTCGATCTCCTGACGCGTCAGCGCACCGGCGAAACGCTTGCGCGTGATCAGATCGACGACGTCAAAGGGTTCGGTATCCCGGAGATGCTCCATACCTCCACCCTACGGCGAGGCCACGATCCCTACACGGTGCGCAACAGCCTCAGAACACGTCGAACACGCGCGAACGTGCGGGATCCGGCCTCCCCAATTCGCGACTCTGCCCCGTGGCGATCCAGCACCCCGTCAGCAGCAGAATGCGGCAGATCACATTGAACCAGATCAGCAAACCCACGAGCACCGCGAACGACGCCAGCAGCGGATTGTTCGGGGTGCCGCCGAGCAGCGACGCCCCCAGCACTTTCATGCCGAACATCGCCGCACCGCCCAGCGCGCAACCGCGCAACAAGCTCCACAGCGGCAACCGCACCTCCGCCAGCAGCCTGAAAATCGCCACCAGCACCACCGTGTCGAACAGGTACATCGCACCGTAACGCGCAATGGTGCCCAAGCCGCCGAGCAGCCAGCCGTTTGCATTCCCGCCCAGCCACGACAGCAGCAGATCGGTGAGATTCGAACTGAGCACCGTGAGCGCCGCCGACACGATGAACGCCAGCAGAAACCCCAGCGCCAGCGCAAGATCGCGCAGCTTCAACAGCACCACATTGCGGTACTGGCGCACTTCGAGCCCGAAAATAATACGAATCGAACGGCGCGTTCCCGTGAACCAAGCCACCGCCACATACACCAGGGCCACACCCGCGATCGCACTGCTCCAGTCGAGGGTGCGGCCCTGCAGCAGCGTCGCCAGCGACACCGCACCGTCGTTATCCGTGCCCACAAGACCCGGCACGAACAGGTTGAGCTGCGCAATCACCGAATCGAGCAACTCCGGCCGCCCGCGCAGCACAATGCCGAACACGCTGAAACCGATCCACAGCGCCGCGAACAGAGCGAACACCGCCTGATAGCTCATCCCGGCAGCAAGCACCGATCCACCGACATCGGTGAAGTGGAAAAAGGAGCGGAACGGGCGAGAAACGCGCAGCCACGACCACACGCCCATGCCACGTGCCGCCAAGCCGCGGTCAGCCGCAGAAACGCGCGACGCCCCACGATCCCGTCCCTGCGGTGAGGGACGCGGATCGCGGGGCGTCGTCATACCGTCTCTTGCAGCCGCCCGGCGCTCAGCGCGGGCGCTAGTTCGTCTTGCCGGAGCGGATCGCAGCCTTCACCTCGGCGATAGCCTTGGTGACCTGAATGCCGCGCGGGCAGGCGTCGGTGCAGTTGAAGGTGGTGCGGCAGCGCCACACGCCCTCGGTGTCGTTGAGCACGTCGAGACGCACCTGAGCGTTGTCATCGCGCGAATCGAAGATGAAGCGGTGCGCGTTGACAATGGCAGCCGGGCCGAAGTACTGGCCGTCGGTCCAGAACACCGGGCAGCTCGTGGTGCACGCGGCGCACAGGATGCACTTCGTGGTGTCGTCGAAACGCTCACGATCCTCGATGGTCTGCAGGCGTTCCTTGCCGTGCTCAGCAGGCGCCGAGTTAGGCATGAGGAAGGGGTTGACCGCACGGTAGGCCGCGAAGAACGGCTCCATGTCGACGATCAGATCCTTTTCGAGGGGCAGACCCTTGATCGCCTCGACGTAGATCGGCTTCGAGATGTCGAGATCCTTGATGAGGGTCTTGCACGCGAGGCGGTTGCGGCCATTGATGCGCATGGCATCCGAGCCGCAGATGCCGTGGGCGCAGGAACGACGGAACGCGAGCGTGCCATCCTGATCCCACTTGATCCGGTGCAGGGCGTCGAGGATGCGATCCGTGGGGTACATCTCGACGTCGAAGTCTTCCCAGTAGGCGTCGCGACCCGATTCCGGGTTGTAGCGGCGCACCAGCAGGGTGACGGTGAACGGCTTCGGTGCGTCAGGAGCGCTGCCCGAGGCCGAGGCCTGGGTGGAGTCGACGGCGGTCGCTTCAGCGGTAGCGGTGCTCATGGCCTAGTACTTCCTCTCCATGGGCGGGTAGTTCAACTCACCCTGCTCGTTCTTCGTGAACACGACGGGCTTCCAGTCGAGCCTGATGTGATCGTCGGGGTCGGCCGAGTGGGGGTCGCCCGAGAGATACGCCATGGTGTGCTGCATGTAGTTCTCGTCGTCGCGGTTCGGGTAGTCGTCGCGCATGTGACCGCCGCGGCTCTCCTTGCGGTTGCGCGCCGTGTAGGCGAGCACCTCGGCAAGGTCGAGCAGGAAGCCCAGCTCGATGGCCTCGAGCAGGTCGGTGTTGTAGCGGCGACCGCGATCCTGCACGCCCACGTTCATGTAGCGCACGCGCAGGTCGTGAATCACACCGAGCACTTCAGTGAGCGACTCCTCGGTGCGGAACACCTGGGCGCCACGGTCCATCGCCTCCTGCAGCTCGCGACGGATATCGGCGACGCGCTCGGTGCCGGTGCCGGTGCGGAAGCGGTCGACGAGCTCGCGGATCTCCTTCGCAGGGTCGGCGGGCAGATCGACGAAACTCGCGGTCTGCGCGTAGTCTGCGGCGTTGTTGCCGGAGCGCTTGCCGAAAACGTTGATGTCGAGCAGCGAGTTCGTGCCGAGGCGGTTCGCCCCGTGCACGGAGACGCAGGCGCACTCGCCGGCGGCGTAGAGGCCGGGCACGACGGTGTCGTTGTCCATGAGCACTTCAGCGGCGTTGTTCGTGGGGATGCCACCCATCGCGTAGTGCGCGGTGGGGAACACGGGCACGGGCTCGGTCACCGGGTCAACGCCCAGGTAGGTGCGCGCGAACTCGGTGATGTCGGGGAGCTTCGTCTCCAACACCTCGGCGCCCAGGTGGGTGCAGTCGAGGTAGACGTAATCCTTGTGCGGGCCGGCACCGCGGCCGTCGAGCACTTCCTGCACCATGCAGCGCGCCACGATGTCGCGGGGAGCGAGGTCCTTGATGGTGGGGGCGTAGCGCTCCATGAAGCGCTCGCCGCTCGCGTTACGCAGGATCGCACCCTCTCCTCGGGCGCCCTCGGTGAGGAGGATGCCGAGACCGGCGAGACCCGTCGGGTGGAACTGGTAGAACTCCATGTCCTCGAGCGGCAGGCCCTTGCGCCAGATGATGCCGACGCCGTCACCGGTGAGGGTGTGGGCGTTCGAGGTGGTCTTGAAGATCTTGCCGAAGCCGCCGGTCGCGAAGACGATCGACTTCGCCTGGAAGACGTGCAGATCGCCAGTCGCGAGCTCGTAGGCCACGACGCCGGCGGGGCGGCGATTCTTGCCCTCGCCCGTCATGACGAGGTCGAGCACGTAGAACTCGTTGAAGAAGTTGACGCCCAGCTTGACGCAGTTCTGGAACAGCGTCTGGAGGATCATGTGGCCGGTGCGGTCAGCCGCGTAGCAGGCTCGGCGCACGGGGGCCTTACCGTGGTCGCGCGTGTGACCGCCGAAGCGACGCTGGTCGATCTTGCCCTCGGGCGTGCGGTTGAAGGGAAGGCCCATGTTCTCGAGGTCGATGACCGCGTCGATGGCTTCCTTCGCAAGAATCTCAGCGGCGTCCTGGTCGACGAGGTAGTCGCCTCCCTTGACGGTGTCGAAGGTGTGCCACTCCCAGTTGTCGTCCTCGACGTTCGCGAGCGCCGCCGCCATGCCGCCCTGCGCCGCACCGGTGTGCGAACGGGTGGGGTACAGCTTGGTGATGACCGCGGTCTTCGCCTTGGGGCCGGCCTCGATCGCGGCACGCATGCCCGCTCCGCCGGCGCCGACGATCACGACGTCGAACTGATGATAGGTGACACCGTCCTTGACGGTGACTTCCTCGCCCTGATGGGTGTCTGTGGTCACGTGAGTCCTATTCTTCGAAATCTGTAAGCCTGGGCTGCCGGGCTCGCTACGACGCGTTGCAGAACGACGCCACGAGCGCCGGATCGGCCCCCGCAGGGCAGGGATCGAGCGTGAACACCACAAAGGTGCCGAGCAGGATCAGCAGCGCGGCCGAGAGGAACAGCAGCACCTTGAAGGTCTTCGCAAGGCCGGGGCGGGTGACGTAGTCGTTCACAATGGTGCGCATGCCATTGGCGCCGTGGATCAGAGCGAGCCACAGCAGCAGCACATCCCACACCTGCCAGAACGGATTGGCGAGCTTGCCGCCAACGAAGCCGAAGTCGATCGCGTGCACGCCGCCCGGCGTCGCGATGAGGTTCGAGAAGAGGTGGCCGAACACGAGCACGACGAGCAGAACGCCCGAAACGCGCATGTAGATCCAGCCCCACTTCTCCCAGTTGGTGCGCTTCTTGGCGGGTGCCTGCGAGCGGGGGGATTCGATGGTCATCGTCATGTCTGTCTCTCCTCGCCTAGTGCCCGAACACGTTCATCAGGTGGCGCGGCAGGAAGCCGGCCATCGTGATCGCCCAGGCGGCAATCACGATCCAGAACATCACGCGCTGGTACTGGGCACCCTTGCGCCAGTAGTCGACGAGGATGATGCGGATGCCGTTGTAGGCGTGGAACACGATCGCACCCACGAGCGCTGCCTCGCCGAGGCCCATGATGGGGGTCTTGTAGACGCTCATCACGGCGTTGTACGCCTCGGGGCTGACACGCACGAGGGCGGTGTCAAGCACGTGAACGAGAAGGAAGAAGAAGATGGCGACGCCGGTGATGCGGTGCAGCACCCAGGACCACATGCCCTCGTTGCCGCGGTAGAGCGTGCCGCCCGGGCGACTCTTCTTCTTTGCCGCGGGTGCGGCCTCTGCCGTTTGGGCTGACACGGGCTTCCTCCTTGGTCCTGCTTCGCCGAGCTAGGCTCGGCGGCTGACGGCGCGGTCTCGGCGAGCGCGGGCGCTGGCGCACCCGATGATCTCTCCAAATCGAGAATCCGCTGCGCCCCCCATTATGACACCTTTCCGCCCCGCCCCCGTACGCCCGCCCGGGCGCGCGGATCCGCCTATTCATCTGATGAATATGCGGATCCCGGCCCCACGCATCCCCGCACACGCCCTAGGCTGGAGCCATGTCTGACGCCACAGTCCTGCGCCCCGCCATCGAGCGACTCACCTGCGTGATTCCCGCCGGAGGCGTCGGATCCCGACTCTGGCCCCTGTCGCGCGCGAACGCACCGAAATTTCTGCTCGATCTCACCGGGTCCGGTGACTCACTGCTGCGCGCCACCTGGGACCGCCTTGCCCCCATCGCCCCCACAGACCGGGTGATGGTGGTGACCGGCGTCTCTCACCGCGACTCCGTCATGCAGCAGCTGCCCGAGCTGCTGCCGCAGAACCTCATCACCGAGAGCGAGCCAAAGGATTCGTCGGCCGCGATCGGGCTCGCAGCGGCGCTGCTCGAACTGCGTGACCCGGACGCGATCCTCGGATCTTTCGCCGCTGACCATGTGATTCGCGGCGACGTACTCTTTCAGCGCGCCGTCACCACAGCTGTGCAGGCCGCGGATCGCGGGTACATCGCCACGATCGGCATTCACCCCTCGCATCCGGCGACAGGATTCGGCTACATCTCCTGCGGTGAGGCTCGCGGCGACCTCGCACCCTTCGATGTGTACGACGTCTCCGAGTTCGTCGAGAAGCCCGACGCCGAGATGGCCGAAGAATACCTCGCCCACGGCGGGTATCTCTGGAACGCTGGCATGTTCATCGCGCGGGCCACCGTGCTGCTCGACCAGATGGCGCTCTCCGATCCCGAGCTTGTGCGCGCGCTGCGCGAGATCGCCGCCAGCTGGGGCACCGAGCGCGGGGCCGATGTGCGGGAGCGACTGTGGCCCACACTGCCGAAGATCGCGATCGACTACACGGTGGCTGAACCTGCCGCAGCCGCGGGCAAGATGGTCTGCATCGCCGCCCACTTCGACTGGGACGACGTGGGCGACTTCGCCTCGGTCGCCAACCTCCTCACCCGTGGCCGCGGCAGCGACCTCGCCGTGCTCGGCGACGGCGCGCAGGTGCTGTCGGACGCGTCGAGCGGCATCGTCGTCTCCGAGAGCGAACGCCTCGTCGCCCTCGTCGGTGTTGACGACGTGGTGGTGGTGGACACCGCCGACGTGCTGCTCGTCACCACCAAGAGCCGCGCGCAAGACGTCAAGAACCTCGTCAACCGCATGAAGGTGACCGGCGGCGGCCACCTGCTCTAGCGCGGGGCGACGAGCGCGAAGGGGTAGCGCGCGGATCGGGCCACGCGCTTTGCATCCGCGAGGGACGCGATGTCGCCGCCGGCGAAGCGGTCGCCGGTCTCGTAACCTGGATCGCTCGACACCACCACACGGCCTGCAGTGTTGACCAGCGTCGCCTCGGGCAGCTCGGCGACGCTCGGCAACAGCACACCCTCAAGCGAGGAGACCAGCACGTCGGCGCAGACGACGCCCGAGAAACGACCGTCGAGCAGCACCGGAATCGACGAGGTGATGGTGATCTCGTTCGAGCAGAGATAGTCGACGAAGGGCCCGGCGACGTGCCGCTCCCCCGTGGCCTGCGGCACGCGGTACCACTCGAGACGCACCAGGTCGATGGCCGCCTGGCCAGGCCCGAAGGTCGACGAGGCCAGCAGGCTGCGTTCCGGCCCCTGCCACCAGGCGAGCGGATTTCCCTCGGAGACGACGGCCTCACTGGCGCAATAGCCTGCGCCGTAGAGCGGCCTGTCGGCGACGTCGAGGATCGCGTGGGCTTCGGGCTCCACGATCGCTGCGAGCTGGTGACCGCTCAAGGGGCCGGCGCCCAGGTGCTCCTGCAGCTGGGACGCGAGACGGGGCGCCCAACTGTCGAGCGGCGCGAAGACACCGTCGAAGAACTCGTCGACCGCTGCTATCCCATCGGAGAGCGCTCGATCCGCTGCCTTCCCCACCTCAGTCACTCCCCTTCGAGCCGTCACCGGTTGCTCCGGCGTGACTCAAGTGTGGCACGAAACGATTCGTCTCGCGGATCGGCGAGGAGTTCGGCTCGGAAGGCCACAAGCCAGCGCACCGAGTTGCGCACGCTCTCGCGCACCACGGCGCGGGCGGCCACGGCATCGCCAGCGCGGGTCGCCTCGATCTGGGCGGCGAGCGCATCGTGCGTG
The DNA here is from genome assembly GCF_037150695.1 of Leucobacter sp. VD1. Taxonomy (NCBI): domain Bacteria; kingdom Bacillati; phylum Actinomycetota; class Actinomycetes; order Micrococcales; family Microbacteriaceae; genus Leucobacter; species Leucobacter sp. VD1. The sequence goes on from NZ_JBBCPO010000002.1 coordinate 255,097, forward strand.
TGCAGCCGCTCCGCGGTGTCGACGTCTTGCAGTCCGAGCAGCGGGGTGAACTCGGTCTGCACCCGCACATGCTCGTTGGTGAGCCGCACCGACTGGCTGAGCGCCGCGAGTTCGAGCTGCACCTCGGTGATGCGACGGCGCCAGAGTTCGGGGGGCAGTGCGCGTGCGGTGTCGAGGATGCCACGCACCACGTCGAGTTCGTCGGTGGTGGCCCGCAGGCAGGCGTAGTCGGCGCAGGCGCCGACGATCACCTCGTAGTGCACGCCCAGGTCGGCGAGCGCCACTCGGGGCATCTCCATGAGCGCGCGCGCGTTGACCTCTTCGACGGCGCCGTGGCTCGACCGCACGAAGCTGCCCCCGTGTCGGCCCCGCTTGGTTTCGATGAGCCCGCGGTGCCGCAAGGCCCCGAGGGCTTCTCGCACGGTGACGACGGCGACGCCCAGCAGGCCGGAGAGCTCGGTTTCGCTGGGCAGCCGCTCGCCCTCGGTGAAGGCGCCGACGGAGATGGCCTGCACGATGCGGGATACCACCTGCTCGGTGCGCCCCTCTTCGCCGATCGGCGCGAAGGCGGCGGTGCGCAGGCGACTCGGAGGCGACTGCACGAGCGAACTGTTCACCGACGACCTCCGGTCTTCCTGCGGATCCGTGACGAGTTTCCCACGATTCGAGTGGGGATTGCCTGAGCCACAACGTGATGAAAACGTAACGTGCCAAGATCGCACTCGGTTTCAAACCTATAAACCCATATGTTATCTTTCTAAACATCGGCCCACCAGGGCCCGGTTCGACAACGACGTTGAGGAGCATCGCCCCCATGCGACACACCACTTCCCCCGCAGAGCACGGCGACATCGCCGTCTCAGTCCAGGGCGTCCACAAGCAGTTCGGCGATCTCGTCGCGGTCAAAGACCTCGACATCGACATCCGCGCCGGCGAATTCTTCTCCATGCTCGGCCCCTCCGGCTCAGGCAAGACCACGGTGCTCCGCATGATCGCCGGCTTCGAAGAACCCACCGCCGGCCGCATCCTGCTCCACGGCACCGACGTCACGCGGGCAGCCCCCTTCGACCGCGAGGTCAACACCGTCTTCCAGGACTACGCCCTCTTCCCCCACCTCTCCATCGCCGAGAACGTCGCCTACGGCCTCAAAGTGCGCGGTATGTCGAAGGCGGATCGCGAAAAGCTCGTCGGCGAAGCGCTCGAACAGGTGCGCCTCTCCCACGTAGCCGAACGCCGCCCCTCCCAGCTCTCCGGCGGCCAGCGCCAGCGCATCGCGCTCGCCCGCGCCCTGATCCTGCGACCCAAGGTGCTACTGCTCGACGAACCCCTCGGCGCCCTCGACAAGCAGCTGCGCGAGCAGATGCAGTTCGAGCTCAAGCAGATCCAGCGCGAGGTCGGCATCACCTTCGTCTTCGTCACGCACGACCAGGAAGAAGCCCTCACCCTCTCCGACAGGGTCGCCGTGTTCAACAACGGCAAAATCGAGCAGGTCGGCAGCCCCCGCGAGGTCTACGAATTCCCCCGCACCGAATTCGTCGCAAGCTTCCTCGGTATCACCAACCTCATCACCGGTGAGCAGGCGCAGCGGATCTTCGGCAGCGAGCTGCCGCACAGCGTGCGCCCCGAACGCATCCACTTGGCAGACCCGACGACGCTCCCCGAAGCAGGCACCGTTGCACTCGCCGGCAGCGTCGTCGAGGCAGTCTACGCCGGCGCTCACACCCGCTACCTCGTCGAAACCGAGCTCGGCACGCGCTTCATCGCCGAGAAGCAGAACAACCAGACACCCCACACCGAGCCCTCGATCCGTCGCGGCGACGCGGTGAGTCTGCGCTTCGCGGCGGATCACGCGGTCACCGTGCCCGGCGAGGCGACTGCCGCCCCGAACCCCGCGACCGCTCCAGCCCCGGCCTGATCGCAGACCCGGAACACCGATCCGGATCCGCCAATCACCCTTGAACCTCCCGCACCACCACTCACTACAAAGGAGTACTGATGAACAAGAAACTGCTCGCCCCCGCAGCCCTGCTGGCTGCTGTGGGCCTCGCGCTCTCAGGCTGCGCAAGCAGCGACGCCGGCGGCGACACCGCCAGCGGCCTGCAGATCGACGTGCCCGACGTGCCGATGATGGAAAAGCTCGGCGACATGGAGAAGGAAGTCAACATCCTCGCCTGGTCGGGCTTCGTGGAGCCGGCCTGGGCCGACCAGTTCACCGCCGACACCGGCTGCAAGGTCAATCGCAAGGTCTTCGCAACGAGCGACGAAGCCGTGCAGCTCATGCGCACCGGCGAATACGACCTCGTCTCGGCCTCCGGCGACGCAAGCCTCCGCCTCATCGTCGACGGCAATGTGCAGCCGCTCAACACCGAGCTCATCCCCAACTTCGGCGACGACATCGTCGAGGGCATGAAGGGTCAGCTCTACGACACCCTCAACGGCAACGTCTACGGCATCCCGATCGGCCGCGGCGCCAACATCCTCGAATACAACAGCGAGGTCGTCACCGAAGCCCCCACCAGCTGGGACGTCGTGTGGGAGTCCGACAGCCCCTACGCCGGCAAGATCGCCGCCTACGACAGCCCCATCTACATCGCCGACGCCGCGATCTACCTCATGGAGCACGAGCCCGATCTCGGCATCACGAACCCCTACGCGCTCGACAAAGATCAGCTCGCCGCCGCCACCGATCTGCTCAAGCAGCAGAACAAGATGGTGTCGGAATACTGGTCGCCCGCCACGAACGTCACCTCGTTCACCGGCGGCAACTCCGTCGTCGGCACCTCGTGGGAGGTGCTGCGCAAGGCTACGCAGGACGAGAAGTTCAAGAGCGTGCTGCCCGAGGAAGGCTCGACGGGATGGTCTGACGCCTGGATGCTCGCCGCAGACGCGAAGAACCCCAACTGCGGCTACGCCTGGATGGACTACACCAGCTCGCCGGAGGTCAACGGCCAGATCGCGATGAACTTCGGCATGGCCCCCGCGAACGGCGCATTCTGCGACACCAGCGACGAGGCCAAGGCCCACTGCGACTACTACAACGCCACCGATGAGGACTACTACTCGCAGGTGTGGTTCTGGACCACCCCCATCGATCAGTGCCTCGACGGCCGTAAGGACGTGCAGTGCACCAACTACCAGGACTGGACCAGCGCCTGGGCCACGGTGAAGGGCTAACCCCCTCCGCCCCGCGCGGATCCTAACGATCCGCCCCAGCCGGTCGGGCGACGCCCCTCGCCCGACCGGCTGACCCCCTCCGCGATCCGCGATCCGCCGCCCCCCGTTTCACCACAGCGCCCCCAGCTCTACCGTCAGCGAGGACCCCCATGAGCTCCCAGAACCTGCTCGAACGCCGCCCCAAGCCGATCTCGACCGCGCTCTACAGGCACCCGAAAGGCCGCCTGGCCTCGCTGCTGACCCTGCCGATGACCTGGCTCATCGGGGTCTACATCCTGTCGCTCGCGCTGCTGCTCATCACCGCGTTCTGGACCACCGACCCCTTCACCTCCCGCGTCAAGCCCGGCTTCACGCTCGAAAACTTCCAGCAACTCGCCACAGTGCCCGCCTTCCGCGACACCGCCCTGCGCACCCTCGGCATCGCGCTCGCCGTCACCGCGATCTGCGCACTCTTCTCAGTGCCGCTCGCCGTGTTCATGGCGAAAGTTGCGGGGCCGCGACTGCGGGCCGTGCTCGCAGTGCTCGTCACGCTGCCGCTGTGGGCCGGCTACCTGGTGAAGATCATCGGCATGCGCCTCGTCTGGACCGAGAACGGCTTCTTCAATTGGTCGCTGTCGCCGCTCGGGATCGAGGGGCCCGGGCTCGGGGTGCTCACCGTGATTCTCACCCTCGTCTACCTCTGGTTCCCCTACATGGCGATCCCCGTCTACGCCGCAGTCGCACAGATCCCCACCAACCTCTTCGACGCCTCATCCGACCTCGGAGCTGGCGGCTTCCGCACGATCCGCACCATCGTCGCACCGCTGCTGCTGCCCTCGCTCATCGCAGGCTCCATCTTCACCTTCTCGCTCAGCCTCGGCGACTACATCGCAGCCATGTACGTGGGCGGATCGACGCAGATGATCGGCAGCATCATCGCGCAGAACATCAACCTCAACCCGCCGCTCGCAGCGGCCTTCTCGGTCGTGCCGATCGTGCTCGTCGTCATCTATCTCGCCGCCGTGCGCCGCACGGGCGCCCTCAACAACCTGTAGACGCCCGAGAAGGATCAAAGGAGAACCGCAATGCTTCGCCTCAACCGCGGCACCAAGATCGCCCTCGCGATCATCACGCTCATCGTCATGGGCTTCATGTACATTCCCCTGTTCGTGATCGTCATGAACTCGTTCAACGCTGGCAAGGTCGCCGGCTGGCCCATCCCCGGCTTCTCGCTCGAATGGTGGGGCAAGGCGCTCGCCAACCCTGCCGTGCACGCGGCACTGCTCAACTCGGTGGTGGTGGCGTCCGTCGCCACGGCCTTCGCGCTGCTGCTGGGCACGCTCGCCGCCTTCGCGCTGCAACGCTTCAAGTTCTTCGGGCAGCAGACCGTCAACCTCCTGATCGTGCTGCCGATCACGCTGCCCGGCATTGTCACCGGTGTCGCGCTCTCGAACACGTTCCACCAGGTGCTCAAGCCGATGGGCATCCACATCGGCTACTGGGGCATGATCATCGCGCACGCCACCTTCTGCGTGGTGATGGTCTTCAACAATGTGATCGCACGGCTGCGTCGCATGAACCCGAACCTCGAAGAAGCGTCGATGGATCTCGGCGCCGGCATCGCCCAGACGTTCCGACTCGTCACCTTCCCGCAGTTCCGCAGCGCCTTTATCGCGGGTGGCCTGCTCGCCTTCGCGCTGTCATTCGACGAGATCGTGGTGACGATCTTTACTGCCCCGCCCGGTGTTGAGACGCTACCACTGTGGATCATGAACCAGATGGCGCGCCCCAACGAGGTGAATCAGGTGAACGTGGTCGCCACCGTGATGATCCTGCTGTCGCTCATCCCGGTCTACTTCTCGCAGAAGGCCGCGGCCGCGGGCGACGCAAAATAGGAGGCGGATCGGCGATCTCGTTTCGGAACGCAACGGCGGGGCACCCCTCGGGTGATCCCGCCGTTGTGTTGCCGAGGGGGCTCCGAACCGTCTCCGACAGGCCGATCGCTCAAGAACTGGAAAACCCCACTGCGATGCAGTGGGGTTTTGGCGGAGGATGGGGGATTTGAACCCCCGAGGGCGTGAACCCAACACGCGTTCCAGGCGTGCGCCATAGGCCGCTAGGCGAATCCTCCTCGTCGACCGAAACGATCAACGTCGTCCAGTCTAGCGGGTTCCCGCCGCGCATCCGAAACCGGACGCTTCGGGGGTGAAACTGGGAACGTTCTCAGCCCCGCACTTGAACATAACGGATTGGTAACGCATACTGGATGAGGCGTTCGGGCCACCGCCCGGCGCTTTTTGTTTGAACAATCCCTGGAGTACACGCGTGAGAGTTTCCGCCAAGGCATTCGTAGTCGGCCTGGTCTCATCCGTCACGTTCGCTTTCGGCGCCGCACCTGCCGTCGCAACGACTCCCGTCGAAGACTTCTCCGTCGCAGCCGTGCAGCCAGCCGCCGCGCAGCTCAGCCAGACGCTCGACACCACCACCGACGAAGCACTCGCAGGCGCACCGATCGAGGCCGTCGTGGCACTCGAGGAGATCGCGACAGTGCCCCACAACTTCGACGTGGCCGCCACGATTGCCCTCGCCGAGAGTGAGATCGGCACGAGCCGCGCCACCGGCTGGAGCGCTCCCGGCGAGTGCATCATGTCGGCCCAGCGCTGGATTCGCGCCGGCGGCGGCAACTGGGGCGGCGGCGGCAACCCCGTCTCGAACTACGACAACGCCACCCGCGTCACCCTGGCTACGGCAGCCCCGGGCGACATCGTCCAGTACGAGTACATCGACTCCCCCACTTCTTGGGTGACGGGCGTGCACACCGTGCTAATCACCGCGGTGCACGACGACGGCACCTTCACGATCATCGAATCCAACAACCCTGGCGGTTCCGGCCTCGTCAGCAAGAACGAGCACTGGACCCCCGCACCCCCGGCCGGTTTCCAGGCCGCTGTCTGGCGCTTCTAGACACGGCTCGCGCCGCAGGGCGGGGTGCGGATCACGCGATCCGCACCCCGCCCTTTCGCGTCCGCCCCTGAGCTGCGCTGCACTCACCGGCGCCTGGCCTGCGCAAGCTGCGCCTGCCTCACGATCCGCCTGTTTGCCCCTGCCCCTGTCGGCTGCAACCGAAAGGCGATTCTCGCGTGCGGGCCCGCCCAGTTCACCCGCGTTTTTCACCTCTCGACACCCACACTGACAGCAGGAAGGGGGAGGTTGCGAGAAAGGCAGAGTGTGGAGAAGGGCAAGAAGTCCCCTCCGCCAAAGGTGCGAGCCCTACAGCACCTCTCGGTGGCGTTCCCTCAGTTCTTCGACTGCGCGTTCCAGCGAAGGGTCGTCGCCGCGAGCGAGGCCCGCGTACTGCAGCACAATGCCATCCTCGCTCGGCACGGCCTTCACCCACATGCGTCGTCGCGGCACGAACAGCGACCACAGCAGCCCGCCGAGCGCGAGCAGGGCGAAGATCAGCACCCACTCCTGGGCGGGGTTCTGCATCACGTCGAACGAGGCGTAGCGGGGCACCGCATCGAGCGAGATCGTGCCGAGCCCGTTCGGCAGCTCGACGCTGTCGCCCGGGCGCAGCTCAAGCGACTTGCGATCGACGGCTCGGCCTGTGAGCTGCTCCATGCCTTCGGTGTCGAGCACGTACACCGACTGCGGCACTCCGCTGTCGAGGCCGAGGTCACCGGTGAACACGTCGAGGGTGAGCACGGGGTTCTCAAGGTCGGGGTAGTTCGAGGTGTAGGCCCCCGAGTCGAGTTCGGTCTGCGTGGGGTAGAAGAAGCCGCGCAGGCCGAGCTGGGTCTGCTCGCCGGCGGCGTCGACGATGCCGTGGGGCACCTTCACCACACCGAGCGAGGTCATGTTGAGGTTGTCCTGTGGGATGAAGGGCATCGCCTCGCTGTAGACGACAGTGCCCTCGGCGTTGCGGATCGTGATCTGCGGCGCGTACCCATTCGCGATGAGGTAGATGGGCGAGCCATGCACGCGCAGCGGGTGGTTGACGCGGATCGTGTGCTCGCTCTCCTCACCTTCGCCCTCGGTGAGGGTGACGTTCGCCACGTAGTCCTTGACCAGCCCGATCGCGTCGACGTTGCCGTCATCGGGGGTGTTGTAGGTGACATCGAGCGAGTTGAGACGCAAGCTGAACGGGTCGAGGCTCGAACTGTCGAAGGATCGGCCAGAGGTTGCGCTGTCGTAGTCGATCAGCTGGTTGATGAGGGTTTCACCCTCGACCACCACTTTCTGGCCATTGAAGGTGAAGACGCCGCCGATACCGACGCTGATGAGCACTCCGAGCAGCGACACATGGAAGATGAGGTTGCCGGTCTCGCGCAGGTAGCCTCGCTCGGCCGAGACCGATACTTCTTCGACTCCGCGGCGGGAAGTGCGCTGCACCTGCACGCGGTAGCGCAGCTTCTTCAGCACGCGGGCCGCCTCAGAGACGGCGCGCTCGGCGAAGGCCGCGCGATCCGCCTCGCTCGCCTCCGGGTTGGAGACGCGGATCTCGGTGTATCCGGCCATGCGCTGCAGGCGGGCGGGCGTCTTCGGCGGCTGACCCCGCCACGCCTTCCAGTGGTGCACGATGCGAGGCAGCACGCAGCCGATCAACGAGATGAACAGCAGCAGGTAGATCGCCGAGAACCACACCGACCCGTAAACATCGAAAGCCTGGATCGGGAAAGCATCGAGGATGGGGAACAGCTTGGGATGATCCTGCTCGTACTGGATCACACCGTTCGGGTCGGCACTGCGCTGCGGCACGAGCGAGCCGGGAATCGCGGCGACCGCGAGCAGCAGCAGCAGGATGAGGGCGACCCGCATGCTCGTGAGCTGCCGCCAGAACCAGCGCAGCCACCCCTTCAGGCCGATCTCAGGGGCCTCGACCTGCAGTGCCCCGCGGGCACCCGATCCGTCATCGTAGTCAGAGGGGCGTGACATATCCGCCGATCACCGCCTGCAGTGCGTACATCATCCGGCTCCAGAGTCCGGTCACCATGAGGAGACCGATGAGGATCAGCAGCGCGCCGCCGATCAGGTTCACGGCACGGATGTGCCGTTTGAAGAACGTCATGGTCTGCGTCATCCATCCGAAGCCGAAAGCGGCGATGACGAACGGCAGGCCGAGGCCGAGGCAGTAGGCGAGCGCGAGAATCACGGATCGCCCCACCGAGCCCTGCTGCAGGCTGAGACCCATGATCACGGTGAGGGTCGGCCCCATGCAGGGGGTCCAGCCGATCGCGAAGACCGCTCCGAGCACCGGCGCGCCGAGCAGGCCGAACTTCGGTTTGATGCGCAACTTCTTGGTGGTCTGCATCGCGCCGAAGAGCCCGATGAACACGAGCCCCATCACGATCACAAACACGCCCATGATGCGTGTGATGAACTGCTCCCACTCCAGTAGCCACACGCCCACCGTGCCAGCGGCGGCAAGGAAGGCGACGAGCACTGCCGTGAACCCCGCCACGAAGAGCAGCGATCCGATCACCATGCGCCCGCGCGCGGGCGGTTCACCGGGGGTCGAGCCCGCTGTCGACCCCACATAGGCGAGGTAGCCGGGCACGAGCGGCAGCACGCACGGCGACAGGAAGGAGAGCAGGCCCGCAGCGATCGCGATCAGCGATGCGACGAGCAGCTGGCCGTCGGCAACGAGGTGCTGCAGATCCACCGCTACTGCTCGCCTGGTTTCGTCTCGCCGCTCTCGGCAAGGGTCTCGTTGATGAGGGTGCGCAGCTGCGATTCACCGGCAAGCTGCCCGAGCACGCGGTGCGCGACGCGCCCCTCGGCGTCGAGCACGAGCGTAGTGGGCACCGCGTTGAGGGGCACCTGGCCGGCGAAGGCGCGCTGCACCTCACGGCCGCCGGCATTGTCCAAGATCGAGGGGTACTCGATGCCGAACTGCTCGGAGAACTGCTGCGCCTGCGCGAGCTGGTCGCGGGTGTTGACGCCCACGAACCGCACGCCCTGCGGGCTGAACTCGTTGTAGGCGGCGACGAGGTCGGGGGCTTCGGCACGGCACGGTGCGCAGCCGGCGTACCAGAAGTTGACGACGGTGACGCTGCCGAGCGTATCGGCCGAGCCGAAGGTGTCGCCGGTCTCGGTCTTGCCCGAGTATTCGACGGGTTCGGTGCGCTCGGCGGGGGCGATGCTCAGCGAGGAGCCGTCACCGGACACGAAGTTCTTGCCACTCGATTCCTCCCACTGCTGCGCGAGGTTCTCACCGCCGCCGCAGCCGGTGAGCAGCAGCGCCGCGGCAAGCGGCACGGCGAGCGCGGTGCGGCGGATCCGCCCCCTGATGCGCGAGTTCATACGGCCCCCACATCGACGGCGCCCTCGGTCAGCCCGGCTGCCGGCGTGCGGTAGTCGACCTCGAACCAGCGTTCGCCACGCTTCTCGAAGGTGGTGATGCTCGACAGGTCGCAGCGTCGCTTCGCAGGGTTGTGCGCGAGCGGTTTGCCTGTCACGTCGAGGTGCGCAACCCAGATGGGGGCCTGGTGCGACACCATCACGATGTCTCCGCCGCGGGTGGTCTCCCACGCTTCGTCCATTGCCTCGCGCATGCGTGAGGCAATCTGACGGAACGGTTCGCCCCAGCTGGGGCGCAGCGGGTTCGCGAAGCGGTACCAGTAGCGAGGGTTCTTGAAGACCGAGTTCTCACCCGATTTCACCATGCCCTCGAACACGTTCGTCGGTTCGATGATGCGCTCGTCGGTGAAGATTTCGAGGCCGAATGCGCTGGCGATGGGCCGCGCCGATTGCTGCGCCCGCTCGAGGGGCGAGGCGATCAGCTTCACCGCGACGCGGTCGCTACCCGCCAGTTCGAGCGCCGCGGCCTCTGCCATGCGGTGCCCGAGCTCGGATAGGTGGAAGCCGGGGATGCGGCCGTACAGCACGCGGTCGGGGTTATGCACCTCGCCGTGGCGCACCAGATGCAGCAGTTTGTCGCTCACGGCTCCATTCTACGTTCGCCGTGTCTGGGAGTTCCCGGGCTGCGGGGGCGCAGCACCCCGCATTACACGCCGCCGGGGCGCGCCCGGCCCGGTAGACTGTGCGGGTGACTGAGCGTGTATTGATCAAGGATCTGGCCGCCCGTGAAGACGGCCCCGTGCGTGTTTCCGGCTGGGTCGAGAAAGTGCGCGACCAGCGGTACGTGCAGTTCGTCGTGCTGCGCGATGAGAGCGGCGCGGTGCAGCTGGTGAACGGCGGTGTGCTGCGCGAGGCGGATCCCGAGAACCCGCGCTCCGATATCCTCGTGCCGCGCACCACCACGATCAGCGAGCTCACTCACGGCAGCTTCATCACCGTCGAGGGCGAGCTGCAGCACAACGAGCGGGTGAAGCTCGGCGGCGTCGAGATTCAGATCGAGCAGATCGAGGTCGTTGCGAAGGCACTGCCCGACAACCCGATCGCCGCCGACAGCGGCATCGATGTGCGCCTCGACTGGCGCTTCCTCGATCTGCGCCGCCCCGAGCAGAATCTCGTGTTCCGTGTGCAGACCACCTTTCTGCACGCGCTGCGCCAGGTCTGGGTCGACCGCGGCTTCATCGAGATTCAGACGCCGAAGCTCATGGCCTCGGCCTCCGAGTCGCGCGCCGAACTGTTCGAGGTGGAGTACTTCGAGGGCAAGGCGTTCCTCGCGCAGAGCCCCCAGTTCTTCAAGCAGATGGCGCAGGCTGCCGGCTTCGGCGGCATCTTCGAGGTGGGCCCGGCGTTCCGCGCCGATCCCTCGTTCACTTCGCGGCACGCGACCGAGTTCACCTCGATCGACACCGAGCTGAGCTGGATCGACTCGCACGAAGACGTCATGGAGCTGCATGAGGAGCTCATCGTCGCGGGCCTCTCCGCCGTGAAGGAGAAGCACGGCGAGGAGATTCAGAAGCTCTTCGGCATCGAGCTCGAGGTGCCGTCGCGCCCGTTTCCGCGCATTCCTCTCGCTGAGGCGAAGGAGATCGTGAAGGCCGAAGGCTACGAGATTCCTCGCGCCGACGCCGACATGGATCCCGAGGGCGAGCGCCGTATTGCCGCGCACGTTAAGAAGAAGTACGGCCATGACTTCGTCTTCCTCACCGACTACGCGTGGTCGATCCGCCCGTTCTACCACATGCGCCACGAGGGTGACAGCGAGCTCACCAACAGCTACGACCTCATCTACCGCGGCACGGAGATCTCTACGGGTGCGCAGCGCGAGCACCGCATCGAGGTGCTCGAGGCGCAGGCCATCGAGAAGGGCATGGATCCGAAGGAGCTCGACTTCTACCTCGACTTCTTCCGCTACGGCGTTCCCCCGCACGGCGGCTTCGGCATGGGCCTGAACCGTGTGCTCATGCTCCTGCTGCAGCAGTCGTCGATCCGAGAGGTGACCTACCTCTTCCGCGGCCCGAACCGCCTGCTGCCGTAAGCAGCTCAACCGTTGAGTAGCCCCGTGCCCTCCCGTGTGGAGGCGCGGGGCTACTGCGTTTCCTGACGGCACTACTGAGAGCCGATCCGCCTGCCGCTGAGGTCGCAGAATCCTCTATCTGAAATCTCAGATTATGCCTTTGGCCTGGGATTTTTCTGCTGTTAGTGTGTGCTCACCGCAGCCGATCCAATGTTCTTCGCGGGCCGGGGGCGGGTTCATCAGGAGCCCCGCGCGCCGCGTGCGAGCGGGCACGGCTCCGCCGCTTCAGGGGAGGGGACGACGTTGTCCACACAGCACACACCATTGGGGAACTCGCGAAAAACGCGGAACACGCGGAAGATCGCCGCTATTGCAGCCGGGGCCCTCGTGGTCGGAATCGGGGCCACCTACACACTCGCCAGCTGGAACGACTCGGAGTGGGTCTGGGGCGGCGCAGGCGGAGTGCCCGGTGTGGGCACCAGCACGTTCGAGGTGCGGCAGAACACCACTTCACCGTTCTCGGATGTGGAGCCCAGCTGGGCCAACCGGGAGACGAATTCCGGCGGCGGGCTCACCTTCACCGCCGGTGCGATCACACTGTCGCCCGGCGACACCATCTACGCCCCCGTCGCGCTGCGCACGACCTCAGACTCTGCGGCAGCAACGGTGACACTCAATCAGGCCGTGCCCGCAACGGCGGTGACCGTCGTCGACAATAGCCAGGATCTCTGGAAGTCGATTCGCGTCACGGTCTACACAGAGAAGCGCACCACGCCTGCGGGGCCGACCCACACCTGCACCGCTGCGAACGCTGCCAGCTGGGGCACCCCGCTGATCAGCGATGTCACCCTCGACACGGCGGCTTCGACAACGCAGACGCTTGACGCCCAGGCCGGGTCGACGCAGCACTACTGCTTCGCGTTGCGGCTGCCGGCCACACTGCAGGCGGGCCTCACCGCCACGTCGCTCGATGCCTTGCAGGGTCGAACGATCGCGCCGGCGTGGGAGTTCCGCTCAGTGTCGGGGTGAGGCTCGGCGAGGCGCTACTCAGGGGCGCCTCTCCAGCTTCGTGAGCGGGGAACCGGAGGAACTGGAAGAACCGGGGGAACTGGGTCGGGCGATCGAGGGGGTGACAAGCATGATCGGCAGGGTTCTGGGAGCGGTGGTGACGGCGGTGCTCGTCGCCGTGGCGGTCGGCCTGGTCGCATGGTTCGCCTACGCGTCGATCTCGGGAGCTGCGCTGATCACGTTTCGCACCGGTTCGATGAGCCCGACGATGCCGCAGGGTTCGATCGCGGTGACGGTGCCTGTGGACGCCCCGCAGTTGCGGCTCGGCGATGTGGTGACTGTGCAGCGTGCGGGTGCTGCGATGCCGGTTACGCACCGCATTGTCGAGATCCGCGAGGTGTCTGCGCAGCCGGCCGGCGGGATCGATGTGCGGGCGACGGTTCCCGGTGGGGCGTTGCCGGATTGGGCAGACCCGGCAGCGCGCGAGATCGTACTGCGGGGTGATGCCAACCAGACGCCGGATGCACTGCCCTACACGGTGAGCAGTGCGCGCCGTGTGGTGGCCGCGGTGCCATTTCTGGGTGGCGCGCTCATGCTGATGCAGTCGCCGATTGCAATGGGGGCGCTCGTGATCGGTGTCGGGGTGCTCGTCACCTGGGCTTTCTGGCCGCGCCGTCGCGAGGCGGATCCCGAGCCGGCAGCCGGGGTGGTCGCCGGGGCGGATCCCGAGCCTGATCCACCCACCAGCACCGACACCGCAGCCGTGCCTGCACCCGCGGCACCACCGGCACCCGCGAGCGGTGCGCTGCCTCGCGCCAGGCATGCAGCGGAGGTGGGAGCATGATCAGGCATCGTTCAGTGTCAGGCCTGCTGGTGCTGTTCGTAGCGCTGAGTTGCGCGGGGGCGCTGCTGACCGCGTCGCGTGCGGCTGCGGTGTTCGAGGAGATCACTGAGACGGGAGACCCTGGTGTGCTGCGCATCAGCGTGGACAGCGCGACTCCGTTGTGGGCGCAGCTCGCCCCTGGTGATACGGCGCACTGGCTCGTCGAGGCCGAACTGCGCGGTGCCCCGCAGAGCACGCTGGCGGTGGAGCTTGTCACTGCGGTGGTGCCTGACGAGCTGCGCGGCCTGACGGCGCGAGTGGAAAGCTGCGCTGGTTCTTTCACGTTTCAACCAGGTCAGGCTGGTGAGGCCATCTGCTCGTCGGCTGCGGTGAGTGTGCTCGCCCCGACGCGCCTCGATGCGCTGCCGCGCGACGGTCGGCGGGTGGAGCTCGCGCAGCTGTGGGCTTCGGAGCCGCGCCAGCTACTGGTGACGCTGGCGTTGCCTGCCACGGCTGATCCCCAAGCGTTCACGGGGAGACTGGCCATCGTCGGGCTCGGCGTGCACGCTTCGGGCGAGTTGACGGATCCGGCTCCGGCTGGCCTCGAACCGGTGCCGCCGCCAGTGCCGTCTCTCGGCGGTGGCTCGCTCCCGGCGAGCGGTTCGGTGATGCCGCTGGCCGTGACGGGCGCCGATGCGCTGCCGCTCAGCACCCTGGCGGTGGGGCTGCTCGGGGTGGGCACGGTGCTCGCGTTGCGGCGGCGTTCGGGGGCGCGGTCGTGAGGCGCGCTCAGCGGCAGCGTCGGGGGCGCGGCATCAGCGCGGCGGGGGCCGCACTGCTCGTGTCGACTGCGCTGGTGGCGCAGAGCGCGATCACCACGAACGCCAGCTGGAACGATACCGAGTGGGTGCACTCCAGCGCGGTCGGCACTTCGACGTGCAGCGCGGCGGCGAGCGCTTTCGCCACTCGCGGCGAGGGGCGCTCACTCAGCGGCGCGCTGCTCAGCACCAACCTGGATAGCTTCGCCGGTGCCGAGGGCGTCACGGTGACGAACAACGGTGCACGGGCTGTGGGTTCGGCGGGTACACCCGTCTCAGGGCTTGAGGGGGCATTCATCGATCCGTTGACGGTGAGTGCGCTCTCCGCGTTGCGGGTGCCGCTCACGGGTCTGCTCGAGCTGCCTGCCGACAACAGCACGGGTGTTGTCAGTCAGTTCGGGCAGGCCCGCACTGACGGGCTCGCCCACGGCGCCGGCGGCTATGTCACGAACTCGGGCGGTATCGGCCTCGCCAACCCTCAGAGCGGTGGCTATCCCCGTCTCGCAACGCTCAAGCTCTCGAATCTGCTGAACTCGCCGCTACTCGGCAATGTGGGTCTCGGCAACACCCTCAGCGACGTTTCCGATCTGTCGCTCGAAGTGGGGGCAGTCTCGGGTGAAGCCGAGCTCGACACCTGCGCGCAGGCGTGGGGCTCGCAGAGCGGTGTGGCGCAGCAAGCTCTGGCCTCCTCGGCGGCGTCGGATATCGTCTCTGGCTTGCAACGCCGCTATCTGGCGTCGTCGGCCGATCTGACCTTTTCCTCGCCGACCGCGGGCGCTCTTGCGGGCGGTCTCGACACCTTGCTGGGCCAGGTGCAGAGCATCACCAACGGGCTCATCGGCCAGAACAGCGTGAAACCGGGGATCGAGTCGGGGGTTGCCGCACTGCTCAACGGCCTGATCAGCACCCCGCTGCTGTCGCTGGGGTCGATCACCTTGAACACGCTGACGGCGAGCGTTGATCTGGGGCCCACCCGCGCGCTGGTCAACACCCCCTTCAGCGACAGCGGCCGCGTGGTCACTATCGACGCCAGAAACGGCACTGTGGCGATCAGCACGAGCGCGCTCCTGCAGAAGGCGTACCCGCAGCGAGTCGGGAACGGGCTCAATGGCTTGCCGCCCAACACGAACCTCTTCGCCGACCCGGCGATCCTCACCGCACTGACCCAGAGCCTCACGGCCGCCCTCTCCGATTGGCTCGGTCACATCGAGACAAGCCTGGTGAGCGCCGTCAACAACATTCAGATCTCGTCAACGATCTCGGTACATCTGAAGGCGCGACTCCTGGCGATCACGCCGTTCGTCGATGTGGGGCAGATCGCGGTCACGGTGAACGGCAGCCTCGCCGATCTGCGCGTGAACAAGCCAGGCACCGTCTCCACCGAGCTGCAGTTGCTCGGCGGTCTGTTGAGCGGGCTCACCGACCTCCTCACGAAGGGGGTACTGAAACCGGTGGTCGATCTGCTGGGTGCCACGCTTGTGGCAGGCACGGGAGGCGTGATCAGCGGGGTCGTCGACGGGGTGCTGCCGGTGGTGACGGACCTGCCCACCCGCTTCGCCAGCGTGACCGGCGCGCTGCTGACGCTGGTGTCGCGCCTCTATACGGGCCTGTTCTTGTCGAACATTCTGCGCATCACCGTCAATGCGCAGAATTTCCCGGCCTCGGGCGACCCGCCGCCCCCGGACTGGGTGCCCGGGCAGCCGACGGCACCGCCGGCGGGCCGCTACGAGGTTGCCGCGATGCGGGTGGGGGTGCTCGACGGTCTGGGTACGAACGGAGTGCGCCTCTATCTCGGCCGCGCCTCGGTGGGGCCGGGCTGCTCGGCAGCGCAGGCGGCCCAGGCCGGCAGCCCCTGCGCCACCTACTGAGCAGGCGGGCCCGCGGCCGTGCGAGTTGCCACAATGACAGTGTCGTCGAGCATGGCGTCCGAGCCGTCCGGAGCGATGGCGGCTCGCTTGCGGGACTCGGCGGTGATGCACCACTGCTCCGGGTCGAGGT
The DNA here is from genome assembly GCF_037150695.1 of Leucobacter sp. VD1. Taxonomy (NCBI): domain Bacteria; kingdom Bacillati; phylum Actinomycetota; class Actinomycetes; order Micrococcales; family Microbacteriaceae; genus Leucobacter; species Leucobacter sp. VD1. The sequence continues at coordinate 271,268 of NZ_JBBCPO010000002.1, forward strand.
CGAGCAGCGCGAATTCGCTCTCCGGGGTGGGGAAGGGCCCGGCGTGCCCCTGCGCCCAGGGCGGCGGCGCGCCGTGCGAGATGACGACGAGGCTGCCACCCGGCGCAACGCGCTCGGCGGCGGCGCGCAGGATGCGCTCGCGGGGCAGTTCGACGGGCGACTGGAGGAAGCTCGCGGTGATGAGGTCGAAGCCGTGGTCAGAGCCGTCGATTGCGGCCGGATCTTCGACCCAGTCGCCCAGGTCGGCCGCGATGAAACGGGCTCCCGGGAGGTCCTGCTCGCGTGCGGCGGCTGCGGCGCGTGCGACGGCGGTCTCCGAGAGGTCGATACCGGTAGCCTGCCAGCCCTGCTCGGCGAGCCACAGCACGTCGCCGCCCTCGCCGCAGCCGAGGTCGAGCGAGCGGCCAGGCACCCAGCCCGCGGTCGCGTCGGCGAGCGAGCGGTTCACGTGCCCCGACCAGATGGGTCCGGCGCTGCCGTAGCGTCGCTCCCAGAACACCACCGGATCCTCGTCAGGGTCGGGGTGCGGGTGGCGGGCGTCGTGTGCGGCCTCGTGGTCGGTCCCGTGGTGGCCGGGGGCGATGGGCGCGGGGTCTGCGGCGGCGGTTGCGGCTGGGTCATCGGCGGCGACGGCGATCGCGTAGTCCTCTTCGACGAGCGCGGCGTTCGCCGCGGCTCCGGCGAGCGTTCCCGCGCCCATCACGATCGGCACCGAGGCAGCGGGGTTCACAACGTTACCCGCGGCCCAGACACGGGGGTGGCTCGTGCGCCCTGTCGGATCAACCGCGATGACCGAGCCCATCGGGGTTTCCGATCGGTCGAGCTCGAGCTCGGTGAGGAAGCCATCGTGTGGCACGAGCTCGCCAGAGGTGAAGACCGCGTCGACGGCGACCTCTCCACTGGCGGTGCGCACGGCCGTGATGCGGGACCCGTCGCCGACGATCTCCGTGACCGGCTCGGCAACGAGGTGCACGCCGCGAGCCGCGAACTCGCGGCGCGCCTCGGACGTCAGATCACCAAGCCCGGCGGTGAAGACGGTGAGGCTGTCGGTCCACTGCCGCAGCAGTCGCGCCTGGTGCATCGCCAGCGGCGACGCGGCCACCACGGCGATGCGCTGCCCGCGCACCTCCCAGCCGTGGCAGTACGGGCAGTGCAGCGCGCGCTCACCCCAGTGCTCGGCGAGGCCGGGGATGGTGGGCAGGGCGTCCGTGACACCGGTTGCGACGATCACGGAGCGAGCCTCGATCGTGTCGCCGCCGTCGAGCACGAGCTGCAGAGCGCTCCGCGATCCGGAGCCTGCGGAGCCGCCGTCGCGCACCGCGAGCACCGATGCCGCACGGAACTCGACCCCGTAGCGCTCGGCCTCGGCTCGCCCGCGGGCGAGCAGTTCGAGAGGTGGGGTGCCGTCGAGGCCGAGCACGTTGTGCATGTGCGAGGCGAAGCGGTTGCGGGGGCTGCCGGCGTCGATAACAAGGGTGCGGCGCAGCGAGCGGCCGAGCGCCTGCGCCGCGCTGAGCCCCGCGGCACCGCCGCCGATCACGATGGTGTCCCAGGTTCGATCGTTCATGCCACCAGCCTCCGCCAACCATGCAATACTTGCAATTAGGTTTGCAGAATTGGCAAGGATGGTGCGTGATGGACGAACTGCGCCGGCTCGGACCCCGCCTGCGCGCGGCCCGGCAGGAGCGCGGATGGACCCTCGACGACCTCGCCGAGCGCGCCGGCATGTCGGCGAGCACCCTCTCCCGCCTCGAATCGGGCAAGCGGCAGGCGAGCCTCGAACTGCTGCTCCCCCTCACGCGGCAGCTCGGAATCCGCGTCGACGACCTGCTCGAACCGCGCGACCGCGACCCCCGCGTGCACCGCAGCGCGATCCGCCGGGAAGGAATGACCATCGCACCGCTCACCCGTGAGGAATCCGAGGTGCGCGCGTTCAAGATCACCTACCACCCGGATGCACCCGAGCGGGCTCCCCAGACCCACCCTGGCCACGAATGGCTCTACGTGATGTCGGGCCGACTGCAGCTCACCCTCGGCGAGCAAGAGCTGGTGCTCGGCCGCGGCGAGGCCGCCGAGTTCGACACGGCCGTGCCACACCGCATGCGCGCCGCGGGCACCCGCCCCGCCGAGGTCATCAGCATCTTCAACACCGTCGGCGAGCGCCTGCATCTGCACACGCCCGAAACGGAAACCGGGGCCGAGTAGCTGCCCGCCGCGGGCTCACCCCTCGAACGACTTCGCCCACTCGCGCACCCGGGCGACGCTCTGCTCCTCTGAAAGATCCTCGACCCGGGTCATCACCGACCAACGCACGCCGAAGGGGTCGCGGATGCTCGCGAAGCGGTCGCCCGAGACGAAGTCTGTCGGGGCCTCGCGCACGGTGGCGCCCGCGGCGACGGCCCGCTCCACGACGGTGTCGACGTCGGGCACGTACAGTCCCATCGAATAGCAGTCGTCATCACCGGCGGGCGCCGCGACGAGGTGGTAGTCGGGCATCGGCTCGCCCAGCTGCAGGTGGCCCGTGCCGAAGTCGAGGTCGGCGTGCACCACGGCCCCGCCCATCTCGGTGACGTCGATCACGCGCGCACCGAAGACGTCGCGGTAGAACTCGATCGCCTCGGCGGCCCCCGGGATCGCGAGGAAGGGGGTGAGGCTTGTCGCGCCGTGCGGCATGCCTGCGGTGGTGTGGGCGCCGTTCGCGGCGCGGGTCTCGTGTGCGTTCATGCCCTCAGCGTAGGATCGACTTCGAGGTGCGGCTTGCAGATTCGCGCCACGTTCTCGCAGCGCTGGAACCGCGGCCGATGACGGAGGAAGCCATGCATGAGGATCGGCGCGGGGTGCTCTATCCGAAGCGCCTGCCCTCCTTCCACAGGCTGCCTCCGCCGCCGAGCGTGCAGCGCGCCGTGCGCTGGTTGTGGATTCCCGAGTGGGATCTGCCGGCCGGGCAGGAGTCTCGACAGGAGGTGCTGCCGTTTCCCGCCTGCAATCTCGTCGTCGAGCCGTCCGGTGTCAGCGTTGTCGGCCCCGCCACCCGTCGCTCCGAGCGGGTGCTGACGGGTCGTGGCTGGGCCGTGGGGGCCCTGCTGCGTCCGGCGGCCGTGCCGGTGCTCGCCCCGCACCCCGGCGCGATCCGCGACTCCGCACGCCCCGTCGACGATCCGCAGCTGCACGCAGCCGTGACCCGCGCTATCACCGACACAGCAGCATCGGGCGATGAGCGCCGCGCCGAGGCCGCAGCGCTGCTCTCGGAGTGGATCGCGGCGCGCCTGCCTGAGCCCGACTCGCTCGCGGGGTGCGACGGGGCGCTCGCGAACGCACTCGCCGACGCGCTCGCCGACCCGGGCATCGTGCGCGTCGACCAGCTGTCCGAGCGGCTGCACGCCTCCACACGCACCCTGCAGCGGCTCGCCGATCGCTGCTTCGGGCTGTCACTGCACTCGATGATCCGCCGCCGCCGGATTCAGGAGGGCGCCGAGCAGCTGCGCGAGCACCCGGAACTCAGCATCGCGGCCCTCGCAAGCGATCTCGGCTACGCCGATCACGCCCACTTCACCACCGATTTCAAGCGGCTACTCGGGGTCACCCCGAGCGAGTATCGGGTGCGCGCGGCCAGCTGAACCGACTCAGTAGGAGCCGGTAGCCCCAGCCTCCGGGTGCCCCGCGTCGTCCCACGACGCGAGAATGCGCGCGGTGGCGGATACGCCGAAGCGGGTCGCACCCGCAGCCCACAGTTCCCGCGCGGCCGTCGCGGTGCGGATGCCGCCGGAGGCCTTCACCCCGAGGCGTCCACCCACCGTCTGCGCCATCAGCTGCACGGCGTGCAGGCTCGCCCCGCCGGCGGGGTGAAAGCCCGTCGAGGTCTTCACGAAGTCGGCGCCCGCAGCCTCCGCGGCCAGGCAGGCGGCCACGATCTCCTCGTCGCTCAGTGCGGCCGTTTCGAGGATCACCTTGAGCACCAGCCCGGGGCATGCTTCGCGCACCGCACGCAGATCGGCTTCGACGGCACGCCAGTCTGCCGCTCGCACCAGGCCCAGGTTCACCACGACGTCGATCTCGTCGGCACCGTCGGCCACAGCCCGTCGCGTCTCCGCCGCCTTCACTTCGCTCGCGTGCGCCCCCGTGGGGAAGCCCACTACGGTGACGATCTCGCGCCCCCGCTTGTCAACGGGCAACAGCGAGGGCAGCACGCAGACGCGCTTCACCCCCAACGTTTCGGCGTCGGCGATGAAATCGGCCAGTTGCTCGGGGGTGGTATCGCTTGCGAGCAGGGTGTGGTCGGCGTGGTCGAGGAACTCCTGCGCGGTGAGTGCGGCCTTGTGGCTCATGTGGTGCTCAGACGGTGAAGTCGCTTGCGGCGCGCGCTGCGGTGACGGTCTTCATGTAGGCCACGACGGGCAGGTGCTCGGGGTGTTCGGCGTATGCGGCGAGCCCTTCGGCGTCGTCGAAGTCGGCGATGAGCGTCAGGTCGTAGTTGGCACCGTCGAAGAGTTCGTTGCGGTGCAGCGAGAGTGCGCGCACCGAGGCCACACGCTCGCGCAGCGGCTCGATCATGGCGATCGCTTCAGCCGCTTGGGCGTCGCGATCCGCGCGGGTCTCTCCGGCGAACTTCCAGCTCACAATGTGGCGCAGGGTCATGGGGGGCTCCTTCAGGTGTGGTCAGTTCCGTGAGAACAGCCGCGGGCCGCGCGCTGCCTTTTCGATGGCGGCGGTGAGCCTGGCAGCGTCGACACGCCAGATCGCGTGACGGCGGCCGTTGATCTGCACCACCGGAATCTCCTCGGCGTGACGGCGCGCGAGTGCGGCATCTTGTGTGATGTCGAGTTCGCTCAGCTCGGTGCTGATCCCTCGCTGCTCCAGCTCCTCGCGCACCGCCGCGATGACATCGCGGGCGTCGTCGCAGAGGTGGCAGCCGGGTTTGCCGATGAGGGTGATCTGCACAGTTGTCACGATCGACAAGTGTAGACCGCTGATACGACGAAAGGGCGTCGAGCCGTGGCCCGACGCCCTTTCGCGTCTCGCGCTTTGGTGACGCCGCAAGCGGCGCCGCCGGGGCGACTACTTCTTGTTGCGACGCTGGTGACGCGTCTTGCGCAGCAGTTTGCGGTGCTTCTTCTTGGACATGCGCTTGCGGCGCTTCTTGATTACTGAACCCACGATTACCTCACAACGTCTCTCGGGCCGAAGGTATCGCGGCCCACAAAACACTTATATTACTCACTCTCGCCGATGAGTGCGAAACGAGAGCGAAGCGGATCCCGGCAGCGTGCTACGCGCGCAGCTTGAAGCGGGCCACCAGTTCCTTCACCCGATGCTCGGCGCGCGCGGCGGCGCGGCCGATGCGTTCGGCCGCAGCGGCCGTCTCTTCGGAGAGCACTTCGCCGTCGGCGACGGGTTCGCCGAAGGGATCGTCGCCGTCGGGCCCGGGCACACGATCGCCGTCCTCGGAGAGGTATTCGACGGTCACCTCGGTGTCGAAGCCTGCTGAGAGGAATGGGATCACGAAGTCTTCGACCATTTCCAGCGGCTCGGGGTTGAGCGCGTAGAACCGGTGCTGCCCCTCCTCGCGCACGGTCACCAGCTCAGCCTCGCGCAGCACCTTCAGGTGCTTTGACACGGTGGGCTGGCTGATCTCGAGCTGCCCGACGATCTCGGAGACGCTCATCTCAGTGTCCTGCTGGTGGCGTTCGAGCAGCGCGCGGAGAATGTCGCGGCGGGTGGCATCGGCGATGACCCCGAAAATATCTGGCATGCTCCCCAGGGTAGTCGGCCTGCGCGTTTCTCGCCCCACGGCCCGTCGTGCTTGATCCGCTCCGCCTGTGTAGCATGACTGCTATCGAGCGAACCGGACCTCCCGGTTTCGCACTGCCGCAGGGGAAGAAGGATCCGTGAGGGCACGCGCTGTGAGCCGTCGGGCCTCCGCTTCGCTCTCGGGGAAGTCGTGGATCAACACCATGATCCAGTCCTCCCCGCCGCGCTTCGCCCTGCTCGTCTTCACCAGCCTGATCCTGCTGTGGACTGCGCTGCTGTCGTTGCCCTGGGCGAGCAGCTCGGGCACCATGACCCCGCTTGCCGATGCGCTCTTCACGGCGGTCTCGGCGATCTGCGTGACAGGGCTGTCAACAGTGGACATGGCGAGCCACTGGTCGCTGTTCGGTGAGCTGGTGATTCTTGCCGGCCTGCAGATCGGCGGCATCGGCGTGCTCACCCTGGCGAGCATTCTGGGTCTCACGGTCACCCGCCGCTTGGGGTTGCGGCAGCGCCTACTCGCCGCAGGCGATACGAACCCGATGCGCATGGGCCGCGACGTGTCTGAGAGCCAGGCTGTGGGTCTGGGTGAGATCGGCGGCCTGCTCGTCGCGGTGGCGACGAGCCTGGTAGTCATCGAGGTTGCGCTCACCGCGCTCATCACCCCCCGGCTCATGGCGGCCGGCTACGACTTCTGGCACGCCCTCTGGAATGGTTTTTACCTTGCGGCCTCGGCGTTCACCAACACGGGTTTTGTGCCGCTGCCTGGCGGGCTGGAGCCGTTCAGCACCGATCTGTACCTGCTGAGCGTGCTCGCTGTCGGCGTGTTTCTCGGGGCCATCGGCTTTCCCGTCATTTTCGCGCTCTACCGGTATGTCACCGGCGGCGGTTGGCGCGCCCATAAGCGTCTCGGTCTGCACGCGAAGCTCACGCTTGCCACGACGCTCATTTTCGTGATCGTGGGCTGGCTCGCCATCGCTGGTCTTGAGTATTCGAACCCGGCGACGCTCGGCGGGCAGGGCTTCTGGGAGACGCTGCTGAGCTCTGGCTACATGTCGGTGATGACCCGATCGGGCGGGCTCGGGATCATCGATCCTCTCGATATGAACGGTTCGACCCTGCTGGTGATGGACATGCTCATGTTCGTGGGTGGCGGATCGGCGTCGACCGCTGGCGGCATCAAGGTCACGACGCTCGCGGTGCTGTTCCTCGCCGCATACGCCGAGGCCCGCGGCTACCGTGACATTCAGGTCTTCGACAGGCGGATCCCCGACGAGGTGCTGCGCGTGTCGGTGTCGATTCTCATCTGGGGTGCGACGATCGTGCTGGTGTCGACGGTTGCGCTGTTGCAGCTGACGGGCCGCCCGCTCGATGTGGTGCTCTTCGAGGTGATCTCGGCATTCGGCACTTGCGGGCTTTCGACGGGGTTGTCGAGCGAGGTGTCAGACCCTGGAAAGTACATTCTTTCGGCGACCATGTGGGCCGGCCGCGTCGGCACGGTGACGCTGGCCTCGGCTGTGGCGGCGTCGAGCCGTTCCCGTCTCTTCAAGCTCCCCGAGGAAAGGCCGATCGTTGGCTAGCACTCGCGTAGGAATTCACGCCGCCCAGTCGAGGGCACTTCGAGAAAGGCAGACCGTTGGTTGATATTCGTAGTGATGCCCCGGTGATCGTGATTGGTCTCGGTCGGTTCGGCGCGGCGACCGCCGGGCAGCTCGACCGCCAGGACCGTGAGGTGCTGGTGGTCGATACCGATCCTCAGCTGGTGCAGAAGTGGGCGGATCGCGTGACGCATGCCGTGCAGGCCGACGCCCGCTCGATGGAGGCGCTGCGCCAGATCGGTGCCGATGAGTTTCAGATCGCGGTGGTCGCGACGGGTGCGTCCATCGAGTCGAGTGTGCTCATCGCGGCGAACCTCGTCGATCTGGGTATCCCCCAGATCTGGGCGAAGGCGATCTCGCTCTCGCACGGCAAGATTCTGGAGCGGATCGGCGTGAACCACGTCATCTATCCCGAGCGGGAGGCCGGCGAGCGGGTGGCGCATCTGCTCAGCGGCAGCATGCTCGACTTCATTCAGTTCGACGACAACTACGTGATCGCGAAGATGTACCCGCCGCGTTCGATCAGGGGTCGTTCGCTCTCCGACAGCGGGGTGCGCACGCGGTACCGCGTCACCGTGGTCGGCGTGAAAACCCCTGGTCAGCCATTCACTCACGCTACTCAGGACACGGTGATCTCGCCGCACGACCTCATCATCGTGAGCGGCACCGCTGCCGATGTGGAGCGTTTCGCCGCGATCGGTTGAGCCCTGCCTCAGGCGCGCGGCGCGCGTGCAGCGGCGCGCGTGCAGCGGCGCGCGTGCAGCGGCGCGCGGGGCTACTCGCCGCGCTCGAGCTCCTCGGAGCGGCGCACGTTCGCGGCGAGCGCGCGGTCGAACAGTGCCCCCCAGTCGGCCGCCTGCAGTACCTCGACTGCCCGCTCGGTGGTGCCCTTCGGGCTCGTCACGTTGCGCCGCAACTGCTCGGGCTCATCATCGCTGCGCACCATCAACTCGGCCGCGCCCGCAATCGTCTGCTGCACGAGCAACCGCGCCTGATCCGCTTCGAACCCCATCCGTTGCGCAGCCGCCGTCATATGTTCGGCGTACAGGAAGAGATACGCCGGACCCGATCCGGAAACCGCCGCGAGCGCATTGATCTGTTCCTCCCGCACCACGATCGCCGTGCCCACGGTCTCGAACAGGCGCTGCACCACCGCCACATGCTCCTCACCGGCCGAAAGGCCGCCGGCAATCCCGGTCACTCCGCGGCCGATGAGCGCCGGCGTGTTCGGCATCGCCCGCACCACCGCCACGCTCTCGGGCAGCTCCTCCTCGATTGCACTGCTGGGCACACCGGCCGCCACACTCACCACAATCGCACCGGGCTCAAGCGCATCGGCGATCTCGCGCGCGACCTCAACGATCTTCCACGGCTTCACCGCAAGAATCACCACGCGCGCACCGCGCACCGCATGACGATTGGCTTCAGGATCACTCTCAGCGGCCGTCGCGACAATGTCGGCAGCATCATCGAACAAGGCCGCACTGGCGAGCGAAGCGGTGGTGACCGCTATCGGCAACTCGATGTCGACCTCGGGAGCCCGCAAACCCGCAAGGATCGCTCCTCCCATGGATCCGACGCCGATCAGGGCAGTGCGCGGAAGGATCTCGTGCTGCTCGGTATCGCTCATGGCTCCAGTGTACGGAGCGCTCCCCCAAGACGACGCGACACCGCGTTCTATGCCCTGATCCAGGCACCCCGCCCGTAGAATATGCGGAAGCGACGAAGGGATCGAGATGACCGCGAGCAGCGAGCACCGGGCACACATCGAAGAGGCGCTGCTGAACAGCGCCAGGATCTCCCGGGTCATCAACCTCGACCTCGGTGAGCTCGAAGACGGACTCATCCTCGCTGCGAAGGTCGACCTCGACCCTGAGCTCACCATGCGCGAGGTCTCGTTCGTGCTGCACCAGGCAAAGCGACGCGTGCTGGCCGCAGTGCCCGACATCACAGTGATCTACCTCGAACCAGACGTCTACGTCGACCCGAACGCCGCGACGCCCTCGACCAGCTCGATCGTCACGCTCTCCTACGACTGACCCTTCGCGCACCGAGAGTTCACCGGCGCGTCACGCGCCGAGCCCCACAAGGACATCCGCGCTCCCTAGCGTGGTGTCGGATCGGCACCGCCCCGTGTAATGCCGCGAGCGCCGACCCGGCGATCCGCACCCACGTCACGAAAGGGAATCCACGTGAACTCTCGCGCACTCCTGCGCTCCGCAGCCCTGGTCACCACCGCCCTCCTGCTGGGCGGCACCCTCGCTGCCTGCTCCTCGAACGGCGGCGACGACACCGCCTCGGGGAACGCCGTCGACGCCTCGACCGCAACCAGCGCAGCCGATCTCGGCGGCTTCGACGCCCTCGTCGCGGCCGCTCAGGCCGAGGGCGAGCTCAACGTGATCGCCCTGCCCGAGGACTGGGCCAACTACGGCGCGATCATCGCCGGCTTCGAGGATAAGTACGGCATCACGGTCAACTCCGCGTCGCCCGACGCGTCGAGCGCCGAGGAGATCCAGGCCGCCGAGAACCTCAAGGGTCAGGACACCGCCCCCGACGTCTTCGACCTCGGCGCGGCCGTCGCGCTCGAGAACACCGACAAGTTCGCGCCCTACAAGGTCGAGACCTGGGACGACATCCCCGATGAGAACAAGCACCCCGAAGGGCTGTGGGTGAACAACTACTCGGGCGTCATGTCGATCGGCTACGACAGCGACAAGCTGCCCGAGCCCTCCTCGCTCGACGATCTGCTGAGCGACGACTACCGCGGTGCGGTCGCGCTGAATGGCGACCCGACGCAGGCCGGTGCGGCGTTCGCTGCGTTGGGCTGGATCGCGGCGCTGAACGGCGGCGGCGTCGACGACTTCGGCCCCGGCATCGACTTCGTGGGGCAGCTGCGCGGAGCGGGGAACTTCCTCACCCTCGACCCCACTCCCGCGACCATCGCGTCGGGCGAGACCCCGGCCGTGTTCGACTGGTCGTTCAACAACGTCGCGGCCGCGGCCGACAAGCCGAGCTGGAAGACCACGGTCATCCCCGGCGCCGCGTACGTCAGCTTCTACAACGAGGCCATCAATGCCGACGCCCCGCACCCGGCGGCCGCCCGCCTCTGGCAGGAGTGGATCTTCTCTGACGAGGCGCAGGCCCTGTTCCTCGAGGGGAACGCCGTGCCCGTGCGCGTCGACGCACTGAAGGCTTCGGGCGCTGCCGACAAGGGTCTCATCGAGGCCGCGACCTTCGGAACGGAGGGCGACGACTGGATCTCGCCCGACCAGGCGCAGACCGAGGCCGCGAACGCGGTGCTCGCCGAGCGCTGGGCCGCGGCGATCAAGTGAAGGCTCGCGGCGCCCCGCACCTCCCGGTCGACCCGGGTCGCGCGGGGCGCCGCTCCGCTTCCCTCATGAAGTCGCGCATCCTCCCGGCACTCGGGCTCGCCCCGTTCGCGGCCTACGTGCTGCTGTTCCTCGCCGTGCCCACGCTGCTCGCCATCGGCAGCGGGTTCTTCGACGACGAGGGGTTCACCCTCGACAACCTGGGCGCGCTGCTCGCCCCCGCCACGCTCGAGGCGTTCGGCGCCAGCATCTGGGTTAGCGCCCTCACCGCCGCCATCGGCGCAGTAGTGGGAGCAGTGCTCTGCTGGGCCCTCGCGGCTCTGCCGGAGACGGGGCCGCTGCGCCGGGTCGTCGACTCCGCCAGCTCCGTGCTGGCGCAGTTCGGCGGCGTCATGCTCGCGTTCGCGTTCATCGCGACCATCGGCATCCAGGGCATCGTCACGGTGCTGCTGCGCGAGCGGGGCGGGGTCGACATCTATGCGGGCGGCGTCTGGCTCTACGAGTTGCCCGGCCTCATCCTGCCCTATCTCTACTTCCAGGTGCCCCTCATGGTCATTACCTTCCTGCCCGCCGTCAGCGCGCTGGGGCCGGGCTGGGCGGAGGCGGTCGCCACCCTGGGCGGGTCGAGCGGCGCGTACTGGCTGCGGGTCGGCCTGCCGGTGCTCGCGCCCGCGTTCCTCGGCTCGCTGCTGCTGCTGTTCGCCAACGCGTTCTCGTCGTATGCGACCGCGGCAGCGCTCATCAGCCAGGGCTCACAGATCGTGCCGTTGCAGATCCGCGCCGCCCTCATCGGCGAGACCGGCGGTAGCAGCGCGAGCACGGCGGGCGCCCTCGCGCTCGGCATGATCGTCGTGATGACCGCGGTGATGCTCGTCTACGGGCGGCTCATGGCGCGCGCCGCGAGGTGGCAGCGATGAGCGCGCGAGTGCCCGGGCGCCCCTCGCCCGTCGCCGCCCGCATCGTCGTCGCGGTCGTCGGCGGCCTCTTCCTGATCCCGCTGGTCGCCATGCTCGAGTTCACACTGCGGCAGACCGCCGGCGGCTACGGCCTCGAGCACTGGGCGGCACTGTTCGATCCCGAGAACGCGCGCAGGTACCGCACGCTGTTTCAGGGCATCGGCAACTCCTTCGCGCTCGCAGCCATCGCACTCGCGATCGTGCTCGTGCTGTTCTTCCCCACGATTGTGCTGGTGCACCTGCGCTTCCCGCGCCTCGAGCGCGCGCTCGATCTGCTCACCGTGCTGCCGATCGCGATCCCCGCGATCGTGCTCGTCGTGGGTTTCGCACCCGTCTACCGGGTAATCGGGCAGCTGTTCGGGTCGGGGGTCTGGACGCTGGGCCTCGCTTACGGCGTGCTCGTGCTGCCGTTCGCGTACCGCGCCATCGTGGCCGATCTGCAGGGCATGGATGCCCGCACCCGCGCCGAGGCCGCCCGGTCGCTCGGCGCGGGCTGGGGCACCGTGCTCGTGCGGGTCATCGCGCCCGGGGTGCGGCGAGGCCTGCTCGCGGCATCGCTGCTCACCATCGCGATCGTGCTCGGCGAGTTCACCGTCTCATCGCTGCTCAACCGCACGACCCTGCAGGTCGCGCTGCTGCAAGTGTCGAAGTCCGACCCGTTCGCGGCCGTCATCGTCTCGCTGCTCTCGCTCATCGGCGCCTTTGCCGTGCTGCTCGCGGTGAGCAGCACAAGCTCGGCGACACGGCGACGCGCGCGACGCGGCGGCGGCCCCTTCGCGGGCGCGCTCGCAGCACCCGGCGCCCCGGCCGCGCCAGCCCCAGTTTCCGCCACCGCGAAGGAGTCTTGACGTGCCCACCGATCCCTCGACCACCGGTTCCTCGGTCCGCCTGGAGCGGGTCGCCAAGTCCTACGGTTCCACCACGGTGCTGCACGGCGTCGACCTCGAGCTCGCCCCGGGCGAGCTGATCTGCCTGCTCGGCCCCTCGGGCTGCGGTAAGACGACCGCGCTTCGCTGCATCGCCGGGCTCGAGCCGGTCTCGGGCGGCCGTGTGCTCATCGGCGACGAAGACGTCACGGGGGTGCCCGTGAACCGCCGCGACATCGGCATGGTCTTTCAGCAGTACTCGCTCTTCCCTCACCTCACGGTGGCGCGCAACGTCGAGTTCGGCCTTGAGATGCGGCGCGTACCGAGGGCCGAACGGTCGGCGCGCAGCGCCGACATGCTCGACATCGTGGGCCTCTCGCACTTCGCCGAGCGCTTTCCGCACGAGCTGTCGGGCGGCCAGCAGCAGCGCGTGGCGCTCGCCCGCGCACTCGTCACCCGGCCGCGGGCCCTGCTGCTCGATGAGCCGCTCTCGGCGCTCGACGCCAAGGTGCGCGTGCGGCTGCGCGAGCAGATCCGGCTCATCCAGACCGAGCTCGGCATCACGACCGTGTTCGTCACCCACGATCAGGAGGAGGCGCTGGCGGTCTCGGACCGGGTCGCCGTGATGGAGGGCGGTCGGATCGCGCAGCTCGGCACGCCAGAAGAGCTCTACCGCCGCCCCGCGTCGCCCTTCGTGGCCGACTTCGTGGGGCTCTCGAACCAGGTCAATGGACGGCTCGAGGGCGACCGGGTGATCGTGCGCGGCGCCGAACTCCCCGTCATGGGGACGCCCGCGACCGGCGGCGCCGAGGTGCGGGTCTACGTGCGCCCGGAGCATGTACGGCTCGGGGCCGGCTCCCAGCGGGGCGGGGGGCAGCTCGACGCAGTGGTGGTGTCGAGCGGATTCCTCGGGCCGATACGCCGCACCATCGTGCAGTTCGCAGACGGTGACACGCTCGCAGTGCAGCACGGCGCCGAGGCGGCCTACGGGGCGGGCGACCGGGTGCGGGTGTCGTTTGCCGCGGAGCCCGTGACGGTGGCGCCGCGGAGCTGATCGACGCGCCGCACACCCGCGGGGCGGGTGCGGCTCCGGTGCGACCTCTGAACTCTGCGGTCGCGCCGGAGCCGGATCCCTCACCGGCGCTGCTCGAAGAAGTCGCGCAGCAGCGCGATGCTCTGCTCGGCGCGCACCCCCGCCACAACCTCCGGCACGGGATGAGGCAGGCGGCCGTCGCGCAGCAGATCGTAGACGCTGCCCGCGGCGCCAGCCTTCTCGTCCCATGCACCGAACACCACGCGCGGCACGCGCGCGGCAAGTATGACCCCGGCGCACATCGCACAGGGTTCGAGGGTGACCACCAGGGTGCAGCCGTCGAGCATTCTGTCGCCCCGCAGGCGGGCAGCCTCACGAATGGCGATGATCTCAGCGTGCCCCGTCGGGTCCGGGTCGCTCTCACGGACGTTGCTGCCCGTGGTGAGCACCGTGCCGTCAGCATCGAGCAGCACCGCACCCACGGGAATCTCGCCGGCCTCGGCAGCGCGCCGCGCCGCGGCGAGCGCAAGATCCATCGCATCGATGTCGCGCTGTGATGGAGGGATGGTGGGCACGGCAATAGGATAGGCGCATGCGAGTCTTCGTTGCGGATCACCCCCTCATCACCCACAAGCTGACGGTACTGCGCGACAAGAACACTCCGCAGCCCACATTTCGTCTCCTCATCGAGGAGCTCATGACGCTGCTCGCCTACGAGGCGACCCGCGAGGTGCGCGTCGAGCCGCACGCGATCGAAACTCCTGTCTCCCCCACCACGGGTGTGCGCCTCAGCGAGCCGCTGCCGCTCATCGTGCCGATCCTGCGCGCCGGCCTGGGCATGCTCGAGGGAATGGTGAAGCTCGTTCCCACGGCTGAGGTGGGCTTCCTCGGCATGGTGCGCGATGAGCAGACGCTCGAGCCCACCACCTACGCCGAGCGCCTGCCCGAGTCACTTGCTGGCCGCCAGTGCTTCGTGCTCGATCCCATGCTGGCAACGGGCGGATCGCTCGCTGCCGCGATCGAGTTCTTGTTCGAGCGCGGCGCCGACGATGTGACGGCGATCTGCGTGCTCGGCACCCCGGAGGGTGTTGAGGTGATCCGCAAGGCTGCGGGCGACCGTCAGGTAACGCTCGTGCTGGGCGCCCTCGACGAAGGCCTCGACGAGCACGCCTACATCGTGCCCGGTCTCGGCGACGCAGGCGACCGCCTCTACGGCACCGTCGACCACTAGACACCGCTCGGGCAAGATCCCGGGTTCTGACTGCTGTCGCCTGCGCCAGTGTCTGGCCCGCGGGCCAGGCTCTGGCGCGTTAGTCGGTGACCGCGTCGGGTCGTCGCACCAGTTCGATCACCAGCAGCGCGACGAGCGCGCACACCACGGTTCCCACCACAACCCCTGTGGTGAGCGGACGCGCCAGGCACACCACCAGCCCCGCCACCAGGCCCACGCCCCAGCGCAACGCCTGCTGCCAGCGTTCGACCCATACCCCCACACGCCCGGTGCTGAACGAGTGGCGGGCCGCGAATCCCCGCGCTTCTGCTGCGCCCGCGACCACGAGCCCGCGCAGCTTCGTCGGCAGACTCCCCGGGCCGGCGAACCAGCTCACCACGGTCAACGCAACCGCGATCAACAGCACCGCGACAGCGAGCTGCGCGATCG
The DNA here is from genome assembly GCF_037150695.1 of Leucobacter sp. VD1. Lineage (NCBI taxonomy): Bacteria > Bacillati > Actinomycetota > Actinomycetes > Micrococcales > Microbacteriaceae > Leucobacter > Leucobacter sp. VD1. The sequence goes on from NZ_JBBCPO010000002.1 coordinate 286,455, forward strand.
GGTCGACAATGGCCGCCACTACGGCACTGACCGCGCCAGAAGGCAACTCGATCGCCGCTGGCAGGAGCACGCCCGTCACGCCGAAGCCCACGAGCAGAATCCCCATAGCGATCATGAGCCCGAGCGCCGCACCAAACAGCGCACGGCGGCGGTTGCGGGCCACGAGCACCCCTGTCACGAGCAGCACGAGTGCCGCCCACGGCAGCCAAGCGGTGCCGGTCACCGCGGCGCGATAGCCGAGCTGGGCGTTGCCCAGATTGACATCGGCGGCGACCGGCACCACGATGTTCATCTCCGGGATCTGCGCAGCGAGCGGGAACCCCTGGCTGAGCAGCGCGCGCTTCACCTCGGCGAGCACCGGCGAGAGCTGCACGCCGAGCGACCCGTTGCGATCGATGGCGAGCGCAGCGGCTTCATCACCCGTGAGGGTTTTCAGCAGTTGGGTGTGGGTGAGGCGCAGCGCCGAACGCCAGAGCTCGACGAACGCCTGAGACTCGACAAGATTCGTCACCGTGCTGCGCACCAGGTTCGAGAGCCCGGCGTTGATCGGCGCCTCGAAGAGCCGCAACGCCTCGACGGCCCGATCGTTGACGTTGAGCGACGCGATCCCGTCGACGAGCGAGGCGGTAACCGCAGGGATATCGACCTCGCGCTCGATCGCCGCCACCAGCTGATCAGTGACGAGCGCCTGCACCTCGGGATCTTCGGCGAGCGGCGCGTACCTGGCAACGAAGATCTCGGTGTCGGTCAGCTGCGCGTGCGCGGAGGCGCCGACAACCGCGATCGGCGCGAGGATCGCGGCAATCACGATGAGGAGGCCCGAGAGGAAAGCCCGCCAGCGGCGAGCGGTGCGCGGATCTCCCGGAGCCGTCGCAGCACCGGTACCGCCGTCGTGCTCCGTCGCGTCGAGTCGCGCGCGCAGCGACCGATTCTCGGCCTCTGCCGCTGCAAGTCGCTGCTGCAGATCGACATTCGTCGGCTCAGTTTTTTCGGCCATGGATCTGCTCCCTGCGCTGCGGTCACATCGTCGTGCCGTGCGACGTTGCGAACCCTGTCGTCTCGCAATCGCGCTGGCACGATGCATCTACGATATCGCTATGCACCACGCGGGGGTCTCGGATGCCGGGCTCTGCCTCGATCAGGACGCTGCCGCCTCTGTATATTGAGGGGGATCCTCGCGCGGCTGCACCCAGGCACTGCGGCGAGAACGAAGGGATAGAGCATTGCGACCCACCTCTCTTGGAGCCCTGCCGGTATGAGCGTGCTCGCAATCGCCACCACAGCGTTCGTCATCATCGAATACATCGTCAAGATCGTCGCCATCGGCGTCGTGCCGACGAACCGGAAACCGTCTTCATCGACCGCGTGGTTGCTGCTCATTCTCTTCGTGCCGATTCTCGGCGTGCCCCTCTTCCTCATCATCGGCAGCCCCTACGTGGGCGGCCGCCGAGCCCGCATCCAAGCCCAGGCGAATCTGCTGCTCGCCGAGGGCACCGAGCGCGTGCCGCGGGTTCCCGAATCGGCGACGGTCTCGGAACCGCTCGCCGCCGTCGTCGAACTCTCCCGCGTGCTCACCGCACTGCCTATGGTCACCGGCGTGAACCACGGCGTGCTCAGCGGCTACCAGGAGAGCATCGATCGCATGACCGACCTCGTGGAGTCGGCCACCGAGTCAGTGCACGTCGAGATCTACATCATGGCCCGCGACAACTCCACCGAGGGCTTCTTCCAGGCGCTCGAGGCTGCAGCGGCGCGGGGCGTGCAAGTGCGGGTGCTGCTCGACCACATCGGTTCACGAAAGTACCCGGGCTTCCGGCGCATGCTCTCCCGCATGACCGCGGCGGGCATCGAATGGCATCTCATGCTGCCCTTCCTCCCGCTCGAACGGCGTATGCGTCGCATCGACCTCCGCAACCATCGCAAGCTGCTCGTCGTCGACGGCGTCAGGGCAGTGATGGGCTCGCAGAACATGATCGAGGCCCACTACGGTTCACCGAAGAATCTCGCCGCCGGGCGCCTCTGGCACGACATCACCGTCGAGCTGAGCGGCGAGATCGTGTCGTCGCTCGAAGCGGTGTTCGCGGTGGACTGGTACACCGAAAGCGGCGAGTACATCGAGGTGCACGCCTACCGCGGCACCCACGATGCGAGCCACCCGCGTCTCCTTCCCGCGGTGCACGAGAGCGCCGGCGAGATCGGTGGTCCGGTGAACGCCGTGCAGCTTATACCCTCCGGGCCCGGCTTCCGCACCGAGCCGAATCTTCGCGTCTTCACCTCGCTCATGTACCTCGCGAAGCGCAGGCTCGCCATCGTGAGCCCGTACTTCGTGCCAGACGAATCCCTGCTCGCCGCGATCACCACCGCGGCGCAGCGCGGCGTCGCCGTCGAGCTCTACGTGAGCGAGGTTGCTGACCAGTTCATGGTGGATCGCGCGCAGTCGTCGTACTACAGCACACTCCTCGAAGCCGGTGTGCGCATCCTGCGCTATCCCGCCCCCGCCGTGCTCCACACGAAGTGCTTCCTCGTCGACGACGAGTGTGCGGTGCTCGGCTCGTCGAACATGGACATGCGCTCCTTCGGGCTGAACTACGAGATCAGCCTGCTCGCCACAGGAGGCGATCTCGTCACCGAGGTGCGTGACCTCATCGACGAATACGCGGCGCTGAGCACCGAACTCGACCTCGAGAGCTGGGGAACACGCTCGCTTACAAGGCGCTATACCGAGTCCGCGATGCGACTCACCTCTGCCCTGCAATAGGGCGAGAGCATGGGCGCGGCCGTGCCTGCGGTGCCGCGTCACGAGCTGTGCATCGCCGAATGTCTCCCGTAACCTGACGTCATGTCTTGACACGCAGGGTCGCACTTTGCTTAACTGAGCCTCATGCATGAGACCATTCGCACCCAGTCCGCCCTCGAGGTGAACTTTGGGATGACCGGCATGATGATGTCCGGTCGCGGTGTCATGCGCTGTCGAATGTGCATGTGAGCGACTTCTGAATCTCGTTCGCCCCGCCGGGTACGCACACCCGGCACCCGCCTGAATCCATAAGCCCGGCGTCGATCCCCGGATCCGCCGCTCGATTCATACCCAGCGAGCACCGCGCCCCAGGCCGGCTCGCAGCACCGCACCCCGCGGCCCACGGGCCGCACCGCCGCGCTCCTCTCCCGAGCATCGCTCACCAGCGCGGCACGACAGCTTCGAAGGACATCATCATGAACGCCACCCCCCAGACCCTCCGCTCGGCCCGCCCCGACCTCACCGCCTCGCTCCCCACGCAGACCGCACCCGAGCGCAACGTGCCCGAGGGCACCGAGGTGCGCGGATTCGCGCTCTATGTCGGCCTCGCCGACGACAAGATCGCCGACGGCGACCCCCGACTCGGCACCATCGTCACTCGCATTAAGCAGCTCGTCGCCGAGCTCGCCCCCGCAGCCGACACCTACGCCGCAGTGGCGCTGGCACCCGAAGGCACCGGCGGTCGCGACGTCGACGTGGTGCGGCTCGCCCTCGGCGACCCCGCCGCTCACGCCCGCCAGAAGCAGCACGAGGCCGACACCGAAGACCGGGTCGCGGCGGGTGTCGTGCTCGACCTTTCCCGCAAGCGGGTGCTGCTCGACAACGTGCCAGCAGCACTCACCTTCCGTGAGTTTGAGCTGCTGCAGTACCTGGTGCTGCGCGAGGGACGCACCATCAGCCGCGAAGAGCTCATCACCGGGCTGTGGAGCGACGCCCCCGCGGCTGAGGTGCCGAGCGAGCGCACCATCGATGTGCACGTGCGACGCCTGCGCGTGAAGCTCGCCCAGTACCAGGACATCGTGCGCACCGTGCGCGGCACCGGCTACCGATTCGACCGCCACGCTGACGTCTCGATCCTGCACACCGCAGCCCCCAGCCCCGACGCATTTTAGGGCTGTGCGAGCCGCGGCAGCGCCTGAAAGCCTGCTGCTGATCGCCGGGCTCAGGCAGATCGGCGCGCCGCAACACTTCCCGCCGCAGGGCGGCCTGCGGTAACGTCAATACACACCCGCAGTTCGAAGGAGACCGACGATGTCAACGCTTCCTCCCGAAGGCCAGGGCGAGCAGCCCACCGGCGGCGAGCCCACCAGCATCCCGCCGACAGGCACCCCTGGTGAGCCTCCGACCGCGCCACCGGCACCGCCTGCACCGCCAGCCGCGCCTGCCGAATCGGCACCGCAGCAGCACGAGGCACCGCAGCCGCCCCCGGCGCCGCAGTACGCCCCGCCGCAGCCGCAGTACCAGGCACCGCCCGCAGCCGGGCAGGCACCGCCGCCCGGCGGCTACCAGCAGCCGGGTGTCGGGTACCAGCAGCCGGTATCCAACCCGCTCGACAACATCACGCTGAACTACTGGCTGTCGGTGTTCTTCAGCTGGATTCCGGCGCTCATCTTCTTCCTCATCGAGAAGGACAAAGGCGATGCCAAGGCGTACGCCTTCCACCGCGACAACCTGAACTTCTCGCTGCTGCGCGTTATCGTTGGACTCGTCGCCGTCATCCCATACATCGGCTGGATCATTGGCGGCATCGCAGCACTGGTGCTGTTCATCTTCCACATCATCGCCGCGGTGAAGGCTCCCGAAGCCTACCGCCGCAACGAACAGCCGCCGTTCATCTTCAACATTCCGTTGATCAAGTAGACGGCGTCGCCTCGGAGGGCGGCTCACCGGCTCTGCGGGCTTCGGCCTTGCGGGCCCGGCGGGCCGCCCTCCATGCGTTCCAGCGCTCCCAAAAGCGCGCGAGCACCCGCCGCAACCACCCCAGCAAGCGGCGCGCCCAGTGATACTCGGTGCCGAGAATGGTGAGCCCGACGAACACGATGAGCCAGCCCGGGCCCGGCAGCGGCACGAGAATCAAGCCGACGATCACGACGAGCACGCCCAGCACCGTGACGATGATCTTGTAGGTGGTGTTCAGCCAGGGGTAACGGCGGATGATCGCGCGCCATCGCTCCATGAAGCGTCCGAAGCGCTTGCTCAGCCGTCTGGCGCGCTCTGCGTCGCCGGCATAGGGGTCGGACATACCGAGAGAATACGGCTTCGGGCTGGCAGGCAGCCGAAGCCCGCTCCGATGCCCCCCAGCACGCGCCCGAAGCTCTGAATCTGCCGCGAGTCGGGCCCGCCACTACGTGGCGACCCTCGATCACCAATACTGTCGGAGCATGAACTGCCCCAGCGACGGAACCACCCTGCTCATGAGCGAACGACAGGGCGTGGAGATCGACTACTGCCCCCAGTGCCGCGGAGTCTGGCTCGACCGCGGCGAACTCGACAAGATCCTTGAGCGAGCCCAGTCCGAAGCCGAGGCGCTGCTCGCCTCGTCAGCACCGGCCGCAGCGCCCGCTGCACCGCCCGCCGCCCCGCCTGCCGCACCGCAGCAGCAGGGCTATCCGCAGCAGCCCTACGGCGCGGCAGATCCCGGCTACGGCGCGCAGCGCCATGATGCGCCGCGCTACGACGCGCCCCGCTACGACGCCCCGCGCTACGACTCCTCCTATGGCGACCGCCGGGTCGACGATCGCCACCGCGATCCGCGTTACAAGAAGAAGAAGCCCTTCGACTTCCTCGGCGACATCTTCGACTAACCCCACCCGCCAGTCCCGAGGCCGGCCTGCCCTACCCCAGGCCGCCACTCAGGGCGTGGATCGCAGCTCAGGTGGAGGAAATCACGGATTTCCTCCACCTGGCCTGCGACGCACCAGGGCGCGACGCGGTGTGAACTTAGTCGGCGAAGAGTTCGCCGATTTGACCTCCCAGCTCGCGCCACTGCTGGGCCGACGATGATGCGGCTCCCGCGGCGTCGCCCGCGGCGATCAGGTCAAGCAACGCCACATGGTGGTGGACTGTGTTCGGAGCGCCGAGCCGCGAACTGAACTTGCGGAACAGGATGCGCTGCACATGCGGATCGAGCTGCGACATCACACGCATGAGCACAGGATTCTCGGCATACTCGCGCAAAGCCTGATGAAAGGTGACATCGGCGTCGAGCACCGCTACGGGTGACCCCGATCGGATGGCTTCTGCGAAGCGGTCGTTCATCCGCTGCAGTTCAGCGAGCTCACCCGGCCCAATGTTTGCCACAGCCTGCTCGACGGCGAGCCGATCGAGCGACTGCAATATCTCGAGCGTGCGCTCCACCGAACGTGTGGTGAGCGTGGTGACGCGCGTGTGCGCGCTCGGCTTCGATTCGGCGAGCCCGAGGTCGACGAGGCGATTCACCGCTTCGCGCACGGGGGTACGCGAGAGACCCAACTGTGAGGCAAGTTCGGCGTCTCGAATGCGCGCGCCCGGGGGCAGGTCTTCGCGGATGATCGCGTCGAGCAGACGCTCGAAGGCCACGTCGCTCAGACGGCGGCGCTCGACGGTTCGCAACTGCTCCATGGTGCCTTAATGTAACGCAGTTCACCGGCCCTCTTGCCACGACGCTCTGAGTCTGCCAAGATTCAATACATTGAATCCGATATATTGGTTTCTGCGATCGCAAGGAGGCGAGCATGACCAGTGGCATCTCCCCCGGTACACCGGCGTCGTCCGGTGCCGGGCTTGTGGGCGTCATCGGCGGCATGGGTCCGCTCGCAACCGCCGACTTCTACCGTGACATCATCACCGCGACCGCGGCGTCACGTGACCAGGATCACCTCCCCCTCATCATCTGGGGCGACCCCCGCATCCCCGACCGCAGTGACGCCCTCACCGCCGGCGGCGCCGACCCGACCGACGCGATCCGCTCCGCAGCGCTCACCCTCGTCGCAGCCGGTGCCGAGCAACTCGTCGTCGCTTGCAACACCGCGCACGTCTTCCTCGACCGGGCACTGGAGGGCATCGACGTGCCGCTCCTTAGTCTCGTAGACGAAACCGTGCGCGTTGCCGCCGAGCGCGGTGTCGACGGCGAGGGCGTCGCGATCCTCGCCACCGACGGCACCATCGCCTCCGGCGTCTATCAGGAGGCCTTCGCAGCCGCGGGAGTGCCTGCGTTCCTGCCACCCGAAGCGGCGCAGCCACGCGTCATGCAGGCGATCCGCGCAGTGAAGGCCGGCGACCTCAACACTGCGACCGCGTTGCTCCTCGGCGTCGCGGCAGAGCTGCAAGAGACGGGCGCAGGCGCACTGCTCGCAGGCTGCACCGAGCTGCCCTCAGTGCTCGGCGCCGAGTTCGCAGGTATGCCAGTGCTCGACCCGCTGACGCTCGCCGCCGAAGCCCTCGTCCGCAGCCATCAGGGGAGCCCGATCCATGCGTGACCTCACCATTGCCCTGCCCGGCCAGCGCCGGGCACCCGGCAACATGACCATCAGCGAACCGCCACTCGCGAGCGGCGGGCCCGACCCGGCCGCAGACACCGAGCCGGGCGGCGCCCTCGTGGGCGCGCGCCTCGCCGTGAAGGACAACATCGACGTCGCCGGCTACATCACCACCTGCGGCTCCCGCGCCTACGACCCCGCACCCGCCCCGACCAGCGCCTCCGTCGTCACGGCGCTCGTTGCCGCCGGAGCCCGCGTGGTGGGCAAAGCGAACCTCGACGAGTTCGCGTGGGGAGTCACCGGCGAGAACACGCACTGGGGGCGCATCACCAACCCTGCGCACCCCGAACTCACGACCGGTGGCTCGAGCGGCGGCACAGCCGCAATGATCGCCGCCGGCCTCGCAGACATCGGCCTCGGCACCGACACCGCCGGATCGATCCGCATCCCAGCGGCCTGCTGCGACGTGGTCGGGCTGCGCCCGCGCACGGGAACAGTGGCGCGCGACGGCGTGCACCCGCTCGCGCCCTCATTCGACGTGGTGGGACCGCTCGCCCGCAACACCCGCCTGCTGCGGCTGGCCTGGGCGGCGATGAGCGGCACAAGCGGTGCCCCTCCGATCGATGAGCCGCGCATCGCGGCGATGCGCCTGCCCCACTGGAACCCGCCCGCAACCCCCGCGCACTGGGGCGCCGTCGCAGAGATCGACATCGACCGCGTGGTGCTCGACGCATTCTGGACCGTGATGCACGCCGAGTCCTACCGCACCCACCGGATGCGCTACGAGGCGGGCGCCAAGGGCTACGGGCCGGCGATTCGCGCGAAACTCGCGACCGCTGCCGCCTCCGCAGGCGACACCTCAGGCGCACGGGCCCAGCTGGCCGAACACCGCGATGCCTTCGCGCGCGCGCTCGACACCTACGACGCCGTGCTCGCCCCGGCACTCGGTCGGAGCATTCCCGCCGCAGGAGTCGACGAAGCCTCGATCCGCGCCGAGCTCGGATGGCCCTCGGCCCTGTTCTCGGCGCTCGACGCCGCCGTCGCCTGCGTCGGCGGCCTGCAAATCGTGGCGCGCGACGAGGCGACCGCGCTGGAATGCGCCTCACAGTTCGAAGCCGCGCTCACGCGCGGGGCACACTCGCATGCGGCGTCGCCGCATGCAGATCGGAGCGGATCATGACCGACGAAGCACCCGAGACGACGGCGCTCATCAGCCTGCACGGCGTCGACACCTACTACGGCGATCACCACGTGCTCAAGCAGGTCGAGCTGCAGCTCGCACCCGGCGAGGTGGTGGTGGTCGTGGGGCCCTCCGGCTCAGGCAAGTCGACGCTCTGCCGGTCGATCAACAGGCTTGAACCGATCCGGGCCGGTGAGATCAGAATCGGCGGCGAACTACTGCCCGAGGAGGGGCGAGCCCTCACCCGGTTGCGGGCCAGGGTCGGCATGGTGTTCCAGCAGTTCAACCTCTTCGCGCACCAGACCGTCGAGGAGAACATCATGTTCGCCCCCACCCGCGTGCGGCGCGTGCCACGAGCCGAAGCCCGCGCCACTGCCGAGCGGCTGCTCGAGCGCGTCGGCCTCACCGCGCACGCCAAGAAGTACCCCCATCAACTCTCGGGCGGGCAGCAGCAACGCGTCGCGATCGCGCGTGCACTTGCCATGCAGCCCGAGGCGCTGCTCTTCGACGAGCCCACGAGCGCCCTCGACCCCGAGATGGTGCAGGAGGTGCTCGACGTGATGACCGAGCTGGCCCGCGAAGGGATGACCATGCTCGTGGTGACCCACGAGATGGGCTTCGCCCGCAAGGTAGCCGACCGCCTGCTGTTCATGGACGACGGGCGCATCGTCGAGGACACCACCCCAGAGTCGTTCTTCACCCGACCCGCGTCCGCGCGCGGCAGGGAGTTCCTGTCGCGCGTACTGCAGCACTGAACCACACCCCGTCAACAACCACACAGCATCAAAGGAGAACTGTCATGTTGCACCGTACCCGTACCGCCGCGGCGCTCGCCGCTCTCGCAGCCGGCGCGCTGCTGCTTACCGCCTGCTCGGGCGGCGACTCTGGATCCGCCGCCGCAGAGGCGCCCGCCGTAGCGAGCTCCACCGACTTCCCCGAGGGCTCCACCATGGCGCGCCTCGCCGAGGCCGGCACCGTCACCATCGGCACCAAGTTCGATCAGCCCCTCTTCGGGCTGAAGGGACTCGACAACCAGCCCACCGGATTCGACGTTGAGATCGGCAAGATCATCGCCGGCGAGCTCGGCATCCCCGCCGACAAGATCAACTTCATCGAGACGAACACGAAGGTGCGCGACGAGGCCGTGATGTCGGGCAAGGCCGACATGGTCATCGCCACCTACATGATCACCGAGGAGCGCCAGGAGCGCGTCACCTTCGCAGGCCCCTATTACAACGCGGGTACGCTCACCATGGCTCTTGCCGACAACGATGCCATCACCGGTATCGAGTCGGTGGGCGACGCTTCGGTGAAGGTGTGCGGCGCCACCGGATCCGCCGACCTCGATGCGATCTCCGAGCATCTTGCAGACCCCTCGGCACAGCTCGTACTCTTCGACGTCTACTCGAAGTGCGCCGACGCGCTGCGCACCGGTCAGGTCGACGCGATCGCTGCCGACAGCACCATCCTGCTCGGCCTCGCCGACGAGGCCGACGGCGAGTTCAAGATCGTAGGCGAGTCGTACCTCGACCAGCTCTTCGGCATTGGCATCACCAAGGGCGACATCGAGTTCTGCGAGTTCATCGACGACACCCTCAACGCCGCGGTCGAGGACGGCCGCTTCGCCGAAGCCTGGAAGCGCACCGCCGGCAAGGTGGTGCCGGAGGTGCCCTCGCTGCCCGAGTTCATCGCCTGCGCGTAGCTCACCGCCGACGCGCGGACGACGCGCACTGATCTGAAGGGACCTCGACGTGTCCGTCATCTTCGACAACCTGCCGCTCTTCGGCGAGGGGATGCTGCGTACGCTGAGCATCTGCCTATGGGGCGGCCTCGGGGCACTCGTGCTCGGATCGCTGCTCGCCGTCTGCTCGGTGACCCCGGTTCCGATCCTTAACAGGATCGGAACCGGGTGGGTCGCCACCATGCGCAACGTGCCCCTCGCGGTCGTGCTGTTCTTCTTCGCCTTCGGCCTGCCCGAGATCGGCGTACGCGGCTCATACTTCTGGTTCGGCACGAGCGCGCTCGCGGTCTACACGGCCGCGTTCGTCTGTGAAGCGCTGCGCAGCGGCATCAATGCGGTACCGATCGGGCAGGCCGAGGCCGCCCGCGCGCTGGGGGTCGGCTTCGGCACGACGCTCACGCAGATCCTGCTGCCGCAGGCGTTCCGCGCGGCCGTGCCGCCGCTCGCGAACACCACCATCGCCATGATCAAGGACTCGGCCCTCGTCGGCGCGATCGGCGTGGGCGGCGACCTATTCAGCGTGGCCGACACTCTTGCAGCCACCCGCGGTCTCGACGTCATCCCGGTGCTCGGCGGCGTCGTGGTCGGCTACCTGCTCATCATCGCACCCACCAGTGCGCTGTTCTCGCTCGCAGAACGAAAGGCGGTCCTCCGATGACCGGTTCGCCCTCCGTGCTCTTCGACAGGCTCGGCCCGCGAGGCCGCCGCCGCACGCACATCATCACCGCGGTCGTGGGGGCCGCGCTGCTTGCCGTCGCCGCCTACGTGGGCGTGCGCCTGCAGCAATCGGGACAGCTCGAAGCCCGGCACTGGTCGCCGCTCTTCAACCCCTTCGACCCGCAGTTCACGACCGTCTGGAAGTTCCTGCTCGGCGGGCTCGGCAATACGGCCTCGGCCGGCGCGATCTCGATCGTGCTGGGCCTCGCCATCGGCACTGCGCTGGCGCTGCTGCGGGTGACCGCCCTGCCCTGGTACCGCTGGTGCATCGTGGGCGTCACCGAGTTCTTCCGCACCGTGCCCGTGGTGATCTCGATCTTCTTTGCCTCGCGGGCACTGCCGGTGATCGGCATCGACCTGCCGCTGCTGTGGTACCTCGTGATCGGGCTCACCATCTACAACTCGGTGGCGATCTCCGAGATCGTGCGCGCCGGCATTCAGGCAGTGCCGCGCGGCCAGACCGAAGCGGCGCTCGCCCTTGGTCTGAGCCGCGGTCGCGCGCTGCGCAGCATCGTGCTGCCGCAGGCGTTCCGCATCATGCTGCCCTCGCTCATCGCGCAGCTCGTGATCGTCGTGAAAGACACCGCGCTCGGCTTCATCATCGGCTTCGAGGAGCTGCTGCGCCGCGGCGAGATCGCAGTTCAGACCCTGGGCAACCCGCTGCAGATGTACCTGCTCATCGGCGCGATCTTCTTCGTCGTGAACGGACTGCTGTCGTGGCTCGCCCGGGCCACGGAGGCCCGCCTGCGTGGCGCAGCGCCTACTCGGCGACGAGCGCTCCGCCGGCGAGCCGCCGCACCACGCCCGTGAGGTGATCGACGCCCGCGAGCAGATCCTCGTCGCGGGTGAACTCGTTGAGGTTGTGCGAGACGCCGTCGACGCTCGGCACGAAGAGCATGACCGTGGGCGCCTGATCCTTCATGTTGGTCGAGTCGTGCCCCGCCACGGTCATCACCCGGTCATGGGTGAGCCCTAGCTCCTGCGCCACCTCACGGGCGAGTTCAAGCCCCGCCTCGGGATACGGGTTCTGATCCCAGCTGTGCTCGGCAACGATCTCGATCTGCACGCGATCCTCGCGCTGCACCCGCTCGACAGTCTCCATAACCCGGTCGTATGCGGCACTCAGCACCTCGCTGCTCGGCGAGCGCAGATCAAACAGCAACTGCACCTCGCTCGCCACCACCACGGGCGAGTTCGGGTAGACGTTGATCTCGCCGCAGGCCGTGTGCAGGATGCCAGGCTCGAACTCGTCGACCAGTTCGCGGGCGGCCACGATGAGGCGTGCCGCGCCGAGTAGCGCATCGCGGCGATCGGCCATGAGCGTCGATCCGCTGTGCGCCTGCTCACCGGTGACCTTGAACTCGAACTTGCGCGCACCCCAGGTAGCGTTCACGAGTCCGATGGTGACGCCATCCTCCTCCATGCTGCGCCCCTGCTGCACGTGGATCTCGGCGTAGGAGGCGACCTGCAGCCCGTCATCGCCGAACACCGCGGCGTCACCCCGCTCCCCGATGGCGTCGAGCGCCTCCGCGACGGTCACCCCGTGCGGGTCGGGCGTCGCGAGCGCGTCGGCGAGGGGCAGCTTGCCGGTGAACACCGAACTGCCCATCATCGAGGGTTTGAAGCGCGACCCTTCTTCGTTGAACCAATTGACGACCGCGAGGTTGCAGCGCGGCACCTCGCCCGAGGCCCGCAGCTCGTCGGCCACGCGAAAGCACGCGTGCGCCGACGCCATGACCCCGTAGGCGCCGTCGAAGCGGCCCGCGGTGGGCTGCGAATCCATGTGCGAGCCGGTGAGCACGTAAGGGGCACCGGGCACGAGTTCGAGCAGGCCGAACTGGTTGCCAATCTCGTCGCGACGCACCGTGAAGCCGTGCGATTCGAGCAGCTGCGCGAACCAGGCGCGCTGCTCGCCGTCAGCCGCGCTCGCGGCCTGGCGTTCAACGCCCCCGGTGCCCTCGACGGCACCGAAGCGGGAGTGCACGGCCCAGTCGGCGAGGAATGAGTGGTGCTGCGTGGTGGGGTGCTCCGTCATGACGGTTCCTTTCGAGAGGGCGGATCAGGATCGTGCGTCGAAGGTGAGCTCGCCGCCGACCACGGTGGCCACCACGTCGATCCGCGCGATGCTCGGTGCGGTGAGCGGCGAGTCCGAGAATACGGCGAAGTCGGCGAGCTTACCGCGTTCGAGGGTGCCCTTGTCGGCGATCTGGCCGGTCGCCCGCGCCGCCCACTCGGTGTGGGTGCGCAGCGCCTCCTCGGGCGTGAGCGCTTCGGCGGCACCGAGCGCGGCACCGCTCTCAGTGAGACGGTCGACCGCCGACTGCATGCCGCGGCGCAGGTTGTTGTCGGCGACCGGCAAGTCCGAGGATCCCGCGAGCAGCACGCCTGCGTCGACCACACTGCGACCGCGGTAGAGCCAGTCGGCACGCTCGGGGCCTACGCGATCCGCCATCTGATCTCCGATGGGTCCGATGAACCCGGCCTGCGGCGTCACCGCGATGGTGAGCCTACCGGCGCGCTCGAGCTGATCGGGGCGGGCAATGCCGAAGTGCTCAATACGGCAGGGCGCGGCGAGGCGGCCATAGCGCTGCTGGGCTTCCTCGATGAGGTCGAGGGCGAGGTCGATGGCGGCGTCGCCGATAGCGTGCAGGGCGAGCGGCCAACCGGCGCGATAGGCGCCCAAGGCCCGATCGCGGTAGCTCTCGGGCTCGTCGAGCAGGTAGCCGCGGTTGTGATCGTGCCCGCAGAAGTCTTCGGTGACGGCGGCCGTCGCACCGAGCAGCGAGCCGTCGAGGAACACCTTCACGTGCCCGAAGCGCACAGCGTCGTCGCCAAAGCCAAAGCGGATGCCGAGGTCGAGCCCGCGACCATTGCCCTCCCCGTGAAAGTCGGCGGCGTGACCTGCAATGGGGCGCAGCGCGTCGATCGCGGGCATGAGCTGGGCGCGGGCGTGCAGGCGGCCGCGTTCGGCGGCGGCCTGGTAGGCGGCCACCTCGACGGGGCTGTGGCCGATCCACCCGCCGCCGACCCCAGCCTCTGTGAAGCTCGTGATGCCCTCGGCCGCATAGCGCGAGGTGGCCGCGTCAAGTGCTTCGACGAGCCGCTCGGTGGAGTAGGGCAGCAGCAGCGCCTGCACCAGACCCTGGGCCGCCTCCTCGACGAGCCCCGTTGGCGCGCCCTCCGCGTCGCGCACCACGACGCCGCCCACCGGGTTCTCAAAGCCCGGATCGAGTGCACCGACGAGACGCAGCGTAGCCGAGTTGGTGATCGACGCGTGACCCGAGGTGTGCCGCAGGTAGAGCGGGCGACCGCCAGTGATCTCGTCGAGACGCGCGATATCAGGGAACGCGCCGCCGTGGTGGGCTTGGTTGAAGCCGGTGCCGTGCACCCACGCGGCAGCATCGCCGAGTTGATCGAGCCGGGCAACCTCGGCCTCGATCAGCGCGTAGAGCTCATCGAGCCCGCGCGCCCTGGCGAGATCGACCGCAGCGAGGCCAAGACCCCACCAGGCGGTGTGGCAGTGGGCATCGATCAGCCCGGGCGTGACGACGGCGTCGCCGAAGTCGAGCCTGCGCTCGGCATCGAGCCCAGCGATCTGCTCGTCGAAGCCGACGATGCGGCCGCCGAGCACACCCACCGCACGGGCGATGGGATGCGCCGGATTCATGGTGAGAATCTCGCGCGCGGTGAGAATCAGGTCGAGCTGCATGATGCGGACTCCTTGGGGCTGTCGAACGGTCGGCGGCGGTGCTGGGGCGCTCAGCCCGTGATCTCATCGGAGGCCGGCGGCATGACCTCGCTGCTGATGAGCACGTGGATCAGTGCCGGGGCGTCTGCCGCGAGGGCACGATCAAGGGCGGGGGCGAACTCCTCAGTGGCCTCGACGCGCTCGCCGTGCCCGCCGAACGACGCCATCCAGGCCGCGAAGTCGGGGTTGGCCATCCGGGTGCCCGAGGGGCGGCCCGGGTAGTGCTTCTCCTGGTGCTGCACGATCGTGCCGTAGATGCCGTTGTCGACCACGATCACGAGCGGCTTGCCGCCGTGCGCGATCGCGGTGGCAATTTCCTGCCCGTTCATGAGGAAGTCGCCGTCGCCGCAGACGGCAACCGCGCGGCGGTCGGGGAAGGCGAGGGAGGCGGCGACCGCGCCAGGCACGGCGAGCCCCATCGCGCCGTTGCGGGCGCCGACGAGGCTGGCGGGCACGAGGTGCCGCACGAAGCGGTGCGCCCAGATCGTCGCATTGCCGGCGCCGAAGGTGAGGATCGCCTCGCCGTTCAAGCGAGCGTCGAGTTCGCCGAAGGCCACGCCGAGGTCGACCCCGGCATCGGCGAGCGCGCCGGGCACAGAGGCGTCGGCGCGGTGCGCAGCGAAGCGGGCCTGCGCGGCGACCCGGCCGGTGAGCCAGGCGTCGTCGCGGGCACCGCGCGCAGCAGCCGGCTCGGTCGCCGTGAGCGCGCTCGTGAACGCGGCGGGAGTGGAGACGATCTGCTGGTCGATGCGGCCGGCGTGGGCTTTGGCCTCGGGGTCGCCCGTGACCAGCACCGTCTGCGCGTCGAAGCCGAGCGTGTAGCCATCGCTGAGCACGTCGGTGCGGGCGCAACCCACGAAGACGAGCAGGTCGGCCTGCGCGTAGCCCTGCGCGACGGCGTCGGCGCGGCCGTACCCGAGCCAGCCGGCCCACGCCCCGCTGTCGTGCGGCACCGCGTCGTAGGCGCGCCAGTCGGCGAACACCGGCACGCCCGCCGCCTCGGCGTAGGCCGCCAGCTCGGCGCCGCAGCCCGACTGCCAGCCGTCGCCGCCGACCACGAAGGCGGGGCGTTCGGCTCGGGCCAGGCGTTCGGTGAGCACCGCGATCTCCGATGCGGATGGCGTCGGGGCTGGTGCGGCGGTCGGCCCAGCGACCGGGGCCTCGGTGAGCTCGACCAGCAGATCTTCCGGCAGCCCCACTACGACGGGGCCGGGCCGGCCGGCCGCGGCGATCCGCATCGCCTCGTCGACCAGCTCGCCCGCCCGATGCGGTGCGTCGATCGTGATGACGCGCTTCGCGGTCGTGCCGAACCAGCCGGCCAGGCTGAACTCTTGGAACGATTCGCGCTCGCGGTCGGCGACCGGGATGAGCCCGACGAAGAGCACGAGCGGCGTCGCATCCTGCCACGCGGTGTGGATCGCGATCATCGCGTTCGCCGCGCCGGGGCCGCGGGTGACCATCGCAATGCCCGGCCGCCCCGTGAGCCGCCCCTCGGCGAGCGCCATGAAGCCGGCGCCCCCCTCGTGGCGGCACACGACGGTCTCGATCGCCGAGTCGTGCAGCCCGTCGAGCACATCAAGGTAGCTCTCGCCGGGCACGGCGTACACACGCTGCACGCCGTGCGCTTCGAGTGTGCGCACGATCAAGTGTCCGGCTGACTGCGACATGGTGTGATCCTCTCGGGAGACTGCGGGGGATGGGATGATGCGGGGTGCGGATCAGTGCTTGAAGCCGGGCAGCTTCACACTCAGGCTCGGGGCCATGGCGCCCGCGACGGCGGTGAACAACGACAGGAAAGCGAGCATCGCGGCGGCGGGCCACCAGTGATCGCCTGCCGCCGACACGAAACCGGTGGCGAGCAGCGGGATGAAGCCCGAGAGCATGCCTGCCGTGTTCTGCGCGAGGCCGACCCCGGTGTAGCGGGTCTTCGCGGGGAAGAGCCCGGTGAGCACGGTGCCCGATGCGGCGTAGGGCAGCGAGAGCGCAGACACCGCGAGGGTCATCGCGATCACCACGAGCACCGGATTGCCCGAGGAGAGCATCATGAAGGCGGGCACCGCAACCACGGCCGAGAGCACGCCGCCCCACAGAATCACGCGGCTCGCGCCGTACTTGGCGCCGAGGTTGCCACCCCAGATGAGCACGAGAATCTCGACTGCCGCGGCGACCATCGAGCCGAGCAGCATCAGCGATGAGTCGTAGCCGAGCACGTTCACGCCGTACCAGACGCAGAACGCGGTCACGAGGTAGAAACCACCGACGCCGAGCAGGGCCGCGGCCATGCCCACGATGATCTGGCGCCAGCTGTTGCGGAAGGTGGTGAGCACGGGGCTCTTCACGACCTCGCCCGATTCTTCCAGCTGACGGAAGACGGGAGACTCCTCGAGCTTCGAGCGAATGTAGATCGCCACGAGCAGCAGCGGCAGCGCGATGAGGAACGGGATGCGCCAGCCCCAGGCGTCGAAGTTCTGCTGCGAGAAGACCAGCGTCATGATGAAGAAGCCGCCGGAGGAGAGGATCGTGCCGATCGGGGAGCCGATCTGCGGGATCGCCGCGTAGCGGGCGCGCAGGTGCAGCGGCGCGTTCTCGACCACGATGGTCATGGCGCCCGACCATTCGCCGCCGACGAAGAGACCCTGCAGCACGCGCAGCAGCACGAGCAGGATCGGTGCGGCAATGCCGATGGCGGCGTAGGTCGGCAGCATGCCGATGAGACCGGTCACGAGGCCGATGCCCACGATCGTGATCATCAGCACCTTGCGACGGCCGATGCGGTCGCCCATGCGGCCGAAGATGATGCCACCGATGGGGCGAGCCGCGAGGCCGACACCGAAGGTGGCGAAGGAGGCGAGCGCTGCAGCGGTGGCGTTCTCGCTGGTGAAGTACTGGACGTTGAAGACCAGCGCCGCCGCGGCGCTGAACAGGAAGAAGTCGTACCACTCGAGTGCGGTGCCGATCAGAGCGCCGAGGGCGACCTTGTTGGCGTCCTTGATGCTCAGTTCGTGCGTGGCGTCGTACTCGATCGCCGAGGTATTGGTTGTCTCGCTCATGCTCTCTCTCCGTCGAGGATGCGGGATCCGGTGCTGGCGTGCCGTCGCGGTCGCGGCGGCACGCGTTCCAGAATCTCAAGCATTTCGCACTGTTGCAGGCACGAAAAGCCCCTGGTTTCGCCGCCTGCATTGTGCATATGCACATATACTGCGGGCGTGGCCCCGCAATCCAACGACCCCTCGAGCCCAGCCCGCGCATTGAGCGACACCCCTGCCCGAGGGGATCGCGAGCGCTGGCTCCAGCTGCTCGACCGCCTCGACCCCGCCGAGCTCACCGAGACCTTCCTCGCACTCGTGGGCAACGTCGCCGGCTATGACCCCGCGCCGATCCCCCTCTCGGAGCTGCGCCGCACGGGCAGACTCTCCTTCATCACCCTCATCGAGGGTCTCCGCGCCGGCGGGCTCGACGCCCCGATCACGACCGCCGCCGAAGTGGGCGTCTCCCGAGCCCGCGCCGGCATCCCCCTGCCCGCCCTCATGACCGCGATCCGACACGACTTCACAGTGCTCTGGGAAGCGCTTACCAGAGTCGCCGACGCCGACGATGCCGAGCTCATCGTACGCCACACGGGCATCGTGCTGCGCACGGTCGACGAGTATGTGGGGCAGACCCAGCGCGCCTACGCGGCCGAGCGCGAGCGCATGCGCGAAGAGCGGGCCTCCGTGCGACAGGGCCTCATCGCCTCGCTCTTCCAGGAGCCACTGCCCGGCGGCCCGCAGCTGCAGCGCATCGCCGACGAACTCGACCTGCCCGTCGACGCCCCGCTCGTGGTGCTCGCCGCCGTCGAAGAGGACATCGCCCCGCTGCGCGTGGCGGTGTCGGAGCTGGAGCGTGCGGGCGGCCGCGTCTTCACCCATCACCTCGGCGACGCCCTCGTCGCCTTCGCCCGGCACCTCGAATTGCCGGGCTCGCGACTCGAAGAGCTGGGGCGCCGCCTGCTCGACCTGCGCATCGGCGTGATGACCGCCACCGAGGGCCTCGCCGGTCTGAGCCGCACTGCCGCCACCGTGCGCGAACTGGCGCGCGTATTCGAGCCCGGAGAGGACGGGGCCATGACGTGGAGCCGAGGGTGGGCGAGGGTCGCGGCACGCAGCCTGCTCGCCGCCGGACGACCCCTGCTCTCCGACGTGCACCGTGCACTCGCGAACTGCGGGGAGGCGGAGCGGGTGCGTCTCGAGGAGGCGGCGCGCAGCTACCTCCGCACGGGCAGCATCGGAGCCTCGTCTGCCGAACTGTTCTGCCACCGCAACACGCTCGCGAACCGGCTGCGGCGCTTCGCCGAGCTGACGGGGGTCGACCCGACGGTGCCCGAGCAGGCGGCCCGCCTCGTGGTGGGCTGGGCCTGAGAGGCCCCGCTAGCCGATGCGGTCGGCGACAATGCGACGCAGCGCCGCCATCGACAGCTCCACCGAGGTAACGTCGATGCGCTCATCGTTGCCGTGCACACCCTCGCGGTAGCGCTCATAGCTCCAGCCAGGGGCGAGCAGCCCGAAACCGTACGCGGGGATGCCGAGTTCGCGCAGCACGCGTGCGTCCGACCCGCCCGCCGCCATGATGGGCACCGTCGGTGCGTCAGCAACTTCCGCAATCGCGCGCATAATCGACGCGAACAGCGGCGTGTGCGGGCTCGATCCCGTCGCGGCCCAACCGTGCAGATGGCGGATCTCCACCTGATCGGCGATCGGACCGAGCACCGCCACGAGCAGTTCATCGACCTCGTCGTCGCTCGTGCCGGGCAGCGTACGAATGTCGAGGTCGATCGACGCCGACCCCGGAATCACATTGTGCACGGAACCGGCGCGCACCACCGTCGGCGAAATCGTGATCCGCGAGACTGCGTGCGCGTAGCCCGCGATACCGCCGAGCTGCGGCAGCGCCGCATCCAGGCGCACGGGGTCGCGCAACCGCTCAGCGAGAGCGGGATCGTCGATGCGGGCATCGACAAACGCGTTCCACAACTCCCCCAGCTGCGCTGCGGGCATCACCTCTTCGAGCCGCTGCAGCACCTCGCCCATGCGGTAGGCAGCGCTGGTCGCCCCGAATGGGATCGAGGCGTGACCCGGTTTGCCCTGCACCACGAGACGACGACCGGCCGACCCCTTCTCGGCGACCTCGATGGCAACGTGCCGCCCCATGCGCATCCCGCCGGACTCGGAGAGCGCCTCAGTGACACGCACGATCTCGGAGTGCTCGCGCACGAGCCAGTGCATGCCGAGACTACTGCCGGCCTCTTCGTCGGCCACCGCCAGCAGCACAAGGTCACCGCGGGGCGGTGTCGGCGCGAGCGCGACCTCGCGCAACACGCACGCGAACGCGGCGGTGAGGTAGAGCATGTCGACGGCGCCCCGGCCCCAGATCTCGCCGTCGATGAGTTCGCCGCCGAAGGGGTTGCGGGTCCAGCCGTCGGGGTCAACGGGCACCACGTCGAGGTGACCGAGCAGACCCAGCGCCGGGGCCGCAGGGTCGGTGCCGTGCACGCGCACGATGAGCGAGGCGCGACCGGGCGCCGATTCGAGCACGTGGGCCTCAACGTGCTCCAGTGCGATCACGTCAGCAAGAAAGCGCTGCAGCACGCGCACACTGCGGATCTCCTGGCCGGAGGCGGGCGTGCCATCGTTGACGCACCCTTCACGAATAAGGGCGCGCAGCAACTCGATCGCCTCTTCGGCGCCGCCGGATCCGCCGCCACGCTCTGCAGTCACCCTCGCACCTCCGCTCGCCTCGATCCCTCCTACCCTAGCCCCGACGCTCCTCCGCTCCCGTTTTCAGACGTCTGAGCGTGCGGAGAAGCCGTCCGCGCATATGGGATCTGCCGTGCATATGGCACAGGAGGTGGGACCCGTCATATTTTCGGCAGATTCCATATCGACGGACCGAGCAGGATCAGGCGGGATCAGGCAGGACCTGTCGCCAGTTCGACGGCGTCGAGGATGGCCGCGATGCCCGCACGGTAGACGGTCATGCCGTCCATCGCGAGCAGCGCGTCGCGGTGCTGATTCACGAGCGGGTACTCGGTGAGGTTGACCGAGCCGAAGGTGCTGATCCACGGCTCGGAGCCGTCGCGCGCGGCATCGGGATTGCGCAGCACGTCGTTCGCGAGCGCTGCGCTCTGCGAGAGCGCGAAGCCGGAGACCGCAGCGTAGGCGCGCAGCAGCGCTTCATCGCGCAGCCCACCCTCGGCGAGCATCTCGAGCATGAACTCAACGGCGGAGGTGTCGCCGGGGCCACCGGGATCAATAACGGCTGCCTCTGCACCGATCGATGGGTACTCCAGCGCAAGCTCGGCTGTACGCATGAGGTGAGCTTCCAGCCGCTCGCGCCAGCTGCCCGAGCTCTCACGCCCTGCCTCCGTAGCCCAGCCAGTGATGCGGTCGAGGGCGGCTTTGAGCAGCTCGTCTTTGTTGCGGAAGTGCCGGTACATGGCGGTCGCGTCAACACCCAGGGCATCGCCGAGTCGCTTGAAGGTGATTCGCGCGTGCGGTTCATCTCGCGCCAGCCGCAACATCGCGTCGACGATTCCGCGCTGATCCAGTCGCACTCGTCGTGCACTCTCGGCCTGCACCATCTCGACCCCCATTGTTCGGATTCTTGACACCAGTGTAGGCCCGAGGGCCGGCAACGACACTGATGTGTCAACGTAAGTGTCAATGTAATTGACATTACCCACTGATCGGCCTACTGTGGCAGCACGGATCGATGACGATACCTCAGGAGGCTCCGGTGACCGCAACCCCGCACGCAGACGTCGTATTCGAGAACGGCTGGATCTACACCGGCACGGACTCACAACCCAGACCAGGTGGAGTCGCCGTCGCCGACGGCCGCATTCTCAGCACCGACCCCGAAGAGGTCGCACGCCTCTCCGAGACCGCCACCGAACGCGTCGATCTCGCCGGGCGCCTGCTCATCCCCGGCTTCCAAGACGCCCACGTGCACCCCGTCAGCGCCGGCATCGAGCTACTCAGCTGCAACCTCACCGAGTGCGACACGGCAGAGCGCACGCTCGCCGCCATCGCGGCCTACGCCGAAGCTCACCCCGAGGTCGAGTGGATTCTCGGCGCAGGCTGGTCGATGGACGCATTCCCCGGCGGCACCCCCACCAGGCAGATGCTCGACGCGATCGTGCCCGACCGCCCCGTCTTCCTCGAGAACCGCGACCACCACGGTGCCTGGTTCAACACCCGCGCAGCCGAACTCGCCGGCGTCGACGCCACCACGGCCGACCCGGCAGACGGCCGCTTCGAACGCGAAGACGACGGTACTCCGGCCGGCACCGCACACGAGGGCGCCATGAACCTTTTCGCGGCCGCTCGCCCCCGCGCCACCCAGCAGAAGGCCTACGATGGCCTGCTCGCAGCTCAGGAATACCTGCTCTCCTTCGGCATCACCGCTTGGCAGGACGCCGCCGTCGGCGAGTTCATGGGCAGTCCCGACACTGTGCCCGTCTACCATCGCGCGGTCGCCGACGGCACGCTCAAGGTACGCGTGAGGGGCGCGCAGTGGTGGAACCGCGAAGAGGGCGACGCACAGCTCGGCCCCATTATCGCCCGCCGCGACGAGGCCGCCGCCGCCTGCGACCCCGAACGTCTCTCGCTGAGCTCGGTGAAGGTGATGGTCGACGGCGTCGCCGAGAACTTCACTGCTGCGATGCACGACTGCTACCTCGACCACCACGGTCAGGCCACCGACAACCGAGGCATCTCCTTCTTCGACCCGCGCCAGATGGCCGACTTCGTCACGGCTCTCGACCGTGAAGGCGTGCAGGTGCACTTCCACGCGCTGGGTGATCGCGCCGTCACCGACGCCCTCAACGCCATCGAGCAGGCGCGCACCGTGAACGGCCCCAGCGACAACCGCCACCATCTCGCCCATCTGCAGCTCGTGCGCTCCGAGGATGTCGACCGTTTCGCGCCGCTTGGCGCCACCGCCAACATGCAGGCGCTGTGGGCGTGCCACGAGGATCAGCTCGACGAACTCACCCTCCCGTTCCTCGCTGGCGACGCCGAAGCGCGCCACTACCCCTTCGGGGAGCTCGCCTCGGCCGGGGCAGCCCTCGCCGCGGGCAGTGACTGGCCGGTCTCCCGCCCCGACCCGATCCAGGCCATCCACGTCGCCGTGAACCGCGTCGCCTACGGCGAGGAGCGCCCGCCCCTCGGCCCCGAGCACCAGAAGCTCACCCTCGCGCAGGCCCTCGACGCCTACACGCAGGGCACCGCTCGCATCAACCACCTCGACCACGCCACCGGGCGGCTCCTCCCCGGCTACTACGCCGATCTCGCGATCCTCGACCGCAACGTCTTCGATGTGCCCGCCGAACAGATCGGCAGCGTCGGCGTCGATGAGACCTGGGTCGGCGGCGAGCGCGTCTACGCACGCGCAGCGGCTGACAGCGCAGCGACCGGCGACGCCGTCGATCCGAGGGGGGCCGCCGCATGACGGATCGGATCCGCCTGGCCGGCAGCGCCGCCCGCAACCGCCGTATCATCGCCACCGTGGGCGTTGCTGCTCTCGCGGTGAGCGCCCTCGCGGGGTGCGGGCAGAGCGCCACCGCCCGCAACTCCGGCACCTTCACGCTCACCGAACACACGCCCGCGCCCGCCGGCGACATCGACTCCTTCACCTGGGCGCTGCAGACTGAGCCCTACTCGCTCGACCCCGCCTACGCCTTCGACTATGCCGACAACACCGTGCTCGCCAACGTGTGCGAGTCGCTGCTGCGGTGGAACTCCGACCTGTCGCAGTCGCCCGGTCTCGCCACCGAGGTGACGCACCCAGACCCCCTCAGCTGGGTCTACACGATCCGCGAGGGCGTCAAGTTTCACGACGGCACCACGATGACGCCGAACGACGTGGTGGTCTCGCTGAAGCGCCACCTCGATCCCGAGGTCGCCTCGTTCTGGTACGACTCGTACAAGAACGTCGAGTCGATCGAGCAGACGGGCGAGCACGAAGTCACCGTGCGCACCGTCGTGCCGGACTCGCAGTTCAACAAACTCATGTCGGCCGCGCCTGGCGTGATCCAGTCGGCTGCGACCACCGAGGCGGCCGGCCCCGACTACGGCAACCAGTCGACGGGGGTGAACTGCACCGGGCCGTTCTCGTTCGGGGAGTGGCGAGCCGGTGAGTCGATCACCCTCAACCGCTTCGACGACTACTGGGATCCCGAGCTGCGGGCGAAGGCCGAGCAGATGACGTTCGTGATCCTCAACGACGCCAATGCCCGGGTCAACGCGCTGCAGACCGGCGAGATCGACGGCGCATGGACCATCCCGTACAACGCGATCGACGTGCTGCGGGCAAGCGACACCGGGTCCGTCTACTTCGGCACCAACACGACCGTGCAGAGCCTCGTCGTGTCCAACCTGGAGGGCCCCCTCGGCGATGTCCGGGTGCGCCGGGCGCTCACGATGGCGCTGGATCGCGAGGCGCTGGTGCGCGCCGCGGTGCAGGGCTACGGCACCGCCACCAACGCGCTCACCTCCGAGTCGGTGTGGATCGACGGCGACCCCGAGGCCACCCGCCTCGCGTTCGACGAGCTGCCCGCATACGACTACGACCTGGAGACGGCCCGCAAACTGATCCAGGAGGCCGGTGCCGAGGGCGCGAAGATCACCTATGTGACCGCCCCGCTCGACTCGTCGTTCGACGTGGTCTCGCAGGCGGTCGCCTCGGCTGGCCGCGAGATCGGCCTCGACATCGAGATCGAGACCCGCACCCCAAACGCCTACACGCTGCTCTTCTCCGATCCTTCCGCGATCGAGGGCGTCGACCTGTTCGCCACCACCTGGTACCTGTCGAGCACCGACCCGCTCGAGATGTATGCGGTGCTGCGCACCGGCGAGTTCTCGAACTACGGGCAGTGGTCGAACCCAGAGTTCGATGATGTGGTGAACCGGGCGCTGCAGACCATGGATGACGGGGAGCGGTCCTTCATCTCGGCTGAGGCGCAGCAGATCGCCAGCGAGGAGCTGCCCTGGATTCCGCTGATCGATCTGCCCACCACGCTGTGGTTGGGTGAGCGGATCACGGGTGTCGACCCCTCCATCTCATACATGTACTACCCCTGGGCTGCGACGATCGGGAGGGCCGAGTGATGAGCGAAACCGCAATGGGAGCTCCGCAGACGCGGGCTGTGCGCTTGCAGGAGAGCGAGAGCCGCCGCAGGCCGAGCCGGGGCGCGCTCACCGCGCGCTTCATCGTTGGCCGCATCGTCGGCCTCGTCGCGACGCTGTTCGCCGCCTCGCTGGTGGTGTTCTTCTCGCGCTTCGTGGTGCCGGGTGATCCGGCCCGCTTCCTGCTGCGCGGTCGCAGCCCGAGCCCTGAGGCCATCGCCGAGGTGACGCGCCAGTACGGGCTCGACAAATCGCCTATCGAGCAGTACCTGAGCTGGATCAGCGGCGTGCTGCGCGGCGACTTCGGGCGTTCGCTGCAGTACCGCGACGATGTCTCGCACGTGCTGCTGCAGCGCCTCCCCGTCACCCTCGAACTCGTGGCGATGGCCGCGGTGATCATTTCGGTGCTGGGCCTCGCGGCTGGCATCTGGGCGAGCCTGCGGCGCGGTCGCTTCACGGATCGCGCGATCCTCATCACCTCCACCGCGCTCGGCGCGGTGCCGTCGTTCGTCATCGCGATCCTGCTCATCGCCATCTTTTCGGTGCAGCTGGGCTGGTTTCCGTCGTTCGGCAGCGGGCATGAGGGTGTTGACCGTTTCGTGCACCTGGTGCTGCCTGCCTTCGCGCTCGGCCTGGCCTTCGTGGCGCTGGTGGCGAGGGTCACACGCTCGTCCATGAATGAGCAGTTCGTGCGCGAGCACGTCGAGGTGGCTACCAGCCGCGGCCTCACGAAGTCGTCGGTGGTGCTTCGGCATGTGCTGCGCAACGCGATCGGCCCGATTCTGCTGGTCAGCGGCGTGCTCGTCGCCGGTCTGCTTGTGTCGAGCGCGATCGTGGAGCAGACCTTCGGCCTCGCCGGGATCGGCTCACTGCTCGTGCAGTCGGTCGACCGCCTCGACTTCCCCGTCGTGCAGGCGATCGTGCTCGTCGTGGTGGTCGCTTTCGTCACGGTCAACACCATCGTCGACCTCATCCAACCGCTGATCGATCCGCGCATCGCCGCAGGAACGGAGACCCGATGAGCACCGCAGCAACCCCCTCGCGCCGCGCAGCCGCGGCACCCGCACCGCCTGAGGGCACCCGTGCCCTCACCGTGCCTGTCAAGGTGAAGCGGCGTGGCCTGTTCACCGTGACCGGGCGGATCGCGGTCGTCTTCGTCGCGGTTGTCGTGTTGGCCGCAGCGCTCGCGCCGGTCATCGCCCCCTACGATCCCGACCATGTCGACCTGCAGAACATTCTGGCCGGCCCCAGCTGGGCGCACTGGCTCGGCACCGACGCGCTCGGCCGCGACCTGCTCACGCGCCTCATGTTCGGCGCGCGCACCTCGCTGATCGGCCCGCTGATTGTGGTGCTCGGTTCGACGGTGCTCGGGCTGGTACTCGGCCTGGTCGCTGCGTGGCAGGGCGGCTGGCTCGATGCCGTGCTATCGCGGGTGTTCGACTTCCTGTTCTCCTTCCCGGCGATGCTGCTCGCGATGCTCGGTGTCGCACTCTTCGGGAAGGGCCTGTTCGCACCGGTGCTCGCGATGACGATCGCCTACGTGCCGTATGTGGCGCGGCTCACCCGCGGTCTCATCATCACGGAGCGCGCCCGCCCCTACGTGCAGGCCTACCGGGTGCTGGGTTTCCGCAGCTCATGGATCGCGTTCACCCGGGTGCTGCCGAATGTGGTGCCCACGGTCGGCGCGCAGTCCACCCTCAACTTCGGCTACGTGCTCGCCGACCTCGCCGCGCTGTCGTTCATCGGCCTTGGCGTGCAGGCACCCACTGCCGACTGGGGCTCCATGATCAACGAGAGCCGCGGCGCGCTCATGAGCGGTGCGCTGCTGCCCACCTTCGTGCCCGCCGCCGTGGTGGTGCTCGTGGTCGTCGCCATCAATGTGATCGGCGAAGAACTTTCCGACCGAATCGGAGGCAACTTCTCATGACCGCAGCATCTCACACCCGTCAGGGCGGCGGCGATCCGCTGCTGCAGATCGACGACCTCACCCTGCGCGTGCCCAGCCGCGGCCCCCTGCTGCACGGTGTCTCACTGGCTGTCGGCGCCGGTGAGTCGGTGGCGCTCGTGGGCGAATCGGGATCGGGCAAGTCGCTCACTACCCGCGCCGCTCTGGGCCTGTTCCCCGAACACGCCTCCCTCACCGGCTCGGTGCGCGTCGCCGGAATCGACACGGTGACGGCGACACCCGCCGATCTGCAGACGATCCGCCGCAAGCGCGCGTCGATGATCTTCCAAGATCCGCGCTCCGGCATCAACCCGGTGCGCACCCTCGGCGACTTCCTCACCGAGACGCTGGTGCGCTGGCACGGGCTCAGCCGCGCCGACGCTGCCGCCCGCGCGATCGCGCAGCTCGAACAGGTGGGCTTGCCGCGCGCTGAAGCGCTGCTCGACCAGTACCCGCACCAGCTGTCTGGCGGCATGCTGCAACGCGTGATGATCGCGGCGGCGCTGCTCGACGAGCCAGAACTGCTGCTCTGCGACGAGCCCACCACGGCGCTCGACGTGACCACGCAGGCCGGCATCGTCGAACTGCTGCGCGAGCAGCAGCAGGCGCGCGGCATGGGCATGCTGTTCATCACGCACGACCTCGGCCTCGCGGCGTCGCTCTGCGAACGGGTGGTGGTGCTGCGCGGCGGCCTCGTCGTCGAGGAGGGGGCCACCGAGGCGGTGTTCCGCGACCCGCGGGAGGCGTACACGCAGCAGCTGCTGGCCGCGACGCCCCGCATCGACCTCGACCGCTTCGGAGACGCGGTGCCAGTGGCTGGGCAGCCCGCCGCACAACCTGCCGCGATCCGCGCCGCAGGCATCACCAAGCGCTACCGCATCCCCGGCCGCGACGACGTGCTCGCGCTCTCCGATGTGGGCTTCGAGCTGGCACGCGGCGGCTCCCTCGGCATCGTGGGCGAGTCAGGATCTGGCAAGTCGACCCTCGCCCGCATCATCGTCGGCCTCGAAGAGCCGAGTTCGGGCACGCTCACCATCGACGGCACCGACCGGCCGCAGCGCCCGCTCAACGCGACAGAACGGCGCGCGCTCGCCGCGCACACGCAGATGGTGTTCCAGGATCCATACCTCTCCCTCGATCCCCGCATCGCGGTGGGCCGCGCCGTCGCCGACGTGGTGCGCCTGCACCGCGGAGCGTCACGCGCGGATGCGGAGCGGGAGGCGAGCGCGCTGCTCGAACGGGTGGGGATCCGCCCCGAACAGCTGGCCTCGCGGCCGCGAGGCCTCTCCGGCGGGCAGCGGCAGCGCGTCGCGCTCGCGAAAGCACTCGCCGCGCAACCGAGCATGCTCGTGCTCGACGAAGCGACCAGTGCACTCGATGTTTCGGTGCAGGCGCAGGTGCTCGAACTCGTGGAGGAGGTGCGCGAGCAGTTCGGTCTCACGATCGTGTTTGTCACTCATGACCTCGCTGTGGTGTCGCGCGTCTGCGAGGAGACGATCGTGATGCAGCGCGGGCGGATCGTCGAGCACGGTCGCACCGCACAAATCCTCGGCGCACCCCGCGAGGACTACACCCGCCGGCTCATCGAGTCACGGCCCGAACCGCTCTGGGAACAGGCGGCATAACGACAGAACGGCGATGGCCGGGGGCGGATCGGATCCGCCCCCGGCCATCGCCATTTCAGCTGTGCTGCGCTGCTCGCGCTGCGCCCGGCGGCACTTCGCAGCCCGGCCCCGGTCAGCTCTTCGGAATCGGTGGCCCCATCCACAGCAGCAGCGAGAACACGGCTGTCACGCCCACCGCGAGAATGACGAGCGCCCACCAGGGGTGCCGCAGCACCCACGCCTGCACCCGCTCGATGAAGTTGCGGGGCTGCTCGCCGCCGGCGCCGAGACGCCAGCTGCGCCCCAGCTTTCCGCGATGATCCATGACGAGTTCGAACGGCAGCGTCGCGAACGGCACCACGGCGGTGGCGAGGCCGAGGAGGCCCGTGCCGAACGACCAGCGATCGTTCACCCACACGAACACGGTGATGACGCAGTAGGAGAGGAACACGAAGCCGTGCACCCCGCCGGCTGGGGCGACGAGGGCGTCGGAGACGCCGGTGCCCCGCAGCACGAGGGCGGTGATGAGCCCCGTCCAGGTCACGAGTTCGGCGAACGCGAAGGTGCGGAAGAGCAGGCGTGGTGACATGCCTCCCAGGGTATCGAGACGCGGCTGGGAGAGCGTGCTTAGCGCGTGATTGATTGGTAGGCCTGCAGGGCTTCGGCGCGGGAGGCCTTCAGGTCGAGGATGCGGGGCAGGCCGGCGCTGTAGGGCGCCCACCGGTCGACGTAGCGGCCCTCGGGATCGAACTTCTTCTGCTGCAGATCGGGGTTGAAGACGCGGAAGTAGGGTGCTGCGTCGGCCCCGCAGCCGGCGACCCACTGCCAGTTGAAAGGATTGCTGGCGTCGTCGGCGTCGACAAGCGTATCCCAGAACCACGCTTCCCCCACGCGCCAGTCGAAGCGCAGATTTTTGGTGAAGAGCGATGCGGCGATCATTCTCACCCGGTTGTGCATGAAGCCGGTCTGCCAGAGTTCTTGCATGCCGGCGTCGACGATGCCGAAGCCGGTGCGGCCCTGCTGCCAGGCACGCAGTTCGTCTGCGTCGACCTCGCGCCAGGGGAAAGTTTCGAAGCGGGTGTCGAGGCTGCGCGAGGCGAGCGGGCCGAAGTGGTAGGCGGTGTGTTTCGCGAACTCACGCCAGCCGAGCTCGGAGAGAAACAGGCCCACATCGCCGCCGGCACTCAGCGCTTCATGCCACACCTGTCGCGGGCTGATTTCGCCCCAGCGCAGGTGCGGGGACAGTTCTGAGCCGGTGCGTTCGGCGGGGAAGTCGCGGCGCGAGTAGTGCTGCGCGCCGTCTGCGAGGAAGGTGGTGAGTTTGTCGAGAGCGGCGTGTTCGCCTGGGGTCCAGCGCTCGGCGAGCCCGCCGGACCAGTCGGGGGCGTGCGGCAGCAGGCCCCACGATTCCAGCGCGTCACTGTCGACGCTCGCAGCGGCTGCGGTGAGCGTGTCTGGTGGGCCGAGGGGTGCCGCGGGAGGCAGCCCGGAGGTGCAGGCGCGCCAGAATGCTGAGTACACCCGGTACGGGTTTCCCTCCCCGTTGGCGATGTGCCACGGCTCGAAGAGCAGGTCACCGGGGGTGGAGTGCGCTTCGATGCCGGCTGCTCTCAGTGCCTTTTTGATGTGTGCGTCGTGCGCGCGTGCTTCGTTGTAGCGCCGGTTCCACAGCACCCTGTCGGCGCCGGATTCGCGTGCCACCGCCGGCACGACGGTTTCGGCTGCGCCGCGTCTAAGCACCAGTTCGATGCCGTGCTGTTCGAGGGAGTTTCGCAGCGCGACGAGGGAGTGGTGCAGCCACCACCTGGTGGCGCCTCCGAGGGGCCGCACATGCTCGGATGCGTCTTCCAGCACGTAGAGCACGACGATGCCGTCGGGGTCTTGCGCGGCGGCATTGAGGGCCGGGTGATCGGCAAGCCGCAGGTCGTCACGAAGCCACACGAGCGTTGTCATCACTTCAGAGTAGCGTTGAGGTCTGACGAACGGCGGAACTCGCCGCTCGCGTTGCGAGGGGGGCGGAAATATGGTGCGGATTGCTGTTGCTGCGGCGCTCGACTGCTCGGCTGATGCTGCGTGGCGAGCGGCGCACTCACCTGCCGCCGCCGGGCAGCTGTATCGGCCGCTGCTGCAGATGCGGCCCCGCGGTGGTGCGCAATTCCCGGCGGTGTTCGAGACGGGGAGCCGGGTCGATGTTGCCTTGCGCTTCTTCGGGGTGCTCCCGGCGGGAACGCAGCGCATCGTCATCGTGGATCTCGATGCGCAGGAGGCCGGCTCGCGGGCGGCCGGCTCGCGGGCGGCCGGCTCGCAGGCGCGAACCATGCGTGATGCGGGGCGCCCGCTTTCGGGCCCTCTCGCGCTGATCAGCTTCTGGAATCACGAGATCACTATCATCCCGGCGGGCCCGCGCTCCGCGGTGTGGCGCGACGAACTCACGATCGGCGGGTGGTTCGCGCCGCTGGCCGCCGTCGTGCTCTGGCCGATGTGGCGCTGGCGGGTGCAGAAACTGCGCAAGCTGGCTCGGGGGTGGCGGGCTCAGTAGGTTTTTGGGGTGGCGGATCGGCGGCGCTCAGAGGCGGTGCTGTGATGGCGCCCCTCGCAGGTGTCGGCACCGTGGTGTCGGCCGATCCGCATGTGATTGCATAGGGCGCCCCCACGGGGCACCCCTACCCGTAGCGGCGCCGGCGAGCCGCTTTGCTCCACCCTGTGGGGCTCGTGCCGCGCTCGGGAGCAGCGGCTGGGAACATCCACGCTACGCGTGAAGAGGCTTTTTGATCAGGGGATTTGGGGTGGGGTCAGGCCGTTTTGATGGTTTTGCATAGGGCCTCGAACCTCCTCAACAGAAAGCAGTGCGCCGCCCCCGTGGGGGCGGCGCACTGTGGTTAGAAGTCCCAGTTTTGACAAGAGGCGCGGAATCATGCGGTTTTCTGAGCCCGTCACTACCTGTATGCCACCTGCGTGCCACTCGCGTCGGAACCTGGTTCCGTTCGCCTGAGCGAACCGGTGACACACTACGAAGTTTACTCGTCATTGCTCGCGGGCGCGGGGTTCTTTGTCGCAGGGACGCCCTTCTTGCGGTCGCCGCGGCGTGCCTGCACAGCTTCTAGTATGCGAGCCTTCGCTAGCTTAAGAAGGCTGACCGGCCCGAGCACGAGGAACACGGTTCCCATGACGAGGCACCACAGCATCGGCAAGCTGAGCCAGGCGTCACCGCCTTGCTCGATGAGCCCTTTGAGGAAGTTCGCGAGGAAGTAGTACGGGGCGGCGACGAGCATCGCGGGCGTGCCCCACTTCAATCCGTCGCGACGGAGGATGCGAGAGATGAGCCGAGGGCCGGGTGCGTACCTCGCGAGGAAGTAGTAGCAGCGGACGACGCCGGAGAAGATGGTCGAGAGCATGAGGACAGCCCTTTCAGATCACTCGGCAGTGAGTCATTTGAAAAGGGCTTCCCGTTCCCGGGTGGCCGTGCCACTACATCCGATAGCGGCGAACGTTTTGTAGAGACTGCCTACGCCTCCACTGTACGTCGGCCAGCGCGGAAGCGGAACCCTCGTCACTGGCCGCCGCCTGGCGATGGTGAAGACGAGAGCGCACCCAGTAGGAGGCGCTACGTTGCGCTGAAGACACATCACCGAACAGACCGAGCGTGGAGATGCGACGATGGACTTCCAAG
This sequence comes from Leucobacter sp. VD1, assembly GCF_037150695.1. NCBI lineage: Bacteria > Bacillati > Actinomycetota > Actinomycetes > Micrococcales > Microbacteriaceae > Leucobacter > Leucobacter sp. VD1. The sequence continues at coordinate 318,477 of NZ_JBBCPO010000002.1, forward strand.
AAGCGGCAGCGATCGTCACCGCTGATCAGAACCAGAACGACTGGGGCGACGAACCGCCGATGACCCAGGCAGAGGCCATCGAGCACGTGCGCAACATCATGACGCTGGAAGATGTCGTTGACTACGGCGACGAGAACACCGAGGCATACCGACTTGTGCTGTCCACCTCGCAGCTGCCCGAATAGCACTGCTCCCGATACAGGCGGGGGCACCTGAACGGCGCTCTCGCCTTTGTCATGCACCCGCCGATAATGTGCGGGCATTTCATCAGAGTGACCGTGCGCCCCGTCTGGTGAGCGCGTTCGACGCGGCCTTCGGGCGCGCCCGCTGAGTCGTGAGTGCTCGCGCGCGTTGGATCGCTTGCGTGGCGCGGGCCTGGTCGATCTTCTGCGCGAGCCCATCCGGAGCCGGCCCGAGAGCATCGTCATTCGTAATGCCGTATCGGTCACGGTACGCGGCGACCGTGCGCGCATACCGTACCCAGGCCTCCTGCTTGCGTGGATCATCCGGCCGCGCCCCGAGCGCCCGCACCCACGGCGCACCATCTGCCGCGGCTTGCTCAGCGATGGCCGCGGCGCGTTGTTCGATGAGCTGATGCCGTTCCGCGAGCGCCTGCCGCATATCCGGTTCCGTGATGCCGCCAGCGACGGGGATCAGCCCCGCAATCAACCTCGGCACCTGCGCCGCGCGCCCGCTGCTGGCAGGGTGTTCGGTGGCGGTGGCGAGTCGCCAGTGCAGGACGGAGGCGATGTCGTCGGCGTCATCGAAGCCCCGAGCCCTCACCAGGCGTGGGAGAAGCCGGTCAACGTCGTGATGGTTCGCCTCGGCCCGGCGGAGTTCAGCGACGAGGGCGTCGAAAGTATCGGAGTCGAGCACGGCGCCTACTTGGGCGGTGGTGAGGCCAGATGCACGTATGAGGGTGGCCCAGCGGTCGTGTTGAGCTTCGGTGGCGATGGTCTCGTACTCCGCGGCGAGCTGCCGGATCGACCCCCACTTCTCCTGCTCCCGCTCGGTCGTCTCGTGCGCCGACAGCTCCGCACCGGAATGATTGAGCACCCCGAACAGCACCCGCCGTGCGGCCTCCTCCACATCCGAGGCTTCGTGCGGGTGCCGGTGCGCGTCGTCTGGGGTGTCGACGGCGACGTAGGCGTAGTTCCCGTCCCTGCCGCGAGTCATGGCGACGTACAGGTTCTCCCTGGTCATCGACGGCTCGACCAGCACATGCGAAGTGTCAACGGTGACGCCCTGGGCGCGGTAGGCGGTGACGGCGTAGCCGAGGTCGAGGTGCTCGGCGACGTAGTCGGCGGGCAGCACGATCGACCCGCCCCGATCCTGGGCGGCGGGCCGGATCGTCACGGAGCCGTCGCGCCGCACACGGGTGATGGTCCACCGGTTCCCGTTCTGCACCCACGCCGACCGTGAGCGGAGATCCCGGCGGTTATCCCGCGTGATGACGACATCCCCGACCGCGGCGGTCGCGCCGCCGTCGAGGGCGACTTCACCACGGATCGGCTGCACGACCCCCGCGAGGATCAGCTCGGTGCGGGCGCGGAGGTTCAGCGCGGTCATGGATTCGCTGGAATCGGTGACGAGGATCGACGCGACCCCCGCCTCCCGGTCGGCACGCCACGCCTCATACGCCAGGGCGGTCACATCCTCGGTATCGCCGCCGGCGATCCGGCCCGCATCCTGGTAGGTGTCGATCACATCGGTTTGGCCGAGGCGGAGCCCGAGGGATGCGATCTTCTCCCACTCGTTCGTGAACCGGTAGATCGTGGACAGCTCCGGGGTGTCGTCGCGGTCACCCGCGAGGAGCCCAAAGGCGCCGGCGGCTTCGACGGCTTGGAGCTGGGAGTAGTCGCCGACGAGCAGGACTTTCGCGCCGGCTTCTTCGGCGATCTTGGTGATGCGGTCGAGTGAGAGGGTGCCTGCGAGGCTGGCTTCATCGATGATGACGAGCTGCCCTGCACGGAATGACACCCGGCCCAGGTTGTGGAGCGTCCACCATCGTGCGGTGTTCTCCGTCTTGATGCCGAGGTCGTCGGCGAGGACTTCCGCCGCGACCACCGACGGCGCCAACCCCACCACCGACCCCGCCCCGTGCTCGGCTTCCCACGCGCGGCGGAGTGCGTTCATAGCGGTGGTTTTCCCGGTGCCGGCGGGGCCGACCAGCATGTCGAGCACTCGCCCCGATATGGCGATCTTGGTGAGGGCGTCGGCCTGGTCTGGGCCAAGCATCCGCCCGTCCCGATCCGGGGCGGCCGTGACGCGCTCGATCACCGCGAGCGGCAGCGTCGGCCCAGTCAGGGTGCGGGAGCGTTTCAAGAGCCGTGCTTCCGCTTCCAGGAGTTCGGTCGAGGAGTAAAGGGTCGAGTGGCGGGGCCGGAACGCCGAGGTGCCGTCCGGGCGCTGGAACCGTGCCGGGGTGGAGGCGAGTTCGGGTGGGGTGAGGCGCAGCGAGGCGCGCTCGGCCGCATCGACGACCATGCCGCTGACGGCTTCCCGATCCCGAGTCGTCGCGAACCGATACCCCATCGTCTGCCGTGCGGCCTCGGCGGTGAGGTTCCAGCGGTGCCAGGTCGACCGCTTCGCCCCAACGGCCTCGACCACGGAGAGCGCGATCGCTTCGATCTCATCGAGCGGCACGTCATCCGCCCGCAGCACCCGCATCATCCCCGCCGGGATCGCCTCGCGCGCCCACTCGCCGGCATCCCGGCCGAGCTTCCTGGTGGCGCGCTTGCGCCATTCGGTCGTGAGGTCGGCGAGCGAGCGCACTTTCTTCTCTGGCCGGGTCGTGAGCGTGGCCTGAGCGCGGAGCTTGATGACCGTCGCCGCCGACGGCTGCCGCCCATGCCGCTGCACGTACTCGGCGATCAGGCGATCCTTCTCCGAATCGATCTGATACGAGCGGGTCGAGAACTCGAGCACGAGGTCTTCCGGGACCGTCGCGATCGCCCATGCCGGGTTCCGGCCCCGGCCCCGCTCGCGTGCCTCCCACTCGACGCCGAGAAGCCGGGTGAGATGGTCGGCGATGACCGCCTCGTGCAACTCGGAGAGCGCGACCGTGGCGGCGTGCATAGGGCGGCCGTCGAGCGACCGCCACTTCCCATCAAGCACCGTGCGCACTTTGTTAGAGACCACCACGTGCGTGTGCAGGTGCGGGTCGTTCGCGCGGGAGTCGTAGTGGTCGTAGGCGGTCGCGGCGAGCCCGAAGGTATCGACCTGGGCGACCGCGCCGCCGTCGGCGCCGGTCGAGCCGACACGCGTGGCAGCGACTTCGCGTTCCATGAACTCGATCACTTCCGCGATCGCCGCGTGATGCGCGTCGGCGATCAGCGCTTGCGTGCCCGCGTCGGCGACCGCCCAGAGCACGGAGGCCGACTTCGGCAACGAGAAGGTGTAGTCGTAGCCTGCGACCGCCTTCCGGGTGCCGCGCTTGCGTTCCTCGTTCTCGATCTGCGCGACAGCCTCCGCGCGGGAGGCAGGGCCGAGCTCGGGGTCGAGGGCTTCGACCCGTGCGTCGACGCGCTCTACTGGGGTCGAATAGACCGGGTAGGCCTGCCCGAGCGGATCACCGGTCACGGGATCTCGGCCCATGCCGATGAGGAGCTGCAGTTGTTCCTCCGACACTTCATCGCCGGTCGTGATCTGACCGCCGGCGAGCTGCGCGATCCCGGCGCCGAGCCACCTGCCGGGCGGGGTCCCGGCTTCGGCGTAGTAGCGCGTGAGCGGTGTGGACAGCGAGCGGTCGCAGTCGCCGGTGACGACGGAGCGCAGGAGGTACTTGTAGCCGTCACCGGCGCTCATCACCCGCATCGAGACCGTCACAGAAGACAGGTGCGAAGCCAAGTCCTGCGCGCCTTTGCCTACGATTCGTAGCCTATGTGTATACAGCAGAACAGTGGTATCACATGTGGCGCTAAGGAGGCTGTGTCGGAGTGGCGAGACCGGGGTGCGAAAGCAGTCGCTGAGGCTTGGAGGTTCAGGGTGTGAGGGCTCCTTCGATATCGGTCAGGGGCTCGATAGTGCGGGCAGGATGATCGTGGCGTCGTCGTCGAGTGCAACGATGCCGCGTTCGTCGACGAGGATGACGTCTCCGGCCGGGGAGAGCCCCAATGCTTCGACGGTGCCCGTCGCTGATCCGATTGCCTTCCACTCGCCCTTACCGACTCGCTGCCAGATCTGTCCGTCGGTGCCGACCCCGACGACTGTGTCTCCGGCAGCTTCGAGCAGGTACTGCAGCGGCGCATCTCCGAGTGGCGTGAACGATGCCCCGCCGTCGGTGCTGGTGCGCACGCCCTCAGGGGTGGCCGCGTAGATCGTGCCATCTGTGGTTACAGCGAGATCAACGGCGTCGAGCTCGGTGCGGGACTCCCAAGTGGTCCCCAGGTCGTTGCTGACTCGCAGCGCGGGGCTGGTTGATCCGATGCCGTAGAGCTGACCGTCCGGGCTGGCAGTGAGGACGTGGAAGTCCTCATCGTTGGTGAAGGCGACCGGGTGCCACTTCTTCCCGGTGTCGTCGCTGCGGATAATGCCGAGATTCGGGGAGCCCAGCTCCGTCGGGGTTTCAAGGCCTGGGTGCCCGGAAGCGATCAGCGCGCCTTGGGTGTCGGTGAGTCCCATTAGATCGAAGTCGTAGTCGCCGAGTGGGCCGTCCACTGCACCGTCCTCGTCCACGCGGTAGAGGCCGGTATGGGTGCCGACGAGGAGGGTTCCCCCGGCTTCTGGGATCACGGCATGAATATGGCCGAAGGTTGGCGGTGGCGAGGATGCTGGCGCAGCGGGAGCGACAGCGGCGCAGCCGGTCAGCACGATGGCGAGGGCAGCCGTCGCCGCGGTGACGAGCAGCCGCCCGCGCAGGCGGGGCGTGCTGGAGAGGAGAGATGCGGGCATTGGATCATCTTTCTGTGGGACGCGGGCGGGCGGCCCGGTCAACGGAGAGGATGCAGGGGGCACTGGGGAGCGGTGCGAGCTGCGAGGATGCGGGCGGGGTCCCCGCTCCTGCGTGGGCGGGGACCCGGGTCAAGGCCGGAATCAGAGGCTGTTCAGGAGCTCCTGCATCGTGGTGATCTCTGCGCTCTGGTCGTCGATGACCTGCTGCGCAAGCTCGAGCACGTCCGGGTTCTTGCCGCCATCGAGGGCGGACTGGGCCATCTCGATCGCGCCGGTGTGGTGCTCGATCATGCCTTCGAGGAACAGGCGCGTCGCCTCGGTTCCGGTGGCTGATTCGAAGGCGGTCATACTGTCTTCCGACATCATGCCGCCGCCGTGATCCATGCCGCCCATCGACGAGTCATCGGCGGAGATGCCCCAGTCCTCGAGCCAGCCCTGCATGGTCTCGATCTCGGGGCCCTGGGCATCCTTGATCTGCTGGGCGAGCTCGATCACTCGGTTGTCGATGCCGTCCTTGGCGAGCAGCATGTCGGCCATCTCGATGGCCTGTTGGTGGTGCGGGATCATCATCGTCACGAACATCTGGTCGGCGGCGTTGAACTCCGCGTCGGACTCGGCGGGAGTCGACGACGAGCTGGATCCGTGATCCATGCCGGCCATCCCGCCCGATGTTCCGCTCGGGGAGCAGCCGGTCAGCAGGAGGGCGGTGGACAGCGCGGCTGAAGCCAGCGCCAGTGTGCGAATACGCATCAGTGTGCGTCCTTTCGGTTCAGTCAACATTGGGAGATTCGCGCCCCAGGCAGGGCGCAGCCATGCTCCGGCAATCGTGGCCGGAGCGAGCGCGAATCAGGTGCGACTGATTGAGAGGATGATCAGAGACGGCGGACGGGGGCGCGGTAAAACGCTGCCCGCAAGCGGCAAAGAGCGGATCGCGAGGACGAGAGAGTGCCAGGAATATCCCAGCATGAGCGGTATGAGCAGCAGTATGAAGCCCACCAGCAGCGCGAGCACGCACCCCACCATCAACATGACGTGGCTGGGGGCCTGATCCTCGCACGAGCCAGGACAGTGGGCATCCCCAGCCGGTGCCAGCGGCGCGGCAGTAGCACCCGTAGCATGCCAGTCCGAATCGGCAGCCGGCAGCTCGCCGCCGCTCATGCCAGCACCGATGGCCTCGTGGTCATTCGCCATGAGCGCGGCCGGGGATCTCGTGTCGTGGCCGCCGTGCCCGGAAGAGAAGTTCAGCACATGCATGCCGAAGAGCCCCACCAGCACCAAGGAGAGGAGGCCGAAGACGAGCAGACGGCGGCGTGGCGCGTCGCCGCGCGGCACTCCACGACCGGTCTGCATCGTCGTCTCCTCTTCTCCATCCCCGTGCTGCGCTGGATCCGCAGATCAGGCATGTCCTGTGTTCTACGCTAGAGCATTTCCGGCGTTCCTGGCTGAGAACCACGGCCGCGTCGAACCGTGCGACAGCCGGCGGATCGGTCGATTCGCAGCCGTCGCCGCCGGCCGCGTCGTACACACCTGCACCCTATCCATCGTCTTCATGCTGCTGCTCGGCCTCGCCGTCGCCGTCGCGATCCAGATCTTCGGCGCCCTGCTCGTGCTTTCCCTCCTCGTCACCCCCGCGGCGGCGGCGCTGCGCGTGTCAGCCTCCCCGGTCGTCGTACCCCTGCTCAGCGTCGTATTCGCGGTAACCGCGAGCGTGGGCGGCATCCTCCTGGCCCTGGGCAGTGCCATCCCGATCAGCCCGTACTTCACCACGATCTCATTCCTCATCTACCTCGCCTGCCGTCTCTCTGCGCGCGCATGCCGGTCGAGGGTGGTGTACGCCGCCGCGCAGGAACCGCGCGGAGAGGGGCGGCCGAGTTGCCGCGACGTGGTGACGGGGTGAGTCTGGCGGCGGCTCAGGAGCACATGGTATGGTAACGAAGCCATAACGAAAGGGGGCTGGTGTGCGAGATTTGCTGAACCGTGCAGCCACGCGTTCCCTTTTCCAGAGCGCCGGAACGGTGTTCGCGATCGTGCTGATGCTCGTCTTTGGCCTGGTCGCGATGCACTCCCTGTCCGGTAGCACGACCGCGCACGACGCGCTCGTGCCTGCGAGCACGGTGACCGCCGACGATACCGCGCACGCGGTCGAGGCGGGTGCCCTCGCCGGCCCGGCGAGCGGGGCGGCGGTCGACTGCGACGCGAGCTGCGCGCACGGCACAGCCCCTGACCACGGGCACCTGAGCATGCTCATGCTGTGCATGCTGGCCCTGCTGACCGGGCTGCTCTTCCTGCTCCGGCCCGCCGTATTCCGCCTCTCCCGCGCCGCCGCCCAGTCCGCCGGCTGGCTGACCCACGCTCTACCCGCACCGCAGACGGCACGTCCGCCGTCGCTATTCGCGCTGTCGATCAGCCGCACCTGAAACCAGGCCCCCTACACGAGCCTGCACACGCACCCCGGCAGTCAGCCGCGGCGAGCGATGCGGCAGATCGACTGACGCCCGAACTCGTCCTGGCGGTCAAGCTGCCCGACGCCGACCCTGCCCGAGGACCTGCACACTGAGCGTGCTTCGCTCGTGTCGCGACAGTACGGCGTCCAAGGGCATCCGGCCGGCACGGGCAACTCGATCACAGGCCCACCCCGCCGGTGCGCGTGCATGTCGCTCGTGTCCTCCGAGCAACTGCGGTGCTGCGTGCCGCAGCCTCGGACCTTTCGTATCCCCTGGCCACCGACCCATGGAACAGTTATGCATTCACGTCGAAACCCGTTCAAGAACCCAGCCGTCTTCATCCCCAGCACCCTCGTCCTGAGCATCGCGGTCGCGATCGGCAACTACTACGTCATCGGGGGGCTCTTCGCATGAACACCCAGCAGGTCTATCTCACACCCATGCCGTCATTCGACTTCCTCTCGGGCGGCACTGGCGGCGGCGCGCGCCACCGACGGGCACGGCGCAGCTTCATCGCCACCGCGACTGCGGCGCTCAGCGTGGCCGGCCTGATGAGCCCCGTTGTCTTCCCCACCCCGTTCGCCCCGGTGCCGGGGGCCGCGGCCGCAGAGCTCCCCGCGCAGCAGCTCGTGAGCGGCCCTGCCGCATTCGAGGCCGCGGGCCTGGACGCGATCGGCGCGGTCGAAGTGCAGGCCGCCCCCGTCGCGCCGCAGCGCGTGAATGCCGAGCAGGGCCTCGTCGATCCCTCACGGCTGACCGATACGAAACTGCGCTACCCCTTCGACCAGACCATGCCCCTCACCGACGGCTTCGGCTACCGCACCGTCCCTGTGGAGCAGTTCCACGATGCCCAGGACATCGCCGCCGCCAACGGCACGCCGATTCGTATCATCGGTGACGGGGTGGTCGTGGAAGCGGGCTGGGCGAACGACGGCTGCGGCTTCTCGCTCAAGGTGCAGCACCTCGTGGACGGGCAAGACCTCACCAGCAGGTACTGCCATATGGAAGGCGAGTCGCACGCCTACCAGGTCGGCGACCGGGTGCGCATCGGCGACGAGGCGGGACGGGTGGGCAACACCGGTATGTCTTTCGGTGCGCATTTGCATCTCGCGCTGCGCTTGAACGGTGAGCCGATCGACCCGCTTCCCTTCATCGAAGCGAACGCGCAATGACCCCCGCCCCGTACCCCCGCACCTCGTCGACCCCGGAAAGGCCTCGGATGACCGTCTCCCTGAATCGCCGCCAGTTCCTCGCCGCCAGCACGTTGACCCTCGCCGCCGTGGGCCTGGCCGCCTGCACTCCCCGGCAGGGCTCCGCGTTCCTCTCGCCCACGGCGGACGCGGTCGATGCGGCCGAGGCGGGCCGCCTGACCACCGGGGCGACGATCGAACGCGCGCTCACCGCAGAGCCCGTCACGCTGGATCTCGCCGGGCAGACCGTCAAGACCTGGGGGTACCGGGGCGCCTCAGCCGCGGAGCCGATCCGCGGCAATGTCGGCGACCTGCTCCGCGTGACGCTCACCAACGACCTGCCCGATGCGACCACCGTGCACTGGCACGGCCTCGCTCTGCGCAACGATATGGACGGGGTGCCGGGGCTGACGCAGCCTCCGATCGACGCCGGCGACACGTTCACCTATGAGTTCGCGCTGCCGCACGCCGGCACCTACTGGTTCCACCCGCACGTCGGTACGCAGCTCGATCGGGGACTGTACGCGCCGCTCATCATCGACGACCCCCGTGAGCGGGCCGACTACGACCGGGAATGGGTGATCGTGCTCGACGACTGGCTCGACGGCGTCACGGCCACCCCCGACGACGTGTTCGCGGAACTCAGCCGCGGCATGGGCGGTATGGGCGGGATGGACCACGGCGGCATGCCGATGCGGATGGGCAACACCCTCATGGGTGCCACCTCCGACCTCCTCGGCGGCGACGCGGGAGACGTCTACTATCCGCTCTACCTCATCAACGGGCGCCCCCGACTCGACCCCGAGACCTTCACCGCGAAACCGGGGGAGCGGATCCGGCTCAGGATCATCAACGCCGGCGGTGACACCGCGTTCCGGTTCGGCGTCACCGGGCACCTCCTCACCATCACCCACACGGACGGCTACCCCGTGGCACCGCACGAGGCGGAGAGCGTCGTGATCGGGATGGGGGAACGCTACGACGCGATCATCACCGCCGGCGACGGCGTCTTCGCCGTCATCGCCGAGGCGCTCGGCAAAGTCGACCAGGCCGTCGCGATCCTCTCCACCGGGGCCGGTTCCCCGCCCCCGGCAGGCACCGCCCTCCCGCAGACCCGCACCCCCACGATCGCCGCCGATCTGACGGCAGCGGATGACGTGGCGCTGGCCTCCAAGCGCGCGGATCGCACGATTGCCCTCGAGCTCACGGGCAGTATGGAGGAGTACGACTGGGCGATCAACGGCTCCCGCATGAACATGGACGACCCCCTCCGCGACGCCCTCGCGATCAGCGAGGGGGAGCGGGTCGCGCTCACCATCACGAACTCGACCACGATGTGGCATCCCATGCATCTCCACGGGCACACCTACCAGCATCCGGGCGGCGGCCCCCGCAAGGACACCTCGATCGTGCTGCCCGGCCAGACGCTCCGCCTTGAGTTCGATGCTGACAACCCCGGCCGGTGGCTCACCCACTGCCACAACCTTTACCACGGCGAAGCCGGGATGATGGCGACCATCGCCTACCGGCAGTAGCCCCACCCGCAGCACGAAAGCACACACCCTCATGAAATCTGAGCAGCCGGCCGGTATTCCCGGCCCCGATCCTGCCTACCGCCGGCACCGCCGCCTCGTGCGTCTTGGCCAACTGCTCATGGCGCTCGGCGCGGTGATCCTCATCGTGCACTGGCTCGCGCACCTCGAAACATTCGGCCCCACCCAGCCTGAGGGCTGGGTTGATCTCGTCGCCGGCTACCCGATGGGCGCCCTGTTCCTCCTCGGCGGTGGCGTCCTCGCCGGACGCAAAGCCCCTTGACCTCGCCCCTGCAATACGCGGGCGAGGTCATCTCGCCGACGGCGGGGCGGTGAAGGCCGGCAGCAAGATCGCGTCGATGAACCATGGCGCATCGTCAGGGTCGATCCGGCCCGTGCGCACCTCCTCGGCCGCACCGTTGAGAACGACGTGCGTGGTGGTCAGCAGCCAGGACACCGGCAAGTCGGCGCGGAAGGCACCTTCGCGCTGTCCGCGCAGCAGCAGTCCGCGCATGCGCGCCTCAGCCTTCTCGTGCAGCTCGCGAATGCGGGCGGCGGAGAGTTCCTTCTGTGCCGCGGCCAGCAGGGCACGGGATTGGTCGACGAACATCCAGCTGGAGGCAATGAGTCGCTGGAAGGCCGCACGCGGGTCGCCGTCCAGCGGGATCTGACTGAGCACGTCCTCGGCGCGTTCCAGACTGTCTACCAGTGCGGCCTCAATGAGCTCTGCGCGAGTCTGGAAATGCCCATAAAGGGTCATCCGGCCCACTCCCGCCTCAGCAGCGATGTCGGCGACCGACGCGTCGAGGTTCTTGCGGATCGCGGTCACTGTCGCGGCCAGAATCTTTACCCGGTTGCGCTGCGCGTCGGCGCGCTGGTTAGCCGCCCGGCTCACTGTCGCCGGGCCACGTCGAGCGCCGCCGGTCGGCTGGGCGTTCTTCGTCGCCATGCTCTACCTCACAAGTCGTACTGGAATGTATGAGATATTGTATTCGTTGCAACTCGTACACACATATACGACTTGTGCGGGAGGTCGCCCGCCCGGGCGGCGATCCGGCAGAGAGGAGCACACGACCATGACCACGACACGCACACCCCGAGGGGGTGCGACATGAGCGCGCCCGGCACCCCCGCGGCCCCGAAGGCCGGGGCGAGGCAGTGGTGGGGGCTCGCCGTGCTGGTGATCCCCTCGACGCTGCTGTTCATGATGCTGACGATCCTGTTCCTGGCAGCCCCGAACCTCGCCGCGGACCTGAACCCGACGAGCACGCAGCTGCTGTGGATTCTCGACATCTACGGCTTCGTGATGGCCGGGTTCCTCGTCGCGATGGGCGTGCTCGGCGACCGGGTGGGCAAGCGCCTGCTCATGGTCATCGGCGCGTCCCTGTTCGCTGCCGTCTCCATCGCGGCGTCCCTGACCACGATCCCCGAGCTGATGATCGTCTGGCGCGCCGTCCTCGGACTGGCCGCAGCGATGATGGTGCCCGCAACGATCGGACTGATCTTCGTGATCTTCGCCGACGCGAAACAGCGCGGCGTCGCCATCGGGGTCTGGGCGGGCGGTATCTCCGCCGGCGTCGCCCTCGGCCCACTCCTGTCCGGCCTGCTGCTGGAAGGGTTTGGCTGGCAGGCGACGTTCCTCGTCGCGGTGCCAATCATGGCGCTCGTCGCCATCGGCGCCCCAATCCTCGTGCCCGAGCACCGCGATCCGTCGGCGAAGATCGACCTGTTCAGCGCCCTGCTGCTGGTCGGCGGGCTGCTCGCGATCATCTACAGCATCAAGCGCTTCGCCGCCCAAGAGCCCGTCGGGCCCACACTCGGGCTGCTCGCCGCAGGCGTGCTGATCGGGCTGTGGTTCACGCTCCGGCAGCTGCGCGCCAAGCAGCCCCTGCTGGACGTGCGGCTGTTCGCCAATCGCACCGTCTCCGGTGCGCTGGCGGTGTTCCTGCTCTCGGCGGCGGCACTGGGTGGGGTGTACTCGCTGTTCACCCAGTACCTCCAGACGGTGCAAGGCCTCTCGCCCTTGCAGGCGGGCCTGGCGATCCTGCCTGCGGCGGCGGTGCTGATCGTCGTCTCGACCCTCTCGCCGGTCTTCGCACGGAAGTTCCGGCCCGGGAACGTGATCGCGATCGGCCTGCTCACCCAGGTCGTCGGCTACATCCTGTTCACCCAGCTCGACGCCGGCACAGGCCTGGCGCTGGTGATCGCGAGCTTCGTGATCACCTACCCCGGCGTCGCCCCCTCGATGGCACTGACCACCGAGCTCGTGGTGGGCTCGGTGCCCCCGGAGAAGACCGGCGGCGCCTCGGGGCTGGCGACCACGGCGAACGACCTGGGCATCTCGCTCGGTGTCGCCGTCATCGGCAGCGTCGGCCTCGCCGCCTACCGCAACCGGATCGACGGCACCCTGCCCGACGGGCTCTCCCCGGAGGCCGCGGCCGCCGCGTCGGACAGCATCGACGGCTCCCTCGCCGCCGCTGCGGAACTGCCCGGCGCGCTGGGCGAACAGCTGATCGCCGCCGCACAGGCGGCCTTCTCCGGCGGCCTGAACATGGCGGCGATCGTCTCCGCGGTCATCGCCGCGGTGGCCGCGATCATCGCCGCTACCCGCCTGCGTCACATCCGCCCCACCGGGCAAGCGCAGCGCCTCGCTGAGGAAGTTCACACCAGCCAGGAATACCCCTAAGGGGTATTGTGTTGGAGGAGCCATGTCCTAGCGAAAGCCCGAGAAGATTGTCACGAGAATGCGGGAGCGAGTCACCATAATGAGTGGCAGATACATGCAACTACAAGCCGCCGGGCGCTCACTTGCGATCTGATCCGTATCCGATCGAACCGTAATCAACCAAAGGAAGAGATCTACCTGATGACTGCATACGAGAACCTCAACCTCACCGACACCTCCGCCACGGGTGGCAGCTGCTGCGACCATACGCCCAGTGCGGAGACCATCGCCCAGACGCCGGCCGATGCGATGACCGAGTGCCAGGTCATGGCCGGCACCCCGGTCGTGAAGGCCGACGCTGAGGCCGCCGGACTCTACCGCGACCACAACGGGCAGCGGTACTGGTTCTGCTGCGCGGCCTGCGGGCCCCTGTTCGACGCCGACCCCGACCGCTACGCCTACGCCGCCTGACGGCATCTGGTTCCGCGCTCCCGACGTGCGGACGTGCACGGGAGCGCGGAACCTTCGCCCCGGTCTCGCCTCTGGGCTGGGGTGACGAACGAAGGAGACGAGACCATGAGCAACGATCCCTCGACACGATCGCACGCGCATCCTGAGCACGTGGACGTTCAGCACGCGCACCACGACGAGCCGAACACCCACTCCGGTCACCACTCGCACGACCACCACCAGAGTCACGGCGAGCCTTCCAGCCATCACCACGACGCCCACGCGCACCACGAGGGACACGGCGGACATGATCATGGGCATGCCGGACACGGGGATCACGTCGGGCAATTCCGGCGCTTGTTCTGGATCATGCTCGTGCTCGCCGTGCCGGTGGTGGCCTGCAACGACATGTTCGCCCACCTCGTCGGCTATCAGCTGCCCGAGGCCGCGTGGGTGCCGTGGGTGTCGCCGATCCTGGGCACGGTCGTCTACCTCTGGGGCGGCAGGCCGTTCCTCTCGGGCGGGCTGAGCGAGATCCGCTCCCGCAAGCCGGGCATGATGCTGCTCATCGCACTGGCGATCACCGTCGCATTCCTCGCCTCCTGGGGTGCGAGCCTCGGCATGCTGCACCACGAGCTGAACTTCTGGTGGGAGCTGGCGCTGCTGGTTGTCATCATGCTGCTGGGGCACTGGATCGAGATGCGCTCGCTCGCGCAGACCACCTCCGCCCTCGACTCGCTCGCCGCGCTGCTGCCCGACGAGGCCGAGAAAATCGACGGCAACGACGTAGCAAAGGTCGCTCCTGCTGATCTGGCCGTCGGCGACGTGGTGATCGTGCGCCCGGGTTCCTCGGTACCCGCTGATGGCAGGATCGTCGACGGGGCGGCCTCGATGGACGAGTCGATGGTCACCGGCGAGTCGAAGACGGTGCGCCGGGAGACCGGCGATCAGGTGGTCGCCGGCACCGTCGCCACCGACTCCGGCCTGCGCGTCGAGGTCACCGCCACCGGCGACGACACCGCCCTCGCCGGTATCCAGAAGCTCGTCGCAGACGCTCAGGCGTCCTCGTCCCGGGCGCAGCGGATCGCCGACACCGCGGCGGCGTGGCTGTTCTGGTTCGCCCTGGGCGCGGCGGCAATCACCGCCACTATCTGGTCGCTCGTCGGGCTGCCCGACGCCGCCGTGGTGCGCACGATCACCGTGCTGGTCATCGCCTGCCCGCACGCGCTCGGCCTGGCGATCCCGCTGGTGGTGTCCATCGCGACCGAACGCGCCGCCCGCGGCGGAGTGCTCGTCAAGGATCGCCTCGCGCTGGAGTCTATGCGCACCGTGGATGCGATTCTGTTCGACAAGACCGGCACCCTCACCAAGGGCGAGCCGACGGTGACCGCCATCGATCCCGCCGACACCCGGACCGAGGCCGAGGTGCTGGCCCTGGCCGCCGCCGCGGAGGCCGACAGCGAGCACCCGCTCGCCCGCGCGATCGTCGGCGCCGCGCGCGCCAGGGAGCTCGACGTGCCCGTGGCCTCGGACTTCTCATCCTCCCCGGCGGTCGGCGTCAAGGCGACCGTCGATGGAATCGTCATCGAGGTCGGCGGACCGTACCTGCTCGACCAGCACGGGGCGGACGAACTCCCCGTCGCCGACACCTGGCGCGAAGAGGGCGCGATCATCCTGCACGTGATCGCCGACGGCAAGGTCATCGGCGCCCTGCGGCTGGCCGACGAGATCAGACCCGAGTCGCGCGAGGCCGTCGACGCGCTGCACGCCGCCGGGGTCCAGGTCGTGATGATCACCGGCGACGCGCGGGCCGTCGCCGAGACGGTCGCGCGGGATCTCGGCATCGACCGCGTGTTCGCCGGGGTGCGCCCCGAGGACAAGGCCGCCAAGGTCGCCGAGCTGCAGCACGAAGGTCGCCGGGTCGCCATGGTCGGCGACGGCGTGAACGACGCTCCCGCACTCGCCCAGGCCGACGTCGGCATCGCGATCGGGGCGGGCACCGACGTGGCGATCGGCTCGGCGGGTGTGATCCTGGCCTCCTCCGATCCCCGGTCGGTGCTGTCCGTCATCGAGCTCTCCCGCGCGGCGTACCGGAAGATGAAGCAGAACCTGTGGTGGGCGGCCGGCTACAACCTCGTCTCCGTGCCGCTGGCCGCGGGCGTCCTCGCGCCGATCGGCTTCGTACTGCCGATGAGCATCGGGGCGATCCTCATGTCCGTCTCCACCGTCGTCGTCGCCCTCAACGCGCAGTTACTCCGCAGGCTCGACCTCACCCCAGAGGCCAGCACCGCCCGGATCCTGGATCGCTCAGCTTGAGAGCCCGTGAAACTTCCCCATCATGCCTATGCGGTGGCTAGCTACTCTGCAATTTGCACGACTCCTAGCTCGGGCTGCGAAAAGTGCTAACGAAAGTGCTAAGCAGCCTGTAGGTCGGGGTATCGCGGTGGAGTTATCCACAGGTTAGATGCCGTAGATCGTTGATTTCATACAGTAGAATGCTCGCCCGAGATTCGCGGCGCGAGGGGGTCGAGGTCAGTTCAAGTCCCCTCGCGCTAGCGACTGAACCATCGCCTCAAACGGCTCCGCTCTCCCCACAAGCAGGTGCAATCGGGTTGCGTGAGGTTGCACTGTGCAACCTCACGCAACCCCGGTGCCGGGTCAGAAGAGCGTCCGGCAGTCGCGCCTGCTCGGCGAGGAGTGCCGCCGCGTAGGTGCTGGCAGCCGTCGGGCTGGTGGCTGCAGTTCCTGGGGTTGCAGACGTTCGGCGAGCACGCGTTTCACGTCGCTCCATAGATCAGGCCGATCATGCCGGGCGTCGCGTTCGCATTCCTGGCGCAGGTCGTGGAGGAAGCGGGCGCGTCGGTCTGGGGTGGAGAGCTGGGCTTCGTAGAAGCCGTCGAGGTTGTAGTGCGCGATGAACCCGAAGCAGCCGTGAGTGGAAAACCCGCCGTACAGGGATCGGGTGAAGCGCTCACGCGGGAAGTCAGCAGCGATGAACCGCAGCAGCGAGTTCACGAACCGGGCCTTGCGCTCCGGCGTGCCCGACTCCCACCCCGACGCCTCGAACTGGGCTGGCTGGTACCTCGGTGCTCCCGTGCTCATGGCGCGCGTCCCTTCCTCCGTGGAGTCTCGGTCAGGAAGAAGGTGCGCGTAGACAGCTACGGCGCAACGAGCAGATCGGCGCGAGCAGCGTGTGACTTCTGAGGCGAGTGATGCACGCGTCAAACCGCAGATGCAAGACGCGTGGAAGGTCAGGAACGAGACGTACGACGAGCTGATCGCCTGCGCCTCGGCGAGGTCAGGCTGGCGTGCGTCGGCGACGGAACTTGCGAGTGAGAGTTCCGAGCGTTCGAGGTGGGCGCGGGGTGCACCTGAGAGGTGACCATCCGGCAGCACTGGGCGTGCGGGCCGGGAGCACCGATCACCGGGAGCCCCGATGCGAGAAGACCCCGCCCCAAGCGCCGCGCTTCTCCGCGTCGGGTCGTTGTTCTCCGGCTACGGCGGTCTCGACCTCGCCGTCGAACATGCCCTCCACGCGCAGACGGTCTGGTTCTCCGAGATCAGTCCCGTGCAGCGCGTCTTCGCGCACCACTGGCCGGACGCGCCGAACCTCGGCGACATCACCACGATCAACTGGGCGGACGTGCCGCCGGTGGATATCCTCTGCGGCGGGTTCCCCTGTCAGGATGTCTCGACTGTCGGGAAGATGGCCGGCCTCACACCTGGCACCCGCTCCGGGCTCTGGTCGCACATGGCCGACGCGATCGACCGGTTGCGCCCCGAGTACGTCGTGATCGAGAACGTGCGCGGTCTGCTCTCCGCATCCGCCGTTCGTGCAACCCCCGAAGGAGTCTCCGATGCAACCCCTGACCCCGCAACCCTTCGCGATCTGGAACCCGGCCTCTGGGGTGTGGGAGACGAGCCAGCTCGACCTCTCCGGGCGCTCGGCGCCGTACTCGGAGACCTGGCCGACCTCCGGTACGACGCGCGCTGGATCGGCCTACCCGCTTCCCTCATCGGCGCACCGCATCCCCGGTTCCGCGTCTTCGTTCTCGCGCATCGCGCCGATTCTCTTTCGCACGCCGCTCGCCTCGGACGCTTCCCGCGGCGGGGAGAGCGGGAACAATCGCGCTCTCTCATCAGGTCATCGACCTCGCCTTGCACGGGCCGAATGGCTCGACCGAATGTCGGAACGAGTCGGAGAGTCTGTGGTCGCTGATAGATGGCATCTTCACCGCTGGGGACGATACGCCGACGCCATAGCCCGATGGGAGTACATCACAGGGAGTGCGGCTCCGAGCCCGGCACTCCTTCATGAGTCCGGCGGACCGAGACCGGCCCCGGCGTTCCTCGAAGGGCTGATGGGACTTGAACGGGGCTGGGTTACGGGCCCGGCTTACGTACTGACCGCGAACCAACAGATAACCGCGCTCGGCAACGGCGTGCTCCCGCTCCAAGCGGCCGCGGCTCTCGAAGCCCTCCTGCGACAATGGGAGTAATTCGACGGAAGGAAGCCAGGTGTCCCGCTCAAGTCCTCTGACGCGCTCATGGGGAGCCCGCTCTCTGATCTGGCCGGGCTCACCATGAGCGCGTCAGCGATGAGTAGCGGGAACGATCGGCTTTCGCTGGCGAATCAGGACCTGGTGGCTACTGGTGGCTACCAGCCACTGCTCGCCCGCACCCGCACCTTTCACCGACCAGTCGGCCCCGAGACCTATGACTGCGTAAAGCTCGCCACCGTGCGCGACGGATCGGCAATCGTTTACAGCGAGTTTGGGGAGAAGCACGCGAAGGTCGGTGACGTGCTGCTGCTCGGCGCGAACGTGCTCTGCGGCGCGCAACCCGAGGGCCACGTCACCGTCACGGTGATCTATCTCGATCTCGATTTCATCCTGGATCAGTTCTTCTGGCAGTACATCGATATCGTCAAGGATCGCTTCGCGTCGCAGAGTGTCGCGGACACGATCTACACCGAGCCCGCACAGTTGATGGGGCTTGGTGAGGATCGGATCGGGATGCTGATGCCGTGGCTTGATGAGTTGGTCGCGCTCAGCGTCGACGGGCAGTACCGGGAACGATTCCACCGGATGCAGGCGCTCTGGCACGCGGTGATCGACCAGGTGTCCCCGTTCATCCACGTCTCGCCGACTCGCACTCTTCCGGCTCAGCGGGCGCGCACGCGCCCGTCGGTCCCGCGTGGGCGGCGGTTCGCACCGCTGCGGGCCGAGGCCCGTGCTGTGCGAGAGCTCCTGGCCTCTGATGTGCGCCGTGCATGGTTGCTCTCGGAACTATCAGGAGCGGTACACCTTTCCGAAAAGCAACTCGTCCGAGTGTTCACGAACGCTTACGGGAAGACGCCGCTGGCATATCTCACGATGCTCCGTGTTGAGGAGATGGCGCGGCTCCTTCGTGAGTCTGGAGTGTCGATTGCCGAGGCCGGCAACCTGGTTGGGTGGGTGAGTCGGAATCGTGCTGCGACGGCTTTTCGGGAATGCACTGGTCTCACTCCGGGCCGGTACCGGGCGATGCAAGAAAAATCGTTGTGACCAGCATTTAGACATTCTCTGCGCAGGGAATGGACGCAGTTCGCCCGACCGCGGGAACGAATCTCTCATGGGCTGCTATCGGTAGTCCTACGTCAGGTGCCGTTGGGTCCTGACGGCCAACCTACCTCTTACTGTTCGCTGACCGTCTCGACCCGCCGCCGGCATCCCCGGCGTACCTCGCTTGCACGGGCACCCCGTTCTCGGGCCGCCCCGATGACGAGAGGAGGCGGTCATGGCTGCGAGGAGAACCCCCGAAGAGGCGCGCGCCGCGCGGGAGGCGAAGCTCGACGAGGTGCGCGAGCAGCTGAACGCGCAGGTCGAGAAGCTGGTCACCGGTGAAGACTGGAAGCAGGCGCTGACGTTTGCGGCGAAGTTCCGGTCCCGCAGCGTGAACAACTCGTGGCTGATCTTCGCCCAGCATCAGGCCGCCTGGGAAGCCGGCCGGGTGCCCGAGCCGATGCCGACGTACGTGGCCGGGTTCCGGCAGTGGGAGCAGCTCGGCCGCCAGGTTCAGAAGGGGCAGAAGGGGTACGCGATTCTCGCGCCGGTGACCGGGAAGTTCGCGTCGAAGACTCCTGCTGGTCCGATGTCGTGGCGCAAGCTCGCCCCGAAAGAGCAGCCGAAGCCGGGCGAGGTCGTCAGGTCGCGGATGATCGGCGCGAAAGTCGCCTACGTCTTCGACATCTCTCAAACCAGCGGCCCGGATGTGCCGCTCCCGCCTTCGCCGCAGCTTCTCGAAGGCGAGGCCCCGGCGGGGCTTCGTGATGGGCTGATCCGGCAGGTTGCCGAGGCTGGGTTCCAGTTCTTGCCGGTGCCGCACGAGGGCATGATCCACGGCGCGAACGGCAGCACGAACTTCGACACTCGGCAGGTGGCGGTGCGGACGAATATGGACGATGCCGCCCAGGTGAAGACCCTCGTGCACGAGCTCGCGCACGTGAAGATGCACGGCCCCGACCAGGAGGAAGCCCGCCAGCATCGCGGGATCGGCGAAGTCGAAGCCGAGTCCGTCGCGCTCATGGTCGGGGCCGCGCACGGGATGGACACGACCGCCTTCACGATCCCGTATGTGTCGGGGTGGGCGATGGCCGCCGACGGGAAGAACCCGATCCAGGTGGTGCAGGCGACCGCGGAGCGGGTGCGGAAGGTCGCCGTCGAGATCCTGGATCGGCTCGACACCGAACAGCTTGGCGACGGCACCCCGCCGGGCCTCACCCGCGAGGGTCCCGAAGTCTCGGCGGCGAAGCAGGTCGAGCGTAAGCCGTCGGCCCGCTCGTCCGCGCGGAAGCCAGCTGCGGCACGGTCGGCGCGTTCCTCGTCGCTGGTGCGGGGGCTGTGATGGACGTCGAACAGCTCCTCGCGCCGGTCGCCCGCATGAGTCTCGCGGACGCCGCCCGCCACTATGTTTCGCTGGGGGTGCCGGTGTTTCCTTGTGTGCCGGGTGAGAAGCGGCCGCTCGTCGCGCATGGTTTCAAGGATGCCAGCACCGATCCCGCGCAGGTTGAGGCGTGGTGGCGGCGGTGGCCGGATGCGAACATCGGCATCCCGACCGGCCCCATCTCGGGGATCGAGGTTGTCGATGTCGATGTGAAGGGCGACCCGCCGCGCGGTCCCGCCTCTTGGCAGCAGGCCACCGAGGCGGGCCTGCTCGATGGGTGGGCGGTGCAGGTCGTCACCCCGTCGGGCGGGTTGCACGCCTAATATCCGGCAGCCGCCATCGAGCAGCGGTCGTGGGCGTCGGGGGCGGCGCAGCTCGATTTCCGAGGCACCGCTGGTTACATCGTCGCCCCGCCGTCGAGAACGATCATCGACGGCGAGACGGTCGCGTATCAGCTCCTCGACCTCGCCACTGGCGACGTGCATCCCGTCGACGCGGGCGCGCTGCGGGAGTTTCTGGACCCGAGGCCCGTGCGGTCGTCGTGGGAGGCGCGCCCGTTCCGCGGCACTGTGGAGGAGCGGGCGAAGCGGATCGCGGCATGGCTGGAAGGGCAAGGCGAAGGCGAACGGAACCAGGGCCTGTTCTGGGCGTCGTGCCGCCTCGCGGAGAACGGCGCCACATTGGCGGAAGCGTTTCAGGCGCTCGGGCCGGTTGCGGAAGGGATTGGCTTGCCGCCGCGGGAGATCGAGCGCACGATCCGCTCCGCCTACCGCACTCCGAACACCACCCCGGCAGCACCCGCACCTGCCACGGCGCGCCCGGTTGCGCAGCGTGCCCCAGTTGATCGAGGGCGGGTGCTCGCATGAACATGAGGAGGGAGCGCCGGGGTGGCTGGCTCGCCGTGGTGACGGCGGTGGCGGGGACGGTGTTGATCGCGTGCGGGGCGTTCTGGCTTTCCTTCATTGCGCTGGCCGATCTCGCCCGCCGCTCCGGGATCGAGGAGGGGCAGGCGTGGGCGTGGCCGCTGATCGTGGACGGCGTCATCGTCGTTGCGACCGTCGCCGTCGTCGCGCTCGCCGGCACCCGCACCGCCTGGTACCCCTGGATGCTGCTCATCGCTGGAGCTGGGTTGTCGGTGACGGCGAACTCGATCCACGCGATCGTCGCCGCCGATGCGGATGTGCCTGCGGTGCTCGCGGCGTCGGTTGCGGCAGTGCCACCGCTGGTGCTGCTCGCGATCACGCACCTCACCGTGATCCTCACCCGCCACCAACCCAAACCGGCCCCTGAGACGGCTGCTGAGGAAGCCGCGGAACTGCACGTCGAGGCCGCGGAGCGGCCGGGCGGGCCGGTGCCGGTGGCGTCGCTGGAACCGGCGCTCCGAGCGCCGGTGCTCGCTGCGGTGCTGGCGCCCGATGCGGAGCCCGGCGCCGAAGCGGGTGATCCGCCGATGCCAGAGCAGGGGCGGGATGGGTGGTCGCGGCGTGAGGTGGCGGAGGTGCTGCGGGCGGGCGGCTGGTCGAACAAGAAGATCGCCCACTACCTCGACGTGCACCCCTCGACCGTCGGCCGCTGGCTCCCGCAACCCAGCCCCACGCCGGAAGCCGAGCCCGGCACCGAACAGCCAGTCATCGCTATGCCAACGACCGATGCAGCAGCCGCGACGGCTGCAGATGACCCCAGAGACGAGGAGGACCCGTCATGTACCACGAACACGGCCCCGAAGTAGCGGAGGCGGCGCGGTCGCGTCTGCATCCCGCGCTCGCTGCGGCGATGAACGCCGAACGAACCTCGCCGGGCGGGCCTGAGCAGGTGGAGGCGGAGCGGTCGATGCTCGCCGTACACCGCGACCCCTCCCTGACCGGGAGCGACCGCGCCGAGCGCGACACGGTAGAAGCCGAGCCGGATGCTGAGGCGAAGCGGCGGACGCAGATTCGGTGGGTGCGGCCGACCGAGCTGGCGATGCAGGGCGGCGCCCGCGCGACCGGGTGGGGGCTCGATCTGCGGGCCGAGCTCGCCCAGCGCCTCCGCGACGCCCGCGCCGACCGCAAGCAGGACCGCGCCGAACAGCGTGCGGTCCGGAGTGAGCGGGCATCGCGATTGCCCGATCTGTCGATCCGGGGCCGCAGACGCCAGACACGACCGGAGCCCGCGCGTTCGGGGATGGGGCTGAGGTGATCCGCCATGCACGAGTCAGCAGCCCGGTTCGCGCAGGACCTTCCCGGCCCCAGGCACGCGGGGCGCACCTGCCATGTAGGAGGTGCCGTCATCATGAACCAGACCCGCACGAAGAGCACCCCTGCCGCACGTCCCGAACGGGATGCGCGGTGGGGGTTCGAGCATTCCGAAGGGCTCCGCGCCCTGCTGATCCGCCTGCACGAGGAAGGCCGATGGGCGTGGCGGCACGACCCCGAAGTCGCAGCCCTCATGCGGCACGCGGCCGACAAGTACGCCGCGCTCGCGCGCCGGCACGGCCTCGACCCGTGGGAAGCGGCCGCCGCGGCGTTCGACGCGATGCGCACCGGCGCCGTGAGGCGCGCCGACGACCCCTGGGCCGTCATCACCCGCGCAGTGAAAGTGACCTGCATCGCCGAGGAACGCGCGAACGGGCTGCTGTGCTCCGTGCATCAGGCGCGGCGACCGAAGTTCTCCACCCACCACGACGCAGAGCGCTTCTCGGACCGGGAGAACCCGCTGACCGACTACCACCACAGCCTCACAATCCCCGCCCCCGACCTCATCGAGGAACCCGAGCACGACGAGACCCCCGCCCGGGTGGGGCAGGCCGTCGAAGACGCGGTCGCGCTGTTCCATCTGCTCGGCTGGCCGGTCGAGGCTGCACGGGGCGGGATCGAGTACATCATCACCCGGCTCGCAGAATCAGCGTCGCGGGCTTCCGCGTTCGAGTCGCTGCGCCGCGACTACCACGCCCGCGCCCTCCTCGACATCCCCGCCGCCTCGTGGCTTGCGATGCTGCGGGTGGCGCTGGGGACGCCGGACCCGAACCAGGCGCACACCAGCGCCGCACGCGGCATCCTGCACCGCCTGGTCACCGGCGAACCCCTCCGCGCGCTCCTCGCCGACGACCGGGTGCTGTCGGAGGTGGTGCTGTCCACCCCAGACGGAGGTGGCTGCCATGGCTGCCAGTAGCCCGGGGCATATCGAGCTGGAACGCTCCCTCGACTCCATCACCGTCGGGAAGCGCCACCGCACCGACCTCGGCGACATTCCGGCGCTCGCCGAGTCCATCCGTGCAGAGGGCCTGTTGCAGCCGATCACCGTCACCCCGGACGGGGTGCTCGTCTGCGGGCGCCGCCGCCTCGAAGCGCTGCGCCTGCTCGGGCAGCGCTCCACGAACGTGTGGGTGCGGTCGAACCTCTCCGGCCGCCTCTCCCAGCTCCTCGCGGAACAGAACGACAACTCGCTGCACAAACCCCTCTCCCTGATCGAAGCCGAATCCCTCTACCGGGAGCTGAAGGTCGTGCTCGCCGAAGACGCCGCCCGCCGGCAGGCCGCAACACGGTTCGGAGCCGACGGCGAGAATCCGCAGGATTCTGCGGAAGTCCACGGTGCCGTCGAATCGACGGCACCGCGCTCCGCCGGGGAAGCCCGGGTGCAGGCCGCCCGCATGGTCACCGGGCACGGATCGCAGACGATGCTCGAACAAATCGGCAGATTGAAGGATCTCGCAAACGACGACACCCGACCCGAGCACATCCGCGCCCAGGCCGTCGAGGAGCTGGCGCGGATCGAGGCCGGCGGGAAAGTGCACGGCGCGCACCTGCGCATGAACACCGCCCTCTCCCTGCACGAGCTCGACCGGATCGCCGTCAACCCCGCCCAGCCGGACCCCGTGCGCATGCAGGCCGCCGCCTCTGCCGAGCAAGTGCGTGCCGCAGCCGCCAGGGAGGCACGGACGGCGGAGCTCGCGCAGCTCGCCGCTGCGGCGATCGCCCGCATCACCTCCACGGGTCGCAAGAAGGGCAAGAAGCCGGTACGGCCGGTGGAGCGTCCGAAGCTGACGCTCGTGGTGCTGCCGCCGCGCGCGTTCGTCGCGCTCTGGGCCGACATGGACGGCTGGACCCAGAAATACGACCCGGGCACCCTCGCCGCGGAACTGACCGGGGCGGAGTGGGAGCGCGCCGAAGCCGTGCTCGCCGAGACCATCGCGTTCTTCGCCCTCATCCGCGCCGCCCGCGAAAACGCTGCGGCGGGCAGCACGGAGGTGCAGGCCGTCTAAACCTGCCTGCCGGCGGCTACGAGCCGCCGGCTGTGCGTGTGCACCTTCCGGGTACCGAACTCGCCCGTTCGCCGGAAGGAAGCCCGTATGCGTCAGACCACCGAGCCGGAGCAGGCGTCGCGGCGCCTGCGCATCGCCCTCATCGGCGGCGGCATCGTCCTCGCCCTGCTCGTCGGCGCCGGCATCTATGGCCTGCTGCGCGGCCCCGCCCCCGAATCATCACCCGGCCCCCGCGTCTCGGCGTCCGAGACGCCTGGTGCTGACCGGGATCTCTCGCCGCGCGAGCTCCCGGCCGTCTCAGACGCGGAACGGTTTGCGCGGGACGTAGCCGAGGGGCTGTTCGCGTGGGATACCGGCCTCGGCTACAGCCCGCACGAGTACATGCAGGCGATCATCGATGTCGCGGACCCGGACGAAGCACCAGGCCTCGCCGCAGACCTCCGCGCCTACCTCCCAGACGATGCCGCCTGGGCCGAACTGCGGAACTACTCGACCCGGCAATGGCTCACCATCGACACGATCACCTTTCCCGAGAGCTGGGCGGGCATCGCCGCCGACGCCCGCCCCGGCACGCTCCTGCCGGGTGCGACCGCGTACACAGTCACCGGCACCCGGCACCGGACCGGCGTCTGGGAAGGGCAGGGCGTTACCGATGCGCGCCCGGTGTCGTTCACGATCTTCGCCGCCTGCCCGGACGACGAGGACTGCCGGCTGCTGCGGCTCTCCGCTCTCGACACCCCGCTCCGATAGCGAGGACGGCTCGGTGATGGTGAAGAAGCTGCTCGTCCTGTTCTTGGTGCTGTTCTGCGTCGGACCGTCGACCGCGCTGGTCGGCATGGGAGCGTTCATGGGCCCGTTAGGGTTCTGCCTCACGGATTCCCTGACGGTCGGCCCGATCCCGGACAAGCTCGCCGCGACCACTGCCGATGGCACCTCGGTTACGCTCGAGAAGCGGCAGCTCACCCACGCGGCGACGATCATCACCACCGGGGCGAGCATCCCCGGCGTCGGCCAGGCGGGTGTGCGCATCGCGCTCATGGCGGCGCTCACCGAGTCCCGGCTGCGGATGCTCGCCAACACCGGCGCCTACCCCGAATCCGGGAACTACCCGAACGACGGCGACGCCTCCGATCACGACAGCCTGGGGTTGTTCCAGATGCGGCCGGCCGCGGGCTGGGGTACGGTCGCTGAGCTTATGAACCCGACCTATCAGGCGAAGGCGTTCTACGGTGGTGAGCAGGGCCCGAACTTCCCCTCGCCGCGGGGCCTGCTCGACATTCCCGGCTGGCAGCAGATGGACCCAGGCTCCGCCGCGCAAGCCGTCGAAGTGTCGGCGTTCCCGGATCGGTACCGGAACTGGCAGCCCGTCGCCGAAGCGATCCTCACCGCCCTCACCAAGCCCGCCCCCAGCGGCGGCGGGAACCGTGGCGGGGCGGTGCCGGAGACCAGCCGCGTCGTGTTCCCGCTTCCCGAGGGCTCGTACACGAACACGGATAGCTTCGGCTGGCGCACCGACCCCTTCACCGGCGAGCGGCAGTTTCACTCCGGCTCCGACCTCGCCGCCGCCGACGGCACCCCGATCTACGCGGTCGCCGACGGCCGCGTGACCGTCGCGGAGTTCAGCTCCGGATGGGGCGGCCTCATCGTCATCGAACACACCGTCCAAGGCGCCCGGGTCGCGTCCTCTTACGCGCACATGTGGCAGGACGGCATCTACGTCACCAGCGGGGAGACCGTCGCGGCCGGGCAGCACATCGGCGATGTCGGCTCCTCCGGCCGCTCGACCGGCCCGCACCTGCACGTCGAGATCCGCCCCGGCGGGCAGGCCCAGCCCCCGGTGAACGCAGTCGAGTGGCTGGCGCAGCACGGCGCGGTCCCGAGTGACGGCACGACGGGCGCGCCCGGGTGTCGCGCGAACCTTGGAGGTGCCCGGTGAACGTGTTTCCCGACTTCGGCGCCGTCGGCGCATCCGGGGAGTTCGCGTCGGTGATCGGCGCGCTCCTCACCTACGTCCTCATCGGCGCCGTGCTCACCCTCCTCGTCTCTGCAACCATCTGGGCCATCGCCTCCCACACCGGGAACCCCTACACGGCGCAGAAAGCCCGCGTCGGCGTGTTCGTCGCCCTCGGCACCGCAGCCCTCGCCGGCGCCGGCATCGCCTGGGCGAACTTTCTCCTCACCATCGGCGACCGCATCTAAGGGCTCGGCCACCGGGCCTGCTGAGTGCACCTGCTTGTCGGACGGATCGCGTCCGCTTCACCGACCGGCAGGAGTGCCCAACCATGATCGATATCGACCCGAACAGCAACGGGCTTCCGGGGATCGCGCAACTGCGCGACATCGTCGGCGCGGTGATGACCGTCGGCCTCATCCTCAGCGTGCTGGCGCTCATCGTGTCCGCGATCGTCTGGGGCTTCGGCGCGAATAGCAGCAACCCGCACCTCGCGTCGAGGGGAAAGACGGGCGTGCTCGTGTCGTGCGGTGCGGCGGTGCTCGCTGGTGCGGCCGTCACGCTCATCAACTTCTTCTGGACCGTCGGCCAGGCCGTCAACTAGCCGGGTGGTGGTTCAGGGTGAGTATCTGCGACATCCCCGGCGTCTCCACCGTCTGCACCGCGATCGGCGAGGGCCCCGCCGGCCTCTTCTTCGGGTGGATCGCCTCCGCGATGGGGCTCGCCGTGTCCACCCTGTTCCAGGGCATGTGGGACGTGTTCTCCACCACCACCTCGGTCGACGTCACCAGCGACGGATACGTGAAGGTCTACAACATCCTGTTCGGCATCGCCGTGTTCGTGACGCTCCTGTTCTTCTGCTTCCAGCTCATCACCGGCCTCGCCCGCCGCGACCCGTCCGCACTCACCCGCGCCGCGCTCGGGGTCGCGAAATCGGTGCTCGGCTCGTTCGTGCTCATCACCTGCACCGCCCTGCTGCTCGAAATCACCGATCAGCTCTGCGTCGGCATCATCCAGGCCACCGGGCAGACGATCGAGAGCATGGACGACCGGCTCGCGCTCCTCATCACCGCGGTCACCATCACCTCGGTTGCTGGGGGTGCGGGGGCGCTGCTGACGATCTTTCTCGCGGGCCTCATGATCGCCGCGATCTTCATCCTCTGGTTCAGCCTCCTCATCCGGAAGGCCTTGCTGCTGGTCGCGATCGTGTTCGGCCCGGTCGCGCTCGCCGGCCTCACCTGGGAAGCGTCCCGCGGCTGGTTCGGGAAGTGGGCGACGTTCGTGGTCGCGCTGATCGCGTCGAAGCTCGTGATCGTGGTGATCTTCCTCATCGCCACCACCCAGGTCGCCGCACCCATCAGCCTCGACCTGAAATCCCTGTCCGAACCCATCGCCGGGATCGTGCTGCTGTTCGTCGCCGCGTTCGCCCCGTACCTGGCGTACAAGTTCCTGAGCTTCGTGGGCTTCGACATGTATCAGGCGTCCTCGATGGAGCAGGAGGCGAAGAACGCCCTCAACCGGCCCGTCCCGCTCCCGTCGAAGCCGAACGGCCCCGCCCCGAAGCAAGTGCTCAACGGCGCAGACACCGGCAAGGGCGCCGGAACGCCGAAGCCCACACCCACCCCAGCACCAGCGGCGGCGCCTGCCGCGGCCGGCACCGCAGCCCCGGCTGCCACCGGAGGCACGGCCGCACCGGCCGCCCCGGCTGCGGCTGCTGCGCCGCCGGTCGCGGCGGCCGTCGCCGCAGGAGTCGTCGTGAAAGAGACCGCGACCGCGGGCCCGAAGATCGGCGAGGCCATCGGTGACGCAGCGGACGGGCACGCGGGTAGTGCGTCCGAGCCGGCGGCTCCGCCGCCTGGGCCGCCGGTGCAGCAGCCGCCCGCGGTGCTCCCGCCGCCCTCGCCGCCAAGGACCGATCCGCCCGCCCCGACCGGGAAGCAGTAACCCATGAGCGCGAACACCTCCGAAGCGACGCTCGAGCTGCGTCCGGTGCAGTTCTCTCGCCTCACCAAGCGCGGCCTGCTCCTCGGCCTCTCCCTGCCACAGCTTCTCGTCCTCGCGACCGCGCTCGGCATCATCGTCACCGGCCTCTACACGGGCGGCGGACAGGGCCTTGCCTGGTCGTCGCCGGCGTGGGCATCCCTGGTGGTGATCGCGTGGGTGCCCGTCGGCGGGCGGAAGCTGATCGAGTGGGCGCCGATCGTCACCCGCTGGCTCCTCCGCACCCGCGCGAAGCAAACCCAGTATCGGCGCAGGGTGGTGAAGCCGCGCCCGGCGGGCACGCTCGCGCTCCCCGGCGACCTCGCCGCGCTCCGGGAATGGGTGGACCCCGAGACGGGGGCGGCGATGATCCACGACCCGCACGCCCAGACCCTCACCGTCGTGTGCGGGGTGGCGCATCCCGCGTTCGTGCTTCTCGACCCCGGCGAGCAGCAGCGCCGTGTCACCGGCTGGGGTCGCGTCCTTGCGGCCGCGTGCCGGTCCGGGAGGATCGCCCGCATCCAGGTGCAAGAGCGCACCCTGCCCGATTCCGGGTCGGGGCTGACCGAGTGGTGGCGCGAACACGGCCACGACGACGGCTCCTGGGCGGCGAACACCTACCGGGAGCTCATCGAACGGGCGGGCCCCGCCGGGGAACGCCACGCCACCACCGTGTCGCTCTCCCTTGACATGCGAGCCGCTACCCGGCAGATCCGTTCCGCGGGCGGCGGCATGAAGGGAGCGGCGGTGGTGCTCGGGCAGGAGATGCAGTCGTTCCAGACCGCGCTGCGCTCCGCCGAGCTGCAGATGACGGGATGGCTCACCCCGGGTGATGTCGCCCTGATCCTCCGCACCGCCTATGACCCCGCCGCCGGCCCCGCCTTGGAACGTCACGGCGCGCTCGGCCGGGAGCTCGCGACCGCGGGCCCGGTTGCGGTGAACGAGGCCTGGGACCGGCTGCGCTCCGACAGCGCGCACCACGCGGTGCTGTGGATCAGCGAATGGCCGAGGGCGCAGACCTTCCCCGGGTTCCTCGCCCCGCTCGTGCTGACCGGCGGGGTGCTGCGCTCCTTGTCGCTGCACTATCTGCCGGTGCGGGCGGATCAGGCCGCCAGGGATTTGCGGCGGAAGAAGACCGAGATGGTCGCCGACGCCGCCCAGCGCCGGAAGATCGGCCAGGTCGAAGACACCCAGGCCACCGCCGAATACGGCGACGTGCTGCAACAAGAATCTGAGCTGACCGCGGGGCACGGGGTGCTCCGCGTCGTCGGCCTCGTCTCCGTCTCCGCACCCACCAATGGGGAACTGGATGCCGCGGTATCGCAGATCGAGCAGGCCGCGATCCAGGCGTCCTGCGAAACCCGCCGCCTGGTCGGCCAGCAGGCGCAGGCCTTCACCGCGGCCGCGCTCCCGCTCTGCCGCCCCATCTGAACCAGCGGCGAACCTTCGCGCACCTGGCATACGAATCATCTTCACGATTGGAGCATCGGACATGCTGACCTTCACCGATCCCGTCGCTGACGCGGAGGAAGCCTATGAGGCGATGCGGGCGCTCGCGCACGCCAGCCGCACCTTCGAGCAGCCGGAGGACATGTACGGGGTGCTCGGCGATCTCCTCGGCAGCGTCCGATCCCTCGAACAAGTCCTCACCCAGATCGCCACCGCCCACGAGAGCTCGCGCGACCGCGCCGCCGACGACGCCGGAGACCGCGCCACGGGCGTCCGCGATGCACTCACGACCGCCGGGGAGCTGCGGCAGGCGGCGGCGCTCATCGGTGAGGCGGAACGACGCCTCGATGCGGCATCCGCGGCGGCGGGCCGGATCGCCTGGCACCCCGCCGCAGAAATGCCGGAAGTCGGGCATCTGATCAACGTGGTCTTCCTGCAAGGCGGCGAAGCCGACCGGCTCCTCGACCTCATCGACCAGGGCGGCGCCGATGCCGTGATCCAGGAACTCGCGGGCTACGACTACGGTGACGAGACCGTGGATGCCGCGCTCGAGAACGGGTACGTCTACGACACGCCGCCGCAAGGCCTCCTCGACTGCACTGCCCAGTTGGACGCCTACACGCTGGTCTACAACCAGGATCACCGGCACCTCGCCCTCTACCGGCACATGGACGTCCTCCCGTCCCCGGTGCTGCTCGGCCTCGAAGACCCCCGCCACGCCGCCACCACTACCGAATCGCCGTCGTCTGCGATCGCCGCCCCGTCTGGGGTGCGGGCGGGGCCGATCCTCGCGCGCGAGGCCGCGCGGGAGCAGTCGCGGCGAGACCGCCTCGGCACCCCGGCCATCCGCCGCGAGCAGCCCGGCAGGCAGACGGGGCGGGGGCTCGGCCGATGAGCGACGACACCGATCCGGGACGTCTGCATACCTCGGTGCTCGTCGGGCCCGAAGGAGAGCTCCGCCGGCACCGGAAAGCCCGCGCCCAGGCCGCCGCCCGCATCCACGCCGAAGCCCGCGCCGAAACTGTGGCGAAGTTGCGGGCGGAGGCGGCAGCAGCACGCGAAGCCCGCCGTGCCACTCGCTACCTGCCTCGTGCCGGAGAGGAGGGACCGGCGGCGTTGTGCACGCCGGGCCGGTTCCGGCTCCCGCGCCACCAGGACACCTCGGCCACGCTGTCGGGGCATTACCCGTTCCTCGCCGAAGGCGGGCTCGGCTCCGCCGGCACCTTCATCGGACAAGACCTCTACTCCGGCGGATCTTTCGTGTACGACCCGTGGGAGCTGTACCGGCAAGGCGTCATCACCGCCCCGAACCTGATCCTCGCCGGGATCGTCGGAAGCGGGAAGTCGTCGCTTGCGAAAGCGCTCTACACGAGGGCGCTCCCGTTCGGGCGGCGCGTCTACGTTCCCGGCGACCCGAAAGGCGAGCACACCCCCGTCGCCCGCGCCGTCGGGGGCCGCGCGATCGTCCTCGGCCCCTCGCTCCCGACCCGTTTGAACCCGCTCGATGAGGGATACCGGGCCGCGGGCATCCCGGACGCCGACTGGGCTACACAGGTCGCAGCCCGCCGCCGGGATCTCATCGGCGCCCTCGCGGAGACCGTGCTCGACCGGCGGCTCTCTCCGGTCGAGCACACCGCGATCGATATCGCTCTCGCAGACGCCGTCAGATCAGCGGAGGTGCCGATCCTACCGATGGTCGTCGACCGCATCCTCTCGCCCTCATCGGCGGACGATCCCGACGGCCGGCTCGCAGAAGACGGGCGGATGCTCGGGCACGCGCTCCGACGGCTGGTCGCCGGGGATCTCAGCGGCTTGTTCGATGGGCCGTCGACGGAGAAGTTCGACCCGACGCTGCCGATGCTCTCCCTCGACCTGTCCCGCGTCTCGGAGAACAGCGCCCTGCTCGCCGTGCTCATGACCTGCTCTGCGGCGTGGATGGAATCAGCGCTCCAAGACCCGTCCGGCGGTCAGCGCTTCGTCGTCTACGACGAAGCCTGGCGCCTCATGTCCTACCCAAGCTTGCTTGCCCGCATGGATGCGCAATGGCGGCTCGCCCGCCACTACGGCATCAGCAACCTGCTCATCTTCCACAAGCTCACCGACTTGGAGAACGTCGGCGACCAAGGCTCCAGAATGCGCGCCCTCGCATCGTCGCTGCTCGCGAACGCCGAAACGAGGATCGTGTACCGGCAAGAGAGCGATCAGCTCGGCGTCACCGCACAAACCCTCGGACTCACCGGAACCGAACGCTCACTTCTCCCTGGGCTCGGCATCGGGCAGGGCCTCTGGAAGATCAAAGACCGCAGCTTCGTCGTGCAAGCGCAGTTACACCCCGCCGAACTGGAACTCTTCGACACCCGCGCCCGAATGCTCTAAAAAACCTAGATGTTCCGGTGAATATTGACGGTTTTGGCGGGAACTTCCGCCCGTGCCGTCGTTTTGGTGTGGGTGCGGGTGGATGTTCGAGGAACTGCCTCCTCTGCGACTGTACCGCGCCCGCCGGTGCGGGTGTCGTGAGGGCTCCGCGGGGGCGGGAGTGCCGCTGCTGGGTCGCGGGTGCATGGTTCGCCATCATCGACAATAGTTCAGTGCTTGCTGTATAGTTCAGTGCATGCTGACTATTGCTTCGCGTCTCGACGTCATGAACCGGCTGGGCCGGGCCATGGCGGACCCGACGCGCTCCCGGATCCTGATGACCCTGCTGGACGGCCCGAGCTACCCGGCCGTGCTCTCGCGCGAGTTGGAGCTGACGCGCTCCAACGTGTCGAACCATCTGACCTGTCTTCGCGACTGCGGGATCGTAGTCGCCGAGCCCGAGGGTCGGCAGACGCGCTACGAGATCGCCGACCCGCACCTCGCGGCGGCGCTCACGGCGCTGGTGGACGTGACGCTGGCCGTGGACGAGCACGCGCCGTGCATGGACGCCGAGTGCACGGTGCCGGGCTGCTGTGGGACGGGAGCGGGCGCGTGAGCGCGGCGTGCGGCTGCGACGAGCCGGAGACCCGGGTCAGCGAGGAGGCCGAGGAGGAGCGGGAGCGTCCGTGGTGGCGTGACCGCGGGATCATGGTCCCGGTGCTCTCCGGCGTAGCGTTCGGTACGGGCCTGGTCCTGGAATGGACGGGTGCGGAGATCCCGGCGCTGGTGGCGTTCTGGATCGGCCTGCTGCTGGGTGCGTCGACGTTCACGCCCGGCGCGATCCGCAAGCTGTTCACGGGCAAGCTGGGCATCGGGCTGCTGATGACGATCAGCGCGGTCGGCGCGGTCATCCTCGGCTACGTCGAGGAGGCCGCGGCGCTGGCGTTCCTGTACTCCATCGCCGAAGCGCTGGAGGACAAGGCCATGGACCGCGCCCGCGGCGGGCTGCGGGCGCTGCTCAAGCTGGTCCCGGAGACCGCGACCATCCGGCAGGACGGCGCGCCCGTGGAGGTCGCCGCGAAGGATCTGGCCGTTGGTCAGCTGATGCTCGTGCGTCCGGGTGAGCGGATCGCGACCGACGGGATCGTCCGGACGGGCCGGTCGAGCCTGGACACCTCGGCGATCACCGGGGAGTCGATCCCGGTGGAGGTCGAGCCCGGCGACGCGGTGTCGGCCGGGGCGATCAACACCGCCGGTGCCCTGGAGGTCGAGACGACCGCAGCGGGCACCGACAACTCGCTGACCACGATCGTGGAGCTGGTGGAGCAGGCGCAGGCCGAGAAGGGCGACCGCGCCCGCCTGGCCGACCGCATCGCCCGCCCGCTCGTGCCCGGCGTGCTGATCCTCGCCGCCCTCGTCGCGGTCATCGGCTCGCTGCTGGGCGACCCGGAGCTGTGGATCACCCGCGCCCTCGTGGTGCTCGTCGCCGCGTCGCCGTGCGCGCTGGCGATCTCCGTCCCGCTGACCGTCGTCGCCGCGATCGGCTCAGCGAGCAGGTTCGGCGTGATCATCAAGTCCGGTGCCGTGTTCGAACGGTTCGGCGTGATCCGCCACGTCGCCGTCGACAAGACCGGCACCCTCACCCGCAACGAGCCCGCCGTCACCGCCATCCTCACCGCCGACGGCGTGACCGAGGCGCAGGCCCTGGCCTGGGCGGCATCCCTGGAGCAGCACAGCACCCACCCGCTGGCCGCCGCGATCACCGCCGCCTCGCCCGGAGCCCCCGCCGCCCTGGACGTGACCGAGCAGGCCGGGCACGGCATCGAGGGCACCCTCGACGGGGCCCGAGTCACCGTCGGCAGCCCTCGATGGCTGGACGCCGGGACGCTCAAGGACCAGGTGGCGGGCCTGGAGGAGCAGGGCATGACCGTCGTGATCGTGCACCGCGACGGCGTCCCGGTCGCCGCGATCGGGGTCCGCGACGAGCTGCGACCCGAAGTCCCCGAGGTGGTCCGCACCCTCGCCGCCCAGGGCGTCGGGATGACCATGCTCACCGGCGACAACGCCCGCACCGCCCGGGCGCTGGCCGCGCAGGCCGGGATCGAGGATGTGCGCGCCGAGCTGCGCCCGGAGGACAAGGCCGCCGCGATCGGCGAGCTGGGCAGGCACGGCTCGGTCGCGATGATCGGCGACGGCATCAACGACGCCCCCGCCCTCGCCGCCGCGGACATCGGCATCGCGATGGGCGCGACCGGCTCCGACGCCGCGATCGAGTCCGCCGACGTCGCCTTCACCGGCCACGACCTGCGGCTCCTCCCGCGGGCGTTCGACCACGCCCGTCGCGGACGGCGCATTATCAATCAGAACATCATCCTGTCGCTGCTGATCATCACCGCCCTGCTGCCGCTGGCCCTGTTCGGCGTGCTGGGGCTGGCCGCGGTGGTGCTGGTGCACGAGATCGCCGAGGTGATCGTGATCCTCAACGGGCTGCGCGCCGCGCGCACCAGGAAGTCGATCGCGTGACCGCGCAGGGCACCGTCGTCGCCGAGGGGACGAGCCCGCCCTCCCCGAAAGGTCGGAGGGCACTCGGCGTCGCCCTCGCGGTCGCCGTGCTCGCCGTGGCCCTCGATCAGGGGTCGAAGGCCCTCGCTGTGGCGCAGTTGACTTCTGGCGAGCGGGTTCCGCTGGTCGGCGACCTGTTCGGCCTGTCCCTGGTCTACAACCCCGGAGCCGCGTTCTCGCTCGGCTCCGGGTCCACCTGGATCTTCACCCTCGTCGGCCTCCTCGCCGCCATCGCGGTAGTTGTGTTCGCTGTGCGGCTGCGTGGCGCGCGGTGGGGTGCCGCGTTGGGCCTGGTCCTCGGCGGCGCGGTCGGCAACCTCGTCGACCGGCTCCTGAACCCGCCCTCCTTCGGACAGGGGCAGGTCACGGACTTCCTCGCCTACGGCGACCTGTTCGTCGGGAACGTCGCCGATGTTTTCGTCGTCGCCGGTGTCGGCCTGCTCTGCCTGATCCTTCTCCCGCCAGGCCCGGACCGGGCGTCGAACGACGCGCGATTCGAGGATGCCGCATGAAGGTCGAGCTGCTGCACATTGTCGGTTGCCCGAACACGGACGTGGCCGAAGCCAACGCGCGCGCAGCACTGGACGCTCTTGGATTCAGGGCCGTGCCTGTCGAGCTGGTCACGATCCGGACCGAGGCCGAGGCGGTAAGCACCCGGTTCGGAGGCTCGCCCACGATCCTCGTCGACGGCGTCGACCTGTTCCCGACAGCACCGGTCCGCTCGCTCGCGTGCCGCGTCTATGCGACGAGGAACGGGTTCGCCGGAGCGCCTACGCAGGAGCAGATCGAAGCAGCGCTGCGAGGCGCGTCCCGGTAGAGCAAGAACGGGCTGTAGCGCGATCGATGGCGCACGCCTCACGGCACATCGGTGTTCGCCGCAGGGACCAGGAAACCCGGAAACACAGCGGAGAGGCAGGGCCATTGGCCGCTGCCCCTCCCGTGCTCGCAGTCCCTCGCAGTCCCTCAGACGAGCAGTTCCGCCAGCAGCGTTTCGACGCGACCTTTGATCTCGTCCCGGATCGGGCGCACGGCATCGATGCCCTGTCCGGCCGGGTCGTCGAGCTTCCAGTCCTCGTAGCGCTTGCCGGGGAAGAACGGGCACGCGTCGCCGCAGCCCATGGTGATCACCACGTCGGAGTCCTGCACCGCTTCGGTGGTGAGCACTTTCGGCTGTTCGGCGGTGATGTCGATGCCGACTTCGCGCATCGCCTCGACGGCGACGGAGTTGATCTGGTCGGCGGGTATGGATCCGGCGGAGCGGACCTCGACGCGGTCGCCTGCGAGCTCGCGGAGCCAGCCGGCGGCCATCTGGGAGCGCCCGGCGTTGTGGACGCAGACGAAGAGGACGGAAGGCTTCTGGTCAGTCATTGTTGTTCGCTTTCGTTCAGTCGGTGAGCGTGGCGAGGAGCTCGCGGACGCGGCCCTCGATATCGTGGCGGATCGCGTCGACCCCGTCCGGGGAAGCGAGAGCCGGGTCGCCCACGGCCCAGTCCTCGTAGCGGACGCCGGGGATGATCGGGCAGACGTCGCCGCAGCCCATGGTGACCACCACGTCGGCCGCGCGCACGGCGTCGTCGGTGAGCGGCTTCGGGAACGCCGTCTCGGCTTCCTGCTCGCCCTCGATCTCCGTGAGCAGGGAGCGCACGTGCGGGTGCATGTCCGAGGCAGGGGCGGAGCCTGCTGAGCGGGCGATCACGGCACCGCCTGCGAGCTGGTTGACGATCGCGGCGGCGAGCTGGGAGCGGCCCGCGTTCTGCACGCACACAAACAGCACCTGCGGCACCCCGGCCGAGCGGTCCCTGGCCAGGTCGGCGAGGCGCTGCCGGGCGAACCGTTCGGTCAGCGGGATCATGTGCGCCGTCAGCTTCGCTGAACGCACCAGGCCGGCGTAGGACTCGCGCACGATCGCGATCACGAGGTCCCGGTTCAGCCCGGTGAGCTCGTCCGCGAGCTCTTCGGCGAGGCGGGTCACGCGGGCGTCCATCTGCTGCAGGGCCGCGGCCCGTGCTGCGGCGTCTTCGGGTTCGTCGGTGACGGCCGCGGCGGGAGCGAACGCGTCGAGGAGGGACGCGACGGCGCGCTGCTTGCCCGGCGCGATGCGGTACCAGACCCAGGTGCCGCGCCGCTCGGAGGCCAGCATCCCGGTCTCCTTGAGCACCTTCAGGTGGTGCGAGACCGTCGGCTGGGAGACCTCTGCCAGCTCGGCGAGGTCGCACACGCAGGACTCGCCGCGCGGGTCGGCCGCGAT
Source organism: Leucobacter sp. VD1 (assembly GCF_037150695.1). Lineage (NCBI taxonomy): Bacteria > Bacillati > Actinomycetota > Actinomycetes > Micrococcales > Microbacteriaceae > Leucobacter > Leucobacter sp. VD1. The sequence goes on from NZ_JBBCPO010000002.1 coordinate 355,360, forward strand.
CGCGGAGAGCATCCGCAGCCGCAGCGGGTCCGCCAGCGCCTTCAGAGCACTGGCGACCGTGCTCGCCGCCTCCGCGCCGATTGCGTGGGTCGTCGACGGCGAGCATGCCTCGGCGTCGGGGATGGTGGCAGCGTCGGTCATGACGTCCTCGATTCAGCGGTATACGGATCCGTGCGGAACCAGGCTCTGGCGGCCCAGAGGGAGACGTAGACGAGGCCGACGAGCACAGGGACCTCGATGAGCGGACCCACGACGCCGGCCAGCGCCTGGCCGGAGGCGGCCCCGAAGGTCCCGATGGCGACGGCGATCGCGAGCTCGAAGTTGTTGCCCGCCGCGGTGAACGCCAGCGTCGTCGACCGCGCGTAGCCGAGGCCGATGCCCTTGCCGAGCAGGATGCCGGCGAACCACATCAGTGCGAAGTAGACCAGCAGCGGCAGCGCGATGCGCGCCACGTCGAGAGGCTTCGCCAGCACCGCGTTGCCCTGCAGTGCGAACAGCAGCACGATCGTGAACAGCAGCCCGTAGAGCGCCCACGGCCCGATCCTCGGGAGGAACTTCTCTTCGTACCAGTCGCGCCCCTTGCGCTTCTCGCCGATGAAGCGGGACGCGAAGCCCGCGATGAGCGGGATCCCGAGGAACACGAGCACGTTCAGCGCGATCTGCCAGACCGAGATCTCCAGTCCCTGTGCGTCCAGGCCCAGCCAGCCCGGCAGCACAGTCAGGTAGAACCAGCCCAGCACCGAGAACATCACGACCTGGAAGACCGAGTTGATCGCGACGAGCACCGCGGTCGCCTCGCGGTCGCCGCAGGCGAGGTCGTTCCAGATCACGACCATAGCGATGCATCGGGCGAGGCCGACGATGATTAGCCCGGTCCGGTACTCGGGCAGGTCCGGCAGGAAGATCCACGCGAGCGCGAACATCACCGCGGGCCCGACGAGCCAGTTCAGCACGAGCGAGGAGACCAGGAGCTTCTTGTCACCCGTGACGGCTGCGACCTTGTCGTAGCGGACCTTCGCGAGCACGGGGTACATCATCACCAGCAGGCCCAGCCCGATCGGGACCGAGATCCCGCCGACCTCCATCGCAGACAGCGCGTCGGAGAGCGCCGGCACGAACCGGCCGAGCACGAGGCCGGCGACCATCGCGAGGCCGATCCAGAGCGGCAGCCACTTGTCGAGGGTGGAGAGCCGTTTCGGGGTGGTGCGGGTCAGGGCGTCGGTCATGCGAGCAGCTCCTCGAGCTTCGCGACGTAGACGGGTTTCGGGTGCGCGCCGATCAGCACGTCGACACGTTCCCCGTTCCGGTAGAAGCCGAGGGTCGGGATCGAGGTCACGCCGGCCGCGGTCACGGTCTCGGGGTTCTGGTCGGCGTCGATCTTCACGATCTTCACCCGGCCCTCGTACTCGCCGGCGAGCTGGTCCAGGATCGGGGCGATCGCCCTGCACGGGCCGCACCAGGTCGCCCAGATGTCGACCACGACGGGCAGCTCGGACTCGAGCACCTCGGCCTGGAAGGTGGCGTCGGTGACGGGGGTGACGGTGCTCATACGGAGACCTCCAGAACAGGCTCGGAAACGGTGGCGGGTGCGAGGTGCGACAGGTAGTGCTGGGCGTCCTGCGCGGCCGCGCAGCCGGTGCCCGCGGCGGTGATCGCCTGCCGATACGTGTGGTCGACGAGATCCCCGGCCGCGAACACCCCGGCCAGATTCGTCCGCGTCGACGGGTGCGCGACCCGCACGTACCCGTCCGCGTCGGTGTCGACCTGCCCAGTCACGAGCTCGGAGCGCGGGTCGTGCCCGATCGCGACGAACACCCCCGTCGCGTCGAGCCTCCGCTCGGCCCCGGTGATCGTGTCGCGCAGCGTGAGCCCGGTGACCTGCTCGTCGCCGAGGATCGCGGCGACCTCGCTGTTCCAGGCGACCTCGATCTTCGGATCGTCCAGCACGCGCTGTGCCATGATTCTCGACGCCCGGAACTCGTCGCGGCGGTGCACCACGGTCACCTTCGATGCAAACCGGGTGAGGAACAAGGCCTCCTCCATCGCGGAGTCCCCGCCGCCGACCACGACGATCTCCTGCTTCCGGAAGAAGAACCCGTCGCAGGTCGCGCACCACGACACCCCGTGCCCCGACAGGCGCTCCTCCTCGGGAAGGCCGAGCTTGCGGTACGCGGAACCCATCGTCAGGATCACCGCCCGCGCCCGATACGTCGCCCCGGCACCGGTCTCGATGGTCTTCACGTCGCCGTCGAGCTCGAGGCGAATCGCGTCGTCGTAGACGATCCGAGCGCCGAACCGCTCAGCCTGCGCCCGCATCGACTCCATCAGCTCCGGCCCCTGCACGCCATCGACGAAGCCGGGGAAGTTCTCCACCTCGGTCGTCGTCATCAGCGCACCGCCCGCGGTGACCGAGCCCGCGATCACGTTCGGCGCAAGACCCGCGCGGGCCGCGTAGACCGCCGCGGTGTATCCGGCGGGACCGGACCCGACGATGACCAGTTCGACTTCTTGATTCGACATACTTCTATATTGACATCTATCGAATCAGTTCGCGAGCCCATGCCGGCTTTGTCACCGGATGTTCACCTACCGTGCTCAGGCAGGGCTGCCAACGCCCTTCGCGCGTGACCTCCGCATCATCGACGAACAGTGCATGAAAAGTGCACTCTTCAACAATCGGACCTACCAGTAGAGGTGCTCGAGCGCTTCACGCACGAGCTCGACGTGTATTCGATCGACGAGGCGTTCGCCGCGGTGGATCGTCGGACTTCGGCCGATCCCGAGGCCATGTCGGTGCTCGGGCGCACAATCAGAGACGAGGTGCGCCGGCTCGTCGGCGTGCCCGTCTGCGTCGGGATCGCGCCGACCCGCACCCTCGCGAAGCTCGCGAACCGCGCGGCCAAGAAGATCCCGGTCTTCGAAGGGGTGTGCGTGCGGCCGGCGACGCGGGAGGCGTGGCGCGAGCAGCTGATGCGCCGACTGCCGGTCTCGGAGGTCTGGGGGATCGCGCGGCGCCTCGAGCGGCGGCTCGCAGGGTACGGCATCACCTCCGTGTGGGATCTCGCCACCGCGGATCCTGCGCAGATCCGACGCTGCTTTTCCGTGGTCGTCATGCGTACCGCGCTCGAGCTGCGCGGGGTCGCGTGCATCGGCCCGGAGGAGGATCGCACGGGGAAGAAAGACGAGCTGATCGTGTCGCGTTCCTTCTCAGAGAAGGTGTCCACGATTGAGGGGATGCGGCAGGCGCTCTCGATCTATGCGCAGCAGGCCGCGGCGCGCCTGGTGAAGCACCGGCAGGTGGCGAAGTCGGTGCAGGCGTTCGCCGGCACGAGTCACTGGCACGAGCAGCAGCACTATCCGGCTGTCCGGGTGCCGCTCCCCTATCCGACGGCCGATCCGGTCATGCTGACGCGAGCGGCACATCTGCTGCTCCCGCAGATTCAGGAGGAAACGCGGTATGCGCGGGCCGGGCTCCTGCTTACGGATCTGCACGCGGCTGAGGCGCACCAGGCCCTCGAGTTGTTCAGGCACGTCCACGAGGATGCGAGTATCGCGACGCTCGTGGACGCGGTGCAGAAGAAGGCCGGCCGAGAGGTGCTCGGGCTCGGCTATGGCGGTCTCCGGCCCGGCCCGGCCTGGCAGATGAAGCGTGGACTGCTGACGCCCAGGGCGACAACTCATTGGGACGAGCTCATGATCGTCCGGGCGTAGGGCCGACTACCGTCTGCAGCTACGACTGTGCTGAAGCTCTCAGGAGTCGAAGATGTCTCCGAGGAACTCGAAGGGACTCTTCTTTTTGCGGTAGCGGGGGTCGCGTTGGCGATCGTCGGAGTAGCCGCCGCGTCGGTCACCGTGGTGGCCTTCTCGTCGGCGGTCGTCGTGATGACTGTCGCGACGTCGATCGTCGTACCGGGGTGCCTCGTAGTCGTCATAGCGGGGTTCTGCATACTGCGAGCCTGGCGCCGCGTCGCTTTCGGCCTGCATACGCTCGAGGATCTTGTCTAGCTCGCCCCGGTCGAGCCAGATGCCCCGGCACTGCGGGCAGTAGTCGACTTCGACTCCCTGTCGCTCGCTCATCAACAGGGTGGTTCCATCGCTGGGGCAGTTCATGATGTCAGCGTAAAGCAGCCGGGTCGCTCCCTGGCTGTGAAGTTGACTGCCGCAGCCTGGGAGTTCGTCGCGCGTTGCCGAGTCAGAGTCGGAACTCCAAGAGCCAGTCGACGGCGAGCTGCGCGACGGTGGCGACAATGACGAAGTGGAGGAGGATCGCGACCCATGCCCAGGACGCGAATCCTTTGAGCGCGCGCATGGCGGAGTCGCCCGGGAGGAGGAGGCCGTCGGCGCCGGCTTTCGCGACGGTGACCCACCAGAGCGGGATCATGGCCGTCCAGACGACCATGCACCAGGGGCAGAGGGTGCCGAGAGAGTAGAAGCTCTGGTACTGCAGCCAGGTGATGAAGACGATGCCTCCGAGGAGGCCGAGGCAGTAGAGCCGCCAGAACCATTGGGCGAAGTGTGCTCCGGCGAGGATCGCGGCCCCGACGAGGATCGGCGCGGTGAAGGCGGTGACGCCGATGATGGTGTTGGAGAACCCGAAGAGGGAACCCTGCCAGGAGTCCATGTTCGGCCCGCAGGTGACGAGCTTCGAGATGTTGCAGTTGGGCGCGTGGGTGGGTTCCTGCAGGGTCTTGATGTACTCGGTGAGCAGTTCGAAGGAGGCGAACCAGCCGACGATGCCGGCCACGATCGAGAACCAGGCGAAGCCGATGCGTCGTCGGCGTAGCGGTGTCTCAGCGCTCGTGGTCATGGTTCGAATCTACACAAGGGGAGGCTGAACGGATGACGGCTGCTCGATACGAATGCAGCGGCCGGGCAGAGGCGCTCTGCATGCGGGATCCTGGGCACGGGTCAGTCGGCCGTCACGTTGACGACGCCTTTCATCTCCGCGTGAATGGAACAGTCGTATTCGTAGCTGCCGGCCTGGTCGAAGACATGGGTGAAGCTGCCCTGTCGCATGAGATCGCTCACGAAGCTCGCATCCTGGGCGACGACATCGTGCTCGTTCTGTCCCTCGAACACCCAGCGCACCGCTTCGCCCTCGGCAACCTCGACCTCGGCTATGTCGTAGGCGTTGTCGTAGGCCCGTACCGTGACGGCGGGGGCGGCGTCCTCGGCAGAGGGGGTGACCTCGGGCTTCGTGGCGGCACAGGCGGCGAGTCCTCCGAGCAGGCCGACTGTTAGGACGGCTCCGAGGGCGTGCACGAGGATGCGGCGAGTGTCGGCGTCCATGGTGTCTCTCTTACTCTCGATTTCTGGGTTAGTGTGGGCGTGCGACGCGGGACTGCTCTCCCGGTGTCGACTCGGCGGCGCTCTACCGGGTTCCCCGCTCCTTCGGCGCGGAGGTGTGCTGGATGAGGTCGATGCGCTGCCGGCCGTACCCGCCCCGTGTGAAGACGCGCAGCGTGAGCCAGGCGAAGAGCGCAAGACCGGCGATCTGGCCGATCAGTCCGGCGGCGCTGCCGTCGCCTGTGGTCTGCGCGGTTTCCCCGGTGAGGCCCGACGCCATGATGCCGAAAGCGACGTAGTTGTTGACGACGTGGATCGCGATCGCTGCCTCGAGGCCGCCGGTGCGCCAGGTGAGCCAGGCGGATACTGCGCCAAGCAACCCGACGGCGAGGAGTCCCCAGATGTCGTAGATGTGGAGGGACGCGAAGCCGATCGAGGGGATCAGGATCGCGAACCAGGGGTTTCTGAGCCAGGCTCCCAGCACCTGCATGAAGAGTCCCCGGAAGACGATCTCTTCGGCAGTGGATTGCAGCGGCACCAGGAGCAGCACGAGCAGCATCGATAGCAGCGCGGCGCGTGCATCGAAGGCAGTCTCGTTCGCAGCCGCTGCAGGGTCGGTGGCGGGCTCGAGGAGCACGCCTGCGGCGATACCGACGAGGTTCATCACGGCGATCGCGAGCACGGAGATGACGAACAGTCGCCCGAGCAGCCCCCAGCGCATGCGGGCCGCGACTGACCAGATCAGGCCGATGGGCCGCATGCCGAGGACGAGCATCGCGAGCAGCACCGCCGGGAGCATGATGATGATCGACACCATGCTCACGAGTACCGAGACGGGCCGTTGGGTGTCGAGCGCCGCGGCAGTGCCGGCGGCGACCTGCGCCGGATAGTCGGGATCCGTGAGCAGGAGCACTGGGATGACGGCCACGGTGACTACCACGGTGAGGATGCCGAAGAAGGCCCCTGACAGCAGGAGCAGGGCGAGCGGTTTCCACCATCGGTAGGCGGAGGTGCCGCGCAGCAGGCTGTGGTAGTCGAGCGGTTCGGTCTCCATGATGCGCAGCTGCGGCGGCGTGCCCCGTGCCCAGCCCCAGGACGGCGACACTGCAGACGGCGCGTGGGGCTCGGACTCGGGGCTGGACATGCGGGGAACTGCGGTTGCGGCTCAGGCGGGGGCGTTCGTCGGCTGCTGCGCGCGGTAGCGGCGGGCGCGGACGAAGGAGGCGATGCCGACGGCGAGGAATACGAGGAGCACGACGAAGGTGACGGTGCTCGCGATCACGGCGTTCGGTCGCTCGGCGGTGCCGGCGAAGAGTTCCCCGATCTTCATCACGTTCATCACGGTGCCGGCGATGCCGAGGAGGGCGATCGCGAGGGCGGCGTGGATCGCGTGGCGGCGGGCTTTCGGCGCGCGTGAGATGACGGCTGCGACGAGGATGAGCACGCCGAGTGCGGAGGGGATGAGTGCGGTCATGCTGCTCGCGTCGGACGCGAAGTAGGCGACGACGCCGGTGGCGGTGAGGATGCCGCCGACGGCGAAGGTGAGTCCGGTCATGGTCAGTATTCCTTTCGCAGACGCCGCAGGGGTTCTGGGCCGCGCCGGGCGCCCGGGATGTCTCCTCCCCTCCCCCGGGTTCGGGGAACCTCGAGGGATGCGGGCCTTGGCCCGTACTCTACATGATGTAGATGTAAGCTCGTGGGTATGCTGGCTTCCCCGTGGAATCTGATTCTCACCGTCGTCTTCGCGTTCACCGGGGTGTACTGCCTCGTGCGCCTCATCGCGCACCGGCCCCCTCCCGGCGCGCGGCGCGGCCCGGTGCTCGAGTCGATGGCGATCCATCTCATGCACCTGGTGATGAGCGCCGGGATGATCGCGATGTGCTGGATGATGTCGATTCCGGCGGCGTCGAACTGGGCGCAGATCGTGGTCTTCACCGTACTTGCGCTCGCCCTAGTGCCGGGGCTCTGGAAGGCGCCGTTGCCGGCCCGCCGCGTCGATCTCGCCGGGCATATCTGGCTCGCTGGCGCGATGGTGTGGATGATCGCGGCGATGCCGCTGCTCATGGCGGACATGGGCGGCGGGGAGCACGGTGGCGGCCACGGAGAGGCCGCTGATGAGGCGATGATGTTGGCGATGACCACCCCGGTGTGGGTGGACGTCGTCAACGTGGTGTTTGTGGCTGGAAGCGCAGCGATCGCACTGTGGTGGGCCTTCCGCGCGGCGACGGTTCGCGGGGATCGGTTGCACGCGCTCTGCCACTGCCTGATGGCGGCGGGGATGGCGGCGATGCTGCTGCTCATGAACGGGTAAGGCCTTCTAGGGAGCGACTTCGAATAGGGTCGGCCAGAGCAGCAGCGCGAGCGGGTAGCCGACGAAGCTGACGATGTTGAGCAGCCAGTGCGCGATGATGAGCGGCAACGACCTCCCCCAGCGGTGGTAGACCCAGCCGAAGAGGAGCCCCATGACCACGTTGCCGATGAATGCGCCGATGCCCTGGTAGAGGTGGTAGCTGCCGCGCAGCAGTGCGCTTGAGACGATGGTGGAGATCGGGCCGACCCCGAGGCGTCGCATACGGTCGAAGAAGTAGGCGACGACGATGAGCTCCTCGCCGAGAGCTGCACGCAGGGCGGAGAGGATCAGCACGGGCACCGTCCACCAGTAGGCGTCGAGGGCGGTCGGTACGACGTTCGCGTTGATCCCGATGATGCGCGAGAAGAGGTAGAACGCGAGCCCCGGGATCCCGATCGCAGCCGCGAGCACGACACCCCAGCCGGTGTCTGCCAGCCACCACCGGCCGCCCCTGCCGGGGAGCCGTCCGAGGCCGAGGTTTCCCAGGTGCGGGGCCGCTGTGCGCCAGAGCAGATACGCCACGAGCGCGACGGGTGCGAGTTCCCCCACGAAGCCGAGCAGCTGGTAGGCGAGGTCGAAGAGGGGCTGCTCGGCCAGCGGCCGGTTGATGGTGGCGGTCTGGGAGGCGAGCGCGGTCTCCTGGCTGAGGCGGCGCAGGATCGTGATGATCGACTGCACGCCCGCGTAGCCGAAAGACAGTGCGAGCACGATCGCGAGCTCCCAGCGCAGTCGACGCTTCGAGATCGGGGCAACGTCGAAGCGCGCGTATTGGGGTGGTCGCACCTTTGAGAGCCCGTCTATATCCGGCGGCGGTAGTTCTGCAGCCGAAGGCTGTTGAAGACGACGAGCACCGAGGAGAGTGCCATGGCGCCGGCGGCGATGAGGGGATTCAGGAAGCCGGCGGCGGCGATCGGGATCGCGGCGAGGTTGTAGCCGAACGCCCAGCCGAGGTTCACGCGGATGGTGCGAAGGGTGCGACGGGAGAGCTCGATCGCCTCGGGGATCACGGCGAGGTCTTCTCGAACGAGGATGATGTCGGCCGATTTGAGGGCGATGTCGGTGCCGGAGACGACGGCGAGGCCGAGGTCGGCGGCGGCGAGGGCGACGGCGTCGTTGATGCCGTCGCCGACCATCGCGACCCGCTCTCCCGCCGCTTGCAGCTCGCGAATCGCATCGCCTTTCTCGGCGGGCAGCACTTCTGCGGAGACGCGGTCGATGCCGAGGGTGTCGGCGATCTCCTCTGCGGCCGTTCGGGAGTCGCCGGTGAGCAGCACGGTGGTGAGGCCCTGCTGCTGCAGCGCTTGGATTGCAGCACGGGCGTTCGGCTTGATGGTGTCGGCGAGTCCAAAGCGCCCGATCAGGCGTCCTGCCTGGGAGACGAACACGGTCGATTCCGTGGCGTCGGCCTCGGTGAGGTAGACGCGGGCGGCACCGGTCGAGACGCCCTGCTCGTCCAGGTAGGCGAGGCTGCCGATGTGGACGGTGTCGCCGGCGACGGTGCCGGAGGCGCCCCGGCCGGGCACGGCGATGAAGTCTCTGACGGGGTCGAGGTCGGTGATCTGCTGCTTCGCGGCCGCGACGATGGCACGGGCGATGAGGTGCTCCGATCCCTGCTCCACGGAGGCGGCGACGCGCAGCAGCTCGTGCTCGGCGACGCCGGGAAGGGTGGCAATGCTGCGCACGGTCATCTCGCCGGTGGTGAGGGTACCGGTCTTGTCGAGCACCACGGTGGTGATCGTGCCGCTCGCCTCGAGCGCATCCTGCCCCTTCACGAGGATGCCGAGGCTGGCGCCCCGGCCGATGCCGACCATGAGCGCGGTCGGAGTGGCGAGCCCGAGGGCGCATGGGCAGGCAATGATGAGGGTGGAGATCCCGATCCCGAAGGCCTCTTCGAAGGAGCGGCCGGCGAGCATCCACCCGGTGGTGACGAGGATGGCGAGAACGATCACTCCGGGTACGAAGTAGCGGGTGACGCGGTCGACGAGGGTCTGCACGCGGGCTTTGCGGGCCTGGGCTTGTTCGGCGAGGGCGGCCATCTGCGCGAGCTGGGTGTGTGCGCCGACCGAGCTCGTGCGCACTTCGAGGCGGCCGTTGGTGCTGATCGTGCCGCCGATCACCGCATCGCCGCTCGAGGCAGTGACGGGGAGCGGTTCGCCGGTGAGCATGCTGGCGTCGATGTCGGCGCTACCGACGATGATGGTGCCGTCGGCGGGGAGAGTTTCGCCGGGGAGCACGACGAACACGTCGTCGACGCGGAGTTCCGTGGCGGGCCTGATCTCCTCGGTGCCGTCGCGCTGGATGCGGACGTGCGTGGCGGCAAGCTCGCTGAGAGCGCCGAGCACGTCGCCGGCTTTGCGGCGTGAGCGGGTTTCGAAGTAGCGGCCGGCGAGCTGAAAGGTGGTCATGCCGGCGGCGACGTCCAGATAGATGGCGTTTGCCCCCTCGGGGGTGGCGCCGATGCCAAGCCAGTATCCGGCCCCGCTCCCCTCGATGCCGAGCAGCAGCGTCACGACTGACCAGCCGAAGGAGGCGGCGATGCCGAGGGAGACGAGGGTATCCATGCTGACGTCGCCGTGGCGGAGGTTTCTGAGGGTGGCCTTGTGGAACGGCCAGGCCGCCCAGGTGACGATCGGCACGGCGAGGGCTACGCAGAGCCATTCCCAGCCGGGGAAGCGCCAGTCGGGGACGAGGGCGAGCACGATCGTGAGATCCATGAGCGGCACGGTGAGCACGGCGGCGAGGATGAGCCGTCTGCGCAGCGAGGTGATGCGCACTTCGGTAGCGCGCTTTGACCAGGCGTCGTCGGCGTCGTCGTGGATGCGCGCCCCGTAGCCGGCTTTCTCGACGCGCTCGAGTGCTTCGCTCGCGCGAGCGGCGCCGAGGCCAGAGACGATGGCGCGCTCGGTCGCGTAGTTCACGCTCGCGGTGACACCCTCGATCTTGTTCAGGGCGCGTTCGACGCGGCCCGCGCAGGCGGCGCAGGTCATGCCTGAGACGTCGAGCTGCAACGGCTCGACGACGTCGGGGGCGAGGGTCACGACTGGGGCTCCTCTTCACTCCGGGGTGCGGGCCGTCCCGGGCCTGCGGCTTGCCGCCGATTTGCGAGAGTTTCGAGCATCTTGTTGTAGTCGTCGAACTCCTCGTCGCGGCCGGAGTCCAAGTGCCGATCCTTGCGGCGGGCTTCTTTGGCGTCCTGCCGAGACCATTGGATGCCGAGCGCGATGATGACGAGCAGCAGCGGCAGCTCGCCGCCGGCCCAGGCGACGCCGCCGCCGAGGTACTGGGAGGCTTGGAGGTCTGTCCAGGGCAGCCCGAAGTAGAGGTAGAAGTTCTCTGCGATCCACTCACCATCAGCCATCATCAGGATCACGCCGAAGAAGGCGTGGAACGGCATCGCGGCGAGCACGAACCCGAGCTTGCCGATGTGTGGGAGGGGGCGCGGCGGTCGGTCGACGCCGATGACGAGTCCGTAGAAGAGATATCCGGCGATGATGAAGTGGACGTTCATGAGCTGGTGCGCCCAGTGGAAGCGCATGCCCTCTTCGAAGATCCCGGTGAAGTACAGCCCGTAGTAGGAGCCAACGAAGAGCACGAACACGAACAGCGGGTTGTAGACGAGGCGGAGCACCTTCCAGTGCAGCGCCCAGGTGATCCAGTTGTGCAGTCCCGCTGGGCGGGTGGGGTCGGATCGGGTTGCCCGCAGTAGCAGGGTGATGATGCCGCCCATCACCAGGAGGATCGGGGCGAGCATGTTCAGGCTCATGTGCACGATCATGTGCGTGCCGAAGTCGGGGGCCGAGTACTTACCGAAGCCGGAGCTTGTGGCGAAGACGATGACGCACCAGCCGCCGATCCATGAGATTGTGCGGCCGATCGGCCATCGGTCGCCGCGCGTGTGCAGCACGCGTACAGCCCAGAGGTAGGCGGCGACGGCGGCGATCGCGAGCACGATGAAGAGGAGATTGGGCCGCCAGTGCGTGAACCAGACCAGCAGCGACGGCGCCTCGGCAACCTCGAAGCCGAGGAATACCTGGGAGATGCTGGTGGGCTGGAAGTAGTGGGGCGGCGGGACCCTCGTCATGGCTGCGGTGATCCCAACCCATCCGGCGATCGCCAGGGTCGCGATGGCGGGCGGCAGCAGTGCTGGCTTGACCGGGTTCGCGCGCTGGACGGCACGCCAGCCGAGCAGTGCGGCGATGAGGAGTGCCAGGCATGTCCAGCGGGCGAGGATCTGCCACCCCGTCTCCGAATCGAAGAGGCTCGATCCGGCGAGCTTGAACCAAGTCAGGACGACGTCGGTGGCAATGATCAGCGGTATCCCGATGAGCACGAAGGTGGTGAGGCGGGTAACGATGACCGGGTCGAGGGTGCGGCCGCTCGCGGCTCGGATGGCGGCGATGAGGATGACGCCGAAAACCGCTCCTGTGGCGAGGGTCTGGTAGGTGCCGGCATCGCTGCCGAGGTCGTGATTCGGGCCGACGAGGATCTGCCCGACGACCACGGGGGCGAGGATGCCGAAGCAGGTCATCCAGAGTGGGATGAGGAGCCCTGTCCACCGGGTGACGAACTGGCAGACGAGTGAGGTGATGACGGCGGCGACCAGCGACACCGTCCAGGCGCGAGGGAAGGCGCTCGTCTCGTAGAGGAAGGCGAATGCGCCAGGCTCCGTGAGACGCGCGAGGGGCATGCCGCTGCTGTCGAGCGATTCGAAGACCACCATGCCGGCCGACACCATCGCCCAGGCGACCGAGGCGATACGCAGCAGGGTGAGTTCGAGGCATGGCTCGATCCGTTTGGCCTGTTTGCCGCGAGCGTCACGGAAGAACAGGAGGTACAGCAGGGCGCCGAGGGTGAGCATGGCGGCGAGATCGCCGAGTCCCTGCCCGAGCGCGGTCGGCACGGCGACGTCGAAGCCAGGGAAGGTGAGGTAGATCTGTTCATAGGCGGCCGGCCCGATGCGGAGCGTGGCGACGATCGGGGGGACGATGATCGCAAGGAGACCGAATGCCGCGATCGCCAGAGCGACGGCGGTGCGACGTGGCGAGCGCTCCCGTGAGGCCTGAGCGGGCGTGGTCGTGGCCGCGCTGCTGCTCATCGTGCCCGCTCGCGGATGGCGGTGAGTTCGAAGCCGGCCTCGCTGACGGCCTGCGTGAGGGCGTTGGTGCTGAGGGGGTGGGCGACGTCGAGGATCACCCGGCCGGAGGTCACGTCGACGTCGTCGACGTCGACGCCACTGAGCGCGCTGAGCACCGTGGTCAACGTCTGAGCGCAGTGGCTGCAGGTCATGCCATTGATGGCGAGCTCCTGCTTGCTGGTCACGTCCATCGCCGTCGTCCTCTCCTCGGGATACTCGCTTAAGACTACAAGATGTAGACGTATGCGAGCTTGGCGCGGGCAGCCGGCGCGACGAGGTCAGCGCAGCTGTGCGGCGGCGTGCAGGCCCTGCGGGATGCGGCGTCGCTGCGGGGTAGGCCAGCGTTTCCGGGTGAGGCGCTCGGCTCGGAGGGTCATTCCGACATCGTGCGTCGCGGCTGCGAGGACGATGAGTGCATTCGCGAGGTGTGCGGCCCCGACTTGGCGGGCGGCGGCATCGTCGGCAGCGAGCTCGATCTGCAGGCGGGTGGCGCGTTCGAGCGCTCGACTGGCTCGGGTACCCGGCAGGACGAGCGTGTTGAGCTGGGCAATGCGGATGGCGAGTCCGTGCTGGTGGCGCAGGTGGGCGAACTCGTGGGCGAGCACTGCTTGCAACTGCGGCGGGGTGAGGAGCTGCTCCATGGCTGAGGAGACGAAGATCTCGGGACGTCTGCCGGGGACAGCATAGGCTTCGGGCGTCTCCGAGTGGAAGCGGACGAGGGTGAATCCGATGTGCTCGTCTCTCGCATAGGCGACAGCGTGGGAGTGGGAGGCCGGGCGCAGGGACTGCAGCGAGCCGGCGAAGGTGAAGACGAAGACGAGGAAGACACCGGAAATCCCGGCGGCGACCCAGATCGCCGCTGATACGGTCACGCTGGTGGTGTGCGGGATGGCGTGCCGCAGCGACTCGACCGCGACGATGCCGAGGGCGATGCCGGCGAGGGCGGTCGCGATGCCCACGCCGAACGACCCGAACCAGACCGTCAGCGCGGCTCTCGGGTGGAAGAGGTGCCAGCGTCCTGCGGTGAGTACTCGCGGACAGAGCACGGCGAGCGCGAGGGCCGTGCCCAGGAGAACGAGGGCCAGGAGCAGCACGGTCGGTTATCCTTCGGGCTTCGCCTCGCCGAAGGCGTCCATGAGCGCGGCGACGTCGTCTTCGGCGAGATTCCCGGCGAAGGCGAGCAGGGCGGCCCGCCGGTCGGCGGCCTGCTCGAGCGCGGAGGTCATCGTCTCGCTCGCCTCCTTCTCACTTGATCGCAGCGGTCGGAAGCTGATCTTCCGGGGCGAGTCGCCGATCCGTTCGACGCGGCCTTTCCCTTCCAAGCGGGTAAGTGCCGTCATGAGCGTCGTGTAGGCCGGCACGGGTTCGCTGAACATGGTCTGCAGTTCGCGCGCGCTCACGGCGCGCTCCTGTTCGTGGAGTCGTTGCATGACCTCGTCTTCGAGACCGCCCCATTCGCGTTTGCGCACCCCGGCCATGTCGTACCCTCCTCGTCGATGATTTTTACTCTACATCTCGTCGAGTTATTGCATTGTTCTCACAGCATGCAACAGTAGCCTCTGCGCATGGAGAACTGGTGGGCGAACGCGCTCTGGTCGCTCACCCCGTCGGTGATCATCGGCGCCTTCTTCTGGTTCGTGATCCGCGCGATCTCTCGGGCCGATCGCACGGAGCGCCGGGTCTATAAGCAGATCGAGGCCGAGGAGCGCGCGAAAGCTGGTCTCCCGCCGAAACAGCAGCCTCCCGCGCAGTCGCCGGCGGCTGCCGAGCCCGCGCCTGTCGAAGAGACGCCGGAGTGAGCACGCTGGCCGGTCAGTCAGCGGTGATGCCCTCATGATGCATGGGGCACAAGCGGACGGCGTCCCCGGTGAGAGCTAGCATCTTCTCGGCTGCTGCGAGGATCGCAACGACGGCGTCGGGATGCGCGAGCGAGTACATCGAGGCCCGCCCCTCGGCTCGCGAGACGACCATGCCGGTGTCTTTCAAGCAGGCGAGATGCTTGGAGACGGTGCTCTGGGAGAGACCGAGGTGCTTCACCAGGTCGACCACGCGGTGCTCCCCGAGTTGCAGATGCTGCAGGATCACCAGTCGGGAAGGATCGCCGAGGCTATGGAAGAGGGCTGCCGCAGAGGTCAGCGCCTCGGCTTCGGCAATCGTCGGCAGCTCATGAGAACGTTCGGCTTGCATCGTCATATCACGATGTTATCTCCGAATCGGCAATCACTCTAGGTCGGAGGCAGCCGCGACTTATTGGCGAAAGATAACATCGCCAAACGACGATGTTATCTATATAGTGAAGTGTATTGATCAGTACCGAATGAGAACGGAGATCTCGAATGGGCGCAGGACATGATCACGGCCCGGGCGTGGCCGAGGCGGGACAGCCCGGCGACTATCGCCGTAAGCTCTGGATCGCCTTCGGCATCACCGCAACGATCGTCGTCGCGCAGGCCGTGGGTTCCGTCGTCACCGGAAGCCTCGCACTGCTCACTGACACCGCGCATGCCATCACCGACGCCTCGGGGCTGCTGGTCGCGCTGATCGCGGCGACACTGATGCTGCGGCCGGCGACGTCGACGCGCACCTGGGGGTTCCGCCGGATCGAGGTGATCGCCGCGCTCGGGCAGGCGACGCTACTGCTCGTGGTCGGCTTTTACACCGCCATCGAGGGCATCCGGCGCCTATTCGAACCGCCGGAGGTGCCTGCGACCGAGCTGCTGGTCTTCGGTATCGTCGGCCTCGCCGCGAACATCACCGCCATCCTCATTCTCTCCTCGAGCCGAGGCGCAAACTTCAATATGCGCGCCGCATTCCTCGAGGTGCTCAACGACGCGCTCGGCTCCCTGGGCGTGATCGTCGCCGCCATCGTGATCGCCACCACGGGCTTCCAGCGCGCCGACGCCCTCGCCGGCCTCTTCATCGCCGCGCTCATCGTGCCCCGCGCCTTCAAGCTGATGCGCGAGACGACGAGCGTGCTCATGGAGTTCACCCCCAAGGGCCTCAATCTCGACGAGGTGCGTGCGCACATCCTCGAGCTCGAGCACGTCAAGGATGTGCACGACCTGCACGCTTCGACGGTCGCGACCGGTCTGCCGACGATCACCGCGCATGTCGTCGTCGAGGATGAATGCTTCACCGACGGGCATGCTGCCGAAGTGCTCCATGCGGTGAAGGAGTGCGTAGCGGAGCACTTCGAGGTGTCGGTCAACCACTCGACCTTCCAGATCGAGACGGCGCACATCAGCGACGACGAGCCGGTGGGCGTCAAGCACCCATGAGCGAGTGGCGCGGGATCGGCGGCGGAGCATGACGAGCGCCCCCACGACTCCGCTGCGCCGCCGCATCGAACGAAACTGGCGGCGGCTGAACGGCCCCGCCCGGGTCGCGGGGGTCGACCTCGCTCGCGGGCTCGCGGTGCTGGGCATGTTGGCGGCGCATCTGCTCTGGCTCGGCTCGCTGTCGTGGACGGAGCCGTCGACATGGGGGGCGATCGTGAACGGTCGCTCCTCGATCCTCTTCGCCACGCTCGCTGGCGTCTCGCTCGGCCTCTCCACGGGCGGCCCGAGGCCTCCGAGCGGTGCCGGGCTCGGCCGGGCGAGGCTGCGGGTGGTGATCCGGGCGCTGTTGATCTGGCTTATCGGCGTGCTGCTCATCAGCCTCGACGTACCGGCGGCGATCATCTTGCCGACTTATGCGGTCATCTTCGTCCTGGCGCTCCCCCTGCTCGCGCAGCGCGCCTCACGGCTGTTCCTCGCAGCCGCGATCGTCGTGCTCGTGGCTTCGCCCGTGGTGGTGTGGGCGAATGCCTCGCCGTGGTGGGAGAGCTACGAAGGCTGGCTCACCGGGCTCTACATCGGATGGAACTATCCGTTTCCGCTGTGGGTCGCGTTCACCCTCGCGGGCCTCGGTCTGGCGCGCGCGGGGATGTGGTCGCGGCGGGTGCAGTGGGCGGCACTCGGCCTTGGCATGTTGCTGGCGGTAGCCGGATACAGTCTCTCCCCCGGCGCGGAGTCGTCGGAGGAGTCGGCTGATCGACCGTTCCTTGAGGCCTGGTGGACGGCGGATCCGCACTCGAGCGGCGTGCTCGAGGCGATCGGGAGCGGCGGCTTCGCGATCGCGGTGATCGGCGTGTGCCTGCTGCTGTGCTCTGCCGGACGGCTGCCGTGGCTCACCTTCCCGCTCCGGGCGGTAGGGTCGATGCCGTTGACGGCCTATGTGCTGCAGATCGTGGGCTGGGCCCTCGCCTCGACGATCCTGCTCGGCTCCGCGCATGAGCATGCGTTCCGCGATCTCGACCCGTTTCTCCCGATGACGCTCGCCACGATTGTGCTCTCCGTGGTGTGGAGTCTGCTGGTCGGGCAAGGGCCGCTGGAAGCTCTGATCGGTCGGCTCTCGTCGTTCGGCGGGCCGCCTGGCTCCTCCGGGGGCAATGCGCAGCGGCGCCAGCATATCCTTGAGCCGTGACTGTCGACCCCGCTCTCGCCGCATGATCGTCTGGTTCGGCATTGCCCAGATCGTCCTCGCCCTGCTCGCGGCGCTCGTCTGCATCCTTGAGTTCTCCCGCAAGCGAGGCCCCAACGACTACACCCTCGGCGCGACCCTGCTTGTCGGGGTGCTGCTCATCGCGCAGGTAGTCGTCGGCATCGTGCAGCCTGTCGCAGGCAATCCCGTCGTGGGGGATCCGCTCGAGTTCTGGATGTATCTCATCGTCGCGCTACTCATCCCGTTCGGTGCGGCGTTCTGGGCGCTCGTCGACCGTCGCCGCACGGCGAACCTCGTGCTGGTCGTCGTGAACTTCGCCGTCGCCGTCATGCTCTACCGCATGATGGTGATCTGGGGATGAGTGAGTTCGACGCTGACCGGCACGCCGCGCCGCGGTGACATCGCCCGCCGCCCGGCTGAGGTTTGAGAGAATGGCGGAATGGCAGCTTCGCACACGGATGAGACTCGGCGTCGGCTGCTCTCCGAGTCCTACCGTCGTCTCCGACCGGATGCGCATGTGGCGTTCGTCGATGAGAGCTACGTCGTCCCCGAGGTCGCACACGGTGCACGCACGTTCTACATCGCGACCGCGTATGTGTCGCCGGTTCGACTCCATCAGCCGGTGCGTGACGATCTCGGGTCGATCGTCGGCGGAAGCTACTGGCATACGAGCGAGGCACACGCGGCGGGCGATGCGGAGACGATCCACGAGCTCTGCCGCTACCTCGCCGCAGCCGAGGAGGACGAAGCGTTCCTGTTGGCGGTGCAGTCGCCGATCGAAGATGCTCCTGGCGGCGATGAACTCGCTCGCGAGGCATGCTTGACGGCACTGCTGGGGAACCTGCACGAGGGGCAGCTGACGCCTCGGCCGTCGCTCGTCGTGGCCGAGGAGCGACGCCACCAAGGACAGCGGGCCCGTGATCTGCGGACGATCAAGACGATGCGACAGGCGCAGGTGATCGGCCAGATGCAGGTGACCTTCACCTCACCGTCAGTGGAGCCGCTGCTGTGGGTGCCCGACATCGTGGCGTTCGCGCAGAGCCACCTTGAGCGTGGGAGCGACGCGGGCTATGCCGTGCCGCTGGCGCCGCTGCTGCGGGTCGTGCCCGTGGAAAAAAGCAACCCCCGGTAGCCGAAGCAAGAGACCGGGGGCCGCCGGAGCTATCGAGCGCTGGGCTGGAATGCTCCGGTTTGCACTCACTAGTGTAGCCGCATCGTCCAGTGTAGGCAAGACCCGGCAAGACGACAGATCAGCGACGCGGAGGGCGTTTCTTCCGCCTGCCGCGCTGCTGCCATCGGCGCTTGAGCCGTGAGCCGAGCCGACGCGAGCGGTAGACGAAGTCGTCGAGCTCCTCGCGAACGGTCGGATCCTCGCGGCTGTCGCGCGGGGGTGCGCCGGCGACACCGATGACGGCGATCAGGGCGGACATGATGAGCAGCTGCGTGATCCAGAGGGCGATCTCCACGCCTGCTCCTTTCGATGGCCCGGGTCGGGAAGACGCTCCGGCGCATGCGGCCGGTGGCGACCGCTACTGCTCGAGGAAGGCGTCTTCCTCTTCGGCGTCGGTCGTGCCGCGCCGGGCCTTGCGCGCTGCGGCTCGTCGCTGCTGCCGCAGCACGGCTTCGCTGCCCGCATTCAGACCGCGATGCTCCTGCCGGGCGGCGTAGACGACGCCGAAGGCGGCGATGAGGATGAACACATACCATTGCAGCGCGTAAGAGAGGTGCGGGCCTTCATCGCGCTCCGGTGGCTCGGGGAGCACCCCGGTTTCGGCCTTGGGGGTTTCCCCGATGAGCATGCCGTACGCCCCGGTGTAGGCCTCATCGAAACCGCCGATCCGGGCGATCTCGGGCAAGTTGATACTGGCGACCGTGCTGCCCTGAGCGAGGCGCCCGGCGATCTGCGGTTCACTCGCCCGAAGTCGCACGTCGACCTCGACCGGCCCGGTTGGGGCTGCAGGAATGCTGTCGAGCCAGGCGTCGCCCGCATTCGCCTCGTTGCCATTGACCGGCACCCAGCCGCGGTCGACGATGAACATCAACCCCTGATCGGTGCGCAGAGCTTGGAGGAGATGTGAGCCGACCCCTTCGAGGCCGGGTCGGTTGCGGGCGAGGAAGGGGTTGCCGAGGTACTCGCCGCGCACGGTGGCGGTCTGCCATTTCAGTGTGTCTTCGTCGAAGCCAGCAGGGTCGGGCACAGCGTCATCGAGCGGGATAGCTGCGGCGTCGTAGTTCTGCTCAATGCGCGCGATCTCCGCTCGGGCATCGGCTCGCCGGTCGAACTGCCAGTCAGCGAGCCAGACGCAGACGATGCAGAAGATGACGAGGAGGACGTAGTACCCGAGCCAGCGGCGCGATCGCAGGAACGACCAGCCCGGTTGCGATTGGGGCGGCTCCTGGGGTCGCTCATGTCCTCCGTGGACTGGGCCCTGCCCGGAGGTGGCGGTGTGTGTCGTCATGCCGCTCAAGGGGTGCGCAGCATGCCGGAGTCGACACGGAGTGTGAGGGCGGCAAGCATCATGCCGGTCATCCTTTCCTGAGCCGCCCGCAGCTGGGCGGCCTCGCTGCTACGGCAGGGAGCTGAAGCCTTCGAGTGTGATCTTCCCGACCGCCGTGCCGCTCTCGATGAGGCGATGGGCTTCGGCGACGGTCGCGGCGTCGATCTCGCCGAGCGTGCTGGTCAGCGTGCTGCGGAGCTTCCCGGCGTCGACGAGCTCGCCGACCTGTCGGAGGATCTCGCCCTGCTCGGCCAGGTCGAGGGTCTGCAAGCGAGAGCGCATGAACACGTCTTCGGGGTGCAGTGAGATGCACTTCGACTGGAACGGCTGCACGTCGAGCTCGGGGTGATCGGTGTACCCGAAGCGCCCCTGCGGGGCGAGCAGTTCGAGGATGTCGCCCTGTCTCTCCTCGGATCCCGCGGTGGAGAGCACGAAGCCGGGCGCCCCGAGGCCGAGCTCGGCCACCTGTGGGGTGAGCGGCCGGCGGTGGTCGAGGACGTGGTGGGCGCCAAGGTTCGCACACCACGCCTTCGTGACTGGGCGGCTGGCGGTGGCGATCACGGTGACGTTGGTGAGGGCGCGCAGCAGCTGAATGGCCATCGACCCGACTCCCCCGCCCCCGCCGATGATGACGACTGCGGATGCGGCTCCCGGGACGGGCCGCGTCACCTCGAGCCGGTCAAAGAGCAGCTCCCACGCGGTGAGCGCTGTCAGCGGCAGCGCCGCCGCGTGCGTGTCGCTCAGCGAGGCCGGAGCGTGAGCAGCGAGGTGGGCATCGACGATCTGGTATTCGGCGTTGCTGCCCGGCCGGTCGATCGCTCCCGCGTAGAAGACGCGGTCGCCAACGGCGAAGTGTTCAAGCAGCGGTTCGTCCTCGACGGACGCGCCGAGTCCGACGATTGTGCCAACGGCGTCGTAGCCGAGAACGCGAGGCTGCCCGGCGCGGGGTTGCTCGGTGGCGCGAATCGCACAGTCCACCGGGTTCACGGAGACAGCGTGCACCTGCACCAGCAGATCGTGTTCCTCGGCTTCGGGTATCGGCAGCTCGACGTCGCGGAGAGCCCCGTCTTCGTCGAGGGGGCCTGGGTGGGTATATCCAACGGCCTTCATGTTTGTCCCCTTTCCTGCATGTAGATGAGTCGTGGGCTCCGGCACGAGTGCGGCGTCACCGGTTGCGGCCTCTGCGCGCGGCACGGCATGGGGCGTCGGCGTGCCAGAGGCGGGTCTTGAGCGGATGCGGTGTCTAGAGGTGACATCGTGCTAGATGAACGGGGTCGGATCGATGAAGTTGCCGCCGGAGAGCACTTCGTAGTGGACATGGCAGCCGAAGCTCATCCCGGTGTTGCCGACGTAGCCGATGACAGCTCCGGCGGGCACCCATTGGCCGGAGACCACCGGCGGTGTGCCGATCTGATGCGCGAAACGGGTCTGATAGCCGTTGTCCTGGTTGAGGTAGGTCATGTATCCGCCGAAGTTGTCGACCCAACCGGCGACGGCGACGGTGCCGGAGGAGGGCGCGACGATGGGGGTGCCGCAGCCGGCTGGGAGATCGAGCCCGGTGTGACTCGGTGGTTGCCGGAAGTAGGTGGAGATCCAGGAGATCGGCACCGGCTGGTACCAGCCGGCACCGCCGGGGGTACCGCCGCCACCCCCACCGCCGCCACCTCCGCCGCTCTGTTGCTTTCTGCGCTCCTCCTCTTCGGCGCGGAGGCGTTCCTCGTAACCGGCGACCGTGTCGGTGGTCGCGTCTTTCAGAGCGGCGAGCTGCGCCTCGAGCTCACGCTGCTGCGCTTCTTGCGCGAGGAACGTAGTGCGCTGTGCGTCGAGGTTCTCAGCGGCGGTCTGGGCCAGCTGTTCGGCATCGGCTCGCAACTGATCGCGCTCCGTGCTCGCGGCGTCGGCTTGCTCGCCCAGCGAGGAAGCCGTGTTGCGGGCGAGCTCAGCACTCGCGGCGATGGTGGTGTTGCGCCGGGTGGCTTGCTCCATCATCGCGAGGCGGTTCAGCAGGGCGTCGGTGGTCGCTGCGTCGGCCTCGAAGAACATGTCGGCACTGCGGTCGATACCGCCGGAGCGATACATCTGGCCGACGACGACCCCCGCTTGGTCTGCGGCGACGTTGGCTTCCTCACGGCTCTTGTCGGCCTTCGCTTGGAGCGTCTCAGCGCGGAGCGCGGCGTCGGCTGCTGCGGTCTCGGCGTCCTGCCAGCTCGCGTTCGCTTGTTCGGTCGCGACCCGGAGCAGCTCGAGCTCCGCCAGGCTCTGCTCGAGCAGTCCTTCGATCTCCGTGACTTTCGCGGCGGCGGCCGCCTCGTTCCGCTTCGCGGCCTGCACGTCGTCCCAGGTGGGCAGCTCGACCCCGTGGGCGGGCGTCGCCCCTCCCGAGAGGAAGAGGGCGAGGCCGACCAGGGCGGCCGCGAGAGCGCCGACGAGCCGGCGTCTCCGAACGCTTGAGGTGATATTCATCTGTCTGCTCCTCCTGTCTGCGGAGTGTGAACGGTCGGATCCTGGGTCTCTAGTCGCGAGGCCGTTTGATGAGTGCTCCGGCGAACAGGAAGACGCTGCCGGCGATGGGCTGGGCGAGGATCCAGAAGATGCCGCTGAAGTTGAACGGATAGACGGGGTTCCAGAGCACGGCGATCGCGACGAAGACTGGCACCCACCACCAGTGGCGGGCTTGCACCGCGAACCAGGCGACGATGAGCGCGAGGATAGCGATGATGAAGCGGAAGACGGTGAACCAGTCGGTGCCGATGAAGGCGACCGCGACGATGAGTAGGGCGAGTGCGATGAATCCCGGGAGCAGCGCGTTGCGCTGGTAGGACGGGGGCTGCTGTTTCTGACTCATGAGTCCGTCGTTTCTGCTCGGGTGGTTACGGGACTACTGGTCGGCAGTTCGGCCTCGGCGCTCTCGACCGAATCGTCGGTATCTCGAGCGCGGGAGGCTGCGTGGAGGCGCCAAGCACCGAGGGCATAGAGCACGACGCCGGCCCCGATCGCGACGTCGGCGAGGTTGCCGATGAACAGGTGACCGTAGGCGAGGAAATCGGTGACCGCACCGCTGCCGAATCCTGGCGGGGCGAAGATGCGATCGGCGAGGTTGCCGAGGGCACCGCCAAGGATCAGCCCGATCGAGGCGGCGTAGATGCGGTACTTCGTGCGGAGGGCGGCCCGGATAAGGAGCACGGAGGCGACGATGCCGAGCAGCGTGATGAAGGGGGTGAGCTGGGCACCGATCGAGAACGCGGCCCCGGTGTTGAAGGCGAGCTGCAGCCCGAAGAGGTCGCCGAGCACGGGGATGCGGTTCTCCGTGTCGAGGAAGTGCAAGGCGAGTTGTTTGCTGATCACGTCGACAGCGATCGTGAGGGCGGCGATGGCGCAGCTGTAGACGAACAGCAGTCGGCGGGAGGGACGGCGGCTTCGGGGCTGCGCCGACGGGCCGGTGCGCTCATCGGCGGGCGGGTCGTGCGGGAGTTCGTAGGTCATGATGCTTTCGGCGGGAGTTCGGCTGCTGCGCCGCCCTTTGCGGAGGCAGGCGCGGGCGGGAGGGAGGTCGTGCGGCTCCGTCGCTCGAGCAGGCCCAGTGCGAGGAGCCCGCCGAGCGCGGCGATGGGGATGATGAGGGTGAGGGTCGGGCCGACGAGCACGGCCGGGGTGAGCCCGGTGCGCAGTGGTACGGCGGTGACGGCGGCCGCCGGAGAATCGGCGGGTGCGCCGTCGATGATGGTGCCGTCGGGGGCGATGATCTGGCTGGTGCCCACGGTCGATACGTTCACGACGGCACGTCCGGTCTCGATGGCGCGCATACGCGCGAACTCGAGCTGCTGCAGGTTCTCGTCAGTGCCCCGGAAGTCGGCGTTGTTGGTCTGGAAGGCGTAGAACTGCGCACCGCCTCGCACCCCGTCCCAGATCACCGAGTCGTAGATGACATCGAAGCAGATTGCGAGCCCGACTTGGATGCCGTCGACGGAGACGAGCGGCGGGTTCGTACCCGGCGTGTACTCGCGCTGGATGAGGCCGACCAGGTCGGGGACGATGCGTTCGTAGAACCACCGGTCGGGCACATATTCGCCAAAGGGCACCGGGTTCACCTTGTCATGCATCTGCTCGGCGCTGCCGGCCTCCCAGAGCATCGACGTGTTGTAGGTGTCCTCGCCTCGCGCGGTGGCCGCATTCATGAGGAGCGGGGCCTCGGCGTTTGCGACGAGCTCGTCGAGGATGCGGGCGGTGGCCGGGGTGTTCAGTGGATCGGAATCGACCCCACCCTCGGGCCACACGAGCAGATCCATCGGTTCACCGAGGAGTGCGTCGCTCGCTTGCCGCTGGGCGGCGAGCACATCGCCGGGGCTGCGCGTGTCGAAGTAGCCGGCAGGCCCATCACCCTGCACCCAACCGACGCGGAGGCTGCCCGCTGCAGTCGTGGGGAACGCCGGCACGAGCAGCAGGGCGAGGATCACCGCTGCGGGCAGCAGCTCGGCGCGTCTCCGGGGTGCGGGCCGGGCGGCCCAGTCGACGACGCACGCGCAGAGCCAGACGATGAGCAGGGTGAGGCCGGCGACGCCGACCCAGGAAGCGGCTTCGGCGAAGGGGCCACCAGCCTGGGACATGCCGATTCTGCCCCACGGGAACCCGCTGTAGGGCCAGGTTCCGAGGAGGAGCTCGCGTGCGGCCCACAGCACCGCGATGAGCACCGGGAGTAGGAATCGGCGGGTGGCGCGGCGTTCGAGGAGAGCGCCCCAGCGGTAGGCGAGGGCGATCGGGATCGCGCCGAGCGCGAAGAGCAGCGATTCGACCCCGGCGAGCGCGACCCACGGGATCGGGCCGAGGAACTGCACGACCCACATGAGGTGCGTGAAGTAGAACGCGGCGCCGTAGGCGAGACCCACGAGAAACGCTCCCCCGATGCTGCGGCCCATGAGCGTCCAGAGCCCGCCGGCGATGCTGAGGAAGGCGAGCGGCCACCAGCCGAGGCTCGGGAACGCGGCGTCGAGCAGCAGGCCCGAGACGGCGGCGATCGGGATCGCCGCGCCCCACGGCAGGCGACGCACCGTGGTGGTGGTGCGCTGCTCGCGCGCACCGCGCCCGAGTGCCGTGCGGGGCACGTCGGGGTCGTCGCGCAGCGGGAGCGTGTCCGTGGTCGTCACAGCGGCCTCCTTCCTGGTGCTCGAATCGCGGGTGTGGTCGGGGGCGGCTCAGCTGACGCCGGAGTAGGCGTGCAGGCCCTGGAAGTAGAGGTTGACGATGGTGAAGTTGAAGATCACCGTGGCGAAGCCGATGAGCGACAGCCACGCCGACTTCGTGCCGCGCCAGCCGCGGGTGGCGCGGGCGTGGATGTACCCGGCGTAGATCACCCAGATCACGAACGTCCACACCTCCTTGACGTCGAAGCCCCAATAGCGGCCCCAGGATTCGTTCGCCCAGATCGCTCCGGCGATGAGCGTGAACGTCCAGAAGATGAAGCCGAGAATCGCGAAGCGGTAGGCGAGCGTCTCGAGCACCTCGGCCTTCGGGAGCGTGCGCAGGTAGCCGCGATCCGGGGCAACCTCTTCGCCCCCGGTGGCCTTGATCCGCTCGCGGCGTGCCTGCAGCAGCTGCATCGTCGATAGGCCCGCCGCGATCGCGAGCAGCGCGGTGGCGAGCGAGGCGACGAAGACGTGGATGATGAGCCAGATGCTCTTGAGCGGATCCATCAGCGGGGTCACTTCGACGTAGAAGGAGATCGTCGATCCACCGAGGAAGAACACCACCATGCCGACGATGAAGACGCCGAGGAACCGGAGGTCGTACCAGCGCAAGGCGGCGAGGTAGACGGCGACGATCAGCAGGGTGCCGATGAGGGCGAACTCGTACATATTCGCCCACGGCACCCGTTCGGCCGCGATCCCGCGCGTGACCGTGGCGGCGAGATGGAGCGCGAAGCCGAGGGCGGTGAACGCGATACCGAGGCGCGCGAAGTAGCGCCGTGACCGTTCGGCACCGGGCACGCGGAGGCTCCCCTCCCCTCCCCCGTTCTGCGGGGAGGCTGCGGGGCCTCCGGCCGCGCCGACGAGCGCGGCCTCCCGCTGTTTGATGGGTGCGGCCGAGGCGCGCTGCGAGAGGTCGTAGGCGAAGGCGAGGAACGCAAGGACGTAGATCGTGATCGCTGACCAGACGGCGAGCACGGAGAACTCGTCGAGCGCGGCCTGCAGTTGCAGATCCATGGCTACTCCTTGCTCTCCGCGATCGCCGCGTCGAGGGCGTCGGTGATGTCGGTGACGGTCTGGGGTTGCAGCAGCTCACCGTTCAGGAAGAACGTCGGGGTGCCGCGCACGCCGAGCGACATGCCGGCGTTGTGGTCTTCTTCGACCCTCGCTTGGGTTGCAGGGTCGGCGACGGCCGCATCGAAGGCGTCCATGTCGAGTCCGAGCTCCTCGGCGTAGCCGCGGATCTTGTCGGCCTGCGAGTCTTGCTGCTCCGCCCATTCGGACTGCGACTCGAAGAGCTTCTGGTACATCTCCTCGAACTTGCCCTGCTGCGACGCGGCCTCGACCGCGATGGCGGCGTTCATGGAGTTCGTGTGGTTGGTGATGAAGTAGCGGGCGACATAGGTGATCTGCCCGTCGTACTGTTTGCGGATCTCCTCGATCACCGGGTAGACGGCGCCGCAGGCCTCGCATTCGAAGTCGAGGAACTCGACGAGCACGGGTGCACCCTCGCCGGCGTCGTCGAGGACGTGCGAGTTCTCCTGCACGAGCGGCACTTCGCTCTGCGTGGGGGTTCCGCCGCCCGTTCCGCCGCTGTTCGACGCCTCGCCGGGCGCCTGGACTTCGGGCCGGTTGAGCACCGAGATGAGGATCAGGATGAGCGCGATGAGCAGCACGGCGGGAATGGCGATGAGTGCCGCCTTCTGCGAGGTGCTCAGCTTCTTGTTCGGTTTCTGCACGGTGTGCGGGGGCCAGTTCATGGGGTTCCCTTCTTGAAAAGCGGTGACGGTAGTTGCTCGGCGATGGCCGAGAGGTGGCTGGTGCGGAACTGTTCGACGGCGCGCTCGAGGCCTGGATCCTCACCGCGGGCGAGGCCGGCGTACTCGATCTTGACCTTGCGGCCGCCGACGACTGGTCGGGTGAGGGTGGCTTTCACCCAGAGCCGACGGCGCGGCACGAGGAGGCCGGTGATGAGGCCGACCGTGGCGAGGATGGAGAAGACAAGCACCCAGGTGGCGCCGGTGTCGCGCTGGATCTGCAGCGAGACGAAGCGCTTGATCGACTCTTCGGCGCCCTCGGTGACGGTGAGATCCTCGAAGGTGATAGTTCCCATCCCGTTCGGGAGGTCGGCGGTGTCGCCGGGGGTGAGCTCGATCGAGTCGATACCGGTGTCGCCGCCGGTGATCTGGGTCATCGATTGGGTGTCGAGCTGGTACACCGAGCGCGGAGTGCCGTCGTCAATGCCGAGGTCTCCTGTGAACACGTTGAACGTCATCATCGGGTTGTAGAGGTCGGGGAACACCGAGTAGTAGGCGCCGGTGTCCAAGGTGCTCTGCGTCGGGTACAGGAAGCCGATGAGCCCGACCTGCTCAGGCAGACCGTCGGGGACTTTGATCACGCCGAGCGAGGTCATCGCGGAATCCTGCGGGAGGAAGGGCTGGGGTTCCTGGTAGACGACGTCTCCGGCGGCGTTGCGGATCGTGATCATCGGCGCGTAGCCGTTACCGAGGAGGTAGATGCGGTCGCCGTTCACCTCGATCGGTGCGTTCACCCGCACGGTCTCGGCACGGGTGTCGTCGTCCCCGGCCTCTCGGATGGAGAGGTGGGCAGCGAAGTTGCCTGCCTGCCCCGCACCGGGCTTCCCAGGGTCGACGTACTCGACGTCGAAGCTGTCGAGGCTCAGTGCGTAGGGGGTGAGTGAGCTTCGGTCGAAGTACCGTCCTGGCGAGAACGAGGAGTAGGCGCTCTCGCTGTTCACGAAGGTGGTGCCTTGGACGATGACGCGATCGCCGGTGTAGTTGAGGCCGGTGCTCAGCAGCACGGTCACGAGGATCCCGACGAGTGCCGAGTGGAAGACGAGGTTGCCGGTTTCGCGCAGGTAACCGCGTTCGGCGGATACCGACCAGGAAGTCGCGCTGTCGTAGCGGGCGGTGCGGTATCCGCGGCGTCGCAGCTCGCTCTCGGCGATCGCGATGGCCTGGGCGACGTCGGCTTCGGAGGTGCGATCATCGACGAGTTGCAGATCGTTGGAGGAATAGCCGACCATGCGCTGCAGCCGGGCCGGGGTCTTCGGCGCCGGCGCGCGGAGCGCTTTCGCATGATGCTTGATCCGCGGGATGATGCAGCCGATGAGGGAGACGAACAGCAGCAGGTAGATGGCCGAGAACCAGGCCGAGCTGTAGACGTCGAACAGCTGCAGTTTGTCGATGGTGGGGGCGAGCTCGGGGTTGTCGTCGAAGTACTTCACGACGCCGTTGGGGTCGGCTTGGCGCTGTGGGAAGAGCGAGCCGGGGATCGCGGCAATCGCCATGAGCAGGAGCAGGATGAGCGCGGTGCGCATGCTCGTGAGCTGCCGCCACCCCCATCGGAGCCAGCCCTGCCACCCGAGGCCGACGTCGCCGCTGCCGCGTTCGGTGGAGTCGACGTGATCGCTTGGGCGTGCGGGGAGGGTATCGTTCTCAGAGCGGGAGCTGGACATTCGCCATCACCCCCTGCAGGGAGGACATGAGGCGCGTCCAGAGCCCGCTTACCATGAGCAGGCCGAGCACGACGAGGACAACTCCGCCGGCGATGTTGATGGCGCGGATGTGACGCCGCAGGAACGACATCGAGCGGGTGGCCCAGCCGAGCCCGAGGGCGAGCAGCAGGAACGGGATACCGAGGCCGAGCGAGTAGGCGACGCCGAGCAGCCCCGCACGGACGGGGTCGCCGAGGTTCCACGACACGGAGATGATCGCGGCGAGGGTGGGCCCGATGCACGGTGTCCAGCCGATACCGAGGGCGAGACCGAGCAGTGGCGCCCCGGCGAGGCCCAGGCGTGAGCGGAAGCGGGGTCGGACAGTGCGCTGCATCTTGCGGAAGACCCCGACGAAGGCGAGCCCCATGACGATCACGACGACGCCGAGGATACGGGTGGCGATGTCGGCATAGGCGAGGAAGACCTGGCCGAAGACACCTCCGAGCACGGTGACAGTGACGAACACGATGGAGAATCCGGCGATGAACAGGAGAACACCCAGGAGCAGGCGGCGGCGCTGTGCGGTGGTGCCGCGGGCAGGTGCAAAGCTCGGCTCGACGGGGGCGACGGCGGAGCCAAGGTAGCCGAAGTAACCGGGTACGAGCGGAAGCACGCAGGGGGAGGCGAAGGAGACGAAGCCGGCGAGTGCGGCGATGAGCACACCCGCCCAGAGTGCGCCGTCGAAAACGAGATCGCTCGGGTTCATGGCGTCTCCGCGAGTGCGTCGGCGACGAGCGTGTCGAGGATGGAGGCGGACTCGAGTTGCCCGATGATGCGGGCCGCGACGCGCCCCTCGCGGTCGAGCACGAGCGTGGTGGGCGTGGCCTGGATCGGGGTGACGCCGGCGAAGGCCTGCTTGACGCGGCCGTCGTTCACATCGATGATGCTCGGGTAGGTGATGCCGTTCTCTTCGGCGAAGGCGACGGCGGTTGCGGGCTGGTCGTAGATGTTCACACCGAGGAACCCGACGCCCTCATCCTGGTAGTTCAGCCAGACCTCCTCGAGCATGGGGGCCTCGATGATGCAGGGGCCGCAGGCGGCGTACCAGAAGTTCACGACGTACACCTCTCCGGCGTAGTCGTCGCTGGAAACCGGGTCGCCGTATTCGGTGGTGCCGCTGAAGCTCACGGCGGCGCCACGCTCGTCGACCGGAATCTCGACGATGCGGCCATCAGAAGTGCCGCTTCGTTCACTGCCCTGCTGGTACTGTTCCGACATCGGCGCGGCGGCTGTGCAGCCGATCAGCCCAATGCTGATTGCGGCGGTCGCTACGAGTGCGGTCAGCAGCAGGTACGTCGGTTTGGACGTCCTCAAGTTCCTGGTTCTCCTCATTCCTCAACGCGTGGTCGCGGGCATGGCGGACGTGCCGGCCCGTTCCTGCCTCAGGGGGCAGCGTGAGGGGCGCTTAAATGCGCAGGAGGCTGAGGTCGTGCAGGCCGAAGCGATGCCTGCCGCGATGATTGAACGCTGCAGTTGCGGCGATCGGAGCGATCTGGGGGCGCTGGCGTTGGAACCGCATCTGCCTGCAGCGGAGCGCGAAGACGATCAGGATCGCCAAGGCAAAGCCGCAGAGTATCCCGAGCAGGCAGGTGACAACACCGATCAGGATGTCGTCGCTGGCGGTGGTCTCCCCCACGGTGTCGGCGAAGTGTCCCACTGCGGCGTCGAAGGAGGTGGCTGCGACCGTGTTCGAGGCGGCCGCCGGCGCGGAGAAGCCGACATCATCGGCGTGGGAGACGCCCCACAAGCCCACGACGGTGACGATTGCGGCGAGGAGCAGCGTCGCGGCTCTCATCGTGAATCGTCGCCGCGTGATGCGGGCACTGCGGGGAACTGAGGACACACCCCGATTATACCGAGCGGGTTCAAGGCGAACATGGGAGTGGACTGACGCGCACGGCATACTGCACCCTATTGAAGAGCGATGAGCAGGCTGAGCAGGCCCATCACGAAGGTGTAGGGAGCGAGCGTCATCTTCTCGTCTTTGCTCTTGGAGAGCAGGCTGAGGATCACACTGAACCCGAGGTGAGCGACGATGAGCCACATCACCCAGAAGCTGAACTCCCCGGGCAGCACAGCGATGGTGCCGCTGCGATCGAGGGCGATGAAAGCGATGAAGGCGTAGCGGAGCACAGCGGAGATCGCGCCGAGGCGGAGGTTGAGCGGGAGCGTGATGTGTTCCCCGCCCCACGCGTACTTGCCGAGCGGTGCACCGGCAGCCAGGGCGATCTGGAAGATGGCCAGCACGCCGAGCATCGCGGTGAGCGCGAAGATCAGGATCGTCGCCATCACTGCTCCTTTCCGAACTTCGCGGCGAGGTAGGCGTTGTAGGCGTCGAGTTCCGCGTCCTCTTGAGCTTCTCGACGTTTCGCTTGCCGCAGATCGCTCGTGCGCCACTTGGAAATGGTGACGATGAGCACGATGATCAGCGGCAGCTCGCCGTATGACCAGATCAGGCCGCCAGCGATGGCCTGGTCGAGAGCGCGGCTGATCCCCCACGCTTCGGGGTCGGTGGCGTACCAGCGGAACATGGGCTCGGTGCTGCGCAGCAGCACGAGCCCGAAGATCGCGTGGATCTGGATCTCGAGGAGCACGTCGACGATGCGTACCACGAACGATGGGGCGCGCGGCAACGGGTCGAGTGACCACAGCGGAGCGCCACCGATCATGCCGAAGGCGAGGAACAGGGTGAGCAGGATGAGATGCCCGGACGGGAGCTCGAGGAACCAGCTCAGGGTGTCGGTGAAGTACAGGGTGGGGAAGGCGACGACGGCGATGACGATCACGGTGGCCGGGTGCAGGAGCACCTGGGCGGTGCGCGAGCGGTAGGCGCTGAGCGCGGCGCGCATCACCGGCCGCCCGAGTCCCCGGCGCGGCGTCGCGCGCAGGAGCAGACGGCCGGGAGAGCCCATGAGCAGGAACGGGGGTGCGACGACCATGAGCGTGATCTGCTGGAAGAGCAGCACCGAGACGAGTTCCTCGGCGTAGGCGTTCGCGCGCAGTCCGGTGGCCGCGAACCAGAGGAGGCAGCCGACGGTGAACAGCAGCGTCGAACCGACGCCCCATCGTTTTCCCCGTACCCAGAGGGAGATCGCCCCGGTCAGGTAGATGGAGAGGCAGACGACGGCGAGCCAGGCGAGCGGCGACATGCTGCGCAAATCGAACTGGAAGAGGTCGCCGAGCTCGAGGCTGGCCATCGCGGGGTACACGGTCGGGGGTTGTCCTTACTGACGCTGGCGAGTGCTCGCCGGGGAGGGGGCTACTTCGAGTTCGCGGCGATGAACGGCAGCGGGTCGACGGGCTCATCTTCGACGCGCACCACCAGGTGCAGGTGGTTGCCGAAGGACATCCCGGTGGTTCCGACGAGTCCGGCTTGGTCGCCTCCCTGAACGGTTTGGCCAACCTGCCAGGAGTGGGAGTTCTCCTGCATATGGCAGTACCGGCTGATGACCTCTTGACCGGCAACCTGGTGCTGGACTTTCAGCGAGAAGCCGCAGCCGTCGGAGGCCCAGCCAGCCTCAGTGATCACGCCGTCACCGACGATGCGGATCGGAGTGCCGCCGGCAGCGGCCATGTCTTGTGCGTCGTGGAAGCCTGCGACTGGTGCGGAGCGGTATCCGAAGCCATCGGTGAGCGGCACCTCTTGGGCGAAGGGGTACTGCAATGTGGTGTCGGTGAGGCCGCTGACGGTCACTGCCCCACCGCTCAGCCCGATCTCGGGCGCGATCGCAGTCGGGGAGACCGAGAGCTCGTCGAGCAGCGTCGGAGTGTCGGTTGTGCCTCCCGTGACGAAGGCCTGCTGTCGGCTCGCGAAGACGGGGGTATCGGCGGTCGCGGCGCTGGTCGCAGGGAAGACGGTACCCGCCACGAGTACGGTGACGCTCGCGAGCGCCGTACTGCCAGCGACGAAGCTGCGCAGTTGTGAGCGTCGCCGTGCCGTGCCGGTCTCGGGTTCCGTTCCGCCCCCGGTCGGCGTCTCCTCGGCGGCAGGCCGCTCGCTGACGGGCTGCGCCGGGAGATCGGTGTATGGCACCGTGGACGGTGCTGCGGCTGCATGCTTGGATCGGCGGGGCCGAGCCGAGTCGTCGGTCGAGCGTTCGTCTGTATCAGTGGGTTCGATCCAGGTGCTCCGCCTCGGCCCCGCCGATTCCTCGGCGTGCCGACGCCGCCTCAAAAGACGACTCCGAGGACGAAGAACGAGACGACGGCGAAACAGATGCTCAGGAGCACGGTGCCGAAGACGAAGAGGAAGTGTTTAGCTTTGATCGGTGAATCTGTGGAGTTCAAACTGCTGGCTCCTGATCGGGGGCGCTCGTGCGCCCGAGTGATGTTCGAGAGTGCGCAATGCCGGAAGGCGTGCCGATGTCAGCGCTTTTGCAGGGGCCGGCGAAGCTCTCAGAGGGAACGTGGTGCCGGTTGGAGGCACACGGAGCTTCGCGGGCTATCCCCGTGCACGGGTTTCCCGGTGGAGATCAGGTTCGCGAGATCGAGTGAAGGAGCAGCAATGGCTGCGGGCGGGCGGGTGCGCGCGGCAGGGCGACCGCCCATTCGCGGATCCTGCCGAGCCGCAGCTGTAGCCACGGTCGCCGGGTGAAGAGCACGACCAGCATCAGAGTGGCGAGCATGGTGAGCATGCAGATCGCAATGAGATCGAGGTGCCAGCTCTGCACGCTGCCGTTGGCGGCGTGCTCGCCCCCCTCGACGAGCGTGGCGGTCGAGGCTGTTGAGGGGGTGGTCGCACTGGTGCTCGCCGAGGCCTCGGCGATTACCGGCACGCTGCTGAGTTCGGCGCTGTGCGCGCGCAGTCCGACGAGACCGAGGATGACGAAGGCGCCGACCCAGACGAGGGTCAGGATCGCACGCCGCGATAGCGGTCGTCGCGATGCAACGCGTGCACTCATCACTCCATCACCTCCATTGTCATGTAACAATTTAGCATCGGAACCTGAGGTCAGCCAGGGGATGCTACTGCGTGTGGGCGTACGTCGGCGCTTTTGCCAGTGTCGGCGCGGCTCCGCATGCCAGGGCTGATCCTGCCGCACCCACTGGTATGGGGCAGGGACGCCGTTGAGGATCACGAGCGCTACGCGAGTTTGAGAACGTGCACGACTCCGGGTTACCCGAGTGCACAGAACAGCACGAGGGGACAATCACGATGTAGAGGGCTAGGGCTATATTCCGGATAACGATGCGCCGGCCCCGCTGAGCTGGCACAAGGTTCTGCGGAATGAAGACTGAATCGTGACGGCTATTGGCAACGCCAGCAGACTCAATGGCAGCCGCGGAACCTTGACGCTCATCGCGACGGTCACCGGAGCGAGCGCCGGGACGTCGTAAAAACCATCGCCGACTATCACCGTGGGATCAGCGGCGACGAGGGCGCTGATGGCATGGCCTTGTCTGCGGGGACCGCCCGGCGTGCATACTCAAGATGCCGGAGTCGGCCGCCAGAGCCTGTGCAGTGCAATCGTGGCCACCGGTGAGCATGATCGAGAGATCCCGTCTCCTGCAGCATTTGGATCGTCTCAGCCAATCCCGCGCACGCAACTCGTCGCGAACCTCGATGAGATTGGGGAGTTCCCAATCGGCTTCGATCACGACGATGATCATACCCTGCTCGGCAAGCTACTCGGTGGCGAGTCGGTCCTTACCGGGATCAACCCAGCGGACAATACTGATTCGGATCCTCTGGCAGGAGGCGGTGCCGGTGATTCCGCGCTACGGCTCATCCTACTAAGCATCTCGCCTGGTCGCCGCATCGGGCACGGTCACGACGGCGGGTGCATGCTGGATGATTCGAGTGCGTTGGCGAAGCCGATCACCTCGCGTTCGGCGCATTCGAAGCTCACGACTTCGACGACTTGGGGTTAGTTGCGGGTAAGTGCGCCTTTACCGTTGAGGGCCACGGTGCGGATCGTACCCAGCTCTTCGAACTCCTGACGGAGCTTGGGCACATTTCAGTGCTTGGAGGCGGAGCCGATCGCGCCCTTCACGGTGGCGGAGACGGTGTTCACAGGCGCCCACGGAGAAGCGGCGATGATGAGTACGGTCGGCACGAGCAGCTTGGCGCCTCGGTCGGTGAGCTTGGCACGTTCCCACTCGTGGGCGTGCATTCGGTCGATAAGGGTCCGATGTGCGTGAGCGAGTTTTCTCGGCCATAGGCGGTGGACTTGATGAACAGCACGCAGGACCTGTCGACAGCGATTGCCGTAGCCACATCCCCTCCCCCAGACCGGGATGGACTCCCTCGTGATAGCAGAGGCGTCGATACTGAATGTGCCGTCGAAAGCAGTACCGCCGATGGCGTCTCCTTCTCCAGCCTTGATGATGAAGATCCCGACGTTGCAGCGCTGATGCTCTTCGGGAACACGTTCCAAGCACTCGACGCTCTGGTCTGGGTAATGCGGTCAGTTCAGAATCGAGTGGATAGATCGCGTCAAGGCGCCGGGTAGCGCAAGCCCTCGGGCATTTGGTTACTCACCGAACCCCAATCCTCGGTCGCATCGCTGCGCAGCGCCCTCCGCACCGACCAGCACCGAGTACTCACCAATCTGCTTCGTCCTGGCACCGTACAGTATGGCGCAGCCGCGCGGATCGACCCGAACGGCAGCCTTCGGATCACCACCGAGTACGGAACCGAGGGCTTCGACCTCGTTGCGATCGTCGACGGCACCCGCTGCCGGAGCCGGGCAGCGACCTGCTTTGACACGAGATTCCATGAAGCGGGGTACTTCTACTATGGCGCGGCATTCCCGGCAGCCCCGTCGCGCTGCACTGAGCAACCGGAGAGACCTATGTAGTGCTCGTCCAAGTCCTACCGGTGCAGTGTGCGCACCTGACTAGTAGCTGTTGCCGTTCTGACGACGGCGGACACAATCAATAAGGAGATCCCACTTGTCTGCTCACATTCTCGTACCACCCGACAAATCACCGCTGCCCGGCCGCGTTGTCTCAAGCGTTGCGACGACCCTCACAATCCTGCTGATGTTACTTGGCAGCCTGTTCTTCCCGGCAGCCCCGGCGCAGGCCGCGACCCTGGGCGTCGGGTATGGCAATCAGGATCTCTGGCTCGGTTCCTTCTCGTCGCATGGCCGTCAGGCGTACTGCATGGATCTCGACGCGCTCGCCCCGTGGGGCAACACGCAACACCCGGAGCTGAAGACCACGCTCGACAGCCTCAGCGCGACCGAGCTCGCCCGCCTGAACTACGTACTCGGGCGGTGGGGTGAGAGCAACGATCCAAACATCACCTCCGCCGTCCAGCTATACGTCTGGGATATCGCCGACCGCGGCAACTACTCCGCACGCGGCGGAGACGGGCAGTTCGTCACCCGGGCACCCGGGAACATGCAGGCCACGATCCTGTCGCACCTCACCACGATGCGGAGCGAGTCGGCGGCGAACGCCGTCGCGAACCCGTCGGTGTCGATGTCGATCACGATGACCGACCAGTACCAGGGGCAGCTCAAAGTCCAGGCGAACCCCACGAGCGCAACCGGCACCGTTACGCTCACCAACGCCAACTTCACGAACGGCAGCACCTCCGCGACACTCGGTGTCGGGACACATGAGATCGTCGGTATCCCACCCGAGGGCGCACCGGACTATCAGATCACCGCGAGCCTCAAGGCTCCGTCGCTTGGGTACGGGGCTGGCGTGGACCTGTTCTACACTCCGGGCGAGCAACGCATCCTCGGCGCGGCCTCGTTCGAGCCGCTGTTCGCCTCTGCGCAGTCAGCGGTGATTCCGTTGGACTTCCGGCCGGTGATCGAGACGGTCGTGGATGCGAAGTTCGTGCAGGCAGGCGACGTATTCTCCGACAAGCTGAACGTCACGGTGACGAAGCACTCCTGGATCAAGGTGAACGGTATCCCGGTGCCGGTGCTCGCCGAAGGCACCCTCTACGGGCCGTTCGACGCGCAGCCGGTCGAAGCGAACGCACCGCCAGAGGGCGCGCCCGTGCTCGGGACCGAGTCGCTGACGCTCACGCACCCCGGGAACTACGTGTCGCCGGGCACGCTCACGGCCCCGGAGTCGGGGTTCTACACGTGGGTGTGGAGGATCGACAAGACCAAGCAGGGTGCGAACGCGAAGTACCTCACCGATTCCTTCACGGATCGGTTCGGGCGGGTGGCCGAGACCTCGGTCACGCCGTTCCAGCCGGAGGCGGTATCGAAGGCGAACGGCAAGCTCGTGAAGCCCGGCGACCGGGTGACGGATACGATCACGGTCTCCTCGACCAATGGCGCCTGGCTGAAGCACAACGGCGAGCCGATCCCGGTCGTCTTCGAGGGCACCGCCTACCAGGCACCCGGAACCCTCCCGCCGGTGCAGGGTGCGGAGGCGCCGGCGGGTGCGGTGCCGATCGGCACCGTCACGGTAACCGCGCCCGGGCCCGGTGAGTACGAGTCGCCCGAGGTGGAGTTGCCGGATGCGGGGTTCGTGGCCTGGGTGTGGCAGGTGAAGAAGGCGTCGCAGCCGGAGTGGGTGCGCCCGTACATCGCCGCCGATTGGCAGGACGAGTACGGCATCAACATCGAATCGCACTCCGTCAGGTGGCCGCTCACGATCACCTCGGAAGTCCGCGAATACAACGTCCACAAGAACGGGCGCGCGTTCGACCGGATCACCGTCTCTGGGTTCCCGGAGAATCACCCCGAGTTCACAGGTGACGGCTACTGGGGGCCCGACGAGCAGGAGATCGAGCACACCGTCTACGGCCCCTTCCAGACCGATGCGGAGCTCACCGACGATCTCGATCTGTCGGATGCCCCGGTGCTCACGCGGATCACGACGCCCGCGAAGAACGGGGTCTACGACATCGGCTACACCAATGAGGACCGCATCCAGCCGACCGAGGCCGGCTACTACGTCATCGTCACGCGGTTCGCGGGCGACGACCGCGTGCAGCCCTTCACGAGCTCGCCGACGGATATCTGGGAGCGGTTCTACGTTCCCGATGACGAGCAGCCGGTGTCGGTCATCACGCAGGCCACCCCCGTCGCGGGGGTCGGTGAGGAGTTCGACGATACCGCACTCGTGCAGGGGACGAAGATCCCCGACGGCGCGTACCTCGTGTTCCGCGCCTACGGCCCCCACGACCCCGACGCCGAGCCGGTCTGCGAGGTGCCGTTCTTCACCTCCGAGAAGATCGCCGTCACCCAGGCTGGCATCTACCGCTCCGGGAAGACGAGCGTCGACCGTGCCGGGCACGTCTACTGGGTCGAAACCCTCTACGACGCCACGGGCAAGGTCATCGCGGAAGGGAAATGCGGTGCACCGGGTGAGACGACGGTCGTGACCGAGACGCCGCAAGAGGTGCCGCCGACGCCGGAGCAGCCGGAGCTTCCGGAGACGCCGTCCGAGCTGGCTACGACTGGGGGCGGGTTCCCGTGGCTGATCGCCGCCGGCGGCCTGGTCGCGCTCCTCGCGGCCGGAGTGACGCTGTGGTTCGGGCGCAGGCTCGCGCTCCACCGGGAGCGAGGCGGAGACAGCGGAGAGGAGGACACCGGTATCGAAGACCTCATGAACCAGTAACCCCAGCACCCCCATGCTGGGCGGGGCGCAGACCATTCCCCAGGGTCTGCGCCCCGCCCTTTTCGCGTGTCCGCCTGGCGCACCTGTCCTCTGACAGTGACGGCGGTGCAGGAGGCGGTAATGAGCGAGTACACGGCAGACACGATCGCGCGGATCACGCTCGCCGTGCTCACCGAGCCCGGTGATCCGGTCACCGGGCAGCTCGTGCAGGCCATCGGCGTCACGGAGACGCTCGCGTTGATCCGCGACCCAGGCGCAGCGATCCCGTCACAGGTCGACCCTGTGGCCGGGGTGAGGTGGCGGCAGCAGGCCGCCTCGTTGCAGAAGGACGCGCTCACCGATGAGCTGATCGGCCTGACCGAGCGCCACGGCCTGCGCATCCTCACCCCGCACCGCCCCGGCTGGCCCACAGCCCTCGCAGACCTCGGCCACGCCGCACCGCTGGCGCTGTGGGCGAAGGGCAACCCGGAACTGCTCACCGCCTCGCTCTCGTCCCGGGTGACGATCACCGGCGCCCGCGCCGCCACCGGCTATGGGGTGCAGGTCACTCGTGAGTTCGCGTGGCAGCTCGCAGCGTCGCCGCGCATCCTCGTCTCGGGCGGCGCCTACGGCATCGACGCCGAAGCCCACCGCGCCGCCCTCACTGCGCGTTCGGCATCTACGATCGCGGTGCTCGCGGGTGGCCTGGATCGGCCGTATCCGCAGGCGCACGATGACCTGTTCCGCCGCATCACCGATCAGGGTGGCCTCCTCCTTTCCGAGGCCGCGCCAGGATATGCGCCGACGAAGGGCCGGTTCGAGGCACGTTCGCGTCTGCTCGCTGCCCTCTCCGCCGCGACGGTGATCCCGGAAGCCGGGGCACGGTCGGGAAGCCTCCGGGTCGCGGTCGCCGCCTACGAACTCGGCCGCCAGCTCGGCGCGATCCCTGGGCCGATCACCTCCGCGAACTCAGCCGGCTGCCACCGGCTCCTCGCCGAAGGCCTCGCAGAAGTCACCACGAGCGTCGGAGATGTCGAAGCGATGCTCGACCCGACGCCAGCGGCGTACCAGCTCCCGCCGGCATATCAGTCGGCCGCCCGCCGCACCGCCCCAGACCCAGGCCGCGGCGCGGGCCGGCCAGCGCTCTGAACCCCGGCGCTCATCACTGCCATCCACGTCGCGCCGTCCTGGGTGTGTGTCTTCCGGCCCGATGGCACCCCTTGCCTCGGGCCGATCTCTGCCTGCCCGTCTTATGAAGGAGACCCTGTATGTCGAAGCGTGATCGCTCGAACCCTGCTGATCCGTCCGTGGTGATGGTGCGCATCGTCGTCGCCGAGGACGGCACCCTGGCCGTCACGGTCGACGGGGCGCCGTTTCTGCCGCCGGAGTTCTCCCCGCCGTGGCGGCGGGGATCGTTCCCGGCGATCGTGGACGCGATCCGCGAGCAGACCGACTGCACGATCCGCGTCGACGTCATCGAAACCGACGGCCGCACGATGACCGACTTCTACACCCCGCGCCCGCGCCGCACCCCACAACCAGAGGCGCAGCCGGTGCAACAGGTTCCGCCCGTGGCCGCGGTGCCGGTGCCGGTGGTGCCGCGTCTGGTGCAGTTCGCGGGGTCGGGGATGGTGCCGGGCGAGGATG
Organism: Leucobacter sp. VD1; assembly: GCF_037150695.1. NCBI lineage: Bacteria > Bacillati > Actinomycetota > Actinomycetes > Micrococcales > Microbacteriaceae > Leucobacter > Leucobacter sp. VD1. The sequence continues at coordinate 394,970 of NZ_JBBCPO010000002.1, forward strand.
TCGCGGTCGCGATCGTCATCGCGCACACCGAGACAGGGCCCGACGGCATCGCCCGCGCCCTGATCGATTCCCGCTACCTCGACCACGCGCCCACCAATGAAGTGATTCTCCTCGGCCGGATCTCTGCCACCGTCTGCATCGGGGCACCGCAGTGACCTCCCCGATCCGCCCGACGGGGAGCCTCGGCGACGAACTCACCAACGCCGCCCTCGTAGGGCTCGCCACCCTCGCCGTCATCGCGGTGATCCTCCGGGCTGCGGGCAGTGTCACCGCGTTCCTCACCGGCACCCCGCAACCCGATACCGGGTTCGGCGCCGGGGCCGGGGTGCTCCTGCACCCCGGCGCCCCTGGCGCCGCACTCGGCGCGCCGGGCCTGAACCCGGTCGTGTACTGGGTCATCGCCGGCACCATGATCTTCACCGCCGGGGCTGCGGCCTGGCGGGGGTGGACGGCGATCCGGCAGCACGGCCGCCGGCAGGCGATGGACCCGTACCGGATCGCCGGGATCGCCACCCGCGCCGAAGTCGCGAAAGCGGGATCTCCGCGCGCGCTCCTGGCTCGGGCGGGGAACCTGCGCCCGTCGCTCGAGAACCCTGAGCCTTCAGAGGTCGGGTACCGGCTCGGGGTGTCGCGCGGGGTCGAGGTGTGGGCGTCGGTCGAAGACTCGATCCTGCTGATCGGGCCGCCCCGCTCCGGGAAGGGCGTGCACATCGTCATCAACTCGATCCTCACCGCCCCCGGCGCGGTCGTCACCACGTCCACTCGTCCGGACAACGTGACCGCCACGATCCGGGCCAGGGAGAAGGTGGGGCCGGTGGCGGTGTTCGATCCGCAGCACCTCGCCGACGGCATCCCCGCCGGGCTCCGCTGGTCGCCCGTCAGAGGCTGCACCGATCCCCTCACCGCGATGATTCGCGCCGCAGGGCTCGCCTCCGCCACCGGGCTCGGGAAAGGCGGGGTCGAGGGCGGAGACTTCTGGGAAGCGAAAACCCGTGTTGCGCTCCAATGTCTGCTCCACGCCGCCGCCCTCGACCAGCGGCAGCCCGCCGACCTGTTCCGGTGGACGCTCGACCCCGCAGCCGCCGGCGACGCCGTATCGATCCTCGCCACCCACCCGCAAGCCGCGGGCGGGTGGGCGGAGGCGTTGCAGGCGATGATCGACGCGGACCCGCGTACCAGGGATTCGATCTGGCAGGGCGTCTCCCTCGCCCTCGCCGCCCTCGCCGACCCCCGCGTGCTCGATGCCGTCACCCCCGGCCCCGACGAGGTATTCAACCCCGAAGACTTCCTCGCGAAGAAGGGCACCCTGTACCTGCTGGCGACCGCGGCCGGGGCGAACAACAGCGCCCCGCTGGTCGCAGCGCTCATCGAAGACGTAGTCGAGGCAGCCCGCCGCCTCGCCGCACGCTCCGCAGGCGCACGACTCGATCCGCCCCTGCTGCTCTGCTTGGACGAGGTCGCGAACCTCAGCCCGTTGCCGTCGTTGCCGACGCTCATGGCCGAAGGCGGCGGCACAGGGATCACGACCATGCCGGTCTTGCAGTCGCTTGCGCAGGCGCGGGAGCAGTGGTCGGAGCACGCGGCCTCCGCGATCTGGGATGCCGCGATCGTGAAGATCGTCCTCGGCGGAGCCTCCAACAGCCGCGACCTCCAAGACCTCTCAACCCTGATTGGGGAACGCGATGAGATCACCGACTCCACCACCGTCGGCGACCACGGCACCCGCTCCGCGCAACGCTCGATCCGCCGCGTACCGATCATGCCGCCCGACGCGATCCGCCGACTCCCGTTCGGCACCGGCCTCGTGCTGCTGCGCGCGGCACCGCCGATCGTGGCACGCCTGCGCTCCTGGAACCAGCGCGCCGACGGGAAACAACTCGTAGCCGACCGCCGCGCGGTCGAAGCAAAACTCCATTACCGGCAGGCCAACACCCAGCCGGGCGCGGACGATCCGTCAGGCAGAGAAGGTGCACCTGTTTCGTAGAGCCGTGATGGGCGCGGCCGTGAAGCAGGAGGCGAAATCGTGTCGATCCCGACCAAGACCTCGTTGTCAGGGTTCATCGCAACCACCCCGCATCCCTCGTCCACGAAGAGCGGGGTGCCGCGCATGTTCGCCCGCGTGGGCAAGCCCCGCTACCGGCGTGAGGAGGACGGCACATTCACGGAGCTCGAACCCTCGTTCCATGACCTCGTCGCGTTCGGGGAGAGCGCCGTGCGCGCACTGTCGACGCTGCAGAAGCACGACAACTTCGTCGCCGAGGGGCGCGTGAATCGCCGAACCATCGAGCGAGACGGTGTGCCGACCGAGATCGAGCAGTTCATCGTCTCGAAGATCGGCCCCGACGCCGCCCGCACCACCTTCACGATGGATCGCAGCCAGCGCGCCAGCCGAACCGTCGAACGCACCAGCACCGCTGCCCGAGGCACTGAGCGGAGCACGTCGCCGGTGTTCGCCAGGGCCATGTGAACCGGGAAGGGGACCCCGCCATGAACATCGACGCGCCCGCCGACGAGGAAGGCTTCGACCCCGAAGAACTCGAGGAGGAGGACGACGGCACTGACCCGCTCAGCACTGTCTCTCTGCCGATCACCCCGAAGCCGATCAACTGGCATCTCCTGCGCTCGCACGAAGCCGAACAAGAATGGCTCGATCTGAACCAGTGGGTGAACCAGCTCCGCGAGACCTATGGGCTGCCCGCGTCGGTAGTGCCGCCGTTCTGGCATCGGCATCCCGAACTCGTCTGGGAGCTCTCTGCGCTGCACACGCATTGGCTGTGCAGCTACGACCCCGAACAGGACGGGTCGGGGCCGATCGCGTGGCACACCGATTTCGCGCTCGCCCGCGAACGGCTCCGCGAATGGGTGGCCACCTGCGGCACCCGCCTGGATCGCGACCGGCCAACTCGGCAGACCACCTGGCCTGGTGAGGTTGCGCAGGCACCGATTGAGGATGAGGTAATCCCGGATCGGGACGCTGACTTCATCACGTTCGTCTCTGCCGACGCCGCCCGTCGCGCCCAGATCGAAGAGGAAACGATCGCCGCCGCGGTCGCGGCCGCAAAGGGTTCGAAGTCTCAATGATCCCGGCCGGCACCCGTGGTTGGACTCCCGGCCAACACGAAAGGGAGGAACGTCCGCCAGGACCGTTCCTCCCTTTTCACTTCTATCGCGTCGATGGAATCTCGACCAGCAATCGTTCTTCCAGCTCCTTCATGTCGACTCGGATCAGGCGTCCCACACGGTACCCAGTAACCGTGCCGTCCGAGATCCGCCGGCGTAGCGTCTTCACGGACACCCCGAATCTCACCGCGGCCTCTGCCAACGGGACCAGGTTCTCGACGGGCACTTTTGTTCGAGATTGACGAACCATGTCAACACCTCTCCTTCTCTGTCGTCACATGGGTTCATCCCATAGGTGCCCTTCACGAATCCCGGGCCGCACCGCTACTACCGTTCTCAGGCAGTGCGGAGGTGATGGCAGCCTCGACACGGCGACTCATTCGACAGGCGAGTTCTCGATCTCTCGTCATCGTGGCGTGCTGGTATCGCAACACGATCCTCATATCCGAGTGCCCGCCCCGACGCATCAGCTCAGCCAACGTGGCACCCTCTTGAGCGAACAGCGTCAGACCGGTGTGGCGCAGATCGTGGAAGCGAAACCTTGGGGGCAGCCCAGCGACGTTGTCACGGACGTCACCCCAGATGAACCCCCAGCGAGTGTTGGAAAGGGGCATGCTTCCGCGAGGGCTTGCCGGCACCAAGGGCGCTTTGGCCTCCGGCGCGACGCGCGACAGAAGGTGCTCGCGCAGGCGATCAACCATCAGATCTGGGACGCTGAGCGATCGCTTGCCTGCGTCGCTCTTCAGATCTGTGTAGTCCCCGGTGTTCGCGTTCAGCTGTCGACGTACGTGCAGCGTGGCGCTCCCGTCTGGGTACCATTCAACGTCTCGGCGTTGGAGTCCGAGGCACTCGCCTCGCCGCAACTGGCACCACGCGGCCAGCAGCACCATGATCGACCACTCAGGGGGTGCCGCCGCATACAAAGCTTCAACCTGTTCGGGTGCGATCACGTCCTCGCTGGCATCGTGGTCGGCATCGTGTCGCACCGGCTCTTGACGTGGAATCGAGACGTTCGGAGCCGCAGGAGTGATGCCGTCCCGTGCCGCCTGTCGCAAGATCATCATCAATACGATCAAGACCGGACGCGTGACGCCGTTGAACTTCGACCTCGGATTCAACGGCGATGGGATCTTGTCGAGGCGTTCTGTCATGACGCGAATCCGGGCCTCGTCGATGTCACGGATTGGAGTGTTCTCGAACTCTGGCACCAGATAGCCCGTGACTTTGCTCTGGTAAGAGCGGACGGTGCCGACGGCACGCTTCTTACCGCTGCGGTTCGGCTCCGTGCGGATCATTGCAAGCCAACGCTCCGAGTACTCCGAGAACCCGACCGCGCGCGCCTGATCCGCAGCTGCTTCCGCGCGACGAGGTGCAGCCACTGCGGACGGAGGCTGCCAGTCGCCGCGAGCAATCTTCGTGTGAGCGCCTGCGAGCCAGGTGCGAGCATCCGTCTTGGTAAGGAACGTCAGCGGTTTGTCGTCGTCGGTTCGCGCAGTGTAAATCTCCCCGTCAGGCGCCGGATAGCGAGCCTGCCATCGCCCCGAAGGGAGCTTTCGCAGGCTTCCCCAGGTCTCACGCTTTGTAGTTGGCCTCTTCTGCTCCGTGACGCTCATCATGCCCTCCCGTGGCCGCAAACGGACTGTTGCGGACGGTCGTGCCACTTCGTGCCACTAGGCACCTGGATCAGCCCAGATCCGCATGATTCTGCGGTTCCGAGCGAGCCTGAAACGTCCTCGCTGGCACGTTGTGGCACGGCCTCGGTGACCTCTCGAACCTGCTTTCCGTCCGGGAACCCACCCCGCTCTGGTCTGGCAGGTGCGCCCGTGCCACCTCCGTGCCACTCCGACTGGATACTGATGTGCATTTCCGTCCTCCTCTGTTCATCAGGAGGTGGCATGAAAAGAGGCCCGGAACTGCAGAATCCTGCAGTTCCGGGCCTCTCATCAGCCCTCACGGGCCTGGGGCTACATCAACGACTCAGAAGTCCCAGTCCTCGTCTTCGGTGGCGACGGCCTTGCCGATGACGTAGCTGGAACCGGAGCCCGAGAAGAAGTCGTGGTTCTCGTCGGCGTTGGGAGAGAGCGACGACAGGATCGCGGGGTTGACGTCGGTCATCTCCTTGGGGAACATCGGCTCGAAGCCGAGGTTCATGAGCGCCTTGTTCGCGTTGTAGTGCAGGAACTTCTTGACGTCTTCGGTGAGGCCGACCCCGTCGTAGAGGTCCTGCGTGTAGAGCACCTCGTTCTCGTAGAGGTCGTAGAGCAGCGCGAAGGTGTAATCCTTGAGCTCCTGGCGGCGCTCTTCGCTTTCGGCTTCTAGCCCCTTCTGGAACTTGTAGCCGATGTAGTAGCCGTGCACGGCCTCATCGCGGATGATGAGGCGGATGAGGTCGGCGGTGTTCGTGAGCTTCGCCTTCGACGACCAGTAGATCGGCAGGTAGAAGCCGGAGTAGAAGAGGAACGATTCGAGCAGGGTCGAAGCGATCTTGCGCTTGAGCGGGTCGTCGCCTTCGTAGTAGTCGACGATGATCTGCGCCTTCTTCTGCAGGTACTGGTTTTCGACCGACCACCGGAAGGCGTCGTCGATCTCCTGCGTGGAGCAGAGCGTGGAGAAAATCGACGAGTAGCTCTTCGCGTGCACCGACTCCATGAACGCGATGTTGGTGTACACGGCTTCTTCGTGCGGGGTGATCGCGTCGGGGATGAGCGACACCGCGCCCACAGTGCCCTGGATCGTGTCGAGCAGCGTCAGCCCGGTGAAGACGCGCATGGTGAGCAGCTGCTCCGCAGGGGTGAGCGTGGCCCACGACTGCACATCGTTCGAGAGCGGCACCTTCTCGGGAAGCCAGAAGTTGTTGACGAGACGGTTCCAGACCTCAAGGTCCTTCTCATCCTCGATGCGGTTCCAGTTGATCGCCTGCACTGCGTGGCCCAGCTTGAAGTTCATCGGTGTTCTTTCTGCTCAGTTATCCTGCCGAGAGCTGCAGGATCGCTTCGATCCAAGGGTGCGGATCCCGCGGCGCGCACCACCCGCAGGATAGCGGAGGCCCGCGACGAGCGCGGGCCTCCGTGCATCAGAGCATGCAGCTGACGCACTGCTCGAGTTCGGTGCCCTCGAGCGCGAGCTGACGCAGGCGGATGTAGTAGATCGTCTTGATGCCCTTGCGCCATGCGTAGATCTGGGCCTTGTTGATGTCGCGCGTCGACGCGGTGTCCTTGAAGAACAGCGTCAGCGACAGACCCTGATCGACGTGCTGCGTGGCCGCAGCGTAGGTGTCGATGATCTTCTCGGGCCCGATCTCGTAGGCATCCTCGTAGTATTCGAGATTCTCGTTCGTGAGGTACGGGGCCGGGTAGTACACGCGACCCAGCTTGCCTTCTTTGCGGATCTCGATCTTCGATGCGATCGGGTGGATCGACGAGGTGGAGTTGTTGATGTAGGAGATGGAGCCTGTGGGGGGCACCGCCTGCAGGTTCTGGTTGTAGATGCCGTGCTGCTGCACGCTCGCCTTGAGCTCTCGCCAGTCGTCCTGCGTGGGGATCGTCACGCCTGCATCTGCGAAGAGGGCACGCACGCGCTCGGTCGCGGGCTCCCACACATTATCGGTGTACTTGTCGAAGAACTCACCGGAGGCGTACTTCGATTCGGCGAAGCCCTCGAAGGTGGTGCCGCGCTCGATCGCGATCGTGTTCGAGGCGCGCAGCGCATGGAACAGGATCGTGTAGAAGTAGATGTTCGTGAAGTCGATACCTTCTTGGCTGCCGTAGTGCACGTGCTCGCGCGCAAGGTAGCCGTGGAGGTTCATCTGGCCGAGACCGATGGCGTGCGACTTGTCGTTGCCATCTTCGATGGATCGCACCGAGGCGATGTGGCTCATGTCGCTCACCGCGGAGAGCGCGCGGATCGCAAGCTCGACGCTCTCGCCGAAGTTCTCGCCGTCCATCATCTTGGCGATGTTCATCGAGCCGAGGTTGCAGCTGATGTCTTTGCCGATGTGGTCGTAGCTGAGGTCTTCGTTGTAGGTGGTCGGGGTGTTGACCTGGAGGATCTCGGAACAGAGGTTCGACATGTTGATGCGACCCTTGATCGGGTTTGCCCGATTCACGGTGTCTTCGAACACGATGTAGGGGTAGCCCGACTCGAACTGCAGCTCGGCAATGGTCTGGAAGAAGTGGCGGGCGCTGATCTTTGTCTTCTTGATGCGCGCGTCGTCGACCATCTCGTGGTACTTCTCGGAGACGGAGATGTCACCGAAGGGCACCCCGTAGACCTTCTCGACGTCGTAGGGCGAGAAGAGATACATGTCTTCGTTCTTCTTCGCGAGTTCGAAGGTGATGTCGGGGATGACGACACCAAGGGAGAGGGTCTTAATGCGGATCTTCTCGTCGGCGTTCTCGCGCTTCGTGTCGAGGAACTTCATGATGTCGGGGTGGTGCGCCGAGAGGTACACCGCGCCTGCGCCCTGACGTGCACCAAGCTGGTTCGCGTAGCTGAAGCTGTCTTCGAGGAGCTTCATGACGGGGATGATGCCGGAGGACTGGTTCTCGATCTTCTTGATCGGGGCGCCGGCCTCGCGAATGTTCGAGAGGAGGAGCGCGACACCGCCGCCGCGCTTGGAAAGCTGCAGCGAGGAGTTGATGCCGCGAGAGATCGACTCCATGTTGTCCTCGATGCGGAGCAGGAAGCAGGAGACGAGCTCGCCGCGCTGCGCCTTGCCGAGGTTGAGGAAGGTGGGGGTTGCGGGCTGGAAACGGCCGGAGATGATCTCGCGCACGATGCCGCGGGCCAGCTCCTCGTTGCCGCGGGCGAGGCCGAGGGCGACCATCACGACGCGATCCTCGAAGCGCTCCAGGTAGCGCTTGCCGTCGAAGGTTTTCAGCGCGTACGAGGTGAAGAACTTGAACGCCCCGAGGAAGGTGGGGAAGCGGAACTTCATGCCGTAGGCCTCGTCGCGCAGCGCCTCGATGAAATCGAGCGAGTACTGCTCGATGAGCTCGCGCTCGTAGTAGTCGTTGTCGAGGAGGTAGCGCATCCGCTCCTCGAAGGAGTGGAAGAACACCGTGTTCTGGTTCACGTGCTGCAGGAAGTACTGGCGCGCAGCTTCACGATCCTTGTCGAACTGGATCTTGCCGTCGGCGTCGTAGAGGTTGAGCATCGCGTTGAGCGAGTGGTAATCCATCTCGCTGATCTTCGAAGACTCGTGACCGGCTTCCATCACGGTGCCTCCGGCTGTGGTTCCTGCAGAGCCCAAAACTGTTCCAATCCTTCGTGGACGGCTGTGACGTCGTCCGGGGTTCCAAAGAGTTCGAATCGATAAAGGAAGGGCACGTGGCACTTCCGGGCGATGATGTCGCCCGCGATCCCGTAGGCCTCACCGAAATTGGTGTTGCCAGCCGCCATCACACCGCGCAGCAGCTTGCGATTGCGCTCGTCATTCAGAAAGCGGATCACCTGTTTGGGAACGGCCCGCGTTTCGGGACCGCCGCCATAGGTGGGCACGAGCAGCACATAGGGTTCGGTGACCAGAAGCGGCTCGTCGCGCGAGTGGAGGGGGATGCGCAGGGCGGGACGCCCGAGCTTTTGCACGAAACGGTGCGTGTTGCCCGAGACGCTGGAGAAGTACACCAGGTCGGTCATGCTCGTCACCTCCGCGCGAACCCCCGAGGGCCGTGAGACCCCCTCGCTGCTGAACCGCTGCCGCGGGCGGGGCCTTCTGGCCCTGCCCGCCGCAGCGGTTCGAAATGATGTCAGTGCGTCCGAGCTGGCCACGAGCATTCCCCCACCCGCTGCCGAATCGGCTCAGATCGCTTACGCGAGGCGGCCGGCGAGCTCCGAAATCTTGTCGGGGCGGAAACCCGACCAGTGCTCGTCGTCGGTCACCACAACGGGAGCCTGCAGGTAGCCGAGCTCCTTCACCGTTTCCAGCGCGGCTTCGTCCTGCGAGAGGTCGAGCACGTCGTACTCGATTCCCTTGCTGTCGAGCGCCCGGTAGGTCGCCGTGCACTGCACGCACGACGGCTTGGTGTACACCGTGATGGCCATTTCACGCCCCTTTTCCAAAAGTCATACGCCCCGTCCGGGGCACTACATATAGTGAACCACACCCGCGTGAACCACAAGATGCAGTAGTTACAACGCTGTAGTTTTCCACTTTATTTCCACCGGAGCCGAGCGCATCTGGGGAGAACTTTCGGCGGAGTTCCGCCCCTTTCGGGTGGTTATCCACAAGCCGGGAGGCAGGGAAGTTTTTTCCCACACACTCCCGCCCCGGCGTGTCGCATGACACCCCCGCACAGAGCCGCACAAGCCGCCGCACACCCACCCCGGCGGGCCTCGATTCAGAGCGCGATCGGCCACAGCAGCTCCCTCCCATCGGGCTGAAACCAGCGCAGCACCAGCATCGCGTCTGCCGACTCGGCAACCGCCGACCCGCTCGCGCTGCGCACCACCACCCGCAGCCGCTCCTCTGGATACACCGTGCGGGGCAGCGACAGCCCCAACATGCCCTCGCCCGCGAGAGCGAAGCGCACCGAGTGCAGCGGCCCGTCACCGCAATGCTCCACCTCGATCACGCCGCTCGCCGAACGCGCAACCACCCGCCACGGCACCTCGACGGCGCCCGCCTCAGAACCCGCCGCCGGCACCATAGGCCGGGCCAGCGACAGGCGGCCCCGAGGGGGCGGCTGCAGCCGGGTGCTCAAGCGAAAGGGGGTCATGTCCTCACGCTAGGCGGCACCACTGACATTGATGGGATGCGGGTGCGCTGGCGCGCCTCGCTCACACTCCCTCCCCAGGCTGCAACGCACCGCATCGGTCTGAGCCGAGCGGGCCAGCTCACACGTGGTGGTACGGCCGGCCGGCCGCGATCTCCTGCGCGCGATAGATCTGCTCGGCGAGAATCAAACGCACGAGCTGATGCGGAAAGACGAGCTTCGACAGGCTCCACACGAAATCGGCGCGCTCACGCACGCGATCCGCCACCCCATACGCACCGCCGATCACCACAGTCACCGAACGACCCGCCGCAAACGCACCCTGCAGCGTCGCGGCAAGCGCAGGCGAATCGACATTGCGCCCGCGCTCATCGAGCAGCACCAGAAACGCATCGCGATCCACCTTCGCGAGAATGCGCTCCGACTCCTCAGCCCGCGCCGCATCCCCCTCACGCGCAGAATGGGGCAACAACTGCCAACTCACATCGAAGGGCTTGCGCAGGCGCTTCTCGTAGCGGTCGATGCCCTCCGTGACCCACGCCTCGTGCTTCTTGCCCACCGCGAGCACCCGCACCGTCATCGCGACCGCACCGTCTCGAGATAGTCGGCAATGCGGCCGATCGCCTCGGTCAACACCGGCACCGACGGCAACGTCACAAAACGCAGATGGTCGGGCGTGGGCAGATTGAAGCCTCGCCCGTTCGTGACGAGCACTCGCGTCGCGCGCAGCAACTCGATCACGAAGCGCTGATCATCGTCGATCGGATACACCTCGGGATCGAGCCGCGGAAAGAGATATAGCGCGCCGCCCGGCCGCTCACAACTCACGCCGCGAATCTCCGTCAGCAGCCGGTGCGCAACATCCCGCTGCTCCCGAAGCCTGCCCCCGGGCGCGCAAAGCTCGACGATCCCCGAGCCGTTCGACCCGGCCGCGAGCGCAATCGGGATCGCATGCTGCGCCGGCACACTCGCGCACATGCGCATATTCGCGAGCAGGGTGAGACCCTCAAGGAAGTCGCGCGCGACCGCGCGATCGCCCGAGGCGACCACCCAACCCGAACGATACCCTGCGATGCGCTGCGCCTTCGACAGCCCGCTGAACGTGAGGCAGAGGGTGTCGCGCGCGTGCAACGCCGCGTGCTCATGCACCGCCCCATCGTAGAGAATGCGGTCGTAGATCTCGTCGGCCATCAGCACCAGGCCGTGCCGTTCGGCGAGCGCCGCGAAACCACGCACCAGCTCGGGTGAATAGACAGCGCCGGTGGGGTTGTTCGGGTTGATGAGCACGATGCCCGTGGTGCGCGGGGTGATGAGGCGCTCGATCGCTTCAAGCTCGGGCATCCACCCGTTCGACTCATCGCAGGGGTAGTGCACGGCAAGACCGCCGGCAAGGGTCACCTGCGCCGTCCACAGCGGGTAGTCGGGGGCGGGCACGAGAATCTCGTCGCCGTCGTCGACGAGGGCCTGCAGCACGAGCGAGATCATCTCGCTGACACCGTTGCCGATGAACACGTCGTCGGGGCCGACTCCGGCGACGCCCTCCTCGGCGTAGAAGCGGGCTACCGCCTCGCGGGCGGTCAGGATGCCGCGGGAGTCGCTGTACCCCTGGGCTGTGGGCAGGATGCGCCGCAGCTCCTCAACGATCTCGGGCGGTGCCTCGAAGCCGAAGGGGGCCGGGTTGCCGATGTTGAGCTTGAGGATCTTGTGCCCCTCGCGCTCGAGCCGCTCGGCCTCCTGCAGGATCGGGCCGCGCACGTCGTAGCGCACCCCCGCCAACTTGCTCGACTGGGTAATGGGGCGCACGCGAAAATCCTACTCCCGCTCAGCTCTGCTGGGCGTAGAGCTCGGCGTAGGCGCCGCCGCGCAGCAGGAGCTCGTGGTGCGTGCCCTGTTCGAGGATGCGGCCTTCGCCGACAACGTAGATGCGGTCGGCGTCGACGACGGTGGAGAGTCGGTGGGCGATTGCGATGGTGGTGCGCCCGCTGCGTGCGTCGTCGAGCGCGCGCTGCACGGCGCGCTCGTTCACGGTGTCGAGTGCGCTGGTTGCCTCGTCGAGCAGGAGCACCCGAGGGTTCTTGAGCAGCACCCGAGCGATGGCGATGCGCTGCTTTTCACCCCCTGAGAGGCGGTAGCCGCGCTCCCCCACGATGGTGTCGTAGCCGTCGGCGAAGCCTGAAATGGTGTCGTGGATATTGGCGAGCCGTGCCGCCGCTTCCAGTTCCTGCTGCGATGCATCGGGCTTGGCGTAGCGCAGGTTCGCGGCGACCGAGGCGTGGAAGAGGTAAGGCTCTTGCGTGACCACGCCGATGCGGTCGACAAGCGCTTCGTGGCGCAGCTCGCGCACGTCGTCGCCCGCGTAGCGCACAGTGCCGGCACTGGCGTCATAGAGGCGCGGAATCAGTGAGCCGATGGTGGTCTTGCCCGAGCCAGAAGCACCCACGAAGGCGACGAACTCGCCCGGTTCCACGTGAAACGTGACCCCGTCGAGCGTGGGCCGTTGCTGCGCCCCGGCGTCCGGGTAGCGGAAGGAGACCCCGTCGAAATCGACGCGGCCGGCCTGGCCGGGGGCATCCGACGGCTCGCGGGCGTCGGGGGCGTCGGTGATCGCGGGCTCGAGGTCGAGGTACTCGAAGATACGGGCGAAGAGCGCCTTCGAGGTCTGGAGGTCGAGCGCAATGCGCATGAGCGCCATGAGCGGGAAGAGCAGGCGCGACTGCACCGTGGTGAACGCGACAATCGTGCCGGCCGTGATCCCAGGGTCGAAACCCTCACCCTGCCCGCGCGCAATGATCCACCCCGACACCAGATAGACGATGGCGGGCACGGCCGACAGAAACACCTGCACGAGGGCGAAGAAGACCTGGCCGCTCATCGTCTGCCGCACCTGCAGTTCGATCTGTCTGCGGTTCTCTGCGGCGTAACGCTCGGTCTCTGCTCGCTGCCGGGAATAAGTCTTGGCGAGCAGCACCCCCGAGACCGAGAGGGCTTCCTGGGTGATTGCCGTCATTTCGGAGAGCGATTCTTGGGTGCGGCCCGCGATACGGGCGCGAACCTGACCCACCCGACGCTGCGCGATCACGAGGATCGGCATGAGCACCACTGCGATGATGGTGAGCTGCCAACTGAGCAGCAGCATCGCGACCGCAGCTGCGATCACGGTGACCGTGTTGCCGATGATGTTCGAGACCGTATTGGTGAGCACATTGGCGACACCGCCCACGTCATTCTGCAGGCGCGACTGGATCACGCCGGTCTTGGTGCGGGTGAAGAAGCCGAGCTCCATCGACTGCAGATGCGCGAACAGTCGCACGCGCAGATCGCCCATTACCCGATTGCCGACGCGCGCGGTGAAGAGGGTTTGCACGATGCCGATTGCCGATGACAGCACGAAGGCCGCGATCATGCCCGCCACGAGCCACGGCAGCAGTTCGAGGTTGGGCATCCCGCCCGGCGGGAACAGCCCGTCGTCAAATATGCGCTGCGTGAGAAGCGGTGGCAGGATGCCGAGCCCGGCGGCGATCAGCACCAGCACGATGATCACCGCGAGCTGCCAGCGGTACGGGGAGAAGAGCGCCGCGATGCGCTGACCGAGATGCGGGATCTGGGGGGCCGCTTCGTTGATCTCGCGCTGGCGCGCCGCGTCGCCCGCGGATACGCGCGATCCGCGCCCGCCTCCTATGCCACCGCCCATGCTCATGGTTCGGAGACTACCTGCAGCGGCCGACATTCACGCGGTGCGTCCGCTGCAGGCGGAGAACTGCGCACCCGCCCCGCATCGGCGGCCGCCGCTACGGAGTGCAGGCCTGCAGCGTGTCGATCGGCATCCACGGCGAGGTGGTTCCCGCATCGATGCTCCAGATTGGAGGGGTCTGCACCCTGAGTTCAAGGGTGCCGAAGAGGCCCGCGTTGTATTCGTCAACCGAAGCGGGTGCGACCACCAGCGGGAATGTCGCCGACCAGCTGTGCGGGCTCCACGCCGCTGCGCGCGCAAGAATCCCGTGCCAAGTGAGCCACGGGTAGCGCAGGTCCGGCGCTCCTTCGAGCAGCGGATCGGTGATCGGGGTGGTGATTCCCAACAGCCGGTGCCGCGCGAACACCACACCGTACTCGGAGAGTTCGCCGTCGAGTCGCACGGTTCCGAGCTGACTGCCTGGCACCGCCAGGCAGAGCCCCGTCACGCTGATCCCGGAGACCACATTCGGCCCGGTTTGGCCGCACTGCGGCAGTGGTACGCTCACCCACAGCCCGGCAGCAGACCCCGTGACGAGGCGAGCCTCGACTGCCGTCGTGCTCGCGACGAGCACGTCGAGCCCTGACATCGCTTCCGAAGCCCAGTTCCGGTCGCCGCCGGTCACGGCGGTAACCGTGCTGCCGCCCAGTTCGGCAGGAAGGCGCAGCTCGACCGAACCCGTCGCGCTTGCGCGCCCGGAGATCGAAAACTGCCCAGCATCGACATTGGGGGTGAAGCACGGCTCCCCCGGAAAGAGGGTGGCGGGCTCCACTTGTGGGCCCGTCGGGCCCGTTGTACCCGGATCGGGCTCCCCAGGTACCGTCTCCGACGTGCCCGGTGCCACAGTCTGCGGCACCTCGGCGGGCGCCCCCGATCCCGGCGCATCCTCCGCGGAGGCGCGCTTCGTGACCACAGGCGGTGACACTGCATCAGCGCTGCGCGCATCCGGCTCGGCGGCATCAGCCCGGGTGAGCAGGTCTCCAGCCCCTCCAGCAGCATCATCCACTGGCGCAGCTTCCACGGGAGCCGACGGATCCGTTCCTCCACCGAAGGAGTTCACGAGCGCCACCCCGCCGACCGCTGCCGCGGCGAGCGCAACCGAAGCGGCAACTGCGACGACGGCGATCGTCACCCCGCCGAGCCCGCCCCCGGAAGAGCCACCGGCACCGCCGGCACCCCCCGACCCGGCACCGCCACCAGCCGCCGCAACTGCAGCGGCCGCGGTGGCAGAAACGCCCGATCCCGCCCCGAGCGTCGCCGCGAATGCGGCCGCGGATCCGCCTCCGAGCACCACCAGCGAAAGCACGAGGGCGAGCTGGCGGTTGAGCATCGTGAACTCGGCGGCGACGGCGGCGCACGCCTCGCAATTGTCGAGATGTGCTTCGACCTCTCTGCTCTGCCTGGCCGGCAGTTTGCCGCGCTGAAAGTTCTGCAGGCGGCGGCGCGTGGTCCGGCAGGCAAGATCGGCGAGCTGCATGTCGGCGTGCTCCTCGACCCACGCCGACTGCAGCCCCTCCCGGGCCCGCAGGGCGAGCGCCGAAACGCCATTCGGCGAAATGCCCAGCAGCGGTGCCGCTTCTCGCGGCGGGAGCCCTTCAACGACGGTGTACCAGAGCACTGCCCGCCAACGCTCTGGCAGCGATGCGAAGGCCCGGGCCGCCGATTCGCGGTCGAACGCAGCGTCTGCGCCAGGAGCCTCCTCAATGACGTCAGGCGAGGTTTCAAGATCAGCGACGGCGTGCTCCGGCGAACGGTAGGCGTCTACGGCGAGCGAAGACAGCACCCTGTAGAGATAGGGGCGGAACGCGCCGCTGGGCCCGCGCCCGTCACGCACAAGCTCGAAAATCTTCAGGTAGGCGCCGGAGACGAGATCATCGGCATCGAGCGAGGGGGCGATGTTGCGAGCCGCTGCGTAACCGGCGCGGCGATGCCGCCTCCACAGCTCGGCGAAGGCGTCGTCACCGCCATCGCGGCTCAGCTCAAGCAGCTCGGAATCCGAGTGCCGTCGCCAATCATCGCTCATCACCACAAGCCCCCACTTGGTTGCGGATCCGCGCCGATTCCCTGCGACACAAACCCAGATAAGCCCCTCGTGCCCCGAAATCGGTGCGCAAGGCCCCCTCCATCCGATTATCGGTGGAACCCCTGGGAACTCCAATTCGGGCACTGTGAGAAAAATTTCTGCAAACGCGCGTCACGATTCGGAGATTCTGCCGTCTTCTGTGTGCCCGGCTTCTGCGCTGCTTCCCCCAGAAGTATTCCCAAGCGCAGGAGCCGGGCTTCGAGCGCAGGGGTGCGCTCGAACCGTACCGAAGGGGGACACAAGGTATGCGATTCTCAGCGCTCAGGCGAAAGAATCAGGATCAGCCGAAGGGGCGGCGCGTAACGCGCGTGCTCGCGGGAGCGCTGTCTGCGCTGCTGTTCGGCGGCGCACTCGCGGCTGGCGGGCAGGTGCTGCCGGCGGCTGCCGCGGAGGGCGCTTCGATTCTCATCAGTAAGACGGTGAACGGGGAAAAGGAGGTACGCGACCTCCGCCCTGGCGATTCTGTGACGTACCGTGTCGAGTTCCTTGCGAACGATGAAGACGCGGACGGCCCTGCGGTTGTTGTGGACGCACTGCCCGCCGCATTCGCGGGTTGGCGGATCAGTGACCTCAATGCCAGCTTCAACAATCAGCGCACCGGTGTCACCCTCGATCTCCCCGGAATCGCCACGGGCGACTCCCCCACGCAGCCTCTGAGCGGCACCCTCCCGAGCGATCCCGCACAGCTGCGGATCACTGTCGGGGTGGCGTTGCCGGTGCAGGCAGGCGCGGGCAACACGGCGGGCACGGGCCTGCCGACGGGCGCGCAGGGCGTGCTCGAATACACGATCACCATTCCTGAGGGGCTCGCCCCGAATGATCCGGTGCTCCGCTCCGACCTCACCAACACCGCAACCTTCACCGCCAAATCAGGTGCGAAAGCACTCGAGGTGTCGTCGAGCGCGATCATCGAAGTCGACAACCCCGTTTCGATCGACGTCGCACCGGCGAAGAGCTGGAGCCCGCCAGCGCAGAGCTACGAACCGGGTGCCGCCTCGACGGTCACCATCGGCGCAACCCAGGCCTCGAACATCCCCGCCACCGCGATCAAACTGCAAGACCCCGCCGACCCGGCGCTCGCCCCCGACGGCGCGAGCGCACTGCCCGCGGGCAACCCCTTCAACTTCGTCGACTTCGCCGGGTTCACCTCACCCACAGACCCCACAAGTGCCCGACCCGCTGGGGCCGACAGCACCACTGTCGAGGTGTACCGGTTCACCGGCGGATCCTGGAACTGGGTGACGTGGACGCCCGCAATCCCCAACACTGAGATCGCCGGCGTGCGCACCGCCTACACCGCGGCAGAAGCGAGCATTGCTCCCGGCGCGTCGGTCTCGCAGGCATTCTCCGTGACGCAGCGCGCCACGAACCGCAGCACCGGCGCCAGCGTGGCAACGGGCTGGACGGCAAGCAATCAGGTGCTCGCCACCGTGGAAGCACCTGATCAGGCACCGGTGTCGAAGCCAGCCGAAGCAGGTTTCGAGGTGGCCCCCGAAGCGATCGCGGTCAACGCTCAGAAGCGGTTCTACGCGCTTCCCAGCGGCACCGAAACCCCCGCCCTCGCAGACATCACCGCAGGCGAATCCGTAGGCGTCGTGCTGCGCGCCATCAACCCCAGCGCACCCCAGAGCACCAGCCTCGACACGCTCACGATCGCCGAGCCCGGCACGGGCTCCGATCCGCTCTTCCTCGGATCAGATCTCACCTTCGACGGTTTCGACAACAGCAACCTCGACGCGATCTGGCCGGCCGGGGCCGACACTGCCGAGTTCACCTGGCTCCACGCCGGCGGACCCACGACCGTCGCCCTGACACGGGGCGATCCGCTCCCTGCACCGCCAGCCGGCGCGACAATCACAGGCTTCTCGATCAG
This sequence comes from Leucobacter sp. VD1, assembly GCF_037150695.1. Classification (NCBI taxonomy): domain Bacteria; kingdom Bacillati; phylum Actinomycetota; class Actinomycetes; order Micrococcales; family Microbacteriaceae; genus Leucobacter; species Leucobacter sp. VD1. The sequence goes on from NZ_JBBCPO010000002.1 coordinate 412,489, forward strand.
CTACGCAGGCAAGATCGCGCCGAACACCGCCGCAGAGCTGCGCTACCGCATCAAGACGAACTCCGCTGAGACCTTCGTCGCACCCGGCACCCGCACCCAGCCGCTGCCGAACGTCATCGCGGTCACCGGCACCAATGCAGGCATGCCCGACGCCACCACCACCGCCCGTGCGACGCTCGCGCTCGTCGCCCCCCGCATCGACGTCGTCATCGACAAGCGCGTCGGCCCCGGCACCGTGCTCCCCGGCCAGAACGTCGTGGTGCAGCTCGACACCACAGCCACCACCGGCGGTGGACGCACCAAACCGACAACGATCACCGTCGAAGATGCTTGGGGCGGCGCAGGCACCTTCTGGGACGCCTTCGACGCGACGCAGATCCTCCCCCCGATCAGCAGGCCGGTCAACATGACCGAACCCGCGACCCAGGCCAATCTCGACATCTACATCCGTGATGCCGCCGGCAACTGGGCGACGACCCCGCTCGTCACCAACCCGGCAGAGCAAGACGCCTTCCCGCTGCCCGCCGGCGTCACCGGTGTGCGCTTCGTGTACACCAACGAACAGGGTCTCTCACAGAAAACCTACGTGAAGCCCAACCTGTCATTCACCGCCCGCACCAGCCTGCGCAGTGACGCCGCTACACCCACAGCAACCGACTTCCTCACCGCCAAGCGCTACGAGAACGTCGCCTCAGCGACAGGCACCGGCGAACTCGACAGCCGTGTCGTCACCGGCAGGGCCAACGACGCCGAGAACGTGGGCGTGCGCGGCACGCAGGACAACGGGCCGGAGCCCGGAACCGGAATGTGGGCGTCGAAGGCCTGGGCCGACGACCTGCTCACCTCGCAGTCCGGGGCACGCACCTCCACCACGCAGCGCTGGGCCACAACCGAGCCCGGCTACGCCACGGTAGTGCTGCAGGATCCGGCAGCGCCCACCGCAAGCGGCGCAGGCACCGTCTTCGAGGCCTTCAACCTCACGCATATCCGCCCGATCCGCACCAGTGGATCCGCCGCAAACGCAACCGTCGACCCGCGGCTCGCCTGGGATCTCGTCACCGACGTGCAGCTCTATAACGGCAGCGACTGGGTGAGTGTGACCCCGATCCCCGGCGGCAGCTGGATGAACGCCAACGGTTTCACCGGGTACACCCTCACCCCCCAGCAGCAGCTGAGCACGCTCGGCGTGCGCCTCGTGCTCACCGAGAACACGGCAGCGCGCGAGGCCGCAGCCCAGGCAGGCGACCTCACCGCCCCGAAGGCCGGCACCGGCGTTGCGGCCTCGGCCGACATCCGCACCTTCCGCCTCGACTGGCAGCTGCGCGAGCGCGCCCGCACCGACGACGGATCGGTGAAGTGGGTGAAGGAGCACAACACGACGTTCAACTGCGTGGGCGCCGCCGATGGCTGCGTCGAGAACGTCTTCGCCGCCACCGGGATCCGCAGCGATTCGACCTCGGATACGGCAACCGCCGCAGACACCATCCAGGTGCTCGACGGCACCACGAACGTCGACCTCGTGAAGCAGGTGCAGCCCCTCGACGCCGTCACCGGTGCCCCCACCGGCTCACCGGCAGCCAGCATCAAGATGACCGTTCCGAACGAGGGCGAGCTCGCCGCGGCCGACTACCCGCGCGCCCGCTACACCCTTACCGGTTCGAACGCTTCGACAGCGCCGCAGGGCACGCGGGACGCCATGCAGCTCGCGAAGATCCGCATCACTGACACGCTGCGGCCAGGCACCGTAGTCGAAATCGACGAAAGCCAGTTCGCCGACCGCGACTACGGTGCCGAGGTGCGCGGTGCGGGCAACCACTTCGATGTCTTCAACCTCACCGGGGTGAGCTTCGGCACGCTGCCCGCCTTCATCGACACCGCTGACAGCGAGGTCGAGCTGTGGCTCTACGACGGCACCCCCGCCGGCACACGCACCACGTTCACGCTGCAGCAGGTGCTCAACGGTGACCCCGCCTTCACGGCGCTGCTGCCTGACGTGATCGGCATCGCCACGACGTTCTCGGGCACCGACCCCGATACGAACGGCAACCGCATCGCCGTCGGTAGTGCGCTCGTGATGAAGCTCGACGTGCAGTTGCGCGAAGAGTCACGACTCACCGGGCTGCCTGTCGAGGGCGGCGACATCGACTCCGTGGTGAGCGTGCCGAACCTCGCGGTAGCCCGCGGCTGGGATGCCGTCATCGCACCCGAGACGCAGCCGAGCGACACCGCCCAGGCGGCCGTCGATCTGCAGAAGGCGGCCGTGCAGGTCGCACTGCAGAAGACCGTCGCCGTGCAGCACGGCTCCTCGAGCGACACCACGATCATCGAGGCCTCGCCCACCGACCCCGTGCAGGTGGCGCTCACCGCGAACTCGAACGGTTCGACCGCTCCGCTGAACACGCTGCGCATCGAAGACGACTCCGCCTCGTTCTGGCAGCGCTTCGAGTTCGTGTCGTTTGGCACCGTCACCGCCCCCCAGGACGCCGACACCTCAGCACTGCAGGTGCAGGTCGACGGAGCATGGACGGCGTTCGACGGCTTCACCGGCGACCCGGCGAAGATCACCGGCGTGGCCGTCGACTTCTCGCGCGCGGCAGGGAACGGGCTCTTCCCGCAGGGCGCAACGTCGTGGAACTCTTCGTGGGGCTCCGCCGCGCTCGGCTTCACCGTGCGCTTGCGCGCTGACGCCGCAGTCGATTGGACTGGCGACAGCGAGCAGAACACGGCGAGCGTGGTCGCAGACAACCGCGCCTACGGCCGCGCCGACGCCGACGCCGACGCCGAGGTGACCTTCGGCCCGGGCACGCACACGCTCAGGGTCAGCAAACGCGCCCCGAACGACGCGGGCACCCACCAGGTCGAACCGCTCGTGAGCATGCCCTGGCAGCTCATCTTCACGAACACGGGCACGGGCTACCTGCCCCTCGTGAACGTCACCGATACGCTCCCCACCACACTCGAATGGGATGGCGAACAGCCCACCTTCACGAGCACCGGCACGGGCGGCCTCAGCACCGACCCTTCGGATGTTTCGGTGACGCGCTCGCCCGACGGCAGGTCGCTGGTGTTCACCTGGCCGGAAGGCTCTCGCATGGCGCCCGGTGAGACGATGACCATTGGGCTCGGACTCGCCCTGCTGCCGGTTCCTACGGGCACTCAGGCGACGAACACCGTCACCGTCGAGACCGGCGTGCCGCTCGCGGTGTGCCAGCAGCCAAACGACTTCGGGCAGCAGCCGCCTGCCCCTGTCGAGGCGTACCGCTGCTCGAACACGAACTTCGTGCAGCCGCGTGCGGGCACCGTGGTCGGCTCAGCGAAGACGGTGCGCGGCGAGTACGTCGACACCCTCGGCGAGAATCTCGTGAACGGAGCACTCAATGTGCGCACCGGCGAGGAGTGCCTGCCCACGGTGTACCGGCCCATCGGCTCCGACTACACGCGCAACCCCTGCGCATCGTATTCAGCGGTCGGAGCGCGCGACACCTGGAAATTGCAGCACTTCAACACGGGCACGAACCCGCTCGCACGGATGACGATCGTCGACATGATGCCGACGATCGGCGACAAGATGCTTGCGGGCGGCGCGGAGCGGGGGTCGACGTTCCGGCCCGTGCTCGTCGGCGAGAACCTCGCCGATGTCTTCCGATTCAGCGGTTTGCCCGCGGGGGCGACACCCACGGTCGAGGTGACCGTGAATCCCGCTGCCTGTGTCGGTGACGTGCCTGGCGGATCGCTGTGGGTGGCGGATCCCACCTGCTCCGACACCGCGACGAACCCGGCGAATGTGTGGACCCCCGTCGCCGCGTTCACCGGGGACATCGCCGATATCGCCGGTATTCGTGTGAATGTCGATATGACCGCGACACCGCTCGCACCAGGCGGCGACGTCGTCATCGAGTTCGACACCGTGAACCGCGTGATTGACCCGGCAGCGCAGGGCCTTCACCCCACGCTCGAGCAGTTCGCAACCCCGCAGTTCGCGTGGAACCAGAACGGTGTAATCGCCTGGGATACCTCTGGAAACCGGGTCAACCTGCCCGCGACTCCGCAGCGTGCCGGTGTCACCGTGAAGACGGCACCGCTCGTCATCTCGAAGCAGGTGGTCGGTGCCGGCGTCGAGAATGCGCCGGCCGAGTATCCCGTCGAACTCTCCTGCACCGTGCCGAGCGGCGTGGCCGATCCCGCCCGCGTCTCGCTCGACCTGGGCGAAATGTCGACGGTGATGGTGCCGAAGAACGGCTCGGTGACCGTGCCGGGCATGCCCATCGGCGCCGATTGCACGGCGACCGAGGCCGGGGCTGTCGGCGAGCACGGCGAGACCGGCCGCTCGATCGAGACGCAGCCGGGGGTCTCCCCTGCGAGCGACGGCCAGAGCGCTGAGGTGCGCATCAGGGAGCAGGAGGATGGTGCGACGCAGCTGCGCTTCACGAACACCTACACCCTGGGCGGCATCGTGGTGGAGAAGTCGGTGCTCAGCGCTGACGAGCACCCGGTTGCGGCAGAGCACCGCTCGGAGCGCTACGCCTTCGAACTGGTCTGCGAGGCTCGCGGGCTGAGCGATCCGATCACGAAGCGCTTCACCCTCAGCGCTGGCGAGCGGCACGCCGAGACCGGGCTGCCGGAGGGGGCGCGCTGCGCACTCACCGAGACTGGCACCGGCGGGGCGAAGTCGACTTCGATCACCGTGGCTGGTGAGGAGACTGCGGGCGCGAGCCGCGACGGCATCGTGGTGGCTGCCGGCGGCACCACCGCGCTGGTCGCGAACACCTTCGACGGCGTGCCCCCGACCCCGCCGGCACCGGGCGGGGTGCTCTCCACCACGGGTGCCGAACTGTGGGGGCTCGCCGCCGCTGTGGTCGCGCTGATCGCGGCAGGCGGTGTGGGCCTGGGCGTTGCCCGGCGCCGACGCAGCTCGAACGCCTGAGCCACTTCGGAAACGCCGCAGCGGCGGTCGCCCTCACCGGGCGGCCGCCGCTGCGGCGTTTGTGGGTGGGAAGCATAAACTCAGGCAGCCCCGACATACCGCCGATCGGGTTGCCTGGGATCTAGACGTTGCCGGTACTAATCAGAGCCGTGACACGATCGCGCAACTCGAACACGTTCATCTCGCGAATCATTCCTAGCCCGGCACGGATCCATTCGGTTGCGAGCAACAACGAGTCAGTCTCGTCATGATGCCGCTCAACCTGGCCAGTGAGATAGAACAGCGGCCGTCCATACACAGAGGCGTCGAGCAGCTCAGGCACTGTGTCGATCAACCAGACCGGACCATCAAACGTGTATGTGTTCTGGTTCGGCCACCGCCTCAACACCGCATAGACTTCGCGGCTATGTACACTCACTTTCCACTCAGAGAATGCCTGCAGACCGTACTCCGGCTGGCTCAAACGGAAATAGCCGACTTCCCAACCGCCTAGGTCGCCTTCTACACCAAATGACGAGTTGTGCCGGGACGCGTCCTCAGCGATGAACTCATGAGAAGACGCATACAGCCTTACCCCTGGCGGTGGCTGCTCCCAGCGCTCTGCGACAATCTGATCAGCGTCATTAGTACTCAATCTAGATTCCCTTTGTTCGAACTGGCCTACTCAGTTAGAAACTATCCCGGTTTCCCGACACTAGCGATAGGTAGATGTGATATCACCCGATGCGCCATCGGCGCTAACGATGGCGCGCTCGAGGCGGGTGAGCTTCGCGTCGAGTTCGCCTTCGTAGCCGGGGCGAATATCGGCCTTCACCACGAGCGACACCCGCGATCCGAAGGGCAGCACAGCCTCGGTGGCGCGCTTGACGACGTCGAAGACCTCGTCCCACTCCCCCTCGATCTCGGTGAACATGCTGCTGGTGCGGTGCGGCAGCCCCGAGGCGCGCACCACCTTCACGGCTTCGGCAACGGCGTCGGAGACGGAGTCGCCTCGCTGCGGGCCGCCGCTCGGGGCGACGGAGAATGCGACGATCATGCGCGGTATTCCTTTCGGGGTGATGTGGGGCCGGGTTGACCGGGGGCGGATCCAGAAGCGCCTCGATCGAGGTGCCGCTCAGGGCTGCTGTGTCACTTCGCGGCGGCTGCGGCCTCCTGGGCGGCCTCCCGGGCGCTCTTCGGGCGCCTCGCGAAGAGCAGCGCGACGAGCGCACCAAGGATCATCACGCCCATCGGCATGAGAATCGACTCCGCCATTGCCGCCGAGAAGTCGCCCTGCAGGGCGGCGGGCAGAGCTCCCGATCCGCCGGTCGCCCCGCCGAACCCACCAGCTGCGTCAGCCGCTGCGGGGCCGAAATGGGCCGCGATCCGCGATCCCATGAACGCCGCCATCGCAGCGGAGCCCAGCACCGCACCGACCTGCCGGCTCGTGTTGTACACGCCTGAGCCGGCCCCTGCGAGATCTTGCGCGAGGCTGAAGGTGGTGATCGACGCGAGCGGGCCCCACATGAAGGCGTTGCCGAGACCGAGCACCGCGCTCGGAATCAGCAGCAGCCACAGCGATATGTCTGGGCGAGCCATCAATGCGTAGCTGGCCAATCCGGCGGCGACGAGCAGCAGACCGAGCACGGGCAGACGGCGCGGATCGCGCCTGTCGATGAGCAGGCCGATGGGGCGGGCCAGCAGAATCGACAGCACCGCCATCGGCACCATCATGAGCGCCGACTGCGTGGGTGTGAGCCCGCGCACCAACTGCAGGTAGAACATGAGTGGCAGCGCCATACCGGTGACTGAGAACCCGACGGTCACGATCACCGCCGAGCCCACCGAGAAGTTGCGGTCGCGGAAAATCTGCAACGGGATCAGGGGTTCGCCCCGCTGTACCCGCTGCCAGAACACGAACAGCGCGAGCACCACGACGCCCGCGATGATGAGACTCCACACGGTGATCGGCCCCCAAATGGTGCCCCAGTCGAAGCTCTCACCCTCCTGAATACCGAACACCAGCAGGAACATTCCGACCGCGCTCAGCAGCACCCCGAGCCAGTCGAAGCGGTGCGCGTGAGTGGGCAGCACCGGGACGAAGCGCAGCGCGAGCACGAATGCGATCACACCGACGGGCACGTTGATGAAGAAGATCCACTGCCAACCCCAGGCATCGACGAGAAACCCGCCGAGGATGGGCCCCACCAGTGTCGCGACGCCCGCCGTGACACCCCAGACAGCCATCGCCGAGCCCCGCTCGCGCGGCGGGAAGATGCGCGTGATCACGGCCATGGTCTGCGGCGTCATGAGCGCCGCACCGAGGCCCTGGAAGACGCGGGCCGCGACGAGCGTTTCGATGCCGCCGGCCAGGCCGCACGCAAGCGATGACAGCGTGAAGACCGTCAACCCAACGAGGTAGATGCGGCGCGGGCCGAAGCGGTCGCCGAGACGGCCCGTAATGAGCAGCGGCACAGCATAAGCGAGCAGATAGGCGCTCGTGGCCCACAGCGTTGCCACCATCGTCGTGTCGAGGCCGCGCATGATCGACGGGTTGGCCACCGACACGATCGTGGTGTCGACGAGGATCATGAAGAAGCCGAGCACCAGAGACCACAGGGCCGGCCACGGCCTGATCTCGGAGCGGTTGGAGGAAGGGGCGCTGTTCACGCGGCAAGCCTACTCCCGGCCTCTGACATCGACAGGCGGGAGGGGCGGATCGCGGGCCTTGTCGGGCACTCTCCCGGGCGGATCGCTGCCGTCAGCCAAGGCTCGCACAGGCCTTAATCGTGGCGGCGGGGATCGATTCAGGGCTGGGCGGCGCGCGCGGTGTTCGGTAGCGTCGAAGCATGACCGCTGCAGCTGCGCCCCTCCCCGCCCCGCGAATCCCCATCGCCCCAGGCGTTGAGATGCCGCAGCTTGGCTACGGCCTCTACAAGGTGCCGGCAGACGACGCCGAACGGCTGGTGTCCCTCGCCCTGGCCGCCGGATACCGCCACCTCGACGGTGCCGCCTTCTACGGCAACGAGACCGGCGTGGGAAGAGGAATCCGCAGCGCACTCGACAGCGGCCTCTCGCGCGAAGACCTCTTCGTGACCGGCAAGGTGTGGAACACGGAGCAGGGGTACGACCGCACCCTACGCGCCTTCGACCGCACGCTTGCAGATCTGGGGCTCGATCAGCTCGACCTCTTCCTCATCCACTGGCCGTGCGCCGCACGGGGGCTGTTCGTCGAGACGTATCGTGCGCTGGAGCGGCTGCGCTCAGAGGGGCGGGTGCGGGCGATCGGCGTGAGCAACTTCCAGATCCCTCACCTGCAGCGACTGCTTGACGAAACCGAGACCGTGCCCGCTGTCAACCAGGTCGAACTGCACCCCTGGCTGCAACAGCGGGAGCTTCGCGAGTTCCACGCCGAGCACGGAATCACCACGGAGGCGTGGTCACAGCTCGCGCGCGGGCGACTGCTCGACGACCCGGTGCTCGCGGAGCTCGCGCGGGAGCGGGGTGTGTCGGTCGCGCAAATCGCGATCCGCTGGCATCTGCAGAGCGGCAACGTCGTGATTCCGAAGGCCAGCAGCGCCTCCCGCATCACCGGGAACGGCGATGTGTTCGGCTTCGAACTCGACGACCAGGCGATGGTCGCCATTGCCGGGCTGGATCGCGGCTTCCGCAGCGGCTCCCATCCCGACGAGGTGAACTGAGCCCGGAGGCCCAGCCCCTGACCAGCCCCAGCCCACGCCCCAACAATATGGGATCTGCCGAAGATATGGGATTCACAGTCGAATCGACCATATCTTCGGCAGATCCCATACGGATCGCCGCCAGGCCCGTCGTGTACGGCGGGGACTACCCCTTGATGGCCTCGCTGAGCTTGACCTTGGCACCCGTGCGCAGGATCGAGTTGCTGTAGATACGCGCGCCGATCCAGAGCACAATCGCGATCGAGACGAGCAGCACGCCCATCGACAGCAGCGGCTCCCACCACTCGGCAGTGCCGAGGTACAGCCGCATCGGCATGCCGATGGGGGCCGAGAACGGCACGTAGCTCATGATGGCGAGCGCCTGCGGATTGTCGTTGAAGAAGATGATGGCGAAGTAGGGCAGCATCACGAGCCACATCACCGGGCTCACCGCCGAGGCCACGTCTTCCTGCCGCGACACGAGCGTTGCCAGTGCGGCGTACATCGTGGCGAGCAGCACGAAACCGAAGGCGAACAGGATGCCGAACCAGATGAGCGAGGTGCCGAGTTCGCCGAGCAGCAGATCCTGCCCCGTCGCCAGCATGCCCACCGAGGCGACCGCCACGATCGCCACAACCTGAGCGAGCGCGAGGATGCTGTTGCCAAGAATCTTGCCCGCGAGCAGGGTTCGTGCCGAGACCGTGGCGAGCAGGATCTCGACGATGCGGGTCTGCTTCTCTTCGACAACACTCTGCGCGATCGTGGTGCCAAAGGTGATCGCGCTCATCATGAACACCACGCCGAAGGCGATCGCGATGACATAGGCGAGCGCCGGGTTGTCGGTTGTGGGCGCCAGCAGCTCGACGGAGGGTGTCGCCGAGAGCGCGCTCAGCACGTCGGTCGGGGGACTGTCTTTTGCGAGCACCGTGAGATTGACAGCGGTGTCACCGCCGGGCACGACCGCCGCGTCTACCTCACCATCGAGCACGAGCTGCTCGGCGGCAGCGCGATCTGACGCCTGCATCACCTCGAAGCCGTGCCCCGCGAACGGCTGCAGCGCCGTCGACGCCTCGCCAACCGCGGCGACCTTCGTCGGGCCGCCGAGCCCACCCGTGTTCGTCATGAAGCCACTGAACAGCACACCGGCGAGCACGAGTAGCAGCAACACACCGCTCGACACCAGGAAGGCCTTGCTGCGGAGCTTAGTGGTGATCTCGCGCTCGGCGACGAGCCAGGCGCCCTGCGCACCTCCGACCGGGCGGGATGCGGCACGGGTCTGAATCTGCGTGGTCATTGCACGACCTCCTTGAAGATCTGGGCGAGCGTCGGGGTGACAGGGCCGAAGCGGCGCACTGCAGACTCTGCCGAGTCGAGTGCGACGGCACGCACGAGCACGGCCTGCGCGGCAGCGTCGGTATCGGCTTGGAAGCGGGCGAAGCCGCCATCGAGGTGGGTGACCGAGATGCCGGGCTGCTCACGCACCCAGCCCGCATCGGCGGTGGCGCCGGTGAGCTCGATCTCGAACTCGCGCCCCGAGTGCTGGGCGCGCAGATCTTCGCGGGATCCAGAGGCAAGAATGCGCCCGTTGCCGATCACGACGACGTCATCGCAGAGGCGTTCGACGATATCGAGCTGGTGCGACGAGAACAGCACGGGCGCGCCCTGCGCTGCGTAGTCGCGCAGCACGCCGAGCACCACCTCAACGGCGATTGGATCGAGACCGGAGAAGGGCTCGTCGAGCACCAGCGCGATCGGCTCGTGCACGAGCGCCGCAGCGATCTGCGCGCGCTGCTGGTTGCCGAGCGAGAGGCTCTCGAGGGTGTCGCCCGCGCGCTCACCGAGGCCGAGCCGCTCGACTAGGCCGCTCGCCGATGCCTTCGCAGCGGCGGCGCTCATCCCGTGCAGCCGACCCAGGTAGACGAGCTGCTCGAGCACCTTCATCTTGGGGTACAGGCCCCGCTCCTCCGGCATGTAGCCGAAGCGTGCCCGATCCGCAGCGGTGAGCGGGCTACCCGCGAGGGTCACCGTGCCACTGTCGGCCGCGAGCACCCCGAGGATGATGCGCATAGTGGTGGTCTTGCCAGCGCCGTTGCCGCCGACGAAGCCTGTCATGCGGCCGCCCTCGACGCCGAAGCTCACCTCGCTGAGCACTCTGCGTTCTCCGAAACTGCGGGAGACGCCTGCGATTTCGATCATCTCGTCTCGTTCCTTTCCCTAGCTGTCTCCACGCTACGGGCAGCCTCTGACATCGCACCTCCCCCGCGGGGAGGAACCGCCTCCGCCAGAGGGAGGAAGCGAATGTCAGAGGCTCGCCCTAACCTGGAAACATGACAGCACACAGCGCAGCCGAGTGGGTGCGACCCCAGCCGAGCCGGGCGAGCTTGCGCGGTGATATCGGGCTCGCGCTCCTGCTCGCGGTCGCGGCGCTCACCACCTCGCTGCTCTATCAACGCACGGGCCTCATCGCCGAGCCCGCCGAGCCGTGGGTGTGGGCGCTGGGCCTGGGGCTCACCACCCTGCCGCTCGCGGTGCGGCGGCGCTACCCGGTGCCCGTCGCCGCAGCGGTGTCGATCGGCTTCTTCGTTTGCGGTCAGTTCGCCGTGCCCGAGATCCTCATCGTCAACATCTGCCTCTTCATCGCGCTGTACACGGTGGGGGCCTGGGAGCCTCGGCGTGTGCTCTCCGTCTGGACGCGGATCGTGATCGGCGGTGCGCTCATGGCATGGCTGGTGCTCTCGCTCATCATCTCGTCCTCAGACACCGACTCCTTCCCCGGTTTGTCACGATCCGGCCTGTTCTCGGCCTATGCGACCTTTGCGGTGATCCAGCTCATCACCAACTTCATGTACTTCGGCGGGGCCTTCTACTTCGGCGAGCGCTCGTGGCGAGCGGCCCGCACCCAGGCGCTCCTCGAAACGCAGGGGCGCGAACTCGCGCTCGAGCGGCAGACCAGCGCCGCCCAGGCAGTGGCCCTCGACAGGCTCGGCATCGCTCGCGAGCTGCACGATGTGGTCGCGCACCACGTCTCGGTCATGGGCATCCAGGCTGCCGCCGCACGGCGCAGCCTCCACCGAGAGCCCGCCCGCGCCGCTGCCGCACTCGAAGTGGTCGAGCAGAGCGCCCACACCGCCGTCGAAGAGCTGCGGCGGCTCGTGCACACGCTGCGCACCCCCGAGACTGAGGGGGCGTCGAGCACCGTCGGCATCGCGCAGCTCGCCACGCTCGTCGCGGAGTCGCAGAGTGCAGGCGTGCCCACCACGCTCATCGTGGCGGGCGAGCCGCGACCCCTGCCGATGCTCGTCGATGTGGCCCTCTACCGCGTGGTGCAGGAAGCCCTCACCAATGTGCGCAAGCACGCGGGCCGCGGTGCCTCGGCGGAGGTGCGGCTGCGCTTCGAGCAGCAGGCGGTCGAGGTCGAGGTGAGCGACGACGGGGTGCGTCAGCGAGTCGGTGCGTCAGCCGAGGGCTCGGGTCTTGGCCTACGAGGCATGCGAGAGCGGATCGGGGCCGTCGGCGGCACAGTGCAGGCGGGTCGGCGCGAACCGGGCACCGGATCGCCGGCCGGTGGCTTCCTGGTGCGGGCGACAGTGCCGAGCGTCGGTGAGAGCTTCATCGGGAGCGCCGAGCCCGCAACGCGGCCGGTGGCAGATCTCGGCGCAGGAGGAGCAGAGGCAGGAGCAAGAGCAGGCACAGGAGCCGGCACCGGCACCGTGCCGCTTGCAGAAGGATTGGGAGTGCGCCTGTGATCCGCGTACTACTCGTAGACGACCAGGCACTGGTGCGCTCGGGCTTCCGCATCATCCTTGAAAGCGAAGCCGACATCGAGGTTATCGGCGAGGCCGCGAACGGCGTCGAGGCCGTCGAGCTCGCGGCCGCCCTCTCCCCCGATGTGATCTGCATGGACGTCGAAATGCCCCAGATGAATGGCATCGAGGCCGCACGGCGCATCCTCGGCAGCCCCAGCGCAGACGGTCCGCCCGTGCTGATCCTCACCACCTTCGGGCACGACGCCTACCTCTTCGACGCGCTCGCGGCGGGCGTCAGCGGCTTTCTGCTCAAGACCTCGCGCGCGGAGCAGCTGATCGACGCCGTGCGCACGCTTGCGGCCGGCCAGGCACTGCTCGGCGCAGATGTGACACGAGCCGTGATCGAGCGCATCTCGGGTGGCGCACCCGCCCCGTCCGTGTCCGCACCGGGCGCCGCCGGGCCGCTCACCACCCGCGCGGGTGCCCCTGGCCCCGGGGCGACGCCCGACACCGCGGGCGAACCCGATGCAGCTGCCGCGCTCGACCGGGCCGGTCTCACCGAGCGCGAGCGCGAGGTGCTGGCGCTCATGGCCGAGGGTCGATCGAATGCCGAGATCGCGAGCGCGCTCTTCCTCGGCGAGGCGACCATCAAGACGCACGTCTCAAACGTGCTGCAGAAGCTGGGCGTGCGCGACCGCATCCAAGCGGTCGTGTGGGCGCACACCCAGGGCGTCGCAGTAGGAGGCAATCGCTCCGCCTAATCAACCTCCAAGAGCCAGCCCACGCGATTCGCCCATCTACGTCACCCACGGAGACGGTTTCGCGCGATCCACCCCCGGTGATCCGCAGCCAGCTGCCGCAAGGCGCCGCAGCGCCGCAAGGCACCGCAGCGCCGCAGCACCGCTCGCGATTGAACCCGGTGAGTCCGATCAGTGCCGCGTGGGTGACTCTCGATCGCGGGTCTCACGCACCCGCGCCTCAATGCCCGCAATGAGGAGGTCGAGACCGCGCTCGAACACCCGCCGGTTGCGCTCACTGCCCGAAGGGTGCTCCCGGATCAGCATTCCCAGGGTGCCACCCGCGCGCTCCGGATCGAGGATCTCGTCAGGTGAGAGCGCGTCGAGCGTCACTCCGAAGGTGAACGCGTCGATGACCTCGATGGTGGTGAGAATCTCCTGATCGGGCAGCCCTGCTTCGATAAGCGCCTCAGTGAGCACGCGGTAGACGCTGAGCACATCCGGCTCGTCGATGACCACGGTGAGCATGAGCTGCAGCACCCGCGGATGGTCGGCGTACATGCGCCAAGTGAGCTCGATCTCCTGGCGGATCTTGCGGCGCCAATCGCTCGCATCGGGGAGCGGCCTGATGTACTGCGCGACGAGCACCTGGCGCATGGCCTGAATCACACCCTCGCGCCCGGCGACGTGGTGGTAGAGGGAGGAGACGCTCACGCCGAGGCGGCGCGCGAGCGGCACAAGCTGCAGTTCCTGGCCGTCTTCGACCATCTCGATGGCGGCGCGGCCGATGATCTCACGGCTCAGTCGCGCGGTACGGGGTCTCGCCACGGAGCCTCCTTTCGCGTTCCTGCTTGACAGATCCTCCCACAGGAGCCACGATATTCACATTAACCGAAATGATTTCGGTTTTCCCGCCAGAGCCGCCGGAGAAGAGATCCCGTGAATACGCACACCGCCACCCCCATCGCCGACCCCCGCTTTCCGTTGACGCTGCGCAACGGCAGCGCGACCTTCCTCATCGCGCTCGCCAGCCTGATGATGGCGAACCTCGCACCCTTCATCATGACCGCACTCGGCGCGCTCGGATTCGACATCATCGAGAGCGGCAACGTGCTCACCTGGGCGCTGCTGGCCTCCGCGGTCGTCGGCCTCGCCACCGCCCGGCTCGCCTCGGGCCGCGCCCGCCGCCCCTTGGCCATGGCCGGTCTCGCCCTCGCAGTAGTCGCCTTCACCGCCGCAGCACTCGTGCCCGCGCCCGCAGTGACCGTGACGGGCCTCATCGTCGGCGGCGCCGGAGTCGGTGCCGCGATCTCCACCTCGGGCGCCGCGATCGCGGCACTCAGGAACCCCAACCGGGTGGCGGCCACCAGCGGCCTCGTCAACCGCGTGCTCATTACAATCGTGCTGGCCGTGATCCCGGTGCTCGGCATCACGCAGGGCAGCGTCTTCGGCGCCCTCGCCCTCATCTCCCTCGTCGGTCTCGCCCTCGCTGCCTGGCTGCCCGACTCCCCCGAACACGCCGAACCGGCCGACGTAACCACCAGTCTGCAGATCGCCGAACCGCGGCGCATCACCATCGCCGGCATCGCAATCCTGCTGGTGTTCCCGCTCTGGGGAACGAGCGAAGACGCGATTTGGACGATGGCGCCCGCGCTCGGTGCGGCGGTCGGCCTCGGCGAGCAGCCGCTCGGCTTCGCGCTGAGCCTTGCCGCGGCTGGTGGCATCATCGGCATGCTGATCGTCACCGTACTCGGCAACCGCATCGGCCGGGCCGTGCCGCTCGCCGTCGCACTCGCCGTCGGCGGCGCCCTCAAGATCTGGATCGGCTTCGCCGCCGACCCCGCTCTGCTCGCCGCGCTGATCATCGCCGTCAACACGGTCTACGCTTTTGCGTTCACGCTCTACATCGCAACTGCAGCAGGACTCGACGCCCGAGGCCGCTGGTCCGGGCCCCTGCTGGGCGCGTATCTCGTCGGTTCGAGTTTCGCGCCGCTCATCGGTGGGGCGTTCATCGAGTGGTTCGGGGTTCCCGTGTTCACCCTCGTCACCGGCCTCATCAGCTTTGCCGTGATCATCCCGACCGTCATCATCGCGCGGGTGTCGGTCGGCGCGGAGCGCGCACTCGCACGATCCGCCGCAGCCGAATCTCCCGCACCCACCGTGCCTGCCGAGGCCTGAGCCCACAGTACCCAGCGGCTACGATCGACAGCATCACCCCTCCCACCCCACGAAAGCGAGCTCCCTTGACTGCCACCACCACGATCTACCGCAATGCTTCGGTCTTCACCGGCGATGCGTCCGTTGCTCCCCGCGAGAGCTTCGCGGTGCGCGAGGGGCGGATCCTCGCGGCGGGCGACCTCGATGCGGTGCGTCTGGCCGCAGGCGACGCGGAGGAGATCGATCTGGGCGGTGCTCTGGTCACTCCCGGCGTCATCGAGGGTCACTCGCACATGCTGATGCTGGGCGAATCACTGACGAAGGTGCAGTTGCGCGACGCGAAAACCGTCGCCGAGGTGCAGGAGCGCCTCGCTGCCGCCCGTGCGGCCAACCCCGATGCGCCGCGCGTGCTGGGCACGAGCTGGCTGTTCGACATCTTCGAGGAGGGCGAGCGCCCCACGGCCGCAATGCTCGACGCCGCGGTGTCTGATGTGCCCGTGATTCTCGACGCGAACGATCTGCACTCGGTGTGGGCCAACACGGCGGCTCTTGAAGCGATGGGCATCACCCGTGACACCCCTGACCCTGTGGGTGGCGAGATTGTGCGTGATGAGAATGGGGACGCGACGGGCTTCCTGATCGAGACGGCTGCGGTGCAGTTCGCGTGGGGGTATCTCGACGAGGTCACCACCGATGCGGATCGCGATCGTTTCCTTGCGGCAGCGTTCGCCGCGTACCTCGAGACCGGCGTGACCGGCGCCACCGAGATGTCGTTCGGGCACGCCGATCTCGCGACCTACCGTCGCCTGCTCGATCGTGACGGTCGCCTGCCGTTCCCGGTGAACGCTCACTGGATGCTGACCGCGACGGGCAACCTCGACACAGATCTCGCCCAGATCGATGAGGTTGCACGGCTGCGTGATGAGGTCGCTGCGCAATATGGCGATGAGTGGTTGCGGATCGCGGGCGTGAAGTTCATCCTCGACGGCGTGATCGACGCCTGCACCGCCACGATGCGCGCACCCTACGCGAACGGCGATCTGCCCGGCCCCATCTGGGAGCGCGAGTTCGCGCTGCCCACCGCTGTCGCGGCTGATGCTGCGGGGCTGCAGCTCGCGCTGCACGCGATCGGCGACGAGGCGAGCACGATCGCGCTCGACATGGTGCAGGAGTGCGTGCGCGTGAATGGTCCGCGTGCGGATCGCCGCCCCCGTGTCGAGCACCTTGAGTCGGTGGCCGACGACACGATCGCCCGCATGGCCGCCCTGGGCGTGACCGCGTCGATGCAGCCGGTGCACTGCGATCCCGCCGTGCTCGACAACTGGCAGGCGGTGCTCGGTGATGAGCGCGCACACACGGGCTTCCCGTGGCACAAGTTCCGTGATGCGGGCGTGCTGCTCGCACTCGGCACCGACGCACCCACCGCGCCCCACGAGGCGCCGAACAACCTGTTCATCGCGCTCACCGCGAAGTCGGCGCTGGATCGCAGCCGCGACGCGTACCAGCCGCAGCGCGTGTTCACCCCGGCAGAGGCCCTTGAAGCACTCACGCTGGGCACGGCGACCGCGACGCGTCGTGAGGGCGAGGTCGGCCGTATCGCTGCCGGCTATCGGGCGACCGTGGTGGTGTGGTCTGCAAACGCGCTGACCGACGCACCTGAAACGCTGCTCGATACTGAGGCGGCCCTCACGCTCGTCGACGGCGAGGTCATGCACGGCACGGTGTAACCCCAGGCGGGCAGCCCCTTCCTTCGATATGGGATCTGCCGTTCCTATGCCCGATCCGCCCTGGATCGACATAGCGACGGCAGATCCCATATCTCTTGCTGCCGCCCCGCAGCACCCATTCCGCCCTGGCGCCGCCCAGGCCCGCCCGCCAGAATGAGTGCATGACGACTGAAGCACCGGGCTACACCGAGTTCAGCTATACCGACGCGCACGGCATCGAAATCGCGGCCTACGAGTGGACTGCTGATGAGCCCATCGGGGTCGTGCAGATCGCGCACGGCGTGGGCGAGCATGCCAAGCGCTATGACGCCTTTGCCCGCGCCCTCACCAAGGCGGGCTTCACCGTCTACGCCGACGATCATCGCGGGCACGGCGAGACCGGGCGCCGGCAGCACGGGGGCGAGCTGTCGAAGCTCGGGCGACTCGGCCCGGGCGGCCTGCGGGCGGCCGAGGCCGCGATCCTGCAGCTCACCGGCATTGCCCGTGAGCGGCACCCTGGGCTTCCGCTCGTGATGTTCGCTCACTCGTGGGGATCGCTCATGGCGCAGCGCATCGTGAACGAGCACCCACGGGCCTGGGACGCTCTGGTGCTCTCCGGCTCGGCGTTCCGCACCTTCAAACACATGGAGAGCGGCGACCTCAACGCGAAATGGAAGACCGAGGGCGCCAACGGCTTCGAGTGGTTGAGCCGCGACGCCGCAACTACGCAGGCCTTCATCGCCGACGAGCTCTGCTTCAGCGCCGACATTGCGCGGCTTTTCGGTGTGGCCGACTCGCTGCGACTGTTCGGCAAGCCGGGGCCGGGCATTCCGAGCGAGCTGCCGATCCTGATCGTGTCGGGCAGCGAAGATCCGCTCACCAGGGGTGACGGTCTGCGACAGCTCGCCGACGCCTACCGCAAGCGCGGAGTGCGCGACGTCACCGTGAAGATTTACCCCGACGCGAGGCACGAAACCCTTAACGAGACCAATCGCGACGAGGTGTTCGCGGATCTCATCACCTGGATGGTGGATCGCGTCGCTGCTGAGTAGTGCGGTGTTTGCGCCGGGAGGCGTACGCTGAGTGCATGAGCATGCACGGTGAGTACAAGGTTCCCGGCGGCAAGCTGGTGGTCGTCGACTTCGACGTGGTCGGAGGGCGCATCAGCGGCTTCACGCTCTCGGGAGATTTCTTCCTCGAACCCGACGACGCGCTCGGCTGTATCAACAGCGCCGTCGAGGGCATGAACCCATCGAGCACGATCGAGGAGTTCGCAGAGGCGATCCGCGGCGCACTCCCCTCCGAGGTGCACCTGCTCGGTTTCACGCCCGGCTCTGTGGGGGTGGCGATCCGCCGCGTGATCACCGGCGCCGCCCACTGGCGCGACTACGACTGGCAGATTCTGCACGAGCCACCCATCTCGCCCGTGCTCAATGCGGCCCTCGACGAGGTGCTCACAGCGGCCGTGGGCGAGGGGTTGCGCGGCCCCACGCTGCGCATCTGGGAGTGGAACGCACCCGCCGTGTTCATCGGCAGTTTCCAGTCGGTGAAGAACGAGGTCGATGAGGAGCAGGCCGCGGCTCACGGCGCGCAGATCGTACGCCGCATCTCCGGCGGCGGTGCGATGTACATGGCACCCGAGGCGTGCATCACTTACGCCCTGTACGTGCCCGGCGAGCTGGTGCGCGGCATGAGCTTCGCCGACTCATACGCCTACCTCGACGAGTGGGTGCTGGAGGCGCTGCAGGCGCTCGGCATCGACGCGCACTACAAGCCGCTCAACGACATCACGAGCCCGCAGGGAAAGATCGGCGGCGCGGCCCAGAAGCGGCTCGGATCTGGTGCGGTGCTGCACCACGTCACGATGGCCTACGACATGGATCCTGAGGTGATGACCCAGGTGCTGCGGATCGGGCGCGAGAAGCTCTCCGACAAGGGCACGACAAGCGCGCAAAAGCGGGTGGATCCGCTACGCAGCCAGACCGGCCTCAGCCGTGAGGAGATCATCGAGAAGATGGTCGAGGTGTTCAAGCAGCGCCACGGCGGCACCGCAAGCGAAGTCACTGAGGGCGAGTGGGATGCTGCGGAGCGGCTGGTCGAGCAGAAGTTTCTGACGGAGGCGTGGATCAGGCGCGTGCCCTGAGCTCGGTGGCATCGCCCGCACCGTATCCGGCCGACGTCGCCCGCACCGGGCGCGCGGGCGTCAGGGTTCGAGGATCACTTTGCCCGTTGTAGCGCGGGATTTGAGGGCAGTGTGGGCGTCTGCGGCTTCCGCGAGCGGGAAGCGCGCTCCGATGCGCACGTCGAGGCTGCCGTCGGCGATCGCGTCGAAGAGGTCGCGATAGCGAGCCTCGCGCTCCTCTGGGGTGCGCAGAAAGTGTCCCATCGAGGGGCGGGTGACCGAGAGGGATCCGCCCGCGTTCAACCGCTGCAAGTCGAACGGCGGCACCGGGCCGCTCGCCGCCCCGAACAACACCAGTTCACCGCGCACCCGCAGCGACCGCAAGGAGTCGTCGAAGGTCTGCTTGCCCACCCCGTCGTAGACGACGGCAACCCCTTCGCCGCCGGTGAGCTCACGCACCCGCTCGGCGAAACCGCCGTAGTCGATCACCTCGTCGGCACCAGCGCCGCGGCTCAGCGCGCGTTTCTCGGGTGTGGAAGCCGTGGTCAGCACGCGCACACCGCGCCGCACGAGCAGTTGCGTGAGCAGCAGGCCCACACCGCCGGCACCGGCGTGCACGAGCACGGTGTCGCCGGGCTGCGGCTGCGCAGCAGAGACCGACAGGTAGTGGGCGGTGAGGCCCTGCAGGGGCAGCGCCGCGGCGGTGTCGGCAGCGATGCCCTCGGGCACACGCACCGCACGATCAGCGCCCACCACGAACTGTTCGGCGTACGTTGCGCGCGCCTCAGCTGTGGTGATCAAGTCACCCACGGCAAAGCCCGCAACGCCCGCGCCCACGGCGATCACCCGGCCGCTCGCCTCAGCACCGGGTGTGAACGGGAAGCCCACCCGGTAGGCGCCGGAGCGCTGATACGTCTCAATGAAGTTGACGCCGGTGGCGGCGGTGCGCACGAGCAACTCGCCTGGTCCCGGCGCAGGCTCGGGCAACTCACGCAGTTCGAGCACCTCCGGGTCGCCGGCCCGCTCCGCAACGATCGCTCGCATAGTCATACCTCGACCCTACGCCGCCGGCCCGAGCGGAACCAGGGGCGTCGGGGCCGGGGCAGGGCCAGAGCCGATCCCGGGACGGAGCAATCCCGATCCGCCCCGAGACCGTCGGCCCTGGGCTACCCCTCGGCCCGGGCCGCCTTTCGCACCCGAGCCACCGCGAACGCCGTCAGCGCGAGACCGCCGAGCGCCCACAGTGTCAGCGCGACAGCCGCGCCCGCCGCATCGCTGGCGCCCGTTGCAATCGCCTGGAATCCACCGAGCGCCGCCCCGATCGGGCTCGCATCGCCCACCGCGGCGAGGGGGCCCGGCACGGTCGAGACGATGCCCACAGCGAAAGCCACCACCAGCAGCACGAAGGCGATGAAGCGTCCGAGCCCCCCGAGCAGCGCCGAAAGCCCCTGCACCACGAGGGCGAACGCAATGCCCGCGAGCAGCGCCAGCCCGAAGAACGCCGAAGCGCGCCCCAGGTCGTAGCCGAGCGCCATCGGCAGCACGACGCCCGCGATCGCACCCTGCACAGCACCCAGCGCCACCGCCGGCACCGCGCTGCGCAGCGTGATCCGCCCGATGCCGCGAGCGGCCTCGCGGGTGCGGCGCCACAGCGGCGCAAGTACCAGAAACATGGCGAGCGCACCAGCCCACAGCGCGATCCCCGCGAAGAGCGGCACACCGGAGGCGTTGAACAGCTCGTCGCTGCCGCCGCGCGCCTCCACAGGCGCAATCGCCGTCTCGGCGAGCTTGTCGCGCTGCGCCTCGGTGTAGTTCGGGATGCCGCTGACGGCCTCGCCGAGCCCACCCGCAAGGTCGCGCGCGCCGGATGCCGACTGCTCCGCGCCGGAAGCCAGCTGCGAGGCACCCTCCGCAAGGGCGGGGGTGCCCGCCGCGAGCTCGGAGGTGCCGGTTGCGAGTTGGGAGGCGCCGCCCGCGAGACCGGACGCGCCCGCGGCGAGCTGCGCACCCTGCCCGGCGAAGCGGTCGAGGCCGGCACCGAACTCACCGAGACCGGCGATGAGGGCGTCGAGCTGCGCAGACGCGTCGCCGCCCCCGCTCCCGCCGGCACCCAGCGTCGCTTCAAAACGTCCCTGGGCCGCCGCAAGACCATTCATCCCCGACTGCACGCTCTGCAGACCGCCGCCGATCTGGGTCACCCGATTCACGAGCGTTGTCTGCAGCGTCGCGCAGAACTCGGGGCTCGCGCCCGAGGTGTAGCAGCCGCCCACCAGCGTTGCGATATCGCCGGGGAGCCCCGTCTGCGGGTGCATCGCCGCGCCAACAGTGCCGAGCCCTTCCGCGACCTCGCTCTGGGGGGCGGCGCTCTCTGCCTGCAGCTGTGTGAGCGCACCGACGGTGGTCTTCAGCTGGGTCGCGGCGCCGGCGGCACCCTGCCCCAGCGGCCGGTAGGCTTCGGCGAGCTGCGACGCCCCTCCGACGTACTGGCCCACACCCGAAGCCAGCTCCCCCGCGCCGTTCGCCAGCTCCCCGGCACCGCCGGCGAGCTGCTGCGTGCCGTCCGACAGCTGCTGGGTGCCGGTCGCGAGCGATCCTGCCCCTTCGGCGAGCTGCGCGCCACCGTCGGCGAGCTGGGTGGCACCCTCTGCGGCTTTCCCGATGCCGCGGTGCAGTTCGCTCATCCCCACGAACACGCTGCCCACGAACTGCTCGCCGAGCTGCTGGTTCAGCACACTGGTGGCGGTCTGAGTGACGATGCCGCTGAGTGCGGTGTCGACGAGTCTGCCGCGGTCGCTCTCGGCGATGTCGATGTGGGCCTGCTCGGCCTGGTCGGGCCCATCAGACAGCGAGGTGGCTGCGGCCGAGAAGTTCTCGGGGATCGTGACGACGGTGGCGTAGCGACCCTCGTCGAGCCCCTGCTGGGCGTCGTCTGCGTCGGTGAGCACCCAGGTGAAGTTGGTGCGCTCGGCGTCGGAGCCGGAGGCAGATCCCGATCCGCCCTCTGACCCGATCAGCTCACCTGCCAGCACACGGCCGAGCGGCACGGTCTGCCCGTCGACCTCGACAGGCTTGTCCTGGTTGACCACGGCGGCGGTGACCGTGTCGAGTCGCTCCGTGGGGTTCCAGAGCCCCCACAGCAGCACGGCCGCAACGGTGAGCGGCACCAGCACGAGCCCGAGCAGGGTGGTCCAGTGCACAGGCTTGCGACCCCGCAGCGGGGTGAGGGTGGCGGTCATCGGCCAGCTCCTTCCAGGGTGTGCGATTCGGGACCGTGCGGATCACCGGCAGCCGATGGCGGTTGCACAAACACGGTGTCTTCAAGCAGCAGACGCTCGGCGAGTTCGCGCGATCCGAGCACGATCACCGTGGGTGCCGGGCGCGATCCGCGCACCGCCTCGATCCCCGCTGCGGCGAGCGCCGAATGCGCGCTCTCAACGAGCGCGAGCGGCAGGGGCCGTTCGGCTGCCGCCCGCAGATCGAGCATCACGATAGCGGGGTGATCCTGCAGTGCTTCGCGCAGCGATTCCGGGGTGGCCCACGCGGTGCGTGCGCGCAGCGACGCGGCGCGTTCAGGCAGCAGCAGACCGTCGACCTTCACCGTGCCGGTGACGATCGGGGCGCGGCCGGTGAGCACTTCTGCGAGCGGCAGGGAGAGCGGATCGCGCGGGTCGAGCAGCAGAGTCTCGCCGGGCGCGATGCGCAGCTCGGACAGCCGCAGACCACCGTGCAGCGCGAGCCGCTGTACCGCGACGACGGCGTTCGGCATCTCGGACGGCCAGTCGCGGTGCTCGATCTCGCGTGCGAGACCTTCACCTTCGACGTCGAATGCCGGCAGCACGCGCGACAGCCAGCGGGGCATCCACCAGGCCCGGTCACCGAGCAGGGCCATCACGGCGGGCACGAGCGTCATCCGCACAATGAAGGCGTCGACGAACACACCGACGGCGAGACCCAGGGCGATCACCTTGATCGACGGGTCGCCCTCGGGCACGAAGGCCGCGAACACCGCAAACATGATGAGCGCGGCGGCGGTGACCACCTTCGCGCTGCCGACAAAACCACGCTGGATCGCGTCACGAGCGCTTGCACCGTGCACGTACTCCTCTCGGATGCGCGATACGAGGAACACCTCATAGTCCATGGCGAGACCGAAGAGCACGCCCATCAGAATGATCGGCATGAAGCTCAGCACGGGCCCGGTCGAGCTGACGTGCAGCGGATCGGCGAACCAGCCCCACTGGAACACCGCAACGACCGCACCGAACGCAGCACCCACCGACAGCAGATAGCCCAGTGTCGCCTTGATGGGCACCCAGACAGAGCGGAACACCATCGCGAGCAGGATCAGCGACAGGCCCACGACGAGCACCCCGAAGGGCAGCAGCGCATGCATGAGCATTTCGGAGACGTCGATGCCAACGGCGGTGAAGCCGGTGACCGCGAGACTCACCCCGTACTTCTGCTGCCACTCATCGTGATGCTCGCGCAGCGTGTGCACCAGCTCGGTGGTGCTCTCAGCGTGCGGCCCCTCCTCGGGCACCACCTGGATGATGCCGGTGTCAGCGCCCCGGTTGGGCGTCGAGAGCGGCACATCGGCCACACCGGGCACGGCACGCACTTCATCGGCGAGGTCAGCCATGAGACCGAGGGGATCCGTGCTCGTGATGATCGAGCCAGTGAGCAACAGCGGCCCGTTGTGGCCCTCACCGAAGTGCTCGCCGGTCAGTTCGTAGGTGACGCGGGCCGGATCGTCGGCGGGCAGCGAGGTGGCGTTGGGCAGCGCGAGCCGCAGGTCGAGCGCTGGTACGGCGGCGATGCCGAGCGCGACGAGCACGGCCGCGATGGTGAGCAACGGACGGCGGGTGACGACGCGCACCCAGCCCGCGAAGAAGCGGTCGGCACGGGAGGATGCGGGGGCCGCAGCGAAGTGCACCGCAGCGGCGTCAGCGGTGTCGGATGCTGCGGCGAGCGCGATCCGCTGCCGCTTGGGCAGGATGCGCATCCCGGCCATCGCCATGATCGCAGGAGTGAGCGTCACCGAGATGAGCACGGCGACGGCGACCGCCGCAGCCGCGGCGACGCCGAGCGCGGTGAGGAAGGGAATCCCCGCCACGGCCAGGCCCACGAGCGCGATGATGACGGTGAGGCCGGCGAACACGACCGCCGATCCGCTGGTGGCGGTTGCCCGCGCAATCGACTCGTCGACAGCGGTGCCTGCCCGCAGCTGCTCCTGGTGGCGGCTCACGATGAACAGCGTGTAGTCGATGCCAACGGCGAGGCCCAGCATGAGGGCGAGCATCGGGGTGGTGGAGGTCAGATCGGCGAACGCCGTGACCAGGAAGAGCCCCGCGATTGAGACGGCAACGCCGAGAATCGCGATGAGGAGGGGCATGCCGGCGGCGATGAGCGAACCAAGGGTGAGGATCAGCACTACGAACGCGATCACCACGCCGATGGCCTCGGTGGGGCTGATGCCGGGCACGGCGGCGGAGAAGGCTTCGCCGCCGTAAGAGGTTTCGGCGCCCTGCGGGAGGTGATCCCGGATGGTGTCGGTGACCCGCTCAATGCCCGCGACTGTGGCGTCAGAGACGCTGCTCACCTCACCCTCGATCTGCACGGTGATCAGCGCGGCGCTGCCGTCCTCGGCGAGACCTCCGCCCTGCTCGCTGAAGGGGGTTTGCACGGCGGTGACCCCGTCGACCTGTTCGAGTTCGGCCGCAGCGTCGTCGATAATGCGCTCGTAGGCGGGGTCATCGGCGCGCTGGCCATCGGCTGCGACCACGATGATGGTGGCGCTCGTGCCGCTGACCTCGGGGAAGGTGCGGCTGAGCTCGGTGATGGCCTGCTGTGACTCGGTGCCGGGAATGGTGATGGGCGCGTTGGCGCCCTGCCCGAAGAGCGCGGCACCGGTGCCGAGCAGCGCGAGCAGCACGATCCACAGACCGAGCACGAGGAAGCGGGCGCGGGTCGCCCAGCGTCCGAGGGCGTAGAGCAGCGTCGACATGCGTGCCTTTCGGTGGCGGCGCGGGCAGGATGATGCGATGCACGAGCGCACCGCTTCGATACACCAGTGTATGCGTTCCGATACACCGATGTATCGGAACGTTCCCAGCTTCGGATGCGCGTGAGAGAATGACAGGCATGTTCTCCGCCGTCGACCCCACAGCGCCCGGCGCTGCCGTGGACCCGGCACTCAGCGCTCGTCGCCAGGAGACCCGCAACCGGCTGCTCGATGCGGCGGCCGAGGTCTTCACCGAAGAAGGCCTGCAGGGCGCCACCGTCGAGCAAGTGTGCAGCCGCGCCGGGTTCACCAGAGGCGCGTTCTACTCGAACTTCTCCAGCAAGGAGGAGCTGTTCCTCGCCACCCTGCAGCACCAGTACCAACGACGCGCGACACAGCTCACCCAACGCGCTGAAAGCCTCCTCCCCCATCTGCAGAGCTGCGCCGAGCCCCTGCAACCGGCCGAGGTCGCCGGCTACGTGCAGGAGTTTCTCTCTCCGCTCGAGGCCGAATCGGCCTGGTTCGCGCTCGAAACCGAGTTCATGCTGCTCGCCATGCGCGACCCCGAACTCGCGCCACCAGGCTTCGCGGGATTCCTCGACTCGCTGAAGGGCGAACTGGCCGAGGTCGTCGAGAAACTGGTCGACGCGGCAGGCCGTCGCTTCGTGCTTCCAGTCGAGCGCGCCCTCGCCGCCTTTGACGGCCTGTACGATCGGTCAGCGCGGCTCGCTGCGATCTCTGGCGGGAGTGCCCACGTCGGAGCGGAAGACCTCGGCGAGCGCATCACCGAACTGCTCTTCGTGCTCACCGAAGAGGTACAGGGCAACTGATCCGCCCCGCAGCCGCCCTCGCATAGAATCGATCGCGTGCTGCTCTCCGATCACGACATCAACGCCGAACTCTCCTCCGGGCGCATCGGCCTCACGCCCAGCGAGGCCTCGATGGTGCAGCCGTCGAGCGTCGACGTGCGCCTCGACCGCTACTTTCGGCTCTTCGACAACCACAAGTACGCGGTCATCGACCCGGCAGTCGAGCAGCCCGAGCTGACCCGCCTCATCGAGGTCGACCCCGCAGAGGGCTTCATTCTGCATCCCGGCGAATTCGTGCTCGGCTCCACCTTCGAGAAAGTCTCCCTGCCCGACGACGTCGCAGCCCGCCTCGAAGGCAAAAGCTCACTCGGCCGCCTCGGCCTGCTCACGCACTCCACCGCTGGCTTCATCGACCCCGGCTTCGAAGGGCACGTCACCCTCGAACTCTCCAACGTCGCGACCCTGCCGATCCGCCTCTGGCCCGGCATGAAGATCGGCCAGCTCTGCTTCTTCAAGCTCTCCTCGCCCGCCGACAGGCCCTACGGAGCGGGAGCCACCTTCTCGCGCTACCTCGGCCAGCGCGGCCCCACAGCCTCGCGCTCGCACCTCAATTTCCACCGCGCCGACGTCACCGTCACCGACGAGGGCGCACCGGGGGCGTAACCGACTCCGGTCGCAGCACGCAGGCTCCCAGCCGAGCGCAGCATCGCGCGGGGCCGCTCACACCCCGCGCGATCCGCCGTCACACTCCCGGAGTCGTGCGCCCCGAGGCCCGCACCCGCTCATCGCGTTCAGCCTGCGCGGCGAGCATCGCGTTGTACGCCTGCAGTTCTGCGTCACCCGAGCGCTCCTCGGCGCGATCCTTGCGCTTCTGCTCCTTCGCATCGCTGCGAGACCACTGCACTGCCACCACGAGCGCGAGCGCGAGCGTCGGCAGCTCACCGATGCCCCACGCGATCCCGCCACCCGTCGACTGATCTTCGAGCGGTGTCGCCCCCCAGGTGCGGCCCATCGCGCCGTACCAGTCGGCGAGCAGCAGCCCGTCGCCGGTCATCAGGGTCACACCGAAGAAGGCGTGCGACGCCATCGTTGCGAACAGCGTCACGAGGCGCAGCGGGTACGGGAAGCGGTAGGGTACGGGGTCGACGCCCACCATCGACAGGCTGAACAGGTAACCCGCGATGAGGAAGTGGATGATCATCCACTGGTGCCCCAGGTGCTCCTGTGCCGCCCAACGCGCAATCGGAGTGAAGTAGAACACCCACAGCGACCCCGAGAAGACCACCGCTGCCACGGCGGGGTGCGTGATGATCTTCGAGTAGGGGGTTGCTACGGCCCACAGAATCCACTCGCGCCCACCCCAAGAACCATCGGTGCGCCGCTCCACAGCGCGCAACGCGAGGGTGACGGGCGCACCGAGCACGAGCATCAGCGGAATCAGCATGGTGAGCATCATGTGGCCCAGCATGTGCACGCTGAACAGGTACTGCTCGTAGGCGTTGAGCGCTCCGTTCGTCGTGTAGAACAGCAGCAGCATCCCGAGCAGCCACGAGATCGTGCGGCCCACCGGCCAGCGGTCACCGCGGCGAGCGAGACGGATCACGCCGGCAAGATACAGCGCCGCCCCGAACACGCACACCAGCACCCAGGCGAGGTCGAATTTCCACACGGTGAGATAGCTCTCGAAGGTGAGTTCGGGAGGCAGCGGATCGCCGGTCAGCCATTCAGCTGGACTGATCCGGCCGCCCTGGTCACGTGCGGGCTCCAGCGCAACGGGCGTCGCCGTGCGGCCGAGCGCGCCGGCAACGCCGCTCGCCACACCCATCACAGCAAGCTCGGCCAGCACAAACCACACGAAGATGCGCGTGCCCCCGCTCCCGATGCGCGGAATCAAGCGCGTGCGCTGCACCGCACCGAACACGCCCAGCATCACGAGCGCCGCGGTCTTGAGCAGCACCAGCTGCCCGTAGCCGGTGCCGAACAGCGCGTCGAACGACCCGATGCGCAGCCAGGCACTCACGACACCCGATGCCACCACGCCAACGAACGCGAACAGCGCCAGCGTTGAATAGCGGGCGGTGAGCACCGCGAGCCGCTGCTTGTCGACAACCCGGGCCACGAAGATCAGGGTGAGCAGGCCGCCCAGCCACACCGCGGCCCCGAGCAGGTGCACGAGCAGCGAGTTCACGGCCAGGCCGTGCCCGGAGGCACCCGCAGCATGCCCCTGCTGAGCCAGCGGCAGCGTAGTGAGCAGGGCGGCGACGAGCACGAGCAGGGTCAGCCGGCGGCCGCGGATCGCGAATGCGAGCACGGTGGTGACCGCAGCCAGCAGCAGTTCGATCATCCACAGCTGCCCGAGTTCGATCTCGGTCACGAACATCGCGAGCCCCGCCCCGAACTGCGGATCCGGTGAGAACGGCTGGCCCGAAACGTCGACGTAGGTGAAGAGGATCGTCGCAGCGCTCGCCACGGTGAGCACCGCGGCCGAGGCGGCGGCGAGGTCCATCGCCGCTCGCGTCTCCGCCGGCGGCTCCGATGCGCGGCGTCCGTCGCTGCTGCGGGCATCACTCGTGCGCGCTTTCGAGCCGTGGCCGGGGACGGCGGTGCCCGCAAGCGCCCAGACCGCCATCACGACAGAGCCGATGAGGCCAGCCATCGATACGTTCACGAGGGTGCGCGAGAGCGGAACACCGAATCGCACGAGCGTGCCCGGGTCTGCGAGCGTACGCTCGTCGGCGGCTCCACCGATCCCGAGCCCGATGAACAACGCCACGAGGGTCGCCGCGAGCAAAAGGGCAGGAGCGAGCACGCGCAGATATCGGGGCACCGAACCAGCCTAACGCGGCAAGCCTGATGTCTCCTTCGGAAGGCCCGGGCCGCCCTGCACTCTCTCCTGGGCATGCCCCTGCTCTTCGCCCGGAAACGCAGAAGACCCCGGCGACGACGAGCGTCGGCCGGGGTCTTCTGAGGTGAAGAAGTTACTTCACGGCAGCCTTGAGCTTCGAGCCGACCGACACCTTGACGCGCTTGCCAGCGGGGATCTCGATGGTCTCGCCGGTGCGGGGGTTGCGGCCGGTGCGGGCAGCGGTGGTCGCGGTCTCGAAGGAGATCCAGCCCGGGATCGACACCTTGTCGCCACCGGCGACGGTCTCGGAGACGGCGGCGAAGAGGCCGTCGATCACGCTCGAAACGGCGGCCTGGCTCTGGCCGGTCTCTGCGGCGATCTTGGCAACGAGCTCAGTCTTGTTGAGTGCCATGTTGTGTCCTTCCAGGGCATCGACGCGAGGCGTCCGCCCCTGATCTGGTTCAGGTGGCCCCGCCCGGTGGGTGAGGCCGATCGGTTGATCGCGTACGAATCTACCCTAATTCGGCGGAATCCTGCGGATCTTGCGCCGTTTTCACCGCAGAAACCCTGAAAAAGGGGGCGGAATCCCAGGCTGCGCACCTCACATACGCGAAACGGGCGCGGATCCCTGAGGATCCGCGCCCGTTCGTCAGCCGGTGGCGGCCGCGTTCAGCGGTCGTACCGTCTGTGGCCTGTTACCAGGACGACTTGGTGATGCCGGGCAGCTCGCCACGGTGCGCCATGTCGCGGAAGCGAACACGCGAAACGCCGAACTTCGACAGGACGCCACGGGGGCGGCCGTCGATGACGTCGCGGCTGCGCACGCGCACCGGCGAAGCGTTGCGGGGGAGCTTCTGCAGGCCCACGCGAGCGGCCTCGCGGCTCTCGTCGGTCCCGTTGGGGTCGACGAGGGCCTTCTTCAGCTCAGCGCGCTTCTCCGCGTAGCGGTCGACGATCGCCTGGCGCTGCTTGTTCTTCGCAATCATGCTCTTCTTCGCCATGATTAACGCTCCTCTCGGAACTCGACGTGCTTGCGGATGACCGGATCGTACTTCTTGAGCACGAGGCGATCGGGGGTGTTGCGACGGTTCTTCTTCGTCACGTAGGTGAACCCGGTGCCCGCGGTCGAGCGGAGCTTGATGATCGGACGTACGTCCTTGTCCTTCGCCATTAGAACTTCACCCCACGCTTCTGCAGATCAGCAACGACGGACTCGATGCCACGGGCATCGATGACCTTGATGCCCTTGACCGACAGGGTGAGGGTCACCTTGCGGCCGAGCGACGGCACGTAGTAGGTCTTCTTCTGGATGTTCGGATCGAACCGACGCTTGGTGCGACGGTGCGAGTGCGAGATGTTGTGACCGAAGCCGGGAACGGCGCCTGTCACCTGGCACACTGCTGCCATGGTGTTTCCTCTCATACCGTGAGGCCGGACGGCCTCACCCAAGATTTCTTGTCTGCAGGAACCCCGGCTTGATGAATCATTCCGGTCTCGAACCGAGCGGTTCCCGCGGTCTGCGCACTGGGACGGCGCACAGCCAAAGATCGAGCTTAGACCAGCATCGCCTCCCACGCAACCCCGGGCGTGTCGCATGCCGGGTGCACCCTCCCCGAGACGCGGATCAGCCCAGCGAGTGGCGCTGATCCACGGCACCGTCGATCAGCTCGACCTCTTCATCAGCGCCCTGCTGGGCCTGCTCACCGAGGCGCCCGCGGGTCAACTTGTTCACGATCATCGCGATGGCCCCGTCACCGGTCACATTGGTGGCGGTGCCGAAGCTATCGAGGGCGATGTAGGCCGCAAACATCAGCCCGACCTCCGCCTCGCCGAAGCCGAGCATCTGCACGAGCAAGCCCGCCGCTGCGGCGATGGCGCCGCCGGGCACGCCGGGAGCGGCAATCATCATCACGCCGAGCATGAGAATGAATGGGAAGTATGCCCCGAACGACACATCGCCGCCGGTGAGCAGCAGCACCGCGATCGAGAAGCAGGTGATCTTCACCATCGAACCCGACAGGTGGATCGTGGCGCAGAGCGGCACCACGAAGCCGGCGACCGAGTCGGAGACGCCGTTCCTCTTAGTCGAGGCCAGCGTCACCGGGATCGTGGCAGCCGATGAGGAGGTGCCGAGCGCTGTGAAGTAGGCGTCGCGCATGTTCCAGAGCGCGCGCAGCGGGTTGCTGCCTGACATGGCACCCGCCACCGAGTACTGCAGCAGCAGCACGACCAGCGTCAGCGCGAAGGAGACGATCACCACGAGCAGGAACTTGCCGACGACCTGCAGCGCCGCCCCACTCGCGGAGAGGTCGAGGAAGATACCGAAGATGAACAGGGGCAGGGCGGGCACGATGATGCGGCGGATCAGCGACTCGATGATCGTGCGAAACTCCACCGCGCCGCGGAAGATGACCCGGCTGCGGAACGCCGTGAGCCCGATGCCGACGACGAAGGCGAGCACAAGCGCGCTCATCACGTCGATCACCGGGGACAGCACGATCTCGGTCGCAGCCCCGTCGGGTGCCGCGGTGACGCTGAAGTAGGGGGCGAAGCCCGATCCGCCCTCGTCACCCAGCTCGCGCAGGCCGCCGCCTGCCATCGACGCCGTGAACAGCCATCGGCTCACACCATAGGCGAGCAGGCCCGCAATGACTGTCGAACCGTAGGCGATGGCTGCCGTGATGCCGAGCCATTTGCCTGCGCCCGTGCCGAGTTCGGCGATCGCGGGCGTCACGAGGCCGAGGATGATGAGCGGCACCGCGAAGCCGAGGAAGCCAGAGAAGATCGAGTTGTAGGTGAGGAACACGCCACCGAGCCAGGCCGGCATGACAGGTCCGAGCAGAATGCCGAGCACGATCGCGATGACGATCCAGCCGAGCAGCGGGATGGAACGGAACAGTTTCATGGGATCCTTCTGGGCCGGTGACGGGCGGATCGCGCGGCGCTCGACGGCTCCGGCGAGGGCGCGCCCCGGCTCGGAGCGCTGCAGACAGTGTACGCAGACGGAACGACGGTGCCGGGCCGGCAGCAGCTGAGCGCGGCCCTGCGGGCGTAGGCTGGAGCGGTGGACGAGCAGCAGCAGCGGGCAGCGATCCGCTACGTAGCGATCGGCGACAGCTTTACCGAGGGCGTTGGCGACGAACAGCCTGACGGTTCGGTGCGCGGCTGGGCCGATCTTGTGGCGCAGGGTCTCGCCGACGCGGCTGGCCAGCCGATCCAGTACGCGAACCTCGCGATCCGAGGCCGTCTCCTCGGCCCGATCATCGCCGAGCAACTGGCACCGGCGCTCGCCCTGGACCCCACCCTCGTCACCTTCAACGGCGGCGGCAACGACATGCTGCGCCCGGGTACTGACATTGCCTGGATCATGGGTGAGACCGAGCGGGCGCTGCAGCGCATCATCGATGCGGGTGCTGAACCGTTGCTGCTCGCCGGTGCGAACCCCACCGCCGGCCTGCCGGGCGGGGCGCGTGTGCGCGCGAAGGGCGACGCGCTCGTGCGCGAGGCCGAGGTCATTGCTGCGCGACTGGGCATCCGCTTCGCCGACAACTGGAGCGACCCTGAACTGGCGCAGCGGCAGTACTGGTCACCCGACCGCCTGCATCTCGCACCCATCGGCCATCACCGCGTTGCGGCGAATGTGCTGCGCGCGCTCGACCGCCCTGCACCGATCGACTGGGTGCTCGATGCGGCACCGGTTGCGGCTCCCTCCCGTCGCGAGCAGCTGCGCTACACGCGCGAGCATGTCGTGCCGTGGGTGCGGCGCCGGCTCACCGGCAGATCAAGCGGTGACGGCCGCACAGCCAAGTACGCCGAGTGGACCTGGGTGACGCCGCGCAGCTGATGCCGTGGTCGCGGCATCGCGCTCGACGCATCGCGATCCGCATCCGCTCATCAGAAGCAAGCCATCAGCGGCGGCGGATCAGCAGCAGCCGATCCACCCCACCGTCTCAGCGCCACCTCTCAGCAGCCGCCGCGCCATCTTTCTGGCTTCCCAGAATCATCCTTCGGGATGAGCCGAGATAGTACCCGGGGACGATGCGGCCACCCGTGCGGAACGACAGGATGGAACCATCGACCGAGCCGTGCGCGCAGCAGCCGCGGCGATCCGCCCGCAGCAGGCCCGGCGATGGCAGCCTCCCCTGCCCGGGCCCGCTCACATCGAAAGAGCACATGTCCTTTCTCACTCGCACCAGCCTGAAGAACCGCTTGATCGTGGGGCTCGCCACCGTCGCCGTTGCGGTTCTCGGCCTCATTTCGATGGGCTCACTCAAACAAGAGCTGATGCCCTCCATGCAGGTGCCTGCCGCGTTCGTGTCGGTGCAGTCACCCGGGCTCGCCCCCGAGGAGATGGCACGCACGGTCACCGCACCCACTGAGCAGGCGCTGCGCGCAGTGCCCGGCGTGACCCGCGTCACCTCGACGACCGCGAGCGGCACCGCAGACATCACCGTCGAATGGCCCTTCGAAGAGGGCGAGGAGGAGACGCTGCGCACCATCCGTGCCGCAGCAGACTCGCTGAAGTCGACGTTCCCGACTGGCAGCGAGGTGCAGGTGTTCTCGGGCGGCGCCGACGACATGCCCGCGATGGTGCTGAGCGCCGGCACCACAGGCGATTCCGCCGCGTTCGCCGACGAGCTCGCACGCTCGGTCGTGCCCGCCCTGCAGGGCGTGAACGGTGTGCAGAAGGTGGAGCTTGCGGGGCGGCAGGAGCAGCGGATCCTGATCGCGCTGCGCCCCGCCGATGTCGACCGTTTGAAGATCGACGCCGCTCAGATCGCTCCGGCGCTGGAGGCTCGCGGGGCGGCCCTCCCGGCCGGGCAGGCCACCTCTGATCGTGGCGAGCTCTCCGTGACCGTGGGCAGCGGCCTCAGCACTGTCGAGGAGATCGCGACCCTGCCCTTCACCACGACCGGCGCAGACGACACCGTCGCCGTCGTGCACCTCTCTGATTTCGCCGATGTCACCACCGAGGCCGTGCCGGCCGAATCGATCTCCCGCGTCAACGGGAAGCCGGCGCTCACCCTGCAGGTGTTTCCCGCGCACGGAGCCAATGTCGTCGACATTTCGCACGCCGTTACCGCCGAGCTCGACAAGGTCGCGCCGAGCCTGAAGGCCGAGTTCGTCACGATCTTCGATCAGGCTCCCTACATCGAGCAGTCCATTCACGATCTCTCGGTCGAGGGCGGCTTGGGCCTGCTCTTCGCAGTGCTCGTCATCCTCGCCTTCCTCGGGTCGTGGCGTTCAACGGTGATCGCGGCGGTCTCGATCCCACTGTCGCTGCTCATCACGCTCATCGGGCTGTGGTGGAGCGGCAACACGCTGAACATTCTCACCCTCGGCGCGCTCACCATCGCGATCGGTCGCGTGGTCGACGACTCGATCGTGGTGATCGAGAACATCAGCAGGCGTCGTGGTTCAGGGCCGCTCACCGTGACGGGCGTGGTCGCCTCCGTGCGCCAGGTCGCGGGCGCCATTACCGCGTCGACGCTCACCACCGTCGCGGTCTTCCTGCCGATCGCACTGGTCTCGGGCATTGCCGGGCAGCTCTTCCGGCCCTTCGCCGTGACCGTGACGATCGCGCTGCTTGCGTCGCTGCTCGTCGCCCTCACGATCGTGCCGGTGCTCGCTTACTGGTTCATGAACCGGCGCGGTGCGCGCACGGCAGGGGCGCAGGATGCGGATCCGGAGCACGATGACGAGCTTGCCGAGACCCGCACCGCACCCGACAGGCTGCAGCGATCCCTCATGCCCGCCCTGACCGCAACCCGCAGGCACCCGGCGATCACGCTCATCGCCTCCACTCTCGTACTTGTCGCAACGCTCGCGATGACCCCGTTCCTGCAGAGCGACTTCCTGGGCTCCTCCGGCAATGAGAGCTTGCAGCTCACGCAGACCCCGCCGCAGACGGGCGACGCCGAGCAGCTTGTCGCGGCCGCTGAACCTGTCGAGCGTGCGCTCGCGAAGGTGCCGGGTGTGCGCGACGTGATGACGTCGATTCCCGTGGGCGGCGGCGCCGCGGGCATGCCCGCTTCGATCTCCTACGATGTGCAGCTTGAAGACGGCGCCGACGCGGAGACCGTGGGCGACGCTGTGGAGCGTGCCGTGGGGCGTGTGCCTGATGCGGGAGAGGTGCAGTTGCTCACCCAGGACGCCTTTGTCAGCGGCGCGGGCGGTGGCGGCATTGCGCTGCAGATCCGTGGCAACGACCCTGCGGCGCTGCGGCAGGCCAGCAAGCTGCTCGAGGATCAGCTCAGCGAGTCGGCGAGCGTGCAGTCTGTGCGAAGCGAGCTCACGGGCGAGCAGCCGGTGGTGCGGGTGAAGCTGAACGAGGATCGGGCCGCGCTGCTCGGCTTCGATCGTGCGCTCGTGGCAGACGCGGTGCGCACCGCGCTTGAGGGTAAGACTGTCGGCCGCATGATGTTCGAGGGCCGTGAACGCGACATCGTGCTGCGCACCCCCGGTGCAGAGCGCACGGCGGAGCAGCTCGGCTCGCTGATGCTGCCCGTCACCCCGCAGCAGACGGCGCAGGCGCAGAAGATCGCCGCCGACGCGCTGCAGGAGCGGGCCGAGGCCGAGGCTGAGACGCAGCGCGCCCGCGCCAATGACGAACTGGCGAAGCAGCTGCGCGAGGCCGGGGCGCAGCGCGCGCAGCTCGTCTCCCAGCTGGGCGAGCTGAACTCGCAGCTCGCCCAGCTGCAGAGCCTGCCGGTGGTGCCTGAGCCGCCGCTGGATCCCGCTGACGAGGCTGCGATGCGTGCCGCCCAGCAGCGGGCGGAGCAACTTGCTGCGTTGGAGGGAGCTATCGCCGGCGCTCAGAGCGGCATCGAGGGCATCGACGAGCAGATCTCGGCGCTGCGTCAGTCGCAGACCGAGGCTTCTGAGCAGCTCGCGCAGCAGGAGCAGGCGGAGGCCGAACAGAAGGCGGCGGCCCGCATCACCGGCACCGCGATCGCTCTCGCCGATATTGCGACCGTCGAGGAGGAGTTGACCGCTCCTACGATCACGCGCGCCGACGGCGAGCGCCAGGTCACGCTCACGGTGACGCCGCGCAGTGGCAAGTTGGACGCGGCGAACGCGGCTGTGGAACGCGCGATCGCCACTGCGCAGCTGCCCGCCGGTGTCAGCTTTGAGCTCGGTGGCGTGAGTGCTGAGCAGGATGAGGCCTTCGCGCAACTGGGTGCCGCGATGATCGCCGCCATCATGCTGGTGCTGCTGGTGATGGTGGCCACTTTCCGCAGTTTCCGTGGGCCGCTCGTGCTGCTGATCTCGATTCCGTTCGCGGCGACGGGCGCGATCCTGGGCCTGCTGCTGACAGGCACCCCGTTGGGCCTGCCCGCGCTCATCGGTCTGTTGATGCTGATTGGCATTGTGGTGACGAACGCGATCGTGCTGATGGATCTTGTGAACCGTTTGCGTGCCGCGGGTGCGTCTCTCGAGGATGCTGTCGAGCACGGCACTCGTCTGCGGTTGCGGCCGATTCTGATGACCGCTGCGGCCACGATCTTCGCGCTGGTGCCGATGTCGCTGGGGCTTACGGGTGGCGGCGTGTTCATTTCACGCCCGCTCGCCATCGTGGTGATCGGCGGTCTGGTGTCGTCGACGCTGCTCACCCTGGTGCTCGTGCCGATTCTCTACACGCTGGTTGAGCGGCGGCGGGAGCGGGTGAGCCTGCGCCGGGCGCGACGCCGGGCTCAGCGGATCATTGCGCGGAGGAAGCGGGCGGCGTAGCTGCGGCCTCGTCGGAGGTCTCTTCGGCTCGTGCGCGGCAGCGCTCGCACAGGCCGAAGAGATCGACGACGTGCTCGATCTCGGTGAAGCCGTGCTCGGCTCCGACCTTGCGCGTCCATTCTTCGACCACGGCGGCGGAGAGTTCGCGGGTGTCGCCGCAGCTGCGGCAGATGAGGTGGTGGTGGTGTCCGGTCATCGTGCATGAGCGGAACAGGTTTTCGCCCTCGGGTGACTGCAGCGAGTCGGCTTCACCGGTTTCGGTGAGGCTTGCGAGGGCGCGGTAGACAGTGGCGAGGCCGATGGTGGATCCGCTGTCGCGCAGCTCCTGATGCAGCTGCTGGGCGCTGACGAAGCCGTGGGCGCCGGCCAGCGCCGCACGCACGGCTTCGCGCTGCCACGTGTTCCGTTTCGGCTGCATGGCGCTTCCTCTCTTGGGGCTTTCTTGCGCGTCTGCCCTCCACCGTAGCGCGGTTCCTCAGAGTCTGGCGGCTCGCTCAGGTCTTGCGCGGGCGCGGCGCGTGGTTGGTCTGCGGCAAGGTTCGCGTACGCAGGGTGCGGATCGCGACAGCCCCGAGGAATACGAGTGTCATCACGAGGCCCACGGATCCGCCCGCCGCAATGCCGAACTGCCGCGATGCCCAGAGCCCGAGCAGGCCGCCAGCAATACCCAGCCCGGCCGCGATGGGCGGCACCCACTGGATGCGGTCGGTGAGCGCGAGCGCCGCAGCAGCGGGTCCGATGAGCACCGCGACCCCGAGGATCGCGCCCACTGCCGGCATCGCCACCACCACTGCCGCGGCGACCACGCCGACCACCACGAGCTCCACGGGCCAGGCCCGGAATCCGGCGGCTGCGAAGCCCACGGGGTCGAAGGTGTGGAACAGAATCCGGCGCCGTGTCATCGCGAGCACGGCCCCCGTGAGCAGCAGCACCGCCCCCGCTGCGGCGACGTCACTGATGGTCACGCCGAGCGGCGACCCGATAAGCAGCGCTTCGACGGGCACTCCCAGCCCCGGGTTGAGGCTTGCGAGCAGTGTGCCGAGGGCGAAGCCCAGCGAGAGCACCACGCCGCTCGCGACCTGGCGCCCCTGCCCGGGGATGCGCGAGAGCAGCGTCATCACGAGTACGAGCAGCAGCGCGAAGAGCGCCTGCCCGAGCAGCAGGTTCCACCCCAACACCGCGAAGACGACGCCGCCAGGGAAGGTGGCGTGGCTCAGTGCGACCGCGAAGAAGGAGCGGCGTCGGAGCACGATGAGGGTGCCGGCGAGACCGGAGAGGAGGCCCAACAGGGTGAGCTCGATGGCGGCGAGCGCGAAGTAGCTCATGCGCGCATCCGATCACGCAGCGTGCGCAGCAGCGCCGCCAGCAGGTAGGCGGCCACGAGCAGCAGCACCACCACCGCTCCCGGCGACACCGTTGCACCGGCGCCCACCGACCATTCAAACGACAGCCACAGCCCCGCGAAGCCGGCCGCGAGCGGCACGAGGATCGCGATCGGGATGAGCAGCGCGAAGCCGCGCGAGACCAGCCGAGCCGCCGCCATTGGCACTGTCAGCAGTGCCACCACCATGAGCACGCCGAGCGCCTGCACCCCGGCCACGGTGAGCAGTGCGACTGCCACTCCCAGCGCGAGGTCGGTGCGCAGCGTGCGAAACCCTGCGGCCTCGAAACCAGCGGGGTCGAAGGCGCGGAAGAGTTGCGCACGACGGGTGAGGAGCACGATGAGGATGGCCGCGGCCGAAACCACTGCGATCTGCCAGATCTGCGCAGACGTCACCGTGAGCAGGCGGCCGAAGAGGAGTTCTTGCAGCTGCGAGACGTAGCCCTCCTGCCGCGAGACCAGCACCACGCCGAGGCTGAAGAGGCCTGTGAGCACCACTGCGATCGCCGCGTCGGCCCCGATCCCGCGCCGCTCGATCACAGTGAACAGCACCGCAGCGAGCAGCGCCGCTACCACCGCACCGGGCAGCACCCCGGCGACGCCGCCGAGCGCCGCACCCACCACGAGCCCGGGAAACACCGCGTGCACCAGCCCGTCGCTCACGAACTCGAGTTCGCGGAAGCTGATGAAGAGCCCCACCACGCCTGCGGCAACCGCGAGCATCGCGACGGTCACGAGCGCGCGCCACATGAACGGCAGCGTGAAGATTTCGACGGGCGAGACGGCAGCCAGCGGGCTCGCCATGAGTGGGGCGATCGCCTCGGTGAGCGGGCCGGATCCGGCAGGTGCGAGAAGCCCCGCGAGCCGCACGAGCACTACTCCGTCTCTCTCGTGGTCGTGACGGTGTGGTGGTCGAGTTCGACGGTGGTGTCTTGGAAGGCGTGCTGCACGGCGTCAAGGGTGAGCGCCTCGTCGAGCGGGCCGAAGGCGGCCGGATGCCCCGGTTCATCGGGGGCGTGGCCGCTCGCCAGCAGCAGCACGTGCGTGCACGCCTGCTGCGCGATCTCGAGATCGTGCGTCGACACGATCACGGTGCGCCCTTCGTCGCGCAGCTCGCGCACGAGCCGCAGCAGCGTGTCGCGGTTCTCACGGTCGAGACCGTTGAAGGGTTCGTCGAGCAGCAGCAGCTCCGGATCGGACACGAGCGCCCGCGCCAGGATGCCGCGCTGCTGCTGACCGCCGGAGAGTTCGCCGAAGCGGCGCCCGGCGAGCCCTGCGAGCCCGACGCGCGCCAGCGCCTCGGTGACGGCGGCGCGACCTGCGCGGCCGATCGGCTGCAGCGCGCCACGCGAGCGATACAGCCCCATGGTGACGACCTGGCGCAGGCTGACGGGCAGTGTGGCATCTCGGGTGTCTGCCTGCGGCAGTGTGCCGATGCTGCGCCGCGCCCGATCCGGCGTGCCGCCCAGCACGCTCACGCTGCCGGCGGTGAGCTCCGACAGCCCCAGGATGCCGCGCAGCAGCGTCGATTTGCCGGAGCCGTTCGGGCCGATGAGTGCGACGGCGGCACCTCGCGGCACTTCGAGGGTGAGCCGTTCGACGCGCGTCACACCGGCGTAGCCGAAGGCTGCGCCGTCGAGGGCGAGCGCGGCTGCGGAGGGTGCGTCGGTCATCATTGCAGACTAGCGGGCAGCGGATCGGGCGTGACGCCCCACGCCTCAAGAATGACGCGCGTGTTGTGCACGGTGGCACCGATGTAGGTGTCGGCTCCACCGCTCTGAGCGCCGGGGGCACCGAGCGAGTCGGCGTAGAGGGATTCGGCATCGATCACCTCGACGCCGGCCTCGGCGGCGATGGTGCGCGCCAGTTTGGGGCTCATCGACGATTCGACGAAGACGGCCTTGACGCCGCGCTCTGTGATGGAGGCCACCAGGGCATCGATGTCGGCGGCGCTCGGCTCGGCGTTGTCTTCGAAGCTCGGCAGGATCGACCCGGCGAAGGTGATGCCGTAGTCGTGCAGGTAGTAGCGCAGCGAGTCGTGGCCGCTGACGAGCACCCTGTCTGCAGCTGGCACGCGCTCGAACTGCGCGGCGATCCAGGTGTCAAGCTGGTCGAGCTGGTCGAGGTACCCCTGGGCGCGGGCGGCGTAGTCGGCGGCGTGGGCAGGGTCGGCTTCGCTCAGGCCGGTGGCAATCTCCTGCACCATGCCGGCGGCGTTGCGAGGGCTGGTCCAGATGTGCGGGTTCACGTCGCCGTGGTCGTGATCGGCGTGCTCTTCGGTGTGGCCGTTCTCAGAGGCGGGGGTGTCTGCGGCGTGGTCGTGGCCGGCTTCGTGCTCGTGGGCTTCGCCCCCCTCGGCGGTGATCTCGCGCAGCAGCTCGGGGTCGAGGCCGTCGACCGCGGTGATGATGCGCCCGTCGAAGCCTGAGGCCTCGATCGCCCCGTCGATGAAGGTTTCGAGGCCGGCGCCGTTGACGATGAGCACGTCGGCCTCGCTCAGGGCGAGCAGTTCGGCGGGTGTGGGGTCGAAGTGGTGCGCGGAGCCGCCGGGTGCCAGTAGCCCGGTGAGTGCGATGTCTGCGCCACCGACCTGGCTGGCGAAGTCGGTGAGCTGGGTAGTTGTGGCAACGACCTTGAGACCATCGGATGCGTCGGCGCTCTGAGCGGATCCGCTGCAGGAGGTGAGCAGCAGAGCTGTGGCGAGAGCCGCGGCTCCGAGCGAAGCGATCTTGAGGCGGCGGTGGGTGCGTGATGCGTGAGGCATGAGTGACTTTCTAGATGAGAACGAGTCTCACTCTAACAGTTCTTGATAACCGTTCGCAACAAGAGCGCTGAGGTGGGCAACGTCTGGACCGCCCGTGCGCCGCCGAGGGCCAGCGCTTAGAGTGGCGGCATGAGCGATTTCCCCGGCACCGCCCTCGAACTCCAAGCGGCCCTGCGCTCGGGCGAATTGTCGTCTCGCGCGGCCACCGAGCACTACATTGACCGCATCGCCGAGCAACCCGAACTCGGCGCATTCGTCACCGTCACCGCAGAGCAGGCCCTCGCCGAGGCCGAGGCCGCCGACGCCCGCTTCGCCGCGCTCTCCGCCGAGGAGCGCGCGATTCCCGGCGCCCTGCCTGCCTTGCACGGCCTGCCCATTGCATACAAAGACCTCGTCGAAGTGGCCGGTGCGCCCACAAGCCGCGGCACGGCAGCACTGCCCACCGCCGTCGCCGAGCACGACCACCTCAGCGTCGCGGTGCTGCGCGCGGCCGGCACCGTCTCGCTCGGCAAGACACAGGTGCCCGAACTCGGCCTCAACGCCTACTCGGAAAACCTCGTGGCCGCCCCGGCACGCAACCCCCTCGACCCCGAACGCACCCCCGGCGGCTCATCGGGCGGCAGCGCAGCCGCCGTCGCCGCCGGCCTGCTGCCTGTCGCACCCGGCAGCGACGGAGGCGGATCGATCAGGATTCCCGCCCTCGCCTGCGGGCTCATCGGATTGAAGCCCGGGCTCGGCTCAGTGCCCAGCGACGTCATCGGCGGACCGTTCGACGACTTCGGTGCACCGAAGCTCGTTGTGAGCGGCCCCCTCGCGCGCACGGTCGCAGACGCCGCCATGCTGTACGACGCGATGACGGGCTCCCCCGCGCCGAGCCTCCCAGCGGTGCGCCGAGCCGACGAACTCACCGGGCTGCGCATCGGCATGAGCACGGCGTCGCCGTTCGAATCGGCGCATCCGACCCCGATCTCCGCTGAGGCGCACGCCGCCTATGAGGCCGCAGCCGCCGGCCTCATCGCGCGCGGCCACCACGTCGAGGAGGCCCACCTCGCATATGATCCGCGCTACACCGAGGTCTTCACCAGCTGCTGGATGGCGGGGCTCTCGCTCCTCGCACTGTCACCGGAGGCCGAGGCGCGCCTCACCCCCTTCACCCGCCTGTACCGGGAACGCGCCCTCGCCACACCGCGCGAGACCCACCTCGCCGCGGCGGAAGCGCTGCGCGGCATTGCGGCGGGGCTGCGCGCGGAGTGGGCGCGCTACGACGTGGTGCTCACCCCGGGCCTCGCCACGCCCCCGCCCCGCATCGGTGCGTTCATGAACCTGCACCCCGACGCCGACTACCGCGCCCAGTGCGAGTGGACCCCGTTCACCTCGATGGTCAACGTCTCCGGTTTGCCGGCCATCGCGGTACCGACGCTCACCGTTCCCAACCCGCACGGGGCAGGGCAACTCTCCATGGGGGCGCAGCTCATC
The DNA here is from genome assembly GCF_037150695.1 of Leucobacter sp. VD1. NCBI lineage: Bacteria > Bacillati > Actinomycetota > Actinomycetes > Micrococcales > Microbacteriaceae > Leucobacter > Leucobacter sp. VD1. The sequence continues at coordinate 454,547 of NZ_JBBCPO010000002.1, forward strand.
GGGCACCCCGGCTCGGAGCCACTGCTGCTGCAGCTCGCGGCACAGCTCACCAGCGGCTGAAACGGACGGGGGCGGAGCATTCGGATCCGCACCCCACACCAGAAGCAGCGGCCCTCAGGGCCGACGGCTCTGTGTGCGCATGATCTCGTGCAGCAGCTCGAAGTCGCCCCCCGCCACCGCGGCGTAGTAGTGCGGGCCGAGGTGATCGCCGTGCTCGGGCAACGCCTCGCCGTGCGCGTAGGAGCGGTAGACCCCGCCGGCGCGGCGGATGATGAACCCCCCCGCCGCAACATCCCACGGGTTCGTCTCGAACGAGACCGTCGCGTCGAGCCACCCCGCCGCGATCCACGCGAGCGCGATGCAGGTGCTTCCCAGGCCCCGCACCTGGGCGAAGGTGCGCGTCACCTCGGCGAACTGCTCAAGCGCCAGCTCGGGGAAGTGCACCAGATCGCGGGCGAGCGGAAAGTTCAACGCGACGGTGGCCTGCGCGGGCACGGTCGCCCCCACGCTCTGCAGCGGCCGGCTACGCGCCAGCGCGTCGGTGGCGTCCACCGGCTGCTCGGCGAGAAAGGCACCCCGCTCGTCGGCCCAGAACAGCTGCCCCGCAACAGGGTCGTAGATCACCCCGGCAACCATTTCCCCGGCCACAGCAACCCCGATGCTCACCGCCCACATCGCGATGCCCCGCGCAAAATTCGAGGTGCCGTCGATCGGGTCGATGTACCAGGTGAGTGGCCCCGCCCCCGCGGTTTCGCCCGCTTCTTCGCCCACGATCGCCGAGTCGGGAAAGCACTCCAGAATCACCCCGCGGATGTGGGCTTCTGCGGCGCGGTCGAAACGGGTGACGACGTCGTGCATATCGGTTTTGATGGCGACGCCGAGGTCACCGCCGCGAAAGCCCTCACGGGCAATCGCACCGGCCTCATGAGCGGCGCGGATCGCAGTTGCAACGACCATCCGCCCCTGATGCAGGCCTGTTTCGCTCATTCGGCAGCTCACTCCTCGTTCGGCGCCCGTGGGCGAGCGCTCCACGAGCCAAGCCTACGCTCGCACGGCTTCGCGCCGCTCCTCGCGGGCGGATCGTTTCGAGCCATTTCGGCCCGTTCAGCAACAGGAGTAAAATCGAAACTTGGTGCGCCCCGATGACACGGGGAAGAACAGCAAAGAAAGCAATTGGTGCTATGACTGTGAAGGTTGCCCTCGCGGGCGTCGGGAATTGCGTAAGCTCACTCGTCCAGGGAGTCGAGTACTACCGCGACGCGGATGACAGCGCCGAGGTGCCGGGGCTGATGCACGTTCGGCTCGGCGGCTACCACGTCTCGGATCTGGAGTTCGTCGCCGCCTTCGAGGTCGACGCCGAAAAGGTCGGAGCCGACCTCAGCGAGGCCATCTGGGCCGGCCGCAACAACACCATCAAGTTCTCCGAGGTGCCGCGGATCGGCGTGACCGTGCAGCGCGGCCCCACCCTCGACGGCCTCGGCGAGTACTACCGCGACGAGGTCGTGGAGTCGCCCGCTGAGCCTGTGGATGTGGCGCAGGCACTGCGCGACTCGGGCGCCGAGGTGCTCGCCTGCTATCTGCCCGTCGGCAGCGAAGAGGCCGTGAAGTTCTACGCCCAGGCCGCGCTCGACGCAGGCGTCGCCTTCGTGAACGCGGTGCCCGTGTTCGTGGCGAGCGACCCCGAGTGGGCGGCGAAGTTCGTCGAGGCCGGCCTTCCCATTGTGGGCGACGACATCAAGAGCCAGGTCGGTGCCACGATCACGCACCGCGTGCTCGCGCACCTTATGGAGAGCCGCGGCATCGCCCTCGACCACACCTACCAGCTCAACGTCGGCGGCAACATGGACTTCAAGAACATGCTTGAGCGTAGCCGCCTGAAGTCGAAGAAGATCTCGAAGACGCAGGCCGTGACCTCGAACATCTCGGCAAACCTCGACGCAGACGACGTGCACATCGGCCCCAGCGACCATGTGCCGTGGTTGGAGGATCGCAAGTTCGCCTTCGTGCGCCTCGAAGGCCGCGGCTTCGGCGACGTTCCGATGAGCCTGGAGTACAAGCTCGAGGTGTGGGATTCGCCCAACTCGGCGGGCACCATGATCGATGCGATCCGCAGCGCGAAGGTTGCCCTCGATCTCGGGCAGGCCGGCCCTGTTGAGGCGGCTTCGGCGTACTTCATGAAGTCGCCGCCGGTGCAGAAGGCGGATCACGTGGCGCGCGAAGAGCTCGAAGCCTTCCTCGCCGAGAAGTAGGCGACGCGCGGAGCGCCTGAGACCGCCCCGGCCGCACTCTGCGGCCGGGGCGGTCCCTTTGTGGCCGTGCTTCTTGGGTGGCGATCAGCCGAGGGGCGCAGGCGTCTCGGCCGTCAGCAGCCCGCGATAGACGTCGAGCAGCCGCTCAGCCGAGGCCGCCCAGTTGTGAGCGAGGGCGTGCGGGCGTGCTCGGCGAGCGAGGGGCGCGATCCGCTGCGGATCTTCCAGAAGCGAAGACAGCGCCGCAGCCCACACCCGCGGATCGTCGCCCCGCACCAGCAGCCCCGTCTCGCCGTCGACGACGGCCTCGCGCAGCCCGCCGGTGTCGCGCGCAATCACCGGCACACCCGACGCGGAAGCCTCGAGAGCGACCAGCCCGAAGGTCTCGGAGTGCGAGGGCACGAGCATCACTGTCGCGCAGCGCACGCGCTTGGCGAGCTCCTCGCGCGGCAGAGCACCCTCGAACACTGTGGTGTCGGACATGCCGTGCTTCGCCACAGCCTCATGCAGGGCGCGCACGTAGTCGTCGCCGTCGGGCGGGGCCGCACCGACAATGCGCAAGGTGGGGCGCAGCTCGGGCGGCAGCGCGGCGACGGCATCGATGGCGAGATCGAAACCCTTCAGCGGGTGCAGCCGGCCCACGAGGATCACCTCTGCGCGGTCACCCGAGCCGTGAGCCGAGGCGCCGCGCTCCATGTCGCTGTGCTCCGTGTCACCGCGATCCGCGGCACCGAGATTCTGAACACCGTGCGGATCGGTGCACGGATGGAACAGCTCGGTATCGACGCCGAGAGGCACCACAAGCACACGCGCCGGGTCTCCTGCGAGCCTGTCGAGCACCGTACGCCGCTCAGCCTCACTCACCGCAATAACCAGGTCGGCCTCGTGGGCCAGCCGCCGCTCACCCGCCAAACGCCCCGGCGATTCCGGCCGCTCGCCATCGGTGAGCGGCGACTCGGGGGGCGCCGCAATCGAGTGATAGCTCTGCACGAGCGGGATTCCCTCGCGGCGCGCCACCGGCAGCGCCGCAATACCCGAGAACCAGTGCTCGGCATGCAGCAGATCGACAGGGGTGTGCTGCAACGCGGCGTGCAGGCCTTCACCGAACTGCGCCATCACGGCTTCGTGTTCACCCTTTGCGAGCAGCCGCGCGGGGCCGGCGTCGATCTGCGCCACTACGAGCCCCGATTCGAGCACGGTGCTGGGCGGTGTAGCAGGGTCGCTGCGGCGCGTGAAGATGGTGACCTCGTGGCCCGAGCTCGCAAGCGCGTCGGCCTGCGCCCGCACCACCACGTTCATGCCTCCGGCGTCTTTGGTGCCGGGCACGTCAAGGGGCGAGGTGTGCAGCATCACGAAGCCGATACGCAGGGCAGACATGGATCGAGAGTATCGCCCACCGCCACCACCGAGTTGGCGGGAATAGCCCGAAGCGCGCCCGAGTTGATGCAATTGATACCCCATGGGGGTATGCTGAGAGAAGCCGCAACGAGAGGATCCGCCATGACCGCCGCACCCCGCACCACCGAGTACCTTGTCACCGGCATGAGCTGCGGCCACTGCGAGCAGGCCATCCGCCAGGAGGTCACCGCAGTGCCGGGCGTCACCTCGGTCGAGGTCAGCGCCGCCACCGGCCTGCTGCGCGTCGAGCACGCCGAGCCGATCGACGACACCGCGATCCGCACCGCCGTCGACGAAGCCGGCTACACCGCGACGAGGGCGTGACACCGTGAGCACCACCTACGAACTTGAAATCGGCGGTATGACCTGCGCATCCTGCGCAGCCCGCATCGAAAAGAAGCTGAACAGGCTCGACGGCGTCGAGGCCAGCGTCAACTACGCCACTGAGAAGGCGCACGTCGCCGCCCCTGATGACCTCGATCCGCAACAGCTCATCGCCGAGGTCGAGAAGACCGGCTACACCGCGGCGCTCCCCGCGCCCGCACCCACCTCAGAAGACGCAGAACGCACAGACACCCCAGATCCCGAACTCGCCTCCCTGCGCCAGCGCCTCATCGGCTCGGTCTGGCTCTCGGTGCCCGTGATCCTCCTCTCGATGATTCCGGCCCTGCAGTTCGACTACTGGCAGTGGGCGGCGCTCACCCTGACGGCCCCGGTTATCGTGTGGGCGGCGTGGCCGTTCCACCGGGCGGCCTGGGTCAACCTGAAGCACGGTGCCGCCACGATGGACACGCTGGTGTCGGTGGGCACCTCGGCGGCGTTCCTGTGGTCGCTGTATGCGCTGTTCTTCGGCACCGCGGGCGAGAAGGGCATGACCCATGCCTTCGAATTGACCGTGCATCCGCATGACGGGGCCGGCAACATCTACTTCGAGGTGGCCGCGGGCGTCACCATGTTCTTGTTGGCCGGGCGCTACTTCGAGAAGCGTTCGAAGCGGCAGGCAGGATCGGCGCTGCGCGCGCTGCTCGAACTCGGCGCGAAGGACGTCGCGGTGCGACGCGATGGTGCTGAGGTGCGCGTGCCCGTCGAGCAGTTGCGTGTCGGCGACGAGTTCGTGGTGCGGCCCGGCGAGAAGATCGCCGTCGATGGTGTGATCGTCGAGGGCGCCACCGCTGTTGACGCCTCCCTGTTGACGGGCGAGTCCGTGCCCGTGGAGGCCTCAGTCGGCGATGCCGTCACGGGCGGCACGGTGTCTACGAGCGGGCGCATCGTGGTGCGCGCCACCCGAGTCGGTGCCGACACGCAGCTCGCGCAGATGGCTCGCATGGTCGAGGAGGCGCAGTCGGGCAAGGCCGAGGTGCAGCGGCTCGCGGATCGCATCTCCGGCGTGTTCGTGCCCATCGTGCTGGTGATCGCACTCGCGACGCTCATCACCTGGTTTGCGCTGGGGTTCTCGGCGGCGAGCGCGTTCACCGCTGCGGTGGCCGTGCTCATCATCGCGTGCCCGTGCGCGCTAGGCCTGGCTACGCCGACGGCGCTGCTGGTGGGCACGGGTCGCGGTGCCCAGATGGGGATTCTCATCAAGGGGCCCGAGGTGTTGGAGTCCACGCGCCGCGTCGACACCATTGTGCTCGATAAGACGGGCACGGTGACGAGCGGGCGTATGGAGTTGGCTGAGGTGGTGCCCGCGCCGGGTCAGGACCGGGCCGAGCTATTGCGCCTGGCCGGTGCCGTGGAGATCGCGTCGGAGCATCCCATTGCGCAGGCAATCGGGCGCGGCGCCGCCGCGGAGCTGGGCATTGCGGTGGCGGATCTGCCTGTGGCGGAGTCGTTCCAGAACGTTGCCGGGCGTGGTGTGACCGCGATTGTGGCGGGAACCGCGGTGATCGTGGGCCGCACCTCGCTGCTTGAGGATTGGGCGGTGACCGTCGATGCCGCGCTGCTCGCCGAGAAGCAGCGGCTTGAGCATGCCGGTCGCACCGTTGTGGTGGCCGCCTGGGATGGGGAGGCGCGCGGTCTTTTCGCGGTCGCCGACTCGGTGAAGCCCACCAGCGCCGAGGCGATCCGCGCGCTTGAGCGCCTCGGCCTGGAAACGGTGCTGCTGACCGGTGATAACCGGGCCGTCGCCGAACGGGTTGCCGCCGAGCTAGGTATCGCGCGCGTGCACGCCGAGGTGCTCCCAGGCGACAAGGTCGATGTCATCGCGGCGTTGCAGGCCGAGGGCCGCGTCGTTGCGATGGTCGGTGACGGCGTCAACGACGCTCCCGCGCTCGCTCGCGCCGACCTGGGCCTTGCGATGGGCACCGGCACGGACGCTGCGATCGAGGCCGCCGACATCACGCTGGTGCGCGGCGATCTGCGCAGCGCGGCCGACGCCATCAGGCTGTCGCGCCGCACCCTCGCCACGATCAAGGGCAATCTGTTCTGGGCCTTCGCCTACAACGTCGCCGCGATTCCGCTCGCCGCGCTGGGGCTGCTCAACCCCATGTTGGCGGGGGCGGCGATGGCGTTCTCGAGCGTGTTCGTGGTAGGCAACAGTTTGCGCCTGCGCCGCTTCAGGAGCCTCGCCGGGTAGGGCGGCGGCGGGTAACGTTCAGGAGTGACAGGTATGGGAGAAGCGATGCAGGACGAGTGCGAGCCCGAGTTCAGCGCCGGGCACCCTGAGCGGCCCGATGCCGCCGATGGGGGCGGCCACGGCCACTCCCATGACCACGGAATCGGCAGCGGATCCGCCTCTCCGGGCACCGCAGCTGCGAAGCATCGCAAGCGGCTGATCCTCGTGCTCTCGATCACCCTCGGCGTGTTCGTCGTGCAGGTGGTGGGCGCGTTCATCTCGAACTCGCTGTCGCTGCTGGCCGACGCGGGGCACATGCTCACCGACGCGACCGGCGTCGCGATTGCGCTCATCGCGAGCCTCATCGCCGGGCTGCCCGCGACCTCGAAGCGCACCTTCGGCTATCTGCGCGTCGAGGTGCTCGCCGCGCTCGCCAACGGCATCGTGCTGGGGGTGATCGCGGTGGTCATCCTGGTGCAGGCGATTTCGCGCTTCGGCGCGGAGGTCGAGGTGCACTCAGGGCCCATGCTCGTGGCGGCGGTGATCGGTGCCCTCGCAAACCTGGTGTCGCTGCTGATTCTGCAGGCCGGGCAGAAGGAGAGCCTCAACGTGCGGGGCGCCTACCTCGAAGTGCTGGGCGATCTGCTCGGTTCTGTTGCGGTGATCATTGCCGGTGTGATCATCATGCTCACCGGCTGGAACACCGTCGACCAGATCGCGTCGATCCTCATCGCACTACTCATCTTCCCGCGCGCGATCAGTCTGCTACGCGATGTGGTCGATGTGCTGCTCGAGGCGTCCCCCAAGAACATTGATGTCGACGCCGCCCGCGACCACATGCTCGCCGTGCCCGGCGTCACCGAGGTGCACGATGTGCACGCGTGGACGATCACCTCGGGGGTGCCGGCGTTCTCAGCGCACGTCACCGTCTCTGATGCGGCATGGAGCGAGCGCGACTACCACGCAATTCTCGACGAGCTGCGGGCGTGCCTGCACGAGCACTTCGACACCTCGCACGTCACCCTGCAACTCGAACCCGCAAGCCACAGCCCCGGCGAGCCGCGGCAGCTGCATGCCTAGTGCGGGGCCTGTCGACAGTGCCCGAGCGCGGCCACAGCTTTGAGATAATCAAGGGCAAGCATGTCTTCCAACAGCTCTAAGAAAGTGAGTCGAAATGACCGGTACCGTGCGTAACGCGGTTGCTGAAGCCCTCGCGACCCTCCTGTTCGTCTTCTCGATCGTTGGCGCGATCAACAACGCGGGCGATTTCACGCCCCTCGTGATCGGCTTCACGCTGATGGTGCTGGTCTACGCGACGGGTCACCTCTCGGGTGCCCACCTCAACCCGGCCGTGTCGCTCGGTGCCCTGCTGCGCGGTGCCATGACCCTCGGCGACTTCATCGCCTACATCGTCGCCCAGTTCATCGGCGGCGCGCTCGGCGCCCTGCTCGCGACCGCCCTGTGGCCCCGTGCTGCAGCGCCCGTCGAGATCGAAACCGGCCCGGCATTCCTCGCTGAGGCCGTGCTCACCTTCGTGCTCGTCTACGTGGTGCTGAACGTCGCCACCTCGAAGGATCACGCAGGCAACTCCTTCTACGGCCTCGCCATCGGCACCACCGTGTTCGTGGGCGCCTCGATCGTCGGCCCGATCTCCGGCGGCGGCTTCAACCCGGCTGTGGCCCTCGGCCTCGCCGTGCACGGCGACTTCGCATGGGGCAACCTGTGGCTCTACATCGTGGCCCCGCTCGTCGGCGCAGCGCTCGCAGCGCTCGCGTTCCGCGCGCTCAACACGCACGACAAGCTGCAGGCCAGCGCGGCCTGATCCGCTGCACACGCACGAAGGGCGCCCCGGCTCACCGGCCGGGGCGCCCTTCGGCGTTCTCGAGGCCTGGCAGTCTCAGCGAGTTCAGCGGCCCCGGGCTCAGCGGCGATGCCTGCACCCGGTCGCAGCGGGCTCAGCCGAGGCGAAAGCCGCCCGGTGCCTCCCCCAGATGCCGCGCCACGCGATGCTCGAGCCCGAGGCGCACGCCCGGCCACTCGGGTTGCGTGATCGAGAACACGACCGTGTCGCGCAGGTAGCCGGCCGGTTCCCGCAGGTGCGCGCGCAGAATCCCGTCCTGCCGCGCCCCGAGCCGGGCGATCGCGTCGCGCGACTGCTGGTTGTGGAAGCCGGTGCGGAACTCGACGGCAGGGCACCCCCACACTTCGAAGGCGTGCGCGAGCAGCAGCAGCTTCGACTCCGGGTTCGTTCCGGTGCCGTGAGCGCTCTCGGCGTTCCACGTCGACCCGATCTCGACGCGCGGTGTGGTGGCGTCGATGTGCATGAAGGTGGTCATGCCGATGACACGGCCGGTGTCGGTGCGGCGCGCGGTGAAGGGCAGCATGGAGCCCTGCCGCTGCAGCTCCAGCCGACGCTGAATCTCGGCGGCCATGCCGTCCGGGGAAGGCACGCGCGCGTACCAGCGCCGCCACATCTCGCCGTCGCGCACCGCCTCGACAAGCTCGTCGTGGTGCTCGGCGGCGAGCGGTTCGAGCGTGACGAGCTTGCCCAGCAGAGTGCCGGGGTGGTCGAGGGTCATCGGGGTCTCCCGTCGGTCAGTCGAGCAGCAGCGCGGGCTCCTCGAGCACGGAGGCCACATCGGCGACGAAGCGCGAGATCACGTCACCGTCGACAATGCGGTGGTCGAAGGAACCGCCCACGGTGGTGACCATGCGGGGCCGCACCTCACCGTCGACCACCCACGGCTTCTGCTTGATGGTGCCCATCGCCATGATGGCGCACTCGCCGGGGTTGAGGATGGGGGTGCCGAAATCCATGCCGAAAACACCGATGTTGGTGATAGTGATGGTGCCGTTCTGCATTTCGGCCGGCTGCGTGCGGCCCTCACGCGCGGTGAGGGTGAGCTGCTCGATGGCTTTCGCGAGGTCGAGCAGGCTGAGTTCTTGCGCGTCCTTGATGTTGGGCACCACAAGACCGCGCGGTGTGGCCGCGGCGATACCGAGGTTCACGAAGTTGTGACGGATGATCTCGGTGTCGGTGAAGGTCGAGTTGATCTCGGGATTGCGGCGGATCGCCCAGAGCATCGCCTTCGCGAAGATGAGCAGCGGTGACACTTTGACCCCGGCGAAGTCGGTGGAGTTCTTGAGTCGCTTCACGAACTCCATGGTGCGGGTGGCGTCGACGTCGGTGAAGACGCCCACGTGGGGGGCCTCCGTCGAGCTGGTCACCATCGCCTTCGCGATCTGCTTGCGCATGCCCTTCAGGGGGATGCGCTCTTCACGCGCTTCGGACACCTCGGGGGTGGAGATGTTGCGGAAGAGGCTGGCCTGGGTGGCGTGCCGTACGACGTCGTCACGCAGGATCTCTCCGGCGATCCCGGTGCCGGCGACCTGTGCGAGATCGACGCCGAGGTCTTTGGCGAGCTTTCTGATGGGAGGCTTCGCGATGATCGGGCTGGCCTCGGCGACGGGGATCGGCGCCTGCGCTCGGGGCGATCCGTGCAACAGCGGCTCGCCGCCGCGACGACGGCGCGACTTCACGGTGCCGCCGGTGCCGTAGCCGACGAGCACGGCTCCGCCGCCCTCTTCGTGCTCGACGCTGGCGGCGGTATCTGCGACTGCTGTGCGGGTTTCTTCGTCGGCGAGCGCCGTCTCAGCACCGGGTGCCGGAGCGGTTTCGGCCCCGTCGGTGGCCGCGGTGGTGACTCGCAGGATCGGCTCTCCCACAGGAACCGTCTGCCCAACCTCGGCGAGCAGTTCGGTGACCGTGCCTGTGAACGGCGAGGGAAGTTCGACGAGCGACTTCGCGGTCTCGATCTCACAGATGACCTGGTTGAGTTCGACAGTGTCGCCGGGTGCGACGTGCCAGGTGACAATCTCCGCCTCGGTCAGGCCTTCTCCCACGTCGGGAAGGGGGAACGTCATCTCGCTCATGGTTGCTCCTGGGATTGGATCGGAAGTTCTAGTAGTGCATGGTGCGGTCGACGGCTTCGAGCACCCGGTCGGCGTCGGGCAGATAGAGCGATTCGATGGCCGCTGCGGGGAAGGGCACGTCGTAGCCGGAGACGCGCAACACGGGGGCCTGCAGGGAGTAGAACGCGCGCTCGGCGACCGTTGCGGCGATCTCACTGCCGACGCTGGCGTTGCCCACGGCTTCCTGCGCGACGATCAGACGCCCGGTCTTGCGCACGGAGGCGAGCAGCGGCTCGTAGTCGATCGGGGAAACGCTGCGGAGGTCGACCACTTCGAGGCTGGTGCCCTCGGACTGCGCAACCTCGGCGGCCTGCAGCAGTGTCGTCACCATGGCGCCGTAGCCGACGACGGTGCAGTCGGTGCCGCTGCGTGCGATGCGGGTCTGGTGGAGCCCCGCAGTCGGTTCGGCAGGATCCACCTCGCCCTTCTGCCAGTATTTCGCCTTGGGTTCGAAGAACAGCACTGGATCATTCGAGGCGATCGCCTGCTGAATCATCCAGTAGGCGTCGTTGGGAGTCGACGGTGCGACAACGCGCAGGCCCGGGGTGTGCGCGAAGTATGCCTCGGGGCTCTCTTCGTGGTGCTCGATGGAGTTGATGTGTCCGCCGTAGGGCACGCGGATCACCACGGGCATGTCGACCTTGCCGTCGTGGCGAGCACGGATCTTCGCGAGCTGGGTGACAATCTGGTTAAAGGCGGGGAAGATGAAGCCGTCGAACTGGATCTCAATGACGGGGCGGTAGCCGCGCATCGCGAGACCGATCGCGCTGCCGACGATGCCGGCTTCGGCGAGCGGAGTGTCGAGCACGCGGGCCGAACCGAAGTCTGCCTGCAGTTTGTCGGTGACTCGGAACACGCCGCCCAGCGGGCCGATGTCCTCGCCCATGAGCAGCACGCGCTCGTCGGCGACCATAGCCGTGCGCAGCCCCTCGTTGATGGCGCGGGCGAGCGGCAGGGTGGTGCGCTCGGTGAGTGTGGTGACGGGGCTCACTGCTCCGCTCCTTCCGCGAACGACGCTTCGTAGCGTGCGAGCCAGGCCCGCTGCTCTTCGATGCGGGGGTGGGGCTCGGCGTAGACGTGGGCGAACATCGAGTCGGCTTCGGGCGCGGGGAGGCTGAGGATCCCGTCACGCACACGCTTGGCTTCGCGATCTGCGGTCTCGCGCACCTCTGCGAAGAAGGCGTCGTCGACGCCGAGGGAGCGCAGATGCTGCTCGAGGCGCACGATCGGGTCGCGCTGCTGCCACTCTTCAAGCTCGCCGTCTGGCCGGTAGCGGGTGGGGTCGTCGGCGGTGGTGTGGGCGCCGATGCGGTAAGTGAGCGCTTCGATGTAGCCGGGGCCCTGGCCTTCGCGGGCGAGGCGCAGGAAGCGTCGACCGACCGCGTAGGCAGCGAGCGGGTCGTTGCCGTCGATCTGCACGGCGCGCAGCCCGAAACCCAGTGCGCGGCGGTAAAGTGGGGTGCGCGATTGACGGGTGACGGGCACCGAGATTGCCCAGCCGTTGTTCTGCACCACGAAGACCTCAGGAGTCTGGTAGCTGGCGGCGAAGATCATCGCTTCGTTGGGGTCGCCCTGGCTCGAGGTGCCGTCGCCGTAGAAGACCATGGTGGCTTCGCCGGTTGCGGTGCCCGGCTCACCGGCGTCCATGCTCGTGTCGCCGGCCCTGCGTTTGGCGTCGAGCAGCTGTGCGAGGGCGTTGCCGGTGGCGTGCTGGGTCTGCGCGCCGAGCACGAGCGTGTAGAGGTGGAAGTTGCCGTGGGCGGGGTCGGTGACGTCCCAGCCGCCGTGGGTGAGACCGCGAAACTGTGCGGCGATCTGCAGGAAGCTGACACCGCGGATCAGCGCGACGGCGTGCTCCCGGTAGGCGGGGAAGATGTGGTCTTGCGGCTCGGCGGCACGGGCGAGGCCCACCTGGCAGCCTTCCTGTCCGACGCTTGGCACCCAGAGCGCGAGCTGACCCTGCCGTTGCAGGTGGGTGCACTCGGTGTCGTAGGCGCGGGTGGAAACCATGTCGCGGTACCACTGCTTGAATTCGTCGATCCCGACGGCTGCGAGCTCGTCGGCGAACTCGGCTGCGGTGGCCGAGGGCGCGTAGGCGCCCGCCTCGTCGAGGAAGCGGATCGGCTCGGGATCCGCCCCACCGTGCAGCGGGCCGTAAGTCGTCTGTTCGCTCATCCTGACCCAGTGTAATGAGCACCCCCGTCACCGCGCGGATATATCGCGGGGTGGGCGGATCGGGGGGTGCGAGTCAGAAGGGTCAGTCGGCGGCGAGGAACGCGCTCACCACGCGCAGCACCTCAGGGATGCTCTCGGCTTCGCCCACCGAGATGCGCAGGCCGTGGCCTGCGACCGGGCGCACGAGGGTGCCGGCATCGGCGAAGGCATCGGCGAGCGCCTGGGCGTTCGCGACACCGCCGCGGTCTCGCCCCTCGGGCAGCCACACGAAGTTGCCCTGCGCTTCGGGCACGGCGATCCCGAGCTCGCGCAGTCCGGCGGCGAGCGCGTCGCGTCGTCGCGAAATTTCTGCGACCCGTTCGGCGTGCGCCTCGCGGGCTGCGGGGGTGAGCGAGGCCAGCGCCGCGCTCTCGGCGACGCCGGTGACTGAGAGGGGGATCCCCACGCTTGCGGCGGCCGACAGGATCGCCGGGTGCCCGACGCCGTAGCCGATGCGCAGCGCGGCGAGCCCGTATGCCTTCGAGAAGGTGCGCAGCACGACGAGGTTGGGGTGGGCGCGCAGTACGTCCTCACCGCGCACGGCGTCGGGGGCGTCGACGAACTCCCGGTAGGCCTCGTCGAGCACCACGAGGGTGTCGGCGGGCACCCGCGTCATGAAGGTGTCGAAGTCTGCGCGGCGGATCGCGGGGCCGGTGGGGTTGTTGGGGGTGCAGAGCAGAATCACGCGGGTGCGGTCGGTGATCGCATCGGCGAATGCGTCGAGGTCGTGTTCGGCGCTGGCGGTCAGCGGCACTCCTACGCCCGTGGCGCCTGAGGCGAGGCCGAGCGAGGGGTAGGCCTCGAAACTGGGCCAGGCGTAGAGGTACTCGTCGCCGGGGCCGGCGGCCGCCTGCACGAGCTGGTAGAGAATTGCGACCGATCCGGCGGCGAGGTGCACGTGGTCGAGGCTGACCCCGAACTCGCCGGCGAGGGCGGCGCGCAGCTCGGGCATGGCCGCCGCCGCGTAACGGTTGATCTCGCCCGCGCGCTGCGCCACCGCTTCGAGCACTCCCGGCAGGGGTGCGAAGGGGTTCTCGTTGCTCGACAGTTTGAAGCCCGGCTTCGTGGGCGCCGCGCCCTGCCGGTAGGCGGGGGTGGCGAGCACGTCGGTGCGGATGCGAACGGGAGGCTCGGCGGTTTCGCTCATGGATCGCCATTCTAGTGAGCGAGCGCGGGGCGGCCCGTCGGCGACGCCGGATCTACGGTGCCGTGGCATGGAGCTGCGCATGCTGTCAGACTGGGTGCATGCGTACCGTCATCCGCGTGCTCGTCAGCGCTTTCGCACTGTGGCTCACCACGCTCATTGTGGGCGGCGACGGCCCTCACGGGGTGTGGATCGAGGCGATCAGCGATGATGACTATGCCCCGATCGTCACGCTGCTGCTGGTCGCGCTCGTGTTCGGGCTCGTGAACGGCACGCTCGGCAAGGTGGTGCGCTTCGTCTCGATTCCGCTGTACATTCTGACGCTCGGCCTGTTCGGCCTCATCGTGAACGGCATCTTGTTCGCGGTGGTCGCGTGGCTTTCTGATCTCGCCGGCTTCGGGTTGCGGATCGAGTCATTCTGGTGGGGTGTGCTCGCCGCGCTCGTGATGTCGGTTCTGTCGGGGATCATGAATGCCCTGCTCGGCACCAATCGGAAGCGCGGCCGGGGCTAGACCCCCTGGCCAGAATGTTCTTTCGCGCGCAGAGGAACACCGAGGCTCTCAGGCGGCAAAGGTGGAGCGTGCAAGCGATGGCGGATCCGCCACCCCACCCGCGTGGGAGAATGGATTTTGGCCCGCGATCCCGAACCACCGAGAGGCACCCATGACTCCGCTTCCCCCGCAGCCCATCAGCCCCCTCGACGGCCGTTACCGCGCCGCGGTCGCAGGTCTCGGCGACACTCTTTCCGAAGCGGGGCTCAACAAGGCCCGGGTGCATGTGGAGGTTGAGTGGCTGGCCTATCTCACTGAGCATTCACTGCTGGGTGCGACACCGCTGCCCGCTGCCGATCTGCAGGCGTTGCGCGATTGGGCTGCAAATTTCGGTCAGGCCGAGATCGACATGCTCGCCGAGACTGAGCGCACCACTCAGCATGATGTGAAGGCTGTCGAGTATCTCGTGCGCGGCAAGCTTGACGAGCTCGATCTGGGTCGTCTCGCCGAGCTCACCCATGTGTGCTGCACGAGCGAAGACATCAACAATCTTTCGTACGCCCTCACCGTGAAGCAGGCGATCGCCGATGTGTGGCGCCCGAAGTTCGAGTCGGTCATCGTTGAGATCGCGCGCCAGGCCGAGCAGTACCGCGAGCTGCCCATGATGAGTCGCACTCACGGTCAGCCGGCAACGCCCACGACGCTCGGCAAGGAGCTTGCGGTGTTTGTGCACCGTCTGGAGCGGCAGCTCAATCAGATCGACGATGTCGAGTATCTCGGCAAGTTCTCGGGTGCTACTGGCACGTTCGCGGCGCATCTCGCGGCGGATCCCGACACTGATTGGGCGCAGGTGTCGCAGGAGTTCGTGGAGGGTCTGGGGCTCGATTGGAACCCGCTCACCACCCAGATCGAGTCGCACGATTGGCAGGCCGAGCTGTACACGCGCATCGCGCACGCCAACCGTATTCTGCACAATCTCGCCACCGATATTTGGAGCTACATCTCCATCGGCTACTTCCGTCAGATCCCGGTGGCCGGCGCGACGGGCTCGTCGACGATGCCGCACAAGGTCAATCCGATCCGCTTCGAGAATGCTGAGGCGAATCTCGAACTGTCGAACGCGATTCTCGATTCGCTGGCTGCGACGCTGGTGACCAGCCGCTGGCAGCGCGACCTCACCGATTCGTCGGCGCAGCGCAATATTGGTGTCGGTCTCGGCCATTCGGTGTTGGCGCTCGACAACATCCTCAAGGGGCTCGGCCAGATCGATGCCGCCCCCGAGGTGCTCGCGGCGGATCTCGACGCGAACTGGGAGGTGCTGGGTGAGGCGATCCAGACCGTGATTCGCGCTGAGGTGACGGCGGGTCGGTCGACGATCAAGGATCCGTACGCGGCACTCAAGGAGCTCACCCGCGGCCGCCGGATCGGCCAGGCTGAGCTTGTCGAGTTCGTGCAGGGTCTGGAGATCGGCGAGGCAGCCAAGCAGCGCCTGCTTGCGTTGACCCCCGCCACCTATGTGGGTGATGCGGCGCGACTGCTCGATTACCTGCAGCGGTAGTCGGGGCGGATCCGTGCGATCCTCCGGCTCCGACTGATCCGCGCGCCGCGCGCGTGAGTGCCTCCGTCTTGTGGCGGGGGCACTCGTCGTTTCGCCCTCGTGTGCGGTGAGCTATCCATTCTGAACGCAGCAGACGCGATAGCAACTTTGGGGCTCATCGGGATGGCCTGCGTTCTCTTGCCGCTTCGCGCCGAACTATGCCAGAGTGGAAACATCCGATGAAAGGACCGCTGTGACAGAGAATCTGCCGGCCGCCACTCGCTTCGCCCGCCAGCGGGTGCGTCACCGCTTCACCGCACGCGAGGCCGTCGTGACGGCGGTGACCTCGCCGGGCGGGCCGTTCATCCGCGTCACCCTTTCAGGCCCCGAGCTGCACGACTTCGTTTCAGATGGCCCCGCGGATCACGCGCGGCTGTTCTTCCCGCATCCTCTGACCGGCGAACTGGTCGCCCCGGCCCCGGTCGGGCCAGACGCCGACGGCATCGTGCGGCCCGAAGCACCGATGTTCCCCCGCGATTTCACGCCCCTGAACATGCGCACCGACCCCGATACCGGCCTGCGCGCCTTCGACGTCGACTTCCTGCAACACCCCGAGCCCGGCCCCGCATCAGCGTGGGCGGCAGCCGCCGAGGCGGGCGACAAGCTCGTCGTGGTGGGGCCCCGCGGGTCGGCGACGGCGCCGCAGGGTGCCGACAGTCTGCTGCTCATCGTCGACCCCTCCGCACTGCCCGCAGCTACCCGCTGGATCGCCTCGGTGCCCGCGCGCACCGAGGTCGAGGTTGTCGTCGACGCCTCCCCCGCCGATCTGGATTGGATCGAGCCCTACCTGCACGAGCACGGCGGTCGCGCCGTGACCGTCACCGAGGCTTTCGGCTCCCTCGCCGACGCGGCGACGGACGCCGGCATCGATGACGGCACCTTCCTCTTCGCAGCTGGCGAGGCCACCAGACTCATCCCGCTGCGCCGCCTCGTAAAGTACGAGTACGGTCTCCCCCGCGAGCAGTTCGCCCTCAGCGGCTACTGGAAGCGCGGCATGGTTAACTTCGATCACCACGCCCCCATCGACCCTGACGATCCCGAAGACTGAGCGGCGGCGCTGGTAGGCGGTGCCGGTGGTCTGCGGTGCGGATCGGCGGGGCCGTTCGACGGCGCGGATCCGCCCCGCGTGACTAGGGCGTGTCTCGTGGGTCGTTGCCGTTGCGAGCAGCGCCTGGGCGGGGTGCCTCGCAAGGCGGAGGAGGACGGTTTGCTGGTTGTAAATCTGACGACGACAACGCAGCGAGACGCCCAGAACAGGCGCGCGCAGTAGGCGAGGATCCGCGAGACACGCCCTAGCATGGTGCCATGGGCTCCGTGCAGCGCTCGCGCATCTCACTCACGGCCGTGCTCGATGAGTTCTTCTTCGTGTACGCCGGGATCGCGGCCGTCTGGTTGGCGTGGTTGACTCTCACCGAGAGCTTCAGCTTCGGCTGGTTCGGTGTGCTGTCGGTGATCGCTTTCTGGGTGCTGCTCGCCTATCTGGCGCTCCCCCGCGTGCACCGCATTCTCACCACGATCTACGTGCCCAATTACTTCATTGCTCGCACCCGCACCAGCGATGGCCTGCTGGGCGACCCCATCAATCTGTCGCTGCGCGGCAGCGAACAGCAGTTGCACGAGGCGATGGAGCGTGCGGGTTGGACTCGCGCCGATCCTGTGACGCTGCGCTCCTCGTGGAACATCGTGGTGTCGACGGTCACACGCCGCAGCTACGATCGTGCACCGGTGAGCCCGCTGTTTTTGTTCGGGCGCATGCAGGATGTCGCCTATCAGCAGGAGGTGGCGGGCAATCCCGCGAAGCGCCACCACGTGCGTTTTTGGCGCACCCCGGATGGGTGGCTGCTGCCAGGCGGGGCCAGGGTGGACTGGCTGGGTGCCGGCACTTTCGATCGGGCTGTGGGGTTTTCGCTGTTCACACTGCAGATCACCCACAAGATCGACGCCGATATCGATGTGGAACGGGACCATGTCGTTTCGACGGTGCTGGCCGCGAATGCGGCGGCGCGCGTCGAGATCCTCGCCGACTTTTCGACCGGCTATCACTCCCGCAATGGCGGGGGCGACACGATTCGCACCGATGGTGACTTGCCCGTAATCGATCTGAGCGATATCGACACGACCGAGATTGGAGCGGCCTCGTGACCGATCGACACCGGAAGCGCGCGGCGCTCGAACCCGCGGTGAGCCTCTTTGAACGCGAGGCGGAGCTGGCACCGCCGAGTCGCCGGCCGTTCTCGGTTTCGGGTGGCACCGCCTTGGTTGTGGCGCGCGCAGCCGGCACTGCGCTGTGGAGCGTGTCTCTGCTGCGTGAGTGGGGATCGCTGCAGGGCGATCTCGACCTTGAGCCTGGCGAGTCAGGAGTGGTGCTGGGCGTGCTGCTGGGCGTGCAAGGGCTGTGGATGCTGCTGCTGCTCATGCTCGCCTGGATGGTATGGCGGGGTGGCAACCGGGCGCGGCTGCTCGTGATGTTTGGGGCGACCGCGAGTATTACGGCGTCAGCGGTGGCCTATTTCGCGACGGGCGAGGAGATCACAGTGCGCACCACGCTACTCACGCTCGCACTCGACATTCTGATTCTGCTGGCACTTTCAAGCAGAGATGCGCGCGCCTGGACGCGCAGACGGCGCGACTGACTCGGGAGTCAGCTTTACGGCTTCGGGGCCGCAATGAGGCCGGTGCGGATCGGGGCAGATGCCCGGTCAGTGCCAGTCGTCGCCCTGGGGGCGTTGCAGATCTTTTCGAGCTTCGAGATCTTCCCGGCTCGGCTTGCCACCGAGGCCGACGAGCGCCACCATCATCACGGAGACGATGAATCCCACGCCCAGGAAGATAAGCGCGAGCACCCAGTCACGGGTGGTCAAGAAGACCACAGCGCCGGCGAAGATGCCGAGCACTGCAGAGAAGCCGACGAGCTCGAGCGGCCGAAGGCGGTCACGGCGCGACGGGGTCACGGGATCCTGCGGTGCGGGCTCGTTGGGCTGAGTCATCGTCTGCTTTCAGGTAGGGAGCGTGTGGGTCAGCCCGCGTTGACGGCGGTCTGCGTGGCGGTGTTCGCGCGGCGGGTATCGAAGGCTGAGATGCCGAGGAAGACGCCGTTGAGCACGGCGTAGGCGCCGAAGAAGCCGAGCACGGCCACGGGGTCTTCGCGCACGAGCAGTGTCAGCAGGGCGAGCAGCACACCGGTGGCACCGAGCAGGGTGGCATCTTGCCGGCTGCCGGGCTGCACTACTCCGCCGATGAACTCGAGCAGAGCGCTGATGAGCGACCAGGCGGCGATCAGCACCGCGAAGCCGACAGCGGAGGCTATGAACGGCACCGCGATCGCGGCGGCAACGGCGGTGAGGCCGAGCATGAGGGGCAGCGAGCTGGGGCTCGTCGCACGACGGGCGAACCATTCGATGAGGTGCGCGATGCCGATGCCCCCGAGGCTCGCCGCGGTGAGGCCCAGGTCGAAGCCCAGACGCTCGTGCATGGTCGCGCTGAACGCGATCGCGAGGCCGGCAATGATCAGCACAGCCACACGCACCAGTCGCACGGAGCGGGAGACCGCGACGTGCGGGGTCGTCGGCTCCGCAGCGCTCGGAACAGCAGCGGACATGACACCCCTTTCTTCGTCTGGCAGTCTATCGCGTCCTGCCGCGAGCTCGCTGAGGAGCCGCCCCGCCACCGCGACAAGTGCCAGCTCCGCAGACCAGACGCGCCTACGGCCGCGCTTCACCGCTTGCGGGATGCCTCACGGTGAACAGAACCCGCCCCCCCGACGCGAGGTGTTCGGCCCTACCGCAGCGCTCCACCGCTCGCGGGATGCGCCCCCGGTGAACGGAACCCGCCCCTCGACACGAAGTGATCGGCCCTACCGCAGCGTATCTACGCTTGCGGGATGCGCCATCAATTCAGACGCCCTGCGGCATGTCTTGGAAGCGCGAGTAGTGGCCTTGGAAGGCAACAGTGACGGTGCCCGTGGGCCCGTTGCGCTGCTTGGCGAGGATGAAGTCGGCCTCGCCGGCGCGCGGGCTGTCGCGGTCGCCCACGGCTTCACGGTGCAGCAGGATGACCATGTCGGCGTCTTGCTCGAGCGAACCCGATTCTCGCAGGTCGCTGATGGCAGGCATTTTGTCGGCGCGCTGCTCGGAGGCACGGTTGAGCTGCGACAGCGCGATCACGGGCACGTCGAGCTCTTTGGAGAGTAGCTTGAGCGCTCGCGAGAACTCGCTGACCTCTTGCTGGCGGCTCTCCGACTTCTTGCCGCTCGACAGCAGCTGCAGGTAGTCGATGACCACCATGCGCAGACCGTGCTGCTGTTTGAGGCGGCGGCATTTCGCACGAATCTCGACGAGGGTGAGGTTGGGGCTGTCGTCGATGAAGAGGGGCGCTTCGGCAACCCTGGCTTGCGTTGCCGCGAGCTTTTGGAAGTCTCGGTTGTCGAGCGCACCCTTGCGGAGGGTCTGCATCGGGATCGAGGCTTCGGCGGCGAGCAGTCGCATGGCGATCTCGGCGCGCCCCATTTCGAGCGAGAAGAAGACGGTGGGGGCGCCCGCGTGCACTGAGGCGTTGCGTGCCACGTCCATCGCGAGCGTCGATTTACCCATGGCGGGTCGTGCCGCGATGATGATCATCTGCCCGCCGGCAAAGCCATTGGTCATCGCGTCGAGTTCGCTGAAGCCGGTGGGCACGCCCAGCATGCCGCCGGTGGCACTGTTCGCTTTGTTGATCTCTTCGAGGGCGGCGTCGACGGCGAGGTGCAGCGGCACGTAGTCTTCGCCCTGCGCCTCACCGGTGACACCGTAGATCTCAGACTGGGCGACATTGACGAGGTCGATCGCTTCGCCCTCGCCGGCGTATCCCATTTGCACGATCCGGGTGCCGGCTTCGACTAGGCGGCGCAGCAGCGCCTTTTCGGCGACGATCTCGGCGTAGAAGCCGGCGTTCGCTGCGGTGGGGACGATGCTGGTGAGCGTGTGCAGATATTCGGCACCGCCGGCGCGCTGCAGCTCGCCCGCCTTGGTGAGTTCGTCAGTAACGGTGATGACGTCGGTGGGCTCGCCGCGTGAGTACAGCGAGAGCACGGCCTCGTAGATGACCTCGTGCTTGGGCACGTAGAGGTCGCTGCCTTTGAGCATGCCGGTGACGTCGGCGACGGCGTCTTTGGAGAGCAGCATGCCGCCGAGGGCGCTCTGCTCTGCGAGCAGGTCGTAGGGCGGG
This sequence comes from Leucobacter sp. VD1, assembly GCF_037150695.1. Taxonomy (NCBI): domain Bacteria; kingdom Bacillati; phylum Actinomycetota; class Actinomycetes; order Micrococcales; family Microbacteriaceae; genus Leucobacter; species Leucobacter sp. VD1. The sequence goes on from NZ_JBBCPO010000002.1 coordinate 475,368, forward strand.
GTGCGCTCGTGGCCGCGCGGCTCGTCAGCCTCGAATGGATCTGAGATGCCCAGGTGTGCGATCGACACTCGACGACTCCTTTTGTGTTGTGCGGGTCTGTTACCAACTGATGAGACACCAGACCCCCGACATTCACGGTACGAGCGCCGCATGGGCGACTCAAGTGACCGCAAATCCTGCCTGTGGATAACTAGGTGAATAACTTGCCGATTTAAGCCACATGTTTTCCACACCGCTGGGGACAACTTGTGGAGAAGATTTGGGATGGGGTGAAATACTACCGCTTGATCAGGTATTTAAACTTTCCACAGGGGAAAAGTTATTCAAGTTTCAGGTAGAACTTGAGGCTTCTGCGGCGCACCCACATGTGGACAACTAGCGGGAAAACCCGCCGCTGTCAAAGGTTTTCCGCAGCCCGCGCGCGCTGCGCCGTTCACCCAGCGGCCATCCCGCGGAAATCCGCGCTCAGAGCCGACCTGAGCCCCGCCAGGTGCCGATAGGCGACCGTCTGGCCCCAGAGGCACGCGGACGGATGTTGCGGGCCCACACGAGCCCGCAGCAACCGGAGACACTCTCGCAGCTAGCGCCCGATCACCCCGCACGCACGAAAGCGGGGCGGGATCCCGAAGGATGCCCGCCCCGCTCGAAACGCAGAGATTAGCGCTGCGCGATGACCTGGAGGGTCACCTTGGCATCGACGCCCTCGTGCAGGTGCACGATGGCGGCGTACTCGCCGGTCGTCTTGATGGTCGGAACGGTGATCTTGCGCTTGTCGATCTCGCCCAGACCAGCCTCCGAAACCGCAGCGGCCACGGCCGCGGGCTTCACCGAGCCGAACAGACGGCCCTCAGCACCGGTCTTTGCGAACAGGCGGATCTTGCCCTCCTGCAGCTTGGCCTTGAGCGCCTGAGCGTCCTCGACTGAAGCGAGCGCACGAGCGTCGCGCGCAGCGCGGAGCTGTGCAACCTGGGCCTCGCCACCGCGAGTCCAGTGCACCGCGTAGCCCTGCGGCACGAGGTAGTTGCGTGCGTAGCCGTTCTTGACGTCGACGACGTCACCGGCGGAACCGAGGCCCTGGACCTCGTTCGTGAGAATTACCTTCGCCATGATGTGCTTCCTTCGCGGCTCAGCGGCCGGAGCCGGCGTAGGGGAGGAGCGCCATCTCGCGGGCGTTCTTCACGGCCTTCGCGATCAGTCGCTGCTCCTGAACGGACACGCCGGTGATGCGGCGGGCGCGGATCTTGCCGCGCTCAGAGATGAACTTGCGCAGCGTCGCGACATCCTTGTAGTCGATGACGCCGACGGTCTGCTTCTTCGCGGGTGCGAGGGTCTTGGCGTTCTTACCCCGACCCGGCTTGCGGCCTGCGCCGCTGGACTTGCCTGCCATATTTGGTCTCTTTTCGTGATGCGATCCGGCTGGCCGGATCAAGAAGTTATCTGCCTAGAAGGGCTGCTCGTCGTCGAAGCCGCCACCGAAGTCGTTGCCGCCGCTGGGAGCGCCGCCCTGACCGGAGTTGGTCCAGGGGTTGCCTTCCTGCTGCTGCGCAGCGGGGCGACCCCAGCTGCTCTGACCCTGGGGCTGCTGGCTGCCGCCGCCAAAGCCGCCGACCTGGCCGCGCGACTGACCGCGGCTGACCTGAGCGGTGGCGAAACGCAGCGACGGGCCGACCTCTTCGACCTCAAGGTCGAGCGAGGTGCGCTGCTGCCCCTGGTTGTCGGTGTAGCTGCGCTGCGTGAGGCGACCCTGCACGATGACGCGCATGCCCTTCGTGAGCGATGCCGCGATGTTATCGGCGTATTCGCCGTACGCGCGACATCCGAGCCACAGCGGTTCGCCGTCAGACCAATCGCCCGACTGACGGTCACGCACGCGCGGCGTCGAGGCGATCCGGAAGGTCACCCACGACTTGCCGGCCTGGCTCACGCGAGGCTCGGGGTCGGCAACGAGGTTACCGACAACAGTGATCAGCGGCTCGCCGGCCATGAGCTACGCGCCCACCTTCGCGGCACGAGCGGCCTTGGCCTGATCGCGCTTGGCCTGGGCGGCACGCTGAGCGATGAGCTCGTCTGCGCGGAGCACCTTGGTGCGCAGCACGGCCTCGGAGAGACCCAGCTGACGGTCGAGCTCGGCAGTGGCTTCGGGGGTCGCGGAGAAATTCACCACTACGTAGATGCCTTCGGCCTGCTTCTTGATCTCGTATGCGAGACGGCGCTTGCCCCAGATGTCGACGTTCTCGATTTCGCCGCCCGCATTGCGGATGACGCCGAGGAACTTGTCCATGCTGGGGGCCACGGTGCGCTCGTCGATACCCGGATCGAGGATCACCATGAGTTCGTACGGATGCATTACTGACCCACCTCCTTCGGACTTCACGGCCACAGGATTTCTGTGGCAGGAGGGTGTTTATGCGATGTGCCCGTGCACTGAGCGGATCGCTCTGCACGCAGACAACTCGAACAGCTTAGCACCTTCGTGCTGCGGCCGCCCGGCCAGTTATGAGAGGCGACGGAACCGCTCCACACGGCGGATCGGCTCACGCTGCCCGCCGACGTGCACGATCTCTTCGCCGTCGACGGTCAGCTGCGTGCCGTGCGCCCGCAGCGCGGCGACCTTGCGCTCGAACCAGGGGGAGACGTCGTAGCTTTCGCCGGTTTCGTCGGCATCGGGCACGATCTCCCAGAAGGGCAGTTCAAGCGCCTGCGCGACGGCCCGCGACAGCCGGTGTGCGAAGCGGTGGTCTGGGTGGCCGTAGCCGCCCCCGTCGTCATAGCTCACGATCGCCTGCGCTCCCGCCAGGTAGGCGGCGGCGAGCAGATCGTTCAAGGCCTCGACGGCCGGAGCGCTGGTGAGGGCGTCGCGGCTCGCCTCGGGTGCGGCCGTTGCGCGACCGTCGGATCCCCAGGCCATGCCCGAATCCTCGTAAATGGTGGGGGGCAGCCCTTCGGCGCGCGCGGGTTCGACGCCGAGGAAGGTGTGGCGCTCCACTCCGAGCATGCCGAGCGCTGTCTTCAGTTCGTTCTGCCGCACGACAGCGAGGCCGTGCGTGCCTGCGAGCGCCTGCAGCGGCCCGGGCGTCACTTCGCCCTGCTCACCCCGGGTCAGGGTGACGAGCAGCGGTTCGAGCCCGGCCTCGGCGAGCGCCGCGAGGGTGCCGCCGGTGCAGATGGTTTCGTCGTCGGGGTGCGCGTGCACGAACATTGCGCGCGAGCGGCCATCGAACCAAGTGTTCGGATCCGCTGCTTGCTCACTCATCGCGTTCTCCATCTTCGTTGTATTCTTCGGGTCTCGCAGGTCTTGCGCTTCACGTCGCTCGAGAGATTCCGAGCGATCAGTGCCGGTTCAGGCTTGCTGCGCGTACCAGGTGCGCAGTCGCTCCTCGGCTGCGGCCTCGCCGATGGGCCCCTCGTCGAGGCGCACTTCGAGCAGGTATTTGTAGGCGCGACCCACGAACGGCCCCGGCGGAATATCGAGCAGCGCCATGATCTGTTCGCCGTCGAGTTCGGGGCGCACGGCGGCGAGCTCTTCGGCTTCAGCGAGTTCGCCGATCCGGCGCTCGATGTCGTCGTAGGCGTGGGCGAGGCGTTCGGCCTTGCGCCGGTTGCGGGTGGTGACGTCGGCGCGGGTGAGGATGTGCAGGCGGTCGAGTTCGTCGCCGGCGTCGCGCACGTAGCGGCGCACTGCGGAGTCGGTCCACTGCTGGTCGCTGTAACCGAAGAACCGCAGGTGCAGCTCGATGAGGCGCGCGGCGCGCTTGATGGTGTCGTTGTCGAAGCGCAGCTCGCGCAGGCGTTTCTTGGCGAGCTTCGCGCCCACCACGTCGTGGTGGTGGAAGGTGACGCCGCCGTGTTCGAAGCGTCGGGTGGCGGGCTTGCCGATGTCGTGCAGCAGCGCCGCGATCCTGAGCACCACATCGGGGGAGGGGTCGTGCCCGCGTTCAGCCTCGAGCTCGATCGCCTGCCGCAGCACGGTGAGGCTGTGCTCGTAGACGTCTTTGTGGCGGCCGTGGTCGTCTTGGGTGGAGGTGAGAGCGGTGAGTTCCGGCAGGAAGCGGTCGGCGAGGCCGGTTTCGACGAGCAGCCGGATGCCGGGCACCGGGTCGGCGGTCGACAGCAGTTTCACCAATTCGTCGCGCACCCGCTCGGCGGAGATGATGTCGAGGCGTTCGGCGAGTTCCCACATCGACGCCTGGGTCTCTGGCACCACTTCGAAGCCGAGCTGCGATGCGAAGCGTGCGGCGCGCAACATTCGCAGCGGATCATCGGTGAACGATGCTTCGGGAGAGCCCGGGGTGCGGATCCGCCCGGCGAGCAGATCCTCGATGCCGTCCGACACGTCGACGAGTCGCATCTCGGGCAGCATGAGCGCGAGCGCGTTGATGGTGAAGTCGCGGCGTACGAGGTCGCCTTCGATGGTGTCGCCGAAGCTGACGTCGGGTTTGCGGGAGTCGTCGCGGTAGGTTTCGGCGCGATAGGTGGTGATTTCTACGGTTTCGCCGTGCAGACGGGCCGCGATGGTGCCGAAGTCGCGGCCGACATCCCACACGTTCTTGGTGAGCGAGTCGAGAATCGCGCGGGTCTCGTCGGGGCGGGCCGAGGTGGTGAAGTCGAGGTCGGTGACCGCTCTGCCCAACAGCGCGTCGCGCACGGGGCCGCCGACGAGGGCGAACTCGTGGCCGCGGTCAGCGAAGGCCTCTGCGAGGCTTGCGACCGGAGCGGAGGCTGCGATGGAGCGCAGCGCCAGCATGGATTCGGCGAGAGAGGGCATCCAATAAGGGTACCTGGGCGTGCGTATCGGGGGTGCTCCCTAGACTGGTTGCCATGTCGTTTTCTGCCGGGTCTCGCAAGCGCACGCTCATCGTGGCGGCGCTCGCGTTGGCCCTGTTGGGTGGCCCGGCGGCGGCTTCAGCCGCCGAGCTTCCTGCTGCTGACGCTGTCGATGCGACGATCGTGGCGTCACCGCGTGATCCGGTGCTCCGCAACGATGCGAGCGAGCTGCAAATCGATGTGCTTGTGGGCAATCGTGGTGCGCAGCCGCTGGCCGAGACCACGGTTGAGCTCGCGCTCGATCCGCGTCCGATTGCGTCGACTGACGATCTCGATGGGGTGTTCCCGCAGCATCCGCTCGATCTCGCCGAGGGGCAGCTCAGCGCGGTTGCGCCCGATGCCGAGCAGACCACCACGCTGACGGTGCCGCGCAACAAGTTGCCCTTCACTTCGGATACTCCTTCGGGGGTGTATCTGCTGCGGGTGTCAGCTGCTCCAGACCTCAGCGTGACGGTGCCGCTGGTGTGGCAGGGTGCGAGCTGGCCGGGGAAGGGCGGCGCGGGGAGCGCGGTGCGTCTTGGCATGATCGTGCCGATCGTGCTGCCGAGCGATATTCATACGCTGCCCACGCGTTCGCAGCTCGAAGAGCTGGAGTCGGGTTGGTCGCGGTTGCTCGATGAGGCGCGCACCGCTCAGGCGACGCTCGCGATCGATCCGCGGGTGGTTGCTGGCATTCGTGCGTACGGTGATGAGGCGCCTGAGTCGGCCAGGCAGTTCTTGGCTCGGCTTGAGGCGAGCACGCTGCCGAATTTTCTGCTGCAGTTCGCCGATGCGGATCCCTCAGCCCAGGCCGACCTCGGGTTCTCCGCACTGATGCAGCCGAGCAATCTCGATTTTGTGACACGATTCGGCAGTTTCTCGGCTGATACGAAGCAGGGCGCTGGCGGGCAGCTTCCGGGCGGCGCTGAGCCGGGAGCAGCGGTCGGCGGAGATGGCACGGCGGGAGATGCCGCGAAGGGCGAGTCAGGCGCTGGTGGCGCCTCGGATAGCGCTGCTGCTGATAGTTCTGGCACTGCGGGGGGTTCCGGCGATGGCGGCAGCGCAGATCCCTCGAACCCTGAGGGCGACACCGCACTGACGCCCTCACTCGCGCAGTTGCTGGAGTGGGATACCGTGCAGCCCACTGCCTGGCCCGCTGAGGGGTCGGTAGATCAGGCCACGCTCGATCTGCTGCGTGCGTCGAATATCAACACTGTCGTGCTCGACTCTGAGAACGTCGACCGTTCGAGCGGCGGTCCCCGCGTCGCCCTCGAGCAGGGCACCGCGGTGATCACCGACACGATGCTTGCGGCCTCTGCGCGCACGGCACTCGGGGCTTCGAGCGAGGTAGAGCGCGCCGCGGGTGTCTCCCGCTTGGCGGCGCAGCTGCTGCTGGCCGCTCAGAGCGGATCCGGTGATCTCGTGCTCGGCCTCGACAGGGGCGCGGTCGCAGACACCGAAGATCCTGCAGCGCTCATCGAGCAGTTGCGGGCGCTCGATTGGGTGGCGTCGACTCCGATCTCGGGGCTCGACGAAGGCACGGCGCTGTTGCGGGGGGCCGACACGCTGGAAGAGCGGCGCGAGCTGCTGCGGGCGGCTGTGGGGCGCGAGTCGACGGTCAACGAGCTCGGGGCGGTGCTCGTGAATCCCGAGTATCTGAGCGGCTACCAGCGCACCCGCCTGCTCGACCTGTTCGCCACGCGCTATGCACAGCCAGGCACCGACTTCACGAAGGTCGCGGGGCAGTATCGCGAGCGCGATGCAGAACTGCTGCAGGGCGTGCACGCGATCACCACTGAACGCATGCAACTGGTGGGGGCTTCCACTCGGGTTCCAGTGCAGTTGCACAACTCTCTTCCGTTTGAGGCGATCGTCGATGTGCAGGCTGTTCCGGCCTCTGCTGGGCTCACCGTCGAAGAGCCCCGCTTCGCAGATGTGGTGGTGCCGCCGGAGGGCAATGAGCGCGTGCTGGTGCCGGTGAACAGCCGTGTTTCTTCGGGGGAGTCGGGCCTAGTGGTGACGATTGCGGCAACCTCAGGCGATCTCACGGTGTTTACGGGCACGCTGCCCATCTCGATTCGCAGCGGGGTGGAAACCGTAGCGCTCAGCGTGTTGGGTGCGCTGGCATCGCTGCTGCTCGGCTTCGGCATTTGGCGCAGTGTGCGTCGCCTGCGTCGCCGCCGCACTGCCGGTGCAGGTGCCGACGCTGGTGCCAGTGCCGACGCTGGTGCCAGTGCCGACGCCGACGATGCTGCTGTCGCAACCCACGCTGACAGTGGCACTGCCGGTGTCAGCGATAGCGGCGTTGATAGTGGCAACAACACTCGGCTCGGCAACGACACTGACCCTGCCTGAGCGCGCCCCGGCACCCGCGGAATAGCCCACGCCTAGGATTGGTTGTACTACCCGCGGCGGCCGACGGCCCGCCTCCCACCAGCATCGTGCGCGAGGAGCTCCATGCACCAGATCATCATCATCGGTTCCGGCCCGGCCGGTTTCACCTCGGCCATCTACGCCGCACGCGCAGGCCTGAAGCCGGTGCTCTTCGCGAGCTCGATCGGCATCGGCGGCGAGCTGATGAACACCACCGATGTGGAAAACTTCCCCGGCTTCCCCGAGGGTATCCAGGGCCCCGACCTCATGCAGCGCATGCAGGAGCAGGCCGAGCGCTTCGGCACCGAAATCGTCTACGACGACATCGTCGACGTCGATTTCTCGGGTGACGTCAAGCGCGTCACCGCCGGCGATGGCAGCGTGCACGAGGCCCGCACCGTGATCTACGCGACGGGCTCGGCCTACCGCAAGCTGGGGCTGCCTGACGAGGATCGCCTCTCCGGTCACGGGGTCTCCTGGTGCGCCACCTGCGACGGCTTCTTCTTCCGCGAGAAGACGATCGCGGTGGTCGGCGGCGGCGACTCTGCCATGGAGGAGGCCACCTTCCTCACCCGCTTCGCCGACAAGGTCTACGTGATCCACCGGCGAGAGGAGCTGAAGGCGTCGAAGATCATGCAGCAGCGTGCCTTCGACAACGAGAAGATCGAGTTCATCTGGAACTCCGAGGTCGCCGCGATCCACGGCGCAGACGAGGTCACCGGCCTCACGCTGCGCAGCACCGTCGACGGCACCGAGCGCGAGCTTGCGCTGCAGGGCCTCTTCATTGCGATCGGCAACGATCCGCGCACCCACCTGGTGCACGGCAAGCTGGATCTCACCGAAGAGGGCACCATCGCCGTCGAAGGCCGCAGCTCGCGCACCTCCGTCGCCGGTGTCTTCGCAGCAGGCGACGTTGTCGACCCTACCTACCGGCAGGCCATCACGGCCGCAGGTTCGGGCACGGTCGCAGCGCTCGACGCCGAGCACTACCTGGCCGCCCTCGACGGCTGAGCCCCACCCGCTCACACAAGGAGAAGAACAATGTCAGAACCCATCAACGTTGACGAGCAGACCTTCGAAAAGGTTGTGCTGCAGAGCGACATCCCCGTGCTTGTCGATTTCTGGGCTGCGTGGTGCGGCCCCTGCCGTGCTGTCGCTCCCGTGCTCGACAAGATCGCGGCCGAACAGGATGGCAAGCTGCGCATCGTCAAGCTGAACGTCGACGAGAACCCCAACCTCGCGGCGCAGTACCGCATCACCTCCATCCCCGCGATGAAGGTGTTCAAGAACGGCGAGGAGGTGCGCGAGATCATCGGCGCCATGCCGAAGCCGATGATCGAGGAGCACCTGAACGGGATCATCTAAGCCCTTTCTCCTCGCGGCGGTGCGGCTTACGTTTGCACTGATCGCGGTCGGTTGCGAAGGGAATGAACAACGAATCCCGCCTCGGGCTCTGGCCCGGGGCGGGATTCGTTGTGTGCGGGGGCCGCGAAGGCGCTACCTGAGGCGGCGGCGCACCAGGGCCTGCGCGGCGAGCAGAGCCGCGCCGAGCACCGCTGCCGCACCGGCAACGACGCCCCAGCTCACGGGCGCCTCACCGAGGCCGGTCTTCGCAAGACCGGTCTGCAGCTTCCAGGTGCCGTCGGCACTGTGACCGCCGGGGCCACACTTACCATCGCCAGTGCTGCTATCTTCGCCGGAGCTTCCGCTTTTCCTCGGTCACCACCCGGGATCCCCCTGGAACTTCCCACAGCACAACGCCCCGCGATTACCCCTCGATGAGCGCCGCCAAACGATCGATCGACCCCCGCAACGACTCAGCCGTCGTCGCCCGAGCCCGCGCAAACCGCGACTCATCGGTGAGCTGCGACCAGTCGTACACATGGCGCACCAAGGTGCCGCCATCTGTCGGCTCCAGCTCCCAGCGCCACACGTGCCCCCGCGGTTCTTCGCCCACCGGAGCCGGCTTCCACGCGATCCGCCGCCCCTCCGCGAACTCGATGACGTGATTCTCGCGGCCCTCGCCGTTGTGAATGCGCATCACGAACACTTCGCCCACGCCGTGCACACGCTGCCCTCTGGGAGCCTCCACCAGATTGTCGTTGCCATCCCAGCGAGGCTGCTGCGCCGGATCGGCGATCAGCTCGAATATGGCGGCCGCATCAGCGGCGATCACCCGTTCAGCGGTCACAATGCGGCTTTGCTCAGTCATGCCGCCAGTCAACCACAGCGGGGGAGCCGCCACCATTCACCTGCCTTCGGCAGTATCAAGAGAGGCTCAGCTGAAGCCGGGGTCTCCGAGCTCCGACAGAATGCGCTTCAGGTCGGCGATCGTCGCGAAGTCGATGATGATCTGCCCCTTCTTCGCGCCCAGCTTCACCGCCACCCGCGTATCGAAACGGTCGCCCAGACGATCCGCGATCTCACCGAGCTGCGCCTGCACGCCGCCCGCCCGCGGCTTCGGCACCCGACGCTTCGGCTCCTCAGATGCCGCAGCCTCAGCCGCACGCACCGACAGACCCTCATTCACAATCTTGTCGGCCAGACGCTGCATCGACTCGCCGTCACCATCAAGCGACAAAATCGCCCGCGCGTGACCCGCCGACAACACACCCGCAGCCACCCGCGCCTGTACCTGCTCAGGCAGGCGCAACAAACGGATCGTGTTCGAAATCTGCGGGCGCGAACGCCCGATCCGCTCAGCCAGCTGCTCCTGCGTGATGCCGAAATCGGCGAGCAGCTGCTGATACGCCGACGCCTCCTCCAGAGGATTCAGCTGCGCACGGTGCAGATTCTCAAGCAGCGCGTCGCGCAGCATGTGCTCATCGGCGGTGCTGCGAACGATCGCGGGGATCGTCTCCAAGCCCGCACGCTTCGAAGCACGCAGACGACGCTCACCCATGATCAGCTCGTACCGGGGCTCGCCCTCCGCGGGCGCCGGCTCGATGGCACGCACCACGATCGGCTGGAAAACGCCGAACTCACGCACACTGTGCGTCAGTTCATCAAGCGCTTCCTCATCGAACTCGGTGCGAGGCTGCGAACGGTTCGGTACGATCTCAGCAACCGCCAAACGCGTCAACTGCGCGCCGGGCACCTCCTGCAAACGCGGGGCATCGGCAGTCTCCGACGCCGCGCCCGTCGCCTCTTCACTCTCGGCGGCGGCAACAGCTGCCGCTCCATTGTTCGCGGGGAAGAACACATCGACCGGGCGCTCCCCGGTCGATGGCGCCTGCGGAATGAGCGCGCCAATCCCGCGGCCGAGCCCGCCTCGCTTCTTGGTCGCCATGCCTACGCCTCTCCGTCTTCGTGTGAGTCTGCCCCCTGCGGTGCGCCAGCGCCGCGATCCGCCATCTCAGCAGCCGCCTCAAGATACGCAAGCGCACCGATCGAACCGCCGTCATACGCGTGCACCGTCTGCCCGTAGCTCGGTGCCTCAGAAATGCGCACCGACCGTGGAATCACCGCAGCAAGCACCTGCTCAGGGAAATGCGACCGCACCTCACCGGCAACCTCCTGCGCAAGATTCGTGCGCGCGTCGTACATGGTGAGCAAAATCGTGGAGATCGCGAGCCCCGGATTGAGATGCTTCTGGATCAGTTGGATGTTGCCCAGTAGCTGGCTCAGGCCCTCCAGCGCGTAATACTCGCACTGAATCGGGATCAGCACCTCGTCAGCGGCGACGAAAGCGTTGACCGTGAGCAGTCCCAGCGACGGCGGGCAGTCGATAAACACGTAGTGGTAGGCGTGCTCTGCCTGCGCGAGGAAACTCTGCAGCGCCGTGCGCAGACGCTGCTCACGGGCCACCAACGACACCAGCTCGATCTCAGCACCCGCGAGGTTGATCGTCGACGGCACACAGAACAGATTCTCGTGATCGGTGGTCGGCTGCAGCGCATCTTCGAGGCTGCTGTCACCCAACAACACGTCGTACACACTCGTCACCTCAGGGCGATGCGGCACACCGAGCGCCGTCGACGCATTACCCTGCGGATCAAGATCGATCACCAGCACCCGCGCGCCCCGGCGAGCCAGCGCCGAAGCCAAGTTCACCGTGGTGGTGGTCTTGCCGACGCCGCCCTTCTGGTTTGAAACCGTGATGATGCGCGGTGCCGAAGGAAGCGGGGACACCGTCTCAGCGAGTTTGCGGCGTCGCCTAATTTTGTCGACGAGGTGATCGCCGACGAGCGTCTTCTCCGCCTCAGCCATGAGAACCGATTTTAGCCCGAAACACGCGCGTCGTCTCGGCCAGCTGCCCCGCGCCGAGCTCCTCCACCGAGATCTCCCGCACCCGGTGCTTGCGTAGCACCTTCTCGGCAGCATCGATCTCGCCCTGCACCGAAGCGCCCTTGAGGAACAGCATCTCACCGCCGTCGCGCAGCAGGGGAGCGGTCAGCGGCACCAACTTGCGCAGCGCAGTCACCGCGCGCGCAGTAACCTGATCCACCTCAAAGGCGCCGTGATACTCCTCGGCACGCCCCCGCAGCACCTCGACATTGTCGAGCTGCAAGCGCTCGATCTGCTCGTTCAGCCAGTTGCAACGGCGCTCCATTGGCTCGATGAGCCGAAACTCCGCGTCGGGGCGCACAATCGCCAGCACCAAGCCCGGCATTCCGCCACCCGTGCCGATATCGGCGACCTTGGCACCCGCAGTGATGAGCGGCGCGAGAATCGCGCTGTTCAGCAGGTGACGCGTCCAAAGACGCGGCGGTTCGAGCGGCCCGATCAGACCGAGCTCTTCACCGCGTTCGCCGAGATCCCGCGCGAACTCACGCAGCACCTCGATGCGGTCGCCCGCAATCTCCGCCGCGGCCGACGGTTCGACCTCAAGCTCGCTCTCGCTCACTGCGCCCCCTTCGCGTTCGTGTGTCCGGTCATGCTCAGGCAGCAGGCCTGCAGCGGCGTTTCACGTGAAACGCGCGTGCGGCCCCTCAACCGCGGCTGATGACGAGCCGGCGATCCTTGCCCTCGCCGCGCGACTCCGAGAAGTAGCCGCGTTCAGCCACATCATCGTGCACCAGCTTGCGCTCGTACGACGACATCGGCTCCAGCTCGACCCGGTCCAGGCCGGCAGCGATCTGAGCGATCGCGGCGTCAACCATGCCCTTGAGCTCAGCCGCGCGCGCATTGCGCGACCCACCCACATCGATGATGAGCCGCGAGAAGCGCCCCGTCTTCGCCTGCACCGCAAGGCGCGTCAGATCCTGCAGGGCCTGCACCACGTCAGGCGTGGCAAGCCGATCAAGATCGGAGCCGCCACCGTTAACGGCAACATAGGCACGCCCGTTCGCAACATCGATGTCGATGTCGCCACCGAGATCAGCGATGTCGAGCAGACCCTCAATGTAATCGGCAGCGAGATCGCCGTCGGATTCGAGTTCTTCGACAGCCGGCTCCACGTGCGTGCGGTCGGCGATTGCCTCGTCAATGCTCACAGTGACCTCACTTTTTCTTCTTCTTGGCGCGCTTCGCGCTGACAGGCTGCTGGCGCTGGCCCAGTTGCTTCGGCTGCTCGGCAACCTCAAGAGCCTTCGCCTCTTCGTCGGTCAGCTTACCCTTCGCCTTGAGACGGGCCTGACGTGCACGCCACGCATCGCTGCCCGGGGTGGGCATGTTGCGGATCACGATGAACTGCTGCCCCATGGTCCACAGGTTCGAGGAGAACCAGTAGATGTTGAGCGCGAGTGGGAACGCAACACCCGAAAACAGGAAGGCGAACGGAATGATGTACAGCAGCACGCGCTGCTGACGGTACATCGGCGAGTTCTTCGTCTCGTCAGAGACGTTCTTCGACATGATCTGCAGCTGCGTGAAGAACTGCGACGCGATCATCAGCACCATGATGGTGCCGAGCAGCGCGACGACCATCCAGTTGCCGCTCTCCCAGCCCTGGGTGAACGTCATCTTCAGCGGGGCACCGAAAATCGACGCCGCATTGAAGCTCTCGGTGAGATCCTGTGTCATGAAGCCGATACCGGTCTTGTTCTCAGCCGCGTGCCGCAGCACGTAGAACAGCGAGAAGAAGATCGGCATCTGAATCAGGATCGGCAGGCACGACGCGAAGGGGTTGGTGCCGTGCTTCTTGTACAGCGCCATCGTCTCGCGGCTCATGGCCTCACGCGAGAACTGATCCTTCTTGCCCTTGTACTTGTCCTGAACCTTCTTCAGCTCAGGAGCGATCTCCATCATGCGGCGCTGCGACTTGATCTGGCGCACCATCACCGGAATCAGGGCCGAACGCACCACGACCACCAGGCCGATAATCGACAGCACCCAGGTCACACCCGATGCCGGATCCAGGCCGAGCGCGGTGAACAGCCAGTGCCAAGCCCACAGCACCAGCTCAACGAGCCAGCGCAACGGCCAAAGTATCGTTTCGAAGAAGTCCACCGGGATCAGGCCTTTCGCTCGATGGGGCGGACGAAGCCGCGCTGATTAATCACAAAGTTCTGGCGCCGCCCGGGCGTGACATCATCGATGCCGCCGGGGCTGAACGGGTTGCAGCGCAGCAAACGCCAGATCGTCACAAGCGATCCGACGATGAATCCGCGCAGTTGATACGCCTCCACAGCGTATCGGGAACAGGATGGGTAGTACCTGCACACCTGGCCGTAGAGCGGTGAGATGAAGCGGCGATAGAGGTGCATGACACCGATCATCAGATTCCGGGGGAGGAACCAGAGGTCATACGCCAGACGCCTCATTTCCGCTCTCCTCCGTGCACCTCACGCTCGACCCTGTCAAGCGCGCGGTTCATCTCACGCTCCAACGCCTCGAACGATGCATCCGCCGCAGCGGGCAACGCGCGAAAGACCACATCCACACCCTGCATGCCACTGGCAATGCGGCGCTCAACCACCGACTTCATGCGGCGACGCACCAGATTGCGGGTGACCGCATTGCCCACAGCCTTGGAAATGATGAACCCGAACCGGGCCGGGGCCTGCATTGCGGCAAGGGCCGGGTCGCTTTCGCGGATCGCACCGGCAGTTTCAGACGTGCTCTCGGTGATGGTCTGGGCTGAGCCGACACCGCCGGCGCCCTCCTGAGAACGCAAAACCGCGTGGGTGATGCAGAACGCACCACCCACGCGGCGGCCGGTTCGCACGACGAACCGGTAATCCTCACCCCGGGTAACGCGATGCCGCTTGGCAGGCACGATGATCCAGGGAAGAAGAAGCGACTACGCGGTGAGCTTCGAGCGGCCCTTGCCGCGACGAGCCGCGACGATGGCGCGACCGGCACGGGTGCGCATGCGGGCGCGGAAGCCGTGCACCTTGGCGCGACGACGGTTGTTGGGCTGGAACGTACGCTTGCTCATGAAAGACTCCGTGACTTATGGAACAGATCCCCGCAGCTCGGAGCGTCGAGGAAGTCGGAATTGGGCAGGGCAGCAGTGGCTACCGCCCATACAAGGTCATTACTTTACGCCCAAATCGGGCCACAGTCAAAGCGGATTCCTGTCATTCCCGCCCGCGCACCGCCCGTCCAATTCCAGACTTGCCTGTGGACAAATCTGTGACTAACGTGGGCGCAGGTGTTCGTCCGGCCCGAACTCCCCAGTAATCCCGGGGGTTCACGCTCTTCAAGTTGTGGATAAAGCTGGGCATAACATATCTCTTTCCAGCTACGAAACCGAACCGAGTATCCGCGTGACAGACGACGAACTGCAAGAAGTCTGGGGCAGAGTCACCCAGGCCGTAATGGCCGATCCCGCAGTCGGCCCGGCTGTTGGCGCACAGTTGGCCCTCGCAGTGCCCCGCGGCATCGCCGCCGGAACGCTCTACCTCGCCGTGCAGCTCGAGTTCACCCTCAAGCTGCTTGAGAACCGGCTGCGCCCCGCCATCATGAACGCCATCTCCGGAATCGCCGACGCGCAGGAGATCGAGAGCTTCGTGGTGATCGTCGACGAAGACGCCCACCCCGCGCTTGATCCCGAGCCGGAGCCCGTGCCCCCGCCTGTGTCAGTGCCGCTGCACGCCGTCGACACAGATCCGGGGCTGCACGCCGCATCCCAACCGCGGCACGACACCCACCGCCCCGTTTCAGAGCCGCGCAGCCGCCATGGGGTAGATGAGCAACTCGACAGCCGGCTCAATGAGAAATACCGATTTGACAGCTTCGTGATCGGCCAGTCCAACCGCTTCGCGCACGCCGCAGCCGTGGCTGTGGCTGAGGCGCCCGCCCGCGCCTACAACCCGCTCTTCATTTACGGCGACTCCGGCCTGGGCAAAACTCACCTGCTGCACGCTATTGGGCACTACGCAAGAGAGCTCTTTCCCAGCGTGCGCGTGCGCTACGTCAGTTCGGAAGATTTCACGAACGACTTCATCAACTCCATCGCGAACAATCAGGGAGCAGCCTTCCACGCCCGCTACCGCAGCGTGGACATCCTGCTTGTTGACGACATCCAGTTCCTCGAAGACAAGGTCGAAACGCAGGAAGCGTTCTTCCACACGTTCAATACGCTGCACGATCACAACAAGCAGGTGGTGATCACGAGCGATGTGCAGCCGAAACAGCTGCGGGGCTTCGAGGAACGCATGCTGTCGCGCTTCGAGTGGGGTCTGTTGACAGATATCCAGGCGCCAGACCTCGAAACGCGTATTGCAATCCTTCGCAAGAAGGCGCAGCGAGAGAATCTCGAGATCGATCACAACATCCTCGAGTTCATCGCCAGCAAGTTCTCCTCGAACATTCGAGAGCTCGAAGGCACGCTGATTCGCGTCACCGCTTACGCGAGTCTGAATCAGCAGCGGATCGATATGCCGCTCGTGCACACCGTGTTGAAAGATCTCATTACGCTCGACGCCGACAATGAGGTGCAGCCCTCCGACATCATCAGCCGGACGGCCGAATACTTCGATCTTTCAGTTGACGATCTGTACGGCCCCACGCGTGCGCAGCAGATCGCCACTGCACGACAGATCGCGATGTACCTCTGCAGGGAGTTGACTCCGCTGTCACTGCCGAAGATCGGTCAGCTTTTCGGTGGGCGCGACCACACGACGGTGATGTACGCCCACAAGAAGATTTCGCAGCTCATCGCCGAACGTCGCTCGATCTACAACCAGGTCACCGAGCTCACGACGCGCATCAAGCAGGGTTCTCGCTGAGGGGCCGCCCGCCGCTTGCGGCGGGCGAAATTATCCACAGTTATCCACCGCCCTGTGAATAAATGGGGACAAGTCACACAAATCTGTGGAGGGAAACCGGCGGCCTGTGGAAACTCATGAATGACAAGATTTCCGCGTCATTCCGCCGATCCCCACTCATCCACCATTCGCCAACATCTCACAGAGTTGTAGTTCTCTACGGAACACTGGGATGTCGCGAGTTATCCACAGTATCCACAGCTGTTAACACTGTTAACATCTCAATTCTTGTTAACGGGCACTCCATCACGCAGACCGGCTGGGGACCGAGCCCCGAGATCCGCCTCACAAGAAGGTGACGGATGCCCCTCGCCTCCGAGTATGCAAAGATTGTGAACCGATGAGATTCATGCGCGCTTGCGCATGGGAGGGAAGCCAAATGCGATTCACCGTCAACCGTGACGTGTTCAGCGACGCTGTGTCGTTCGCAGTGAAGCTGCTTCCGCAGCGCCCCACCCAGCCCCTGCTCAGTGGTGCTCTCATCGAGGCTGAGGGCGACAAACTCACAGTATCTTCGTTCGACTACGAAGTCTCTGCACGCACGAGCGTCACCGCAGATGTTTCTGAGGCAGGTCGAGCACTCGTCTCAGGTCGCCTCCTCAGCGAGATCGCCCAGCGCCTTCCGCACGCCGATGTGGAATTGTCGCTCGTTGAGAACCGTGTTGAGGTGCGGTGCGGATCGGCGTCATTCCGTCTGCCCGCAATGCCTGTCGAAGAGTACCCGCAGCTTCCTCAGATCGACTCCATTTCCGGCTCGGTTCCCGCTGATCTGTTCGCTGATGCGATTGCGCAGGTCTCACTGGCTGCATCGAAGGACGATGTCACCCCGGTGATTACCGGCGTGCAGTTCGAGGTCACTGAAAACTCGCTCACCCTCACCGCTACTGACCGCTACCGCGTGGCAACCCGGAGCATCGACTGGGAGAATCAGAGCGGCCAGAACGATCTCAGCGCACTCGTGCCGTCGAAGATCGTCACTGAAGTGGGTAAGACCTTCTCCGGCGACGGCCAGGTGCAGGTTTCGATCATCAAGGATGATGAGCGTGAACTCATCGCCTTCACGGGCGGATCGAAGACGGTGACTTCGTTGCTGATCAAGGGCAACTACCCCCCGGTGGGCAGGCTGTTCCCCACCACCGTCGACAACTACTCAGTGGTGAACACGGCTGAGCTTGTCGAGTCGGTTGGTCGTGTCGGGCTCGTGCTTGAGCGCGAAGCCGCGCTTCGTTTCTCCTTCGCCGAGGGCACCGTGACTCTTGAGGCTGCTGGTACCGAGTCGGCGCAAGCGGTTGAAACCGTCGACGCGCACCTCGTCGGCGACGATATGGTGGTTTCACTGAAGCCTCAGTTCCTGCTTGACGGCCTGCGTTCAACGCACTCCGAGTTCGCTCGTATCGCGTTTACGCGCACCGACAACCCCGGTAAGCCCGGCCCAGTGCTGATCACGAGCCAGCGCAGCAAAGACGACGCTGACGAAGAGAGCTTCCGCTACCTGCTGCAGCCTAACCTGCTGCTGCGATAGGGGAGGGGAGCGATGCGGGTCGCGCACCTCTCGCTCGGAGACTTCCGCAACTACGCCACCGCCGAGCTCGAACTGCAGGCCGGCCCGAACCTTCTGGTGGGCCGTAACGGTCAGGGCAAAACGAATCTCGTCGAAGCCATCGCGTATTTCGCGATCCTTCGTTCGCACCGCGCGAGCGGTGACGTACCGATGATCCGAGCGGGCGCCGAGTCCGCGATTGCACGCATGAGGGTTGAGGCGGCACAGCGAGACGTGCTGCTCGAACTCCAACTGAACCGTGATCGCGCGAATCGTGCGCAGGTGAATCGCAATGTGGTGCGTCCCCGAGAGGTGACGAGATGGTTTTCTGCGGTCTCATTTATGCCAGAAGATCTCGGAATCGTTCGTGGAGAGCCCTCAGGACGGCGGCGCTTTCTCGATGATGCGCTGGTTTCGCGGCATCCGGTGGCTGCAGGGGCTCTCAGCGACTACGAACGTGCCGTTCGACAGCGCACTTCGTTGTTAAAATCGGCGCGCCGGGGCGCGGACGCACTCGAATCCACGCTAAGTATTTGGGATGAGCAGCTCATCGAGTATGGGGTGCAGATCATGCTGGCGCGTCGAGAACTCGTGCGCGATCTGGGTGCCCCCCTCCGAGCCGGCTATCGAGCACTGGTCGACGAGGATCACGCACCAACATTGGCGCTGAATGAGTCTGTGAGTGGTGCGACCTCCGATGTTTCACGTGAAACGCGCAGCACGGAGGAACTCGCTGACGTTTCACGTGAAACACTCGCAGAAGAGTTTCGCGCTGCATTGCGTGCGGTGCGGGGGCGCGAGATCGAGCGGGGAGTGACGCTGGTGGGCCCGCACCGTGACGATCTCCTCCTGAGTTTGAACGAACTGCCAGTCAAGGGCTACGCCAGCCATGGTGAGTCGTGGTCGTTCGCGCTTTCGTTGAAGATGGCGCTGGCAGAGGTGCTGCGGGCCGAATCTCCTGCGGGGGATCCGGTGATTATTCTCGACGACGTTTTTGCGGAACTTGATTCGCGGAGACGGGAGCGATTGATGTCGGCGGTGAGTGGCTTCGAGCAGGTGATTGTGACCGCTGCCGTGGAAGATGATGTGCCTGACGGCGTAGCCTGGCATCGAGTTCGAATCGAGGCGGGCAGAATCGTCGAGGAGGGTGCGTGACGTCTTCAGCGGGGAACGGATTCACCACCGAGGCATATCTGCGTGCCAAATCAATCTGGCGCGGGGCTCCGTTGCGGCGCAAAAATCGCCGCCGCACTGATGATGAATTGCCCGGGGGGCGGCCGTTCGGCGGTGGACGTGATCCGCGCGCTCTCGGAGAAGTGCTCACGGTCATGGCGAGTGACATGGGGTGGAGTGCCGAGCTCGAACAGGCGCGCCTGTTGGCGGAATGGCCTGAGTTCGCCGGAGAGGCGACCGCGGAACATACCAAGGTGATCGGGATTAGCAACGGTGTGCTGCAAATTCAGTGCGACTCAACGACCTGGGCGACTGAGCTGCGTCGCCTCCGAGCCGAGATGCTGACGCGACTCCTACGCGACTATCCCGACGCAGAGGTGCGTGATCTGCGATTTCTTGCTCCAGGTGCCCCCACTTGGCGCCACGGCCCACGTACGGTCAAGGGCCGCGGCCCGCGCGATACCTACGGGTAACGAGATATCGTGTCGCCAGGGTGATGCCAGTGCGCGATGGGCTGATGTCGGCGTTCAGGCACCAAAGCATCTTCCGAACACCACTGCGCGCGCAAACATTCTGCTATATCAGTGGCACCACACCCCGCAACTCGGAGCGAGAAGCGTTCGATCCATGGGCCGCGTCGTGCGCGAGACGCGGTGCATCGCGAGCTTTGCGGTGCGAATAGGGGTCGATCCGCCTTTGAATGTGGCCTCCAGCGGCCCGCCGCAGGGCTTTTCTCGGCCTGTCCTTGATAGACTGGTGTGCGGAAGTGTCCTGAGCGTAAAAGCACGCTGAGAGGGCCGGAAAAGGATCATTGAAGGCATGAGTTCAGAACAGGCCGCATCTGCGGAAGACTACGGCGCCGGAGCGATCCAGGTGCTTGAGGGCCTTGAGGCAGTGCGCAAGCGTCCTGGCATGTACATCGGTTCCACGGGCCCCCGTGGCTTGCACCACCTCGTTTATGAGATCGTCGACAACTCTGTCGATGAAGCACTGGCCGGTCACTGCGACACCATCGATGTCACCATCCTCGAAGACGGGGGAGTGCGTGTCATCGACAATGGCCGTGGTATTCCAGTCGATCCCCACTCGTCCGACCCCTCGAAGTCGTCGGTCGAGGTTGTGCTCACGGTGCTCCACGCCGGAGGCAAGTTCGGCGGAGGCGGCTACGCGGTTTCCGGTGGTCTGCACGGCGTCGGTTCCTCCGTGGTGAATGCGCTGTCGAGCCGTTTCGAAGTGGAGGTGAAGCGCCAAGGTTTCACGTGGAACATGTCGTTCACCGGCAGCGTTCCCGATGCGCCCCTCGCGCAAGGAGAACCGAGTGAGGAGACCGGCACCACCATCACCTTCTGGCCGAGCGCTGAAATCTTCGAGACCATTGAGTTCGATTATCAGACGCTGCGCACACGTTTCCAGCAGATGGCCTTCTTGAACAAGGGCCTCAAGATCATTGTCACCGATCTTCGCCCGCAAGAGCTCGTCGAGAACGAGGAGGGCGAGCTTGTTGCGCCGCCGGCTCCGCGCGACGAATTCTTGTACGAAAAAGGCATCGAAGACTACGTGCACTACCTCAATTCGGCCAAGCGCGCCGAGCTCGTGCACGACGACATCATCTCGTTTGAGCTTGAAGACACCGAGCGCAAGATCTCGGCAGAGATCGCGATGCAGTGGACGACGGCCTACACCGAGAGTGTGCACACCTACGCGAACACCATCAACACACACGAGGGCGGCACGCACGAGGAGGGTTTCCGAGCAGCGCTCACTACGCTCGTCAACAAATACGCCCGCGAGAAGAACATCCTGCGCGACAAGGATGACAATCTTTCCGGCGACGACGTGCGCGAGGGTCTGACTGCCGTGATCTCGGTCAAGCTCGGCGAGCCGCAGTTCGAGGGCCAGACCAAAACAAAGCTCGGCAACACCGAGGCCAAGGCCTTCGTGCAGAAGGTCGTGGGCGATCAGCTGGGCGATTGGTTCGAGCGCAATCCCGGTGCGGCGAAAGACATCATCCGCAAGGCGATCCAGGCAGCCACCGCGCGACTTGCCGCGCGAAAGGCCCGCGAGACCGCCCGCCGCAAGGGCCTCCTCGAGTCAGGTGGTATGCCCGGCAAGCTCAAGGACTGCTCCTCGAAGGATCCGTCGATCTCCGAGATCTTCATCGTGGAGGGCGACTCCGCAGGCGGCTCTGCTGTGCAGGGTCGCAACCCCGCAACGCAGGCCATCTTGCCGCTGCGCGGCAAGATCCTGAACGTGGAAAAGGCCCGGCTCGACCGTGCCCTCGGCAATGCCGAGGTGCAGGCGATGATCACAGCCTTCGGTGCCGGCATTGGCGAAGAGTTCGATCCCGAGAAAGCCCGCTACCACAAGATCGTGCTCATGGCCGATGCTGACGTCGACGGCCAGCACATCACCACGCTGCTGCTGACGCTGCTCTTCCGCTACATGCGCCCGCTCATCGATCTCGGCTACGTCTACCTTGCGCAGCCGCCGCTCTACCGCATCAAGTGGGTCAACGCCGAACACGAGTACGCCTACAGCGACTCGGAGCGCGACGCCCTGCTTGCCCTCGGCGCCGAAAACGGCAAGCGCCTGCAGAAGGAGAGCGGCGTGCAGCGCTACAAGGGTCTTGGCGAGATGAACTACGAGGAGCTGTGGGAGACCACGATGAGCCCCGAGACTCGAACGCTGCGGCAGATCACCATGGACGACGCGGTAGCCGCCGACGAGATCTTCGCCACTCTGATGGGTGAAGATGTCGAGGCACGCCGTGGCTTCATTCAGCAGAACGCGAAGGACGTGCGTTTCCTTGACATCTGAGAACACCACCCCCGACAACCTCGAGCAGGAGACCGCCGAAGAGGCGAACCACGGTCGGATCGACCAGGTCGATCTACAGCTCGAGATGCAGCGGTCCTACCTCGACTACGCCATGAGCGTGATCGTGGGGCGCGCCCTTCCCGATGTGCGCGACGGCTTGAAGCCCGTGCACCGTCGTGTGATCTACACGATGTACGACGGCGGATACCGCCCCGATAAGGCATTCTCGAAGTGCACCCGTGTCATCGGTGACGTGATGGGACAGTTCCATCCGCACGGCGACAGCGCGGTTTACGACTCGCTGGTGCGACTCGTGCAGCCGTGGGCTATGCGCTACCCCCTCGCGCTCGGACAGGGCAACTTCGGCTCTCCCGGCAACGATGGCGCGGCCGCGCACCGTTACACCGAGACGAAGATGTCGCAGCTCGCCATGGAGATGGTGCGCGACATCGACGAAGAGACCGTCGACTTCCAGGACAACTACGACGGCCGTACGCAGGAGCCCACAGTGCTCACTGCGCGCTTCCCGAACCTGCTCGTCAACGGCTCCGTGGGTATCGCTGTCGGTATGGCAACGAACATCCCACCGCACAACCTGCGCGAGGTTTCGGAAGCCGCAATCTGGCACCTCGAACACCCCGACGCAAGCCGCGAAGAGCTGCTCGAAGCACTCATGGAGCGGGTCAAGGGCCCCGACTTCCCAACGGGCGCGCAGATTCTCGGCACCAAGGGGATCCGCGAGGCTTACCGCACCGGGCGCGGTTCGATCACCATGCGCGCCGTGGTGAACATCGAGGAGATCCAGGGTCGTACCTGCCTTGTCGTCACCGAGCTGCCGTACCAGGTGAACCCCGACAACCTTGCGGTCAAGATCGCCGATCTTGTGAAAGACAACAAGGTTCAGGGCATTGCGGATATCCGCGACGAGACCAGCGGCCGCACCGGCCAGCGCCTCGTCGTCGTGCTGAAGCGCGACGCCATTGCGAAGGTCGTGCTGAACAACCTGTACAAGCACACGCAGCTGCAGGAGAACTTCGGCGCGAATATGCTCGCCATCGTCGATGGTGTGCCCCGCACACTCGCGCTCGACGGCTTCATTACGGCCTGGGCGAAGCACCAGATCGAGGTCATTGTGCGCCGCACCGAGTACCGGTTGCGGAAGGCAGAGGCAGAGGCGCACATCCAGCGCGGCTACCTGAAGGCGCTCGACGCTCTCGACGAAGTTATCGCGCTGATCCGCCGCTCTCCCACTGTGGAGGAGGCCCGCGAAGGTCTGATGAGCCTGCTCGATGTGGATCAGATCCAGGCAGATGCGATCCTCGGCCTGCAGCTGCGTCGCCTCGCCGCGATGGAGCGACAGAAGATTCTCGATCTCGCCGCGAAGCTCGAAGCGCAGATCAAGGAGTACGAGGGCGTTCTGGCCTCGCCCACCGAGCAGCGTGCGATCGTGATCGAGGAGCTCAGCGAACTCGTTCACAAGTACGGCGATGAGCGCCGCACCACGATTCTGCACGGCTTCGACGGCGATATGTCGATGGAAGACCTCATCCCCGAAGAGGAGATGGTGGTGACCGTCACACGCGGTGGCTACGTCAAGCGCACGCGCATCGACAACTACCGCTCGCAGCACCGTGGCGGCAAGGGAGTGAAGGGGGCGCAGCTGCGCGCCGACGATATCGTCGAGCACTTCTTCGTCACCACCACGCACCACTGGCTGTTGTTCTTCACGAACACGGGCCGCGTCTACCGCACGAAGACCTACGAGGTGCCCGAGGGTGGGCGGGATTCCAAGGGCCAGCACCTGGCGAATCTGCTGGCGCTCGCACCCGACGAGACCGTGACGCAGATCCTCGATGTGCGCGATTTCACCGACGGCTGGTTCCTGGTGCTCGCCACCCGAGACGGCCTGGTGAAGAAGACGGCGCTCACCGAGTACGACACCAATCGCACCGGTGGCATCATCGCCATCAAGCTGCGTGAGGGCGACGAACTGGTGTCTGCGCTGATCGCGGAGTCGAGCGACGATGTGCTGCTCGTGTCGAAGCACGGCATGTCAGTGCGATTTACAGCGTCTGATCAGGCGCTTCGACCGATGGGTCGCTCGACGAGCGGTGTGCGCGGCATGAACTTCCGTGACGGAGACTCGCTGCTGTCGGCCTCGCGGATCGATGGCCTTGAGGGCTACGTGTTCGTGGTCACCGAGGGCGGTTACGCGAAGCGCACCGCCGTCGATGAGTACCGTGTGCAGAACCGCGGCGGATATGGCATCAAGGTCGCGAAGCTCGATGAGAACCGCGGCGATCTGGTCGGGGCGCTCATCGTTGACGAGACTGATGAGGTGCTTGCGGTGCTCGCAAGCGGCAAGGTTGTGCGGTCTGCGGTGGCCGAAGTGCCGGCCAAGGGGCGCAACACTATGGGTGTCGTCTTTGCGCGATTCCCAGAGCGGGACCGTATCATTGGCATCGCGCGAAACACGGAGCGCGGGCTCGACGACGAAGAGTCCGAGTCCCTGGGCACCGAGAACGCAGAGAACAAGGAAGACGTGAATGAGTAACACTGTCGCCGACAAGCTGGCAAAGAAGACCCGCAAGAAGGCCCCCGCGAAGCAGGTTCGCCTGAAGCTCGTCTACGTTGACTTCTGGTCTGCGGTGAAATTCTCGTTCCTGGTGTCGCTGTGCGTGGGCATCGTGAGCGTGGTCTCTGCGATTCTCATCTACACGGTGCTGCTGCAGACCGGAGTGTTCTCGCAGGTCGACGCCTTGTTCATGGACATCGTGGGTGAGGACAACAGCCTGATGAAGTTCATCGGCTTCTCGCAGGTGCTGGGTTTCTCGGTGGTTGTCGGAATCTTGAACACCATCGTGGGCACCGCGCTCGGTGCCATCGGCTCGCTCATCTACAACCTGTTGGTGCGCGTGCTGGGTGGTTTCCAGCTGGGCTTCACCAGCAACTAAGCGGCGCACTTCGCGTGCGCGACCACGGCAACTCGCCCGGTGTTCGGTTTCGATTTTTGATTTCGGCCCGAATCGGATAATGTTGTTGCTTGGTCAAGGGGCTATAGCTCAGGTGGTTAGAGCGCTTCACTGATAATGAAGAGGTCCCAGGTTCAAGTCCTGGTAGCCCCACCAACATATGCAAGGGCGGTCGAGAAATCGACCGCCCTTCGTCGTTCCGGTGCTCGCCCAGAAGTTTGAAACAGAAGTGGCGCACTTGTCCTCCTTGTGACGGGATCCCCCGGAGTCATGCCATGCGCTGTATTTTGGGCGCTCCGAAGTGCCAGAGGGCATCGGCACAACTGCGGCGGCTGCTACCGTGCTTGGAGCTATCAGGGCAACACTGATCTATATGAACGCGCATGTGCTTGAGGTTGAACGGACTTTGCTCGCGCTCGACCACCATGAGTGCGCCGCCGTCATCCGCACATGGCCTGTAGAGCCTCGAAGATGGAAACGGGGTTGAGAACGATCAAGCCGAGGTGGAACGCAGCATGGCGCAGCGATCTTCGGCAGCGTATCGACGACATTGAGAACGGCAAGATCGAACTGCTCGACACTGACGATGTTTTCGCGAGTATTTGTGCGGACCTCGCCGCCCGTCGCACGTGAGGCTGAGGAGCCGCATTCACCCGGAAGACAAGATGCGTCAATCGCTTCTAGCGTGAGTGGCGTAGATGAGAACAGGCCCCGTCAGGCACCTAACCTTTGTCCGAGCCTCGCCTGACTGATGCATGTTGTGCACCGCAGAATCGATGCAGACAAAGTCGTGCACAGTCGGACAAACCTCACTCATGAAGATGAGGTCCCAGGTTCAACTCTTGGTAGCCCCACCAACGTGCGCGAGGGCGGTCGACATCCGCCCCTTGTCGCACCCGGGCTACTCTGCTGCGGCGAGGCCGCTCCGCGATGGCGGCGTAGCGGAGGCCTGTGCTGTTTGCACAGTCAATACCTAGTATAATCAACTGTTTCACAGAGATAGTGCAGTGACAATGTGAACCTTTCTCAGCCTCATCACCTCACATTGAAGGATGCCATGACTCAGGTCGATACCCAGATCGATGCCCCGCAGCAGGCGCAGGCCTCTCGCCCCTACGCGAACCTCTCAACGAACCGTTCGCTCGTAAAGATGATTCTGTTGAGCATCATCACCCTCGGGATCTACGGGGTTTACCTGACCGCCCGCACCGGCGAAGACCTCAACACCATCGCCGGTCGATACGACGGTCGCCGCTCGATGAACTTCTGGCTTGTCGCGCTGCTCCTCGGGCCGATTACGCTGGGCATTGTCACCCTGGTGTGGTGGTACAAGACCAGCGACCGCATGGCTCGCGAGCAGCAGCGTCGCGGTCAGAGCGCAAGCGTGGGGGGCTCGGATTTCTGGCTCTGGAACATCCTCGGCAGCTTGATCATTGTCGGGCCGTTCATCTTCACCTACAAGTGGTTGAACGCAGCGAACCAGCTGTCGCGCGACTTCAACGAGCGCGGATAATCAGCTGCGAAGGGATTGAACAGCACAGGGCGCTCACCCTGGTGATCCCACCAACATACGCAAGGGCGGTCGAGAAATCGACCGCCCTTTGTTGTATGCGGGCTACTCCGTTGCGGGGCCGCCGGCGGGAGGTCCGGGAGGAGTGGCACCAGGTGTGTCTGCGGCAGCGATCCAGGGAGTGTCGGAGGGGCTGGCCCAGTCGGCGCGAGTGAGTGAGATCTCGTCGGCCATGTCGTTGAGGAAGCGGGTGACGATGGCGCGTTCCTCGCTGCTGAGGCGGGCCGCGGCGTAGAAGCGTCGCGCCTGCTGGCGCCCCACGGTCTGCTTCGCAGATGATTCAGTTTCTGGGGTGATGTCGATCATGAAGGCGCGCCTGTCGCTTGGGTGCATGCTGCGCACGATGTGCGCGTCTCGTTCGAGCCGGTTCAGAAGCTTCGTTGTCGATGCGGGGGAGATACGCAGGTGCGCTGCGAGCATCCCAGGCGTGACGATATCGCCCTGACGCTTCGCGACGATCAGGTAGTGGAGTGCGCGCATCTCCTGCTCGCTCAGCTTCATGTACTTGCGAGACGCCTCAGAGAGCTTGGTCTCGGCCTCCCGCAAACGCACGAGAGCTTTCATCAGCTCTGCGATCTCGTCCATTGCCGCAGGGGTCACGTTCGACACATCTACGAGGTCGCTGCTGCCAGCTTTCAGGCCGACCCGGTAGAGATTCTCCGAGATCCGATCGCCGGTCTCGTCGGAGGAATGTTCCATACCGTAATCCTAGAGTTTGTTAACCATCTCTCTGAGAAAGTATCCTTGTGTGTAATATCTCTAACGAGCAATAATGATCTTCGAGATACTTTACTCGCTCAAGAGGAGAATCGCATGAGTCAGATCGAACTCGTTGTGCTGATGGGAGAAGACGGATCCGCCACAGGATCCGCACCCAAGAGCGAGGTGCACACAGCAGAGACACCACTGCACCTGGCGTTCTCCTGCTATCTCCTCGACGACAGCGGCCGCCTGCTCCTCACACGACGGGCACTCACCAAGCGCACCTGGCCCGGTGTCTGGACCAACAGCTTCTGCGGGCACCCCGGCCCGGGCGAAGATATCGAAAGCGCCCTGCACCGACGCGCCTTCCAAGAACTCAATGTTGAGGTCGAGCGCGTCGAACTGCAGCTGCCCGACTTCCGCTACCGCGCCGTAGACGCCAATGGCATTGTCGAAAATGAGATCTGCCCCGTCTACACGGCTGTGGCACACGGCCCAGTGCTCCCCGAACCCGATGAGGTTGCAGAGTGGGCGTGGGTCGAACCCGACGACGCGATCCGCTCCCTGCAGAGCACACCGTTCATCTTCAGCCCCTGGCTCAGGGAGCAACTCCCCGCGCTCGCAAGCGTCGCTGAATTCTCCGGAGCGCAGAGCCATGGCTGACACCGTGCAAGAACAACGCAGCGCCGACCTTGTCACCGCTGAAATCGAACAGCAACTCCGAGAACTGCTCGACATCGGCAAAGCCAGCACCGCGTCGCTCGGCCCCCACTTCGGCCACCTCTGGGACCTTGGCTCCGAGTGCCTGCTCGGTGGCAAGATGCTGCGGCCCAGACTGCTCATGGGTGCCTACGCCGCAATCACCGATCCGCCCTCCGACAACGTGGCCGACCGCCGTGCCGCACTCCGCATCGCCGCCGCCATCGAACTCCTGCACTTCGCCTTCCTGCTCCACGACGACGTGATCGACGAAGATCTCACGCGCCGCGGCGCACCCAATGTCATCGGACGGCTGCTGCACGAAGCGGATCTCGCACGCGGCGAAGAGGTTGCAGACGCGCGCGCCCTCCACTGGGCGCGTAGCAGCGGCATCCTCCTCGGCGACCTCATGCTCTCCGAGGTGCACCAGGTGTTCGCGAGGGAACCCCTCGCAGATAGCACGCGTCGCAGGCTCCTCGATCTGCTGCGGCGCACGACGACCGAGTCGGTTGTCGGAGAGCACTCTGATATCGGGCTCGGCGATCGCATCATCCCCTCCGATCTCAACACGGTGCTCGAGATGAGCCGCCTGAAGACAGCGACCTACACCTTCGAATTCCCGCTGCGCGCCGCAGCCGTGCTCGCCGGTGCGCCTCCGCGGCTGGAAGATGCGCTGGGGGAGGTCGCCCGGCACCTTGGTGTGGCGTTCCAACTGCAGGACGATTTGCTCTGCGCGTTCGGAGACAGCCGAGAGCACGGCAAAGACGTGTTCTCCGACTTCCGCGAGGGCAAGGAAACGGCGATCATCGCCTATGCGCGCATGACAGGGGCGTGGCCCAACATCGAACCACTGCTGGGGTCACCAGACTTCTGCGAGGCAGACGCCGAGGCCATCCGCACGCTCCTCGTGGAGTGCGGGGCGGAAGGATTCGTGCGTTCGATCGTCGACGAACGCATTCGCGCCGCAGTCGAGATCACCTCGCGCGAGGCCACAGCGATGCCCGCGGCACTGCGCGGTTTCCTGATCGGCATCATCGATTCCCTGGACGGAAGGCGGGTGTAATGGCCAGCACGGACACACTCAGCTCGCTTGAGCGCTACAGCATCGCCTGCGAAGATGCGGCGGGGCGGATCATCTCGGCGTACTCGACATCGTTCGGCACGGCGACGGCGCTGCTCGGTGCGCGACACAGGCGTCACGTGCGCAATTTGTACGCCCTGGTGCGGGTAGCCGATGAACTCGTCGACGGGGTGGCCGCGCAGGTGGGCATGGGGGCTGCTGAGCAGCGCCAACAGTTGGACGCTCTGGAACAGGAGACCGAGGCGGCGATGCGTTCCGGCTACAGCAGCAACCCGGTGGTGCACGCCTTTGCTCGCACGGCCCGCGAGGCCGATATCGGCCCCGAACTCACACGACCCTTCTTCGCTTCGATGCGGATGGATCTGCCCGCAGACGGTGCATCAGAGCCAGCCTCAGAGCCCGCATCCGAAGTCGCGGCCGAGCCCGTAGCGGGCGCACATGCCACCGCGAGCCCCGCCGGTATTCGAGCCTTCGACCAGGCGGAACACGCCGTGTATGTGCACGGCTCGGCAGAGGTGGTGGGCCTGATGTGCCTGCGGGTGTTCATGCGTGGGGAGGCGCGCAGCGAGGATCAGCTGCGCCGCCTGGATTATGGGGCACGGCAGTTGGGTGCTGCGTTCCAGAACGTCAACTTCCTGCGAGATCTGGGCGACGACACCGAGCGCCTGGGGCGAGGCTATTTGGGTGCCGAAGTTGAGCTGACTCCCGAACAGCAGCAGCGGTGGATCCTCACGATCCGCCGTCAACTCACCGACGCCGAAGCAGTGCTCCCGTTGTTGCCCGGTGACGCGCGGGGCGCTGTAGGGTGCGCTCTGCGGTTCTTTGCGAAGCTGACCGACCAGTTGGAGCGTACTCCTGCTGATGGGCTCCGCGAGCGACGCGCTCGGGTGTCGAATCCTGTGAAGGTGTGGCTCGCATTGCGGGCGTTGGTGTCGGCACGGAGGGTGGGTCTCGCATGACACGCACGATTGTTATTGGGGGCGGTGTCGCCGGTTTGGCGACCGCTGCGCTGCTCGCCCGAGAGGGGCATCGGGTGCGCTTGCTGGAGCAGCGGGCAGACATCGGTGGCCGCGCCGGAAGCATGGAGATCGATGGCTTCCGTTTCGATACGGGGCCGTCTTGGTATCTCATGCCGCGCGTCTTCGAGCACTTCTTCGAACTGCTCGGAACGAGCGCGGAGGAGCAGCTTGATCTGCGCACCCTCGACCCCGGATACCGGGTGTTCGGCGAGCCCGCTGTCGACGGTTCGGTGCCGGAGATGACGGTACCGTATGGGCGCGATCGCGTGGAGGCGGTCTTCGAAGAGCGCGAGCCGGGGAGCGGCCGCCGCCTGAGCCGGTACCTCGACTCCGCAGCTCACGCCTCGGAGATGGCGGAGCGATATTTTCTGTACAACCCGTTCACTCGGTGGCGTTCGCTGTTCGCCCCCGAGGTGCTGCGAGCTGCACCGCGGCTGGTCAGCCTGCTGGGCACCTCGCTCGCACGATTCGCAGGGAAGCGTTTCGCCGACCCCATGCTGCGCCAGGTGCTCGGCTATCCGGCGGTGTTTCTCGGCACTGATCCTGACCGCGCTCCCGCGATGTACCACCTGATGAGCGCACTCGATCTTGATGAGGGTGTGCAGTATCCGATGGGCGGATTCTGGCGGCTGGTCGAGTGCATCGAGCAGTTGGCGCGCGACGCGGGTGTGGAGATCGTGACGGAGGCGCAAGCCACTGAGATTCTGACGCGCAGCTCTCGAGAGGGCGCGGTGGCGAGCGGGGTGCGCTGGGTCGATGCTGCCGGTGTCGAACATGTCGAGCACGCCAATTTCGTGGTGTCCGGTGCGGATCTGCACCATACCGAGACGGCGTTGCTGCCGCCCGAGCTGCGCAGCTACCCGGAGCCGTGGTGGGACCGTCTGGAGAGCGGGCCGGGCGCTGTGCTCGTGCTGCTCGGGGTGCGTGGCGAGCTGCCGCAGCTGGAGCATCACTCGTTGTTCTTCACGCGTGACTGGCAGGCCAATTTCCGGGCTATTTTCGGTGAGCAGCCGAGTGTGCCCGATCCCGCATCGATCTATGTGTGCCGGCCGAGTGCGACCGACAGCGAAGTAGCGCCGGAGGGGTACGAGAATCTGTTCGTGCTGATTCCCGTGCCCGCCGATGAGCAGATCGGTGCTGGGGGAGCAGACGGCGCAGGCGATCCGCTGGTGGAACGTGCTGCGGATGCCGCGATCCGCCAGATCGAGGAGTGGGCTGGGATCCCTGATCTGCGGGAGCGGATCGTGGTGCGGCGCACGATCGGCCCCGCCGATTTTGCCGAGCAGTATCACTCCTGGCAGGGCGGCATGCTCGGCCCGGCTCATGTGCTGCGTCAGAGTGCGATGTTCCGCGCCCAGAATGCGTCGAAGCGGGTGCAGGGCTTGTTCTACGCCGGCGCCACAACGGCTCCTGGGGTGGGGGTGCCGATGTGCCTGATCAGCGCCGAGTTGGTGCTGAAGCGCATCAGGGGCGATCACTCGGCGGGTCCGACGGTGCCGCGCATGGCGGCTGCGCCGCTGCGCTCTGAGGCCGCGCGATGATCTCGTTCGTCTACCTCGCCTGCCTGCTCGCCGGCATTGGGTGCATGCTGCTCATCGATTACCGCTTTCGGCTGTTCTTCTGGCGTGATGCGGCGGCGGCCACTCTTGTGACGCTCGCGGGCACCGCGTTTCTGCTGCTCTGGGATGCGGCGGGCATTGCGGCGGGCATTTTCTTGCGGGGCGGATCCGGGATCGCCTCCGGTGTCGTGCTCGCACCCGAGTTGCCGCTTGAGGAGCCCGTGTTCTTGGTCTTCCTAGTGCTCTGCACCATGGTGCTGTACACGGGGGCTGCGCGGCTGATCGCGCATCGAGCTGAGCGGAGGGCGTCATGACGTACGCGCTGCTCTCAGCCGGTTTTCTTGCGGTGGCGGTGCTCGGCGGGGTGCTGTTTGCGCGTGCCGCGGGGCCGGCCCGTCCGGTGTGGGGTGCGGTGGCGATTGCGGGGGTTGCGCTGTTGGTGCTCACCGCGGTGTTCGACACGCTGATGATTGCTGCCGGGCTGTTCACCTACGAGGATGGGCTGGTGTCTGGGGTGCGCGTGGGGCTCGCGCCGGTGGAGGATTTTGCGTACCCCCTCGCTGTGGCGGTTGCGCTGCCGGCGCTGTGGGTGTTGCTGACTCGGCGACAGGCCGTGTCGGCCGGCGCTCTGCTGCGGCACGCGTGGGTGGCTTCCCGGCCGGTCAGTTGGGTCAACACCGCGTTTCCGTTCGCGGCGGCAATGCTGCTGACCACACGCGAAATCGACTGGCTGCTTGTTGTGGGAACGCTCTACTACCTGGTGCCCTACAACCTGGCGATGTACGGCATCAATGATGTCTTCGACTACGCCTCAGACGTGCAGAACCCTCGCAAGGGCGGCATCGAAGGCGCGTTGCTACCGCCAGAGTTCCACAGGCCGCTGCTGTGGCTTGCGCTCGCGAGCAATGTGCCGTTCCTGATCGTGCTCCTCGCCGCAGGCACCCCAGCTTCTGCGCTTGCGATCGCGGTGAGCACCTTCGCGCTGGTGGCCTACTCGGCTCCGCGTTTACGGTTCAAGGAGCGCCCGGTGCTCGACTCGCTCACCTCGAGCGCGCACTTCGTGACACCGGCTGTGGTGGGGCTTGCGCTCGCTGGCGCGCGCGTCGATGCCGGCCTGGTGCTCACCCTGGCAGCGTTCTTCATTTGGGGGGTCGCGGCGCACGCCTTCGGTGCGGTGCAGGATATTGTGCCGGATCGTGAGGCCGGTATCGGCTCCATCGCCACGGCCTTCGGTGCGGCGCGCACGGTGAGGCTCGCCCTGGTGATGTGGCTCGTCGCGGGATTGCTCATGCTGGCGGTGCCGTGGCCCGGCCCTCTGGCCGCGGTGATCGCGCTCCTTTACCTTCTGAATTGTGCCCCCTTCGTGCGTGTCACCGATGCGGATTCCGCGCGCAGTAATCGCGCGTGGCGCCGGTTTATCTGGCTCAACTACCTTTCTGGGTTTCTCGTCACTCTGATCCTGATCCTGTTCTGGAGCGTCTCATCATGAACGAGTCATCGCGGCGCCACGCAGCGCCCACCGCACCCTCAACCCCGCAGCGCAGCCGCGTGCCGCGCTGGCTCAGGATTCTGCTGCCGGCGGTGCTGATTCTTGTCTGGTTCGCCGGGGCGGGGATTGGCGGCCCCTACTTCGGCAAGGTGAGCGAGGTGTCGTCGAACGATCAAACCTCCTATCTGCCGGCGTCTGCCGATGCGACGCGCGTGCAGGAGCGGTTGGGTGATTTCAGTGAGCAGAACGCCATTCCGGCGGTTATCGTGTTCACCGCCTCGCAGAAACTCAGCGACAGCGAAGTCGAGCAGTTGCAGACCGCGGTCGACGATCTCACGAAGATCACAGGGGTGCTGCCCGACGCCTCGCCGTTGATCCCGTCGGAAGACGGTCTCGCGGTCGAGGTGTTCGTGCCCATCGACAGCACCTCCGAGGTCGGCAATGTCGTTTCCGAGATATCGGCGCAACTGCGCGCCGATATTCCCCAGGGCGTCGAATCGTTCGTGACAGGGCCAGCGGGGTTCACGGCCGACCTGGTCGAGGCGTTCTCCGGCATCGATGGCATTCTGCTGCTCGTCGCCCTGATTGCGGTGTTCATCATCCTGATCATCGTCTACCGCTCCTTCCTGCTGCCGATCGCCGTGCTCGCCACCAGCCTGTTCGCGCTGACCGTGGCGCTGCTCACGGTGTGGTGGCTTGCGAAGGCCGGCGTGCTGCTGCTCAGTGGGCAGACGCAGGGCATTCTCTTCATCCTGGTGATCGGCGCCGCAACCGACTACTCCCTGCTCTACGTGTCGCGGTATCGCGAGGAGCTGCGCGTGCAGCACGACAAGTGGACGGCGACGATGCGCGCGATCCGCGGGTCGTTTGAACCAATTCTGGCCTCTGGCGGCACGGTTATCGCAGGTCTGCTCTGCCTGCTGTTCAGCGATCTGAAGTCGAATAGTTCGCTGGGCCCTGTCGCATCGATCGGCATCGTGTTTGCGATGCTTTCGGCGCTGACGCTGCTCCCGTCGATCCTGTTCGCCTTCGGGCGGGCAGCGTTCTGGCCGCGTCGGCCGAAGTACGAGCCCGAGGTGGTGGCAGCCGAGGGCGGAGTACCCTCTCGGGGGCTTTGGCACCGCTTGGGCGTGTTCATCCGCAAGCGGCCGCGCGCCATCTGGGTCACCACTGCGGTGGTGCTCCTGATCGGCGCGATGGGGGTGACGCAACTGCAGGCACAGGGTGTGCCGCAGTCAGACCTCGTGCTGGGCGCCTCTGAAGCGCGCGACGGCCAGATCGCGCTGGGCGAGCATTTCCCCGGCGGATCGGGCAGCCCTGTGTCAGTGCTGGTGGCCGAGGACCAGTTGCAGGCCGCGGCAGATGTGCTGCTCGGCAGCTCGGGTGTCGACGGTGTGACGGTGCTCAGCGCCGACTCGCCCTCGGGCACCGCGCCGGTCACCGCCGACGGCATCACCGCCTTCGGCCCGCCCGGCACTCCCGCACCCCAGCCCACCGTCGCAGGCGGAGACGTGCTGCTGCAGGGCACCCTCACTGACGCCGCAGATTCGGCGGCAGCGGAGCAGACGGTGCGCGAGCTGCGCACAACCTTCGCCACCGACGGCACTCAGGCACTCGTCGGCGGTGTCACGGCGACGGCGATCGACACGAACGACGCGTCGATCCACGACCGCACGCTCATCATCCCGATCGTGCTGCTGGTGATTCTGGTGATTCTCATGCTGCTGCTGCGCTCGGTGCTGGCACCGGTGCTGCTGGTGCTCACCACCGTGGTGTCCTTCGGCACGGCGCTCGGGGTGTCGGCTCTGGTGTTCGATTTCGTCTTTGACTTCCCGGGGGCGGATCCGGCGGTGCCGCTCTACGGCTTCGTGTTCTTGGTGGCGCTCGGCATCGATTACAACATCTTCCTTGCGACCCGGATCCGCGAAGAATCGCTGCAGCACGGCACCCGCGAGGGCATCATTCGCGGTCTATCGGTGACGGGCGGCGTGATCACCTCGGCGGGCCTCGTGCTCGCGGCGACCTTCGCCGCGCTTTCTGTGATCCCGATCCTGTTCCTCGCCCAGATCTCGTTCATCGTCGCCTTCGGTGTGCTGCTCGACACCTTCATCGTGCGGGCGCTGCTCGTGCCGGCGCTGATGTACGACATCGGGCCGGCAGTGTGGTGGCCGTCGAAGCTGAGCCGACAGCGCGCGGTGTCGTGATGCGAGGCCCCGTCCGCGGTAGCGTGATGCCATGGAACCGGGGTGGGCTCGTCGTGTGTTGTTGGTTGAAGACCAGGCGGTGCTGCGTACCCTGACGCGGGAGCTGTTCGAGCAGCGCGGCTTCGAGGTGTGCAGCGCCGCCACGGGCGTTGAAGCACTGGCAGCGTTCGATGCCTTCGACCCTGATGTGCTGGTGGCCGACATCGATCTCGGAGCGCGACCCGATGGTGCTGAGCTGGCAGAGATTCTTCGCGCTCGCGCCCCGCACTTGGGGGTCGTGTTCCTATCGAGTTACCCTCGGGCTGCCGCGCGCGCGCAGCCCTTTGGGCTCGCCGATGCGGTGTTTCTGAGTAAGGCGGCGATCGGTTCAGCCGATGAGCTGGTGGCGGCCGTCGAGGGGGCCCTGGGGAGCAGCGCGGGTGACGTCTTTGGCGATGGCCCGGGGGCTGGTGCTGATGCTGTTTCTGGGGCTGCGAAGGCTGGTGGCGGCAACGGTATCGGATCGCTCACTCGGCACCAGCTGCGGGTGCTGAGCATGGTGGCGCGCGGCTGGTCGAACGAGCAGATCGCCGAGCAGTCGGGGGCAGGGCTGCGGGCCGTTGAACGTTCGGTGAGCCGCATCTTCGAGCGACTCGAGGTGTCGGGGGATCGCGGAGTGAATGCGCGGGTGGCGGCTGCGGCTCAATACCTTGCCGAGTTCGGGCCCGTGAGGTGACACGGCTGGCCCAAACGTGGTGGTCGGTGCTGCGTGGCCGTCGCTTCCTCTCACGGTGGTCGTTGTGGGGCACCCTGCCGGTGGCGGTCACGGTGATGGGTGCCTATTTCGGCTCGGATGGTGGCCGCCCCGGTGCATTGTTCGTGGTCTCGGCAGCGTCGTGGGTGGTCGCGGTGGCGGTGCTGTGGCCGCTTGCGCGGTGGGTGGCCCGGTGGGCGCATCCGACAGGCAGGGCGGTTGCGGTGGCTGTCGTGGTCACGGTGCTGGCGGGCACGCGCCCGCTGCTGCTCGATGCGTTGTGCGGCATGGTGGGCGCGATTGCGGCGCCGCCTGAGTGGCTGCCGTTTCGGGTCGCCACGAACCTAGTGGTCTGGTGGGCGGTGCTGTCGGTGCTTGCGCTGCTTGCTGAGACGGTGAGGGAGAGACGGATCGCCAACCGTCGCCTCGCCGTGCTCGCTGCCGATTTTGCGAGCATTGAGCACGAGGGCGCCGAGCGGGCGCGGGCAGTGCAGCGTCTGGTGGAGGAGTGCCGGGGCGAGCTCGTCAGCGAGGCTGCGCATCTCGACCCCGAGCGAGGCGAGGCTGTGGCGCGCTTCTCGCAGCGCGTGCGGGAGTGGTCGCACCGTTTTGCGCAGCAGGCGGAGGCGGCGCGGAACCGGCGAGCCGATCCGCACCCGGCCGATGCGACGCCCCGGGGCGGCGGGCGCTTGCCGGGTGCGATGCTGCGGGTGCCGCCAGTCGGCGCGGTGAGCGCGCTATGGGCCCTGCTGGTGCTGCCCTACGCGGTGCGGCAGCTGCCGCCCGCGACCCTCGCGGTGTCATGCCTGCTGCTGATCGGGGGTGGGCTCGCGATCGACGTTGCGGTGCGCAGGCGGCGGATCCGCGCCGTCAACAGGGTGGCGGTGCTGCTCGCGCTCTGGAGCGTGGCGGGCGTGGTGCTCGCGTTGCTCGTGCTGCTGGGCAGTGGTGCACCCCTGCGCTACGCCTGGGTTTCTGCGCTGGCGCTGCCGCTCGTGGCCCTGGTGCTGTGCCGCTGCACGGGTCTGGTGCACGGGTTGGGGCTCGACGGGCGCCGACTCGAGACGATGGTGCGCGAGCGGCAGCGTTCGCTTGCTGCGGCGAATGCTGAGGCACATCGCGTGGCGGAGGCGACGAGTCGACGCTTGCACGGCGCGGTACAGGCGGCCTGCGTGCGGATGCTCGCGAGTGTTGGGGGTGAGCCTGCTGAAGCGACGTTGCTGGAGTTGCGTGAGGCGCTGGCACCACTCGGGGCCGCTGTGGTGCCTGCGGTTCACTCGGGTGCCGCGCCGCTCGATGCAGTGCTGCACGACTGGGCTCGCGTGGTTCCGCTCATGCACGAGATTTCGCCTGAAGCGCGCGAGCTGCTGGAAGCCGCCCCCGGTGCGGCGGCGGGTGCGGCCGAGGTGGTGACCGAGGGGCTGGTGAATGCGGTGAAGCACGCTGCAGCGCCTCAGGTGCGGGTGTCGGTGACGCGGGTGCAGACGGCGGCCGGAGTGCGGCTCGACGTGGAGGTGGTAAGCGCCGGTGTGCTGCCTGCCGGTGCGGCGTTGCGCGGGGATGCGCCGGTGGCGCTGATCGGTGCGGAGTTGGGGCAGCGGGGCGGTGATGTTGTGTTGCGTGCGAGCCTCGCGGTGCCGGCAGTCGTGCCAACCGCACATTCCGCAGATCCGTTTGGGGCGACGCGCTAGCGTTCGAATTACCCAGCGAGAAGGCGGAACCCGTGAACGATCTCACCCAGTTGATCCCCATCGCCGTTGGAGTCATGATCTCACCGCTCCCGATTGTCGCGGCGGTTGCCCTGCTGCTTTCGGCGCGGGGCCGGGTGAACGGCCTCGCCTTTGTTGGGGCGAGTGTGGTTGTGGTGTTCGGTTGGACCCTGCTTGGCGGGTTGACGGCGTCGCGCGCTGGCGCGGGCCACTCTGACGGTGACGACGTTGTGGTGCTCGTGATCACGGCGGTGCTCGCGCTCGGCTTCCTCGTGCTTGCGGTGACGAGCTGGTTGGGCAGGCCGCGCAACGGGGAGCCGGCGAAGACGCCGTCGTGGCTTGCTGTCGCTGACACGCTTACGCCGGTGCGCTCCGCGGGTCTGGGCGCGCTCATGGGTGTGACGAACGCCAAGAACATTCCGCTTGCGCTGAAGGCTGGTGCGCTGATCGGGGCCCATGATCTGCCTGTGGTGGCGGTTGTCGGTGTGAGCGCGGTGTTCGCGGTGGGTGCGTCGCTGGTGCTGATCGTGCTGGTGCTGCTCGCGGCCAGCCGCTCGCAGCGTATTGCTGCGGCGTTGCAGCGGCTGAAGGCTGAGCTCATCGGACATAATGCGATCATCATGTCGGTGCTCTTCCTTCTGCTGGCGGCTTCGGAGATTGGGCACCTGCTGCACGCACTGCTCCACTGAACTGCGGTGCTCTGCGCCGTCTCAACGAAAGGAAGCGCACATGTCCGAGGAGATCATTGCGCAGGCGGGTGCTGGCACGTTCATCGGGTCCGTGGAGGCGGAGTCGGGCGTGCGGGTGTGGCGCGGCATCAGGTATGCGCTGCCGCCTGTGGGCGAGCTGCGGTGGCGTGATCCTGTCGCGGCACCGGCGCTGTCCGAGCCGTCGGCATGTGTGAGCAAACCCCCGGCGGCACCTCAGGCCCCCAATCCCGGGGTGCCGCTCGGCGATGGTGCCGTGATCGATGAGGATTGCTTGTTCCTCAATGTGTGGGCACCTGAGTCTGCTGAGGCGCTGCCTGTCATGGTGTGGCTGCATGGCGGGGCTTACACGTTCGGGTCGTCGGCGCAGCCACTGTATGAGGGTGCCACGCTGGTGCGTGACGGCGGTGTGGTGCTTGTCACCGTGAACTACAGGCTGGGCGCGCTGGGTTTCCTCGATCTTTCGGGGGTGGATCCCGAGGCGTTCGACGGCAATCTCGCGCTGAAGGATGTGCTGCTCGCGCTCAATTGGGTGCAGGAGAACGTTGCCGCGTTCGGCGGGGATCCGTCGCGGGTGACGGTGTTCGGGGAGTCGGCGGGCGGCGGCTTGGTGACGGCGCTGCTGGCGGTGCCTTCTGCGGCGGGGTTGTTCCATCGCGCGATCGCGCAGTCTTCTCCGGCGTCGAGCATGTATGGGCCGGAGCGGGCGCGGGAGGTGGCGGATCGCTTCCTCACTGAGGTGGGGGTGTCTGCGGCGGATGCTGCCCGGGTGCGCGAGCTGCCCGTTGATGAGATTGTGCGTGCGAGCAGCGCTGTGTATGCGGCTGTGCCGCAGGAGTCGCCGGGGCGGTTGGCGTTTGCGCCGGTGGTTGACGGTTCGTTGCTGCCTGAGCCGCCGATTACGGTGTTGCGCGAGGGGCGCGGGCATCCGGTGCCGCTCATTATCGGCACGAATCGCGATGAGGCGTCGCTGTTCAAGTTCATGAAGTCGCCCCTGATTCCGATTACTGAGGATCGGATCATGGAGATGTTCACGGATATGCAGGCTGAGGCGCCGGATATGGAGTTGCCGTCGGTGCAGCAGGTGATGTCGGCCTATGAGGGGGTGCGGCATCGCGTGCTGGGGCTCGGGGTGGCGAGGGATATCGGCTTCCGTATGCCGAGCGTGTGGATTGCGGAGGGGCACAGCGCGGTGGCGCCGGTGTGGTTCTACCGCTTTGACTACAGCACCCCGTTCTTGAGGGTGATCGGTCTCGGTGCCACGCACGCCACCGAGCTGCCCTACCTGTGGGGCAACCTCGATGGAGGGCCGAAGGATCCCACGTTCCGGCTCGGTGGGCGCCGTGAGGCTGGCAGGATCGGTGCTCGCATGCGTGCGCGTTGGACAGCGTTCGCGCGCGGGGGAGAGCCGCAGGTTGAGGTGTTGCAGGGCGCTGCGCCTGCGGATGCGGCTGAGTGGCGGCCGTATGATCTTGAGTCGCGCGCCACGCTGGTGATCGCTCGGGAGGACCGCTGCGTCGATGATCTCGACGGACAGTTGCGGGCGGGCTGGGGCGACGAGGTGCTTACATTCCGTTGATTTGGCGGGGCGACGCGCGCTCATGTTGCGCGTCGCTTCCTGAGTCGCTAAGGTTGTCTAGGTCAGCGACGGGCAGAAGTTCAGCCCGGAGGAGTTCGATTCGATCTCCCGCTGCGGAAGTCGCCTAGCGGCTTCGGGTCCTTAACTCAGTTGGTAGAGTGCCTGCTTTGCAAGCAGGATGTCGGGAGTTCGATTCTCCCAGGATCCACCACTCACACAACCCCGGGTCTTTCGAGATCCGGGGTTTTTGGGTTGTGGGTCAGGGTTTGTCTGTGGCCCTGGGGGTTACCCGCTCTGGCTGTCTATCGCAGCTGCGGCTGCGGGGGCCCAGC
Source organism: Leucobacter sp. VD1 (assembly GCF_037150695.1). NCBI lineage: Bacteria > Bacillati > Actinomycetota > Actinomycetes > Micrococcales > Microbacteriaceae > Leucobacter > Leucobacter sp. VD1. The sequence goes on from NZ_JBBCPO010000002.1 coordinate 515,584, forward strand.
TGGGGGCAAAATCTCGGTGGAACCTATCCCCAGAGTTATCCACAGCTGGGGATGAATTACAGTGGTGTGATTCGGGGGAGGGGGTAAATGACACATATCTTCGCGTGCGCAGGGCGAAAACAGACGCTGCGGCTCTCGAAGTTGTTATTCACAACTTGGGGATAGTCAATCTCCCTCAGTCGCGCACCACGACCAAGCGACGCTTCCCCTCCACGAAGCGCATCCGCTCCAGATCTCTGAGCGCATCGCGGCCCACCCACACCCGCGGCGGCTCGGCGGCGGCCACCAGCCGCTGCGCCACCTCCACAGCCCGATCCCGGCTCACCAGATCGCGCTGACCCACCTCCCGCAGCGCCCACGAAACAGCCTTCTTGACGTGCAATCGCGGATCACCCGCGTGCCGCTCGATGAGGTCGAGATAGACGCCCACTGTCTCCTCCGACAGTGCACGCTCGTGCGTCGTCGCCGACGCCATCAGCGCAAACGCCGCCCGCTTCGTGTACGTCGGCTCCGCGGCAGCCCACACGGGAATGCGCGATCCATACCCCTCGATGCGCAAAAAGAGCGAATTGCACAGGTGATCGCAGAGATCCCACGACCGCACATCCACCAGCAGCCCGCTCGCCTCATCGAGGGCCAGCGTCGCCGGATCGAACACCAGCGCCGCGAGCAGCCGCGCCTCATGCACCCCCGTCGCCCACAGTTCGCGCGCGAGCGGGTTCGAGCGCCCCACACCCTTCGCGATCCTGCGGATCACTGGTATCGGCACACCGATGCTGTCAGCCTCAGGAATACCGAGTCGCACTACGCTGAGCCGATGCCGCTCTGAGGCCTCCGCCCTGAGCATCGCAAGAAGTTCGCGCGAGGTCACGCGCTCGGCAGCATCTGCGGTGTGCATGAAGCGATGCTACGGCACGAGAACCAGCACCGGCCTCACCCGAGCGCGGCGAGAATCGCCAGGTGGTCGCTCTCCCCGGCGCGCAGCGTCTTCGCGCTGGAATCCTCGAAGCCGCGCTGATACACGTGGTCGATCCTCGCCAGCGGAACCCCAGCCGGCCAGGTGAACCCGAATCCGCCGGCTTCCTGCCGCGGCTCATCGAGCTGTGCGCGGATCGCAGCGAGCGCCGGATCCGTCGCCGCAGCATTGAAATCACCGATCGCGATCACCCGATCCGCCGCATCCGCCGCGATCGTGTCGCCGAGTGCGCGCAGCATCGTGTCGCGCGCAGACTGCGAACCGGGCCGCAACGACGCCGCATGAATCACATACACCTCGATGGGCCCGCCGGGAGCCTCCACCTGCGCGGCCAAGGCCCGCCGCCAGCCCAGACCGAGATCGAGCGGGGGCGCCTCCGCGATCGGAAGCGTGCTCCACAGACCCACCGTTCCCACCAGGTACGAGTAGGGATGGCTGCCGGCAAGCTCCGCGATCGCCTGCTCACGCGACTCGGCGTCGAGCTCGGTGAGCGCAACGAGATCCGCCCCTTGCTGCTGCAGTGCCCGCGCCGACGCATCCGCAGTGCCTGAACTCGCTTGCACATTCTGGCTCGCAACGACAAGATTGCCGTCGGTCTGCCAGGGAGAACCCGTGATCGCTGCGGGCAGCCACGTGATCGATGTCGACACAGCGAGCACCCATGTGAGCGCAGGCACCGCCGCGATCCAGCGGCGGCCGCGCACCCGCAGCGCGGCGACGCACAGCACGAGTGCTGGGATCCAGAGCCACGGCAGCATCACCGCGACAGCGGTGCCCACGATCCCGGGCACGAATCCCAGCAGCACCAGCGCAATGAACGCCGCCGCACTGATCGCGGCCCCGGCGCGACGGCGCGACCCGCCGCCACGGCGGTCGGGCGCTGGGCTGTCTGCGCTGCGGGGGAGGGAACTCACTCGGAAGATCGTAAAGCCGCGCGCCTCGGAGCCCGCTGACCGCGGGCCTTCGGGCCCTGCGGCTCGGTGTGCGTGCCGGCCCCGTGCGGGACTTCCGCGACGACGCCCCGCAGTCCATACTGTTTCGCATGGGAATCGAGGTTCGACCGGCAACGGTCTTCGAGGATGTCGCCGCGGTCGTCGGTCCGAAAAAGCCCACCTCGAACGTGTGCTTCTGCCTGAGCTACCGTATCGGCAGCAAAGAGAACGTGGCCCTGCGTGAGCCGGCTCGTTCTGCCAGGGTGCGCCAACTGTGCGAGCAAGATCCGCCCCCCGGTGTGCTCGCCTACATCGACGGCGAACCCGTGGGCTGGGCCGCGGTGCACCCGCGAGCCGGTACCAGCTTCGCCCGCAATAGGCTGATCCCTCACCTCGACGACCTCGACGTGTGGTCGCTATGGTGCTTCCGGGTGCGGCCCGGCTATCGCAAGCAGGGCGTGATGCACGCGCTCATCGAAGGTGCCGTCGCCCACGCCCGCGCGAACGGCGCCCCCGCGATCGAGGGCTATCCCCTCGACAACGGGGGCGAACGGGTGAACCTCACCATGGCCTACGTCGGCACCCGGCGCCTCTTCGAGTCGGCGGGCTTCGAGAAAGTGGCAGACACGCGCTCGATGCTCGACGGCTTCCCACGAGTGCTGATGCGCCTACCGCTGACCTGAGCGCACGAGCTTCTGCTGGGTGGCCCCGCCGCACAGTGGGCTCGAGAGGCGGGTGGTGCAGGCGGATCGGCGGTATCTTGTGCGAAATCCCCCATTCGGCCGCTGTAATGCGCGCCCGGAGTGGGCCACTGCAGCGGGGCGAATGGGCGCGGCCGCGGCGTGACTAGCCTCGCAGGCGGTGCTCGGCGAAGGCGACCGCGCGCGGCACGCCAGCGAGACACCCCTGCTCGGCAAGCACGCCGGTGATGAGCTCCTGGGGTGCGGGATGCCAGGGCAGATCGGCAAGATACGCCTCGTGCGCGCTGAGCGACGCGACAGCGCGACGCTCAGCCTCCGCATCGACGGGCACGCAGTGGGTGGCGCTGGCCCCGGTGAGCAGCAGACGCTGCACGCCCCACGGTGCCAAGTCTTCGTCGTGCACCAGTTCTGGGAACACCCAGCGGTTGTCGGCGTCGCGCACCGCGTCAATGGTGGCGAGGCCGGCGGCGCGGTGATCCGCGTGATCGAAGCCCCACGCCACCGCGAGCTGACCTGATCCGCACACCACAGCATCGGGGCGGAAGGCGCGAATCTCACGGGCGATCGCGCGGCGCAGCGGCAGCCCGTATTCGAGCACCCCGTCAGGGAAATCGAGCATCGTAAGCCGCTCCACACCCACCGCGTCGCAGGCCGCCCGCTGCTCGCGGGCGCGCAGCGGGCCCGCCTCTTCCGGCGGGCGCTGCATCCCCGCCTCGCCGGCGGTGAGCAGCAGATACCCGACTTCGATGCCGCGGGAGGTCCAGTGCGCGACGGCTGCGGAGGTGCCGTACTCGGCGTCGTCGGGGTGCGCCACCACCACGAGCACCCGCCCGATCCCCATCTCGTCGAGCAGCGGAAGCGGCTCAGCCGCGGCGACTTGAGGTGCGTCATGGGAGTTCATGGCCTCAGCCTAAGCCGGGATGCCGAACCCAGAACAGGGGGTAGGGAAAACCGGAAGCGTTCTCTCCGGATCTCTCGGTGTCGCCCCTCGCAGGCCACGGCCTAGCGTAGACACCATGACATCACAGACATCGCTGCCTCAGGGGCAGCCGGCAGCCGGGCAGACACCGGCGCCGACCACTGCGACCCCGCAGCCGCCGGTCCCGCACATCGCGGATGCGCACACCACTCAGCAACTCCCGCATCTCGCCACTGGGACCGCGTCCACTGGGACCTCGGCCACTGGCACCGCCTCGCCGCTCACCTCCGCCCAGGAGTCGCTGCGCCGCCCGCCGCTGCGCATCGTGATGACGATTCTGCACCTCGCTGCTGCCGGTCTGATCGGCTTCTCGGTAATCGGCCTGCTGTTCGGCGCGCTCGGTACGGGCCTTGGGCTGCTGCTGGTGCTCGGTATTGGTGCTGTGGTGCTGGTGGGGCTCGTGTATGCGATGTTCGGGATCGCCTGGTTCGAGACGCAGCGCGTGAGCGGCCTGTACCAGTTGGGAACCCCCGCGCTGCGGTGGACGCCACAGACGGGGCACGGGTTCAAGGCGTGGCTGCGGGCGCTTGCGCGGCAGTCAGCCGACGGTCGTATGTGGCGTGCACTCGCGAGCTTCGGCATTGCGAGCGTGATGGGTGTGGCGGTGCTTGCGCTCGCGCAGGGTTTCGTGCACTCGATGTTCTCGGTGCTCAGCACGATCTCAGTGTGGTGGCAGCCTGCCCTGCTGAGCGCTCTGCTGTGCGGGGTCGGCATCGTGGGATTGGCGCTGCTGCACCGGCTCATCTCGGTCGCCATCTTGGGGGCTGATGTGAAGGAAGAAGAGCTCACCGCGCAGGTGCGTACGAGCACTGCGCAGCGCGAGGGGGCGGTGCGCGCCGCCGATGTCGAGCGCACGCGCATCGAGCGTGATCTGCATGACGGGGTGCAGCCTCGCCTCGTCTCGGTGGGGATGACGCTGGGCCTCGCGCAGCAGAAGATCGACACGGACCCAGAGGCTGCGAAGGCGCTTGTCGCCGAGGCGCACACCTCGACGAAGGCGGCGATCACAGAGCTGCGGCAGCTGGCGCGCGGCATCTACGCCTCCGTGCTCGACGACCGCGGCCTCGATGCGGCCCTGTCCGCGCTCGCAGCGCGATCCCATGTGCCAGTGCAGCTCGATGTGCGTTTGCCTGAGCGCTGCAGTCGCACCGCCGAGGCCGCCGTCTACTTCGCGATCGCCGAGTCGCTCACCAACGCCGCGAAGCACTCGCGCGCCAGCGAGTGCCGCGTGGTGGTGCGGGTGCGCGAGGGCGGTATTCTCTGGGCGCGCGTCGAAGACAACGGTGTCGGGGGAGCCAGTGTGCTGCCCGGGGGCGGAATCGACGGCGTCATGAACCGGGTGCTCGCCGCGGGCGGCACCACTCGACTCGACAGCCCGCAGGGCGGTCCGACCACCCTGGAGGTGAGTGTGCCATGCGCATCCTGATCTGCGAAGATTCCGTGCTGCTGCGCGAGGGGCTCGTGCGCCTGCTCGAGCACGGTGGCCACGAGGTGGTCGCCGCCCTGCCCGAGGCGAGCCGGCTTATGGAGCGAGTGGGCGAGACCGATCCGGATCTCTGCATCCTCGATGTGCGCCTGCCGCCGACATTCACGGATGAGGGAATCCGCGCGGCCCTGGAACTGCGGCGTGCCCGCCCAGGGCTCGCAGTGCTGGTGCCCTCGCAGTACGTCGAGGAGCGGTACGCGAGCGATCTGATCACGGGCCAGGGCGGGGCCTTCGGGTATCTGCTGAAGGATCGCGTCGCCGATGTCGGCGAGTTCATCGAGTCGGTGGAGCGGATCGGCCAGGGTGCGACCGTGCTCGATCCCGAAGTGGTCGCGCAGTTGCTGACCCGCCGCAGCCGCGACGACCGTATGCGCTCCCTCACCGATCGCGAGCGCACCGTGCTCGCGGCACTCGCCGAGGGGCGTTCCAACCAGGCCATCGCGGCGCTGCTCTTCCTGTCGGAGGCGAGCGTCGAGAAGCACATCACGGCCATTTTCCAGAAGCTCGGGCTCGACGCGGAGGAGGGCGGCAACCGCCGCGTGCTTGCCGCAATCGCGCATATCGAAAGCACCGCTCCACCGGCGCCCGGTTTCTCGAGTGCTCACATTTCACCCCACACACAGACGGGACCATCCTCATGACCAGCCCCCAGCAGACCCCTAAAACCGTGACGAGCACTGCTCGCACGCTCAGCATTGTGACCGCGGTGGTCGGTGGCGGTGCGTTGCTTGCGGTCGCCTTCTCATCGGTCTTCGGCCCGATCCAGGCGAGAATCAGCAGCTTGACTGACGTTGGCTCGACGGGTCCTGCCGCCAACAGCATCAATGAGCCGCAGGTCGCTTGGACCGACGACACCCTTTCGGTGCCCGTCGATGAGGTGCAGTCGCTCCGAGTGGACGCTGAAGCGGTGACCTTCGATCTCGCGTTCGGAGATGTTGAGAACGCAGAACTCACCGTCGAGTATTCGGCCACGCGCGGCAGCGGTGCGGAGTGGAGCATGCACGTCGAAGGCCGCACGCTCGTGGCGGAACGTCTCGACGGCCCCAACTTCGGCCCGAACGTTGGCGAGGAACGCGTGAAGCTCGTGTTGCCGCAGTGGCTGTCGGAGGATGGCGGGATCGCCGCCGAACTGACGGTGAGCGCCGCGACGCTCACCGCGGAGGGCGACTTCTCAGAGCTTTCTGCGGGTGTCGAGGCTGGAAAGCTGAAATACAGCGGCAGCACTCCGGCGATCGATCTTGAGGTTTCGGGCGGGAAGGCGCAGATCGACGCTGGTGATGTTCGCACGGCCGACATTGTGGTCGAGGCGGGGGATGCGCAGCTCGCATTCACGGGCGATCAGCCCGATTCGGTAGACGTTGAGGCGAGCGTGGGGAAGGCCGTGCTGGAGCTGCCGAAGGGCGCGTACCGCGTGGAGGCCTCGGCAGAGGTGGGAGCCGTCGACAATCAGCTCACCGTTGACGAGAGTTCGCAGCATCGCGTGCAGGCGAGCGCTGAGGCAGCGAGGATCGTGCTGCGGGAGACCTCGCGGGGCTGAGCGCCGCGAATCGGCGCGCATACGGTCGCCGGTGCCGGGCTGTCTGCGAATGGCCCGGCACCGGCGGCCCTGCTCTGTGGAGCGGAGCCGGCCCCTATGGTGCAACGGTTCGGTGCCTGCAGGAGGCGAGGATTTGCGAGACACGCCCTAGACTGGCGACATGGCGCAGTGGCGTGAGGACGTGCTCGGTGCCGGGTTCGAGTGCACTGACCTTGAGCTCGGCAGCGATGACGAGGGCCCGCTTGTCGCGACACTTGTGCGCGCGAAGCCGGATCGCCGCTCGTGGCAGGAGCGAATGTTTCACGGGAAACGTGTGCTCGACGGTGTCGACGTGCTCTACGTGCATGGCTGGTCGGACTACTTCTTCCAGCGCGATCTGGCAGCGTTCTGGACGAACCGAGGCGCGCGTTTCTTCGCCCTGGACCTGCGCAAGTACGGTCGCAGTCTGCGCGAGGGGCAGACACCCGGCTACGTTGAGCGACTCGACGACTATCATCTCGAGATCGAGGCGGCCCTTGAGGTGATGGGGGAGGGTGAGCCTGAGCCTCGCCCACTGGTGCTGTTTGGGCATTCGACGGGCGGGCTGGTGCTCAGCCTGTGGGCGGCGGCGCATCCCGGCAAGGCCGCTGCGCTGGTGCTCAACAGCCCGTGGCTCGAATTTCAGCTTGCCAGCACGGGGCGGCAGGTGCTCATGCCCCTGCTCAATCTTGGAGCGCGCACCAACCCCTACGAGGTGGCCCCGCAGCTTGACTACGGTTTCTACACCCGTGCTCAGCGTGAGGTGGGGCCGCGCGACGAGCTCGACCTCGTCAATCCGGTGTGGCGCCCCGAGCGCACGCACGCGGTGCGCGGGGGCTGGTTGCGCGCGATCCTTGAGGGGCATACTCGGGTGAGCCGGGGGCTCGGGATCGCGGAACCCGTTGAGGTGCTGCTTTCAGCGCGCACGGCGATCCCGCTTAAGTGGAGTGAGGAGTTGACGCGAGCAGACTCGGTGCTCGATGTTGACGAGGTGGCGAAGGCCGCGCTGAAACTGGGCTCGACGGTGACGGTGGATCGCATCGACGGGGCGCTGCACGATGTGTTCCTGTCGAGCGAGCCGGTGCGGAACGAAGCCTATGCTCGCCTGGATCGTTGGCTGAGAGGCTGGCGAGCAGGCTGATCGAGGTGTGCGTTGCGCGTCGGGCTCGCAGCACGACAGGCTAGGCTCGTACCATGGATCTTCGAGTGGCCGCCTACGCGGTGGTGGAACGCCGCGGCAAGATCCTGCTCACTCACTGGCGCCGTGGTCATTTGCACGGCTGGACGCTCCCTGGCGGCGGCCTTGAAGCCGGTGAGGATCCCCGTGACGCTGTGGTGCGTGAGGTGTTCGAGGAGACCGGGCTGGAGGCCCGGGTGGGCAAGCTGCTCGGCGTTGATTCGCGGGTCATGGTGCGCGAGGAGGTGCCCGAGGGCACCGATCCCGAGTTGCACACGATCCGCATCGTCTACCGGGCTTCTGTGAAGGACGGCCCGCTGCAGCACGAGGTCGATGGTTCCTCGGATGAGGCGCGCTGGGTCGCGATCCGCGATATCCGTTCGCTGCGCACGCTCTCGCTCGTGCAGACGGGCATTCGCATGGCGGGGATCACCTCGCGCCGCAGCCCGTCGAAGTCCGGCGGCAAGTCGGGTGGACGGCAGGGCGGGAAGTCGGCGAAGCCGCGCAAGTAGCGACGGCACGCGTTCGCCCGGTGCTCCGTCGCTGCAGGGCTCGGCACCCGGGGTGATCTCTCCGATCCGATCGACCCTGCGGGCCCGCCCGAAGCTTGAGACGCACAACGGGCGGTGCCGGATCGTGAGGATCCGACACCGCCCGTTTGCGGTGCGTCGCCGATTAGTTCTCGGGGGCCACCCAGAGATCTTCATCGGTGCGGAAGGCTTGCCACAGCGCGTAGCCGACACCGGCTGCTGCGGCGAGGCCGAGACCCAGTGCGATGACGCCACCTGCGCGGCGCTTCTTCGTGGGCTTGAGGTAGCCGGTGCGTTCGCCGAAGCCCCGCACCTGCTTGGCAGCGTCGTGGTTTTCGATCTCGTCGAGGGCGCGAATGGTGCGCGTCAGCGCGGCTGCTACGAACGGTGCTGAGAAGCGGCGCACGTTCTCGGCCGAGCGGCGGGCGCTCATCACGCCGCGCTCGATTGTGGGGCGCGCAGTCTCAACAGCGCGGTCGATTCGGGGCTGCAGGTGCTCGTCACTCAGCCGTCTCGCCTGGTGACCGGCGGAGTGCAGCACATCTCCGGCGTGGCCGAGGACGACGCGCTGCTGGTCGAGCAGCTCCTGGGCGTCCTTGCGTAGACGGCGGAGTTCGCGGCGGCGCTTGCGTGAGAGTTTCATACCTGTCCTCCTAGCTCGGCGAGGCAATGCTCAGAGCGACATCGCTCGTGTCTCAACGCTACACCGAACGGCGACAGTCGTGCGGCACTGGAAGACCCGCTTGCCCCTGATTCCCAGTTGACGGTAGGCTCTGCCGCCCGCGCCGCTGCCTGCGAGTCGGTGGCCGCGCCTAGACTGGTCGGTATGAGCATTCATACTTCCGTAGCCACGATTCACACCAACCACGGCGACATCGTCATTAACCTCTTTGGAGATCACGCTCCCAAGACCGTGAAGAACTTCGTCGACCTTGCCAACAAGGGGTTCTACGACGGCGTCATCTTCCACCGCATCATCAAAGACTTCATGATCCAGGGCGGTGACCCCACGGGCACCGGCACCGGCGGCCCCGGGTACACCTTCGACGACGAGATCCACCCAGAGCTCGCCTTCAACACGAAGTACCAGCTCGCCATGGCCAACGCGGGCAAGCGCCCCGACATGACCGGCCGTCTCGCTGGCACGAATGGGTCGCAGTTCTTCATCACCACCACTGAGCCCGCTTGGCTGACCGGCAAGCACACCATCTTCGGTGAGGTGGCTGACGACGCCTCCAAGGCAGTGGTCGACGCTATCGAGTCGGTGCAGACCGGTGCGATGGATCGCCCCGTCGAGGATGTCGTGATCACCGGCGTCGATATCGCCGAGGCCTGAGTTCAGTGGTGGCGAACGGCTCAGGGCCGGTGTTCGGCGAGCGCGTCGAATACGGCCCCGATGATGTCTGCTACCGCCACCCGCGAACGCACAGCTTTACGCTGTGCCAGCGCTGCGGCCGCACGATCTGTCCTGAATGCCAGGTCGTGTCGGCCGTCGGCGTGCTGTGCCCCGAGTGCGTGAAGCAGACGCAACCCGGTGCGGCCAAGCGTGCTTCGCGCACCGCTCGAGTCACGGGGCGTCGTCTCGCCGCACTCGATACTCCGGTGACCTACGGCATCGTGGCTGTCAATGTGGTGCTCTTCGTGCTGCAGCTGTTGAGCCGCTACTTCTTCTCCGATGGGGTGACACGCGCGCTCTGGTACATGCCGATCTATTCGATGCCGGAGTCGGTCTCGAGTCAGCTGTTCGGCGATGTCGGGTTCGAGCCGTGGCGCATGCTCACGGCAACGTTCACCCACTCGACGGGTTTCCTGCTGCACATCCTGTTCAACATGTATGCGCTGTGGCTTTTCGGCCGCAATCTTGAGCGTTTGATGGGGCACGTGCAGTTCCTCGTGCTCTATCTGTTGGCTGGGCTGGGCGGTTCGCTGGCCGTGATGCTGTGGGTGTACGCGGATCCGAGCGCTCTGATTGTGCCCACTGTGGGCGCATCGGGTGCGATTTTCGGAGTGCTGGGTGCGACGGCTGTGGCCTTCCGGGCGGCCGGCGTGAATGTCGGGTCTCTCGTCGCGCTGATCGCCATCAACTTCGGAATCGGGCTGCTGCCTGGGGCCAACATCTCGTGGCAGGCGCACCTGGGCGGCATGATCGTGGGTGCGCTCACGATGTGGCTGCTGGTCTCGAATCGTGGGCCGCGTAAGCGCACGCAGCGGATCGTGTCGTTGGTGGCGGTGACCGCCGTGCTCGTGGCGCTCAGTTTCGCCTACTTCGTGGTGCTTCCGTGAGCAGGGTGTCTTCGGTGCCACCTGAGAGCCTATGACGGAGGCCCCGGCGATTGCCGGGGCCTCCGTTCGTTATCCACAGATGTATCCCCAGCTGGGGAGGAATTACACCGGTGTGATTGTCACGTAGTGGGGCTGATCAGGCGATGATGCCACCTGAGACCGCACGGAACAGCGGGCTACTTCCACCAGGGGGTCATGAGGAAGCCGACGAGCACCAGGCCGAAGCCGACGAAAATGTTGGCCTGCCCGAGCGCCGGAACTGGCAGCTGCACCGTGGTGCTCGTGATGTAGTAGAGCACGATCCAGATCAGGCCCAGCAGCATGAAGCCGAACATCACCGGCTTGAACCACACCGGGTTCGGGGCATCTTTGCGCGTCGACGCGATCTCTGCGCGCTCCTGAGCGAGCTCTGCCGACTTGCGCTTGCTTACGTTCTTCCCAGCTGCTGCCATGTCGTCGATTCTACCGGGATTCCGGCTGACCTCAGCCATTCGCTCTAGAATGTGGAGGGTGACGGAAACCCGCGACAGGCGAGCCCGACGCCGACGGGCCCGTTTGAGCCCACTGACGGTGGTCGGTGAACTGCTGCTGCTCGGCGGCCTGGGAGTGCTGGGTTACATCATCTGGCAGCCCTGGCATACCGGTATCGGCGTGACGGCGAAGCAGGCCGATCTCTCTGCCCAAGATTCTGCTCGGTGGGATACCGAGCAGACCGCGCAGCCCTACGACGGCGTGGTGCCTGTCACCGCGAGGCCTGCGAAGAGCGAGGTCTTCGGCGTGCTGCGCGTGCCCGCCTTCGGCACGACGTACGCCAACCGGGTTGCCGAAGGCACCGACTGGGAAACCGTGCTGAACCTCGACGAGAAGGGCATCGGGCACTACGTCAACACGCAGATGCCTGGCGAGCCGGGCAATGTGGCTCTCGCGGGCCACCGCTCAGGCCCCCTCATCAACTCCTTCCGCGAGGTGATGAACCTGCGCGTCGGAGACCCGCTATTCCTTGAAACGGCAGACGGCTGGTACACCTACCGCTTCCGCAACATCGAGTATGTGCTGCCCACTGAGGGAGATGTGCTCAACCCCTTCCCGCGGCTTGATGGAGTGCCAGGCACCGACCAGATCCTCACCCTCACCACCTGCCACCCGAAGTGGGCGGGCAGCGATGAGCGGGCCATCGCCTACTCCGTGTTCGAATCGTTCCAGCCGCGCGCCGATGGCCCCCCGGCTGAGCTGCTCGAGCTCAACCCCACGATGGAGGGCCACCAGGCCCTGAGAGGAGATCAGGAAGGCTGATGTTCTCACTGCTCTGGCGTTTCTTCCCAGGCCCGGCCTGGTTCCGCGTGATCGTGCTGCTGCTGGTTGCGGCAGCGCTCGTCTACGCGCTCATCACCTACGTCTACCCGTGGGTGGCCATTGAATTCCTCGAACCAGAAGAGGTGACTGTCGGAACATGACGAACATTCTTATCATCGACAACTACGACAGCTTCGTCTACACCCTCAACGGGTACCTGCAACAGCTGGGCGCCTCCACGCGGGTGATCCGCAATGATGAGGTGAGTCCCGGCGAACTCGAACAGCTTGTCGCCGACTACGATGGCGTGCTCATATCGCCAGGCCCCGGCACCCCCGCCGACGCCGGCGTTTCGATCTCGATGGTGGGTATCGCGCTGCGCACCGGCGTGCCTGTGCTGGGGGTGTGCCTCGGGCACCAGGCCATCGCCGAAGCGCTCGGCGCCACGGTCACCCACGCCGAGGAACTGATGCACGGCAAGATCTCCCGGGTGCGGCACTCGGGTGACCGCTTCTTCGAGGGCGTCGCCCCCGAGTTCAATGCCACGCGCTATCACTCGCTCGCGGTGGTGCGCGACACCGTGCCCGAGACCCTCGTGATCACCGCCGAAACCGCCGGTGGCATCGTCATGGCGCTGCGCCACCGGGAGCTTCCGATCTACGGCGTGCAGTACCACCCCGAATCGGTGCTCACCGAGGGCGGGTATCAGCAGCTCGGCAACTGGCTCGCGGTCGTCGGTCTGCCCAACGCCGCGATCATCGCCCAGAGCCTGTCGCCGCTGCTGAAGGCCTAGGTCGGGTTTCGGGCCCCGCTCAGCGTGAGACCCGGCACCCACACGAAGCTGGCCCGGATCCTAGAAGGATCCGGGCCAGCTTCGTACTGCCAGGTGGCGGCTACGCCGCGCAGTACTTGATCTCGATCGCTGCACCCTGCTGTTGCTCGCCGATGATCGACTGGCCATTGACGGGGTAATTGCCCTGGGACGGGCAAGTTTCCGGGGTGTAGGTGACGTTCAGGCCGAGCCCGTCCATCATCGATCGAGCCACCTCGAGCGGCTGACCGATCACCTCAGGCACCTGCACCTTGCCACTCGAAACCGTCAGCTCGACGCTTTCACCAGACCGCAGCTCGGTGCCGGGTGCAGGGGTCACCTCGAGCACGCGGTTCGCAGGTGAGAGCGGATCATCGACACTCGTGACCAGACCCACTGTGAGACCGAGGTCGGCCAGCGCCTGCTTGTAGCTGTCGAGCGTCATACGGTCGATATCAGGGACCGCTGCCGTGACCGGGCCCGTGGAGATGTACAGCGTCACGCGATCGCCGCGGCTGAGCATGGTGCCTGCCTCAGGATCGGAGGAGATGACGTGCCCCGCCGCAATCTCATCGCTGGTCTGCTCGATCGGGATCGGAGTCAGATCGTGCTCGCTCAACAGGGTCATGGCATCCGCGCGTTTGAGGTCGACCAGCTGCGGCACCTCGCGCGAAGTGTCGGGTTGGAAGGTCTGCGGCGCGAGCGTCACCAGCCAGAAGACCACGGCGATGATGATGGCAGCGATCGTGAGAATCGCGGCCCAGGTCCACATCACCGGTGGGCGACTCTGCGTGCGTGCGCCTCCGCTCCCCTCTGAGAGCTGACGCAGCGCCAGATCCGACTCGGAGACCTCGTTTCCGCTGGAGAACAGCACCGTATCTGTCTGCTGCAGCAGCAGTTTGGGCATCTGGCCGCTCGCCGCGGTGCGCAGCGCATCACGGAACTCCGATGCCGACTGGAAACGCTTGGCGCGATCCTTCGCGAGACCGTACAGCACCACCCGATCGAGCTCAGCGGTCACCGCGGGCTCGCGCTCGCTGGGAGCCGTGGGCCGCTCGCTGACATGCTGGTAGGCGACGGCCACCGCCGTGTCACCGCGGAACGGCACATCGCCGGTCAGCAGTTCGTAGAGCAGCACCGCCGTCGAGTAGAGATCGGTGCGAGCGTCAATCGACTCGCCCTTCGCCTGCTCGGGAGAGAAGTAGGCGGCAGTGCCGAGAATCGCAGTGGTCTGCTGCAGCGTCGACGAGGTTTCGGAGACTGCGCGCGCGATGCCGAAATCCATCACCTTGACCTGGCCGGTCTTGCTGATCATGATGTTCGCTGGCTTGATGTCGCGGTGCACGATACCCGCGCGGTGCGAATACTCGAGCGCGGTCAGCACCGAATCCACAACGCGGCAGGCCTCGGTCTGCGACAGCGCGCCCTCCGAGACGAGCTGGCGCAGATTGGTGCCCTCCACGTACTCCATGACGATGAAGGGCAGGCGCTTGGGGCCGTCAGCTGTCTGGATGAGATCATCACCCGCATCGAACACGCGCACCACCGTGGGATGGGCCATACGCGAGGCCGACTGCGCCTCCTGGCGGAAACGGGAGCGGAACTCCTCATCGCCGGCCAGATCCGCCTTCATCACCTTGATGGCGACCTGCCGCCCGAGCTTGGTGTCAGTGCCGCGGTACACCGTGGCCATGCCACCCTGACCGACGAACTCGCCGATGGCGTAGCGCCCGGCGAGGATGCGCTGTTCGCCGCCACTTGGCGTCTCCGGCATGTCCACCTCTTCCGTGCTCATAGATGTGTCCAGTGTATAGGGGCAGGTGCTGTGCGAGACCCCGTGAACGAGGCCCGCCGCGGCTGCCTAGGGGTTGGTGGAGCCGCCGTTGCCGCCGCCATTATTCGACGGGGCCTTCACCGTCACCGTCAGTTCCGGCGACATGGACGACTCGCGCACCACACCTGCGCTGTTCTGGCAGGTCGCGGAATAGGTGACCGTGATCGTGCCGTTCGGATCGCCCGGGTTGAGGGTCTGCGCCTGCAGGTTCGCGGTCGCACCGGAGATGCCTGTAAGCGAGCCTGTGCCGGCAACGTTCACCGCGTAGTTCTGCACGGTGAAGTTCGTGGGGCAGAAGCTCTGCGCCGGCGCGAGCTGCACGGTGAAGGCCTGGCCTGAGTTCACCTCAGCGTTAGTGGTGGTCGGTGCGGCCGGCTGCCCCGCCTGCCCGAAGGCCACGTTGTAAGTGAGCGTGATCGGCTGATCGAAGGGCACTTTGTCGCCAGTCGGATTGACGGCAGTGACGAGCCCCACCTGATCGTCAGGCGCGGCGTTGCCTTCCTGCGGCGAGACGTTCGTGAAGCCGAGACCCGTGAGGTAGCCCACGGCCTCATCGATGTTCTTGCCGATGATCGCCCCGCTGTCGACCACGCCCGTGGTGGGCGGCTTCGTGGTCGTAGGCTTCTTCGTCGTGGTCTTCGGCGTGCTCGTGGTGGCAGTCGGCTTCTCGTCGGTGTTGTTCTGGTTCATGAGCGCCACAGCAGTGCCCACACCGATGATGAGCAGCAGAGCGAGCAGCGTGATGAGCGGCCACGTCCACGGGCTGCGCTTCTTCTTCTGCGGCGGCTCCTCGCCGTCGCCCTCCACAGGGTCGGCCGCGAAGGCCGCAGTCGCAGCGGTCTGGCCCGGCAGCGCCGTGGTCTGCGGCAGCGCAGTCGTCGCCGCATCCATCATCCGTGTCTGCTGCGGCAGCGCAGTCGTGGCCGGCTCCGTCTCACCCAACACCTGGGGTACGTAGCTCGCAGCGAGGCGCACATCGCCGCGGTGCAACGCAGTCGCAGCCTGCGCGAGCTTCGCCGCAGTCTGAGGCCGACCGGCCGCATCCTTCGCGAGGCATGCCATCACCAGATTGCGCACCGGCTCAGGCACATCAGCTGGCAGATCCGGCGGGGTGTCGTTGATCTGCGCCATCGCAATCGCCACCTGCGACTCGCCCGTGAAGGGGCGTTTCCCGGCGAGGCACTCGTAAGCGACAACACCGAGCGAGTAGATATCGGTCGCCGGCGTCGCCGTGTGACCGCTCGCCTGCTCCGGCGCGAGATACTGCACCGTGCCCATCACCTGACCGGTAGCCGTCAACGGCACCTGATCCGCAATTCGAGCAATACCGAAGTCGGTGATCTTCACACGGCCCTCGGGGGTGATCAGCAGATTGCCCGGCTTGATATCGCGGTGCACCAGACCCGCATCGTGCGCGGCCTGCAGCGAGGTTGCGGTCTGCGCCACGATCCCGAGCACACGATTCGCGGGGAGACGCCCCTCGCGCTCGATGATCGCCGAAAGCGGTTCGCCAGGCACGAGCTCCATCACAATGTACGCGGAGCCCTGCTCCTCACCGTAATCGAAGACGTTCGCGATGCCCTCATGGTTGACGAGTGCCGCGTGGCGGGCCTCAGCGCGGAAGCGCTCAAGGAACCCGGGGTCGCCCATGTACTCATCCTTGAGGATCTTGATGGCGACGGTGCGGCCGATGATGCTGTCCGTTGCCTTCCACACCTCGCCCATACCACCGACGGCGATCCTCGAGCTCAGCTCGTAGCGTCCGCCGAATGTGATCCCTGCCGCTGGTCTCATTCGCTCAACACCGCTTCCATTACTCGTTTTCCGACTGCAGTGGGCAGATCGTATGATCCGCCCCCAAATCCAAATGCTTCGCCGCCGCCGTTGGCCACAACAACAGCCACAGCAACCTTCGGGTTGTCAACGGGCGCGAATCCTGTGAACCACAGGGTGAATGGCAGATCGTTGCCCGCCTCATCCTGACCGTTCTCGGCCGTGCCCGTCTTGCCCGCCACCCGCACGCCCTCAATGCCCGCATTCTTCGCGAGCCCCTCGGGGTTCGAGACGCCACGCTCCATCATCTCAGCAACCGCATGCGCCGTATCGCTTGAGATGGGCTTCGAGAACTCGGTGGGCGAGAATTCGCGTTCCACCCGCAGATCCGGCGTGATCACCTTGTCGACGAGGTAGGGGCTCATCACCACGCCGTCATTCGCGATGCCCGCCGAAACCATCGCCATCTGCAGCGGGGTGGCGCGCACGTCAAGCTGACCGATCGAAGAGAGCGCAACGCCTGCCTGATCGGCGGGAAGCGGCGCCTGGCTGGGTGTGACCTTCAGCGGAATCGACAGATCTCTGCCGAAGCCGAAGGCATTCGCCATGTTCGGCACCGCGTTGCGATCCATGCTCATCGCGAGCTCAGCGATGGGGATGTTGCACGAGAGCACGATCGCCTGCTCGAGCGTGGCCTTCGCGCCCGATCCGCAGCTGGTGCGTGAGGCGTTCTGCATGATCGCCGTCGACTGCGGCAGCGTGAGCTGGGCGGGGTTGTCGAACTCCGTGCTCGGGGTTGCGGCGCCCGCCTCGATGGCGGCTGCGGCAACGAGCAGCTTGTAGACGGAGCCGGGGTGGTAGAGATCTCCGGCGATCGCGCGGTTCTTCAACGGCTGCGCCGGGTCGTCGTCGAGCTGACGGTAGTTCGTGATGATCTCGGCGTCGTCGTTGGTGGAGAGGAGGTTCGGGTCGTAGCTGGGAGTCGATACGAGGGCAAGAATCCGGCCCGTCGAGGGATCGATCGCGACGACCGCGCCTTCAAAGCCGTTCTCGGCCATCGCGGCTGCTGCAGCCTCCTGCGCGGCGGGGTCGATCGTCGTCTCAACGGAGCTGCCCTGCGGCTCAACCCCGTTGAGAGTGTTCATGATGCGGGTGAAGAACTGCGCATTGCCGATGCCCGCAAGATCCTGGTTCATCGCCGCCTCAAGACCGGAGGCGCCCTGCAGATGCGAGAAGTAGCCGGTGACCGGCGCGTAGAGCGGCCCGTTGGAATATTGACGAATGAAGCGGAACGAGTCGCCGGTGGGCGTGGAGTACGCCACAGGTTCGCCGTCGACGAGGATCGAGCCGCGTTCGACCTTGTAGCTGTTCTTGATGGTGCGCCCGTTGAGCTCGTTCGCGCGGAGATCGTCGGCCTGCACGAACTGAATCATCGTCACGGCGAAGAACAGCACCAGGAACATGGCGAACACGGTGCGAGTGATGAACTTGAGCTGCTTATTCACGAGCGGATCACCAGCTTCGGTCGGTTGCGCACGGAGTTCGAGAGCAGGATCAGCAGCGCGATGATGATCCAGTTCGAGACGAGAGAGGAGCCGCCGGCGGCGAGGAACGGCGAGGTGAGCCCCGTCAGGGGGATCACCCGAGCAACACCACCGACAACGATGAAGACCTGCAGCGCAATCGTGAAGGCGAGGCCCGCCGCGAGCAGCTTGCCGAAGTCGTCCTGACCGGCGAAGCCGATCCGCAGGCCGCGACCGATGAGCAGCAGGTAGGCGGCCAAGATCACGAACAGGCCGATCAGCCCCAGTTCCTCGCCGATGCTCGGAATGATGTAGTCGCTGAACGAGAGCGGGGTGTCGGCGGGATAGCCCTGGCCGAGGCCCGTGCCCGTCATACCGCCGTTCGCCATGCCGAACAGGCCCTGCACCATCTGGTGGCTCGCACCGTGCGGGTCGGCGAAGGGGTCGAGCCAGTTCGCGAAGCGGCGGTTCACGTAGTCGAGGGTTTGGCTGGCGATGAGCCCGCCGGCGAGGAAGAGCCCCACACCGAGCACGATCCAGCCGACACGGCCGGTCGCGAGGTACAGCATCGACAGGAACAGGCCGAAGTAGAGCAGCGAGGTGCCGAGGTCGCGCTGGAACACGAGCACCGACATCGCGGCGAGCCAGAACACGAGCAGCGGGCCCAGATCTCGGGCACGCGGGAAGCGGATCCCGAGCACCTTCTTGCCCACCATCGAGAGGGCGTCGCGGTTGCGCACCAGATAGCCGGCGAAGAAGATCGCGAGCAGAATCTTCGCAATCTCACCGGGCTGGAACGAGAACGAACCGATGTGGATCCACACCCGCGCCCCACCGATGGTCTTGCCGATGCCGGGCAGCATCGGCAGCAACAGCAGGATCACCGCACCGAGACCGGTGAGGTAGGTGTAGCGGAACAGCACCAGGTGGTTGCGGATCACCAGCAGCACCACGGTCGCCGCGACAACCGCCACCGTCGACCACAGCAGCTGACGCACTGGATCCGCCCCGCTGTCTTCAAACGAGATGCGGTAGATCATCGCGACGCCGACCATGTTGAGCATTGCCGCGATCGGCATGATGAGCGGGTCGGCGTCGGGCGTGACCCTTCGAATGGTGATGTGCAGCCCCAGCAGCGCGACGATGAACGCGACGCCCGTGGGCAGCAGCGTCGTGCTCGGCGCGCCCTCAAGGGTGAGATCGACGATCACCACGGCGGCGATGCCGATGGCGATCGCGAACAGCAGCAGTGCCAGTTCCAGCGCCCGCAACTTGCGAGGTGCCCGCAGCGCGGTGATGCGCTGCAGCACCGTCTCGCTGGTGCGGGTCTTCTCGAAGGTGCGCGGCTCCTTGCCGGCGCTGGTATCACTCATCGTGCACCCCCAGCCGGAGCACGATATCGCGGGCCTCCTCGAGCGAGGCCGCGCTGAGGGTGCGCTTGACCTGCCGCTGCTCAAGCCCGTCGAGCTCGGAAAGCGGGATCTCGGTGTTCTCTGCGGTGGAGTAGAGCGAGAACGACCCGATCTCCTGCTGCACACCGCGATAGATGATCACTGTCGAACCGTCGGTGCCCACGAAGTAGCGGCTCTGCGTCCACTGGTAGCCGAAGAGCACGGCACCGCCGATGGCCAGCAGCACCGCCACCGCACCGAGCGCCCACAGCAGCCGGCGGCGTTTGTTGCGGCGCTTCGTCTCGGCCATGAGCTCGGCGAGATACTCGTCGACGCGCGGCTCGAAGTGGCTTTCTTCGATCTGCGGTGGGCGGCGCACAGTGCGGCGGCGGCCCATGAGGCGGGTGCGGGCGGTGGTGACGGCACCGTCACGGGATCCCGCTGAAGTGGCGGCGGAGCCGGCAAAGCGGCGGTTCGACGGTGCGCGTGCTTCCTGGGCGGCGCGCGCGGCCTGGTCGAGCACGTCGGTGAGTTCGACGGTGTCGGTGGAGGATGCGGCGGCGGAGGCGAGCGGATCTGCGGCGACGGTCTCGGGCGCTTCGGGCGCCGGCACGGTTTCGACGAGCACCACGGTGACGTTGTCGGGGGCGCCGTGCGCAAGGCTCTTGTCGATGAGGGCGTCGACGGCGCCCTGCAGGGAGCCGCGACGGCGCAGGATCTTTTCGATGTCTGAATCTTCGACGTAGCCGCAGAGGCCGTCGGAGCAGAGCAGCCAGACGTCACCGGGCTGGGTATCGAGCACTTCGGTGTCGACCTGGGGTGAGGCTTCGACATCGCCGAGCACACGCATCAGCACGGAGCGGCGGGGGTGCACCTTCGCTTCGTCTTCGGTGATCTTGCCGCTGTCGACGAGGCGCTGCACGAAGGTGTGATCCTTCGTGATCTGCCGCAGCTCATTGTCGCGCAGCAGGTAGAGGCGCGAGTCGCCGATGTGGGCGAGGGCGAGCTGATCGCCGACGGTGATGAAGCCTGTGAAGGTGGTGCCCATGCCCGCAAGCTCGGGCCGGTCCTTGACGGTGCTGCGCAGCTTCGCGTTGGTGTCGAGGATCGCGGAGCGCAGGGTGTTGGTGGTCGCCTCGGGGCTGCCGGTGGGGGCGACGTCGAAGTCGGCCATGGTTTTCGCGGCGATAGCGGAGGCGACGTCGCCTCCCGCGTGACCGCCCATGCCGTCGGCGACAAGGAAGAGGTAGTCGCCCGCGAAACCGGAGTCCTGGTTGTTGGAGCGCACCATCCCGACATGCGAGCCGATGGCGCTTTCGTAGCCGACCGTCACGCTCAGGGCCTCAGCTCGAAGGTTGTGGTGCCGATCGTGACGGGCGTGAATAGCGGTACACGCGCCGGTTTGGTGACGCGGGTGCCGTCGAGGCGGGTGCCGTTCGTGGAGTCGAGGTCGGTGAGCACCCAGTCTTCACCGCTGCGGGCGAGCCGTGCGTGGTAGGTGGAGGTGTATTCGTCGACGATGACGAGGGTGGAGTCGCCGCTGCGGCCGATGGTGAGGATGTCGTCGTCGAGCGGGATGGAAGTGCCGCTCGCGACGCCTGAGGTGATGACGAGTTGGCGTGCCGGGCCCGAGCTGCCTGCTGACGGCACGGGGCTCGCCTGCGCGGCCGGTGCCGGGGCTGCTGCGGGTGTTACGAGCTGCAGCGCTGGCTGCGGTGCGGCGCTGCCGTCGGTGCGGAGGCGCCGCACGGGGGCACCGAAGAGGTCGCTGCGCAGTGCGTAGACGATTGCGAAGATGAAGAACCAGAGCAGCAGCAGGAAGCCGATGCGCAGGATCAGCAGGGCGAGTTCGCTCATAGTCCCCTCCAGAAATCTTCGTCGATGCCGGGGGCGGCTCCCGCTGATGGCGGAGGTGCTGCGGCGCTCGGGGGCGGCGCAGGGCTGGTGCTCGCCGCAGGGGGCGGTGAGGCCGGTCGGGGAGGAGCTGCTGCGGGACGGGCGGCCCGGTCGGCGCGGCCCGGAACGAGCTGGAAGCGCAGCGCGGTCTGCCCGATGGTGATCACGATGCCCTGCGAGAGGGCCGCTTCACGGAACCGCTGCCCGTTGATCTTCGAGCCGTTCGTGGAACCGAGGTCGCGGGCAAGGCCTGCGGTGCCGTCCCAGATGATCTCAAGGTGCTTGCGGGAGGCCGCGGTGTCGCCGATACGGATGCCGCAGTCGCTGCCGCGGCCCACAGTGGTGGTGCCGCGGGGGAGCTGGTGGCGGGTGCCGTCGACGTCGATGACGGCCACCCAATCGACCGAGCCTTCCACGCGAGAAGAGTCGATTTCGAGCACGCCGGTGGTGAGGGCGCTGTCGGGGCGCACCTCGACGTCGGGTTCGCCGAGCAGCTGGTAGCGCTGCTGCTTCGCGTGTTTCGCGACGACGCCGCGTAGCTCTTGTTCGAGGGTGTCGCCGAGGGCGCGCAGGCGATCTGCGTCTTTCTGGGAGACGCGCACCACGAAGCGGTTCGGGGCGAGCACGCGGTCGCGGTCGACGATCACGGCGCCGATGTCGAGTTCGCGCTTCAGCGCGGCAGCGATCTCGACGGGTTGCACGCCGGAGCGGAAGGTGCGGGCGAACGCGCCGTTGACGGCGCGCTCGAGACCACGCTCGACGCTATCCAGGATGCCCACGTGCTGCGCTTGCCTCTCTGCTCCGGTGTGATCGCACGCCGATCGGCTGCGATGTTCGCTTTAGTGTATCCCGCAGTTTAGCCCGCTTTGGTGTGAGGGCTGCGGTGCTGCTAAGCTTGCAGAGTTGTCCGAGCCGAAAGGCCGGAAAACGACTCGCGCGAGTGGCGGAATTGGCAGACGCGCTGGCTTCAGGTGCCAGTGCCCGCAAGGGCGTGGGGGTTCAAGTCCCCCCTCGCGCACGAGGATGGTTTCTCAGAATTAGCGATCTGTATTTCGTGAAATTGAAGAATGGTTCGGATCAGCACCACGATCCGGACCATTTTTCGTTTCAGCGACGCTCACAGCACCGTCGCGCACCCCGAAATAGTCGTACGCATACTCTCGCCCGTGCGCACCGCTCCATCTTTCTGGTTTGTGTCTCCCGGATGTTTCAACAGCATCTTGCTCATCTCAACCTGATCGCGCCGCCCATACGCGTGAAACCAGTCCTCTGATCTCCAAGAGAATTTCTGCAGGTGCTTGATCACGTCCTTCTCGAGCCCAAGCGTGACGCTGCCAGGCGCAGGAATGCACCCGCCCGAGTTGCTGCCTCCCGAGCTGGAGCCGCTGCCTGACCAGGTGACGCCATTGCTGCAGCCCACGTAGTATGGGTTGGCCACGGTCTGCCCCGAGGAAACGACGTAGGTTTCTGCAATCGCGGCGGCCGCAGCGGCGGAATTCAGGAACGCAGCAAGCGTGTTACGGACCGTCGCGGTCTCACGGAGCTGATCGGTGTGCTCGAAGCCGAAGACCGGGGCGGCCTCGGCCTCCAGCTTGGTGCTCTTTGTGTTCGCGAGGTCGGCAAGCGAATCGGCGAGCTGCTGCTTGGCAGTCATTGCCGTGGCACCGGCATCGCCCGCCTTAGAGAATGCCGCGAGGTAGGCGTCCGCGTTTTTTACTGCCGCGTCGCCTGCTGCGGAAAGCGCGTCTTCCGCTGCTGCGGCGTCAGCGAACGCGGTGTTTGCTGCGTTGACGGAGGAGTTGTACTGCTCGATCCGTTGCGCCTGTGCCGTTGCGTTCGCGGTGACGGGGATGCCGGTGCTGGCGGTGACCACGAGCGCGCACATCGGGAGGATGAGCGCGGGTCGCTGGTACCAGGGCCGCTTCACTGCGGCCGGTGTGGTGGCGTCGGGGGTTTTCGGGGTGCCCGGGGTCTGCTCGCTCATGGCGGGCTTCCTTTCCCAAGGGGAGGTCCTCGGCGGGCGTGCAATTGTCACAGTCGTCGTGCGGCTCAGCGCATGGTGAGGCCGCCAGGGTGCAGAGCTCTGACCACTCCTCAGTCAGTGCAAAAGGTAACTGCGGTTCCGAATCGAGTGCAGGCTGAGGAACAACGAGGCTTCGTGCAGAGTGACCGCCTGCGGGCTACTGGTGGCTATGTTCGCCAACCTGATCAGCCTCTCCTGCAGCTCGGGGAGCGATCAGATCAAATCTTCCGCTGCGTCCGGAAGGTAGAAGTATCGGTCGTCCCAGGCGCTGGCACGGAGATCCTCTTCGAATTTCCACCGAATCCCTTCTGCAACCTCCGGAATCCGATTCACCGCTATAGGAATTGTGCTTTCATCCTCCAGGAACCGCGGTAGATAAGCCGTTGAGGGTTGGTGCCTGAGTTCGCACAGCGAGCATCCCACCTTGCCTGGCGGGCTCGAAACGTAGCCGCTCTTGATGCCTTCTTCGATCAGGTCCATCCGCAAGTCCCGCTGCATTGCGGCAAGATCTGAGGGGCTCAGGTCCATGCAGAGACCTTCCTGTTAGGTGGGGAAGGGAAAGGGGCGATCCTGCGGCAGTCGAAAGTGCCTGAGGATCGCCCCTTCTTCATCCGGCGAGCTAAGGGCTCGGGCTGGGTACGGCATCTAGCGGGTCAAGTGCCGAGTCAGGGTAGTCAGCACGCCCTCGGGGGATGCGGGCCGCCCTCAGTCTTTACCGGTGGCCTCCTCGGATTCTACGGAGCCGATTCACGAGCAGGAGGAGCAGACCTGCAAGCAGCAGACCACCACTGATTGCACCGAACACGGTGATGGTTGCGCCGCCGGTGAGTTCAAGCATCCCGGGCGGGTCTGACGGTGCCTGCGGGGTGACCGGCTCTGCGGGCGTGGGAGCCTCCGGAGGTGCATCCTGCGTGAGGACCGCCGTCCATGTGGATTCCGCCGATACCGGCTGATCGCTGACCGCGCCGGTTCCGGTGGCGGTTCCGACGTTGGTGTAGCTGGCGTCAGAGCCGACGCTTCCTGCGCCGGTGCACACCATCGACGCTCCAACCGCGAGCTCTCCGTCCGGGCAGGTGACAGTAACGCCACGATCATCGGTGACGGTGACGCGCCAGAGCGCGTCCTCGCCGATGTTGATCACGGTGTAGTTCCATGCCACATCGCTGTTCGCCGGGACGGTGGCCCCGGTGTCGTAGGCGACCGCGTCCTTGATCACTGCGATCCCGGACAGAAGTACCTGCACCAGGGTCGTCCACGTGTCCTCCGCGGTGACCTCGGCTCCGGTCACTGTTCCGGTTCCGGTGGCCACGGCAGTGTTTGCATAGTCCGGTCCCGCCCCAATGGGGCCTGAGCCGGTGCAGACCATCGTTTCTGCGGGGGCGAGTTCGGTGGCTGGGCAAGTGACCTGAACGCCTTGGCTGTCGGTCACGGTGAGCGTCTCGACCGGTTCTTCACCGGTGTTGGTAACCGCGTAGTTCCAGTTCACAACGGTGCCCTGGCGAACGGTACCCCCGTCGAGCGCGTTCTCCGCGCCCTTGACCACGGAGATCGAAGTGACCGGTTCGCGGACCTCAACACTCCAGTCGTCCTCTGCGGTCACGGGAGTCAGGCTGAGGGCACCCACGGCTTCGGCTATGCCGATGTTGGTGTAGCCGGGGCCGCTGCCAATGCTGCCCGTACCGGTGCAGGTCATCGAATCTCCCGCAGAGAGCATGGTCCCTGGGCAACTGACGGTGACGCCTTGGTCGTCCAGCACTTGGAGGTCGGCCAGGTCTTCGTCGCCGGTGTTGGTGACGATGTACTCCCAGTCCACCATTGTGCCTGGTCGCACCCAGGACCCTTCCTGCACTGCGGGGGCCCGCTTGTCGAGCTGCAGATCGAGGTTGAGCGGGGAAACTGAGATCGACCAGTCGTCCTGATCCTGAACGGGAAGTCCGGTGTACTCAGCCACAGCCGCAGCGGTTGCGACATTCCGGTAAGCCGGGCCGGCACCGATTGAGGCGGACCCCGTGCAGGTGGTGGATTCGTTGACTGCGAGCGAAGTCACCGGGCAGGACACCGCGACTCCCTGGTCGTCGGTCACGACGAGGTTCGTCACGGGTTCTTCGCCGGTGTTCGTGACGAGGTACTCCCAGTTCACTGTTGTGAATGCGGGAAGAGTGCCGCCTTCCACCGTGTCAGGCGAAGACTTGACCACCTCGATCGCCCGCTCCAAGGGGATGACTTCCGCGTTCCAGGTGTCGGTCGCGGTTGCCGGGGCACCGGTCAGATCACCTGTGCCGACGACGACGCCGGTGTTCTGGTAGCTCGGCCCCAGTCCGATCGGGCCGGTGCCGGTACAGTCCATAGACGCGCCGACCGCCAGCACCGTTGCAGGGCAGGTCACTGCGACCCCTTGGCTGTCGGTGACGTTGATGGCGCTGACGGGCTCAGCTCCTGCGTTCACCACCTGGTAGTTCCAGGTGACCGTGCTGAGAGCCGGGATGGGGGTGCCCTCGGCGACGCCGTCTGCGGTCTTGTCGATCGTGAGCGCAGGGCTCAACGGGGAGATCACAACAGACCAGGTGTCTTCGGCTGAGGCGGGATCGCCACTGATCGCACCGGTGCCGATCACCGCGCCGGTGTTCTCGTAGCTTTGGCCGTTGCCGACATTTCCGGTTCCCTGGCACACCATGGATTCGCCGATGTCGAGGGCGGTGCTGGGGCAGGTCACAATGACTCCCTCGCTGTCCCCCACGGACACATCGGTGAGCGGTTCCGTGCCGGAGTTGCGGACGGTGTAGTCCCAAGTCACGTTGGTGAGTCCGGCGATGGTCGACCCTTCGGTGACGCCCTGCGCGGTCTTCTGCAGTTGAACGTCCGGGGCGACCACCTCGACGAGGGCGAAGCATCCGTCCTCGGTGCCGTCGGTGCAGTTCGTCGGGAGTGAGCCGACCTGACCGGTGACCGTGTTCCGCATGCCTGGGGCAACGGTCGGCGACGTGGTGGTTACCGTGTAGTGGATCGTTGCGGCTTCTCCGACGGCCAGGTTTCCGGTCCAGATCAGTTGCTGGTTCACGTCATCCCACACGACGGTGCCACGATCGGTCGTTGCATCGTTGTTGAATGTCGCTGTCTGCAGCACGCCGCTAAGGTCATCAACGACACGGATGCCGTTCGCTGTCGTGGCGAGGCGGTTCGAGAGATCAATGGTGTAGCTGACCGTGTCTCCCACGCCAACCGGCGCGGCCGACTGCTCGCTGTTCTTCTCGATCACGACATCTGCAGGCATCATAATTCCGGTGCGCGCAGTCTCAGCGGCGACCAGGGGTGAACCGGCACTGCTGGCAACCTGGGCGACGCTGTTCCATGCGACATCACCGCTCACAGTGCCGGCAGGCACGAGCATGTTGAAGGCGAGGTTGATGTTCGAGCCTGAAGGCCATTCACCGGGCAGCGTGACGCGCAATGCTCGCACTGCTGCAACTCCGCCGAGAGTATTCGGGTCGGTCGTCCAGTCGTTGTCGCAGCCCGGGTTCGTAGGAAACACTTCCGGACGGCAGGGGTTCATGGATGCGGAGTAGTGGACCTGCGCGCCCGCAGGGACTGCCCGGGACAGGCCGTTGAAGGTGGGGGTGAATTCACTCCCTCTCATGCCCTGGTTCGCTGCGGTCGCACCGGTGTCTCCGACATGCGGGAGTAAGTCATAGAGAACGACGTCGGAGAGCGCGGGCTGTCCTGCATTCTCCCAGTGCAGGAGGTACTCCGCCTCACCGGAAGTGATGCCGGCCACCTGGTTCGCTCCCGACCAGCTGCTGGAGTGCACGTCACGCACGTGCTTCGTAACGACGCTGGTCGCTGCGCTCAAGGTCGAGTTGAACTGGCGTGTTCCGTAAGCCAGGCATCCGGAATCCCCGGAGGTGAGGCCGTCACCGTCGAGATCGCGAGAATCATCGGCCACGCGAGGCGAGTACTGCAGGCAGTTGTCGATCGCAGAAGCCGAACCGTCGATCGACGTGAACGCTTCCGTTGCGAGCGTCCCGTACTGGGCACCCCAGGTGCGTTCGAGCGTGGTCTGCACGCTGACATACGGCCAGCCTTCGCTGGGGCTCGAGGGCACCGCGGGAGTCCCCGGGATCGGGGTGATGCGCACCAGGGCGGGGTGTCCAAGCACCGTATCCTCAGGGATCATTTCGATTGTGTAGTGGCTGCGGTTAGTGCGCCCATCGCTGTCGGTGATGAGAATGCTGTTCGTGGTTTGGCCGGCGACGACATACCCGGCGGGCAGCACCTGCACATAGCTGGGCAGCGCAACCGACGGGTCGAGCGCAAACGCCCCGAACGATGCGGTCGAATATCGGATACCGGACCCGGATACCGAGAATCCGGCTGATGAGGTTCCCACGACGCTTTCCCGCACAGCTCCGATGCCCGTGGCGTCACCTTCGAAGAAGTAGCCGTCGCTGTCATTGGTCACCGCGACGCGTGCACGGTTCTCGAGGTTCATGTCGTGGTCGGCTCCGGGCAGAAGTCGCGTCTGCACGGCTACCCGGACAGAACCGTCGAGGCTCAGCCCGCTGAGGACGACACGGAACCCGACGTAGTGGAGCCCTGCTGGGGGTGCGGGCAGGGGCGCCAGCGAAGCGATGGGCTGAGCGGGTGTGAAGTCCTGCTGCGTCCCGTCGCTCAGGAACAGCGTGAGTGTCTGGTAGCTCAGGTTGCGGTTCCCCACGCCACCCGGCGCGGTCGTGAAGGTGAGATGGGTGAGTTCTTCGACCGGCTGAGTGCAGCCGGCTTCGGAGGCGTACCCATCGACCGTCGGGCTCGACGCGCAGGGCATCCAGTCGGTGACCTCGACTTCATCTCCCTGCAGGATCCGTCGTGCATCGATGTTGTAGTAGTGCACCCCGGCACCACCCGAGTAGGCGTACGTGGGAGAGAATCGCCACGGAGCGCACTGGCCGCCTGGAGCTGGCTCAGTGGTGGGGGTCACCCGGCCCTGCCCGCACTTGGCAAGCTCGGGGGTGGGACGCGCACGGAAGATGTTGTCATGGGTGACGGAATCTTCCGAGGTCCGCATGTTCCCGGCGGTGTCTAGGAATGAGCGCGACACCGAGTTCGTGATCGTATCTGTGTATGCGGGGTCTGACGAATCGGTCGCTGCGGGGAGCTCGACGATGACGTACCAGGGCAGGTCCTGGTAGTTGGAGCAATCGTTCCAGGTGACGGTGTGGGTGGCGGGGTCGTAGATGCCACCTCCGGTCGCTGAAACGAACGTGGCCTGGGCGGGGAGCGTGTCGACGATTTCGATGGTCTCGGCGCGCGCGGTATCCCACCGGTTTTGATTATTGTCCTGCAGCACGCAGGAGGACCAGGTGTCGGTCAGCGGCTCCCAGACCCCGCGGATGTTGGGGGTGATCCGGTAGGTAGCGCGAGCCGTGGTCCCGTCCGAAAGCACCAGTCCGCCGAGGAATTCCTTGTCTACTGGTTCCAGGAGGCGTGTGACGACTTCGCCCTCGAGACGGTTCGAGGTGGCTTCCGAGAAGCTCTCTGAGTTGATCGTTGCGGATCCGAACGAGAATCGAACCCCGTCACCGGTGGACGGGTGCGGGCGAACCTGCACGATGAAGGACTCCTGGGTGCCCGCGGGCACGGTGCGGGTGGAGGTCAGCCGCAGGATGAGTTCCGTGTCCGAGCGCACGACTGTCGGGGTGAAGTTCGCAGACGAGGTCGTTGGTGGGGTGAACGTCACTCCCCAAGTCGACATGTCCTGCATCGCCGCGGGGTTCGGGTTGATGAGGGTGATCGGAATTTCGATCACCGGCCGGACGCAGTCCTCACCAACGAGACCTGAACATGACCAGGACACCTGGTAATCGAAGGTGCTGGAGACTTCCTGCGTCGTGGGCGACGACGTGGATATCGCGACCGAGCCCACACTCGCTGCAAGGGCAGGGGTCACCGCGGTCACCGCGCTGAGAAGGGCGATTGCGAAGGCGACGAGGCCCGCGGTAATCGCGCGGCCCGCCTTGAAGAGAGAGGTCTTCTGGGTGTTCATGACTGCTCCTCCTCGAGGGGGGCTTCGATACGAATGTCTCCGAATGGGGAGATCTGAACGGGACTGACACCGGCCTCACGAGCGGTTTCGGCGAGTGAGACCCGTGCCCCTGTTGGGGAAACCGCTTCGACCCTCCAGGCGAACGCCGTGGCGGTGGTCGACTGGTCGATGGCTTCTAGAACTGCGGTGAGGTCATCGGAAGTGGGTACTACGTGATCGCTGGGGAGCACAATCTGAGCCACGGCTTCCGTGCTTGTGTCGGGATCGATCACCAGATCCACTCGGGCACCGGCCTGGACCTGTGCGTCCAGCCCGTTGGAGAGATTCATCAGCTCTTGCTTTTGATCGCCGGTCAGATTGACGCTGTCGTAGCTGGCTCTGACATCCTCCGGCTGCTGCTCCTCTGCGGCGCAGCTTGTAAGTGCCAGCGGCAGAATCAGTCCCCCGATAACGAGCACATGCGCCGTGATCGACGCTCGTTTCTCACCCCTCATAGTTCCCCATTTCGTCCACATCGATAGGGAATGGAACATCCCCTCGACTACTGAGACGAACAATCGGGCAGGAATCCGACGAGAACAGCAAGAAATTTCTCGCAGCAGCACACGGCCTGCCTGGCACCGTCGCGAAATTGGCCTGTGGCTCGAGTTCGAGTCGGCACTGATTCTCCGATGCCGAGGCCTCGCTCACCAGTAGCGATGCGCGATATGGCTCACTTGCGGCGAGGAACGTGGAGTTCGGGCCACGCGACCTAGTAGAGCGGGACCGGGAAATTCACAAAGGCCAGCAGATCGCTGGTGACAGTGCCGTTCGCGGTCGTGTACTCCTGAGTGAGCGAGAAGCTGATCACCTTCCCACGATGCTGCGGGAAGTCGAACATTACCTCACCGCTCAAGGGGATCGCGAGGTCGTCAACGACTTCGGGAAGGGGGTCTTCCCGAATCACCAGTATTTCTGTGGAAAGCGGGGTGGCTGAGACCCTGAACCGGAACGGGCCGTCGGTTGACATCGTGGTGAGCTCTCGAGGGTCGGGTAGACCGCTGGCGCTGGAGGGGTGGGATCCGTAATCACTGCCGGGTCGGCAGGAAGGGCTGGAAGTGGAGTTGTTTGCGAATGAGCGACCTGCACCGAACGGCTGTCTGCGTTGCGGATCCTCAGTACGTTGTCGCCAACGAACCGGTGGACGTCGAGACCGCGTCCACTGCTCGGCAATCGCCTGGGCCGGGCAGGAGTGCGATTCTGCTTCGACTGCACCCATTCGACGCAGGACGGGGTGCTTCCCAGCAGCAAAAGCGGCAAGAGCACGAGCGCGAGCTTCTTGTGCAGCGAATCGGCCTCTGCCGCGATCGCGGCGCAGTGCACA
Source organism: Leucobacter sp. VD1 (assembly GCF_037150695.1). Classification (NCBI taxonomy): domain Bacteria; kingdom Bacillati; phylum Actinomycetota; class Actinomycetes; order Micrococcales; family Microbacteriaceae; genus Leucobacter; species Leucobacter sp. VD1. The sequence continues at coordinate 546,147 of NZ_JBBCPO010000002.1, forward strand.
CAGTCGGAGACGTGCAGTTCGAGCTTCGCCGTATGCCGCGGCGCAAGCGCCCCTCGCGTCTAGCGCGGCAGTGAGGGGATGATTTCCCTGCACTCAGGATCTGAGGCGCGATCGGAATCGAGGTGGACAGCAAGCCACCAGATCTTGAACGCCTCACGAGCACGCTTGATCAGCGCGCTGGTTGCATTCTCGCTCATGCCGACGTACCTACCGACCTCCGCTACGGGAAGGTCTTCGACATCTCGGCACTACAGTACCGCACGGTGCCGAGACGTCAGGGACTTAAACGCCTGAACGGTGATGGACTTCTCAAGAATTCCGTCGGCATGATCGCCCAAGGACGCGTATCCCGTGTCGAGCGATTCCTCCTAAAATCTCGGTGCGGAAGTCGCCCTCCTTTCGGGCCTTATCGATGGCGATCCGCCGAGAGGCTGAGGCAACATTTGCCCGGAATGACGCGTTCACCTCAGCGCCACGCATGATGCTGGAGTAGGCCTTCGCGAATGCCTCCTGCATCAGATCTTCCGCCTCGTATCCGGTCTACGAGCGCGTTAGGACAACCACTGCTCCCCGGTGACGCTTCCACCACTCCCCGAATGCTTCGGAGTTGCCACCACCGGCCAGCTCGATGAGCGAGGAGTCGGACATCGACGAGAGGTTCAGGCTCGTCGGGACCGACCGCGCCTTCTTTGCCATGATTCACCCGATATACGTATTGGATGGATCGACAGAATACGAGGATCAATACTGTAGGCGCCAACCCGACGTCCAAGGCATGACATCTTGAGGTAGCTGCACACAGCATGTATATGAAGGGCACACATGCCTCGTGGCCAGTGTGCGGGGGCGACCCGGACCCAGCGAGGGGTCCGGGATCGCCCCCGGCTGGTTCCGGTGAGCACTGCGCTCGAACCGGGGGTGCGGCATCCCGGGGAAAGGGGGAATCGGATGCCGCTGTCAGGGGCCCCGCCACTCTAGGGGGAAGGGGGAAGGAGCGCGGGAACCCCTGAGTCTGTTAGCAGGAGCCCCGGGGCCGACGTACGCGGCGCAGGGCGAACTGCGCAGCCCCGACGCTGGCAGCTGCCGGCGCGGCGCCGGTGACGGTCCACAGGGAAGTGAGGAGCAGTGCCGCTCCCGCGGCAGTGACAACGCGCACCCGTTTCGAGAGTGCTGGGAAAGCGGGCTTCATGATGCCTCCTGGCTGATGGGGGCCTCGATTCGGAGTTCTCCGAAGGGAGAGATGTGGGCGGCGCTGACTCCTGCCGCGAGTGCCGATGCTTCGAGCGAGACGAGTGCGCCTGTCGGGGAGACGGCTTCAACTCGCCAGTCGAAGGCAGCAGCGAGGAGAGAGCCCTCGATCCCTCTCAGAACCGCCGTGACGTCGGCAGTCGTGGGGAGGGCAGTATCGGTGGGAAGCACGATCTGTGCGACGGCCTCGCGGCCCGCGTGAGGGGCGACGATCAGGTCTACCCGCGCTCCTGGCTGGACTTGCGTGTCGAGGGAGTTGGATAGCTCCATCAACGATTGGCGCTCGTCGCCGCTCAGTTGCACACTGTCGGGCATCGCACGGAACGGCTCCTCCGGCGGCGCGTCATTCCCGCAGCCGGTTAGTGCAAGCACTAGGGCTAACCCAGCGCTGCGCAGCACGCAACTCGCGATCGGGGTGCGCGTCGTCTCCCTCATGTCTCTTCCATTCCCCTTCAGAGATGAGGGGCGAACTCCCCTCGTCTAAAGAGACGGATTCGGTGCCGCGAATCCGACGCGAGTGAGTGAAAAGAAAGACCAGTGCCGCGGCGCTATCGCAAGTTCGAGTCGTGCTTCAGATTTGCCAATCCTAGGCTCAGTCCACGAGATGGGGTGCAAGGCCTTGGGGTGGGGGCCGAGGCGGCTTAATGAGCTGGGATCGGGTACTGAGTAAAGGCGAGTGCGTCGCTGCGGATGATGCCGTTCTCCGTCGCGTAGTACTGAGTGAGAGTGATGTCGATTACCCGGGTGCGATGCTGCGGGAAGTCGTACATGACCTCTCCGCTCGTCGGGATCGCGAAGGAAAGCACGATGTCGAGCTGGCCGGCCTCCTGGATCAGCAGATCGACCGTCGACAACGGGGTTGCGGAGATCCAAAAGCGGAACGGGCCATCGGCAGACACGGTCGAGAGTTCGCGGTACTCGGGATAGACAACCGCTGATGGAGGCGAAAGGATCGGTGAGATCACAGGATCGACTGACGACGAGGCGGGGGGGTCGGCCGGCGGTGACGAGGAGGTGATCGGAAGCAGCGAAGGGTCAGGCGTTTGAACACTGGGCGCGGGCGGCAACGACTCGGCGCGCGGCGTGGATCCTTGCCAGCGCGCGGTCTGGGCGCCGCTGTCTCGTGGCGCCGCGACGGCGGAGGCCGTGTCCAAAGTGTCAGAAGGGGACTGGTCCTTAGGGGCCGGGAGGCCGGATTCAGGGCTGCCCGGGTCGTTCTGGACTTGGTCTCGGGTGAGATCTGAGGCCGCTGCGATCGTCCCGGGGGCTCGAAGAACACCGGTCGCGAACGCTGCGCCACCCGCCAGGAGCATCCCCGTCAGGCTCGCCGCGAGAACGACTGCAGGTCTCAAGGATGGAACGCCTGCGGATGGCAGTGAGACGGTTGTTGCCGGTGAGACGTTGGGGGTCTCGGCGATGTGCGCCTGAGTTGCGGAAAGGGGCTGCTGAGGTCTCGACCGCACCCATGCCAAATAGCCGGGTGCGCCGCCCAACAAAAGGAGCGGGAGGAGGACGAGAGCGAGTTTGCGATGCAAGTCATCAGCTTCTGCGGCAATGCCAGCGCAGTGCGCACAGTTCGAAAGATGTCGCGCGACTGCAGCAGTGTCACGTGCTGTGAGCGTTCCGCGTGCAAAACGCGCGAGCATCGGTGAAATGGCGAGGCAATTGGGATGCCGGTTGTGCTCGGAGCTGAGTTGAGCTGAGATCCATGAAGCCTTGAATGCTTCCCGCGATCGTTTGATGAGCGCGCTAGTAGCATTCTCGGTTAACCCGAGATATCGGGCGATCTCGACAACCGGAAGTTCTTCGACGTCTCGATACCACAGCACTTCCCTCTGGCGGGCGGAGAGCGCCTTGAACGCCTTCGTGGTAGTGGTCTTCTCGAGGGCGCGTTCCGCGTGATCCCCCGCCGTTGGATCGACCGGGTCGAGATCGTCGTCGAAGCTCTCGAGAGCGATGCCGCGGTCTCTGCGAGACTGGTCGATCGCGAGTCTGCGAGAGACAGTCGCGACGTACGCGCGAAACGAGATTGTCATGTCTCCACCTCGCAGAATGCTCGCGTAGACCTTCGCAAACGCTTCCTGCGTGAGATCTTCGGGTTCATACCGGGTGAACGACCGAGTCGCTGCGACGACGGCACCATGGTGCCGTGACCAGAGCTCTGCAAATGCCTCTGGAGTGCCAGCGCGTGTGAGATCGATCAGGGCGGCATCGGAGAGCGATTGTAATTCGATGCGGGTGCGACGCTGCTTCGGTCTCTTGGCCATGATGGACTTAATATACGCGCTCCGCAGGCGTGATACGAGTGTGGATTTCGATGCACCTGTTCGTCAAAGTCCCAGAGTGGTGCTGAGGCTGTTGAGTGAAGCTGGTGCGGGAAGAGTCCGCCCCTGGCCCACCCCCTCACCTCAGGATCGCGGCGGCTGCATTGCGGGCTGCGGCGGTGTCGCGGGCGGAGATCACGGCTGCGGCGGCCTGCCGGCACTGCTCCAGGGTGACCTTCTGCAGTTGTGCTGCGACCGCGGGGATTGCCCGGGCCGCCATCGAGAGGCTGGTCGCACCAGCTCCCACAAGCACTGCGGCGAGCAGCGGGTCCGCGGCGGCTTCGCCGCACACCCCCACCCCGCCGCCGACGGCGGCCCCGGCCGACCCGGCCCGGCCGATGAGTTCGACAACGGCCGGCTGCCACGGGTCGTTGAGTGCGGCGAGACTGCCGAGCAGCCGATCCGCTGCCATCGTGTACTGCGTGAGATCGTTGGTGCCGAGGCTCACAAAGTCGATCACCTCGAAGAGACGATTCGCGAGCAGCGCGGCCGATGGCGTTTCGATCATCACACCCACGTGCGCGAGGCCGCGCGCCCGCGCCCGCTCGGCGAAGTCTGCGGCCTCCGCGACGGTCGCCACCATCGGCGCCATCACAGCGACCTCCGCAGCTTCCTGCGATGCTGCGGCGGCGATCGCGTCGAGTTGCCTGTCGAGCAGGCCCGGCACGATCCACGAGGTGCGCAGCCCGCGCACGCCGAGCGCGGGATTCTCCTCCTCGCCGCTCGGCACGAACGCGAGCGGCTTGTCGGATCCCGCGTCGAGCGTGCGCACCACGACCCGTTTCCCAGGAAATGCCGCAAGCACTCTGCGGTAGATCTCGATCTGCTCCTCAACGCTCGGCTCTTCCGCGCGGCCGAGAAAGCAGAACTCGGTGCGGAACAAGCCCACACCCTCAGCGAGCGCCCGCGCTCCCTCTGCACCGTCGCTCGCTTTGCCGACGTTCGCGAGCAGCGGCACCCGGTGGCCGTCAGCGGTGCGGCCCGCGCCGTCGAAGGGCGGGGTCTCGGCCCGCTCCGTAATCGAAGCGAGCTGCTCGGGCGAAGGATTCCACACGAGTTCGCCGCTCGCACCGTCGACGAGCAGCGTCTCACCGCCCGGCTCACTCCAGGCACCACGGGCCGCGACCACCGCAGGGATGCCGCGCCCACGCGCGAGGATCGCGGTGTGCGAGGTGGGCCCGCCCTCCTCGGTGACGAGGGCGAGACAGAGCGAGGGGTCGAGCAGTGCCGTGTCGGCAGGTGCGAGATCGTGGGCCACGAGCACATACGGCTCGTCGGTGTCTGGCAGCCCCGGTGGTTGCTGCTCTGTGAGCTGCGCGACGATGCGGGCGCGCACGTCGAGGATGTCTGCGGCGCGTTCTGCAGTGCGGCCGCCAAGGCTGCGCAGCGTGTCAGCCGCCGCACCGAAGGCGTCCCAGACGGCGCGCGCCGCAGGCGCACCCGCGCGCACCCGCTCGCGGGCAGACTCCCTGAGATCTTCGTCGGCTGCGATCGCGGCACCGGCTTCGAGGATTGCGCTGCCGGTCTCGCCTGCGCGCGCGGCGCGATGTCGCAGGGCCTCGGCGACGGCGTCGGCGGCCTGAGCGACGCGGCTGCCTTCCGCCTGCCGATACTCCTCCGTGATCTCTGGCCCCTCTGGTGGTGCCGCGATGGGGTTCGGCATGCGCACCACCCTGCCCGCCACACGTCCGGGGCTCACCCCCAGCGCGCCCGCGAGGGGCCCGCCTGAGTGCGTTGCGGCCGGCAGCTGCTTCTCGGCGGGGGTCGCCGGCTTCGCTGCATCTGGGTCGGTGCGTGTCGTTGTCGCGGCAGGCGCAGCGGCAACTTCGGGATCGCATGGCTCGCCGAAGCCGTCGGCGAACAGCATGGCGAGCTCATCGATCAGGGCCTGCGCATCGGCTCCGGTGGCTGTGAGCGTCAGCGTTTCGCCCTGCCTCGCGCCAAGCGCGAGCAGCCCGGTGGGTCCGCCGACGCGCACGGCTTCCTCGCCGGTGCGTGCGATCCGCAGCACTGCGTCACGGCCCGCGAGCGCCGCGACAATCAGCGCGGCCGGGCGCGCGTGGATGCCGTCGCGGTTGCGCACCACGACCTCGACCGTCGCATCGGGCTGCGTGGGAGGGGCATCTTCGGGCCCGGCCGATCCGGTGGCGCCTGCTGCCCCCGGATCCGCACCCGCCTCCTCATTGATGAGGTGCGCACGTTTCGCCCCGAGCGACCCCAGCGCCTCCGCGGCGACAGCATCGAGCGAAGCCCCGGCCGCGGCGGTCACCACGGAGGCGAGCAGACCCTCCACGATGGGGGCGCTCGTGAGCCGCACAGGAGTGTCGCCGATGTCGGCGAACTCGAGCGCCATCTCAGCGCTGAGCACCGCCGAGCCGAGATCCATGAGCACGAGCACCCCGCCTCCCTCAGCAGCTGCTTCGCCGATCGCCTCTGCCACCCGCATGGCGTCGGTGCCGGTGCCACCATCTGCGGTGCCCGCTGCGAGTACCACCCGCGGCGGATTCGAGGGAGTCATCTCAAGGGCGAGCTCCGCCGCTGCTGCCGCGAGGGGTGCGCTGTGCGAGACCACGACGATGCCGACGCGTTCGGTCATGCTAGACCTCCGATGGTGTGGGGCGAGAGCGGCCGACCGGCTGATTTCGCAGGCGGAGCGGTGATCTGCGCTGCGACATGCGCCTCGCGGTGTGGGTGGGGGCTCAGGCGGCGGCGAGAGCTTCGAAGAGCAGCGCGGTCGAAGCGCTGCCGGGGTCGATGTGCCCGGCCGAGCGCTCGCCCAGGTAGCTGGCGCGACCCTTGCGGGCGACCAACGGCTCAGTCGCATCGCGCCCCTTCGCCGCTGCAGCGCTCGCCGCCGCGAGCGCATCCCCCAGCGACCCCGAGGCCGCCGCCGCATCGTAGGCGTCGAGCGCGGGCAGCATGGCATCGACCATGGTCTTGTCACCGGGCTCCGCCTTGCCGCGCTGCAGAATTCCCTCATAGCCGGCCCGCAATGCAGCCCCGAGTGCCGCCGCATCGAGCTCGGTTACCGCGCCCGCACTCGCTCCCATGCGCAAGAAGAAGGTGCCGTAGAGCGGCCCGCTGGCACCGCCCACCGATGAGACGAGCGTCATGCCCGCCGTCTTCAGCAGCGCATCGGCTGTGGTGGCGGGATCCTGCCCCGCTTTCTCCACCACAGCCGCCATGCCACGGGCCATGTTCGCACCGTGGTCGGCGTCACCGATCGCAGAATCGAGTTCGGTGAGGTACTCGCGTTGTTCGGCGACGCGGTCTGCGAAGCCCGTGAGCCAGCGGGTGAGGGTGTCGACGGTGATGGTGTTCGTCATAGTGGCTTCCTGTGCGTGACGGGGTGAGAGGGCGGATCGCTGCAGCTCAGGCGAGCCAGCGCAGTCCGGGGGTGCGAACGGGGGCGTCCCAGAGCTGCAGGATCTCGTCATCGGCTGCGAGCAGCGTTACCGAACAGCCGGCCATGTCGAGCGAGGTGATGTAGTTGCCCACGAGCACGCGGGCCACCTCCACGCCTGCCTGTTCGAGCAGCTCGGCGACCTCGCCGTACATCAGGTGCAGCTCGCTGAGCGGCGTGCCACCCATACCGTTGAGCATCACGATCACGGGCTCTCCGGTGAAGTCGCGGTCGGCGAGAATCGGCTCCACAAGCTGGGCCGCGATCTCCGAGGCGGGAGCGAGCGGCACCCGCTTGCGGCCGGGCTCACCGTGAATGCCCACCCCCATTTCGATCTCGTCGTCGGGAAGGTCGAAGGTGGGCTTGCCTGCGGCGGGCACCGTGCAACTGGTGAGTGCCATACCCATCGACCGGCCTCGCTCATTCAGCTTCTCCGCAAGCGCGGTGACAGCCGCGAGGTCACGCCCCTCCTCTGCCGCCGCGCCCACGATCTTCTCCATGAGCACGGTGAGGCCGACACCGCGGCGCCCCGCCGTGTACAGCGAATCCTGCACGGCAACGTCATCGGCGACCACTACTGTCGCAACTTCGACGCCGGTTTCGGCGGCGGCGATCTCGGCCGCCATCTCGAAGTTCATGACATCGCCCGTGTAGTTCTTCACAATGTGCAGCACCCCGGCGCCACGATCCGCGCCCTTTGTTGCCGCAACCACCTGATCGGGCGTCGGCGAGGTGAACATCTCGCCTGCGCAGGCGGCGTCGAGCATTCCGAGGCCTACGAATCCGCCGTGCAGCGGCTCATGCCCGGAGCCACCGCCCGAGAGCAGCGCCACCTTGCCCTGCGCTTTGGGTTCGCGTCGGTAGATCACCCGGTGCTCGTGATCGACGTCGAGCTCGGGGTGGGCCTTCGCCAGGCCTCGAAGTGCGTCGGCGAGCACATCCGCCGGATCGTTGATGAGCTTTTTCATGACTGCAACCTCCACGTCGAGATGAGTGTTCAAACTGATCGCGGCGGAGGCGGCGGGTCGACGGGCGACCTCGCCTGTGAACTTCCGTCGACACTGCCGATACTTCTAGATCGGGCGGGGGCTGTCAATGGTGGCGGCGGCGAGACCACCTCGAGTAGCCCCGGGTGAAATCGCGTGCGAAGCCGCCCGCACAGCTTCCCAGGGGCCAGCACCGACAGGTACAAATGATGCAGGGCTCTGCAGCCCACCCGGGAAAGGACCTGACCATGGCACCCACACTCCGCATCACCGGGCGCTTCGTGCGCACCGACCTCGATTGTGTCGGCGAGAACCCCGATCCGGCATCCGCCCCCGAGGCGATGCTCGTCGAAGACGGCACCATCGTGGCGATCGGCTCCCGAGACGAGGTGCCTGCACCCGCCGGCGGGCGCCACCTCGACCTCGGCGAAGGGTGGGCGATCCCGGGCCTCATCGAACCGCACGGCCACCCCTCAGAGGTGGCGCTGCTGATGGGTGAGGGTGTCATCGACATCCGCCCCGTCACCATCGCAAGCGCCGACGAGGTGTGGGGCAGCATCAAGCAAGCGCTCGCCGCCGACCCCCGCCCAGAGCGGGTGTTCGCCAACGGATGGGATCCGCTGCTGCAGCGCGGCCTGGTGCAGCCCACCCGCGCCGACCTCGATGCCGTGGCCGGCGACATCCCGCTCGTCATCGTGCACAACTCTCTGCACTCCGCATACTTCAACACCGCCGCCGCCCGTGAGGCAGGTATCGACCGCGACACCCCCGATCCCGCCGGTGCCTCGTACGGGCGCGACGCGTCAGGCGAGCTGAGCGGTGTCGCGTACGAAGCTGCGGCGGTGGCGCGGATCGCGGGCCCCGTGATGGAAGCCGCGCGTGCGCGCCTGCCCGAGCGCATGGCCGCGCACCTTGCGGAGGTGCGACGACACGGCATCACTACCATCGCCGATCTTTCTTGGAGCGCCGAGCTTGGGCCGCTGTTCGACGGCTTGCACGCAGCCGGGCGGCTCCCCGTGCGGGTGCGCGGTTACGAGACGTCGAGCCCGGGCGCCCACGCGACCCGGCCCTTCGTCAACGGCGACGCCCGGGTGAGGCAGGTCGGCATCAAAGTGTGGAGCGACGGATCGCCATGGGTGGGCAACATCGCAACCTCCTTCCCCTACCTCGACACCGAGGCGACCCACGCCATCGGCCTCGAACCGGGCCACATCGGCAAGGCGAACTACACCACCGAGCAGCTCATCGACATCGGCGCCCAGTACGCGGGCGAGGGCTGGCAGATCGCTTGCCACTCCCACGGCGATGTCGCCATCGACAGCACCCTCGACGCCTACGAGGAGCTCATCAGGCGCTTCGCGCTGCGCGACCACCGCTTTCGTGTCGAGCACTGCGGGCTGATGACACCGGATCAGTTCAGCCGCGCTGCCTCGCTCGGCGTCACCGTAAGCCTCTTCGTCGACCACATCACCTACTGGGGCGACGTGCTCATCGACGACCTCTTCGGCGAGCGTGGTGCGAGCTGGGCCGACGCCGGCGCGGCCTTCGCGGCCGGCCACCGCGCCACCTTCCACAACGACGGCACGGTCACGCCCTACGAGCCGCTGCGCAATATGGCGGTCGCCGAGACCCGCACCTCCCGCACCGGGCGGCACTTGGGCGGCGGCACCCCTGCGAGCAGGCTCGACGCCCTGCGCGCCCACACGGCGAACGCGGCCTGGCAGCTGCGCAGCGAGCATGAGATCGGGGCGCTCGCCCCCGGCCTCCGCGCCGACTTCACGGTGCTCGATGTCGATCCGCGCAGCGCAACGCCAGAGGCGCTTGCGGGGGCGCGGGTGCTCGCCAGCGCTGTCGACGGGGAGCTCGGATAGTTCGCGTCTCGCGGGGCGGATCGTGCGCGGGCGAATCACCGCGGGCGCGGATCGCCCCGCCGAGACGGCTTAGAGAAGCCCGATCTGCCGAGCGCGCAGCAGCGCATCGGCGCGGCACGACACCTGCAGCTTGCGGTAGATGCTGCGCGTTTGCGACTTGATGGTGTTGGCTGAGACGTGCAGTGCCGCCGCGATCTCCTCGATCGAGGCGTCGCTCGCGAGCTCCGCGAGCACCAGCGACTCGCGCCGCGACAGCTTCTCGAAGGCCTCGGTCTCGGTTTCGAAGGGGGCGCTCACCGGCTCGATCCACATGCTTGCCGGCACGAGCGAGCGCAGCATCCGCAGGTCGGCGGTGGGCACCCACGACAGCGGCAGCCTGTTGTTGGTGCGGTCGAGGGCGTACAGCGCTTGTTCGAGCAGCGCCGACGCGTGCCCGGTGTTGCCGAGTCGCGCGTGCGACGCCGCGCTCAGCAGGAGGTGCTGAGCTTGGTGCGCCGGATACAGCCCGGTAGTGCTGAGGTCGCTGAGCAGTGTCACGGCTTCTTCCGGCTGTGAGGAGAGCAGGGCCAGACGCGCGCGCGTGAGCACGGTGACGGGTGCCTCGCCGCTTTCGCTCTTGTGGGCGAGCACCGTGCGGGCGCGCAGCAGGTCGCCTGTTGCGAGCAGCAGATCGGCGTGCAGTGTGCGCAGCTCTTCGGCCCACCCGGAGCTCAGCGGATACGCGCTCAGTTCGTTGCGGGTCGCCTCGAGCTCTTCGAGGCCGCGACCCGCTTCGCCGCCCACCAGGCGCACTACTCCTCGGGTCCAGGCGATCAGCGGCCACTGCTCGAACTCGTCGATGCGTGTGGTGATGGGCTGCAGCGCCTGCAGCGCACCGAGTCTGTCGTCGCGGTTCGCCGCTGACAGGGCGGATGCGAGGTGCCAATTGAGCGCGTGAAGCGAGCCTTCCCAGCCGCTCCACGGCGAGGTGCCGATCATGGCGATCTCGCGTTCGGCACCCACGAAATCGCCGGCGTAGGCGCGCACGAACGACAGGATGGAGCGGGTGTGGAAGGGGCGCCCGGGATGCGGATCGCCCTCCATGCCGGCGGCTAGCTCGAAGACGCGGGGGATACGGTGCGCGAGCAGCGCCGTGATGAGGATCTGCAGATTGCCGGCGTAGAGCCATGACGTGCCGCTCGGGCTGCGGGCTTCCTCGACGAGGCGGATGAACTCTTCACCTGCGCGGAAGGCTTCTTCGTAGTTGCGGCTCACACGCATCCCGCCGAAGCGTGCGAGCGCCACGAACCTCGCTTCGATGCTGCCGGCCGCGGGCGAGCGCCGCGACAACTCGGCGAGGCCGATCCGCAGCAGCTGCTTGATGCGCGGCGTCGGCACGATCGCGTTCTCGCTGAGGGCGATGGTGAGCGCGATGGGCACGCCACCGTCGCGTTTGAGGCGCTCGGGTGCGAGGGGGCTCAGCATGGCGATCACCTCGGCAGAGCGAAACTGGCTGAACTCCGAGAAATAGTGGGCGAAGTGGGGGAAGATCAGGTTGTCCATGCCGCCGTCGATGAGCAGCGCGAGCGTTTCGACAGGGTCGGCGAGATCTCGCAGCTGTTCGAAGGCAATGCGGCGCACCTCGGCGACACGTTCGGCGCTGAGCTCTTGCGGTGCACGGTGGCGCAGCGCTGATGTGATGAGGGTGTGCATGAGAAACACAGGCCGGCCGCGTCGCAGGGTGATGCGGCCGAGGCCGCGTTCTTCGAACGACTCGACGGTGGCCCAGCCGAGGCCGGAGTCGCCAAGACGCGCGGCCAGGGCCTCATCGACCTCGGGGCAGAGCGCGAGGGCCAGTGCGAGGGCTTCCTCGTCGGGGGTTTCGAAGCACGGTGTGAAGTCGACGAGTACCGCGGCGACGCCGCGCTCGATCTCGTCGAGGGTGGGCCGACGTGATCCGCCCGCCGAGAGCCCGTCCATCACCGAGAGCGCGAGTCGCACCGCCAGCGAGTGGCCGCGGGTGATGCGTTCGAGCATCGCGAGTTCGACAGCGGTGACCGCGTAGGGCAGGGCGGTTGCGAGTTCGGCGATCTCTTCGCGGGTGAAGGCGAGCTCTTCGGAGCCGATCACGGTGGTGTGGATCGCGGTCGAGGTGAGGGGAGACTCGAAGCGAGTGCGTTGGCGGGTGGTGGCGATGATGCGCGTGGGCGGTGCGACACGAGCGAGTGACACCAATTGGTCTTGCAGTGAGTCGCAGGTGAGGTGCAGATCGTCGAACACGAGTGCCACGCGGGTTTCAGCGCGCAGCAGCGTCGAAGCGAGCAGTGCGGGGGCGTTGTCGGGGGAGATGAACCCGCTCATGTAGCCGTCGGTGAGGTGCTGGAATGTCTCAGGGGCTGCGGCATGCAGCGCTGAGAACGTGCGCAGCCAGAAGCTGCGTGCGTCGAGGATGCCCTCGTCGAGCGTTACCCAGGCGACAGCGGTGTCTTGTTGCTCCCGCACCCAGCGCGCGATGAGCGCCGTCTTGCCCGCGCCGCCCTCCGCCCGCACGATAACGACGCGGCCGCCGTTCTCAAGCTTCGTGAGCAGGCGTTCACGCTGCAACTGGCCTGGCGCATCTACCGGCACCGCGGTTCCGCTTTTGGGGTCACCAAACACAGCGATATCCCTTCCGCAGATTGGTGCCCGGGCGGCAACGTCCCCTCGCGCTCCCTCCGCAGGGCACGTTCCGACTTCGGCCTTCCCCCGTATACAGCTTAACCCGAATGTTATCTCCAAGGTTTCGGGGTGGCCCACCGCGGAAACATGCGGGGTGCCGGGAGGGATCCAGCCTCTCTATGGTGCCGCATAGAGAGGCTGTGATCACCCCGCCGCGCACGAGCAGTACACTCGGAGCGAGATCGCACGCCGGGGCGCACCCGGTCATCCATCACTTGGAGGAATCAATGAAGATTCGCTACGCAGTTCCCGCACTCGCAGCCGCTGCGCTGCTCACGCTCACCGGTTGCGTCAATAACGCGGCGTCTGAGGGAGGCAGCACCGGAGACAGCTCGCAGGCCTCTTCGATCAAGGCGGATCAAGCCGCCGTCGACCTGCTGCCCGCCGAGCTCAAGGACTCCGGCGTGCTGCGCATTGGCACAGATGCCGAGTACCCGCCGAACGAGTTCAAGGACGCCGATGGCAACCCCACCGGCTGGGGCGTCGAACTCGCCGAGGCAGTTTCCGCGAAGCTCGGCCTTGAGCCCAAGTGGGAGATCCTGGGCTTCGACAGCATCATTCCTCGGATTCAGGAGGGTGCGCTCGATATGGGCTCTTCGTCATTCACCGATACTGTCGAGCGGCAGAAGTCGGTCGATTTCGTCAACTTCCTCAACGCCGGCACGCAGTGGGCCGCGGCAACAGGCTCCGACGTCAACCCCGACGACGCCTGCGGCCTGACGGTCGCCGTGCAGGCGACCACCGTACAAGACACCGACGAACTGCCGGCGAAGTCGAAGGCCTGCACCGATGCCGGTAAGCCGGCCATTGAGGTGCTGCGCTTCGACGGCCAGCCGGAGGCGACTCAGGCAGTGGTGGACGGCCGCGCCGATGCATTCTCGGCCGACCTGCCCGTGACCGGCGACGCTGTCGCGAAGCTCAAGGGTCAGCTCGAAACCGTGGGTGAGGTGTTCGACGCCGCGCCGTACGGATTCGCAACCCAGAAGGGCAGCGACACCACCAAGGCCGTGCAGGCAGCCCTGCAGTCGCTCATCGATGACGGCACCTACCTCAAGATCCTCACCTCGGCGGGCATCGAAGCCGGCGCTGTCGACACGGCAACAATCAACGCGGCCAAGAACTGATAGCCGATTCCGGCCGCAGCGGGCCGGGGTGCGGTTGTCGCCCCGGCCCGCAGCGGTCTCCGTGCACGGCACGGTCCGCACTCCATCGACGACGACGCTGAAACGAATTCTGGAAGTGAGTCATGTCACATCTCCCATCCGAGGGCGGAGGCGGCCGAGGCCCCGACGCCCACGCCACCCCTGAGGCTATTCAGGCCATCCGGCTAAGGCATCCCTGGCGCGTGACGTTCGCCGTGGTGATCGTGCTCATCGCTGGCCTCTTCATCTACGACACCGCTGTCAACCGCCCGGTCTACAACTGGCCCGAGGTCGGCAAGTACCTCTTCGACACCCGCATCGTCACCGGCGCGGGCTACACGCTCCAGCTCACGATCTACTCGATGATCATCGCCATCGTGCTGGGCGTCGCGATCGCGGTCATGCGGCAGTCGCCCAACCCCGTGGTCAAATCGGTGGCCTGGGTCTACCTCTGGCTGTTCCGCGGCACCCCGGTCTACGTGCAGCTCGTGTTCTGGGGCCTCATCCCGACCATCTACAAGACGATCACGCTGGGCATTCCGTTCACGGAGGCCGTCGCGACGATCAGCACGAAGGATCTGCTCAGCTACTTCACCCTCGCGATCATCGGCCTGGCGCTGAACGAGGCCGCCTACATGGCCGAGATCGTGCGCGCAGGCCTGCTCTCGGTCGACAAGGGCCAGAGCGAGGCGGCGACCGCCCTCGGTCTCGGCTGGTGGCACACCATGCTCCGCGTGGTGCTGCCCCAGGCCATGCGCGTGATCATCCCGCCGACCGGCAATGAGGTCATCTCGATGCTGAAGACCACCTCGCTGGTCGCGGCGGTGCCGTTCACGCTCGATCTCTACGGTCGTTCCCGTGACATCACCGCGGTGACGTATCAGCCGGTGCCGATGCTCATCGTCGCCTCGATCTGGTATCTCGCGGTCACCTCGATCCTCATGGTGGGCCAGTACTACCTGGAGAAGCACTTCGCGCGCGGTGTGGAGCAGCGGCCGGACGTGATGAAGCCGACAGTCGAGACGCAGACGATCGGTGTCGTCGGTGTGGTGGACCCCACCACGCCGAGCTATCCGAGCACCGCGGGCGAGACCATCGTGCCCCCGCACAACCGACCTGGAGGTGGCGCATGAACGTGCACGCGACCGACACGCCGATGGTGAAGGCCGAGGCCGTGTCGAAGTCCTACGGCTCCAATGAGGTGCTGAAGTCGATCTCGCTCGAGGTGCAGCGCGGCGAGGTGCTCTGCCTCGTCGGCCCCTCAGGTTCGGGCAAGTCGACCTTCTTGCGTTGCATCAACCACCTTGAGACGATCAACGCCGGCCGGCTCTGGGTCGACGGCGAGCTCGTGGGGTACCGGCAAAGTGGCGACAAGATCTACGAGATGCACCCGAAGGAGGCGGCGAAGCAGCGGCGTGACATCGGCATGGTGTTCCAGCGCTTCAATCTCTTCCCGCATATGACGGCGCTCGAGAATGTGATGATCGCTCCCACGCTGCTGAAGAAGGGCAACAAGGCGACGCTGCAGTCGCGCGCCATGGAGCTGCTCGCACGGGTGGGGCTTGCCGAACGCCACGACTACTACCCGGCGCACCTCTCCGGCGGTCAGCAGCAGCGCGTCGCGATCGCGCGGGCGCTCGCGATGGAACCGAAGCTGATGCTCTTCGATGAGCCCACCTCCGCACTCGACCCTGAGCTCGTGGGCGAAGTGCTCGAAGTTATGAAGGGGCTCGCGCAGAGCGGTATGACGATGATCGTGGTGACCCACGAGATGGGCTTCGCCCGTGAAGTCGCCGACAAGCTGGTGTTCATGGACGGCGGCGTTGTCGTCGAGTCCGGTGATCCCACTGAGGTGCTCACCAACCCGCAGCGTGAACGCACGAAGGCATTCCTCTCGAAGGTGCTGTAGGCGCGCCCTCGCCAAGCACGACTGTTGCAGCGAGACCGACTGTTCCAGAAGCCCTGGAAGAGTCAGTCTCGCTGCAACAGTCGTTTCCGGGGTGCGGATCGCGGGAGCGCGCCGCCTACCCTTGGCTTAGGCGTTGACGCCGAGGTCGCGCTTGATCTTGGTGGTGGACACGCCCTCGGTGCGGTCGAGGTAGATCACTTCGCAGAAGGGGCGCAGGATTTCGAAGCGCTCGTCGCCCTCCCAGTCACCGCCCATGACGACCGCGTCGATCTCGTACTTCTGCACGTCGCGGATCTTCTGGTCCCACGCCTGCTCGGGAATGACGAGGTCGACGTAGCGCACAGCCTCGAGCATGTTCTTGCGGGTTTCGAAGTCGTGGTAGGTCTTCTTGCCCTTACCCGCATTGAACTCCTCGGTGGAGGCGGCGACCACGAGGTAATCGCCGAGATCGCGCGCGCGCTTGAGCAACCGAATGTGCCCCCAGTGCAGGAGGTCGAAGGTGCCGTAGGTGAGGATCCGCTTCATCTCTCTATCGTAAGCCGCAGCGCGCGCGTACCCTGGAAAGACAGGGCCACGGACTCCACGGCCCACGAACGAGGAGGTCACGATGCAACTCGACGAAGAACGTCGCGGCCCGGATCACGAGTCGGATCCCGCACACAGCGATGAACTCGGCCATGAGTGGGTCGACGAAGGCGGCGCCTCGCATCTCGGGCCCGCCACTCACCTCGGCTCGGGCCGCCCGCACGGCGACGATGACGAAGAGGAGTGAGATCCGCGGCGGGTGCTCCCGTCTCGGGCCCGCGCGTCAGGCGGCGATGGTGAGCACCAGCACACCGGCGACCGCCGAGACGAAGGCCAGCAGCAGTGCGACGCCGATCAGCACGGCGTGCACCCTGTAGAACGCCGTGGGGCGCCCCTGCGCATCATGGGCCCGGGGATCCTGGGTGACGCGCTTCCAGAAACGCGGCCAGACGATCACGTTGTAGACGGCGTTGAGAAGCAGCACAATGCCTGCGAAGACGACCATGCCCCCAGTCTAGGAGCGAGTGTCTGAGCTGTCGGGATCCGCTGCTTGGGCAGGTGAGCTATGCCCGGCCGGAGGCCCGCGAGGCGGCGACCCCAAAGCCGAGTTCGCAAAGCGCCACGGCTATGAGCAGCGCGAGGATGACCGACCAGTCGAGCCCCGTCTGCGCGAGCAGGCCGAGCAGCAGGGGGCCTGCGGCTGCGAAAGCGTATCCGATGCCCTGGCTGACAGCCGAGAAGCTCGCCGTCTGCGAGACGCTGGGGGCTGTGAACACGATGAGCGCGATTGCGAGCCCGAACGCAGCACTTTGCGCGATCCCGAGCACCGCGACGGCCACCGGGGCAAGGGGGAGCGGGCCGAAGGCCAGAGCGGCAAGCCCGGTGGCGGAGAGCAGCGAGATTCCCACGATGAGCTTGGTGCGCAACCGAGGCCGTGATGCGAGCGTTGGTGCGAGCAGCGATGCAGGGAGGCCGGCCACGCTCATCCACGCGAGCAGGAGCCCTGCCTGGGCTGGCACCATGCCGCGGTCAACGGCAATGGTGGGCAGCCACGCAGTGAGCGAGAAGTAGATCAGAGCCTGGGATCCGAAGAATCCGGTCACCGGCCAGATGCCAGGCGCCCGGAACGCCGAGCTGCGGGGAGTGCTGGTGTCGCGTCGGCTGCCGGGGCCGGGGGCGCCGAGTCGCGGCCCGAAGGCGATGGCGAGCGCGAGCGCGATAAGCAGCGGGATCCCCCAGCTCATGAGCGCGGCCCCGACGCGCTCGCCGAGCAGGTGCAGCACGGGAACGGCGAAGGCGGCGCCGGCGGCAGCGCTGACGCCGAAGGAGGTCGTGTAGACCCCGGTCCAGAATCCGCCACGGTGGGGTAGGGCGTGCCTGATGATCTGCGGAGCCAGGATCCCGAGCAGCGCGATCGAGGCGCCAACGACCACGGTGCCGACGAAGAGCAGCGGCGGCGCGAGTGGCCGTAGCAGCGTGGCGAAGGAGAGTGAGGCGAGCAGCAGAGTGATCGCGCGCGTGAGCCCGAGCCGCGCGACGAGCAGCGGAGCGAGGGGCGATGCGAGGCCGAAGAGCAGCACGGGGATCGCGCTCAGCACGGCGAGCCCGGAGGGAGACAGTGCGTAGGCGTGTCCGATCTCGCCGAGGAGGGGGGAGACAGAGGTGATGGGAAAGCGGACGCTCAGCCCGACGGCGAGGATCAGGATCCCGGCAGCGACCCCCTGGCGCCCCTCAGAGGAGCTCATCGAGGAGACGCTCCTGCTGCTCGAGCACGCCGAGGGCGGCGGCCTGCGCTGCGTCGGGGTCTCCGGCCGCGATGGCGCGGAAGAGGGTCTCATGCATGTCGTGGCGGTCGGGGTCGTCGCCCTTGGCGAGGCAGGAGGCGTCGGTGACGGACTCCTTGATGGAGCCGTCGAAGCTCGCGTAGATGTCGGAGAGCAGGCGGTTCCCCGAAATTCGGGCGATGCCGAGGTGGAAGGCGACGTCGGCGTCGGCGAAGGCGAGGGTGTCGCTCGCGGCGATGGCGTCGCGCCGGGCTTCGAGGTGCGCGGCGAGGGTGTTGAGATCCGCCTCGGTGCGGGCCGTGGCTGCTTCGCGGGCCGCGAGGGCGTCGAGGGCCTGACGCACGCGGATCACTTCAAGGCTGTCGGCGGATCGGAGGGCCCGGCGCAGGGCGACCTGGGTTGGATCGGTGGCGATGAGGTAGGTGCCGTCGCCCTGGCGGGTTTCGAGCAGCCCGAGTTGCACCAGGGCCCGCACCGCCTCGCGCACGGAGGGGCGGCTGACTCCGAGCGTCGTGGTGAGCTCCGCTTCGGAGGGGATTTTGTCGCCGATAGACCATCGACCCTGGCTGATTTCGCGCTTCAGCTCGTCGACGACCGTGTCGACGAGTGATCGTCGTTGAATTTGTCGCACGTGTCACATCCTTGCAGATTCGATTGGTTATATGGTTATCATATGTCTGACGAGTTGTCTGGCGCCATCCCGGCACCGACCACTCCGCACCGAGACCCCCGAGAAAGGCTCACCAATGACGGCGACCCCAGCTTCCGCACCGCTGCGCACTCCCGGACTCGTCGATGCGCACATCCACCCCGACAAGACAACGTGGGGCGGCAGCTGGCTCTCCCGCCGACCCGCGGCGACACTGCAGGATCTCATCGACAACGATCGCGCCACCCAGTTCTCCTTCGAGCGCAGTGTCGAAGAACGGGCCTACTCGCTGCTCGCGCACGCCCTCGAGAACGGTACCCTGGCGATGCGTGCCCACGTCGATGTGTCCACCGAACTTGGCACCGCAAACGTCGAGGGCGTGCGGGCCGCAGCCGAACGGCTCGCGCCGCACCTCACCGTGCAGATCGTCGCCTTTCCGCAGTTCGGGCTGCTCACGAACCCCGGCACCCTCGACGTGATGGCGGCCTCGCTCGACTGCGGCGCCGACCTCGTCGGCGGCATCGACCCCATCGGTCTCGAATCTGACCTCCACGGCCACCTCGACGCGATCTTCGGACTCGCCGACCGAGCCGGACGCGACCTCGACATCCACCTCCACGACGAGGGCGAGCAGGGGCTCGAGCAGATTCGCGAGATCGCGGCCCGCACCATCGCCGGCGGGCGGCAGGGCCGCGTCACCATCGGCCACGCCTTCGCCCTCTGCGACACCTCGCTGCCCAGCCTGGGGGAGACGCTCGACCGCGTCGCCGAGGCCGGCATCTGGATCGCCAGCTGCGCCCTTGGACCCGACCCCGTGCCCGATATCGACCTCCTCGAACGGCACGGCGTGAACCTCGCAGCGGGATCCGACGGCGTGCGCGACTCGTGGAGCCCGTTCGGCACCGGCAGCATGGTGGATCGCGCCCACCTGCTCGCCTACCGCACCGGCGCGATCACCGACGCGGAGCTCGAACGTGCCTTCCGGCTCGCATCGACTGCCGGCGGCGCCATGCTCGGTATCCCCGAGATCGCCGAGTGGCAGGGGCCCGAGAGCGGCACTCGGCTCGAGTTCGACGCCGCGAGCATTGCCGAACTCGTCGTCGACCGCCCCGCGCCGCTGCGCGTGCTGCGCGACGGCCACCAGATCTGAGCGGCGAACCGCCGACCAACGAACCCGAAGAACTCACCAGACGGAACAAAGGAGTACCCGTGTCCACACACAGCACCCGTAAGCGGCGCAGTCTCACCCTCGCAGGGGCGGCTGTTGCCGCCGCGCTCACCCTCACCGCCTGCGCCGGCGGCGGGGCCGGCGGCGCAGCAGGAGCCCAGGGCGGCGGCCTCGACGTCGACCTCAGCAACCTCGCCACCACCACCGAGCCGGGCACGCAGCCCGTCGACGTCGTCAACTGGAACCTGCCCTACGAGCCGCTCTCGATCGATCCCTGGTTCTCGTTCAATTACGCCGAGAACACAGTGATCGCGAACATGTGCGAGAGCCTCATGCGCATGAACCCGGACCTGAGCACCTCGCCCGGGCTCGCGGAATCGGTAGCCACCCCCGATGACACCACCTACGTCTACACCCTGCGTGACGGAGTCACCTTCTGGGATGGCACTCCGCTCACCCCCGCCGATGTCGTTTACTCGCTCGGCCGTCAGGTCGGCCCCGAGACGCCGTCGTACTACAACGAGTACTTCCTCTCAGTCGAGTCCGTCGAGCAGACCGGCGACCGAGAGGTGACCGTCAAGCTGAAGCAGCCCGACGCACTCTTCGAACAGGCGATGTCGGTTGCCGCCGGCGCCATCGTGCAGAAGGCCGCCGCCGAGGCCGCTGGCGAACAGTTCGGCACCCCCCAGGGCGGTATGCAGTGCACCGGTCCCTTCGCACTCGACGCCTGGAAGGCAGGCAAGTCGATCGACCTCGTCAAGAATGAGAACTACTGGGACGCGGAGCTGGCGCCCAAGGTCGAGAAGCTCTCGTTCAGCTTTATCGCCGACGAAAGCACCGCGATCAACGCGCTGCGCTCGGGCGACGTCGACGGCCAGTTCTTCTACCTGCCCCCGACCGGTCTCGGCCAGCTCGAGTCGAGCGACGCCGTCACCACCACTTACGGCAAGTCGTTCGTGTTCTGGACGCTGGCGAGCGCGACCGAAGAAGGCCCCTTCTCTGATCCACGGGTGCGCGAGGCGCTGCTGCAGTCGATCGATCGCCAGGCGGTCGCCGACGTGGTCTTCCAGGGCGCGGCCATCGCCGCTCCCACCCTCGCCGGCCCCGACTACTGGGGTGACCGTGCCGACATCTTCGAACCCGCCTGGAGTGAGTTCAGCGCGAAGTCGGATCCCGCGAAGGCGAAGGAACTACTCGGCGAGGTGGGCGACCTCTCGAAGCCGATCACCATTGCGATCCAGGGCTCCTCGGCAGTGCATGAGCAGACCGCGAACCTGCTGCAGGCTGCCGGCCAGGCCGTCGGCCTCACCATCGAGACGAAGGTCGTGCCGGTCGAGCAGTACGGCAACCTCTACTTCGATCCTGAGGCTCGCAAGGGCATCGACGCCTTCTTCACCACCTGGTACGGCAACGTCACCGATCCGCTCGACGTCTACCAAGTCTTCACCGAGGGCGGCATGAGCAACTTCGGCAACTACACCGAGGTGAGCGACCTCATCTCGCAGGCTCGTGCCGAGCTCGACCCCACCGCGCGCGCCGAGCTCACCAACGAGATCCAGGCGAAGGTGACCGAGGATCTGCCCTGGATGCCGCTCAACTACATGCCCACCATCCTCGTCCAAAACGATCGCATCTCGGGTGCGACGGCCTCCGTCGCCTACCTCTACTACCCCTGGGCGGCCACGATCGGCGGCGTGGAGTAACCCGTGTCGATCCCTTCGTTCCTCCTGCGACGGTCAGGAAGCCTCCTGCTCGTCCTGCTGGTCACCTCGTTCGTGGTGTTCGGGCTCATGTATCTCGCTCCGGGGAGCCCGCTCAGCTTTGTGCTGGGGCCCCGGGGCGGGACCCCTGACCAGATCGCTAGGGTCACCGAGCAGTACCACCTCGACGACCCCTTCTTCCTGCGCTACTTCGCCTGGCTCGGCGACATCGTGCGCGGCAACCTCGGCGAGTCGATCGTCTACCGTCAAAGCGTGACCGACCTCATTGGGAGCCGCATCGGCACCACGGTGGCGCTCATCGCGCTCTCGACGATCATCATCGCGGTCGTCGGCATCGGGCTGGGCCTCCTCGCCTCGCTCAAGGGCGGATGGACGGATCAGGTCGTCACGACCCTCGCCACACTGGGCCTCGCCACGCCGACCTTCGTGATCGGTGTCGCGCTCATCAGCGTCTTCGCGGTCGGATTGGGGTGGTTTCCCACCAACGGCTCGGGGAGCGGAGGATTCGACACGATCCTGCACCTCACACTGCCGGCGATCGCCCTCGCCGTCGCGAGCGCCGCCTATCTCGCGCGCATCACCCGCGCGGCCGTGCTCGAGGAAGAGGGGCGCGAACATGTCCAGACCGCGGTAGCGCGCGGCCTCAAGCCCGCCATCATCATCCGTCGGCACGTGCTGCGCAACGCGCTGATCCCCATCACTACCGTGCTGGGCCTCACCGTCGCCACCCTCATCGCGGGCGCCGTGATCGTCGAGAGCGTGTTCGCCCTCGACGGGCTCGGATCGCTGCTCGTGCGGGCGATCCTGCAGCGCGACTTCGCTGTCGTGCAGGCTGTGATCCTCGTGCTCGTGGTCGCCTTCGTGATCATCAACGCCATCGTCGACTTCCTGTATACGATGATCGATCCGCGCATCCAGTTGGGGAGCAAGCAATGAGCGCACCGCGCACCACACAGATCGCGCTGGCGCGCGCTTCCGCCGCAGCCGATCCTGGCCGATTCACCCTGCTCGTGCGCAAGCTCGGCCCGCTTGGCATCATCGCCTCGGTCGTGCTTGCCGTGTTCGTGCTCGCCGCGCTGCTCGCCCCCTGGGTGGCTCCCTACGACCCTGATTTCCCCGACCTGTTCGCCGCGCTCAGCGGGCCGAGCGCGCAGCACCTGCTCGGCGCCGACGCGCTGGGCCGCGACCTGCTGTCGCGTCTCATGTGGGGCGCACGCGTCACGCTGCTCGGGCCGACGTTCGTGATCCTGATCGCGACTGTCGTCGGCACCCTGTTGGCGCTGCTCGCGGCGTGGAACCGCGGCCGCGTCGACACTGTGATCTCGTGGGTGCTCGACGTGCTCTTCTCTGTGCCGGGAATCGTGTTCGGCCTCATCGCGGTCGCGATCTGGGGCCCCAGCCTCGTGACCGTCGTGTGCGGTCTCGCGATCGGCTACATCCCCTACGTGGCGCGAGTCGTTCGCGGTGCCGCGCTGCGCGAGCGGGGTATGCCGTACGTGCAAGCTGCCTGGCTGCAGGGCCAGTCGGGCGTGAGCATCAGCCTCACGCAGATCTTGCCCAATGTGCAGCCCATCGTGGTCGCCCAGGCCGTGTCGTCGCTCGGCTTCGCGGTCATCGACCTCGCCGCGGTCTCATTCCTCGGGCTCGGCGTGCAGCCGCCCACTGCCGACCTCGGTCTGATGGTCAAGAGTGGATTCGACTCGGTGCTGCGCGGGCAGCCCGGAGAGGCCATCTTTGCCGGCCTCGCAATCGTGCTGATCGTGTGGAGCATCACCGTGATCGGTGATCGCCTCACCTCGAACGCTAGGAGCATCCGATGAGCGCACCCCTGCTGCAGATCGAAAACCTGCACGCGAGCCTCGTCACCCGGTACCGTCAACTCGACCTGCTGAACGGTGTCAGCCTCACTCTCGACCGCGGCGAGGCCCTCGGCCTCGTTGGCGAGTCGGGTTCGGGCAAGTCGCTCACTACGCGCGCGGTAATGCGCATGCTCGCCAAGGGATTCCAGGTTGACGGCGAGATCCGCTTCGATGGCGAGTCCGTGCTCGGAATGGGCCGTGAGCGGCTGCGGCGCTATCGGGCGACCGACGTGGGAATGATTTTCCAGGATCCGCGCGCTCACGTGAATCCAGTGCACACCGTCGGCGACTTCCTCACCGAGGCGCTCGTGCGCGACCGTGGCGTGCCGCGCGCCGAGGCCGAGCGCCGAGCGGTGCAGTTGCTCGACGAGGTTGGTGTGCGCCACCCCGAGCGGCGACTCGGCCAGTACCCTCACGAGCTCTCGGGCGGCTTGCTGCAGCGCGTCATGATCGCGAGCGTCCTGCTCGCGGAGCCGCGGCTGATCCTCGCTGACGAGCCCACCACCGCGCTCGACGTGACCGCCCAGTCCGACGTTATGGCGATCCTCGACGAGCAGCGTCGGGCCCGCGGCCTGGCGCTGCTGTTCATCACGCACGATCTCGAACTCGCGAACGCCTGCTGTGACCGGCTCGCGGTCATGTATGCGGGCGAGATCGTCGAGCAGGGCGCGCACGTCTACGACGCGCCGACCCACCCGTATACGAAGGAACTCATGGGGGCGCGCCCGAGCATCGACCAGCGGCTCGACCGCCTCCCCGTGCTCGAGTACAACCTCGAGCTGCACCAGGAATTGAAGGCGAGGTCGTGATGCACAGCGAATCGGAATCGGGCGCGCCGCTCATCAGCGTGAGCGAACTGCGCAAGGTGTTCCCCGCCCCGCGGGGCTCCAAGGGCGACGACGTGGTCGCGGTCGACGGCGTCTCGTTCGAGCTGCACGCCGACGAATGCCTCGCGATCGTGGGGGAGTCGGGATCGGGCAAGACGACGGTCGCCCGCATGATCGTCGGCCTCGAATCGGTGACGAGCGGGACCGTGACCGTGGGCGAGCACGACCGTTCGCAGCCGCCGAAGCGCCTGCGGGATCGGCGCGAGCGCGCCCGCGAGGTGCAGTACGTGTTCCAGGACCCGTACTCGTCGCTCAACGGACGGCAGCGCATCGGCGACGTGATCCTCGGCAACCTGCGGCTGCACGCCGGCGGGTCGCGGGGCGGCCGCGAGCTGCGCGGCCGCGCGCAGGAGATCCTCGACGCGGTCGGGCTGCCGCAGCGCTTCTTCGACCGCCTCCCCAAGGAGCTGTCGGGCGGCCAGCGGCAGCGCGTCGCCATCGCCCGCGCGCTCGCCGCAGACCCCAAGGTGATCGTGCTCGACGAGGCCGTCGCGGCTCTCGACGTGTCGATCCAGGCGCAGATCCTCAACCTGCTCTCCGACATCAAGGCGCAGCGCGAGATCAGCTACCTCTTCATCTCACACGATCTCGCGGTTGTGAACCAGATCTCGGATCGCATGATCGTGATGGAGAACGGGCAGGTGGTCGACGGCGGGGCGACGGCGGATCTGCTCGCCAACCCCACCCACCCGTACACGCGGGCGCTGCGTGCGGCCGTTCCGGGGCCCGGCTGGAAGCCGGTGCGGCGCGAGCGCCTGGCATCGTGACGGGGGCTTGCGTGCCGGGGGCAGCGGGCGCGACAGAAGCAGAGGTGGCGGCTCCGGCCGCAACCTCGGCTGAGTCAGCGACCGCCCTGCGCGCCTCGCACGCGATCGTGTGGGATGAGGCGCGTGGCGGCTTCGCCGAGCTGCGCGACGCGGTGGTGCTCGTGCGCGGTGCGCGCGTCGAGGCTGTGGCGGGCGCCGCGGCCGGATCCGCCCTCGCCGAACGCGCCGACGAGACGATCGACCTCGGCGAGGCCCTGCTCATGCCTGGCCTCATCGACCTTGAAGGTCTCGTCGACATCGACCACCTGCTGCTCGACTCCTGGTGGGGTGCCGAGCACGCGGCACGGCTCGAGTGGTCGGCCGAGTACGCCGAGGCGCCGCACGAGGTGCTCACCCCCGCCGAGCGCAGCACGTTGCGCCGCTACGGGCTGGTACAGCTGATCCTGCACGGCATCACGAGTGCGATGCCCATCTCCACCGAGATCCACGGCGCCTGGGCCGAGACCCATGACGACCTGCTCGACACGGCCCGCACCGCGAGCGAGCTCGGTCTCCGGGTCTTCCTCGGGCCCTCGTATCGCTCCGGTGTGCACGTCACCAACTCGGACGGTTCGACGGGCATCCACTGGGACGAGGCGCGGGGCGAAGCGGGATTCGCCGACGCCGTGCGCTTCCTCGACACCGTCGAGGGTCTGGCCGATCCGCTCGTGACGGGCGTGCTCGTGCCGTGCCGGATCGAGACCGTGAGTGACGAGCTGCTCGCGCGCACCGCCGAGGTTTCGGCCGCGCGCGACGCACTCGTGCGCGTGCACGCCACGCAGGGTCTTGCCGACGAGCGCGAAATCCTCGCCGCCGATCGTGGCACGACCCCGCTCGATCTGCTCGATCGCACAGGGCTGCTGAACGAGCGGCTGGTGCTCGCGCACGGCGTCTACCTCGACGTGCACCCCGATGTGCACGGGGAGGATCGCGGCGACCTTGCCCGCCTCGCCGAGGCCGGCGCCACAGTGGTGCACTGCCCGCTCACCAACGCGCGCTATGCGTTCTGGCTGGAGCGGCTCTCGCAGTACCTCGACGCCGGCGTGAACATTGCGCTCGGCACCGACTCGTTCCCGCCGGACCTGATCCGCGCGATCGACACGGGCGTGCAGCTCTCGAAAGCGCAGCATGACGACCTCGGCATGGGAATGCTCGCCGAGTACGTGGAGGCCGCCACCCTCGGCGGCGCGCGCGCCCTGCGCCGGCCCGACCTGGGGCGCATCGCCCCGGGTGCCGCCGCCGACCTCGTCGCGTTCGCGCTCGACGACCTGCGCATGGGCGCGGTCGACGACCCGATCCGCACGCTGACCCTTGCGGGCACGGGTCGCGACGCGGTGTTCAGCATGGTCGAGGGACGCGTGGTGATGCGTGACGGGCGGATCCCGGGCCTCGACCAGCGGGCGCTGCGGGCGGAGGGGCAGCGGATCTTCGAGAAGCTGCGCGCCGCCTACGCCGAGCGCGACGCACTCGCCGGCCCGGAAGGGTCGAGTGAGGCGCAGCTCTTCCCTCCGGTTTTCCCGCGGGTTTGATCTGCCCTTCCTAGCCGCCTGCGTCGCATACTCCTCGCATCGAGGTCACTCGTGTGGTCGTTTCCCAGCCGAATAACGACCACACGGGTGACCTCGATGGGTTGGCACACGATGAACGGGGCGGACAGGCGGACTCGGGTCAGACAGTGCCCGGCCCTCCCGCGTAGGCTGAGGGGCATGAGCGAGTACCGGCACGTGGTGCGCAAATGGGTGAAGCCCGAAGATCTCAACCAGCACGGGGCGCTGTTCGGTGGTCGCCTGCTGCAGTGGGTCGACGAGGAGGCCGCGATTGTGGCGGTGACGCAGCTCGGCACTATCGACGTGGTGACCCGGCACATGTCCGCCATCGATTTCTCGGCGCGAGCCGACCGTGGCGACCTGCTCGAACTCGAATATCGGGTCGAAGCCTTCGGACGAACCTCGGTGACGCTGAGCTGTCGTGTCGAAAACGCCGTCACTGGGCAGGAGGTGCTGACGCTCGAAAGCATCGTGTTCGTCGCGGTCGACGCCGAGGGGCGCGCCGTCGCTCACGGTCGCACCAGCGCAACCGAAGGCACTGAGCGGCTGCGGGATTCCGGTGCGCCCACCCGACGAGTCGCCTCTGCGGTGGTGGCAGCCGATCAGGCAGGTGCGTGAGCGGGGTGCCGCAATGCCCCGCGTACTGATCGCCTGCGACAAATTCAAAGGCTCGGCCACCGCACTGGAAGTGGCAGCGGCGCTGCGCCGCGGCATCATCGCCGAACAGCCCAACACCGATGTGGTGATGCTGCCAGTGGCAGACGGCGGTGACGGCACCGTTGATGCCGCGCTCGCCGCCGAGCACCCAGCTCTTGCGGCAGGATCCGCCCCCGCTTTCGAAGAACGCCGCTGCACCGTGACAGGCCCCTACGGCGAACCCCGCGAGGCACGCTTCGCCTTCGATGAGCGCGCCGGCGTCGCGGTGGTCGAGGCTGCGGAGGCCTGCGGTGTGCGCCTGGTCGACCATGCGGCGCTACGCTCGGGCGTGCTGGACGCTGCGACCGCCACAAGCGCGGGCGTGGGCGATTTGATCCTCGCCGCGCTCGACGCCGGGGCGCGCAGCGTCGTGCTCGGCCTGGGCGGCAGCGCCACCACCGATGCCGGGGCAGGCATGCTCGCAACCCTCGGCCTGCGCATGCTCGACGCGGCGGGCGAAGCTATCGGCCCCGGCGGTGCCGGTGCCGCGCTTGCGGTGCGGATCGACTCGGCAAGTCTCGATCCGCGCCTCGCACGCACGCGTATCCTCATCGCTTCAGACGTGGTGAACCCGCTCTGTGGTGATGACGGCGCGGCCGCCGTCTACGGCCCGCAGAAGGGGCTCCCGTCCGAGCGGGTCGCCGAGATCGATGCTGGCATCAGCCATTTCGGTGCCTTGATCGAGCGCAGCTGGGGTGCGGCGCCGGGGGAGTGGACCCGGCGGCCGGGCGCGGGCGCTGCAGGAGGCCTCGGCTTCGCCGCACTGGCGGTGCTGCGCGGAGAACTGCGGCCGGGCATCGACCTTGTGCTCGACCTGCTCGGCTTCGACGCCGCCGTTGCGGGTGCCGACCTGATCATCACCGGGGAGGGGAAATTCGACGCGCAAACCCTCAGCGGCAAGGCGCCGGCCGGGGTGTTGGCGCGGGCAGGCGGGAGGCCGGTCGTGGTGGTGTGCGGATCCAGCGAGCTGCAGCGCGCGCGGGCGATCGCGGCGGGCTTTCGTGAGGTTTACGAACTCACCGCGCTCGAGGCTGACCCCGAACGATGCATGCGCGATCCGCTGCCGCTCCTTGAGCAGACCGGCCGGCTCATCGTTGCTGCAGAGCTCACCCGTGCTGCAGAGCTCACCCGTGCTGCAGAGTGACCCGGTGGATCTGATCTGCAACGCGGGTGAGCTCCGCTTGCCGGGGTGCGCCGCGACTACTCGGCGGGCGCCAGATCGTAGGTGACCCAGGGGGTCTGCGTGGCGACTTTGTCGTACAGGCTGCGTGCCGTGGTGTTGTTCTCGTTGGTAATCCAGCGCACCACCGAGGCGCCCTCATCGCGCGCGATCTCGGCGAGGCGGGCGAGGATCGCGGATCCCGCGCCGGTGCCGCGCGCCTCAGCCGCGGTGAAGAGATCATCGAGATAGAAGCCTTGCTCGCCGATGACCGGCCGCGCGAAGCGACGGAAATGACCGATCCCGACCACCCGCCCGTCGATCTCCGCAACAAGCCCGCGGCTCTCGTGCGCGGGATCCATCAGCCACCCCCACACCGTCTCGATCACGGCCTGATCATGCGGCTTCTCGTAGAAGTCCCGATACCCGCGAAACAGCGCCGCCCAAGCCTCCCGGTCACCCGCCGCGACGGGCCGCACCACGAGCGATGCGGAGGCACCCGATCCGCCAGCCTGCCCGGTCACGACAGCTTCTCCACCTCGACGAAAACCACGTCAGCGCTGTCGCCGCGGTTCTCGATGCGGTGTTCAGCGCCGGAGGGGCGGGTGTAGCTGCGACCCGTTGCCAGCTCGGCCACGATCTCGCTGCCATCGGCATTCGTGACATGCATGGTGTCGGTCACGAGCGGCACCACCACATACTCGTGTTCATGCCGGTGCATCGGGATCGCCCCGCCCGGTGCAATGGTCCACTTCGTGACGCGGAAATGCTCGTTCTCGAGCTGTACTTCGCTGTGAGATCCGGTGCTCATGATCCTCCTCGATACACGACGGGCGCCCCAACTGGGCCCACCCACTCCAGCATAGGGAGGTTTCCGGGTGAGGACACTGCTGCGGGTAGCTCGTGACGAGACCCTCTCAAGGCGCGGATGGCCCGGCTGGCCGTCGCTCGCCCAGCTCGGCGCCGCGGCCGATGATCTCTGGGTACAGCGCCAGAATCAGGTTCGACAGTGCGAAGGGGGAAGTGAGTGGTTCGCCGATCGCCTCTTCAACGCGTCCGATGCGGTAGCGCACGGTGTTCGGGTGCAGGAAGAGCGCCTGCGCCGTGGCCGCAACGTTCTGCCCGGTGGCGAGATATGTCGTGAGGGTGTCCCGCAACACCTGCGAGTCGAGCGGTGCGAGTGTGCGATCGATCCGGTCACGCAACTGCCGGTGGTCGACGTGTGAAAGCAGCCAGGTCGACAGGTCGATGCGGTCGATCAGCACCGGCCCGAGCTCTTCCGGCACCTCGGCTGCCGCTGCCCATTGCCTGGCGATGCCGAGAGCGGTTTCGGCTTCGCGCACGCATTCGGGGAGGGTCGAGAGCGACGGCGTCGGTGCCGACGAGCCGACGAGAAACTGGCGCGCGACCGACGCGAGCCACTGCTCGCCTGAGGTCGAGGCCGGCACTAGTGCGGCGATCGTCGCAGGCGCGTCCATGTCGACGCGGCGCAGCATGACGAGCAGCGGCAGGTCGTCGGAACGGGCGCGCGAGACGAGCTGGGCGATGTGGGCCTCCGACGCAGACGGCGCGTCGAGCGGAGCGAGTTCAACGGCGCGCACACTCGCGTAGGTGGGGAAGCGGAACTGCGCGAGCCGGCTCCAGAACCGGTGCTCGCGGGCCGGCACGATCCCGTCGTGCAGCGCTGCGATGAGCTGCTCGTTGTCGCGGCGGTCGCGCTGCGTCGCACCGTACTGGATGCCGTGCACGGCACCCAGCAGCCGTTCCGAGGTGTCGAGCAGCAGCTCGCCGATCTGTTCGAGCCGTTCGGGACCGCGGCTCGCGATCGCGATGACGTGCACGCCATCGCGCAGGGCGACCCGTCGGGTGCGCACGTGCCAGCGGCCGATCTCGAGAGCGAGTTCGCGCTGGTTGGTGGCGGCGACCTCGTTCCAGATGAGCTGCACGGGCGCTTCGCCCGTGCTCGCGACCACGGCGCCCTCGAAGTCGTAGATGATCGCGGTGCCGTGGCAGATGGTACTTGCGCGTGACGCGAGGGAGCGCACGGGGTCGGTTGACGACACTGCCGCGAGCATCGCGTGGGTGATATCGAGCGTGGTGCGGAGGCGGTCGATCTCGGAGGCGGTGTCTGGGGTGTCGAGCATGGAACCGTCCTCTCTGCGGCAGCGCATGTCCGGGTTCGAAGCTATCCTGCGTGCGAATTGTGCGAAGCGGAGGTTTGCCGAGCGCCAGACCCGCTATTTTTGTGAATTTTACAATGGGAGCGCCGCAAACCTTCGTATTCTCTAGTGACCCCGGGCGTGACGGGCACGAAGGTTGATGCATCCGGAAGTCAACGATGAATCCAGGAGGACCCATGAGCAGTATTCGCGTCGCAGTAGACGTCGGCGGCACATTCACCGACGTCTGCATCTTCGATGACGCCACCCAGCAGATGCGGGTGACCAAAGTGCCATCGACGCCGGCCGACCCCATGATCGCGGTCATGAACGGGGTGGATCGAGGCGAGATCGACCTGAACGAGGTCGCCCTCTTCTCCCACGGCACCACCGTCGCCACGAACGCTCTCATCACCCGCAACTTCCCGGCCGCGGCGCTCGTCACCACCCGCGGCTTCCGCGACGTGCTCGAGATTCGCGACGGAACCAAGGATGATCTCTGGGACGCATACAACGATGTCTCAGAGCCCTACATCCGTCGCCGCGACCGCTTCGAGGTCAGCGAGCGGATCGACTACAACGGCCACACCATCACGCCGCTCGACGAGACCGAAGCCCGACAGCTGGCCGAGCTGCTGCGTCGCCGCGGAGTGAAGACCATCGCGGTCTGCTTCCTCAACTCCTACGCCAACGCCGCCCACGAGACCCGCATGCGCGAGATCCTCGAAGAGGTCATTCCCGACGCCACCGTTTCCACCTCTGCCGAGGTGCTGCCCGAGATCTTCGAGTACCCGCGCTTCAACACCGCCGTCGCCAACGCCGTGCTCGCGCCGCTGGTGTCCGGCTACGTCAACCGGCTCGCGGATCGGCTCCGCGAAGGCGGCTACCGCGGCGACCTGCTGCTGCTCCACTCCGGCGGCGGCTCGATGACCCCCCGTCTCGTCGAGAAGTTCCCCGTGCGGCTCGCCGCCTCGGGCATCGCCGCCGGCGCGATCTCGGCAAAGCACATCGCCCAGCAGTGCGGCTACGACAACGCCGTCAGCCTCGACATGGGCGGCACCTCCACCGACATCGCCCTCGTCGCCGACGGCGAGCTGCGGGTCTCACAGGAGTGGCAGGTCGAATACGGCCACCCCATCATCTTCCCCTCCATCGAAGTGCTCACCATCGGGGCCGGAGGCGGATCCCTCGCCCACATCGACATCGCGGGCTCACTGCGCAACGGCCCCCAGTCGGCCGGCGCTGATCCCGGTCCCGCTTGCTACAACACCGGCGGCGACCAGCCCACCAACACCGATGCCAACGTGGTGCTCGGCCGCCTCGGCACCTCGCTCGCCGGCGGCGTAAAGCAGCTCGACCGCTCGCTCTCCGAGGAAGCGATCCGGCGCGTCATCGCCGAGCCCCTGGGCATGGGCCTCGAAGAAGCGGCTCAGGCGATCGTCTCCGTCGCAAACGCCAACATGGCCGACGCCGTGCGCCTGGTCTCGATCCGCCGCGGCTATGACCCTCGCGACTTCGCCCTACTGGCCTTCGGCGGCGCAGGTGCCCTCCACGGCGCCGACGTCGCACGCGAACTCGGCATCCCCACCGTCGTCGTACCGCCCAACCCCGGCGTTACCTCCGCCATGGGATGTCTCCTCGTCGACATCCAGCACGACTTCGCACAGATGTACACGGGCCTCGCTTCCGGCGCCGACGAAGAAGGCATCGAGCAGGCCTTCATCACCCTCGAGACCGAGGCCAGCGCCCGCCTGCGCCACGAAGGCGTCGCCGAGGAGAACGCGATCCTGCAGCGCAAGATCTCCATGCGCTACCAAGGCCAGTGGCGCTCGCTGCAGGTGCCCATGGGCACCGGCCCGGGCGCGCTCGAGCAGGCAGTGCGCACCTTCCACGAGCAGTACGAGCGCGAGTTCGCATTCCGTCAAGACGACGCCCCTGTTGAGGTCTACCAGCTGCATCTCGGCGCCGTCGGCAAGATCCCGAAGCCCTCGTTCCGCCCCGCCGACCCCGTCCCTCAGGCTCCCGGCGAGCCCGCTGAGCGCCGCCCGGTCTACTTCGGGGTCACCGGCTGGCTCGACACTCCTGTCTACGATCGCGACGCGCTCGCCGCAGGCACCGCGTTCCAGGGGCCGGCGATCATCAACCAGCTCGACTCGACCACGGTCGTGCCCCCGTACACTCGCGCCGAGATCGACGAGTGGCTCAACATCCGCATCCACCTCGAGGAGATCCACTGATGAGCGACACCACTACTCTCAGCCCCGTTGCGGCCCGCCAGACCGCGCTCGACCCCGTCACCTTCGAGGTGCTGAAGAACGCCTTCGCCACCAGCGTCGACCTCATGAGCGAGCAGATCCTGCGCACCTGCTACTCCTTCGTCATCTACTCCCGCGACTTCTCGTCGGCGCTGTGTGACGCGCACGGCAACACGGTGATGCAGGGCTCAGGCGATATCGCGGTGCACGTGGGCACCCTGCACTTCCAGGCGAAGGCGGTGATCGAGCAGTTCGGCGAAGACATCCACCCAGGCGACGTGTTTGCGATCAACGACCCGTACCGCGGCGGCACGCACTTCAACGATGTCTCCTTCGTGCGCCCCATCTTCTCAGAGGGCCGCATCATCGCCTTCGCCCAGAACAAGGGCCACTGGGCCGACATCGGCGGCAAGGTGCCCGGCTCCTTCGATGTCTCGGCCTCCGAGCACTTCGGCGAGGGTCTGCGCATTACGCCCATCCGCGTCTGGTCGAAGGGGGTGTTCCTGCACGACGTCGCCCAGCTGCTCGTCGCGAACACCAGCGCCCGAGCAGGCGCTCGGCGACCTGCACGCGCAGTCCGAGGCCACCGCTGTCTGCGAGCGAGAGGTGCTGCGCCTCGTCGACCGCTACGGCACCGAAACCGTTGAGCTCGCGATGCAGGAGACGCAGGACTACGTCGAGCGCACCGTGCGCCGCCGCCTCGCCGACCTGCCCCGGGGCACCTGGGAGACCGTCGACTACCTCGACCTTGACCCCGGCAAGCCCGAGGGTCTCGTGCCGATCAAGATCACCATGACGCTCGACGGCGAGGGGATCCACTACAACCTCGAGGGCAGTGCCGACGTGGTCGACACCTTCCTCAACTCGGGCTACGGCACCACGTTCTCGGCGATCTACGCGGGCACCAAGACCTTCTTCCCCGACGTGCCGCTCAACTCCGGCTTCTACGCTGCGGTGACCGCCGACATCGGCCCTGAGGGAACCGTGGTGAATGCCGGTTGGCCCTACGCGGTGACGGGTTTCTGCTCGGGCCCCTACGAGAAGCTCATGAACGGCATCTTTGAGATCTGGTCGCAGCTCATGCCCGAGCGGGCGATGGCCTGCGCCTTCAATCTCGAGTACCTGCTCGTGGGCGGCCGCGATGCTCGCAGCGAGTCGAAGCCGTACTTCATGTGGTACGACTGGATGGCCGGCGGCTGGGGTGGCCGCTCTTCCAAGGACGGCTCCAGTGCCACCGCTCCCGTGTTCGGGGTGGGCCTCGCGGTGCAGGCGTGCGAGGGGCAGGAGCGGCTGACGCCGGTGCTCACCACGATGCACCGGATCGGCACCGACTCTGGCGGGCCCGGCCGCTTCCGCGGCGGCTGCGGTGTCGAGAAGGGTGGTACCCTCACCGATGCCGATGCCTCGGTGATGAGTTACTGCTGCGACCGCGCCCGATCCATTACGTGGGGCATCGAGGGCGGCCTGCCCTCGATCCCGCACGGCGTATGGCTCAACCGCGACACCGAGAACGAGCGCTTCCTCGGCTCCATCTTCTCGTCGGTACCGGTGCAGCCCGGTGACACCTTCTATCGTCCCTCCGCCGGTGGCGGCGGCTTCGGAGACCCCCTCGACCGCACCCCCGAAGAAGTGCTCGAAGACGTGATCGACGACTGCGTCTCCGTCGAGCGCGCGGCCGAAGACTACGGTGTGATCATCGTGCCGATCGACCCCGAACTCGACCGCTACGAGATCGACCGCGAGGCCACGCTGGCCAAGCGCGCCTGGATCCGCGAGCACCGCGCTTCCTGGCTCGAGGCCGATCCCCACGAGGTGGCAGAGCAGTACCGCGCGGGGCACCTCGACCTGCTCGACGTGATCCGCCGCCACGGCGTGATCCTCGACTGGGGCACCGGCGAGCTCTTCGAGGAGACGACTAAGCAGCACCGCGCGCAGATGAGCCGCCGCTCGCTCGACCACTGGAGCCGATAACCGGCACCAGTCCTTTCGGCGCACCGGCCCCCGGCAACGTAGCCGGGGGCCATCGCGCCCTGCCCGAAATACCAATGGAGGTATCAGCAGTGTCCATCAATCTCACCGGCAGCAACGAAGATGTTGAAGCCACCGACGCCCTCGCTCGCGAGGGCAGCGACGAAGACCAGATGAGCCGTGGCTCCCTCGCGATGGCCTGGTACGGCGTTGCGAGCGCATTCTTCTTCGTCTATATCGGCGCGGCCATGGCGATCGCCTACGGCACCGTCAACGCCCTCATCGGCATCGCCCTCTCTGTCATCGTCTACGGCGCAATCAACGCCGTGCTCTCCCGCTACGCCATCAACAACCGCACCACGGTGGCCGCGTTCTCACGCACCATCCTCGGCAACGCCGGATCCGCTATCGCGATGATCATTTTCGCGCTCATCGCGATCTACTACGCCGTCTTCGAAGGTTCACTCGTCGCCTACGCGTTCATGGCGGCCTTCGGGGGCGAGATGTGGTTCTGGAGTCTCGTCGTGGTGGTTGGCACGACGCCGCTCATCATCGGTGGTGTTCGCCGCTTCCTCGACAAGATCAACGGCATCCTGTTGCCGATCTACTTCTTCGGCCTCATCGCAGCGGTCGTGTGGGCGACCGTGCAGTACGGCTACAACCCGGCCTGGCTGACGCACACCCCCGAGGTGTCGCTGCCCTTCGTTGCGGGCGGACCGGGTTGGCTGGCAACGTTCTCTGGCTACATGGGGGTGTGGATCCTCATGATGTACACGATGGATTACGCCGCACTCGGGAAGCGTAAGGACACCCGCTTCCATCAGGTGTTCACCTTCGGGCCGTTCTTCTATCTCGTGGCTTTCGCGTTCTCCGCGGTGGTCGGCATCATCCTCACATTCACGATTCCCGGCACCGAGGCCTCGGAGACGGGCATCGTGGGTGGCATCGTGCAGCTGATGGGATTCCTCGGGATCATCGTGGTTATCGCCACGCAGACGCGCATCAACACCGCGAACTACTATCTCGGCGCTGCGAATCTGCGCGCGTTCGGGGAGAAGGTCTTCCGGCTGCGCATGCCGAATCTCGCCTGGGTGCTCCTCTCCTCGCTCATCATCTACCTGCTCATGCTGCTACCGGTCGTGCAGTACATCCTCATCGCACTCGCCTGGCAGGGCGTGCTCGTCACGGCGTGGGTGGCGATCGCGCTCACCCATGTGCTGATGGGGCGCGGCAAGGGGCAGGAGCACGCCGGCATCCGTGACGAGCGCTACCGGGCGTTCAACACGAACGGCCTGATTGCGTGGGTGGTCGCGACGGTCATCGGTATCGGCATGCTGCAGCTCGGCACGATGAACCCTGAGCTCGCGGGCATCGGGTCGAGTTGGGGGCCGATTCTCACCGCCGTATCGGCCGCGCTCGTCTACGCGCTGCTCTGGAAGACGAATCCGACAAGCCGCACCGGGCTCATCCCCGTCGTCGGCGCGTGAGAGGAGGGGCGGATCGGCGATGGGCCGATCCGCCACTCTTGCTGCCCGCGAACCGCGGCGCAGACGCCGCCGCAGCATAGCCGGGAGTAGTGCCGTGACCGCTGATGCGCCATGATGAGGGTATGCGCCGCGTCTGCGGACGCTTTCTCAGCGAAGGAGTTCTCATGACCTCACCCGAAACGAATCTGCTGCAGCGCGCGGGAGACGGGGTGCGCACCGCGTTTGGCGTGGGCGGTCTCATCGCAATCGTGCTCGGCCTGCTCATCATGTTCTTCCCCGGCAAGACGGGCGCGGTCGCCATGCAGATCATCGCCGCCGTCATGGCCGCTTACGCGCTTGTCGTGGGCGTTGTCTACATCGGTTCGGCGATCTTCAGCCGCACGCTCGGTGGCTGGGCTCGCACCGGTCACATTCTGCTCGGTGTGTTGTACGTGATCGGCGGCGTCGTGATGATGGCGAACCTCGGCGCCACCGCCGCGGTGCTCGCGATCTTCTTGTCGGTGACCATCGGTGTGCTGTGGCTCTTCGAGGGCGTGATGGCGTTCACCGTTGTGAAGCAGAGCGGCAATAAGACCTGGACCGTCATCTACGGCATCATCAGCGTCATCGCCGGCCTTGCGCTCATGTTGTCGCCGCTGGTCGGGGCAGTCACCCTGTGGCTGCTGCTCGGCATTTCGATGGTCGTGATGGGTGTCGTGCAGGTGGTGCGCGCCTTCAAGATCGGCTCTGCGGAGTAGCACCCGGGCGGCGGTTGCCGCTGAAGAGTGAAGCCCGGGGCGCGTTGCGCTCCGGGCTTCAGTCGTTGCTGGGGCTGTTGGCTGCGATGGCGGATCCGCCGCTGCTGCGGTGGCCCGGTCCGGTTCAGCGCATCTGCTCGAGCTGATCCGCGGTGACGAGGTCTGGCTCGAGCGCGAGTGAGAGGTACTTGCGCAGCACCACGAGCGAGGCGCCGGCCTTGTCGAACTCGGCCGCGACGAAACGGTCGGTGCGGATCAGCGCGATCGCCTCGTGCGCGGGCATGATGGCGCCCTTGACCTCGGCGCGGCGCTCGGCGGGGGCGACGGCGCGCAGCTCTGCCATCGAGGTGAAGAGCGGCAGCACGAGCTGGCCCTTCGTGGAGCGGATCGTGCGCACCCGCGGCCCCTTCTTTTTCGACGAGGTGCCGGTTACATCGGCCACCAAGTAGCCGTCGCGTAGTGCGTTGAGGAAGGCGGCAAGCCGCGCGTAGTCGGGCTGCTGCTGCAGTTCGCGCAGCGCCTCGCGCACCGAGTCGTTCGCGTAGTCGGGGTGCACCTCGTCCGGGATCAGCGCCTCGTGTGCTGCGGTCTCGTGTGCCGCGGCGTCGTTCGCGGCGTCGGATTCGGGGAGCTGCGGGTTCTCGGCCATGCCCTCCAGCCTAGAGCGTGCGGCCCGCGCTTTCGTGACCCTCACTCCTCGCCGACGCCGCGCGCCGCAAGAGCCTCGCCGGTGCGCTGCGCGTGCGCGACCGTGCGCAGCACGAGCGGCATGAGGCGGGCGCGCGGATCCCGTTCGAGCCCGCGGGCCCGCGCCGCGGCCTGGGTTTCGCGGGCAACGCCCAGGATGGTGGGGATCGCCCGGATCACGAGCGAGAACGCCAGGGCGAAGCGCTCGGGTTTCACCCCGAAGCGGCGCAGCGGGCCGAGTGCCCAGGTGATCGTGTCGAGCATGTCGTCGACTGCGGTGCTCGCGGTCACGGCGCTCGCTGCGAGGATCATCGCGAAGAGGTCCCCGACCACTTCGGCACCGCGCTCCCAGCCGTGCTGCCACGCCTGGAAGGCGAAGAGCGGGATCGCGACCAGCGCGAAGCCGCGTGCGACCCGCCAGAAGTCGTGCCCGCGCAGGCCCGCGAGCACGGCGAGGGCGACCGCGATCCCGAGCCACAGCGCGGTGAGCGGTACGCCGGTCGTCGATACCACCGTGATCGCGAACGCGAAGAGCCCGAGTAGCTTCGCGCCGGGCCGCAGGCGGTGGAGCGGCCCCGAGCCCGGCAGATAGGCCCCGAGCGGTGAGGGGATACTCACGGTCGTTCCTCGGCGGGGCTGTTGGGGGCAGATCCGGCGGTGTCCGCGCTCGGTGCAGACGGGGCCCCGCTCAACTCCCGGTAGTGGGCGATCGCGGCGGCGGGCTTCCCGTCGAACACCACGCGTGCCGCTTCGACGACCAGCGTGCGGTCGGCGCGCGCGGCGAGTTCGAGGTCGTGGGTGACGACGACGAGCTGCTGCGGCAGCGCCATGAGCAGATCGCCGATCATGCGGGCGTTGCGCAGGTCGAGCAGAGTGGTGGGTTCGTCTGCGACGAGGATCGCAGGGTCGGTCGCGAGTACCGAGGCGATCGCGAGCAGCTGCTTCTGCCCGCCCGAGAGGGTGTGCACGCTACGGTCGACGAGATCCGCGAGGCCGAAGCGGTCGAGCACGGCGAGCGCGGCGTCGCGGCGGGCGCGCTTGTCGCGGTGCGCGCGGCGCAGTGAGAGCATGACGTCTTCGACCGCGGTCGGCATGATGAGCTGCGCGGCGGGGTCGGTGAACACGAAGCCGACGCTGCGGCGCACGGCGGCCCCGTCGCGGCGGGTGTCGAGGGGGCGCGGATCGCGTGCGCCTGCCGGGGATCCGCCCGATCCGCCACCCATCGCTGATGCGCTCGCTGCCGCCTCTGCTCCTGCACCCTCCGTCTCCTGCGCGGTGATGGTGACGCTGCCGGAGCTCGGCTCGACCAGGCCGTTGAGCAGGCGTGCGAGGGTCGACTTGCCCGATCCGTTGGCGCCGATGATCGAGACCCGCCGCTCGCTGAGGGCGAGCGAGGTGGGGTGCAGAATCGTCGTCTCGCCGTCGTGCGTGGTGGCGACGACGCGCGCGTCTCGCAGTTCGATCACTCGGAGATCCTACGGGGTGTGGGCGGGTGGGTGACGGGTTCAGCTGCGGCGACGCGCGGGCAGCAGGGAGGGGAAGGCGCGGTGCACGGCCGTCGCCACGACCGCCATCAGCAGGTTCTTAATGATGTCGCCGGGCCAGAAGGCGAGGTCGGCGAGGAAAGCCTGACCGAGGGTGAGGTCGGCCCGCCAGGCCATGCCGAGAATGCCGAGCGGGTGCACGAACACGAAGCTCGACACGATGCCGGCAACGAAGATGAGGGGGATGCTGGTGGCGATGCGGCGGCGGGGCAGGCGTTCGACGATGAAGCCGGCGAGCAGCGCGGCGAACGGGAAGGCGACGAGGTAGCCGACGGAGGGGCCGAAGAAGGGGGCGAGGCCTGCGGATCCGCCGGAGAAGACGGGCAGGCCAGCGGCGCCGACTGCGAGGTAGAGCAGCACGGCGAGGAAGCCGCGGCGCGCGCCTAGGACGGTGCCGGCGAGGATCACCGCGAAGGTTTGCAGGGTGATAGGCACGGCACCGCCCACGCTGATGGCGGGAAGCAGTGCGCAGACCGCGATGAGTGCGGCGAAGGTGGCGATAAGCGCGATGTCGGTGGCGACGTTGCGCTTCGGCGCGGGGGTCTCGGCGCTGGTTGCGCTGGTCTCTGCTGCGCTGGCGGTGCCGGTTTCTGGTGCTGACACGCTGACTCCTGGGTGGTTGGGCTCCGGGAGGGAGCTGGGGATCTTGAATTTCTGGGGCGGATCCGGGGCGGATCTCGGGGGCGTGCTCGGATGCGATCCGAGCGCTACCTGAACACTGTTCTGGTGAACGGTGTTCAGGTTAGCGGTAGGATGGTCGAATGCGCAACAGCCTCGCCGACGTGGTCGCCGCCGGGCTGCGCGTGCTCGACGCGCACGGGCTCGAGCACTGCTCGATGCGCCGCGTCGCCGCCGAGCTGGGCGTGCAGCCGAGCGCGCTCTACCACCACGTCTCCGACAAACAGACGCTGCTCGCGCTCATGGCCGATGAGATCGTGGGGCCGGCGACGGCGCTCGGGGCGGCCGCCGGTGATCCGCGATCCTGCTGCATCGCCCTGCGCGAGGCGATGCTCGCCGTGCGCGACGGCGCCGACGTCGTGGCGACGGCCGCGGCATTCCGGCTCGGTGCGTCGGAAGCGGAACGGCGCCTCGCCGGGCTCGTTGGTGCCGACGGCGCGCGCACGCTGCTGCTTTACACCTTCGGCCACGCCCAATCGACGCAGACCCACAGGCAGGCTGAAGCGCTCGGCGCCCTCATCGATCCCGCTGCCCTGCCGCGAGGCGGAGCAACCGACCCCGCCGCGTCAACCGACCTCGAGGCCTCTTTCGAACGCGGCCTCGACATCATCCTCCGCGGGCTCGGCTGACCCGCAAAGGGCCACGGGAGAGCCTCAGAACAGCGTGTTCTGATCCTCCATGCCGCGCATCGCGTCGTAGTCGAGCACGAGACAGCGGATGCCACGATCCTCGGCGAGGGTGCGCGCCTGCGGTTTGATCTCCTGCGCCGCGAAGATGCCCTGCACCGGCGCGAGCTTCGGGTCGCGGTTCATGAGTTCGAGGTAACGGGTGAGCTGTTCGACGCCGTCGATGCCGCCGCGGCGCTTGATCTCGATCGCCACCGATGCGCCCTCGGCGTCGCGGGCGAGAATATCGACCGGGCCGATCGCCGTCATGTACTCTCGGCGCACGAGGGTGTGCCCTTCGCCCACGAGCTCGATCTGGTCGGCGAGCAGCTCTTGCAGGTGCGCCTCGACGCCGTCCTTGATGAGACCGGGATCGACCCCCAAGTCGTGCGAGGAGTCGTGGAACACCTCGAACACCGACACGATGAGCTTGTCGGCGGTCTTCTTGTGGGTAACCTGCCAAGCCTCGACGATGCCGGCGGCCTGCTGATCCTCGTCGAGTTCGACGGTGGTGAGCGAGCAGGGCGGGCTCATCCAGTTGAGCGGCTTGTAGGAGCCGCCATCGCTGTGCACCAGGATCGAACCGTCGTTCTTGAGCATGAGCACGCGCTTGGCTCGGGGCAGGTGAGCCGAGAGACGGCCTGCATAGTCGACCGAGCAGTCTGCAACAACGATTCGCACCCGCGGTAGTTTACCCGCTCGCGCGCTGCGCCGGCTGCGCTGAAGAGGCTCCCCATGTTGCTCTCCCCCTCCTGCGCCCACTCTGCCCACTCCAACAGGGCGTCGAGAAGCGGATTTCGCAGCTCCGCGGCAGCTTTCCCATGCGAAATCCGCCTCTCGGCGGGGAAGGGGGAGTGGGGAAGGGGAAGGGGAGGGGGAGGGGGAGCCAGGCAGGGGGGCGAGGGGCAGGGTGGGAGAATGAGGGGCCGCGCGGCGGATCAGCGCCGCGATCGAGCGGCCGACGCCGCGAACAGCACGTAGGCGGCGAAGGGCAACAGTGCCCAGAACGCCGTGAGTAGCCCGATGTGCTCGCCCAGGAATCCGAACGCCATCGGCCCCACAAGCATTGAACCGTAGCCGAGCGCCGACACCGCGGCGACATCGCGGGCGGCGGTGTCGGTGCGATCCGCCGCCGCTGAAATCGCGATCGGCCAGCCGAGGCTCGTGCCCACGCCCCAGGCGAGCACCCCGGCCACCGCGCCCGCCGTGCCGGGCAGCAGAATCGTCATCATCACGCCAGTCGCTGCGATCACCGCAGATGCTCGCATCACGGGCACCCGGCCGAAACGCATGATGAGCCACGAACCGGCGATCCGCACCGCCATCACCGCGACGAAAAACACGCTGAGCATCACCGATCCCAGCTGATTGCTGAGGCCGCGACCGTCGACCAGCGCGAGCGGCAGCCAGTCGCTCGCGGTGCCCTCGAAGAGGCCGAACGAGAGCGTGAGCAGGCCGATGCAGAGAATACGCGGGTCGCGCCAGGGGCTGTAGGGGCGGGCGGATCCGAGCGCCTGCGACGCCTCACTGTTCGGGCCGCTGTCGCGGTCGGGGCGCTGCACAGGAATCGACCCCGTCACCGTGGTGAAGGCGGGCTGCTCGCCCGCTGCTGAGTCGATCACAGGGATCGGGCCTGTGGCGGGGTCGTGGCCCGTGCTCGCCAGCTCGGCGGCACTGCGTGCCGCGTGCTCGTCCCGCGGCAGATTGCGCAGCAGAGCGAACAGTACGACCGCGCTCACGAGCATGACCGCGGCGAAGTGCACAGGCACGGGCACGCGGAGCGCTTCGGCGAGACCGCCGAGGCCCGTCGCCGCAACGGCGCCGAGGCTGTAACCCGCGTGCATGAGCGGCATGCGGGGCCGCCCGAACGCCGCCTCCGCGTTCGCGCCGCTCACGTTCATCGCGACGTCGCAGATACTGAACGCGAAGCCGTAGGCGAAGAGCACGGCCAGGCCAGGCGGGATCGCGCCGTACAGAATGATGGCCGCCGCGCTCGGCAAGGTGATCGCCATCGCGACAGTGCCGACGAAGATCGTGCGGCGTGGGCCGAAGCGGTGCACGATACGGCCCGAAATGATGAGCCCCGACAGGCTGCCCACCGCGAGGCACAGGCCGTAGACGCTCATCTCGCTCGCTGTGGCGCCGAGGTGATCCCGCACCGCAGGCAGGCGGCTCAGCCAGGTGCCGAAGCTCATGCCCAGCAGCAGGAAGATGACGGGTACGGTGCGCACCCAGCGCACGACTCTGCTTCGTTCACTTGCTGCCCGCTCTGCCACGGATCGAGTCTAGAGCGTGGCACGAACGCCCCGGCTTGCTTCGCCCTGCTCATCCCTGCGCAGGCCGCGCGCTCACCTGCTGCGGGCGCGAGCGGAAGTACAGTACTGTTTCGCCGTGGGGAAGAATTCGAAGACGAACGCAGAGGGCCTCCCGGAGCGTTCGATCACGGAGTATCGAAGCGGGGATTTCCACCGCGAAGGTGTGCGCGGTGTCGACGGCGAACTCGGTATGCAGGCGCGAGTGCGCGCGTTCGGGGCGGTTCTCGTGATCGAGGCATGGGGTGCCGGCGCAGAGATCGAACGCCGACCGTTGCGGCCGGGCTTCTCGACGATCGACATTATTTTCGTGGAGCGCGGCGAGTTCGAGTATCTCGATGGCGGATCGTGGAAGGCGTCGTCCGGGCCGTTGCTCGTCGCCCCGAGCGGTTTGCCGCACCGAGTGCGGTTTCTGGGGGAGTGGCGCTTCGTCGTCGCCCGGATTCCGCGTGAGGCCGTGCTGCCGTATGTGCCGATGCTCGCGGACACCGTGGGGATCTACTCCGAACTCACCGTGCCCGAGCGGGCCATGCAGGCGTTTCTCGATCAGGCGGTTTCGGAGCAGCAGCAGGTGAGCGAGAGTGAGAGCCAGACTGTGGATCGGCTGGTCATCGACATGGCCGGCACGCTGCTACTGGGGCGCTCCGGCACTGATACGCTTCGTGGCACGCCGCGCGCCATTGTGCGGGAGCGGGCCCTCGCTGAGATCGCGGCGCGCAGAGCCGAGCTCGGCCTCACTCCGGAGACAGTGGCCCGGGGCGCGGGGGTGTCGCTGCGGCATTTGCAGGCGATCTTCGCGGAGGCCGGGAGCTCTGTCGCCGGGGAGATCCGCAGGGAGCGGGCGCGGGTTGCCCGCTCGATGCTGCAGGATGCCAGATTCGACGGGCTCGCCGTGGGTGAGCTTGCAGTGCAGGCAGGGTTCGGATCGAGCTCGAGTATGCGTCGCGCGCTTGAGGATGTGTACGGCCTCGGGCCCCGAGAGCTGCGATCCGGGCGCTGAGGCGGCCTTTCGGTCTGCCGGGAGCGTGGGGCCTCAGTGTGGGCTGGGTTTGGGGTGGAATCGTGCGCCGGAATGGAGCAGCCTGCGCACGACTAGCGATGGGGCGCGGCCGACCGTGCGGGTTCCGCCTAATCTGAGGGTATGACCGTGCATCGACGCGCCCTCCGTATTCGTACCGCCGCTGTTCTCGCAAGCTGCGCCACTGTCGCACTCGTGGGGTGTTCTGCCAACGCGCCGACCGACAACACCGCGGCGCTGCTCGACCCGTCGACGCGCGGGGCTGCCTGGCAGGCCGAAGCATTCTCGGAGCTCTATGCGCAAGAGATCGAGTGGTTCGAGTGCGGCCCCGATGAGGGGCTCGATGACGCCACCGCCGAGGAGTTGGCCGGAGTCGGGGTCGATCTCGACGAGGTCGGGTGCGCGGCAGTGCTCGCCCCGCTCGACTGGAACGACCCCGAGAATTCGGAGACGATCGAACTTTCGATCGTGCACATCCCGTCGACGGGTTCGGATGAGCCCATTGGCACGCTCACCGGCAACCCTGGCGGGCCTGGCGCTACCGGGGTCGATTTCATGCTTGGCATGCCGCTGTCGCCGGGTTTCGAAGGCGTGCTCGAATCGTATGATCTGCTCGGCTTCGATCCGCGCGGTATTGGCGGCAGCACGCCCCTCGACTGCGACGACATCACCTCGGACATCGTGGCAGTGCAGATCGCGGAGTGCGGGGAGCGCAGCCCGCTCGTGCACACGATGGGTACGGTGCAGGTTGCGCGCGATATGGAGCTGCTCAGGCACCTGATCAGGGCGGATCGCCTCGACTATCTGGGCTACTCCTACGGAACTATGCTCGGAGCGACATATTCGAGTATTTTCCCTGATGAAGTCGGTCGTATGGTGCTTGACAGCGCAGAGAACGCCGCATGGGCAAGCCCGATC
Organism: Leucobacter sp. VD1; assembly: GCF_037150695.1. NCBI lineage: Bacteria > Bacillati > Actinomycetota > Actinomycetes > Micrococcales > Microbacteriaceae > Leucobacter > Leucobacter sp. VD1. The sequence continues at coordinate 590,956 of NZ_JBBCPO010000002.1, forward strand.
CACCTCTTCGACCAACAGGTAGCGGCCGCGAACGCGATGGTTGCTCTCGCAACTGCATGCCGCACCGAGTATGCAGATGAGGTGGAGGTGTGCCCGTTCACCTCCGAAGAGTCGTTGCTTGCTGTGATCGCGGAGCTCAATGCCACACCGCTCGTCGCGAGCGACGGCACCGAAATCACCGGGGAGGTGCTACGCGGCTATCTCTGGGATGCGCTCTATTCGAGCACCTTCGAGCGAGGCCGCACGCTCGACACCATCGCCCTTGCGCTCTTCGGCGACCAGGGTGCCATTGACGGAATCGGCGAGGCCGCCGCAGGCGGAGCAGGTCTCGACCTTGCGTTCACAGTAGTCACCTGCCATTCCTTCCCGATCGAGCCCGATGTCACCGGGCTGCTCGCGCATATCGAGGAGACCGGGGTGCCGAAGCTGCTCGGCGGGCCCGAACTCACCGACGAGGTGCTGGCGCCGTTCCTTGACCTCTCTTGCTACGCCCTGCCCGAGAGCGGGCTCGACTACACCGAGTCCTTCGACGCCGCGGGTGCGGGCCCAATCCTCGTCATCGGTATCACCGGTGACCACGCGACACCGTTCCAGTACGCACAGGTGCTCGCCGATGAGTTGGGTGATGCCACGCTGCTCACCTTGGACGGGCAGGGGCATGCAGCGTCGTACACCGGTCGTTCGAGCTGCATCGATGACGCGGTGACGCGCTATCTGCTCGACGGGAAGATGCCGAAGGCCGGCGCGGTCTGCACCGACGACTGAGCTGCTCGCGTCGGCAGGGCGTGGGCGTGCATTTCGCGCTCGCTCGATGCACTTTGCGCGTGAACCGCCGCCCCTTGCCGGGTGCCCGTGATTCTCAGAGCAGGATTGCTCCGTCGCAGTCATCGCCTCGCCGATCCCGGCCTAGTCGCAGCGTGTGCGCTCCTCGCCGCGCTCAGCTGTGATGTACTGTATCCAACTTTTCAGGAGGAGCTTCATGAGGAACCGGACCACCGCAGCGTTCGCGCTGCTCGCCCTCGGCGGTCTCGGGCTTTCCGCCTGCAGCCCGGCTGTGGACGACTCCGCCAGCGCCCGTCAGGCGGAGTCCTTCCCTGGCGTGTACGCGCAGTCGATCGAGTGGGGCGAATGCGACCTCTCGGAGATTGAGGATCGCGCTGCGAAGCGTCTCGAAGAGCGGGGCGCGCCGCTCGACGAGTACGAGTGCGCGTTGGTCGAGGCGCCGCTTGACTGGAACGACCCGAGCAATCACGAGACGATCGAGCTCTCGGTCAACCGCCGCGCGGCGACGGGCGACGGTGAGCCCATCGGCACGCTGTTCGTGAACCCGGGTGGCCCGGGCGGCAGCGGCGTCGATCTCGCCTACCGGGTGTCGGTCATGAACGGTGCCGAGCCAGTGACCGAGCGCTACGACGTCGTCGGTTTCGATCCACGGGGCATCGGCCGCAGTTCGGCCATCGACTGCCCCGGCTTCTCGAGCGTGCGAGAGTTGGAGATCGCGCTCTGCGCCGACGCGAACCCGCTCGCTCACTCGATGGGCACCTCGCAGGTGGCGCGCGACATGGAGCTGTTGCGCGCGCTCGTGGACGACGAGAAGGCCCACTATCTGGGGTACTCCTACGGCACGGTGCTCGGGGCGACCTACGCCACGCTGTTTCCCGAGCGTGTGGGTCGGATGGTGCTCGACAGTGCGATCGCCGCTCGCTGGGCGAGTCCGCAGCAGACCTTTGCGCAGCAGGCGGCGACGGCGCACGAGGTGGTCGAGCTGCTGAGTACCTGCGCGACGGAGTACGCTCAGGCCGACTGCCCGATCGATAGCGAAGAAGCCCTGCGGCAGGCGATGCAGCGCCTCGCCGAGGCGCCGCTCGTGGCGAGCGACGGCAGCGAGATCGACGGCGGCCTGCTCTTCAGTTACCTCGCCTCGTCGTTGTACGGCATTCCAGAGACGCGCGACCTCGCGCTCGAGACGCTCGCCGGCGCGATGCGCGGTGAACAGCAGAGCATCGACGGCATCGTGGAGAGCATGGCGAGCGGTGGGGCAGCGGTCGGCCCCCAGGGCTTGATCGTGCGCTGCCACTCCTTCCCCGCCGACCCCGACCTCGTGGGCTTTGTCGAGTACGTCGAGGAGGCGGGCATCCCTGAGCTGCTCGGCGGCCCCGAGGTCAATGACGAGTCGCTGGGCCCGTGGGTCGACCTCTCGTGCGATGCGCTGCCCGAGAGCGGGGACGACATCACCGAGTCGTTCTCGGGATCTCCAGACGCGCCGATCCTCGTGGTCGGAGTGACCGGCGACCACGCCACCCCCTATGAGGGGTCGCAGCAGCTCGTGCGCGAGCTCGGCAACGCGCGCCTGCTCACCCTCGACGGCCACGGACACGGTGCCAGCTTTGCGGAGCGTTCGAGTTGTGTGAACGACGCGACCGTCGCCTACCTGCTTACGGGCGAGCTGCCCGCCGAGGGGACGGTCTGCAAGACCGACTGAGCGGCGCGGATCTGAGCCGGGCTGAGGCGGGCTCAGGCACCGAGCCGCACCCAGGCGCTGCCTCGAGTGCGGACCCCGAGCGTCACGGCCCGCGCAAGCATGAACACCAGCGTGAAGCCCGCTGTGAGTGCGACAAGCGCCGCCGTGCCGCTCGGCACGAGCACGGTGAGCAGCCAGAGCGCAGGCAGGTAGACGGCGAGGTTGACGAGGCTCGTCCACGCAAGGTAGCGGGCGTCGCCCGCACCCATGAGCACACCGTCGAGCACGAAGACGAAGCCGCCGAGGGGCAGTGAGACGCCGAGCACCAGCAGAGCGGGAGGCAATATCGCGAGCACGCTCTCGTCGCTCGTGAAGATGCGCCCCAACACCGGGCTCGCGACGGCCAGCAGCGCGCCGATCGCGGCCCCGCAGGCGATGCCCCAGAAGACGGTGCGCCGCACGATGAGGCGGGCGCGCTTCGCATCGCGGGCTCCGAGCGCATCGCCCACCAGTGCCTGCGCAGCGATCGCGAGCGCGTCGAGCGCGAACGCCGCTGTCGAGAAGATCGTGAACACCACCTGGTAGCCGGCAGTGGCGGTGGTGCCGTGGCTTGTCGCTGCGAAAACCGTGACGAGCAGTGCGGCACGCAGCCCCACGGTGCGGATGAACAGCCAGCCCCCGCTGCGGCCGGCGTGGGTCAGTCCGTCGCGGTGCGGGAAGAATCCTGCCCCAGCTCGGCGGGCGTGGCGCACGATGACGATGAGATAGACGGCGACCATGCCCCACTGGGCGATGACGGTGCCCCAGGCGCTGCCTGCGATTCCGAACCCGAGGCCGTAGATGAACCACCAGTTGAGCAGCGCGTTGACCGCGAAGCCAATGGTGGCCACTGCGAGCGGGGTCTTCGTGTCTTGCAAGCCGCGCAGCAGGCCGCTCGCCGCGAAGACCACGAGCATCGCGGGGATGCCGAGACACGAGACCGTGAGATAGGCCAGCGCCTGATCAGCGGTGCGTTGTTCCACGTGGAACAGTGACACGAGCGGCCCGCTCGCCGCCCACAGCGCGGCCCCCACAGCAATGCCGATGCCGAGCGCGAGCCAGAGCCCGTCGATGCCTGCCTGTACGGCGCCGCGCAGCTCGCCGGCACCGCGTCGGCGCGCTACCAATGGGGTGGTGGAGTAGGCGAGGAAGATCATGAGCCCCACTGCGGTCTGCAGGATCGCCGCCGCGATCGCGAGCCCGGCGAGCGGTGTTGCGCCCAGATGCCCCACGAGCGCGGAGTCGACCACGAGAAACAACGGCTCGGCCACGAGGGCGCCGAGCGCGGGCACCGCGAGGTGCGCGATGCTGCGATCGATACGGCGGCGCTCGCCGCGAGGCGTTCGCGGCGGGATAGGGCTGGAACGGGGCATGCTGACCACGTTAGCGGCGACCCCCGACATCGATGCGGAGCGCGAACAGGGCAGCCGCCGGGCGGAGCGCTCACACTGTAAAGAAGTTGACACGAGTGGATGACAGGTGAAGTTTCGGTCAGAATCTTTTGCACCTTGCATGTCAGACGTCCTCGATAGGCTGTCGGCATGACCGACGCAGCTCCCGCTCCGCACACTTCCGGCATCGACCTCGCCGAACTCGACCCTGCGGTGCGACCGCAAGACGATCTCTTCCGCCACGTCAACGGCAAGTGGATCGACCGCACCGAGATCCCCTCAGATAAGGCGCGCTACGGGTCGTTCGCGGTGCTGGCCGAGAACGCCGAAGAAGCCGTGCGAGACATCATCACCGGCACAGAGGCCCCTGCGCCCGGTCTGATCACGGGGGGTGCGGATCGCGAGGCCGACAAAGTGGCAGCGCTCTACGCCAGTTTCATGGATACAGAGCGGGCCGACAGCCTCGGCGCCGAGCCCATCGTGGGAGACGTCGCAAAGGCGCGCGCGGTTGCGTCGATCCCTGAGCTGATCTCGGTAGTGGCCGAGCTGGAGCGGCAGGGTGTGGCCGGCTTCTATGGCATGTTCGTCGACAACGACCCCGGCGACCCGGCCCGCTACATCGTGTTCGTGATGCAGGGCGGGCTCGGTCTGCCCGACGAGTCCTACTACCGCGAAGAGCAGTTCGCCGCGATCCGCGAGCAGTACCGCGAGCACATCGCCCGCATGCTCGATCTCGCCGGTGTGGCTGAGGGTGCTGAGGCCGAGCGCCTCGCGCAACTCGCCTACGATCTCGAGCGTCGCATCGCCGCGTCGCACTGGGACAAGGTCGCCAGCCGCGACATTCAAAAGCTCTACAATCTGCGCACCTTCGAGGGCCTGCAGCAGATCACTCCGCAGCTTGACTGGCGCGCATACCTCGCCGCTATGGGTGCGCCAGAAGAGGCCTTTGCCGAGGTCGTCGCCGCGCAGCCCGAGGCGCTTGCGGGCCTCGCCGAGCTGCTTGTCGAAGATGAACTCGAAGCATGGCGCGCGTGGTTGCTGTGGGCGATCGTGCGCGGATCCGCATCCCTGCTCACGCAGCAGCTCTCCCGGGCCAACTTCGACTTCTACGGCACCGCCCTCACGGGGGCGCCCGAGCAGCGCGAGCGTTGGCGTCGCGGAGTCTCCTTCGTCGAAGGTGCGATGGGTGAAGCCGTGGGGCGTCTCTACGTCGAGCGGCACTTCGATGAGAACTCGAAGGCCGCGATGGACGCACTCGTGGGGCACCTCATCGAGGCGTACCGCGAGTCGATTCAGCAGCTCACATGGATGGGGCCCGAGACGCGACAGCGCGCGCTCGCCAAACTTGACAGCTTCACCCCGAAGATCGGCTACCCGGTGAAGTGGCGCGACTATTCGGCGCTTGCTGCCGACTCGGGCGACCTGCTGGGCAACTCGCGTCGCGTCGCCGAGATGGAGTTCGTGCGCGAGCTCGGCAAGGTCGGCAAGCCCATCGACCGTGACGAATGGTTCATGACACCGCAGACCGTCAACGCGTATTACAACCCCGGGTTCAACGAGATCGTGTTCCCCGCGGCGATCCTGCAGCCGCCGTTCTTCGACGCGTCATGGGATGCTGCCGTCAACTTCGGTGCGATCGGTGCCGTAATCGGCCACGAGATTGGGCACGGCTTCGATGATCAAGGTTCGCGTTATGACGGTGATGGCCGTCTGACCGACTGGTGGACCGAAGAAGATCGCGCGGCGTTCGAGCGTTTGACGGCTGCCCTCATCGGCCAGTACAACGCGCTCTCGCCCGAGGGTGCCGACGGCCAGACCGTCAATGGCGAGCTCACGATCGGCGAGAATATCGGCGACCTGTCCGGCCTTGAGATCGCTTGGAAGGCCTACCTGCGTTCGCTGGGCGGCGAGCAGCCCCCGGTGATCGACGGCCTCACCGGTGCTGAGCGGTTCTTCCTGGCGTGGGCGCAGGCGTGGCAGCAGAAGTCGCGCCCTGAAGAGACCGTGCGCCTGCTCACCATCGATCCGCACTCGCCGAATGAGTTCCGCTGCAACCAGATCGTGCGCAACCTGGCTGCGTTTCATGAGGCATTTGGCACCCAGCCGGGTGATGGCCTGTGGCTCGACCCCGAGGAGCGCGTCAGTATCTGGTAGCCGACCTCGGCGGTATACGTGCCGACAGGTGAGGTGTTCACCCGCAGCTGCCGCACAAGCCGCACAGGGTGAATTAACAGGTGAAATACATCCTGTTCTGGAATGCGTGACCCGATCCCTTCAATAGCGTGAAGGGTTGAGCGGGTTCTCGATGCGTGAAACCCGGGCGTGCGTGGGGAACGGTTCGCCCGATGGTGCTGCGCCTGCCCGCTCCGCGTCATCGGCGGAGACTCCGCCGACGAGTATCGGGGAGGTACGAGTTGTCGTCGAGAACCGGGATCGGGAGATCCCCAGAACGAAGCCGGAGCACGGGCCGCTTGCGGCGCGGCTTGGCAGCGCTGACCGCGCTCGCCATGAGCGTGGGGCTGCTCGCAGTGGGCGGATCCGCCGCGCATGCCGAACTGCCCACCGGCATCACTCAGGCCTACATCGTCACCAGCAACAGCACGACCTCCGAGGTTGCGCCGGTGCAGCCCGGTGCTCCCGCGAAGCGCGGCGACAAAATGTACCTGCGCGTCAGCTACGACATGGGTGCGAAGGGCAAGACCGTTGACTTCAAGCTCGGCCCCAACGCCACGATCGGCAACCCCGCGGCGCTGAAGAACGACGCGGTGAAGTCTTTCACGATGGTCGGTGATGTACTGCGCGTGGAGTTCAGGGGCGACGGCGAGGAGGGTGACCCCGAAGCGTGGCCCGATGTCACCGCCGGTGTCTTCCTGCTCGAATTCACCCTGAACGCCGACGCCGGCCCCGGCACGGTACCGCTCTCTTGGGAGGTCGGCACCGAGGTGGTGTCCGTCGATGTTGAAATCGCGGATCCGACGGCGCCGGTGCCCCCGAAGCCCGAAACCGTGAACGAGAGCTTTGGCAAGTCCACGACCTCGGGCGCCCTCACCGACATGATCGACTACGAGCAGGACGGCAACGGCTGGCAGCGCGTTGAAGCGCTGAAGCCCGAGATCGAGAGCAAACTCATCAGCTACAAACTCACCGTCGACGTGCCCAACGGCGCGGTCAACCGTGTGATCGACATCGAGGATGTGCTCCCCGAGGGCATGCAGTACGTCGACTCGAACGGTGACGAACTCTGGGCGGGCCAGGAAGTGCCTGTCGCGATCACCGGCACGCAGTGGGACGCCAACGGGCTCAACCCCACCCCGATCACGGCGCTCAGTGGCTTCGCTGCTGAGGTGGGGAACGACGACCGTTCTTTCACTGGGCAGCTCACAATCAACGGCCCCGCGAAGGTGGCCATCGCGTACCAGGCGCGGATCACCGACCGTGGCCCGATCCTCACCCGTCTGCAGCAGCGTGCGCTCGACCCCGAGAACGCCGAGTACGGCGAGTTCAAGCTGGCGCTCGAGAACACCGCGAAGTTCGTCACCCCCTCCGGCACTACAGAACGCAAGGCATCGACCGAGATCACCGGACGCATCGATGGCCCTTGCCTCACCGTGTGCGACGGACTTGGCAATACAGCCTTCGATAAGAGCGACGACTGGGCCAGCGCGCAGCGCGAGTTCGTCACCGATGCTGCGGGCAACATCGTCTCGCCCGCGGATCGTGCGCGCATCGAGTACCGGTTCAAGGCTGACCTCAGCCAGTGGGATGCCCGCAACGGCGTCGACGGCCTGCCGAACCCGGCATTCGAGCTGCAGCGCAATGCGGTGATCTCCGATGTGCTGCCCAGTCAGGCGAGCTGGAGCACCGCAAACCCGAGCTTCATCACCTTCGATGGTTCCTCGCCCGAGTTCACCTCGCTGACCAAGTTCACGGGTGCCTGCACCATCGCCGACATCGAGATCGATGCCAACATCGGCAGCTACTGCGTCGACGGCCAGACACTGCTGGTCAACGTAGGTGCGAACAAGGGCACGCGGGTGACTGTGAAGGCGCTCGCTGCGCTCACCACCGTCGCCGGACTGCCAAAGAGCGGATCGACGAGTGTGTCGGGCGGCACCGCCTACGCGCTTCGAAACGAGGCGAAGTTCCGCTGGTTCCCCGGCGTCAGCTACGACAAGACTGACAGTGTCGACAGCTACCCGGTGCAGTTGCCCGAGCCCTCCACTGACGGCCTCAAGGACAGCAGCGCGTTCCGCAAGCAGCTTGCGTCAGGGAGCACGGTGCGTGTGCAGCCGAACGGTCAGGCGCTGATCGACTACCGCTTCACGATCTACACCGACAAGACCGCTCCAGCGGCTGACCTCAACCTGGTCGACAACCTCGACAAGCGCTTCTTCGAACTCAAAGCGGACCAGCTCACGGCCCCCGCAGTGCAGATCAAGAACGCGAGCTATTCGGGTGCACGAGCGCTCACTCAGAGCGATTTCGTCTTGAGTCTCAACGCGGCCGGTGATCTGGTGATCCGCATGTCTGAGGCAGGCAAAGAGGAGGTGTCGAAGCGCGCCCCGGGTGGTCGTCTGACGATCGACCTCACCCTGCAGACGCGCAAGCTGAACGGCAAGGAGAGCCTGAGCATCCCGAACAAGGCAATCCTCTTCGGCACTGATGGTCTTGCTGACTACTGGTCAGAGGTGCAGGCGGAGGCCAACTCGTACGGATCTGAGATTACCGTGACGAAGCGCGTCTGGGACGGGCAGAACGGGGTATGGCAGCGATCGTTGAAGGCGCTCACCGATGATCAGGGCAATGTGGTGCAGTCGCGCTACGTCTACCAGATCGAGTTCAAGTCGTTCAACAACTTCACAGATGATGCGGTCATCAATGTGGTGGATCAGCTCGCGCCCTACGTCGATTTCAAGGGCTTCGTGACGAGCACTGACCCGGCTCAGTGGAGCAACCCGAACACGCCGACGGTGCCGACGCAGACGAAGAACCGACTCGCGGCGAGCTACGACGCTGCGACGCATCAGGTGCGCGTTTCCAAGCCGAAGGGCACCTGGTACCAGCGCGGCGCGACGGTGCCGTTCCTGCTGATGGTCGAGGTCAATGCCAATGCCAAGCAGGTTGCGAACAGCCTTGCCTGGAACAGCTACGGTGTCGCGAAGAGCGAGACTGTTGTTGCCGGCGCTCAGCCCGGTATCGATGTCGAGAAGTGGATCGATGAGGGTGCCGGCAGCGGCCCCGCGTATGGCACCGATGGTTCGGTGACGAACGACGGCTACGCCGGTGACTATGATCTCGATGTCACGAAGGGCATTGCGGCAGGCAAACCGCAGGCTGTGAAGTTCACGGTGTCGAACGACAGCACCGACAACCTGCGCGACATCGTGGTTTCCGACGCCCTCACCTCGGGTGCCGGCGCGGTCACCGACCTCGCCTGCGTGTTCCCCGACGCGAGCACGGGCACGAGCTGGGCAGGCCCCCTGCTGCCGGCTCAGCGTTTCGAGTGCTCCGGCACCATTCCCGCGCTGCAGCCTGGCCAGCAGCACACCGACACCGTCACTGTTGCGGCCCGCGGCGAGGTCAATCCCGCCCCGGTCTACGACACCGACACCTTGAGCGTGCACGCCAAGTCGTATGCGGTGGGCGACTACACCTGGATCGACATCAATAAGAACGGGATGCAGGATTCGGGCGAGCCTGTGTTGCCGGGCGTGCAGGTCGAACTGCTCGACGAGCTCGGCGCGGTTGTCGCGACCACGAAGACGAATGCCAGCGGCTTCTACAAGTTCGACAACCTTGCTGCAGGCAGGTATCAGCTGCGGTTCACGCTGACTGCTGAGCAGGGCAAGCGCTACAGCTTCACGAAGCCGAACGCCGGCGATGCGGCGCTCGACTCCGATGCGATTACGGGTACCAACCCATTCGTGGGCTTGAGCAAACGTTTCGTGCTCGACGACTCGAACCCCGCACTCACCCGCGACTACCCGAACGGGTATGAGGCGAGCGAGGGCATCGATCCCACCTGGGATGCCGGTGTGATCGAGGTGCCGGGCGGGGCCGCTAGCCTCGTGGCGACGGGAACCGATATCGGCGGCTTCGTCGCGGCAGCGCTCGCGCTGCTCGCACTGGGTGGCACGCTGCTGGTGGTGCGTCGCCGAAGCGCAGCGAGTGAATAGCCGGTAGCGTCCACGCTCAAGTGCCGCCTCGGAGCAGAACTCCGAGGCGGCACTCGTTTTTTAGGTAAGGTGTCATCTGGTGAATTTACGGGTGAAATCACGGGTGAATTCGCGGGTGAAAGGCTGCGCGTGACGGAGACGTCCGTTGCAGTGGTGCATAGGCTGTAGATTGAGCGAGGCCTGTACCGTCTACGCGTCGGTTAGCTGATTCGTTGGCTACTGACGTGCGTTCGGTATGCGTTTCTTACTGGCGGAGATTCCGCTACACATCTTCGGGGGAGGATACAAAGTGTCGTTGAATTTGGGGTTCGCTGGATCCCGAGAAGGATCCCGGCGTCAGAGCCGGTGGAAGCGGGCGGTCTCCGTGATCGCGGCGCTCGCGATGAGCATCGGCTTGTTGTCTGTCGGTGGCACGGCCGCCCTGGCGCTGCCAGCAGGTATCACCGGGGCGACGATCGTCGCCAGCAACGGAAACCCTGTGGCCGACGGCGCTCAGCTCGACGAGGGCACGGTGCTCACGCTTGAGGTCGCCTATTCGGAACTCGCGAAGGGGCAGGCGATCGACTTCAAGCTCGGCCCCAACGCCACCCTCGGCACCCCGCTGCCGGCGGGCACCTCGGGCATCGAGAAGTTCGAGCTCGTGGGCGGCGACACCGTGCGCATCACCTTCCACAACGAGGAGAATTGGCCGGCCGGCATCATCGGCGGCGACTTCGGTCTCAAGTTCGCGCTCGCCAATGTCAACGGTTCGGGCCCGCGCCCCATCACTTGGACGATCGGCGGCGAAGACCAGACCCTCACAATCAACGTGCGCGACCGCGATGAGGTGCCGCCGATCGTGGTGCCCGATACCGTCGACAAGGCGGTGTCGGCCGGCAATCTTGACCGTTTCGTCAAGCAGGTGCGTGACGGCAACGGTGATTACGTGTTCGACTCCCTCGATCCCGCGATTGCGAACGAGAACATCACCTACACGCTCACCGTTAACATCCCTGACGGGCAGAGCTACCCCAACTACTCCATCCGCGACCAGCTGCCGGCTGGCATGCAGTACGTCGGTGCGAGCGGGGTCGCGGGTGCGGGCGGCAGCGTCGCGGCCACCGCGACGCTCACGCAGTACGCGCCCGGCGGTGTCGGCGGCGCGGCCGCCGGTGTGGTCACCAACCCGACCTTCGCCCCCACGGTGCAGGCGGGCGACAACTCCTTCGCGGGCACGATCCCGCTGACGGGCCCCGCCAAGCTCACCGTGACCTATGCGGCGCGCATCGTCGACGTCGCTGCCTATCAGACCGAACTCGCCGCAGCCTACAACGGGCGCACCGATCCGAAGGCGCCGGGCAGCTACGGCATCACCAAGACGAACACCGCCACCTTCGGGCCGGATTCGCGCACCGACACTGCGAGCATTCAGATCCGCGGCACGGTGCCGGGCCCCTGCCCGAGCTGCGACGGTGTCTTCGATAAGACTGTTGAGGGCGGCAGCTGGAAGCGTGAGCTCGCCACCGACGTCGCCGGCAACATCCTGCCCGCGCCCGTCGACATCTCATACCGGCTCACCGCGAAGCTGAGCACCTGGGATGGCAGCAACTCGTACTACACCCTGAACCGCAACGTGGTCATCACCGACACGCTGCCGGCTCAGGCCAGCTGGAAGACGGGCTCCGGCGTCGTCTCGCTCGCGAGTGGTTCGACCAGCCCCGACTTCTCATCGCTGACCCTCGCGACCGGCACCTGCGACGCGGCCACCATCGCCAGCGACGCTAATATCGGCCGCTACTGCGTCGACGGTCAGACCCTGCGCGTCAACGTCGGCAAGAACAAGGACACGAACGTCGGCATCCTCGTGAACGCGCAGCTGAACCGGTTGGCCGATCCGACGACGGGCAACGGTGCGGGTCTCATCGTGAACGGCACCACCAACGTCGCGGGCGCCACGGCCTACCGCTTCCGCAATGCGGCGAGCTTCACCTACTCCGATTCGTCAGGTGCCGTGACGCGCGACGCCGATGTGCGGCCGATCAAGTTGCCCCAGGACCGCACCCCGGGTCTCAATGACTCCGACGCGTTCACGAAGGCTGGCCCTGCGGGCGAGCTTTCGGCTACGCCTGACCAGGCGACGAACATCCCCTACAGCTTCACGGTGAAGACGGGGAAGACCTCGTCAAATGCCGGGATTGTGGCGCAGGATCTGCACCTGGTCGACCATCTCGACCTGTCGGTGTTCGACGTCGCGGCAGATACCCTGCACGCGCCCAATGTGGTGGTTTCGGGATCTTACTCCGGGGCGAACCTGAACGCCGCAGACTTCAATCTCAGCCTGAACAAGCTCAGCGCGAAGCAGGGCGATCTCACGATCACGCTCACGCAGAGCGGCAAAGACAAGGTTGCGGCGCAGCCCGCTGGGCAGAACCTCGTTGTCGATCTCGTGCTGCGCACGCGCGTGCTGCAGGGCAGGGAAACCCTTGAGGTGCGAAACGTCGCCACGCTGTACGGTGCCGACGACGAAGCCGCCTACTGGGCCGAGAACAACGCCTCCGCTACCTCGTGGGGCGACGAGCTCGAAGCGCGCAAGCGCATCTGGGATTCCAAGAAGTGGAGCCCCTTCCTGAAGGTCGCGTACGAGAACGGCAAGCTGAGCCAGCCCCGCTACGCCTACGAGGTCGAGCTGCTCGGCCACGGCAGCTACAACTCCTTGAACGCTCCCACGGTGATCGACAAGTTGCCGAGCAACGTCAACTTCATCGGCTTCATCACGAGTGATGATCCCGCGGTGTGGAGCGATCCGCAGAACAGCGACGCGGTGCCAGGGCCGGTTGCGAAGAGCGGCATCGAGGCGAGCTACAACAGCACCACGCACACGGTGACCATCGAGCAGAAGAGCGGGCGCTTCCCCGTGCAGGGCAAGATTCCGTTCCGCTTCCTCGTCGAGGTGAACGACGGCAGCCAGCAAGTGGTGAACTCGCTGCAGCTCGAGGGGCTGACCACCCCGATTTCCACGACGACGATCGACGGTATCGGCGCACCCGGCATCGACATCGAGAAGTGGAATGACGAAGGGCCCGGCAGTGGCCCCGAGTACGACGCGAACGGTGCACTGATCGCCGATGGCTACGCAGGCGACTACGACGACCCCGCCGCTTTCAAGGGGAAGGCGCTCGCTGGCGGCCAGTCCCAGCAGGTCAACTTCACCGTGTCGAACAACGGCCCCGACCGCCTGGTCGACATCGCCGTTTCCGATGCGCTGACCGCTGGTGCCGGCGAGATCCAGAATCTCGTCTGCGAGTTCCCCGATGGCAGCACCGGCACCACCTGGGCCGGCCCGATGGAGCTTGCAACGCAGTTCGACTGCTCGGGCACGCTCCCCGGCCTGAAAGCCGGCCAGAGCCACCGCGACACCGCAACGGTCACCGCTCGCGGTGAAGTGAACGGTGCCACGGTGACCGACAACGACGTGTGGAATGCCTACGCCAAGTCGTACGCGGTCGGCGACTACACCTGGATCGACACCAACAAGAACGGCAAGCAGGACGCGGGCGAGCCCGTGCTGCCCGGAGTGAAGGTCGAACTGCTGAACGACCGGGGCGAGGTCGTCGCAACGACGAAGACCGATTCCCGCGGCTTCTACAAGTTCGACATGCTCGATGCTGGCACCTACCAGGTGCGCTTCACCCTGACCGACGAGCAGGGCAAGCGCTACCGCTTTACGAAGCCGAATGTTGGCGACGCCGCAAGCGACTCCGATGCGATCACCGGCGGCAACCCGCTCGTGGGTGTGAGCAAGAAGTTCGTGCTCGACGACACGAACAAGGCGCTCACCCGCAACTACGAGAACGGTGTGGACGCCAGCGAGGGCATCGACCCCACCTGGGATGCCGGTGTGGTTGAGATCGACAAGGCGCCGCTCGCGGTGACCGGCGCTGATCTCAGCGGCCTCATCGCGGCAGGGATCACGCTGCTCGGTCTTGGCGGGGTGGCGCTGGTGATCCGGGGCCGGAAGGTGACCGCGTAGGCGGTTCGCGGTCCGCACCCCGTGGGGCCGCTCCGAGGATCATCCTCGGAGCGGCCCCGCTGCGTTCCGGGCTGTGCGAGCGTGCGCGCTCGCGCAGCGGGCACGCTTCGCCAGGAATGGACGGCGTTCTTTGGTCGGGGTGAGCGACGTGTGCAACGATGGCTGTGCCGAGCCGCACCCCGCATCTGGGGCAGGCAAGCGGTGACCGGGAGGAGATGCGGGTGAGAACTGCGTTCGGATTAGACATCGGCGGAACGGGCATCAAGGGCGGGGTCGTCGATCTCGCGTCCGGGGATCTGGTGAGCGAGCGCGTGCGTCTCGACACGCCGCAGCCCGCGACGGTCGCGGCGGTGCTCGACACGGCTGCTGCCGTGGTGGCGCAGACCGGCTGGAGCGGCCCTGTCGGCTGCGCCTTCCCGGGCGTGGTCAAGGACGGGGTCGTCGGATCCGCGGCGAACATCGACGACGAGTGGCTGGGTGAGCACCTGGAGCAGCGCCTGGCTGAACGTCTGAACGCACCCGTGCGGTCGCTGAACGACGCCGATGCGGCGGGGCTCGCGGAGATGCGTCTGGGGGCCGGCGTCGGGCGCGACGGCGTGGTGATGATGCTGACGCTGGGAACCGGGATCGGGTCGGCGCTCTTCGTCGATGGCCGGTTGGTGCCCAACACCGAGCTCGGGCATCTCGAGGTCGACGGTGCGGTTGCCGAGTCACGCGCCTCGGCTGCGGCTCGCGAGCGGGAAGGCTTGAGCTACGAGGAGTGGGGGCTGCGGCTGCAGCGCTACTTCTCGCACGTCGAGCAGCTGTTCTCGCCCGACCTCTTCATCGTGGGGGGCGGGATCAGCCGGAAGGCCGATCGGTTCCTGCCGCTGATCTCGGTGCGAGCCGATCTGGTGCCGGCACGGCTGCGTCAGAACTCGGGGATCGTCGGCGCAGCCCTGCACAGCGTGGAGTAGCGGGCCCTGCTTCTACTCGGATGGTGCCTGGCCGGTGTAGAAGCCGTAGGTGGCGTCGGCGCCGCGCGCCGCCGTTGCGGGGTCAGCTCCCGCGGCCTCGTGTGCGGTGCCCCACCCGTCTGCGGCGGCCCGGTAGAAGGCGCGTCCCTCGTCGGTGAAGGCCCAAGCCTGAGCCTCGGCGGGGGACAGCGATGCGGCCTGTGTTCCGAGTCGATAGCGTCCGCCGAGGCGCAGCTCTCCTGAGACGGGGAGGAACCAGCGGGCGATCCGGTCGGCGTTCGTGACCGCCTCCCACACGTCGTCGATGGCGGCAGGGTACTCCTGGCTGAGTGACTGCACGCGGGCGGGGGTGCCGTCGATCTCCTCGTCGCGCAGTTCGCGGCTGACGGCGGTGACCTGCGAGTTCACATCGATCATGATCGCTCCTTCCTGTGGGGGCTGCCGGCGGCCGCGGAGCTGGGGTTCCTGCCGGGGGCTTGGTTGGTGGTGGCGGATCTGGCGTTGTCGTCGTGCTGCGCGGCGATCCGCTGTTCGCGTTTGCCGCGGGCCAGCTCCGTGCCGAGTGCGGCGAAGGAGCCGCGCCAGAAGCGCTCGAAGGGGCTCAGCCACTCGCTCGCTTGCCGGAGGCCCTGCGGGTCGACGGCGTAGAGCCGGCGGGCGCAGCCGTCAGGCGTGCGCCGCGCAGGTGGCTTCCGGGTGGGTGTCGCAGGCCACGAAGCGTGCACGGCAGCTCGCATCGGCGCAGTTCGCCAGCCTGTTGGAGGCTGCACCGCACACCTCGCAGCTTCCGAGCACCGCCGCCCCCGGAGCGAAATCGAGTGCTTCACGACCGTCGAACACGGCGAGCGACCCCTCCCACAGGCCGTCGTTGCCGAATGCTTCGCCGTAGCGCACGATGCCGCCGTCGATTTGGTAGACCTCTTCGAAGCCCCGTTCGCGCATCGCTGCTGAGAGGATCTCGCAGCGGATCCCGCCCGTGCAGTAGGTGACGACGGGGCGGTGCTTGAGGTCGTCGTAGGCGCCGCTGTCGATCTGGGTGATGAAGTCGTGCGTCGTTTCGACGTCGGGCACCACGGCACCCTTGAAGCGCCCGATCTCGGCCTCCCAGGCGTTGCGGCCGTCGAAGAACACCACCTCGTCGCCTCGCTCGTCGACGAGTTCGTTCACCGCCTGCGGGGAGAGATGCGTGCCGCCGCCGATCACCCCGGAGGCATCGACGCGCAGTTCGTCGGGGATGCCGAATGCGACGAGCTCGTCGCGCACTTTGACGCTCAGTTTGGGGAAGTCAGTGATGCGACGCCACGGCGCCGGGCGCGTCTTACCCGTGAGGCTGGCGGCGTCGAACCGCAGTTCTGGGTCGTCGAAGCCGGTGCCCTCGCTCCATTTGGGTTCGAGATTTGCGAATGGCGCATACTCGCGGGTGCGCCGCAGGTAGCGCTTGCAGGCGTCGAGCTCGCCGCCCACGGTGCCGTTGATGCCGTGCGGAGAGATGATGATCCGCCCCCGCAGTCCCAGTGACTCGCAGAGTTCGCGCTGCCACAGCCGTACCGCCTCTGGGTCGGTGACGGGTGCGAAAACGTAGTACAGCAGAATCTTGGGCTCGCTCACCTGTCCATGCTACGTGCGCGCCATGATGCTGTGCGACACTGGCATCGGGGCAGCGCTCGCGGGCGCACGCGCCGAAGCGACCCACTTCTGAGAGGCAGAGAACCATGAACCAGCCCGACCACGCGCGCATGCACTCCGTCTCGGATGAGACCCGCGGCATTGTCGATCTGGTGCTCGACTATTCCAGACGCCGCATCCTCGCAACTGATACGCCGCTCGACCATGCTGTCTCCCCAAAGGAGCTGCGTCGACTGGCGGGCACCACCATCAGTGAGGAGGGCTTGGGAAGCCGCCGGGCGCTGTCGGTGTTCGAGCATATTCTCGCACCGGCATGCATCACGACCGATCACCCGCAGTATCTTTCGTTCATTCCTTCGGCCCCCTCGAAGGCTGCGATCGCCTTCGATCTGGTGGTCTCGGCGAGCGCGCTCTACGGCGGATCGTGGATGGAGGGCGCGGGTGCGGTCTACGCCGAGAATGAGGTGCTGGGCTGGCTCGCCGCCGAGTTCGGGCTGCCGCAGGGTGCCGGCGGTGTTTTCGTGCAGGGCGGCACGATCGGCAATCTGTCTGCGCTGGTCGCGGCCCGCGACCATGCGCGCTCGAAGCGCGAAGCGGCCGGCTCGGCTGCGCGCCCCGAGAACGGTTGGGCGGTGGTGTGCAGCGCTGAGGCGCATTCCTCGATCAAGTCGGCTGCGCGGGTGATGGATGTTGACGTGGTGCCGGTGTCGGCTGATGCTGATGGGGTGCTGCGCGCGGAGGCGGTGCGCGAGGCGCTTGCGGAGCACGGTGACAGGGTCTTCGCGGTGGTCGCTACGGGAGGTTCGACGAATTTCGGCGTGGTTGATGACATTGCGGGGATCGCCGCGCTGAAAGACGACTTCGACTTCTGGCTGCACGTCGACGGTGCTTACGGGCTCACCGCGATGCTTTCGCCGCTCGGTCGCCCGCACTTCGCGGGCGTCGAACGCGCCGAGTCGGTGATCGTCGACCCGCACAAGTGGCTCTTCGCGCCCTACGACGTGTGTGCGCTGATCTACCGCGATCCCGAGACGGGCAGGCAGGCGCACACCCAGCACGCCGAATACCTTGACGTGCTCACCGAGCAGGCGCACTACGATCCCTCTGACTATTCGATCCAGCTCACTCGACGGCCTCGCGGCTTGCCGCTCTGGTTCTCGCTCGCCACCTATGGCGCGGCAGCCTACCGGGAGGCGGTCACGCACTCGATCGCGCTTGCTAGGCGGATCGCCGACGAGATCGAACGCCGCCCGGGTCTGCGCCTGGTGCGCCAGCCGCAGCTGTCGGTGGTGGTGTTCGAGCGCGATGGCTGGCAGCGCGCCGACTACGATCAGTGGTCGGATCGCCTGCTCGACGAGCAGAGAGCTTTTGTGGTGCCGAGTTCGCATGCGGGGCGCCCCAATACACGCTTCGCGATCGTGAACCCGCTGACCACCTTCGAGCAGCTCACTGAGATCCTCGACACGATGGCGTGACGCTCGCCGTAGCGAAGCGCTTGACCTTGACGTAGCGTCAAGATCTAGCGTGGGGAGTGAGCCGGGAGATACTCGGCCGAATCTCCGGAGGGCAGCGTGCAGTATTCGATCCAGCAGATCGCGCGAGCCGCGGGCACAACCTCGCGCACCCTGCGCCACTACGACAGCATCGGGCTTGTGCGTCCGAGCCGCATCGGCAGCAACGGCTACCGCTACTACGATGACCGCGCGCTCGTGCGCTTGCAGCGGGTGCTGCTGCTGCGCGAACTCGGGCTCGGGCTCGACGCCATCGGCGAGGTACTGCGGGCGCAGGACGCGCAGGCGCGCGGCGGGGAGCATCCCGCGACCGCAGAAGCGCGCGTGCTGCACACGCACCTCGATCTGCTGCTGCGGGAGCGGGGGCGGATCGACGCGCAGATCGGATCGGTTGAGCGCACGATCGCGGCGCTTACCCGAACCGCCGATGCCGCTTTGGAGCAGACAGAGGGACAGGAGGATCTCATGTCAGAGAACATGTTCGACGGCTTCGATCACACTCGCTACCGTGAGGAAGTCGAGCAGCGCTGGGGAGCGGAGGCCTACGCGAGCAGCGACAGCTGGTGGCGTGGTCTTGGCGACGCGGGCCGGGCCGAGTGGCGTGGCGTAATGGAGCAGCTGGGCCGAGATTGGATTGCGGCCGCCGAGGGTGGGGCGGATCCCGCCGCGCCGGCGGGCCAGGATCTGGCCCGCCGGCACGTCGAGTGGCTTCAGGGCATCCCGGGCACCCCGGCGCACCAGGCCGGAGGCGACCTCGCTGGCTACGTGCTCGGTCTTGCAGAGATGTATGTGGCCGATGAGCGGTTCGCCGCGAACTACGGTGGCGCGGCGGGCGCGAAATTCGTGCGCGATGCGCTGCGGGTCTACGTGGAGCACGAGCTCACCGTCTAGGCAGCTCCGCGCGTGAGCGCGTGCCGCCGCATTTGGTTAGACGGTGGTGGTGCTGGGCGTCGTGCGCGCCCCCTCTTCGACGCGTGCGTCTTCTGCGGCGCGCGCGTCGTTGATGCGTTGCTGCTGCTCGGGGGTGCGCGCCAGCGGCGGCACGACCTCGTGCTGGTCGTTCACGATCACCACGTCGTGGTCGACGTGGTCGACCATGGCGTGCACGGCGTCGATGAAGTCGCGGCGGCGGATCGCGTCGAGCACGCGCGCGTGGTCGCGTTCCATTTCGGCGCCCGTGGCCACATTGGCGAGACGCCCGCGGTGCTCGGGGGTGCGCAGCTGATCGTTGATGCCCGCGTAGAGCGAGGCGAGCAGGCGGTTCTTCGCCGAGTCGAAGATGAGGCGGTGGAACTTGCTGTCGAAGGCCGAGTTGTCTGATCCTGCGGCGAGGCCGAGTACGGGGCAGCGGGTGCAGCCCACTTCTTCGGCCGCCGCCTGCTCGAGTGCGGCGACGTCTTCATCGGTGCGGTGCAGTGCGGCCTGCTGCGCGGCCTCGATTTCGAGTGCGCGGCGATAGCTGAGGATTTCTTCGAGCGTGAAGTCGTTCAAGAACTCGTTCAGCAGGGTGCTCGTGGGTGCCGAGGAACGCACGAAGGTGCCGCGGCCCGGCAGCGTTTCAAGCATGCCCATGCTGGCGAGTGAACGCACGGCTTCGCGCACTGTGGAGCGGCCGACGC
Source organism: Leucobacter sp. VD1 (assembly GCF_037150695.1). Lineage (NCBI taxonomy): Bacteria > Bacillati > Actinomycetota > Actinomycetes > Micrococcales > Microbacteriaceae > Leucobacter > Leucobacter sp. VD1. The sequence continues at coordinate 610,744 of NZ_JBBCPO010000002.1, forward strand.
CGGTCTGCTCAGAGAGCTCGGGCTCGATGGGGATGCGGCTGCCAACGGGCCACTCGCCTGTGGTGATCTTGCGCCGCAGGTAGGCGAGTGTGGCACGGGCTCGTTCAGAACCTGTGGTACTTGCCATGCCTCGCCTCGCTTCGCCGCCGCGGATCCATCTGGTCCCGGCCCAGTATATCCGCGGGCGTGGGAGGGCTGTGCGGAGCGGTGGGTTCGGGCCTAGGCTGGGTGAGGATCCGATTCGGCCGATCGCAGTGCGGCGCACACGGCGCCGTGCTGGGCGCGTCGGGCACCCGAAGAAGCTACCGAGGAAGGCTCCAGCGATGACGCAGAAGAATCCGAGTCGAGGCGCGATCAACCCGTACGCCGGCATGCGGGAGGTGCCCGGCTTCACGGTGACGAGCGCCGATATCCAGGACGGAGAACCGTTGCCGGCGGAATTGTACGCCGAGTCAGCGGGCGGATCGAACCGTTCGCCGCAGCTGAGCTGGTCGGGGTTCCCCGCTGAGACCCGCAGCTTTGCCGTGACCTGCTTCGACCCCGATGCGCCGACGGGGTCTGGGTTCTGGCACTGGGCGGTCGCGAATATCCCGGGGAGCGTCACGGGACTGCCGGCGGGTGCTGGCTCGGCAGGTAGCGCGCTGCTGCCTGCGGGGGCTCTCGCGATGCCCAACGAGTATCGGCAGCCGGTGTTCACCGGAGCGGCTCCGCCCGAGGGTACGGGCGTGCACCACTACTGGTTCGTGGTGCACGCGCTGAATGTCGAGCACATCGACCTCGACCCGCAGGCCACTCCCGCGGTAATGGGGTTCATAATGCGTGATGCGGTGATCGCGCGGGCCGTTATCGTGGCGTCGGGGGAGTACGGGCAGGCGGCCTGATCACGGGGGAGGTGGTGCGGATCGCGATCCGCCTCCCGCATTGATCGCGTGCCGAGACGCGGCCCGTGATCCGCCCCTCCTTGGCAATGCAGAGGGGTTCTGCCACACTGGCAGCGTCGGCTGCCGCGCCGACGACTTCGATTTCACAACGGATCGTCCGGCACGTACCTGCCGGTGGAACGAGAGGAAACCTCAATGGCGAGAGTCGTGTACGACGACGTGACCCTGCAATACCCGGGAACGGAACGGCCCGCGGTGACGCATTTGAATCTGGACATCGAGGACGGCGAGTTTCTTGTGCTCGTGGGTCCGTCGGGCTGCGGCAAGTCGACGGCCCTGCGCATGCTCGCGGGTCTCGAAGAGGTCACCGAGGGGCGCATCCTCATCGATGAGCAGGATGTCACGCAGGTCTCCCCGAAGGATCGCGATATCGCGATGGTGTTTCAGAACTATGCGCTGTACCCGCATATGTCGGTGGCGGAGAACATGGGCTTCGCTCTGAAGATTGCGGGCGTCTCCAAGGAGGAGCGGCGCAAGCGCGTCGAGGAGGTCGCCGAACAACTCGACCTGACCGAGTACCTCGATCGCAAACCGAAGGCGCTCTCGGGCGGCCAACGGCAGCGCGTGGCGATGGGCCGTGCGATCGTGCGCGCCCCGAAGGTGTTCCTGATGGACGAGCCGCTGTCGAACCTCGACGCGAAGCTGCGCGTGCAGACCCGTTCGCGCATCGCGACGTTGCAGCGTCGGCTCGGCGTCACAACCGTGTACGTGACCCACGATCAGACTGAGGCGCTGACGATGGGGGATCGCATCGCGGTGATGAAGCTCGGTGTGCTGCAGCAGGTGGGGTCGCCGCGTGAACTGCTCGACCACCCGGTGAACACCTTTGTGGCCGGCTTCATCGGAAGCCCGGCGATGAACCTGTTCACGGTCGAGGTCGATGACCGCGGCCTGCTGCTCGGCAACGCCGTGCTGCCGGTGGCGGAGAGCGTGCGGGCAAAGATCAGCGGCGGCCGGGTGACCGTCGGTGTGCGCCCCGAAGATCTGGTGGTCGGCGGTGCCGGCGACCAGGGAATCCCGGTGAAGACGACCCTCATCGAGGAGCTGGGAGCTGACGGCTACCTGTTCGGAGACGCGGAGCTCGCGGGCGAGCGCGTGTCGCTGGTGGTGCGCGTGGATGGCCGCGACCACGCAGATCCCGGCGACCTCGTTACGGTCTCGCCGCAGCCCGACCGCGTGCACCTCTTCGATTTCGAGAGCGGCGAGCGCATCGGCACGCTGCACGAAACCCGCGAGCTGGTGTAGCGCTCGCTCGGCTCAGCGGAGCTCGGGTCGCCTGATCATCTCGCGCGAGCGGAATCGGCAGCCCGGGCCCCCTCGCCGGCGGCAGCTTCCACGAGGGGGAGTGTGCGCCCCTCGAAGTGGGTGCCGAGCGCGAGTCGTGAAGAGACCCTGACGACCCCTTCGGTGCGGGAGATGAGGTCGAGCACGCGCTGCAGATCCTGCGTCGAGCGCGAGACGATCGTGGCCATCATGTCGGCGTCTCCAGTGGCGGTGTGGAGTTCGAGGAGCTCGGGAATCTGGGTGAGGTTTTCGGCGACGCGCTGATGCCCCACGGACTGCCTGATCTGGAGTGAGCAGAAGCAGCGGATCGAGTAGCCGATCGCCACGGGATCGATGTGCGGGGCCATCGAAGAGATGACGCCCGTACGCCTGAGTCGATCGAGGCGTCCCTGGGCGGTGGCGCGGGCGATGCCGAGGCGTCTGGCGCACTCGACCACTGAGATGCCTGCTTCTTTGCTGATGAGGGTGATGAGTTTCACGTCGAGCTGATCGATGCTCACGGTGCTCCTTCGCGTCCGCTGGTGCCGTCGGGCGGCCATCGCCCCAACATATACATTCTGTACGATTCAAGCCCGGGAGCGCTATACGTTCTGAGCAGCTTGTTGCTGATTTTATGGACGGTTTGACGAGCTTCGGCCCTGCTTCCTAGGGTGACGACATCGCAGTACACGCCCCGTTTCGAAAGGTGAACGCCGATGACGTCGCACACAGCACCCCGCCTGGGATTCCGTCCCGGGCTTGAACAGATCGCCGCGTACCGTGCCGGGAAGCCGGCACCCGTCGGCCCGGACGGGCTGAGCGCGAAGCTCTCCTCGAATGAGAACCCGTACCCGCCGCTTGCCGAGGTCGTCGAGCACCTCGGGCGCATCGTAGGCGATTCGGTGAGTCGCTACCCGAGCATCGCCGCCCCCGAGCTCACGGCGGCGCTCGCCGAGCGCTTCGCTGTGGAGCCGGAGCACATCGTTCTCGGGGCTGGCTCCGTAGAGGTCGCGGCGCAGCTCATCCACGCGATGACGGCGCCAGGCGACGAAGTGATGTTCGCCTGGCGATCCTTCGAGGCCTACCCGATCCTCACCCGCGTTGCAGGCGCTGTGCCCGTCGAGGTGCCCCTCGACGCCGGTGCGCGGCATGATCTCCCCGCGATGGCCGCTGCGATCACCGACCGCACGCGACTCATCTTTGTGTGCAACCCGAACAACCCGACGGGCACCGTCGTCTCGGCAGATGAGCTCGACGCGTTCCTCGAAGCGGTGCCTGAGGACGTGCTCGTCGTCATTGACGAGGCTTACGTGCACTTCGACGTCGCCCCTGATTCTCCGAACGGTGTCGAGGTGTTCCGCCGCCGGCCGAACGTCGCGGTGCTGCACACCTTCTCGAAGGCATACGGGCTCGCCGGGCTGCGGGTCGGGTATGCGATCGCCCCGACCGAGGTTGCCGAGGCGCTTCGCAAGGTGGCGATCCCGTTCGCCGTCACCAGGCTCGCGCAGGAGGCGGCGGTGTGCTCGCTCCGTGCTGAGGCGCAGCTCCAGGAGCGGATCGACGTGATGATCGCGGAGCGCGCGCGGCTCGCCGCAGGGCTGGTCGCTGCCGGGCACGCAGTGACCCCGTCGCAGGCGAATTTCGTTTGGCTGCCGGCCGGCGCTGCGAGTGCAACGGTCGCCGAGCGTCTGAGTGCGCGTGGGATCTCTGCGCGCTGCTTCCCCGGGGAGGGGGTGCGGATCTCGATCGGAACGCCCGCGGAGAACGACGCGGTGGTCGAAGCGCTGAGCTGATGCATAGCTTTCGCAGATCGGCGGGACGGCCGATCCGCGGAGCAATATTGCACAGAATGTATAGCCAAACCCGGGTTGTCCTGGGCTAGTTGCTACATCTCGCCAGTTTTCTCATGGCAACTTTGCCGTATCGGCTCCTCGGAGCTAGCATCAACACCAATCGGACGACGCAGTCCTATCGCGTCGTGTGACCCCATCTTCCTCGGCGCAATCCCGCCCGAGGCACGCAATATGGAACTCGAGTGAGGACTCCACCATGGCATTCACCCGCAACCGCAAGGCACTTGCTCTGCTCGGTCTCGCCGCAACCGCGACGCTCGCGCTGAGCGCCTGCTCGTCCCCCGCCGGTGGCGAGGGCTCCGGCTCGGAGCAGACCACCGTCGGTATCAGCCAGTTCGTACAGGCCCCGCCCCTCGACGCCGCAGTCAAGGGATTCAAGGCAGCCCTCGCAGACGCGGGCTACACCGAGGGCGAGAACATCAAGTACATCGAGCAGAATGCGAACGGCGAAGTGCCTACCGCCACGACCATCGCCCAGACGCTCGCGAACGATAACCCCGACCTCGTGCTCGCCGTCGCCACCCCCTCGGCACAGGCCGCCATGCAGAACATCACCGAGGTGCCGGTGCTCTTCACCGCCGTCACCGACCCCGTCGCCGCCGACCTCGTCAAGTCGGACAAGAAGCCGGGCGGCAACGTCACCGGCACGAGCGACATGAACCCCGTCGCCGACCAGATCGACCTCATCACCGAGATCAACCCCGATGCGAAGACCGTCGGCGTCGTCTACAGCTCCGGCGAAGTGAACTCCGAGGTGCAGGTCGAGCTGGCGCGTAAGGCCGCCGAGGAGCGCGGCATGAAGCTCGTCGAGCAGACCGTCACGAACGCGAACGAGCTCAAGCAGGCCACTGAGGCACTGGGCGACGTCGACGCGATCTACACCCCCAGCGACAACCTCGTCATCGCCGGCCTCGGTTCGATCATCGGCGTTGCCGAGGATCGCGGCATACTCGTCGTCGGCGCCGACTCCGAGCATGTGAAGGGCGGTGCCGTTGTCACCCTCGGCATCGACTACGAGAAGCTCGGCTACCAGACCGGCGAGATGGCAGTGCGCATCCTCAAGGAAGGCGCCGACCCCGCAACGATGGCTGTCGAAACCTCGAAGGATCTCGAGCTCACGGTGAACCTCGAAGCGGCAAAGCGTCTCGGCGTTGAGGTGCCGCAGGCTCTCGTTGAGCGCGCATCGAACGTCATCGAGTAACGATGATCGGAGCAATCGAACTCGGGCTCCTCTACGGAGTCATGGCGCTCGGCGTCTACCTCACCTTCCGGGTGCTGAACTTCCCCGACCTGACCGTCGACGGGAGCTTCACCACCGGAGCTGCGGTTGCCGCTGCGCTCATCACCTCGGGCCAGAGCCCGGTCCTCGCCACCCTCGCGGGTGGCGCGGCCGGGCTCGTGGCCGGGGCCGTCACCGGTCTCCTCCACACGAAGGGCCGCATTGACGGACTCCTCGCCGGTATCCTCACGATGATCGCCCTCTGGTCGATCAACCTCCGCATCATGGGCAAAGCGAATGTGCCATTGCTGCGTGAAGACACCGTCATGACGCCGCTCCGCGACAGTGGCTGGATGGGCAAGACCTGGATCGCGGTACTCGTCTTCGCCGTGGCCCTGTTCCTCCTCAAGCTCATCGTCGACTGGTTCCTGTCGACCGACCTCGGGCTGTCGATCCAGGCCACCGGCAACAACGAGCAGATGATCCGCAGCTTCGGTGTGAGCACCGACGGCACCAAGATCCTCACCCTCTCCCTCTCGAACGGTCTCGTTGCCCTCGCAGGCGCACTCGTCGCGCAGTATCAGGGCTTCGCCGACATCAGCATGGGCGTCGGCCTCATCCTCGTCGGCCTCGCTTCGGTGATCCTCGGCCAGGCGGTGCTCGGGCAGCGCAACCTGTTCATGGCGAGCCTCGCGGTGCTCATCGGCTCAGTGCTCTACCGACTCATCGTGTTCTTCGCACTGTCGGTCGGCCTCAACCCGAATGACATGCGCGCGGTCACCGCAGTGCTCGTCATCCTCGCGCTCCTGCTCCCGCGCTGGGGCTTCCTCAAGAAGCTCCCATCGTTCAAGGATCGCGGCAACCGCAGACCGGGATCGAAGGATCCAGCGCCCGATCTCGTCGCCTCGGCGACCACCGGCGTCACCGTTCCCGGCGCAGAAAGGTAGGCGCACATGCTGAACATCGATCGCATCTCGAAGACCTTCTTCGCGGGCACCATCAACGAACGCAAGGCGCTTGTCGAACTTAGCCTGACGCTCGACGAGGGAGACTTCGTCACCGTCATCGGTTCGAACGGCGCCGGCAAGTCGACCCTCCTCAACGCAATCTCGGGTCGATACACCGTCGACACCGGAACCATCGAGATCGACGGCCGCCGGGTCAACAAGCTCAAGGAGTACCAGCGCGCACGCTACGTGGGCCGCGTGTTCCAGGATCCGATGGCGGGCACCGCGCCCGACCTCACGATCGAGCAGAACCTGTCGCTCGCGCTGCAGCGCGGAAAGACCCGTGGCCTCGGCCTTGGGATCACGAAGGCCAGGCGCGAGCAGTTCGTCGAGGAGCTGCGCTCGCTCGAACTCGGCCTCGAGAACAGGCTCACCGCGAAGGTCGGCCTGCTCTCGGGTGGTCAGCGGCAGGCGCTGTCCCTGCTCATGTCGGGCTTCACGAAGCCGCGGATCCTGCTGCTCGATGAGCACACCGCGGCGCTCGATCCGCAGCGGGCAGCGCTCGTCACCGACCTCACCGAGCGCATCGTCGCCGAGGGCGGTCTGACAACCCTCATGGTGACGCACAACATGGAGCAGGCGCTGAAGCTCGGCAACCGCCTCATCATGATGCATGAGGGGCGCATCGTCTTCCAGGCCTCGGCCGAGGAGAAGCAGCGCCTCACCGTGCCGCTGCTGCTCGCTGAGTTCGCGAAGATCAAGGGCGCAAGCTTCGACGACAGAGCACTGCTCGCCTGAACCGGGGCGGGCCCCATGCCCGCCCCTCCCGCGGGGAGTCGCGATACGCCGCCTCTGGCAGAACGAGGCGGCGTATCGCGTCACCCCAACACAACGTGTGGATCACGAAACCGCGGCCGGTTTGCGCGAATAAGGTCGCCGCAGTCTACGATGCTTGAATCGGCGTTTACTCGCGCCGATCTCTCAGTTCGCCGAGGCACTGGCCTCGGCGGGTAGACCTGCGAAGGATCGATAACACATGCGTCAGACCTCGTTCCGCCGTGCGCTCGCCGCAGTCAGCCTCACCGCTGCTGCCGCGCTCACGCTCAGCGCCTGCTCAGGCTCCTCAGAAGCAACCGACAGCGCCGATGCCTCCATCGAGAAGGTCTCGATCGGCATCAGCCAGCTCGTGCAGCACCCTGCACTCGACTCGGCCACCGAAGGCTTCAAGCAGGCCTTCATCGACGCCGGCTACGTCGAGGGTGAAACCGTCGAGTTCGATCTGCAGAACGCCAACGGCGAGCAGGCCACCGCTGTGTCGATCGCTCAGGGCTTCGCCTCCTCCGACACCGACCTCGTGCTCGCCGTCGCCACCCCGGCCGCGCAGGCAGCAGCGCAGGCCATCACCGACAAGCCCGTGCTCTTCACCGCTGTCACCGACGCGGTCTCCGCCGAGCTCGTCAACTCCAACGCGAAGCCGGGCGGCAACGTCACCGGCACCAGCGATGCCGTGCCCGAGGATGCCCTGCAGGCGCAGTTCGAGCTCATCAAGCAGCTCGTGCCCGACGCCACCACTGTGGGCATCGTCTACGCCTCGGGCGAGGTGAACTCCGAGGTGCAGGTCGCCGCAGCTGAGAAGGTTGCCGCCGGTCTCGACCTCGAGATCGTCACCAAGACGGTCACCACCGCCAACGACATCGCGCAGGCCACCGAGGCCCTCGGTGACGTCGACGCCATCTACGTGCCCACCGACAACCTTGTCGTGGGTGGCATCTCCTCGCTCGTGCAGGTCGCTGAAGAGAAGCAGATCCCCGTGATCGGCGCCGAGGCCGGCACCGTCGAGGGCGGCGCGATCGCCACGCTCGGCATCGACTACACCGAGCTCGGCCGTCAGACCGGTGAGATGGCGATCCGCATCCTGCAGAAGGGTGAGAAGCCTGCCACCATGCCCGTCGAGTTCGCCACCGAGCTCGCCTACGTCGTCAACCCGGGCGCTGCGAAGCGCATGGGCGTCGAGATCCCGCAGGACATCCTCGACCAGGCTGAGACCGTCGGCGAGTAGCCGAGACCCGCAGATTCGCCGCCGGCTGAGCTCGACGGGGCCGGGATCCTCTCTCGGATCCCGCCCCGACGGCTCGGCCGGCGGCTCTGTACGACAGTAAGGAACATCGCATGATCGGCGCGCTCGAACTCGGACTCATCTACGGAGTCATGGCGCTTGGTGTGTACCTCACCTTCCGGGTGCTGAACTTCCCCGACCTCACCGTCGACGGCAGCTTCACCACCGGCGCAGCCGTCGCGGCGGCGCTGATCACGCTCGGACAGAACCCCGTGCTCGCGACGGCGGCCGGCGCCGGTGCCGGAGTGATCGCGGGCATCGTGACAGGCCTGCTGCACACGAAGGGCCGCATCGATGGCCTGCTGGCGGGCATTCTCACCATGATCGCGCTGTGGTCGATCAATCTGCGCATCATGGGCACGGCGAAAGAGGGCGCGACAGGTGCCGCCAACCTGCCGATGCTGCGCGCCGAGACGCTGTTCACTCCGCTGCGCGAGGGCGATCTGCTCGGCAGCTGGGGCGGCGTCGCAATCATCGCGGCAGGTGTGCTGGTGCTCAAGCTCGTGGTCGACTGGTTCCTGTCGACCAACCTCGGCCTCGCGATCCAGGCGACCGGCGACAACGGCCAGATGATCCGCAGCTTCGGTGTGAACACCGATCGCACCACGATCCTCACCCTCGCGATTTCGAACGGTCTTGTCGCGCTCTGCGGTGCGCTCGTGGCGCAGTATCAGGGCTTCGCAGACATCAGTATGGGTGTCGGTCTCATCCTCGTGGGTCTCGCCTCCGTCATTATCGGCCAGGCGATTTTCGGACAACGCTTCATCTGGGTGGCAAGCCTCGCCGTAATCTTCGGTGCCGTGCTCTACCGCCTCATTATTTTCTTCGCACTGCGCGCCGGGCTCGACCCCAACGACATGAAGTTCATCACGGCCGCCCTGGTGGTGGTGGCGTTGCTGCTGCCGCGCTGGGGTTTCCTGCGCAAGCTACCGGCCCTGCGTCGCCGCGGGGCTTCGGTGGTGATCGAGACCGAAGCCGACAGGGCTGCGCAGGCTGCGGTGAGCGGGGCGGATCCCGCACCGGCGACCGCCGCGCCCGCCAACGGTGCATCCCCCTCAGAGACCAGCGGAAGGTAGTCGCATGCTCAAGATCGACACTATTGAGAAGACCTTCTTCGCGGGCACCGTCAATGAGCGGCGCGCGCTCGCCGGGCTCAGTCTGCACCTCGACGAGGGCGACTTCGTCACCGTGATCGGTTCGAACGGTGCCGGCAAATCGACGCTGCTCAACGCGATCTCCGGCCGCTACACCGTGGATAGTGGCAGCATCGAGATCGACGGTCGCCGCGTGAACAAGCTCAAGGAGCATCAGCGGGCCGCGTATGTGGGCCGCGTGTTCCAGGATCCGATGGCGGGCACCGCTCCTGATCTCACCATCGAGCAGAACCTCGCGCTCGCGGTGCGGCGCGGCAAACGGCGCGGCTTGGGTCTTGCGCTCACCCGCTCGCTGCGCGAACGTTTTCGCGAAGATCTGCGGTCGCTCGAACTCGGCCTTGAGAACCGGCTCACCGCGAAGGTCGGCCTGCTCTCGGGTGGTCAGCGGCAGGCGCTGTCACTGCTCATGGCCGGGTTCACACATCCGAGCATCCTGCTGCTCGACGAGCACACGGCCGCGCTCGATCCGCAGCGGGCCGCGCTCGTGACCGAACTCACCGGGCGCATCGTGTCGCAGGGTGGGTTGACTACTTTGATGGTGACGCACAACATGGAGCAGGCGCTGAATCTCGGCAATCGCCTCATCATGATGCACGAGGGGCGGATCGTGTTCTCGGCCTCTGCAGAAGAGAAGCGCACGCTCACGGTGCCGCGCCTGCTCGAGGAGTTCGGCAAGATCAAGGGCGCCCAGCTCGACGACCGCGCGCTGCTCTCGTAGGGGCTCTCGCCCTGCCTCCGTTCCTCGCTTCCTCCCTGCTGTCGGTGGCGACGAGGTAACGCGTGTGGTCGTTATCCGGCGCGATAACGACCACACGCGTTACCTCGATGCACGCGATTGGCGCGGATCGGGCGCGGAGGCGGGGACTGCTTGCGGGCATGGACGATACCCGTGTGCAGGGGCTTGAGCGGTGCCCGCGTGCGCTCCCGATTTTGTCGGAGGTGACCTCTACAGTGGGCACATGGCAGCAGAGATGTTCGGTCGCGACACGACGTGGGAGGCGATCGCCGATCAGGCTGAGGCTCGCGCCGCGGGGTGGCTCGCAGCGCTGAGTGCTCGCGACGGCGATGCGCAGCCGGGCTTCTTGCGGGCGATGCGACAAGACCCCGAGAGCTTCGAGTTCACTCGGCGCCTGCTCGAACTGCTGGCAAGCACCGAAGACGTGTTCGCGTCTGCTGCTGGGCTGCGAGAAGTCTCACAGGAGGTGCCCCCGTCGTTGCCGACACGCGACCGCCTGGCAGTGCGTGCCGGGGGTGCCACGTCGCTGGGCCTGCCCTGGGCCGTGCTGCCGATGGCGCGACGGCGCCTGCGCGACAGAGTTGCCGATCTGGTGCTCGCCGCGAAGTTGCCGAGCAGCGGCAGGCTCGCAGGCCCGGCGCGCATGAGTCGCCTTACCGAGGCGCTGCGGCGTGTGGCCGAAGCCGACATGGTGCCCGTGGTCGTGCCGCTCGGCGAGGCCGTGCACGGGCCTGCCGGTGCCGAGGCCGAGGTGGCCAGGCTAGTGGCGCTCTGCGCGCTGCCCGCAGTGGGGCACCTCGTGGTCGATCCCGCCCGCATCGCACCCGGCGGCAGTGACTGGTCTGCCGAAGACGACGTGCTGCGCGCGGTGCGCGCCTTGCGCCCGGTGCTCGACGCGGCCGCCGAGCACGGCACCACTGTGCACCTCGAACCCCGTAGCGTGCGCTGGGCGCGCCTGCTGCCCGAGATTGTGGTGCGCGCCCTCGCCGATGCAGCGCTCGACCGGGTGCGGCTGGGGGTGCGCATCATGGCCGAGCTGCCCGAAGCGCGTGAGCACTACGACCGCATCAGCCGCTGGGCGCAGCAGCGCGCGGCCGATGGCGGGGCAGCAGTTGAAGCCGTGATCGGGGTTTCCGGGGTGGCGAGCGCCGAGCGCATCGCCTCTATTGAGAGCGGGCTGCCGGTGCCCGTGCTCGAGGAGCGCGAGCAGGTCACAGCGCAGCTGTTGCGCCTGATCGAGTTGGCGCTGCACCCGGCTCGGGCCGCCGTGCTGCGCCCCATCATCGCCTCTGAAGACCTCTTCGTGCTGAGCGGCACCGTAGCCCTGGCCGAGCAGCTGGGTGCGCAGGAGTTGTTCTCCCTGCAGCTACGCAGCGGCATTGCCCCCGGTCTCGCGCAGGTGATCGCAGACGCGGCCCCCGAGGTGCGCGTCTCGCTGCCCGTCGTCGCGCCACGAGAGTTCTCGGGTGCTGTCGATCTGCTCGTGGGCTTCGCGGCCGAAGCGGCGGATCCCGAGTCGGTGATCGCCCGCTTCGACGCGCTGGTCGAGGCGGAGGGGGCTGAGGCGGAACAGGCGGCGTTCCGGGCGGCTGCCGCACTCGCCGCTGATCCGCCCCCCGCATCGCACCGCACCCAGCTGCGCGCCCGCGAATGGGATCCCAGCGAGCGCGACAGCGCCCTGTTCTACCGGGCACCCGACGAACCAGCGCGCTTCGACACCGGCGGCCTCACCGCCGCCGTGCTCGGCCTCACCCGAGGTTCAACGGGTGAAGTGCGTCTCGAACCGTTGGCCCCGCCGTGCCCGATCCCGGTGGTCTCGGAATCTGGCTTCGCGGGCGAACCAGCCACCGATGCAAGCCTCGCAGGCAACCGCGACTGGGTGCGAGCACTGCTCGCCCGCGCGGCTGACAGCGCGCAGCTTGAAAGTGCGCAGTCTGATGATGCCCTTGCCGACGCGCGCGGCACCGACCTCGCAGATGACACCACGGCCGATGCGCAGCCCGGGGCTGCGGACGCCCCCGCCACCCCCGCCACCCCCGATACCGCCGAGCAGCTGCTGCGCGCGGCACGTGATGCCGGCCAGCGGTGGAGCGGCCAAGCCCCGCGGGCGCGAGCGTCGCGGCTGCGGCGGGCCGCGCTTGCCGTGGTCGCCGCGCGCGACCGCCTGCTGCAGACGCTCGCCGCCGACACCGGGGCGCCCGCAGCAGAGCTCGACGCCGAAGTGGGCGACATCGTCGATGCCGCCCGCTACTGTGGTCAGCTCGCAGAAGGGTTGGCGGCGGTTCGCGGAGCCACATTCGTCTCGGAAGGCCTGGTGCTCGTCGTCGCCGACGCGACCACACCGCTCTCACAACAGGCAGAGTCGGTGCTCGCCGCGCTCGGCGCGGGCAACGGCGTGCTGTGGGCGGTGCCCGAGCGGTTCATGCGTTCAGCCGAGGCGCTGCGCGAAGAATGGGAGGTCGGCGGCATCACCCCTGGCGCAGTAGTGATCGAATCAGCGGGCGAGCCCCTGCAGCTCTTCGAGCGAATTTCCCACGCCGGCATCGACAGGGCGATTGTGCTCGGCGACCGCGCCACAGCGCGCGAGATCGCCCGCCGCAGACCCGATCTGCAGATCGAGGGCCGATTCCATGCGCGAGGCACTGTGCTCGTGGCGCCATCGGCCGAAATCGACCGAGCGATCGTTGACCTCGTTGCTTCGGCCTTCTCTGCGGCGGGAGCCCACCCGCGCACCGCCCAGGTGGCGATTCTGCTCGGCAGTGTGGGGCGCTCGCGTCGCTTCCGCGACGGCCTCGCCGACGCGGTGCGCGCCCTTCGGGTCGGCGACACCGCGAAGCCTGAGGAGGCGGATCCGCTCAGCTTCGACGTAGGGCCGCTCGCTACGGCCCCCGGTGAGGCGGCGCTCCGAGCCCTCACCGAACTCGGGCGTGGCGAATCATGGCTTGTCGAGCCGCGTAGGCTCGACGCCGAGGGGCGACTGTGGAGCCCCGGAGTGCGTCTCGGCGTTTCTGCGTCGTCATCGTTCTGGAACGACGCCCGCGGTGTGCCGGTGCTGGGCATCGCGCACGCCCACACCCTTGATGAGGCGCTGCGCCTGCAGAACGCGGCGGGCAGCGGCGTCGCGGCGGGCCTGCAATCGAACGACACAGATGAGATTCTCAACTGGCTCGCAGGGGTCGAGGCAGCATTCTTGGCGATCAACCGCCCCACCACGGCGGCGCGTATTGAACGGCACCCCGGCGGCGCCTGGAACGACGCAGCAATGGGCCTGCCCGCGCTCAGCGGCGGCCCCAACCGCCTGCTGCCGCTCGGTGCCTGGCAGCTGCGAGAGGGCACACGCAGCGAGACACTGCATCTGCGCGGGCTCGAACCCGAAGTGCGCCTGCTCATCGAGGCGGCGCAGACGGTGCTGCACTACGAGGAGTTCGATGAGGTGCGGCGAGCGGCGCTCGCCGACGCGCTCGCCTGGCGCACCTCCTTCGGGCTGAGACGCGACACCATCGGTCTGGGCGTCGAACGCAATGTGATCCGCTATCTGCCCGTCATCACACAGCTGCGACTCGCCGAGGGAGGCAGCATCGCATCGCTGGTGCGCGTGCTCGCGGCAGCCCTGCTCGTGCGCGCGCCAGTGTCGGTGTCGACCGGTGAGCTGCTGCCGACTGCGGTCACCGCGTTTCTCGAGCGGCAGGGCGTTGAAGTGTCGCTCGAACGCGACGATGACTGGGTCGAGCGCCTGGCGGTTTCCGGCCCCGTCAGCGCCGACGGTGTGGCGGCCGACAGGGTGAGGCTCATCGGCGGCGACGCGGTGCGCACCGCCGAGTGGCTGGGCGGGTTGGATCGCGTGGCGCTCTGGGCGCAGCCGGTCACCATGGCGGGCCCTGTCGAACTGCTCACGTTGCTGCGCGAGCAAGCGGTGTCGGCGCGAGCGAACCGGCACGGTCTGGCGACCGAGGTGCCCGGGCTCGACGAGCTCATCGAGGATTAACGCGGTGTGCTGAGCTGAGCTGAGTTGGGCCTCTGGCTTGCCGGAGGTTAGCCTCGCCTTGTCGCGGCCACGGTCTGGCGATGTGTGAAGGATCGTGGTGCGGGTATTAGCCCAGACGCATCGGGGTGTGGGGGATGCCGTCTTCGAGAAACTCATCGCCGCACGCGGTGAACCCGAAGCCGCTATACCAGCCGGCGAGATGAGATTGGGCGTGAATCAGGATCGGACGCCCCGCGCACCCCGCGATCGCGGCCCGCAGCAGCGCGGCGGCGACGCCTCGGCCGCGCCAGGCGGGGGCGGTGACGACGCGACCGATGCTCATGAGATTCGCCTCCTGCGCGCTCTCGTCGAGCACGCGCACCGTCGCGGCGATCTCACCGTCAGCGGTCTGCGCCCACAGCTGCTTCGCGCCCGCTTCGAGGTCGCGCCCGTCGAGGTCGAGGTAGACGCACTCCTGCTCCACCACGAAGACCTCCTGCCGAAGCTGGGCGATGCGGTAGAAGATGCGTGTGGGGATGTCGTCGACGCTGTCGGCGGTGACCAGGGTGAGTTCTTCAGGGAGAGTGGTCATGCTCCGATCCTGCCACGCCCTCACGGCACCCGCCGATTTCCGTTCGCGGGAGGGAGGCGCTAAAGTGGTCTCTTGGTCGTGCTTGCGCGGCCGACGGCGGATTACCCGAGCGGCCAAAGGGGGCTGACTGTAAATCAGCTGGCACTGCCTACGGGGGTTCGAATCCCTCATCCGCCACCAGCAAAAAGCCCGGTCAGAAGTGAATTCTGACCGGGCTTTTGTGTTGTCGGACGAGAAAGTGGATCGTCCATCAGGGGCTCAGCTGTTTTCTTCGAGAGCACAGACCTCGTGGTGGCTGGTCCTCCGTGATATGTTTATTTTGCAGGACGCGAAAGCCTCCCGCATCAGCCAACGCTCCGACTTCAGTCGGGGCGTTGTGTCTTTCTGGAGATTATCGGGGGCTCCAAACCCATTCATGGGCAGTGATGGAGCGAATGTTCTTGACGATCTTGGCCACGGCTTTCGAAGAACGCGGATCCTGCTCCGTGATTGTTCTGGCTCGGTTGATGAAGTAGGTGGCGACGTCTGCGGCCTGCAGCAGCCGGCTTTCGTGCGAAGGGCCGAAGTAGATGGTGTCGGCTATGCGGTGCAGCTGACGGGTGGTGTAACCGGGCACGCGTGCGATTTTGAAGTCCCGAAGGCTTCTCCGGGCGCTGTGCGCGGAGTGGTGCTCGTCGGCATGTGCGAGACCGATTGGGAGTGCGCTTCCCTCGTTGCCGAGGAAGGTGTCAGCTTGCTCGAGCACCTGGGCCAAGGCGAGGAGGTGCGGTGGATGAGGGTTCGCATACCTACGCTCCAAGCCCTCAATGTCGACTCCGCGGAAGATGAATCGAGCAGAGGAGCGCGCCAGAACCTTCGCTGCCAGGTCGCACGCTTTCACCCGCCATGCGATCGGTACTTGTTTCCATTCTTAGGTGCCTTGAAACATGTCGACTGCATGGAACTCGGTTCGTGGGTCAAAGCCCGCGACATTCGCCGCAATGAGGCCTGCAATCTCATTGAAGCCTCGCTCGATGTCTTGGATGGCGGGCGCGTCAGCGATCAACGCTCCGAAGAAGTAGAACTTGTTGCCGCGTCCGGATTCGTCCAGGTAGATCATGCGCACGTCGCCACCCTACAGGCGTCGGTATTGATCATGCCAAAAGCATGGATGGCACTAAAGATATTGACAGTTAAGAATGGCTGCTAGTGGTGATCGCAGCCCAATGCCTAAATTTAGGTAGAAGCACTTGTTACATAGTTCCTATTTTCTCGGTACTTATGAAAAACATTTGGTAAAGAATTTAAGAGATAAGATCGGGCAAAGACACTTCGACTACAGGAGCTTTAATGTCGGTGGATATCGCAGAACGGCTTTCCAGTCTCGCGACCAAGATTGCCCAGCAGCGATCTACGATTGAGACCGAGGAGGCTACGAAGAACGCTTTCGTCATGCCCTTTATCTCTCTCGTTCTGGGTTATGACGTCTTCAACCCGAATGAGGTCGTCCCGGAGTTCACTGCTGATGTGGGAACCAAGAAGGGCGAGAAGATCGACTACGCCATTGTCAAAGATGACGAAGTACAGATTCTCATCGAATGCAAGCACATTGGTGCCCCCTTGAATATCAAGCATGCTTCGCAGCTGTTCCGTTACTTTGCCGTTGCAAATGCGCGTATTGCGGTCCTTACGAATGGCGACGAGTATCAGTTTTTCACCGATCTGGACGCACCCAACAAGATGGACGAGAAGCCATTCCTTGTAGTGCAGCTCTCTGACCTTGACTCTGCGTTGGTGCCAGAGCTTCGTAAACTCACCAAAGACGCATTCGACCTTGACTCGATCATTAGCGCCGCAGAAGAACTGAAGTATGTCGGAGAACTCAAGCGGGTGCTCGCTGTACAGTTCACCTCTCCCGACACTGATTGGGTCAAGTTCCTGACTACGCGAGTGTATGAAGGCGCGTTTACGCAAAAGGTGCGTGAGCAGTTCTCTGGGTTGGTGGAGAAGGCCGGCAAGCAGTTCTTGAACGATCGTGTGAACGACCGTTTGAAGGCTGCGCTAGGGGGTCAAGCGGTTCTCCCTGACAGTACGTCTGTCTCCTCTGCCGAGGCTAGCGAGCACGTTGCTGAAGCGTCTCTTGAGAGCGCCGACAAGAACAAGGGTATTGAGACGACTCTGGAAGAGATAGAAGCATTCCAGATCGTGAGAGCCATCGCCTGCAGCGAAGTGCCTCCCGCTCGTATCTCCCAGAGAGACACGAAGACTTACTGCGGGGTGCTGCTTGACGATAACAATCGGCGGCCACTCGCAAGACTGTGGTTCAACGCTTCGCAGAAGTATCTCGGGTTGTTCGACGCGGATAAGAATGAGACCAGGCATCCGATCGAGTCTTTGGATGAGATCTATCGGTTCGCGGATCAGATCCGCAGCACTGTGCACTACTACGACTAAGTAGAGTCCTTCCTGCTCGCTGTTTGCGTCGCACGCAGAACACCAGCCTCGATCTTGCCCCGGATGCGCGGGCGCGGGGCGGTGGGCTACATTAGCGATATGCAATCACCCGGTGCGCGGGGCATGAGCGGTGCCCGATCATTCACTGAGTCTGCGGAGCGTGTTGTTGCCTACCTCAATGCGCACACGCCGCTCACCGATTGGTCGGTGTCGCGTGTTGCCGGGGGCGAGCAGATCCACTTGCATGTGCACCATGATCGTCTGCTCGAGGTGGGTGACCGGGTTGCGTGGACGGAGTCGTTCTGCAGTCGCATGTCGGCAGGCGCGAAGCATGTAGTGCGCAACTCTCGCAATGACCCCGACTACTCGGATCTGGCCGCCTCAGACACGGTCGGCGCCTATGCTGGCTACCCGATTGGGGATGACCGCGAGGGCATTTTCGGGGTGCTCTGCGGTGTGCGGCCCGCACCTCTCAGCGACGATGAGGGCGTTGATGAAAGCCTGGTGTTCCTGCTCAGCGAGCTGTTGACTTCGCAGCTCGCGCTCTCGCGTCGGGTTGACCGTGAGCGTAGGCGGCTCGAGTTCACTGAGACGCTCGCGCAGACCGACCCATTGACGGGTGTGTTGAACCGGCGTGGCTGGGAGCGGGTCGTTGCTGACGCGCAGGAGCGCCTGGATGCGTTCGGTGATCCTGTGGCTGTTGCGGTGATCGACCTTGACGGGTTGAAACGCATCAATGATGCGCATGGGCACGCTGCCGGGGATGCTCTGATTGTTCGGGCTGCGCAGGCGCTGGCGGGTGCGTGCGCTGCTGGCAGCCACGTTGCCCGTTGCGGTGGCGACGAGTTCATGGTGTTGGCGAACGGTGTCACCCAGGCGCAGTTCGAGGCGCGTTTGTCTGCGATCGTGGCTGCGCTCGCCGCCGCTGAGGTTGAGGCTTCGGTGGGACTTGCGGTGGCTGAGCCTGGCCGGGTGCCGATGGCTGACGCGATCGCCGCCGCCGATGCTCGCATGTATCAGCAGAAGCGGGTGCGAAAGGGAAGCGGGCTGCTCACGGCCGGCTGACGTTGTGTGCGATGGCGGATCGCGATCCGCCGTCACACTGCTCCCTTGGCGCGCAGACTGCCCGTGGCTCCGCTAAACCCGAGGCTCGTCCCCCGAGCAGTTCGGGCTAGTGGTTCTTGCGGGGGTGCGGCTCAGGCGGGGGCGAAGCGGTTGCGCAGTTCGGCGGCCCGGCGAATGTCGCCTTCGATGGCGGTCTGCTGCTCGGTGCCGAGCGATCCCGACTTCTTGGCCTCGTCGAGCTTTTCAAGCCCGGCCTGCACTTCGGCGTCCAAGCCGTCAACGACGAGCTTCTGAATGCTCTCGGGGAGCCGCTCAAAATACGAGGTGTCCATATCTATTACCGTACAGCCAAGTGCGGCGCAGCGCTGCAGCGAGCTTCGGAAAGCCGGGGGCTCCCGCGGCGGAACGCGTCGACACTACACTCGATCGTATGTCTGACCTCGTCGTCTCCCTGCCCGCTGAAGAGCCGCTGCGCGACGTTCTGGGCGAGTTGCCCGGGGTCGAGTTCGTGGAGTGGGATCTTGACACTCCGGCCCCGCGCTCGTTCTTCGACATTGTGGTGCCGCCGTATTGGGGTGGTGCGCGGCGCCTGTCTGCGCTCGCGGGGGTTGAGGTGCGGCTGGTGCAGTGGCAGTCGATCGGGTTCAACGGCGTGGCGAAGCATCTGCCCAGTGGGCTGCCGTTTGCGAACGCGACGACAGTGCATGAGGCTTCCACCGCGGAGTTGGCTTTGGCGCTCACTCTTGCTGCGCAGCGGGGTCTTCCCGATTTCGTGCGCGCGGGCGATGCGGGGCGGTGGGAGTTGCGGAGCTTCCCGAGTCTCGCGGATCGCCGGGTGCTGCTGGTGGGGTACGGGGGTGTGGCGCAGGCTGTTGAAGCGCGACTCACGGGCTTCGAGGTGCGCCTTGAGCGGCTTGCGCGTTCGGCTCGCGAGCAGCGCAATCTTGCCGGTGACGCCGTTGCGGTGCATGGCTTCTCGGAGTTGCATGAGCGTCTTGCGGAGGCCGAGATCGTCATTCTCGCGGTTCCCCTCACCGAGGAGACGCGGGGGCTCATCGACGCAGCTGCGCTCGCTGCGATGCCCGACGGCGCGCTGCTCGTGAACGTGGCCCGCGGCCCTGTCGTTGACACAGATGCGCTCGTCGCCGAGCTGCGATCGGGGCGTCTGCGCGCGGCGCTCGACGTCACCGATCCTGAGCCGCTGCCTGAGGGGCATCCACTGTGGGAGTGTCCGAATACGCTCATCACTCCCCATGTCGGTGGTGATTCGAGTGCGATGATGCCGCGGATGGCGGCGCTGCTGAAACGTCAGATTGCGCGGTTGCGGGCGGGGGAGTCGCCGGAGAACCTCATCGATCTCAGCTGATTGCGGGGGTGAGTGGATCGCGGTACGTCGCGCGCTCGCCTCCTTGGCGCATTCTGATTGTTTATTCAGCAATCGCATAGCATTCGCATCACTCGATTCGTTGGAATGGGATCAGGTCGGCATATGCCCCATGGCCGACTCCGTTCGACGATTGGAGTTCGGTATGCCCGGTCTCAGCCTCACCCTCATTGCTGGTGTGGTGCCGGTCGCGCGGAGGGCCGCGCGATGACCGCCATTGAGCGCTCCATCGAGCGCTTTACCGGGGTGACGCTTGGTGAACTCGCTGCCGCTGTTGACGGGTCGACGCGGGTCGACCGCAAGTACCTGTTGCCGATGGCCGATGCGGTGGAGGTGATCCGCCGCCTTGATGCGAGGACGCGGGCACTCGACTTGGATGGTGTGCGCGGCTCGGAGTACGCCTCGGTCTATTTCGACACTCCTGATCGGCTGAGCTATCGCTTGGCAGCGCAGTCTCGCCGACGCGGTTTCAGGTTGCGCACGCGCGTGTATGCGGGTACGCGCACCGCGTTCTTGGAGATGCGGGCGTGCGGCGGGGGAGGCGCGGCGGTGAAAGATCGCATTCCATATGCCGCGCACCATTTGGGTCGCTTGACCGATGAGGGGCGCGCCTATGCTGCGGAGTCGTTGGCGGGCATGGGGTTTGATCCGGATCTCGAAGCGCTGTTGCGCCCGGCGATGACCACCCGTTACCGGCGCGCCACGCTGCTGCTCGCCGATGGCAGCCGCGCCACGCTTGACAGCGGTCTGGCCTGGATCGACGCTGACGGGCGGTGTCTGTCGTTGCCTGGCCAGGTGGTGATCGAGTCGAAGTCGGTGGCGGGGGCGACCCCGCTTGACAGGGAGCTGTGGCGGGCGGGCCACCGCCCGCAGCGCTTCTGCAAGTTCGGCACGGGAACCGCTGCGCTGCATCCTGAGCTGCCGGGGCAGCGGTGGGAGGGTCTGCTGCGGGGGCCGTTTGCGGCGGCATCGCAGACCGATCCGCGCGTGTTGCGGGGGTGAATGCGGTGCGGGCCGTGCTTGCCGCGCATATCGAGCACAGGCGGTAGTGGCCGGGTGCTCGCTGCGCGCGCGATCCGCCATGTTTGACAGGGCTTGTTGACGGGGCCGAGGCGCACCCGAGGGCGTAGGATGGTCTGATGCGCCGAGCCCTGAGCTCGTCGTTGCCCAAGATCCCCGCTTGCCCCTTGGAGTGAAAGAGAACATGGCTGAACAGTCCCGCCTCGATAAGGTCATCGCCCTCGCCCGCCACCGCGGCTTCGTGTTCCAAGCGGGTGAGATTTACGGCGGTTCGCGTTCGGCCTGGGATTACGGCCCCCTCGGCACCGCGCTGAAGGAGAACATCAAGCGCCAGTGGTGGAAGACCATGGTGCAGAAGCGCGACGACGTGGTCGGCATCGACTCCAGCGTGATCTTGCCGAAGCAGGTGTGGGAGGCCTCGGGTCACGTTGAGGTGTTCAGCGACCCGCTGGTGGAGTGCCTGAGCTGCCACAAGCGTCAGCGCGAAGATCACCTCATTGAGGCGTTTGAGGAGAAGAAGGGCCGCGCCCCCGAGGGTGGGCTCGCCGAGATCGTCTGCACCAACTGCGGCACCCGTGGCCAGTGGACCGAGCCGCGCGCGTTCTCGGGCCTGCTCAAGACCTTCCTCGGTCCTGTCGACGACGAGTCGGGTCTGCACTACCTGCGCCCCGAGACCGCTCAGGGCATCTTCGTGAACTTCGCGAACGTGCTGCAGGCGGCGCGTATGAAGCCTCCGTTCGGCATCGGCCAGATCGGTAAGAGCTTCCGCAACGAGATCACCCCCGGCAACTTCATCTTCCGCACCCGTGAGTTCGAGCAGATGGAGATGGAGTTCTTCGTCGAGCCCGGCACTGACGAGCAGTGGCAGGAATACTGGATGAACGAGCGCATGAGCTGGTACACCGACCTCGGCATCGACCCCGAGAACCTGCGCTTTTACGAGCACCCGAAGGAGAAGCTGTCGCACTACTCGAAGCGCACGGCCGACATCGAGTATCGCTTCGGCTTCCAGGGCAGCGAGTGGGGCGAGCTGGAGGGCATCGCGAACCGCACCGATTTCGACCTGTCGACGCACTCGAAGCACTCCGGCAAAGATCTCAACTTCTTCGACCAGACCAAGAACGAGCGCTACACGCCGTATGTGATCGAGCCTGCGGCCGGCCTGACGCGCTCGCTGATGGCGTTCCTCGTCGATGCGTACCGCGAGGAGGAAGTGCCGAACGCGAAGGGCGGCACTGACACGCGCACCCTGCTGGCGCTCGATCCGCGTCTTGCGCCGGTGAAGGTGGCTGTGCTGCCGCTGAGCCGCAACGAGAAGCTGTCGCCGCTGGCGCGCGAGCTCGCGCAGGATTTGCGCGACGACTGGAACGTCGACTTCGACGATTCGGGCGCGATCGGCCGCCGCTACCGTCGTCAAGACGAGATCGGCACTCCGTTCTGCGTGACCGTCGACTTCGATTCGCTTGACGACAACGCTGTGACGGTGCGCGAGCGCGACACGATGCAGCAGGAGCGCGTGCCGCTGGCTGAACTGCACGGATACCTCGCTGCGCGACTTCGCGGCGCATAGGCGGATCATCTCCGCCGCGTAGCGCGGTGGGGGAGTGCGCTGCTTGCGTGTGTGGGGGCGGATCGCTGTTCCCCTGAGAATGTCAGAGGTATGGGGCAGGATTCTGTAGCGACAGGATCCTGCCCCATTCTGCGAACCGGGCGAGGTTCGGCGAGATGAAGGAGACACTCATGACGGCCCCAGAGCAACCCGTGCAGCCGCCGGCCGCGCCGCAGCAGTGGGCGTGGGCGGCTCCGGCGCCGACGATGCAGACTGTCGAGACCGAACCGCTCGAATATCACCGCTTGCTGCGTGGCACGGCGAATTACCGCTGGTGGAAGCCGCTGCTGCTGGTGCTGCTCGCGGGTGTCTATTTCGGGGTGTTCACGGTCATTCTGACTGTGGTGTTCATTCCGGTCATGATGGTTGGCGATCCGGGCTACTTGAACGATCTCGCTGCCGGCACCACTGAGGTGCTTGATACGCAGCGGCCGCTCTCAGTGCTGATGAGCATGCTCTCGATCATTGTCATGCTGCCCGCGGTGCTGTTGGCGATGTTGTCGATGGGGATGCGCCCTGTGGGGCGTATCTGGTCGGTGGCTGCCCGTATGCGGTGGGGGTTGTTGCTGCGTCTGCTGGGGGCTGCGGTGATTGCGATGATCGCGATGACGGTGGTGAGCATGGCGGCCGATCTCGGGCTGCAGGCGATAGTGGATCCGGCGGCGCTTTCCGCTCCTCCCGCGGAGGCGAGCCGCGACTTCGATGTGAGTGCGGCGCTGGTGTCGTTGCTGCTCGTGCTGGTGCTCGTGCCGATTCAGGCGGCGACGGAGGAGGTCGTGTTTCGCGGCCTGTTTATGCAGGTGCTCGGCTCGTGGCTGCGTAGTCCGTGGCTTGCGATCCTGGTTCCTTCCGTCGCGTTCGCAGCGGCGCATATCTACGATTTCTGGGGTCTTGCGGCCGTGGGCACGATGGGGCTGGTGGCTGCCTGGCTGACCTGGCGCACGGGTGGCCTGGAAGCGGCGATCGCGATTCACATCGTCAACAACCTTGTGGGCTTCGGGTTCATGGTGGCCGGTGTTGGTGGGCAGACCGCGCAGACGGCCGATGGGGGCAGCGCGGCAAGTCTCCTGGGCGAGATCGCGGGGCTGGCCGTGTTTGTCTGGCTGAGCCTCAAGGTGTTCCGCCGGGGCGGGCACGGTCGCGCCCGTATTGATCTGGTGCAGGTGCCGGTTGCGGCACCGGTTGCGGTGGCCCAGTCGGCTGTTGCGCCGACGGTGGCTGCGCCGACTGCATCCGAGCAGCCTGTCCCGCCGCAGCTCGGCACTGAGGTGCCGGCAGAGCCAGAGGCACCGGCGGTGCCGCCCGCACCTCCCCAGTCCAACCCTGATTCAGAGGAGCCCCAGCGTGGTTGACGTCTATGTGATCGGTGGCGGGCTGCCCGAGTTGGCTGCCGCGCTGGAACTTGCCGAGGTGGGGCTCTCTGTGCGCCTCACCGACTGGCAGCCAGAGAGCCCTGTCTCGGATGCCACGGTGGCCCCGGGCCGAACGGTTGCGCACCGCGAACCCCGGGGTGCCTTGCCTGATCCCGAGGGCGTGCTGCGCGAACTGCTGCAACACATCGCAGCCCCGATCGCGCAGGGCGGGCACGCGAATGCTGCGGTGCGCGCAGTGGCGGTTGCGCCCAAGCCGGTGCTGCTGCGCGGCGCGAAGGGTGGCTGGGTGCCGCAGCCCGTTCCCGCTGCGCTCGGCATTCCAGCGGTGCCGATTTCGTCGCAGGCGGTGGCCGTGATCGGCGGCGGTGCGGCGGCGCGCGCGTATCTTGATCGCGTGAAGCCGGTGCTGACGATCGGCAAGGTGCACTCGCTCGGCGAGCTGGTGCGCAGCCGAATGGGCCAGGCCGTGGTGACGAAGCTCGTCGACCCCTTTGTGCGTGAGCGCTTCGGGCTCACCCCTGATGATGTTGAGGTGGCCGCCGCGCTGCCGGGTCTCAACGAGGCCCTGACGCGCGCGGGTTCGCTTTCCGGCGGGGTGCTCGCCAACTCGGATCGCGATGTTGCACGTGAAACCGGAGTCGTGCCCGAAACCGGTTGGCCGGCCGCGTTCGAAGAGCTGCGGCATCGGCTTGAACTGTACGAGGCGCAGCATGCCTCAGCCCCCGTGTCGGCGTTCGTATCGGGCGCTGACGATACCTGGCGCATCGAAGAGGCCGATGGCACAGTTGTGGAGGCACGTGCGATTGTCACCGGCGTCGATGCGGTCTCGGCGCGGGGCGCCTTGCTGGCAGCGCATGAGCCACTGCGCGAACTGCTGCCGCGTCGCTGGCGGGTGCAAGCAGACGTTGCGGTCGCGGCTGCGCCCGCCGAAGTCGGCGAACATGCTGCGCTGACCGCAGTCGAACTCGCAGATGGCGAGCACTGGGCGATTCGCATCGAACGCGATGCTGAGGGTGCGCACCGCGCCAGGCTCTCGGGGCCCGTCTTCGAATCGGAGGCGGATCGCGATGCGTTGGCGAAGCTCGACCGCGTGGCGGCTGAGGTGCTTGCAGCGCTCGGGCTGACTCAGCAGGGTGCCGTCGAAGCGCAGCTGCGGCTCGCGCCCTACAGTTCCACCGAGTTGCGCGAAGCTGCCGAGGCGCGCCTCGCGTCGGCGCGCGAAACGGCTCCCACGCTGCTTCCCGTGGGTGAAGCGCTGCACGGCGGTTCGCTCGCCACGGCAGTGGCAGACGCGCGCACCCAGGCTGTGCTGCTGCGCCGCCGCCTCGCAGGCATCGCTGACTAACGCTCTGAGGTGCGGGGCGCTCGGGGCAGGGCACCGGCGGGTGGGTCAAGGTCAAGGTCAAGGTCTAGGTCTGGGTCCAGGGCTCAGGGGATGGGCCTGTGTGCGTGGCGTGCTGCCCGGGAGCGACGGGTGTGCGCGCCATGCTCGGGCCGATGGCTTGTGCCTCGGTGCGCCAAAGGTCTGCTCAGGTGGGCCGACTGATCGGCTTCTTGCAGAGTCCGCGAATCTTACAGAATTCGGGCGGCCGTGACCACCGGGATGCCTGAAGCGGCATGAACAACCTCGCGGGCGGTAGGCTAACCACAGGCAAGTGAATCGCCAACGGCGGGAGGCAGTGATGAAGGGCAAGATCGCATTCGTTCTCGGCGCGGCAGTCGGCTACGTGCTCGGCACCCGGGCAGGTCGCGAACGCTACGAGCAGATCAAGAACGGCGCCCAGAACCTCTGGCAGACGGCCCCGGTGCAGCGCGGTGTAGGCGTGGTGCGCGACGCCGCACAGACCCGCATCGACGAGCTCAAAGCCTCGGCCACGCGTGCCGGCAAGAACGCCGTCGCGGCCTTCTTCCGTGACGACGAGACCGCAGCGCGGCCCGCTTCGAGCACCGCGTCGGCCAAGCCGGTTGCCGATGCAGCATCGGGTGGGCAGAAGGATTCCGGCGGATCCGGCACCTCAAACGGCTCCGACGCCTCCAAGAAGAAAGCGTCCAGCGGCACCGCGAAGTCGAACAGCGCCGCAAAGTCGGCTGGCGCTGCGAAGTCGTCTCAGGCCTCCACGGGCTCGAAGAAGCGCAGCTCGGGGGCCGCAGCGAAGTCTGGCGGCGAGGCATGAACCGCAAGAAGGATCAGGCGGGCACCTTCGAGCTCCTGACCCGCCTGCCGCAGCAGATCGTTTCGCTCGCCAAGATCGAGTACGAGAACGCGAAGCGTGAAATCGTCTCGAAGGCCAAGAAGGCAGGCATCGGTGCCGGCGCGATCCTCATCGCCCTGTTCTTCGTGTTCTTCATGCTCGAAGCACTCGTGATCGCTGCCATCGCCGCGCTCGCCCTGGTCTGGCCCTGGTGGCTGGCAGCACTCGTCGTAGCGGCAGGGCTGCTCGTGCTCGCCGCACTCGCGATCCTCGCCGGCGTTGCGCTCATCAAGCGCGGCAACCCCGTTCCCGAGGAAACCCTTGAACGTGTGGGTGACGACATCTCAGCTATCAGCGAGGTGCGGATCAACGCTGACGCCTCAGCACCGCGGCACGCCGGCTCGCAGATGCCGCGCGTCGGCGAGGAAGGAAACTGGCGATGAACGCACACGAGAAGCAGCAGGGCGTCGCCCAGGCCGCGCAGGCGCGCGCCGAACTGTACGACACGCTCGCGCAGTTGAAGGTGCGCCTCAACTACGCCCAGCGCGTCGATGACGCAGTCGATGATGTGAAGCACCGCATCGCCGAGCAGAAGCGTCGCAACCCGCTCGCCTTCGCCGCGGGAGTTGCCGGTGCCGCGGCCATCGCCGGTATCGCCGTCTGGACCGTGACAAGCGCTGTGATCAGGCGCTTCGAGTAGCCGGAGCGGGGTGAACGCAGGTCACAGTTGAGTTGCGTTCCTTCAGCCGCAAGCCCTCGTTTTGCTTCCTGGCAATACGCAGAGTAAGAATAGGGTCAGACGGATTTCCGTCCTAGCCATACCTGAGGGTTCGTTCACGACTGATCGTATGGCTTTTCTGTTGGTGTCGAGTGAGTGGGGTGTATGTCGGGAGAGGCTAAACCGCTCAGCGGCCTGCGGGTGCTCGTGCCCAGGGGCGGCACCTGGGGGGACATCGTCTCCAAGGCGCTGCGAGAGCAAGGTGCCCACACGGTCATCGCGCCGCTCGTAGACTTCGCCCACACGCGCGAAGAAGAAAAGCTCGTCGAAGCGCTGAAGACCCTCGAAGAGGGCGGCTTCGACTGGATGACCGCCACCAGCTCTACGGTCGCCGACGTTCTGCAGCACCACAACGCCGTGATTCCGCCAGAGACGAAAGTCGCCGTGGTCGGCGAAGCCACCGCGGTCGCCTTCCGTGACGCCGGCTACCACATCACCCGCACCCCCGAGCGCGAGAACAGCACCCACGCCCTCCTCGAAGAGTGGCCCGAGATCGACACCGGCGAAGTGCTGCGCGTGCTCACTCTGCGATCAGACGTGGCGATCCCGGTGCTCACCCAGGGGCTCATCGAGCGCGGCCACCAGGTCACCCAGGTGCTCGCTTTCCGCACCGTCGGAGTGCCGGCCTCGGTGCACATCCGCGAAGACATCGAGTCGGGCCGCATCAACGCCGTGCTCGTCGCTTCGGCGAGGATCGCCGAAGAGGTCGCATCGCAGTTCCCCTCGTTCCCCGAATCCACAATCGTGCCCTGCGTCGGCGTCAACACGATCGAAGCGGCAGCAGCCGTGGGGCTTCCCTCGGAAGCCGACGATCCCTCGCACCCGCTCTACGCCACCAAGCGCGCCCTCATCGAGACCGTCGAATCGGTCATCGATCAGAGCGACATGCTCGACTAGATCGCTCAGGACCAGGCCCTGACCTGGCTTTGCCTTGCCTGGCTTTGGCTTGACCGGCATAGCCTTGCCTGGCTTGCCCTGGCCTCTGCCTCCCTTGGCACCTGACTTGCCTGTCTGACCTGCGTGGCCTACCTGCTGTGCCCCCTTGCCCCGCGCCCCACAACGCCGA
The DNA here is from genome assembly GCF_037150695.1 of Leucobacter sp. VD1. Taxonomy (NCBI): domain Bacteria; kingdom Bacillati; phylum Actinomycetota; class Actinomycetes; order Micrococcales; family Microbacteriaceae; genus Leucobacter; species Leucobacter sp. VD1. Next base: position 638,449 of record NZ_JBBCPO010000002.1, read on the forward strand.
GGGGCGGATTTCGCAGGTGATCCTTGAGATCAGCCTGCGAAATCCGCCTCTCGATGGACGCGCTGGGGGCGGCGTGGGGACTCGACCGGCCCACAGAGCAGGGGTGCGTCGGTCCCGGAAGCTCCGGCGGCGCGTTAGTCGCGCACGATGACGAGCTCTTCGAGCGGGAGCCGCGTGCGGGGCGCGGTCTCACGCTCGCGCAGCACCTCTGAAAGCTGCTCGGGGGTGCCGATCGCCCCGATCGCGGTGATCGAGACCGGCACCAGGCGCTCATCGAGGTCGAACGCCGCCTGCAGTGCCTCGCGGTCGAAGCCGCCCATCTGGTGCGTGTAGAACCCGTCGGCGTGCGCCTGCACGGTGAGGTGCGCGACCGCCTGGCCGAGGTCGTACTCGGCCCACGGGCGCGGATTGCCCTCGGCGTCGGCAACCTCGGCGATGTTCACGATGAGAGCGGCCGCCGATACGGCCCACTCGCGGTTGAAGCCGACGAGGGTCTGCTCGACGCGCGCGTAGCTCTCGCTGCCGCGGCGGGCCACGATGAAACGCCACGGCTGCGAGTTGTTGGCGCTGGGTGCCCAACGCGCCGCTTCGAAGACGCTGCGCAGAGCGCCCTCGGGGAAGGCGTGCTCGGCGTCGAACGCTCGCGGGCTCCACCGCTGCGCGAGGGCGTCGAGAACGGGGGCGGTGGTCTGGGCGATGCGCGAACTCACGTGAGTCTCCTTCGAGGTGATGCTGGCGGGCCCTCACTGGCGGGCCCGTGTTCCGCCTCTCTGCAACACGCGATCCGCCGCCGCTATTCCCTCGGGCCCGCGCCCCGCTCAAGAGCCGAGCAGCCAGGCGATCAACGCGATGACGGGCAGCGACGCGAACGTCGTGAGGAAGACCGTGTCCCGCGTCGCCGTCTCCGCGCGCCGATAGGTGGCGGCGTAGTTATACACGTTCTGCGCCGTGGGCAGCGCCGCGATGGTCGTCGCGACGAACACCTCATGAGCGCCCAGCCCGCACAGCACCGCGATCACCCAGGTGATGAGCGGCATGAGCAGCACCTTCAGACCGCTCGCCGCGAACACCGCCGCCCGCCCCGTGCCCCGCTGCAGCGCGCGCTGGCCCCGCAGCGAGATGCCGAAGCTCAGCAGCACCATCGGGATTGCCGCGGCACCGAGCATGTCGAGGGGTGCCATCACGATCTGAGGCACGGGCAGGCCGGTCAGCGCCACGACGAGGCCCGCAATCGACCCGACGATGATCGGATTCGAGAGCGCCCGCCCGAGCGCCACCAGGAAGCCGCGCTGGTTGCCGCGCACGCTTTCGAGGATCGCGAGCACCACCGGAGCGAAGAACAGCAGCTGCACCAGCATCAGCGGGGCCACGTAGGCGGCGTCGCCCAGGATGTAGACCGCGACCGGCAGACCGAGGTTGTTCGCGTTGACGTAGCTCGCGCACGTCGCGCCCAGCGTGGTGCTCGCGAGATCCCGTGTGAACCACAGCCGCGACGCGACGACGAACACGGCCGCGACGATCACGGCTCCCGCGCTTGTCACCAGGATGACAGGCGAGAGGATCACCGTGGGATCGCTGCGGCTCAGCACCGTGAACAGCAGAGCGGGGGTGGCGATGTAGAACGCCACGTTGTTGAGCACGCGCCGTTGATCGCCCTGCACCACCTTGAACAGCGCGGTGAGGTAGCCGGCACCGATCACGCCCAGGATCAGCGCGAAGCCTTGCAGCACCCCCAGCATTGGAGGTCTAGTGGCCTCGGAACGCTTCGGCCAGCCACCACGCGCCCCCGTCGGAGGCGATGCGGGCGTCGAGCACGAGCGGGCCCGACGGGCCGGAAGCGAGCCACTCCCGCACCGCCGCGAGGTCGTTGCGATCCCGTACCGTGATGCCCTGCGCGCCGAAACCGCGGGCGATGCTCGCGATATCGACGCGAGGGAACGTCACCGTGCCGAGGTCGGGGGTGACGAAGCCGGGGTCGTCGCTCACGCCGAAGTGATGGATCTCGGCGCCGTAGGCGTCGTCGTTGTAGACCACCACGAGCAGCGGCAGTCCGAGCCGCACCGCGGTTTCGAGTTCGGCGACGCCCATGAGGAAGCCGCCGTCGCCCGCGCCGAGCACCGGCAGCCGGTCCGGCCGTGCGAGCGCCGCGCCCACCGCCGTGGCGAGCCCCAGCCCGATCGATTGGAACGCCTGCGTGAAGCAGAAGCCGTGCTCGTCAGGCGCATCGAAATAGGCCGACGGGTACCCCATGAAGTTGCCGGAATCGACCGAGACGATGCGCTCAGTGGGAATCAGCGCGTTCAGCTCGCGGCTGAGCACGCGCGGATCGATGCGCGCCCCGGAGTCGCCGACCTCGCTGACCTCGCCGAGCTTGCCGACCTCGCCGGCGTTGTCGCCGACCTCGTCGGCACCGTCTCGCCCGGCTGCGCGTGCGGCCCGGCCCGGCCCGGCGAAATCAGGCGGGTCGAGGGGCACATCGGCCCAGCGGCCCTCGGCGGCGATGCGGGCCGCGATCTCGGGTGTGCGGTACCGCGGGGCGGCGTCGGCCCCGAAACGGGTGAGTTCGCCCAGCACAGCGACTGCAGTCGACGCGACGTCGCCGAGCACCCCGAGATCGATCGGGCGTTGCGCCCCGAGCGCGGACACTTCGAGGTCGATCTGCACGATGCGCGTGTTGGGGCCGATTAGGCGCCCGTGCCGCATGGTCCACATGTTGAGCGCGCACCCCGCGCCGATGATGAGGTCGGCCTCCGAGATCAGCTCGGCCGTGAGCGGAGACGAGAAGCCGCCCGAGATGCCCAGGTCGAAGGGATCGCCCGCGAAGAGCCCCTTCGCCACGGCGGAGGTGGCCAGCAGCGCCCCGGATGCCGAGGCGAGTGCCCGCAGCTCGGGGCCGGCGCCTCGTGCGCCCCGCCCGGCGACGATCACCGGGCGCTCGGCCGACGAGATCAGCTGGACGAGCGCCGACACCGCCTCCGAGTCAGCGCACGGCAGCACCGGGGCCGGGGGCGGCGCAAGCGTGTCGAGCGCCCGCAGTGCGTCGGCTGGCGCGGGCTGCGCCTGCACATCGAGCGGCAAATTGAGCACCACGGTGCGGCGTTCGTCGCGGGCGGTGCGGAAGGCCCGCACCACATCGGCGAGAGCGCTCGCGGCGGAGTGCACGCGGTGCGCCTCGGCCAGCACAGACCGAGCGAAGCCGGGCTGATCTATTGAGAAGTTCGACCCGACCGCCGCACCGGAGGCCTCCGCTGCGAGGACGATGACGGGCGTGCGGCTCTTCGCCGCCTCGCCGATCCCCGTCGCCGCGTTCGTGAGCCCGCAGCCCTGGTGCACCGACACGAGTGCCACCGTGCCCGACATGCGCGAGAACGCGTCGGCCATGGTGGCCGCCCCGCCCTCGTGCCGCGCTGCGGTGAAGGGCACTCCGGCCCCCCGCAGCGCGTTCGTCACGGCGAAGTTGCCGGATCCGACCACGCCAAAGCAGTGACCGGCCCCGAGACGCGCGAGTGCGTGCCCCACGAGCTCGGCCACAGTGGTGGGAGCGGGCGCGGGAGCGGTTTCGGGCGTCACGCTCGCCCCGGCCCCGGCCCCGGCCCCGGCGACGGCGGCTTCGGCCGGGGCTGCCTCGGCAGGGGCGACGTGTGGCATCAGGCCTCCACGAGGGCGTACACGCGGGCGGGGCTGCCCGTGCCGCCCACGATGGGCAGCGGTGCCACTACGATTGCAGCGCCCGTGGGCGGTAGCAGTGAGAGGTTTTGCAGTGAGGTGATGCCGTACTTGTCGGCACCGAGCAGGTGGTAGTGCACGGGGAATGGCGGATCCAGCTCGGCGCCTCGCCCCGCATCGATGCCGACAGTCTCGACGCCGACGCCCGAGATCTCGGCGCGACCGGCCAGCCAAGCCGCGCACTCGGCCGTGAACCCCGGCGTGTGGGAGCCGGTCTCGTCGGCGTTGAGGAAGGCCTCCTGCGAACCCGAGAAACGATCCCAACCTGTGCGCAGCAACAGCCAGGTGCCGTGCGCGAAAGCGCCGTGCTCGGCCTCCCATGCCTCGACGTGGTGCACGTCGAGCAGGAAGTCGTTGTCGGCCGCGGCCTCGGCCGAGAAATCGAGCACCGCGGCCGGGCCGAACAGGCGCGCGGGCGGGATCTCGGAGACATCATGGCCCTCACGGCCGCTGATCCAGTGGATCGGGGCGTCGATGTGCGTGCCGATGTGCTCGCCCGTGTGGATGTTCGCGTGCTTCCAGAACGGGCCCGGCTCGTTGTACTCGCTCACGGTTTCGAGCGAGAAATCGATGAGGTTGGCAAAGGGCTCGGGCAGTCGCAGTGTCGGGGTCGAAGCCTGCAGCTTGTTCGTGAGATCGACCACGCGCAGCGATCCCGAGCCGATGGCGCCGAGCAGTTCTGGGATGAGGGACATGGATCCTCCTCGTCGAGGTGCGAATATGCGGTGAGCAGTGCCGTTCCAGGCTATCGCGCACCACTGACATCGAGCGCGATCGCGGCTTCCTCCGCGATGACCTCCGAGAGCCTGTCGAGCACCGGGGAGCGCAGGTTCCAGCGCTGCCAGTACAGCGGCAGCTCGAACGCCGAACCCCGCACCAGCTCGACCATGCGACCGCTCGCGAGCGCCTCGGCGCACTGCCGGTGCGGCAGCATGCCCCAGCCCATGCCAAGCTCGACCGCAAGCGCGAACTCGGCCGACGACGGCACCAGGTGGCGGGGAGGTTCGATAGCTGCGTGAGGCCGGTCGCCGTGCCCGGAGCCCGCATCCACGGCACTGCGCACGGCACCGCCCATAACGCGCTCGATGAAGCGCCGCTGAAACATGTCGTGCCGATCGAACTCGATCATCGGCGCCACCGAGAGCGCCTCCGTCGAGACCCCCTCGGAGAAGTGCTCGGCCACGAACGACGGCGCGGCCACCGCGCGGTAGCGGTCCACACCGATGAGGGTCGAGGTGCATCCCGGCACCGCCTCCGCCGTGGCGGTGAGCGCCGCCATCACTTCGCCGCTGCGCAGTCGTTCCGTCGACACCGTCTCATCCGAGCGCACCACCTCGAAGCGGGCGCCCGTCTCCCGCGCCGCCCGCGCCAGCGCCGGCACGAACCAGGTTGCCAGCGAATCGGCGTTCACCACCACCGGGATCAGCGTGCCACCCGACGGCCCCTGCCCCAGCTCCTCGGCCACGTCGTCGAGCACGCGCTCGACCTGCCGGGCGGCCCGCAGCACCGCGGACCCCGCCGTTGTCGTCTCGACGGGGCGCGTGCGGCGCAGCAGCACCGACCCTACCCGCTGCTCCATCGAGCGCACGCGCTGGCTCACGGCCGAGGGTGTGATGTGCAGGCGCCGCGCCGCGCCCTCGAAGCTGCCCTCGTCAATGATGGCGGCGAAGGTGGCGAGGTGCTCGACTGGCAGGTCCACGATGTCTCTTCTCGTTCGAATAGTGGTTGCGGGTTCGCTGCCGCCGATCCGCCGCTCATCCGCCGCTGACCGGCCGCTGTCGCTTCTGCGCGCGCCGAGGCCCCACGTTACCTGAAGCTCAGCTTATGCTGCATCACGATCCGTAGCACTGCTGAAGTAGCGAAGCTGAGCTGCCCGCCCGTAACGTCGACTGCGTGATCCTTCCCCTCCTCATCGGCGCCGGCAGCGGCCTCTCCCTCATCGTCGCCATCGGCGCCCAGAACGCGTTCGTGCTGCGCCAGGGAATCCGCCGCGAACACGTGCTGCCGGTGGTGCTCATCTGCGGTCTCACCGACGCACTGCTCGAACTGCTCGGCGTCGCAGGCATCGGCCTCGTGGTTGAACGTGCTCCGATCCTGCTCGAAATCGTGCGCTGGGGCGGCGTCGCCTTCCTGCTCTGGTATGCCTGGTCGGCCGCGCGCCGCGCCATGCGACCCGAAGCGCTCGTGGCGGGCGAAGGCCCGGAGGGCTCAGGCAGCAGCCTCAAACGCACCATCCTCGCCTGTCTCGCCATCACCTATCTCAACCCCCACGTCTACCTCGACACGATGGTGCTGATGGGGTCGATCGGCAACGCGCAGGGCGACCCAGCACGGTGGTGGTTCGTGGCGGGCGGCGCGCTCGCAAGCATCGCCTGGTTCTTCCTGCTCGGCTATGGCGCGCGAGCGCTGACACGCTTCTTCGCCACACCGCGCTCCTGGCAGATCCTCGACTGGGTCGTCGCAGTGGTCATGCTCGTGATCGCCGCCAGGCTCGTATTCGGCGGCCTCGGCGTGTAGCGCGAAGCGCGATCCGCGATTCGGATCCGCTCAGCCCTCGGCGAGCGCAGCCAGCAACGCGTCGACATCCTCAGGCCGCGTGTCAAAGGCGCACATCAGGCGGTACAGCCCCGGCTCTGTCGGCCACGCACCGAATGCGAACTGCGAACGCACCCGCGCTGCCACCTCGGCGGGCAGCGTCGCGAACACCGCGTTTACCTCCACAGGCTGCGCGATCCGCACCCCCGACAGCGCACCGGAAGCCGCAAGCGCCTCAAGACCCGCTGCGAGTCGCGCCGCCATCGCGTTCGCGTGGCTCGCCGAGCGCAGCCACAGATCACCCTCATACAGCGCGAGCAACTGCGCCGACGCGAAACGCATCTTCGAGGTGAGCTGCAGGTTCATCTTGCGCAGGTAGGGCAGGCCAGGGGCGGATCCGGGTTGCAGCACCACCACAGCCTCCGCGCCGAGGAGCCCGTTCTTCGTGCCACCCAGGCTCAGCAGATCGACGCCGACATCGCTCGTCAGCTCCCGCAGCGAAACCCCCAGCGCCGCCGCCGCATTGCCCAGCCGCGAGCCGTCGAGGTGCAGCACCATGCCGTGCTCGTGCGCCTGGTCGGCGAGCGCTCGGATCTCGTCGGGGGTGTAGCAGGTGCCCAGTTCGGTCGACTGCGTGATCGACACGGCGAGCGGCTCGGCTCGGTGCTCGTTGCCCCATCCCCACGCCTCGCGCGCCACCAGCTCGGGGGTGAGCTTGCCGCCCGGCGCCTCGACCGGCAGCAGCTTCAGCCCGCCAGTCTTCTCCGGCGCGCCCGTCTCATCGGTGTGGATGTGCGCGGTGTGCGCGCAGATCACAGCACCCCAGCGGGGCAGCGCCGCCTGCAACGCGAGCACGTTCGCGCCCGTGCCATTGACCACCGGAAACGCCTCAGCGTCGGCACCGAAGAGGGTTCTGGCGAGCTGCTCGAAGCGCTCCGTCCACGCATCACCGCCGTACGCGGGCGCGTGGCCGACATTGGCCGCCGCAATCGCATCGAGCACCTCTGGGTGGATGCCCGCCCAGTTGTCGGAGGCGAAGGAGACGAGGGAGGCGCTGATGTCGTTCACCGCTTCAGCTTATGCCCGGGGCGGAGGCGTCCCATCGAGCCGGCCCACTTGTATCGAGCCGGCCTGCAATTCGCGTGCATTCTGGGCCGACTCGATACGAATAGGCCGACTCAGCGGGGTTGCGCCCGGAGCAGGCATCCACCGATCGGTGGATGCGGGGCGACGTGAAGATCCCTCTACTGGGCGCTATCGATGTGCGCAACGGCAGGCCAGAGTGGAAGCATGAACACTCACCCCAGCGCGCACGGCGCAGCCGCGATCCGCGTCAGAGGCCTGACCAAGAACTACCGCGAGCGGAGCGTGCTCGCCGGCATCGACCTCGATATCGCCCCGGGCGAGACCTACGCGCTGCTCGGCCCGAATGGGGCAGGCAAGAGCACCACCATCGAGATCCTCGAAGGTATCCGACGCCCCGACAGCGGCGAGGTGCGCGTGCTCGGCGAGGAGCCGCTGGGGGTGCCCCGCTCGTGGCGGTCGCGGATCGGCATCGTTGCCCAGAGCACCGGCGATCTCGGCCCCTACACGCCGCGCGAGCTCATCGCCCACTTCGGAGCGCTCTACCCTCGGCGACGCAGCACCGATGAGGTGCTCGAGCTCGTGGGGCTCACCGAGCACGCGAGCAGGCGGGCGAACAAGCTCTCTGGCGGTCAGCAGCGCCGCCTCGACGTGGCGCTCGGTATTGTCGGCAGGCCCGAAATGCTGTTCCTCGACGAGCCCACCACAGGCTTCGACCCTGAGGCGCGCCGGCAATTCTGGAACATGATCTCGGGGCTCAGTGACGAGGGCACCGCGATCCTGCTCACCACCCACTACCTCGACGAAGCAGCGCATCTTGCCCACCGGGTGGGTGTGCTCTCAGGGGGGCGGATCGTGGCGGAAGCCCCGCCCGCAGAACTCGGCGGGCCGCAGGCGCGAGTGCCCGTGGTGAGCTGGCGCGACGCGGCAGGGGTGCGACACGAGCAGCGCACGGAAACGCCGGGCCTGTTCGTGGCGAGCCTGTGCGAGAGCGCTGGGGCGGGCCTTCGCGATGGGGGCGGATCTGACAGCGCCGGCGGGGCGGCCGGATTCGCCGGTCTCGAGCCCGTCGAGCTTGAGGTGCGCAGGCCCTCGCTCGAGCAGATCTACCTCGACCTCATCGGAGGGTCAGATACCCAGGAGCGGCAGGACGCCGCGCAGACGCCGAACGGAGCAGCACGATGACCGCAGCACGAAACCAGGCGCCGGCAGTGGATGGACCCGGTGAGATGCGGGCAGGGGCCCGTGCCGGCGGTGCGACGGCGCTGCCCGATCCGCCATCCCCTCAGTATCGCAGCGCGGGCGCACCGTCGATTCTGCGTGCCGGGCTCGCCTCGATCGGCTTAGAGCTGCGCGCCTACTTCCGCACACCCGACACGGTGTTCTTCACCTTCCTGTTCCCCGTCTTGATGCTTGGCATCTTCGGCGTCGCTTTCGAATCTGCGGGGGAGATCGCGCCCGGCGTCACCATGGCCGACTACTACCTGCCCGGCATGATCGCCGCAGGTTTGCTGCTCACCGGCGTACAGAACCTCGCCGTCGACATCGCGCGAGAAAAAGGGGAGGGGTGGCTGCGGCGGCTGGGCGGCACGCCGGTCTCCCCGGTGTCGTACTTCATCGGCAAGGCCGGCATGATTTTGGTTACCTCCATCGCGCAACTCGGGCTGCTGCTCGCCTTCGCCGTGCTGGTGCTGGGTGTGGAGCTGCCCACGGAGCCGGAGCTGTGGGGGCGTTTCGCCTGGCTGTTCCTGCTCGGGATCGTGACGATGACACTACTCGGCATCGCGCTCTCGGCGGTGCCGCGATCCTCGCGCAGCGCAACCGCGGTGGTGCTGCCGATCGTGCTGCTGCTGCAGTTCATCTCGGGCGTCTACCTGCAGTTCTCGATGCTGCCGGAGTGGCTGCAGAATATCGCCTCCGCGTTCCCGTTGAAGTGGCTGGCGCAGGGGATGCGATCGGTGCTTCTGCCCGAGAGTTTCGCCGCAGCCGAGCCTTCGGGGGCGTGGGATCTGGGCCTCGTCGCGCTCAACCTGGCGGTGTGGCTGGTTGTGGGTCTGGTGCTCAGCCTCATGACGTTCAGGTGGCAGCGCCGCTCGTGAGCTGGTGCGGCCCGGGCTGCTCGGGCTGCTCGGGATCGCCGGGGTTCTGCCTAGGTTGCATCGAGGTCACCCGTGTGGCCCTTTGCAGGCACGCGAAACGACCACATGGGTGACTTCGATGATCAATGACGGATCGCGTGAGGTCTGCGCGCCGTCAATGTCAGAGGCCCGTGAGAGAGTGAAACCATGAACGCACAGCACCACACCCCCGAGAACGAGCGGCCTCGCCGCCCGGTGCTGCGGTGGTGGGATCTCGGCGTTGCGGCCACCCTCGTGGTGCTGGCCGCGATCGGCGGGATCGAGCTGGCCTCCGAAGCGCCGTTCACGCCGCCCGAGATGGCCGTGGAGTTCGGAGTGCTCGCACTGGTGGGGGCCTGGTACGTGGCCCTGGGGCGCCCGGCCCTGCGCCGTGCCGCAAGCGGTGAGGGGGCTCAACGGGTCGACTTCATCTTCCTGGGGGTGCTGGTGCTGCTTTGCGGCCTGGCCGCATTCGTCATGCCGAGCTATGCCACGCTGCAGACGATCGGTTACCCCATGATCTGGACGATCGTGGCGCGCTACCGCGACGCGATCATCTTGAGCGCAGCTTTTGCGCTCTCCGTGGGGGCCGGCTTCTTCGCGGGGCTTGCTCCTTCCGGCCTTGCTGACGCGCTGAGCGGAACCGCAGTGCTCGTGGTGCTTTCCTTCGCCTTCGCAGTGGCCATGGGCACCTGGATCACCCGCATCTTCGAGCAGGGCGAGCAGTACCGGCAGGTGGCAGAGCGCCTGCGCGCCTCGCAGGCGGAGGTGGCGCTGCTCTCAGAGCAGGCCGGGGCCGGGCGCGAGCGAGAGCGTCTGTCGCAGGAACTGCACGACACCCTCACGCAGACCCTCGCAGGCCTCGTGATGCTCAGTGAGCAGGCGGATCGCGCGCTCGCCGCCGGCGACACGGAGCGGGCGCGGGATCGCGTCGCGCGCGTCGAGTCGGCGGCTCGAGAAGCGGTTGCCGAGGCGCGCGCTTTGGTAGCGACCACGCACCCGCTGGGCGACGGAGGGCTCGAAGCGGCGATCGATCGGGTCGTGGCACGCTTGCGAGCCGACGCCGGGCTCGATGTGAGCTGCGAGCTCGAGACGGTGCCACTCGACCGTGAGCGGCAGGTGGTGCTGTTGCGCGCGGTGCAAGAAGGGCTTGCGAATGCGCGCCGGCACGCCGGCGCCTCGCGGGTGCATGTGCGCCTCGTCGCGCGTCCAGAGGGTGGCGCGTTGCTGCACATCGACGACGACGGGGTCGGGCTGCCTGGTGGCGGTGCCGCGGAGGCAGGCGACGGGGGCGGGGGATTCGGGCTGAGCGGCCTGGCAGCCCGAGCGCGAAGCGTCGGCGGGTCTGTGGTGTTCGAGGCATCGCCGCTCGGCGGAGCCCGCCTCGAAGTGATGCTCGACGAAGCGCGAGAGGCGAATGGGGTGGGCGCATGATCCGGGTCATGGTTGTCGATGACCACCCCATTGTGCGGGCGGGTATTGTGGGCCTGCTCGACACCGAACCCGATTTTGAGGTGGTCGCCGAAGCCGAGTCCGGTGAACAGGCGATCGAGTTGGTTCCAGAGATGCTGCCCGACGTGGTGCTCATGGATCTGCGCATGCCCGGCATGGGCGGGGTCGAGGCCACGCGGTGCATCGCAGCCATGTCGTTGGAGCCGGGTGCGGAGCCGGGATCGACCGGAGCTGAGAGGGTGCCCGGTGCGGGCGGTAGTTCCGCTCAGCCGGTGCGGGTGCTCGTCTTCACCACCTATGAAGACGACGACCAAATTCTCGCGGCGATCGAGGCCGGCGCTGGCGGGTATCTCGTGAAGGCGGCGCCCGCCGCCGAACTCGCGGCGGGCGTGCGCGCCGTCGTCGCCGGACAGACCGTGCTTGCGCCCTCCGTTGCTGCCGCCCTGGCGATGGCCGCCCGAGGTCGAGCGGTCGTGCCCGAGGCAGCGCCCGCCAGTGAGCCTGCGGTCGTGCCCAGCGGCGATGTGGCGGAGGGGCGGGTGCCTGCAAATTCGGCGGCAGAGGGCCTCCGCTCGGCGCCGCGGCTCACTGCGCGCGAGGCTGAAATCGTGGGGCTGGTGGCAGAGGGGCTGAGCAATCCTGAGATCGCTGCGCGACTCTTCATTGGCGAATCCACCGTGAAGACGCACCTGTTGCACGTGTTCGAAAAGCTCGAGGTCTCTGATCGCACTCGCGCCGTGATCCGCGCAATGGAGTTCGGCCTGATCTGAGCTCTGGGGTCTCAGGCTTGAGCCCTGAGCATGGGGACAGGGCCGGGAACCAAGAGAGTTTTCCCACGGTTCCGCACAGCCCGGCGAAGGGGCTGTGGATAATTACATCGTTGTAATTCCCGGCGCGCAGCCGGGTAGATCCGCATGAAAATGCGGCAGGAGGCGTGGCAGCACGACCTTTTTCGTGATCCGCGCAGCTCCTTCCCCACAGGCTCCCTCCCGCCTGTGGATAATTACACCGTTGTAATTCACACCCCGGTCTTGACGCCGCCGCTATCGGTGCGTAGGTTCATTAGTGAAGTAATGAACCAAAGAGCCGCGGTGGATCCGGATCCGCCAGTCTCTCCCACCAGAACGGAGGCGCCGGATGTTCGATGACACGCGCCCCATCTTCCTGCAGCTCGCCGATCGCATCGCCGACGACGTGCTGCGGGGGGTCTACGCCGAGGAGGAACAGGTGCCCTCCACGAACGAACTCGCCGCGCACCTGCGCATCAATCCCGCCACGGCGGGCAAGGGTCTCAACCTACTTGTCGAGCGCGGCGTGCTCTACAAGCGCCGCGGCATCGGCATGTTCGTCGCTCCCGGTGCCCGCGCACTCATCGCGAATGAGCGCCAACAGGCCTTCGCGCAGCGATTCATCGCGCCACTGCTGACCGAGGCCCGCAGCCTCGGTCTCGGAGCGCATGACGTCATCCGCCTCATTGAGCAGCAATCCGGCCCGCACCAGGCCGCGCCACCCATCGTCGCCCCGTTCGCGGCGCAGCAAGCGAAGGAAGAACAATGACCGCACCCATCATCGCCACGCGCGGCCTCACCCGCCGCTATCGGGGCACGGTCGCGCTCGAAGACGTGACCCTCGACATTGAGCCCGGTGTGATCACGGGGCTCCTCGGCCGCAACGGCGCTGGCAAGACGACGCTCATGTCGCTCATCACCGCGCAGGATCGGCCGAGTGCCGGCACGGTCAGCGTGAACGGCCGCGAACCGTTCGAGCATGCCGACATCATCGAGCAGATGTGTTTCGTGCGCGACAACCAGCGCTACCCCGATGATTACAAGCTGAAGCACGCGATCCGCGCGGCCGCGATCTTCTACCCGAACTGGTCGCAAGAGGTGGCGGATCGGCTGGTTGAGCTGTTCCGCATTCCGACGAAGCCGATCGTGAAGAAGTTCTCGCGTGGGCAGCTGTCGGCGCTCGGCATCGTGCTGGGCCTCGCCTCGCGGTCACCCATCACCTTCTTCGATGAGCCCTATTTGGGTCTCGATGCCACGGCCCGCGGCATCTTCTACGACGAACTGCTGCGCGACTACGCGGCACACCCGCGCACGATTATCCTCTCGACGCACCTCATCGATGAGATGGATCGCCTGCTCGAACGCGTGATCGTGCTGGATCAGGGACGTGTCGTGCGGCACGCCGACGTCGACGAGCTGCGCGGCGGCGCCTATCAGGTGGCGGGCAAGGCGGCTGCGGTCGCCGAGTTCGCCCGGGAGCGTCGGGCCCTTTCGCGCCGCACCATCGGGGGGCTCGGCACGGCCGTCATCGAGGGCGTGCTGGGAGAGGCGGATCGGGCAGCGGCCGCCGCCGGCGGTCTCGAGATCACACCGGTGTCTCTGCAGGACCTCGTTGCCGCTTACGGTCTCGGAGATCTCGCGGAGTCCGCCGGCGATGCGGATCTCGAACTCGCCACTGTTTCGCCGCTCACCGGAAGGAGCGCATCATGAACCGCATCGTCAAGGTGACACGGTTGCACCTCAACAAGCTCGGCACCTACACTCTCACCCCGCTCATGATCCTGGCGGTGGTGATGCTGGTCTCGATCATCATTCAGATCGCGATTCAGCGCGGCACCGGCCTCGGCCCCTCGTCGCCCGGCTACGCCGAGAACGCCCGCTGGAATCAGGCGATCGTGTGGTCGCTCCCGGGTTTCCTCGTCTACTACGGGGTGCAGGCCATCGCGACGACCTACCCGTTCGGGCTGGCGCTCGGTGTGACGCGCCGCAACTTCATCTTGGGCACCATGCTCGCGAACGCGGTTCAGGCGGCATACGTGGCGGTGGTATTGCTGGTGCTGCTCGGGCTCGAGCTTGCGACGAATCACTGGTTCATGGGTCTCTACGTGCTCGACGTCTACGCGACGGGGTCGGGCAACCCGCTGATCCTGGGGCTCGGCGCATTCCTGGGCACCCTGTTCTGCCTCACCGTCGGCGGCCTCTTCGGCGCGGTGTGGGTGCGGTTTGGGCCGAAGGGCCCGGCGGTCATGGGTTTGGCGCTGGGCCTCGTGCTTGCCCTCTTGCTGCTGCTGTTCGCCCCGCAGCTGGGCGAAATCATCGCGGCCACCACCGGGGCATCGCTCGCGCTTGCTTCGATCGTGGTGATGGCGATCGCGCTCGTGGGCACGTGGTTCGCGATGCGGCGCGCCTCGGTGCGGTAGCGGGCGCGGGAGCCGCGATCCGCCATCTCTTTCTCTGAGATGGCGGATCGCGGCTCTGCTGCTGCACTCAGACGGTGAGCGCGGGGGTGGTGCCGTCGGTAAAGGCGTTCTTCGGCACGAAGCAGAGCAGTGCGGCTGCGACGAGGGCGGTGACGCCGCAGATGGTCCACACGGTGACGTAGCCGGCGAGGGAACCGGCGGTGCCCTCCGCGGCGGCCCCGGTGGCACCGTGCATGAGTGCGATGCCGAATGTTGCCGAGGCGACCGCCCCGCCCACGGTCTTCACCGAATTCGTGAGACCTGTTGCGACGCCCGTCTGCGTGGCTGGGGCGGCTGCGGCCGCGGCTGCGGGGAGCGCCGCCACGAGCGCGCCGGATCCGGCACCCGCGATCATCATGTTCACGGTGACCTGGAGGTAGCTCTCGTGCAGCGGCAAGAACAGGAGATAGCCGACACCCACCAGGCAGGCCGCGCCGATGAGGGTGACTCGCGGCGTTGCCCACCGCGCCACCTTCGGAAAGATAAGCGCGCCCGCGATCATCGCCACCAGGTACAGGCCGATGATGAGCGAGGTGGTGAAGCCGCTGGTACCGAGCCCGTAGCCGTACACTGCGGGGTCGGTGCGCGCGAAGGTGGAGAGTGGGGCCTGTGCTCCCAGCACGCTGACACCGAAGAGGCCTGCGGTGAGAAACACCGGCGCAAGCGCGGGCGAGCGGAACATGCGCACGTCGATGAGCGGATCCGGGTGCCGCAGTTCGAACAGCACGAACGGCACGATCAGGGCGACACCCAGCACGGTGACCAGCCACGCTGCCGGATCGGCGGGACCGTTCAGACGCAGCAGGCTGAGGCCGCCGGTGAACGCGATCAGTGCGAGCGAGACGAGCACAAGCCCCGTCAGATCGAGGCGCCCGCCAGGCCGGAGATCGCTTTCGCGCACCCCGAACGCCACCACCACGAAGCAGGCCGCCACGAAGAGCGCCGGCACCACGAGCACGATCTGCAGCGGCAGCGCGTCGATGAGTTGACCGCCGAGAAGCGCGCCCAGAATCGCCCCGAGTTCGAGAAATGCCACCAGGATGCCGGCGGCGCGTGCGGTGAGCAGCGAAGACCCTTCGCGGCCGCGACTGCGCGACCAGATGATTGCAATCTCGAGCGGCAGCCACACCACGTAGAAGCCCTGCAACGCCCAGGCAATCAGGAACACCGCGAATGAATCGGTGAAGGGCAAGGCGAAGGAGGCGATCGCGGTGAGCGCTGTGGACCACAGCAGCATGCGCTTGTGGCCGAACATGTCGCCGAGCTTCGCGAAGGCGGGCACCACGAGCGCTGACAGCATGAGCTGACTGCCCTCGAGCCAGTTCACGTCGGCGTCATGCACCCCAAGATGCCTGGCGATGTCGGTGAGCATGGGCGTGTAGTAGCCCTGCAGGATGCCGCTCGTGAACTCGACGAAGGCGAGGAAGCCGACAACGCCGGCGAGCGCTCCCAGTCGCACGCGCGGCTTCGCCGCAGCGGGGGAGGTCTGCTTTGCCGGGGTCACGCAGGTAGCCCCTCGATGAGGCGGCGATGGAACAGCTCACCGCGTGCAAGCTCTGCAACTGCGACGCGCTCGTCAACGCCGTGGATCGTGGCGCGCTGTTCGGCGTTCATCATGAGCGGAGCGAAACGGTAGGTTGCCGGGGCATAGCGGTGAAAGTAGCGGGAGTCGGTCGCGGCAAGCGTCACATAGGGCACGGCGACCGCGTCCGGGTGGGAGGCCCTGAGCGCGGCGGCGATCAGGGCGAACTGGGGGCCGTCTGATGGCGACTCGGGCGACGCGTCGTTGCCTTCGAGCACGTCGACCGAGACGGCATCGTCGCCGATGCGACGGCGCAGGCGCTCAGCAGCACCCGCAACCGTCTCGCCGAGGGCGAGCCGCAGATTGAGGGTGGCGCTCGCCTCTGAGGGCAGCACATTGTTGGCTGTGCCGCCGGCGAGTCGGGTGGGGGCGATGGTGGTGCGCACGAGCGCTGCAGCCTCACCGCCGAGCGCCGCGAACACGCGCGCGTTGAGCCACGGCCAGGAGGCGAGCAGCCGGTACAGCGGGCGCCCGATGCCGCGTGAGCGCGGCGCGAACAGGCCGAGCATGCGCGGGATCGCGCGGGGCGCACGGGCGCGGAACGTGCCCGGCGTGAGCCGGTTCACCGCACGGGCGACACGGCCCACAGCAGTGAGCTCTGGCGGCACCGAGGCGTGACCGCCATCGCCCCTGGCGCTGATCCGCACAGTGGCGATGCCCTTCTCGCCCACACCCACCATGCCGGCGGTGCCCGTGACGAATGGCAGCGGCGCGTCGGTCACGGCACCGCCTTCGTCGAGCACGATCCACGGCCGCACGCCTCGTTCGTGCAGTGTGTCGGAGATGGTGCGCGCGGCGGCCCCGAACGTCTCCTCATTGCCTCCGAATGAGAGCAGCACGTCTCGTGCGGGCGTGAAGCCTGCCGCGAGGAGGTTCTCGACAGCTTCGAGCACCACGAGCAGCGGACCCTTGTCATCGAGGGCGCCGCGGCCGTGCACGAAGCCGTCCTCGATGCGCCCCTCGAATGCGGGGAATCGCCAGTGATCGCTCGGGTCGACGGGCACGACGTCGTAGTGCGCCATCAGCACCGCGGGATCGGCGGAGCTGCCGCGCCCCTGCCAGCGGAACAGCAGGCCGAAGTCGGTGATGCGCTCGCGCTCCAACTGCTGGTGCGTGAGCGGGTAGAGCTCTTCTAGCAGGGCCACGAAGTCTTCGAAAGGCTGTGAGCCGCGCTCTTCGAGTTCTGCGGAAACCGTGGGGATGCTGATCATGCGCGAAAGGCGTGTTTCGGCACCCGGTCGGGGAGTGACATCAACGTTGGCTGTCATGGCGCCAGTCTAGGGCGTGTCTCGTGCATCGTCGCCGTTGTCGTCGCCCTTGCAAGCAGCGCCGGGGCGGGGTGCCTGCCCCGCCCTAGCCACCGCTACTTCTGCTCTGCCGCCTCGCGCCAGCCCTTCTCCTTCTCGATCCACTCGTTGTCCTGCGGGAAGTCTTCCTCGCTGGTGATGCGGCGCACTTCGAGCTTGTTGCCCGGGCCGAGCGGGCAGCGTTTGGCCCACTCGATGGCCTCCTCCTGGGTGGGTACGTCGAGCACCCAGAAGCCGTTGAACTGCGACTCGGTGGTGCCGTAGGCGCCCTGGGTGACGAGTGGGGGGTGGGTTGAGAAGTCGACGACGGCGCCCTCGGCCGGCGGGGTGAGGCCGTCGCCGCCAGCCATGACACCGGCTTCGATGAGCGATTCGTTGTAACGTCCCATGGCCTCGATGATCTGCTCGAAGGGCACGTCTTTCGAGGCCTGCAGTGCTTCGTCGGTGGCGCGCATGATCAGCATGTATTTCATGGTGAACTCCATTCGGTTCGGGTGCTGATTCGACACTGCCACTGCTGGGTGCCGATGGGAACCCTCAAATTGCCGCCGCGCATACGAACAACTGAGCCCCGGGTCGCAGCTCCTTATGAGATGAGGCTGCGATCCGGGGCTCAGCTTCGGCGGGTGAGGGCTACGCCTTCGCGGGCTCCGGATCCCGGATCTCGTCCGTCGACGGGCCGCCGGGGTGCGCCACCACGGTCTCCACATCGGTGTTGTCGAAGGCCTGGCCCTTGCGAGGAGCGTTGTAAAGATCGACGTCGAGGATGCCCTCGCGCTTCGCGACGATCGTAGGCACGAGTGCCTGGCCGGCGACATTCACCGCGGTGCGGCCCATGTCGATGATGGGGTCGACAGCGAGCAGCAGGCCCACGCCTTCAAGGGGCAGACCCAGCGTCGACAGGGTCAGCGTGAGCATCACGGTCGCGCCGGTGGTGCCCGCGGTGGCGGCCGAGCCGACCACCGAAACGATCACGATGAGCAGGTACTGCACGATGGTGAGGTCGATGCCGAAGAACTGCGCGATGAAGATCGCGGCGAGGGCGGGGTAGACCGCGGCGCAGCCGTCCATCTTGGTGGTTGCGCCGAGCGGCACTGCGAAGGAGGCGTAGCCGCGCGGCACGCCGAGGTTGCGCTCGGTGACGCGCTGGGTGAGCGGCAGTGTGCCGATCGACGAGCGGCTCACGAAGGCCAGCTGCACAGCGGGCCACACCCCTGAGAAGTACTGCTTGACCGAGAGGCCATGCGCCTTCACGAGCACGGGGTAGACCACGAAGAGCACGAGTGCGAGTCCCAGGTAAAGCACCGCGACGAACCAGGTGAGCGAGCCCATCTTGTCCCAGCCGTACTCGGCGACGGCGTTGCCGATGAGGCCGAGGGTGCCCAGGGGCGCGATCCTGATGATCCACCACAGCACCTTCTGGATGACCGCGAGCGCGGATTCGGTGAGCTTGATGAACGGTTCCGCCTTCTCGCCGATCTTGAGCGCTGCGATGCCGACAGCGACCGAGATCACGATGACTTGCAGCACGTTGAAGCTGGCGGATCCGGTGAAGGAGCCCGTCTCGGCGTCGACGCCGCCGTTCACGCCGAGGCCCAGGAAGTTCGAGGGCACGAGGCCGATGAGGAAGTTCCACCAGCTGCCGACTGCGTAGGGGTCGCCGGTCTCGAGTTCGCTCTGGGAGGCCTGCGCGCCGGGCTGGAACACAACGCCGAGCGCGATGCCAATGGTGACGGCGATAAGGGCGGTGATGGCGAACCACAGCAGGGTCTGGCCTGCGAGGCGAGCGGCGTTCGTGACCTGGCGCAGGCCGACGATGCTCGACACAATGGCGGTGAAGATGAGCGGCACGACTGCGGCGCGCAGCAGTGACACGTAGCTGTCACCGATGGTGCCGAGGGTTGCCTGAAGGCCGTTCGGATTGCCTTCTGCGTCGGCCCCGATCGAGCGGGCGATGCCGCCGAGCACGAGGCCGAGCGCTAGTGCGGCGAGGATTTGCCACCCGAAGGAGGTCACCCACTTGGGGAGGCGGCGCCGCGTTTCGGGTGCGGTCGGAGAAGTCGACACGACAGGGTTCCTTTCGATGGTGAGCGCGGGATCTGAGGTGTGCGGATCTGCGCGAAGTGCGTGCGGGCGTGAAGCCCGGGCCGCAGGAGAGTGTAGCAAGCTATTCGCCTGAGTTATTCCACATATTGCAAATTGTTGAGTTGAGATGTGCTTGCTTGCGCTGTGCGGCGGCGGATCGGCGGCGCTGTCGCGCCGCGATCCGCTGCCGAATGTGGCGAGGCCGGGTATCCTGGCCCTATGGCAGATTCTTCGTTTGACGTGGTGAGCAAGATCGATTCGATGGAGGTCGAGAACGCGGTCAACCAGGCCCGCAAGGAGGTCGAACAGCGCTACGACTTCAAGGGTGTGGGTGCTGACGTGACCTTCTCGGGTGACAACATTCAGATCAGGGCCAACACCGAGGAGCGCGCGAACGCCGTGCTCGACGTGCTGCAGTCGAAGTTCATCAAGCGCGGCCTCTCGCTCAAGGCGCTCGACAGTGGCGAGCCCTACCCGAGCGGCAAGGAGTATCGCATCGACTCCAAGCTGAAGGAGGGCATCGACCAGGCCACCGCCAAGAAGCTGAACAAGCTGATCCGCGACGAGGCCCCGAAGGCCGTCAAGTCGCAGATCCAGGGCGACGAGCTGCGCGTCAGCTCGAAGAGCCGTGACGATCTGCAGGAGACTATCGCACTGCTCAAGGGTGCCGACGTCGACGTGGCCTTGCAGTTCGTCAACTTCCGCTGAACATGCCTGGCTGGAGGCTGCTCGCGAATACCACGCGGCCAGCCCCAGTTTTAGCTATGCTCGGGCCATGATGAAGCCAAGATCCCGCCGGGTAGCCGCCGCACTTCTGGGAACCGCTGTTTCTCTGCTGGTGTTGACGGGCTGCGCTCAGGAGCCCTCAGTGCCTGCGCCCTCGTCCAAGCCGTCGAGCACTCCTCAGCCGGATCCGACAGAACCGGCCACCTGGGAGCGGTTCTCGGATTCGCGCGCGGCCGGCTCCTTCGAAGTTCCCGCAGGATGGCAGGTGAGCTCTGAAGAGGGCTCCGGTGCGCTCGCCTTCAGCCTGCTCGACATGCAGGGTCATGCTCAGCTGAGCTACTCCCCGCAGGTTTCGGGGCTCGGCGGTGCCTGCACTCCCGAGCTGCCAGTGCTCGCGATCGAAGAGCTCGATCAAGAGCCACTCGAATCGTCGACTGAGCTCGACCCATCAGGGACAGCCCCCGTCAGCTTCGTGTACCGAGCATCTCAGCTCGCCGACAGGGTGGTGACAAGTCTTTCGATTTCCAATCAACAGCCCCAACGGTCGTGCATGTACTACAACCTGGTGCAGCTGCCTGACGGAATGATGGCATTCGCCGACACCCTGCAGATCGACAGTGCAGAGCCGGGCCCGAACCCTGCCCGCACTTTCGCAACCATGGACGAGGCGCGCGCCTTTATGAAGACCGAGGAGTACGCCACGCTCAAGCGTGTGTTGCTTTCTTTCCGCCTCGGCTCGTGAGGACCCGCATCGCCGCGGATACACTGGTCCCATGATCGGCCAGAACCTGCTCGGACCAGAGCCCACCCATCTGCAGCCCGAGCCTGAAGTTGTCGCGGCGCTCGCCGCCGGCGCCGATCTCGAATCGGTCGTGCGGGAGCACCCCGAGTCGCCGCTCGCCTGGGCGCTGCTCGCCGACAGCGCCGACTCCGAGGGGCGTGAGATCGAGGCCTACGCCTACGCCCGTGTGGGCTACCATCGCGGGCTCGATGCGCTGCGCAAGGCGGGCTGGCGCGGGGCCGGGCCAGTGCCGTGGGCTCACGAGCCCAACAGGGGAGTGCTGCGCGCGCTCTATGCGCTGCGCCGATCCGCCGCCCGCATAGGCGAGCACAGCGAGGTCACCCGGCTCACCGAGTTTCTCGACGGAGCCGACCCGCAAGCCATCGCGGCCATCGAGGCCACCGACGCCACTAACGCCTGAGTGCCAACGGCCGAAGCAACCTTCGGTCGCCACCCCTGTGGGTGCGCCGCGGGCCTTCCGATCCAGCCGAATCGGCTTCGTCGGGGGTGCCGGGTAGACTGGGGCGGTATCTGCCACAGCTGCAAAGGAAGGGGCTGAAATGCCCGCAGTGCTCATCACCGGTGCCCAGTGGGGCGACGAGGGGAAGGGGCGAGCGACCGACCTGCTCGGCAGCCGCGTCGAGTACGTGGTCAAGTTCAACGGCGGCAACAACGCCGGCCACACTGTTGTGGTGGGCAACGAGAAGTACGCCCTGCACTTGCTCCCCTCCGGCATTCTGACTCCCGGCGTCGTGCCCGTCATCGGTAACGGTGTGGTGATCGACCTCGGCGTGCTCAAGCAGGAGCTCGATGCCCTCAGCAGCCGCGGCGTCGACGTGTCGCGCCTGAAGGTGAGCGCGAACGCGCACGTCATCACCGCCTACCACCGCACCCTCGACAAGGTCACCGAACGCTTCCTGGGCAAGCGTCAGATCGGCACGACGGGCCGCGGCATCGGCCCGGCCTACGCCGACAAGATCAACAGGGTGGGAATCCGCATCCAGGATCTCTTCGACGAGAGCATTCTGCGCCAGAAGGTCGAAGCGGCGCTTGAGTTCAAGAACCAGGTGCTCGTCAAGATCTACAACCGACGCGCCATCGAGGCCGACGAGGTGATCGCCGACCTGCTGAGCTTCCGCGAAATGCTCGAGCCGATGGTGTGCGATACCGGGCTGCTGCTGCACGAGGCCATGCAAGACGGCAAGACCGTGCTGTTCGAGGCCGGACAGGCCACGATGCTCGACATCGACCACGGCACCTACCCCTTCGTCACCTCATCGAACGCGACCGCAGGCGGTGCGAGCACCGGTTCGGGTCTGCCCCCGCACCAGCTCGACCGCATCATCTCCGTGGTGAAGGCCTACACGACCCGCGTCGGTGCCGGCCCGTTCCCCACCGAGCTCTTCGATGAGTTCGGCGAGCACCTCGCGAGCGTCGGCCACGAGTACGGCACCACCACGGGCCGGGCCCGCCGTTGCGGCTGGTACGACGCGCCCATCGCGCGTTACGCAGCCCGCATCAACGGTGTCACCGACTTCGTGCTTACCAAGCTGGATGTGCTTTCTGGTCTTGAAACGATCCCGGTCTGCGTCGCCTACGACGTGAACGGCGTGCGGCACGATGAGATGCCCGTGAATCAGAGCGACTTCCACCACGCGAAGCCGATCTACGAGGAGTTCCCCGGTTGGTCGGAAGACATCTCGGGCGCGCGGCGCTTCGAAGATCTGCCGAAGAACGCGCAGGATTACATTCTCGCGCTCGAAGCGATGAGCGGTGCTCGTATCTCAGCGATCGGCGTCGGCCCCGAGCGCGAGCAGGTCGTGGTGCGCCACGACCTGCTCGGCTGAGGGGGAGAGTGTGAGCGAGCCGACGCCTGAGCAGCGCCTCACCGCGCTGCGCTCCAGCATCGACAACATTGATGCGGCGCTCGTGCACATGCTCGCGGAGCGCTTCCGCTGCACGCAGGAGGTTGGTCGCTTGAAGGCCGACCACGACATGCCGCCGTCGGACCCTTCGCGTGAGGCGCGGCAGATTGCGCGTTTGCGTTCCCTCGCCGAGGATGCGCACCTCGACCCCGAGTTCGCCGAGAAGTGGTTCAACTTTGTGGTGGCCGAGGTGATTCGCCACCACACCCGCATCGCGAACGAGTCGGAGTAGCGGCGGGGTCGCAGGCCGAACAGAACATCGCACTTGCGAATCATTCGAACATATGTTCGAATGAGCGCATGAGGTGGAACGGTCAACGCGTAGACGCAGCGTCGGAGGCGACGCTGCCGGGGCTCGGCCTCGGCGAGGTTGCAGCGCTGCCCGGCCACCTGCGCACGGTCAGAGCGCCCGAGTTCGCCGGCCTGGTCTTTCACGAGGTGATCGCGAAGAGCGCGCTCAACCGGGTGCCGGCCTCGTCGTCGATGCCCTTCTCCTGGACCATCAACCCCTATCGCGGCTGTTCTCACGCCTGCGTGTACTGCTTCGCCAGGGGATCCCACCGCTACCTCGACTTCGACACGGGCCGCGACTTTGATTCGCAGATCGTGGTGAAGGTCAATATCGCGGAGGTGCTCGGCCGTGAGCTGGGCAGGCCGAGCTGGGCGGGAGAGCATGTGGCGCTCGGCACCAACACCGACCCCTATCAGCGCGCTGAGGGTCGGTACCGGCTCATGCCCGGCATTATCGATGCCCTCGCCCGCAGCGCAACGCCCATGTCGATCCTCACCAAGGGCACCCTGCTGCGCCGCGATCTGCCGCAACTCGTTGAGGTCGCGCAGCGTGCCCCCGTCACGCTGTCGATGTCGATCGCGGTGACCGACCCCGAGCTGCAACGCTCGATCGAGCCGGGGGTGCCTTCGGCCCGCGCAAGGCTCGACACCATCGCCGCCGCCCGCGATGCAGGCTTCGCGCCCGCCGTCTTCGTGATGCCAGTGATGCCGCACCTCACCGACTCCACCGAGCAGCTCGGCTCGCTATTGGGCGACATCCGCGCCGCGGGTGCCCGCTCGGTCATGTACGGCCCGCTGCATCTCAGGGCTCACGTCAAACCATGGTTCTTCGCATGGCTCGAGCGGGCATACCCGGAGCTGCTGCCGGTCTACCACTCGCTCTACCCCGGCAGTGCGAGCCGCGCCCCGCAGTCCTACCGCATGGAGCTGGCTGCGCGGATCCGCCCCATTATCCGGCGCCTCGGGCTCGAATGGTCGGCGCCGCGCGACACCGGCCCCGCGCGAAGCAGGGCGCAGTTCTCCGCTGAGCAGCTCGCCACGATCGGCCCACCCGGGGTTCCCGCACCCACGCTGTTCTGAGAGGCGAGGAGGCGCGAGGTGAGAATGCGACGAGGTGGAGATAAGAGCGTGCGGGGGCGCGATCGCCTTGCTGCGCTCAGGCGGCGGATCGGGCCATCGTGGTGCTCGCGGTGCGCGCCTCGGCGATCGCATCGAGCACCCGCAGGCGCAGCGCGTTCCCGCGATCCGCAAAACCGCGCTGCAGGCGGGCGTACTCTCGCTTGCCGGCCGCAGTCTCAATGGGGATCGCCTGCAGCTGCACCCCCGAAGCGCCGACGAAGGCGCTCACGTCGTATGGCGAGGCCCGCATATCGACTTCCCGAATGTCCCGCGCCAACTCAAAGGCATCGAGTAGTGTCTCGCCAGGCACGATCGGCCCGAGCTTCGCCGCCCATTTGTAGACGTCCATGCCGGCGTGCAGGCAGCCCGGCTGTTCCAGTTCGGGTTGCGACTCCCGGGTGGGCTGCAGTGCATTGAGCGGCGCGGCCTCGGGGGTAAAGAACCGAAACGCATCGAAGTGGGTGCAGCCAATAGCGTGACTCTCGACGACGAGGTCTGTGGCCTCGTGGCCAATGCGCAGCGGCAGCGCAGTGTGCCGCAACTGCTCAGGAGTCATGCGGTAGACCATCGCCCACTCGTGCAGGCCGAAACAGCCGAAGCGAGGTGCCCGATCGAGCGTGCGGCGCAGCAGCGTCTCGATGTAGTCAACGGTGCCCCCGCGCTTCGCGAAGAAGCCCACAACATCGACGGCCGCATGCTCAGCAGTCGAGCCCGCCGACCCCGCAGCAATGCGCGCCTCCGAGTCGCCCCGGCGCACGGGCGTGTAGTGCCGCCACGCCCCGCGATCCGGAGCCGCATTCTCCAGCACCACCCCGGCACCCGGATGCCACCTGCGCAGCTCCGCAGGCTTGACCGAGTAGTAAGTCCACAGGAAGTCTTCCACCGGATGCCGCTCCCCGAGCAGCTTCCGCTCGCGATGCGCCGCGGTGAGGGCATCAGCGCGCAACTGGTGGGCGATCTCGCGTGACCGCCACTCGTTCTGACGCAGCATCAGTGCTCCATGCCCCGCAGCTTGTCGATCTCGCGGCGTTCGCGCTTTGTCGGCCTGCCCGCGCCGCGGTCGCGCAGCACCGGTGCGGGGCGCTCAACGCGTGGCGGTGCCGGCGGGGTCAGATCTTCGAAGTAGTGCGCCGCATCGGCTGCGCTGCCGCGACGTGACGCCAGCCCCGTCACGCGGTAGACACGATCGAAGCCGTGCAGACGCACCCGCACCTCATCGCCCACCCGCACCGCCTGCGCGGCCTTCGCTGGCTGATCGTTCACGCGCACATGCCCGGCCCGGCACGCCGCCGTGGCCTGGCTGCGGGTTTTTGCGAGCCGAGCTGCCCACACCCAGCTGTCGAGTCGCACCGAATCCATGCAGATCAGGCTACCCGCCTCACCTCAAACCCGGCGGGTGATCGGGCAGGATGGGAGCATGAGCGCCGAATACGAGACCATCGCCGCGCCCGTCGAGGCCGAGCTCGAAATCTCACGCTCGCGCTTTCTGACGCGCCTCGAGCGCGTCGACAACGAGGAGCACGCGCGAGCCGTCATCGCCAGGGTGCGCGCCGATCACCCTCGCGCCAGGCACCACTGCTCGGCATTCGTGCTCGGGCCGGATGGCCGGGTGCAGCGATCCAACGACGATGGCGAGCCGAGTGGCACTGCAGGTGCGCCGATGCTCGACGCGCTCGTGTCGGCGGGCCTCAGCGATGTTGTCGCTGTGGTCACCAGATACTTCGGTGGGGTGCTGCTCGGGGCCGGCGGCCTCACCCGCGCCTATCGGGCCTCCGTCGCGGAGGCAGTGTTGCAATCGACGCGGCTGCAGCGGGGCCTGCGCCGTGAGGTTGTGGTGACGAGCGGGTATGAGGTGGCGCCGGTGATCGAAGCCGAGGCTCGACGGCGAGGCTACGGTGTCGGCGATGCCGGTTACAGCGATCGGGTGGAGCAACGCTACCTCGTCGCAGACGACGATCTTGCCGCCCTTGCTGCCGTCGCAGCCGAACTCAGCGCGGGGACCGCCGAAGTGAAGCCGGGCGAGGCCGCGTACATCGATCTGCCGGACTGAAGCCGTGTAAGTGAATTCGTTCCCCTCGGAGGGGCACACCGAGGGGAACGAAGAAGCCCCCGACGACCTGGGGGACAGGGCCGGGGGCTCAACCCCTCCCGCGGAGATGGACACCGGTGGGAGAGAGTGACGTCTTCCCGGGGGGAACTGGGTTGAGCGCCGATATTGATACTAAAAGCGTAGATTTCGCACAGGTGCGAAAAGCATCGAACTTCACCCGTCCTTTCACCCGCGTGTGGGGTACAGAACGGAAAAGGGTGAATTTTTGAACCCCAGTTCTCTGTCGGAGGCCCGCGATAGCCTGTGGGAGTGAACTTCTGGTCAGAGATCGTCGGTCAGGCCGATGCGGTGCGAGCGCTGCAGCATGCCTCCGATCCCGCAGCCGCCGCGCCTCCCGCGCATGCCTGGCTCATCACAGGCCCACCAGGATCGGGCCGCTCCAACCTCGCGTTCCGCTTCGCCGCCGCACTCATCGCGCGCACCGAGGCCGAACGCCAGATCGTGTTCGAGCAGGTGCGAGCCCGCACCCACCCCGACCTGGGGGTGCTCACCACGCAGAAGCTGCTCATCGATATCAAGGCCGCCCGCGAAATCGTCACCACCGCGCACTACGCGCCCGCGGAAGGGCGGTTCAGGGTGATCGTCATCGAAGATGCCGATCGCATGCCCGAGCGCACCTCGAACGTGCTGCTCAAAGCCCTCGAAGAGCCGCCGGAGCGCACCATCTGGGTGCTCTGCGCACCCAGTGAGGCCGATCTGCTGCCCACGATCCGCTCTCGCACCCGCTCGCTGCGCCTGGTGACCCCCAGCCCCGATGACATTGCGCGACTGCTCCACGAACGCGACGGCATCGACGTCGCCGCAGCCGAACGTGCGGCCCGTCTGGCTCAGAGCCACATCGGCATGGCCCGCCGGCTTGCGAGTGACCCCGAGGCGATGGCGCGTCGCGAGCGTTCCCTCGAAGTGGCGCTCTCGATTAGCACCCTGGGCGATGCCATGCGCGCAGCCGCATCACTCGTGAAGGTTGCTGAGGCCGACGCCGCAGCGCTCACCGAGCAGCTCGACGCCCGCGAACGCGAGGAAGCCCTGCGCAGCCTGGGGCTCGCACCCGGCGCGGCGATCCCGCCTCAGATGCGCGCTCAGGTGCGCGCGCTCGAAGAAGACCAGAAACGCCGGGCCACCCGCAGCCTGCGCGACGGCATCGATCGCATTCTCACCGACCTGCTCTCGCTCTACCGAGATGTGCTGCTCGTGGCCCTCGGCGCAGAACCCGAGCTCATCAACCGCGAGCACGCGAAGCGCATCGCAGAGCTCGCTGAACGGTGGTCGCCCCCGCGGGCGCTCGCGATGGTCACCGCAGTCGAAACCGCGCGGCAGCGTCTCACCCGCGGCATCACGCCAGGGCTCGTGCTCGAAGCACTGTTCGCCGCGATCGTCACACCTGTGCCGAGTGGTGCGGCGCTTCAGGCAGGAGCGAGGGCATGAGCGCCGGCAGCGCGGGGAGCGCCGCAGCCCGCCGCACCGCTCGTCGGGTTGCGGGCCGCGCAGTGGCCGCGGCGATCCTCTCAGCATCACTGCTGCTCACGGGCTGCAGCCCCCTGATGTCGTTCTTCGGCGGCGGATCGCCGGCGGTCAAACTGCCTGAACGCCCGAGCGGCGGTGTCGAGGGCTTCGCTGCTCAGCAGCCCGCCTGGTCGCCCTGCGGCGACGGCATGCAGTGCGCCGACGTATATGCCCCGCTGGACTGGGGCGATCCCGGCGGCGAAACGATCACGCTGCGACTCGTGAAGCACCCTGCCACGGGAGACAACCGCATCGGCACCCTGTTCGTGAATCCCGGCGGTCCGGGCGCCTCGGGGGCAGACTACGTGGCCGAGAGCCTCGACTACGCCGTGCCAGACGAGGTGCAGCGCGCCTACGACATCATCGGCTGGGACCCGCGCGGAGTGGGGCAGTCGACGCAGGTGCGCTGCTTCGACGCAGCCGGAATGGACGACTTCCTCTTCGGGGTTGAGCCCGGGGCTGAGCCCGTGCGCGGAGACGACGCTTGGATCGACGCCGCCCTCGAAGAGTCTCGCGCCTTCGGCGAAGCCTGCAAGAAGGGCACCGGAGACCTCATCGGCCATGTGAGCACCGCCGACACCGTGCAAGACCTCGACATGCTGCGCGCCATCGTCGGCGACGAGCAGCTGCACTACCTCGGCTTCTCGTACGGCACCTACATCGGTGCGCGGTACGCCGACGCCTACCCTGAGCGCGTGGGCCGTCTTGTGCTCGACGGCGCGATGGACCCAACGGCATCCCTCTCCGACGTGGTGCGCGAGCAAACCCGCGGGTTCGAACTTTCCCTGCGGGCATACCTCACCGACTGTCTGCAGCGCAAGGATTGCCCCTTCACGGGCAGCGTCGACGATGCGATGGAACGTATCGGTGCGCTTCTCGACAGAGTCGACGCGAAGCCACTCAAGGGAGCAGACGGCCGCATGGTCGGCGCGAACACGATGCTCACCGCGATCATCACGCCGCTCTACTCGCAGGGCAACTGGGGCTACCTCGATCAGCTATTCGCCTCCGCAGAACAGGGCGACGCCGAGGTGGCGCTGTCGCTCGCCGATTTCTACTACGACCGGGTCGGCGGCGAGTACGCAAGCAACTCGACCGAGGCGTTCTCGGCGATCAACTGCCTTGATTACCCCACAGCAGAGCTGGACCGGGATCGCATGCGGGCTGATGCGGCAGAACTCGACCGCATCGCGCCCACGATCGGGCGTTTCCAGGGCTTCGGCGACCTGGCGTGCGCCGAATGGCCGGTGCAGGGCGTGTCTGAGCGCCTACCCGTGACGGCTGCCGGTGCTGCGCCCATTCTTGTGGTGGGCACCACTGGTGATCCGGCGACCCCGTATCGTTGGGCCGAATCGCTCGCCGATCAGCTCGAGAGTGGTGTGCTTGTCACCTACCGTGGCGAGGGCCACACCGCCTACGGTGAGAGCGACTGCGTGCGCGATGTGGTCGATGCCTACCTGCTCAAGGGGGTCGTGCCGAAGCAGGATCCGCTCTGTTCGTAGCGGTCTTGCGCGACTCGAATCGGGCTGCGCGCTTGTGGTAAAGTAGGCGCTTGTGTGCGGGAGCAATTCCGCACCAGGCCGCCTTAGCTCAGGGGTAGAGCAGTTCCCTCGTAAAGAACAGGTCGTCGGTTCAAATCCGACAGGCGGCTCTCATCGACAGCCCTCGCTTCGGCGGGGGCTGTTCCCGTTTCCGGGCAGCTCCCAGCAGCTTTCGCCCCGCTTTGCGCCGCGTAGGCTGGTGGTGTGAACGAACCAGCTGTTGCTGCCTCGCCGGGCGCGTCGAAGCCGCGTATCGCGTACTGGGATAACGCGCGGTTTCTGCTGATCGTGCTCGTCGTGGTGGGCCACATGATCTCGACGGTGCGCACCGACTCCGCTGAGGGGTTCGCCCTCTACACCTTCATCTACCTGTTCCACATGCCCGCGATGATATTGCTGGCTGGGCTGTTTTCGAAGCCGGAGATCACTCCGAAGGCGCTCGCCTCAACCGTGCAGTTGCTCGCTACCTGGCTGCTCTGGGAGGGCATCTGGGCGGGAATCAGGTTCACGGTTACGGGCCAGGAGCCGGGGGCTGGCTTTCTGGTCAATCCCGCATGGACGTTGTGGTTCTTGGTCTCGCTGGTGACGATGCGGATCCTGCTGCCCTATATTGCGAAGCTTCGGCACCCGTTGCTGTTCTCGGTTGTGCTGGCATTGGGGTCGGGGCTGCTGCCCGCGGTAGGCACGGCATTCTCCGCGTCGCGCACGCTAGTGTTTCTGCCGTTTTTTGTGGCCGGCTGGTTGATCAAGGATCGCGGCTGGCTCGACGGTGAGTGGTTCGTGCACCCGGCAAAGTGGGCTCGCCTCGCGGCGTGGGGTTTGTTCGGGGCGCTCGCGTTCCTGCTTGCCCTCACTCCCCAGCTGCGAGAAATCTGGCGTATCGACCGTTGGTTGACCTGGCGTGACGACTACCTCACCCTGTTCGAGCGAGCCCCGCTCGGTGACTGGCAGCCGAGCGCGTGGGTGTGGGTTTCGCTCGGGGGTATGGCGGTGACTGCGGCGCTGCTGGTCTTGGCGGCAGCGCTGACGCTGGCGATGCTCGTGGTGACGCCGCGCCGTCGCAGCATCATCACGGTGTGGGGCGGGCGCACGCTCTACGTCTACCTGTTGCACGGCCCCGTGGTGTGGGCGCTGCGTGAGAGCGGAGCGGTCGACGCGATGGCCGATGCTGGTGGCCTGTTGGTGCTTGTGGCGTTTGGGGTTGCCCTCGCGGTGCTGTTCTCGCTGATGTGGATCGCGCGCGTGTTTCGACCGGTGATCGAACCGCGTGTCGACTGGCTGCTGCGGAGCCCGTAGCGGCGTGTCTTCGCGTGCCGCGTGCGAGAAATGTCCGTGGGTCGCGGTACGTTCGGAGCGCGGGCATCGCAGAGGAGGTCACCGTGCAGCGGCAACAGAGAGATCGGCGCAACGCGCGTTCTGTGCGGGCGATGCGGCTCGTCTGCGGCACGGTCGCGGTGGCGCTGCTCGCGGGTTGTGCACAGATCGCCCCTGTCGCCGGGTGGAAGCCCCCGGAGTGGCCCTCGGCGGCGGGGGTGAGCTTGGTGTTGGCTGACGAGGCCACGGGTGGCAGCGCGGGTTCGGTGGTTGCTGATGGAACGGCCGCGATCGGTGGGCAGGATCTCGGCTTCATCGAGCGGCGATTGCGTAATGACCGGGCTCGCCTGCAGGCGCGCTACGTCGAGATACCCGGATGGCATCGCTTCAATGCGCGCATGATTGAACTGCTGCACGGCGCTATTGCCGCGACGGGCACTGCGATTGCGCCTGAGGTGTTCCCGGTTGCGGCAGGGCTGTCGCATGGCGGCTGCGTGCCTGGTGCGGCGAGTCGGCCGGCGGCACAGCTGCTCGCCGATCCGTTGACGGGCCCGCTTGATGGTACCGGAGCAGGAACCTCGTTCGTCTGCGAGATCACCACGGCGTTCGGGTCGATCGTCGGGGTGACCGCGAGAACTGTCGTGGGCGGCCCCGAGGGTGTCACGAGCGACAGCGTGGACACGCTCTACGCCGATGTGGCGACGGGCGAGGTGCACGAGTCTGGCGATCTGTGGAGTGCTGAGGCTCCTGGCCAGATGTGGACGAGCACCGTCGAGCTGCTGCGGCGGCAAGCCGGAGGGCTGAGCGCGGCCCCTGTCGCTGCGCCCGATGATGCGCAACTGCAGCTCGCCCGCCGCGCGCTTGCTTCGGCACGTTTCACCGAGAGCGGTGCCAGCGTCGTGCTGCCTGCCGGCATCAGCGCGCCCGAGCTGGCCGGTCTCGGCCTGAAAGCCACAGACGCTGTCACGACAGTCGACATCAGCGGCGAGCAACTGGCAGCGTGGCTGAGCCCGTTCGGGGTTGCGATGCAGGCCGGTCGGGGCGCACCCTTCGCGGGCATGCCGACCTGGCGGGCTGATCAACCGGTCGATTGCAGCCTGCTCGCCTGCGTGGCGGTGACCTACGATGATGGGCCTTCCGAGCACACCGCGCGGCTGCTCGACACTCTGCGCGCTGAGCAGTCGGCGGCTACCTTCTTCATGATCGGTTCCGCCGTGCGCGCGCAGCCCGAACTCGCGCAACGCGTCGCCACTGAGGGGCATGGCATCGGCAGCCACACGATGACCCACCCCGACCTCACCACGGTCAGCCCTGACAAAGCTCGCACGGAGGTGCTCGACGCCGGGGCAATGCTCACACGGGTCACAGGGCGCACCATCACCACCTACCGCCCGCCCTACGGTGCGGTGAATGAGCGGGTGCTCGCCGCTGTAGGGCAGCCGGCGATTCTGTGGTCGATCGACACGCTCGATTGGAAGAAGCCGGGCCGTGAAGAACTCGTACAGCGATCGGTAGGCGTCGCCGCTCCCGGGGACATCATTCTCTTCCACGATTCGCACGCCGAGACTGTCGACAGTGCTGAGGTGGTGCTGCGGGGCTTGCGCGATCGGGGTTTCACGCTGGTGACTGTCGATCAACTGTTTGGCGGCCAGGTGCCGGGTGGAAGGGTGACACGACGATGAGCCGCCGCAGCCAGGAGTCGCGCACCGCGACGGTGCGGGTGACCGCCGGGCCGGAAGAGCCGCGCGAGCAAGGGCAGCGGCGTCCGTCACGCGCCCGCGTCTGGGTGGTATCGGTGCTGCTCGCGGTGCTGGTGCTCCTTGTCGCGGCTGCCGCCTACGCGGTCACGTTCGCTCCCGAGCAGTACGCGAGTGCGCAGGCGGTATCAGCCGATGGCGAGGCTGCCTCTGAGGTGGGCGGTGGGGTGCAGCTCGTGCCGGCCAAGGGCTGGGTGGTGCAGCCGCTCGTGCGCGAGATCGTGGAATGGCCGCCGTTGCCGCCGCTGCATGACTGGTCGGTGCTGCTGGGGGAGTCGAACGGGCTGCTGCTGCTGTCGCCCGATCACGGCATGCGTGTCGAGGTTGAGGTGCTGAGCCCGGGGAGCGAGCGTGCAGCGCATGCCTGGCTGCGAGAGTCAGTGTCCAAGAGCGATGCATCTGGGGGTCGCGGGGCGGATGCTCGTGACGGCGCCGATTCGGGCGGTGGGGCGGTTCCCGGAGACGGGGCAGAGACCGGCGATGCTGCAGATGCTGGAAGTGGGGTTCGTTCCGGTGACAGCGGCGATGCGGCCGTGCGCAGTGAGACCCTTGCGTCCGGCTTCGAGGTGCAGCACCTTGACTCCGATGGGGTGATCGCCGCGGTTGTCGAAACCGGGTCAGGCTGGGTCACGCTGCGAGCCGAAGCTGTCGGTAGCGTCGCGGGCAAGACCGCGGCCGACACCGCTGCCAACACCGGGGACAAAGCCGCAGGCAACACTGCAGGCGGCCCCGAGGGGCAGCCGCTCGAGCGCTACCGTCCGGCGTTCTCAGCACTGCTGGAGAGCATCAAGGCGCAGTAGCCCGCAGCGAAGCCGATGCGCCAACCCACGGTCGCGGTGAGACCGGGGCTGGGCAAGCCCAGCGGTAGGTTTCCCTCGCTGCGAGGCCTCGCCGTGTTCACCTCCGCAGCGGCGTTCCCGCCGCTATCCCTCCGACGGGACCAGCAGCTGGTGCTTGGCGAGTTCGCGGTAGAGCGGTGTTGTGTCGAGTAGCTGGGCGTGCGTGCCCTCGCCGACGACACGGCCCTGGTCGAGCACGATGATCTTGTCGGAGTCGACCACCGTCGACAGGCGGTGCGCGATCACCACGAGTGTGCGCCCGGTCGCAACAGAATCGAGTGCATCGCGCATCAGCCGCTCGTTCACCCCGTCGAGGCTGGCCGTCGACTCGTCGAGCAGCAGGATCGGGGGAGCGGTGAGCAGCGCCCGCGCGATCGCGAGTCGCTGCTTCTCCCCACCCGACAGCATGATGCCGTTCTCACCAACCTGCTGATCGAGCGCGCGGGCGAGTTCTGCCTCGGAGAGCGGTGGGACTTCGCCGAGCTCAGCAGCGGGCAGCGAAGCGGTTGCTCGCCCGGCCGAACGGTCGAGAAGCCCGCCGAGGTTCACGGCTCGCAGCACGCGTTCGCAGGCGTGGTCGGTCGCGTCGGGGGCGCCGAGCCGCAGATTGTCGCGCAGGCTGCCCGCAAGCACGGGTGCGTCTTGCTCGACGTACCCCATCTGCGCGCGCACCTCGGAACGGTCGAGGGTGCGCAGATCCGCACCGAACAGCGACACCGCACCCTCGTCAGGGTCATAGAAGCGCTCGATGAGCCCCAGCAGCGTCGACTTACCCGCACCTGAAGGGCCGACGAGAGCGACGCGCGATCCGCGAGGCACCTCGAAGCTCACGCCGTGCAGCACCGGTGTTTCGATGATCTCGGCGGGCGCAGCCTCGGCATCGCGCCGGGCGCCGCGCCCGCCGCGCACGAGATCGCGGGCGTCGGCCCGGGCCGGAGCAGCTGAGCGGTACGTGAAGCGCACCTCGGAGAAGCGGATCGCCGCGGCGGATTCGCGCCTCGACGATTCGAGCGGCATGATGCGGCCGAGCGGCGAAAGCTCGGCGTCATGCTCGGTCTCGGTGGAAAGCTCGGAGATCTCCTGGATGCGGCCCAGCGCCCCCAGGGCCTGATTGATCGCGGTGATCGCCCCGAAGGCCTGCCCCAGTGGCATCACCATCAGGAACAAGAAGATGATGAAGGTGACGAGCTGCGCGATCGTAATGGCCCCCGTCGCAACCCGATAGCCGCCGAGTCCGAGCACCACTAGGAACGACAGCTGCATCGCGAGGAACGACACAGGCACGATGAACGCCGAAATCTTTGCGACCTTCACCCCGAGCAGGTACGCTTCCTCAGCATCGCGCTCGGTGACGCGCTGCTCGCGTTCGGCCGCACCAGCAGCTCTGATGGTGCGGATCGACGAGATGGTGCGATCCACCTGCGCGGCAAGATCACCGACCTTCTCCTGAGCCTTCGCAACTGCCGGCCTGATACGGCTCGACACAAGCACCACCACCAAGAGGGCGGCGAGAATCACACCGAAGGTGATCCCGAACAGCATCGGATCGATCACCAGCATGCCGATGAGCGCACCCACGAAGACGAGCATGCCGCTGATGGCTTCGACAAGTCCCTGTGTGAGCACCGCCCGAAGCAGCGTGGTATCACTGCCGACGCGGGAGACGAGGTCGCCGGTGCGGCGCCTGTCGAACTGCGAAATGGGCAGGTGCAGGATCTTCGCGATGAGACGGCGGCGGCTCGTCAGCACGATGCCCTCGCCCATGCGTTGCAGCACGTAGTGCTGCAGACCGCCGAGCACCGCACCCAGGATCACGACAGCGGTGAGCACCGCGAGCAACCCGCCGAGCGACTGACCGCCCTCGACACGGGTGATCACCTGGCCCAGCAGCGGCGGCTGCACCAGTGAGGCCACGGCCCCCACGAGACCGAGTGCGATGGCGAGGGCGAGGGGGCCGCGCTGCTCGAACAGGTAGGGGATCAGCTGCCGCAGCGAAGCGCGGGGCCCGCGAGGGGAGGAGCCTGCGGGGCGCCCCCGCTGCCGGGTGCGTGCGGTGCCGGGAGAAGTCTCATCAGATGTGCCAGCCACGGCCACCACTCTAGGCCAGCTCGGCTGACAAAAAACCCGCCCGCGCCGCGCATGCGCGACCCCCGCCCGAGGGCGACCCGCCTCGCCCGCATGCTGTGTGCATCGAGGTCACCCGTGTGGCCCTTTGGGGGCGGTCGAAAGGGCCACACGGGTGACCTCGATGCTGGGTGAGGCGGATCGCGGCGGATCGAGGCGGATCGCGGAGGGTTGCGGCGGCTGCGTCGGACGGGCAGGCGGATCGCGGCGTCTAGAGGGCGGTAGCGGCGATGGTGCGCGTGGTGATCGCGAGATGCAGTGCGGCCTCAGCAGCCTCGCGGCCCTTCGACTCCGGGGCGCCGGGGCGGCCCGAGCGGTCGAGTGCCTGCTGCTCGTCGTCGGTCGTGAGCACGCCGAAGCCGACGGGGCGGCCGGTGTCGAGCTGCACCCGCGTGAGACCGTCGGTGACTGAGTTGCACACGTAGTCGAAGTGCGGGGTGCCACCGCGCACGATCACGCCGAGGCAGACGGCTGCGTCGAAGCCACCGCCGCCCTGCTCGACGGGGGTGAGTGCGGTCTGCGCGGCGAGCGGCAGTTCGAATGCGCCGGCCACTCGGAAAAGCGCGTGCTCTGCGCCGGCGGCCGCGGACGCGGTCTGCGCGTCGGCGATCATGGGTGCCATGATTTCTTCGTGCCAGCTGCCGGCGATGATGGCAACGCGCAATCCGCTCGCGTCGACGGTGAGGTTGGGGGCTCCGGCTCCACTCATGGGGCGCTCCTTGGGTTGTGGGTTTCAGGCTCGGGATGTGCCCGCCGCACCAGGGTGCGGCGGGCGTGGCGGCCGCTGGCTACTGTTCGCGCACCTCTGCGGGCAGTTCGTGGCCCATGCGGTCGCGCTTGGTGTTGAGGTAGCCGATGTTCTGCTCGGTGACGCCCACGAGCAGCGGCACCCGCTCGGAGACGACGATGCCGTGCTCCTCCAGCTGCCGAACCTTCTCGGGGTTGTTGGTGAGCAGGCGCACCCGCTCCACACCGATCTCAGCGAGGATCTCGGCGGCAGCGGTGTAGTCGCGGCTGTCTGCCGGCAGCCCCAGCTGCAGGTTGGCGTCGAGGGTGTCGATGCCCTGTTCCTGCAGTTGGTAGGCCCGCAGCTTGTTGGCGAGGCCGATGCCGCGCCCCTCATGCCCGCGCAGGTATATGACGATGCCGCCGCGCTCGTGCACGAGGTCGAGTGCTGCTTCGAGCTGCGGGCCGCACTCGCACTTCAGCGAGCCGAAGGCCTCGCCGGTGATGCACTCGGAGTGCACCCGCACGAGCGCCTCTTTGCCGGGCAGCGAGCCGTCCGGGCCGGGCGCGATCAGCGCGAGGTGGTCGATGCCGAGCCGACGATCGCGGTAGGCACGGGTGCGGAAGTCGCCGTGCACAGTGGGCAGCAGGGTTTCGGCGCGCAGGCTCACGCTGCGGTGCTGCACCTGCTGTGCCGGGGTGGCGACAGGATCATGCTCGTTGAGGTATGCGATGAGCTGCTCGATAGTAATGACGGGCACATTCTCACGCTGCCCCAGCTCGAGCAGCGCGGGGAGGCGCATCATCTCGCCGTCTGCAGCGACGATCTCGCCGATCACCGCGACAGGGCTCAGGCCGGCCAGGCGCATCAGCTCCACGCCTGCTTCGGTGTGCCCGTCGCGAGCGCGAACGCCCCCGTCAACGGCGCGCAGCGGCAGCACATGGCCGGGGCGACGCACATCACTCGGCACCGCGTTGGGGTTGGCGAGGGCGCGCACCGTCGTGGCACGATCACTCGCGCTGATGCCCGTGGTGACGCCGTGCGCGGCGTCAACGGTCACCGTGTATGCCGTTCCGCGTACGTCTTCGTTGCGGTCGACCATCATCGGCAGATCGAGCCTGTCGGCAACCTCATTGGTCATCGGGGCGCACAGCAGGCCGGAAGACCAGTGCACGGTCCACGCGATCCACTCGGGGCTTGCGAGCTCTGCCGAGAGGATCACGTCGCCCTCGTTCTCGCGGTTTTCATTGTCGGCGACAATCACTGGCCGACCGGCTTTGATAGCGGCGACAGCCTCTTCGATGCTGCTGATGCCGGGCGTTGTGGTGGTCATGCTGGGGTTCCTCCGGTCGTGGTGAAGAAGCTGTGCATGCGCGCGAGATGGCGCGCGAGAATATCGGTTTCGACGTTGACTCGGTCGCCCGCTTCAAGAGAACCGAGCGTGGTCGCCGTGAGCGTTTCAGGGATCAGCGACACCTCGAACCACTGAGCGTCGGCGGGCACGCCTGCGCTGGGCGGGTCTGAGATGGCCGAGACGGTGAGCGAAACTCCTGACAGGGTCACCGACCCCTTGTCGACGAGCAGCGGTGCGAGTTCCGGCGACAGCGAGAACCGCAGCGTGCGCCAGGCGGGGTGCTCTGTCGTGGAGAGCAGCGTGGCCGTGCCGTCGACGTGACCTTGCACGATGTGGCCGCCGAGGCGGGTATCGGCGCGCACCGCGCGTTCGAGGTTGACGGGGCTGCCCGGGCGCAGCTCTCCGAGCGTCGACATACGGATCGACTGCTGCATCACATCAGCGGCGAACCAGCCCCGGCCGGGGCCTGGGTCTGCGTCGGCGCGGCCCTGTTCCACGACTGTCAGACACACGCCCGACACGCAGATCGAGGCACCGTGCTCGGCATCGCTGGTGACGAGCGGGCCCGCGATGGTGAGGCGGATCGAGTCGCCAATCGGTTCGACGGCGATGATTTCGCCGATCTCTTCGATAAGTCCGGTGAACATGGTTAGTGCTCCTTCGTGGGGGCCGATGAGGTGTGCGAAGCGTGGAGGGTGGCTTTGATGAGCAGATCCGCACCGAGCTGGCTCGTGTGTGAGATGCGCAGCCGTTTGATGCCGGAGATATCGGCGATGCCGAGGTCGCCGAGCGCGAGACGCGGCCCGCCGAGCAGCGCCGGTGCCAGGTAGATGAGCACCTCGTCGGCGAGGCCCGCCGCGATGAGCGCGCTTGCGACCGTGGGCCCGCCCTCCACGAAGAGGCGGTGTACTCCGACGGCGTGCAGCGTTGCGAGATCGGCTGCGAGGTCATCGCCTCGCAGCGTGATCGGGGCGTCGAGGCCGTGCGCCGCGAGTGCGGGGTGCTGCATCACTCGCGCCTCGGCAGGGATGGCGCGGTGGCCGAGCACGACGGGGATCGGCTGCTGCTCAGCAGGCACCAGCAGGCCGCCGTGTTCGGCGCGGGAGGTGAGTGCGGGATCATCGGCGATCAACGTGCCGGTGCCGACGAGGATCGCATCAGCCTCTGCGCGCCTCCGGTGTACGTCGGCTCGCGCGTCGACGCCGGTGATCCACTGGCTCGATCCGTCGGCCGCGGCAGCCCTGCCGTCGAGGGTCTGCGCCCACTTCACAGTGACGTGCGGGCGCGGGAGCGCTGATCCGCCGCCCGATTGCGGTGTGCTGCTCGGGGCTTCGCGATCCGCCATCTCCGCAGCGGCCTGTCGTGCCAGCCACGGCGCGAGCACGATCCTGGCCTCGCCGGGCAGCACCCCGCCGCGCACCTCGACCCCCGCCGCGCGC
This sequence comes from Leucobacter sp. VD1, assembly GCF_037150695.1. Classification (NCBI taxonomy): domain Bacteria; kingdom Bacillati; phylum Actinomycetota; class Actinomycetes; order Micrococcales; family Microbacteriaceae; genus Leucobacter; species Leucobacter sp. VD1. The sequence goes on from NZ_JBBCPO010000002.1 coordinate 677,133, forward strand.
AATCGCGCCGCGCCCCCAGCCGATGCCTCGCCCGGATCGCTCACCGCGTAGGCAACCGCCCCGATCCCGGCCTCCAGCAGTGCGACTGCGCAGGGGCCTGTGCGGCCCGTGTGATTGCATGGTTCGAGGGTGACCACAGCGGTGAGCTCGCTGGCCCGCTCCCGCCACTCAGCGGGCAGTTGAGCGAGTGCGACGGTCTCGGCGTGCGGAGTGCCGGATCCGAGATGCCAGCCCTCAGCCACGATGCGCCCCGCGGGGTCGAGCAGCACGCAACCCACCTGCGGGTTCGGGTTGTCGGCGGGGCCGCGGCGTGCGAGCGTGAGGGCGCGACGCATCGCGTCTTCGAGGAGCACCTGCTCGAGCATTCGATCCCCCGTTCGCTCTATGACGCGTATCCGGGGTGCTGAAAACGCCTCCGCGCGAAGCGGAGGTCAGCGTTCCTCTCATCCGGACTCGACAGGCGGCGAACCGCCGTGCCATCACCGTCGGCACCGGAATTTCACCGGTTCGGCCTCGCGGGTGCGAGGTTCGCGGACTGTCACCGCCGGTTCGGATTCTCACCGACCCCGGAACACGCCTCTTACTGTACTCGCTCCCGGTGGGATTCGCCCCCGCGGGGATGGCACTAGTCGAGCAGATCGACGAGCAGGTCGCCCCGCGTGATCACATTGATCACCAGCGCGATGATGAGCGCGTTGAAGAAGAACGCGAGCGTGGTGTGCCACACGATCGTCCACCGCATGCGCGTCGACTGCACCTGCACATCCGAAACCGCGAACGTGGTCGCGTTCGTGAACGCCAGGTAGACGAAGTCGACGAGCCGCGGTATCGGGGAGCCAGGGAAGACGAGGGGCGGATCCGCCTCGCGATGGTAGCGCGAGAAGTAGATGCGCGCGTACCCCCAGTTGAACATCGCCCACGACAGCAGCATCGACCAGATCGCAGTGAACTCGGCCACGGTGTCGCTCTGCCCACTGCCGAGCGCAGTGATGAGGTCTATCGCAACGGTAAGGCCGAGCAGGCTCGCGCCAAAGGTGAGCACCGTGGCGAGCGCTCGCGCCACCGGGTGCCCCACCAGGATGCGCGTCGCTCGCGGATCAGGAACATCGAGCCTGACGAGCACATTGAGCGAGATGACGGTGGCACCGAGATAGAGCGTCGCGAAGAGACACCAGAAGATACGCAGCAGAGTGCCATTGTCGGTGCCGTTGTCGTCCCACACGATTGCGGCGGCGAGCCAGATGAGCAGCAGCTGCATGAGCGCTCCGACAACCTCGCCGACGAGGCTGAGGGCAGCTCCGATGCTGGCGCGTGCGTTGCGGGGGTCAGCCATGATTCAACTGTAGGGGGTGGCCGCGGCTCAGGCCGGTTTCCCTGCCGAAGCAGCCGAGGCCACCAGATCGCGCAGCGAAGCATCGGGCAGATAGGCGCGAGTGAGTGCGATGCCGATGCGCGGCAGATCACCCTCATCGCGGTAGAGCAGATAGAGCGACTCGTGGCGCGGATTGAACTTCTGCTTGAAGCGGTGCAGCGACTTGAATCCGTACAGCGGTTCGATGAGGCCGCCGATCTGCTCGAGCACCTGATCCACCGGGCCGGCCTCCGCTTCGGCCGGGCGCACCAGCGGGGCGCCCGAGAGCGAGATGAACTCGTAGCCCTGCTCCGACAGGTGCTGCGCCGACGCGGCGATCAAGAACTCTATGACCGGGCCGAATCCGCCGTCGCGGCGACGCATCAGGTCGAGAGTCCACCCCACGATGCGTGGTTCGCCGGTCGCAGGATCGGCAGGCCCGTAGACCGGCAGCCACGAGGTGACGCCGTGCAGGTCGCCCCGCCCGTCGACGGCGATGCCCACGAGCACCTCGGGATCCAGCGCCTCATCGACAGTGCCCAGCGTGAACCGCATCTCGGGAAGCCCCTTGTCGCCCGTCCACTGCTCCGAGATCGCGCGCACCTGAGCGAGCACGTTCCAGGGTTCATCCGCGAGCCGCACCATGCGAAACTCGACGCCCTCGCGGGCGGCACGATTGAGGGCAGTGCGCGCAGCACCCCAAGCCTTGCCCGTGAACGCGAGCCCCGGCAGATCGACGATGGTGTCCTCCGCCACGATCACCGAGCGCCACCCCTCCGGCCGCGCCGCAGCGGCCTCCTCACCCGCCGAGAACACGCACGGGATCAGCCCAGCCTGCTGGGTCACCCGCGCGAAATCGGCGAGCGCTGCGCTCGTATCACCCGCAGGCACGATCGGGTCGCCGAGCATGATCGCGACCCCCGAGTGCGACTGGTAGGCGATAGCGCCGACCTCACCAGAAGCGATGCGCCGGTTGCCCTCCCACGTTGACATCCATGAGATCGTGCCACCGCCGCTGTGCTGCAACCGCTCGATGAGCTGCTGCCGGCTGAGCGCCTGCGCGTCGAGCCGCCTATTGGACTTGCGCAGCCGCACCCGGAACGCACCCCGCGCCAGCACGAGCAAGAGCACGAGCCCGAGCCAGAACAAGGCCGGCGCGAGCACGAGACCGACGACTTCCGAAGGGGCGCTGAGCACGCCCTGCTCGACGAGCAGCGGCAGCAGCGGCAGCACCACTGCCGCTGTGACCACGTTGAAGACCCCGAGCACGATCGCGATGGTCCAGGCCAGGCGATAGCCCTGCCGAATACCGTTCGCGATGAGCGCGATCACCACCACATCGATCGCCACATCGGTGAACGACGCAATCGGATCGTTCGCTCCGAGTGGCCCGTTGTAGGGAACCACCAGATCGAGCACCTGAATCGCGCCGATCGCGATGAGCAGCGACAGCGCGATCAGCCGCCATTCGCGCTGACTCGGCCGCCCCGCCCGGCGACGGAAAGCCGGCAGCCAGCCGCTCACCGCCAGCGCTGCTGCCATGGAGACCGCATGTTCGAGATCGTGCAGATGGCCCAGGTAGAGCACCGAAATGCCGGTCCATAACCCCACCGCGATGCGGGCGCGCAGGCGCCACGGAGCCGGCAGCGTGGCGATCGCGAAGACCAGCGCGGTCAGTGCGCCGCAGGACGGGCCCACATCGTAGACCGTCGTGAGGCCTACCGCCCAGGGCCAGCCGGTGCTCGCAAGGAGGGCGAGGATGCCGGCCGCCCCGAGCACTCCGACGAGGTGGCCCGCCGCGAACAGGCCGATCGTGCGCAGCGAGCCGAATCGCCACTCCGCCCAGCCGAGCCCGCCGAGCACGAGCGGCAGCAGCGTGATCAGCACGAGCGGATGGTCGACAAAGAACGGTGAGGTGACTACGGTCCACCACCGGCCGTCGGCGAACGACGGAATGCCCGTGGCGACCTGGGGATACCAGGGCTGCTGCGAGGCCGGGGTGAAGAGTGTGCCTGTGGCCGCTGCGATCACGAGGAGCGCGAGTGTGAACGCAATGGTGAACGGGGTGCGGCTGATCACCGCAACGATGCGGTTTCGGGAGTCATCCTCGGTCATGGACCCAGTCTATGATTCGGGGCAATGTTGCGCCTCTGCCCGGTGCACGACGCGACCCCCGACGACGGTGAGCAGCACCTCGCCCTCAGCAAAGCGGTCAGGGTCATCGCTGAGCGGATCAACGGCGAACACCGCGAGATCTGCGATCGCGCCGGGGGCGACCACCCCCTCGCCCTCGCGGTCGATCGCGGTCCAGCAGTTTCTGGTGATCGCGGCGAGGGTGCGTTCAGGGCTCAACGCCTGATGCGGATCGACAGCCGGACGCTCCGATCCGTGCCGCCTCCGGGTGACATTCGCCGCGAACACGCGCCGAGCATCGAACTCTTCGACCGGCCAATCCGAGCCGAGCGCCACAGTGGCTCCCGCGCGATCGAGATCCGCGATCCGCCACCCGTGCTTGGCGCGCTCGCTGCCCCTACCGAGCAGCGTGGTCCACATGTCGCAGCCGTCGGCTCGCTGGGTGAAGGCGTGGATCGGCTGCATGCTTGCGGGCACGCCGAGCTCCGCGAAACGCGGCACGAGACTGTCAGGGATCGTTTCGATGTGCTCGATGCGGTGGGTGACCTTCGGTGCGTGCGTCGGGATCGCAGCGACGGTGTCGAGCACGAACTCGACCGCGCGGTCGCCGATTGCGTGGGTTGCTGTTGGCACTCCGCTCTCGGCCAGCGCGTGGATGGTGCGCACAAAGGTAGCGCTCGGCACCCAGTAGGGCTCCCCGCCGCCGCCGCGCGTATCCGTCTCGAAGAGCCACGCGGAGCCGTTGTCGATGCTCCCGTCAAGCATGAACTTCACGCCCTCGACCTGCCAACGCCTGCCAGCGAGACCCTGCAGTGCGAGCATGCGTTCGAAGGTGGCGTGCCAGGGGTCTGTCGCCCGCCACAGAGGCGACACACGCACGCGCACGGCAAGCTCGCCGGTCTCCTCGATGGCGCGGAGCACGTCGATGTCGCCCTCTTCCATGTTCATCTGGTGGAGGGAGGTGTAGCCGGTCGCTGCGAACTCGGCGAGCTTCGCCCGCACCGCTTCGACTCGCTCGGCGAAGGGCATCCGTGGAAACAGCTCGGTCACGAGCATTTCCGCGTCTGATTCGATGAGGTATCCGGTGGGCACGCCTGCGGCGTCGACCTCGATCGAGGAATTGTTGCCGAAGTCGCGGGGACCGTCGATGCTTGCGAGTTCAAGGGCGCGGGGGCTTGCGATCACCGAGTGGCCGTCGAAGAGGAGGAGATAGCCGGGGCGGCCGCCGAAGGCCTCCGCAAAGGGCGCGTTCGATACCTCGCCGCCCACAAACAGGTCGAAGGACAGGCCGAAGCCGCGGATCCACTCGTCTGGCCCGCGATCCGCAGCGAATGCGGCGAGCCGTGCAGCAACATCCTCAATCGAGGTGCAGTCGTGAAGCAGCAGCGCCTCATGCCGGGATTCTGCTCCGGAGAGCGGATGCACGTGGGCGTCGACGAAACCGGCGGTGATCGTGGCGTCACCGAGATCAATCACCTCAGCGTCGGCAGTGTCCCAGCCTGCGGCGTCGGCCCGCGAAGCGACAGCCACGATGCGGCGCCCGCTCACGGCGACAGCGTCGGCGAGTGCGTCGCCCTGCGACGCCTCGGGCGCGAGCCCCCGGTGCACCCTGCCGCCGAGAATCACGAGATCGGCGCGAATCGCCTCTGCGGGGTGCGAGCCGGCCGTCAGCTGCGTGTTCATGCCTGAGCCTCCTCGATGAGCAGCGGATGCGCGGGGTCGCCCGCCCCGGCACGTCGTCTCCGTTGCACTTCGGGGTCGGGTACCGGAACCGCGGCGATGAGCCGCTGCGTGTAGGGATGTTCTGGTGCGTGCAGCACCTGTTCTGTGCGCCCGATCTCGACGAGTTCGCCCGAGCAGAGCACTCCCACGCGGTGGGCGAGCATCTCGACGACTGCGAGGTCATGACTGATGAACAGCGCCGCGAAGCCGAGTTCGCGCTGCAGCGTCGAGAAGATCTCGAGCACCCGCGCCTGCACCGAAACGTCAAGCGCTGAGGTCGGCTCGTCGGCGATGACGAGTTCTGGGTGCAGGGCGAGCGCGCGGGCGAGCCCCACCCGCTGACGCTGCCCGCCTGAGAGCTCGAACGGGTATCGCGTGGCATACGAGCCGGGGAGTTCAACCGCGTCGAGCAGTTCGGCTGCGCGCGCCCGATGCGCCGCCCGCCCGCCGGGGCTGCGGTGGATGCGCAGCGGCTCCATGACGCACTCCTCGATGGTCATGAAGGGGTTGAACGACGCGGCCGGATCCTGGAACACGAATCCGATCCGCCGCCGCAGCGCACGGAGCGCGCGCCCGCGGGTCCGCGCGAGATCTGCCCCGAGCACTTCGAGATGCCCCGCAGCGATCGTTTCAAGCCCGCCGATCGCGCGCCCGATGGTCGATTTTCCCGAGCCGGACTCGCCAACGAGCCCAACCACCTCGCCGCGCCCGATCGTCAGATCGACTCCGTGCACCGCGCGAACAGGGTTCCTGCCGAAGGTTCCGCGGTAGACGATGTCGAGGCCGTCGAGCCTGACCGCCGGCTCAGATGTTGCGCCCTCGGCCGACGGGATGCCCGTGTCGTGCGCAGGCGCCACCCGCACGGTGCCGTCTGGGCCCAGCCCGCTGCCCAGGCGCGGCACCGCTGCGAGCAGTTCGCGCGTGTATGCCTCGCGGGGCGCGGCGAACAGCTCATCGACGGGCGCCTCTTCGACGAGGTCGCCGCGGTACATCACGGCGACTCGGTCGGCGATGTCGGCCACCACGCCCATATTGTGGGTGATGAGCACAATCGAGGCCCCGAAATCGTCGCGGCAGGCGCGCAGCAGATCGAGGATCTCGGCCTGCACGGTGACATCGAGTGCCGTCGTCGGCTCGTCGGCAATGATCACCGCAGGGCGAAGCGCAAGCGCCGTGGCGATGACAATGCGCTGCTTCTGCCCGCCGGAGAACTCATGAGGGTAATCGTCGATGCGGCGCTCAGGATCGGGGATGCCGACCGCGCGAAGCATCTCGATGGCGCGGGCGCGTCGCTCGGCCCGGTCGCTCATACCGTGCGCACGGAGCCCCTCTTCGATCTGCCATCCGATGCGGAACACCGGGTTGAGGGCGGTCGACGGCTCCTGGAAGATCATTGCGGCCTCACCGCCGCGCAGCTCCCTGAGACGCTGCGGGTCGGCGGTGAGCACATCGGTGCCGGAGAGGATGACTGCGCCGTGCGCGCGGGTGCGGGGAGGGAGGAGGCCGAGCGCGGCACGGGCCGTGAGCGTCTTCCCTGAGCCGGACTCGCCGACGATCGCGAGGATCTCGCCAGGGGCGAGATCCAAGGAGACGCCGGTGACCGCGTGCACGACGCCCTGCGGGGTGTCGATGTCGAGGGTGAGGTCTTCGAAGCGCAGCGGAGCTGCAGAGGGCGTGGTCATCGCTGGTTCTCCTGACGGAATCGGCCCGGGGTGACGACGGCGGCAAGCCTGGCAAAGATGCCGGGTCGAGCCACGAGTGCGCGGGAGCGCTGATCCACGAGGTCGCGGAGACCGTCGCCGATGAGGTTGAGCGCGAGCACCGTCACGATGAGGAAGGCGCTCGTGATGAGAATCATCTGCGGGGCCTGCATGATCACCGATTTCCCGTCGTAGAGGATGTTGCCCCAGCTCGCGTGCGGGGCGGGCACACCGGCGCCGAGGAAGCTCATGGCGGCCTCGGTGATCACCGACTCGGCGAAGGTGAAGGTGGCCTGCACGACGAGCACGGAGAGGGTGTTGGGGAGAATGTGTCTGAGCATGACGTGGAGCATGCTGCCGCCCTGCATCGTGCTTGCAGTGACGAAGGTTTCCGAGCGCACTGCGAGCGCCCGGGAGCGTACGAGCCGGGCGGTGCCCGGGGTGTAGACGATCGTCAGCGCGATGATGAGGTTGGTCACACTGGGGCCGAGCGCCGCAGCGAGCGCGACCGCGAGAAGGATCGCGGGGATCGCCATGAGGCCATCGCAGATGCGCATGAGGATTGCGTCGAGCACGCTCGAGAACACCGCGAGCACACCGATGATCGCGCCGAGCACGCCGCTCACCAGTGCGACGACGAAGCCGACGAGGAGCGAGGTGGAGGCGCCGGAGAGGATGCGGGCGAGGAGGTCTCGGCCGAAATTGTCGGTGCCGAAGAGGTGCTGGGCGGAGGGCGGGGCGAGGCGATCCGCTGGATCTACCGCGAAGGGGTCGAGGTGGAGGAGCGGCGGGAGCACGACGGAGAGGAGGAACATCGCGAGCACGATGACGATGCCCGACATGAGCCCGGTGTTCGCGAGCATGCGCTGCCAGAGCGAGATACGGGCCGGCGGGGCCGGGCGCATGGAGAGCATCGTAGTGCTCGGCACCGAGGCCTGGCCGGTGCGAGGGGTGTGATCGGTCATCGGTGTCAGGCCTTTCCGACGCGGATCCGCGGATCGACGATGCCGTAGAGCAGGTCGATGAGGAGATTGGTGAGCAGGTAGATGAGCGTGACGAACAGGATGACACCCTGGATCACGGGGTAGTCGCGGCGTGAGATCGAGGTGACGAGCAGCTGTCCGAGCCCTGGGATGTTGAAGATGGTTTCGGTGACGGCGGCGCCGGTGACGAGCCCGCCGAGCGAGAGCCCGACGATGGTGAGCACGGGGAGGCTCGCGTTCTTGAGGGTGTGGGAGAAAAGCAGCCGGCGTTCGAGCACGCCTCGCGAACGGGCGGCGTCGATGTAGTCGGCGTTGAGTACGTCGAGCACTGCGGCGCGCGTGGTGCGCGTGATGATCGCTGCGGTGATCGCGCCGAGCGCGATGCCGGGCATGATGAGCGTGCGGATGCCGTCGCTGAAGTTGTCGAACGGGTTCACGTACCCGGAGACCGGCAGCCAGCGCAGTGCGAGCCCGAAGAGGAGCATCATGCCGAGGGCGAGCACGAAGCTCGGCACGGTCATGCCGACGAGGGTGAAACCGAGCAGCGAGCGGTCGAGCCAGCCGTCTCGGTAGCGGGCGGCGAGGGTGCCAAACGGCACGGAGAGGAGGATCGCTACGATGATGGCGATTGCTGCGAGTTGCACGGTCGGCACCGCGTTGTCGCTGATGGCCTGCACGACGCTCTTGTGGAGGAAGTAGGAATCTCCGAGATCCCCGCGGAACACCCCGCCCACCCAGTTGAGGTACTGGGTGATGACGGGTTCGTCGAGACCCATGCTTTCGCGCAGCGCCGCCACCTGCTCGTCGGGGGCTTTCTGGCCGAGAATGCGGCGTGCGGGATCGCCGGGGGTGAGGTGGATGAGCGAGAAGATCACCACGGAGACGACGAAGAGGACGGGGACGAGGCTGAGCAGCCTCTTGAAGATGAACGTGAGCATGCGATTTCCGTGAGAGGAACGGGTGGGGGTGGGGTGCCGGGCCGCGAACGGCCCGGCACCGGGTCAGTCGGCCTGCTTCCAGCCGGCGTTCCACCACACGAAGTGCTCGTGGAACCAGGGCAGGTCAAGATCCTTGTTCGCGGCGTAGACGTTGTGCGCGTCGCCGATACGGCTCATGGGGCGGGTCTTCTCGACGTACGCCTGCATGTCGTCGTAGATCGCGCTCGCATCGGCCTGCGTCGGTGCCGCACGGAAGCGCGTGAGCAGACTCTGGAGTTCAGGGCCGTCGAAGTAGCCGGCGCGGTCGGGGAGGAAGCCGATCGTCTGGGTCGGATCCACCTCGGTGCTGAACGGGAACACCACGAGATCCCATTCGTCGCGGGCCTCGCGCCACTTCTCGCTGAAGGCGCCCCACTCGTAGGCGTCGAGGGTGACGTCCATGCCGATCGCCTTGAGCTGCTCTGCGACGACGACGGCCGAGTTGTACGCCTCGGTGTAGTCCTTGTTCGCGAGGAGGGTGATGGGCTCTCCCGTGTAGCCGCCCTCCGCGAGCATTTCCTTCGCCTGTGCCGCATCGTGCACGTTGAAGCCGTCTTTCCCGACTTCGGTATCCCAGATCGCCTGCTGCTCACGGGTCATGTTGTGGTGCACGAGGTCGTAGAGCTCTTCCGAGCCGACCGCTGCGAGCATGATCGGGTCGCGATCGAGGGCGGTGTTCACCGCCTGCCGGTTCGTGACGTTCGAGAAGGGGCTCGCGGGGTCGTCGCTGTAGACCAGGTTGATCGGGCCGACGAGGTAAGTGTCGAGCACGAGATTGGGGTCGTTGGAGAACTGGTCGAGGCTGTCGAAGGGGAGTTCGGTAGTTGCGTCGTACTGGCCGGACTGGATGCCCATGGCCCGGGTGGATGCATCGGACACGAAGTTGAACACCACCTTGTCGAGGCTTGCGTGCTTCGCCCCGGCGAAGCCGCTCGATGCTTCGTCTCGCGACTGGTAGTCGTCCCACTTCTCGATGACGATCTCACGGTCGGCATCCCAGCTCGCGAGACGGTACGGCCCGGTGCCGATGATGTCGGCGACGTCGGAGATCGGCTCGTCGCCCACTTTGTCGATGACCTCGGAGGGCATGATCGCGGCGTAGGCGGTGGTGACGTTTGAGAGATAGAGCAGGTGCAGGAAGCTCGCGCTCGGCACGGTGAGCTTCACGGTGAGATCGTCGACTTTTGTCCATTCTGCCCCGGCGAAGGCTTCCTGAGCGGCGATCGAGACGCGATCCCAACGGTTCATTGAGGCGACCACGTCATCGGCGTCGAGCGCGCTGCCGTCTTGGAACTGCACGCCTTCGCGCAGGCGGAAGGTGTATTCGAGGCCGTCGGCGCTCCGTTCGAAGGATTCGGCGAGCATCGGCTGCGGCTGGAGTTCGGCGTCGGCGGCGAGCAGGGTCTCGTACACGGGGAGGGTGATCTCCGCCATGATCGAGTCGGTGGCGATCTGCGGGTCGAGGCTTTCGGGCTGTGCCGGGGTGACGACGTTCACGATGTTCTTCGTGGCGTCGTCACCGCCGCCTGATGCGCCGCAGCCCGAGAGGAGCAGGGCGCCTGCGGTGAGTGCCGCGGCGACGGTGATCGGACGGCGGGCGCTGTGGCGTTGCCGGAGGGCTGGTGCTGTGGTCAGCATGGATGGTGCTCCTTCTGCGGAGTTGATGATGTGTGGTCGGGGAGGCACTGGTGTCAGCGGCGGGCGAGACGCCTGGTGCCTGCGAGGGCGCCGGCTGCTCCGGCGAGGAGGAGGCCGGCGATGGCGAGCGGCCAGCCGAACTCGGGCCCGCCGGTGCGCGCCAGGGTGGCGTTCCCGTGCTGCGTGGCAGGCGTGGCCGACCCGCCATTCGGGGCGGGGGTCGTCGGCTGCTGCGGTGCCGGGGTGCCGGTGATCTGAGCGGAGACCGTCTGCGGGGCTGCGGCGACACGCAGCTCGGCTCCGTTCGTGTCGAGCGCGGTGGCGCCCACCTCGACTGTGAAGGTCTGAGGGCCGGCGGCGACGGTGCGGCGGATCGTGAGCACCGCTGAGGCGTTGGGTGCAAGGGAGGCGGGTGCGCCCGCGGCTGCGGCGCCATTGATGCTGATGCCGCCGAGTGGGGTGCCGCCGGTGTTGGTGACGGTGACTTCGATGTCGGCCTCGCTGCCGACGGGCAGCGATCCGCTGGCGGCTGCGCCGATGAGTCGGGCGCTCGCGGTGAATGAGGGGATGCGGGTGATGCTCATCTCGAGGTTGGTGAAGCCGCCATCGTCGTTCCATGTTGTGGCGGCGGTGCGGTGGTAGGTGGTGCGGAAGCGAGGTGATTCCACCGGCGTATCGCAGCTGTCTCCGAAGGCTGTCGATGCGGTTGAGGTGACCAGTCCCTGGGCGAGGTGCAGCGTGCCGAAGGTGCCGTAGTCGCACTCATACGAGCCCCAGATGTCGGTGGGCGCGGCGGGTGGCGCCGCGGTGCCTGGGCCGTTGTGCGGCGTGCCTGCGAGGGTCATCTCGCCGCTTGCGAAGTCGATTGTGGATCCGGAACTCAGGTACGAGTAGACGACGCCCGCAGCGTTCGTGCCGTCCGTGGATGCGGCGCCGACGTCGAGCAGGCTGACACCGAGTTCGCCGATGACTTCACCGGTGCGGGTGGCGCGATCGACGACGAGCGCAGTCTTCTCTTCGACGCCGAAGGCGAGGGTGTGCTGGCGCTCGAGTGCGAGCTTTACGATGCGCGGTTGGCGGTCGCGGCGGGCGAAGTGGGAGTCGAGCATGCCTTCGCTGAAGAATCCGAAGCCGCCGGTGGGGGAGTAGGCGAGACGGTCGTCTTCGAACCAGCCGGGGACTGCTCCGTCGCGCCAAGCCGGGTAGGGGTCGCCGCCGGTGATCATGTCGCTTCCCTGCTGGATGGTGAGGCCAGCGCTGGTGCCTGCGGATACGCCGCCGGAGTCGACGACCGAGCGGATCGCCGCCATGGCGGGGGTGCCCGAGCAGGTATCAAACAGGAAGATCGCTGCGTCTGCCGGATCGGCTGCGGTGCAGCCCATAAGCGCGCGCACGTAGTTGATCTGATCGCCGCCGCCGAAGTACACCGCGTCCGAGGAGGCGATCTCGGCCGCTACCGACGGGTCAAGTGCGTTGTCGGCGCTGTAGGGGTCGCCAGGGTAGTCTTCGCCGGCGTTCACGTCGATCGGCACGGGGTAGACGTCGACGCCGAAGGCCTGGAACCAGTTGGCGTAGTACAGGCCGTTGGCGGTGGCGTTGTCCTCGTTCTGCCAGTCTGCGGCTTCCGCGGCGTTGGTCGCGACCTCTGAGGCGGTGGTGAACACCGCAATCTTCGGAGTGTTCCCGGCTCCGGCGTGCGCCTGGGCGAGGTCGACGATGCGCTGCACGATCGCGGTGCTGTAGGGCTCGCCGGGGGAGATCGCGCCGCCGATTGCGACGACCGTGCCGCTCGGCACGGTGGGGAGCGCGGTGGCGGGGGCTGCGGCGAAGCCGGCGAGGCCTGCGGTCAGTGAAGCGGTGAGGAGGCCGACGCGGATGCGTCTGCCTCGATGGGAAACTGCGGACACGGCACACTCCTGGTCTCGTCGTTGAGGGGATACTTCGGCGTAAGTGTTTCATGTTGAGAATATTTCTGCAATGCAGAAACGAACATTTCAACATTTCAGTGTCATAACGCTTCTGCGTTGCTAGAATCGGCGGCACCCGACGTCATCGCTGACAGGGTGAGGTGAGCGCGCTCGCCACAAGTCGGCGATACGTACATGCAGACCGAGGAGCCGACGTGACCCGCGACCCGCGACAGGCGAAGCAATCAAACTCCTCGCCGTCGACCGATGACGACACGGTGGCATCGCGCATCCGAGAACGTATGGGGGAATGCACGCCATCTGAGCGGAAGGTTGCCCGTACGCTTCTCGCCGCCTACCCGGTCGCCGGATTCGAAACCGTTGCAGGCCTCGCCGAGCTCGCAGACGTGAGCGGGGCCACTGTCGTGCGCTTCACCACCCGGCTCGGATACCGCGGCTTCCCCGACATCCAGCGGGCGCTTCGTGAAGAGCTCGACCAGCGCAGCGCCTCGCCGTCAACGCTGTACGAGCGCACGAATCGAGTGCGGCGATCCGCCAACCCAGACGATCTCGCCGACCTCGCCACCGTGCCCGCCGACGATCTCAAAGCGACCTTCGCCGGGCTTTCCGAGCATGACTTCGAGACAACACTCGCCGCGCTCGCAAACCCGAAGCGACGCATCTGGATCGTCGGCGGGCGCTACAGCATGTTTCTCGGCGAGTACTTCTCCGCGAGTCTCCTGCAGCTCCGATCCGGCGTTCAGATGGTGCCGCAGATGGCGAGTTTGCGCGGTGCGGCGATGTCCGAATTCGACTCCAAAGACGTGCTCGTCGCCTTCGACTTCCGGCGCTACGAGACCGAGACGCGCAACCTCGTGCAGCACGCGAAGTCGCGCAAGGCCACGGTGATCGTTGTCACCGACAAATGGGTCTCGCCTTGCGCGAGCGAAGCCGACGCAGTGCTTACGAGCGTCGCCGCTGAACGTGGCCCCTTCGACTCGGTGGTGCCCGTCATGGCGCTCATCGAGGCGCTCTTCGAAGAACTCGTCACGCGGATCGGCCTGCCCGCTCGCGAGCGCATCGGGCGTATCGAGCAGACCGTGCAGCGCCTCGACCTCATCTGAGGCGGCACGCACGATTGAGGGGGCCGGCGCATGCGCCGGCCCCCTCAATCGTTGCGCGTCAGCGCACCGCGGAGAGAAATGCTCTGGTTCGCTCGTGCTGCGGATCACCGAGCACTTGCTCCGGCGGACCCTGCTCCACGATCTGCCCGCCGTGCATGAACACGACGCGATCCGCCACCTCGCGAGCAAAGCCCATTTCGTGAGTGACCACGATCATCGTCATGCCCGAGGCTGCGAGATCACGCATCACCGCGAGCACATCGCCGACGAGCTCGGGGTCGAGGGCCGAGGTTGGCTCGTCGAAGAGCATCAGCTTGGGTTCCATGCAGAGCGCCCTCGCGATCGCGACACGCTGCTGCTGGCCGCCCGAAAGCTGCCGCGGATACGACTTCGCCTTATCGGCGAGGCCGACCCGCTCGAGCAGCGCCATTGCGCGCGGCAGCACCGTGGCATGCTTCTCGCCGAGCACGGTCTTGGGTGCGAGCATGATGTTCTCAAGCACGGTCATGTGCGCGAACAGATTGAAGTGTTGAAACACCATGCCTGTTTGCGTGCGATCCCGGCAGATCTCGGCGTAGCTCTTCTCGTGCAGCTTTCCACCGCGGAGCTCGTAACCGACGACCTGGCCGTCGACCCAGATGCGACCGCCATCGAGCTGCTCGAGGTGGTTGATGCAACGCAGCAGAGTGCTCTTGCCAGAGCCGGAGGCCCCGATGAGGCAGACCACCTCTCCGCGTTGCACTTCGAGGTCGACACCCTGCAGCACCTGCAGTGAGCCGAAATGCTTGCGCACCTGCTTCGCAAGCACCATCGCTTCAGTGGCCTGGTTCATGCTGCGGCCCTCTTTCCGGTCGCTTCGGGTGCGTGGATCCGCATCGCCTTGCGAATGCGCTCGCCCCAGCTCAGCTGAACATGGCGGGTGCTTCCCCGGGAGAAGCGATTCTCAAGCCAGGACTGGCCGAGCGTGAACACCGTGGTCATGATGATGTACCAGAGGCTGGCGACAATGAGCATGGGGATGACCTGGAAGTTCTTCGCGTAGATCACTTGCGTCGAATAGAGCAACTCGGACACCGCGAGCACGCTCACGAGCGAGGTCTGCTTGAGCATGCCGATCGTCTCATTGCCCGTGGGCGGAATGATGACGCGCATCGCCTGCGGGAGCACGACCTTCACCATCGTCTGGAGCCTATTGAGGCCGAGCGCTCCGGCCGCCTCTGATTGACCCTGATCGACCGACAGGATGCCGGCCCGAACGATCTCCGACATATACGCCGCCTCGTTCAGGCCGAGGCCGAGAATCGCCGCCATGAGCGGAGTGACGATCTCGTTCGCATTGAGGTGCACGCCGGGGATGCCGAAGGTGATGTCGGGGTACAGCGCCGCAAGGTTGTACCAGAGGAGAAGCTGCACGAGCACCGGGGTGCCCCTGAAGAAGAACACGTAGAGACCTGCCGCACCGCGGACTACCGGGTTCACCGAGAGTCGCATCACCGCGAGCACCACGCCCAGCACGATGCCGAGCAGCATGCACACCACGGTGAGCATGAGGGTGACCTGGATGCCCTGAGCGATCGAGGTGTCGCGGAAGTACAGCCCGATGACGTCCCAGCGGAAGCGGGGGTTGGTGATCGCCGAATAGACGAGCATGCCGAGTACGAAGAGAATGAACGCCCCCGACACCCAACGCCACGGGTGCTGCTTGTTTGCGACCGGGAAATCAACGTCTGTCGGCACCGGTGGTGCGGCAGATCTCGTGCGCATAGTGGTGCGCCCCTTTCAGGAAAGGCTGGTGATCAGGAAGCCGACTACTGCACCGGAACCTGATCGGGGGTGACGAGGTTGCTGGAGTTGATACCCCACTTCTCGAACGCCTCGGTGTAGGGGTCGAGAGTGACCAGCTCAGCCATCGCCGCGGTGATCGCAGGCGTGAGGGCCGAGCCCTTCGGGAGCACGAGTCCGGTCGGCTTCGAGGCGTAGTCGTCGCCGGCTGCGAGCTCGAAGGCGCCGGTGATCTTCGCCTGGTAACCGAGGCCTGTCGCACCGGAGACCACGCCCTCGACGCGGCCCGAGGAGAGCGCGGTGATTGCCTTGTCGGTGCCGGGGAAGAGCTTGATGTCGATGGGCTTCTTGCCCGCATCCTCACACTCGGTGCTGAACTCGGGCAGCATCTCCATGCCCTGCGTGGTGCCCTTCTCTGCGCCGATCGTGCGGCCGCAGAGGGTCATCGGATCCATCGACAGCGACTCCGGGTTGCCGAGCGGCACGGCGACGCCGCTGCCGGACTGGTGGTAGATGACGAAGTCGGCGTTCTGCTTGCGCTCGTCGGTGACGGAGAACGCCGACATCGCCATGTCGTACTTGCCCGAAGAGAGGCCGGGGATGATGGCATCGAAGCTTGAGGGGATGAACTCGACCTTTAGCCCGAGGAGCTGGCCGAGTGAGTTGCCGAGATCGGCGTCGAGACCGACGACGGTCTTGTTGTCATCAGCGTATACCTCGAAGGGGGCGTAGGTCGGGTCGGTGGCGATGCGGAGCACGCCGGCCTCAGCGACCTCAGGGGGCAGAAGCGCCTGGAGGTTGGGATCGGCCTTGAGTGTACTGATGGTTTCGGTGGGGAGCTGCGGCGTCTGGGCGGCGGAGGAGTCATTGGCGGTGACCTCGGCCGCGTTGGTGCAGCCGGTGAGCGCGAACGCGAGAGCCGCTGATGCGGCGACGGCGATCGGAGTGATTCGTGACAGGTGCATGGGGTCTCCCAAATCTCGACGTTGAGTGTGATCGAATCATTTCACGATGTTGTGTTGCTCGCAACTTGTGAAATGATTGTTCCGAAACGAGGTGACCGGATCCAGGCATCGTTGCCACGGAAACGCCGCCACGAAACCGGTGATGCGCCCAAGCGGATCGCCCGAAACCTGGGCCAACGCCCGAACCGGGTGAGCGTGCACGCGCCGCACCGAAGACACCGATCATTCCCACATGAAGCACCGGAGGCTCCCGCATGGAAGCGAGTGACCTGCTGCGTCGCGTCGAAGCGACACGAGCGGCCTACATTGAAGACCTCGCCGCACTCGTCGGCATCGACTCCGGATCGGACGACCCCGCAGGGGTGAACCGGGTCGCCGACTGGGTGCAGCGCAGACTCGGAGCACTCGGATTCAGTGTCGAACGGTGCTCGGACCCCCAGGGTCGCGCAGGAGACACCCTCGTCGGTCGGCGCTCCGGCTCCGGCTCCCGACGCGTGCTCCTCTTTGCGCACATGGACACGGTCTTCGCGCGCGGTGACGCCGCAGCTCGCCCCTTCTCGATCGACGCCGACGGCAAAGCGCACGGGCCCGGCGTCACCGACGACAAAGCCGGTGTGATCGCCGGCCTCCACGCCGCAGCCCAGCTCATCGCCGACGGCACCGAAGACTACGGCGAACTCGTGCTCGCCTTCACCCCAGACGAAGAAACCGGATCCGCCGTTGGCGGCCCTTTCCTTGAAGCGCTCGCCGAAGACGCCGACGTCGCCTTCTGCCTCGAATGCGCGAGAGAAAACGGCGATCTCGTGGTGTCGCGCAAGGGCGCCATCGACCTCAACATCGAGGTGCACGGCCGCGCCGCCCACTCCGGCATCGAACCCGAGCGCGGCGCGCACGCTGGCCTCGAAGCCGCCCACCTCACCGTTTTCCTTCAAGAACTCGCGAACACGAGCACCGGGCTCACCGTGAACGTCGGCATCCTGCGCGCCGGCGACCGCACCAACATCGTGCCCGACAGGGCCTCGCTGCGCGTCGAAATGCGCGCAGCCCAGGCGGCCGCCCTCGCCGACGTCGTCGCACGGATCGAAGCCCGCGCAGCACAGCCCGTGGTCGCTGGCACGCGCATCGAACTCATCGTCGCCGACGACTGCCCGCCACTCGAAGAAACCCCGGCCATTGCGAGACTCGGCGCCCTCGCCATCGACATCTCGCAGCAACTCGGCTTCACCCCCGGACTCGCCCGCACCGGAGGCGTCTCCGACGGCAACCGCGTCGCAGCCCGCGGAGTGCCGACACTCGACGGCCTCGGCCCCGTCGGCGGCGGAGACCACACCCCAGAAGAATGGCTCGACCTCTCGACAGTGCCCGAGCGCATCGCGCTGCTCGCCGCGCTCATCCGGCGCAGCAGCGACCCGGCCTTCCCGCTCGACAACGCGTGAGCACCCTCGCAGGCCGTGGGCTCCGCTGAGCCCACGGCCTCTGAGTCGAGAAATCAGCGGATCAGGCCGATCCGCTCATACACCAGATCAAGCGTGCGGTTCGCAACCTCATTGGCGCGCTCTGCGGCCCCCGCGAGCAGGCGATCAAGCTCAGCCGGATCCGCCAGCAGCTCCTCAGTGCGATTGCGCACCGGAGCGAGGCTCTCCTCGACAACCTCGACAAGACCCTTCTTCAGGTCGCCGTAGCCGCGGCCAGCATACTCGTCGACCACCGAATCGATCGTGCGGCCCGACAGCACCGAATAGATGGTGAGCAGATTCGACACACCGGGCTTCGCCTCGCGATCGAAACGCACCTCGCCGTCAGCGTCGGTGACCGCACGCATGATCTTCTTCTTCGTGACATTCGCGGGATCGAGCACCTTGATGAGCCCGGCCTCGCTCTCCGCCGACTTCGACATCTTGGCGGTCGGCTCCTGCAGGTCGTAGACCTTCGCGGTGCCCTTGGGGATCTGCGCCTCCGGCACCACGAAGGTGTCGCCGAAGCGCGAGTTAAAACGCGTCGCGAGATCGCGGGTCAGCTCGACGTGCTGGCGCTGATCCTCACCCACAGGGACGCTCGCGGCCTGATACAGCAAGATATCGGCGGCCATCAGGATCGGGTAGGTGAACAGCCCCACCGAGGCTGCGTCAGCGCCCTGCTTCTGCGACTTGTCTTTGAACTGGGTCATACGGCTCGCCTCGCCGAAGCCCGTGACAGTGTTCAGCACCCAGGCCAGCTCGGTGTGCGCGGGCACCTGCGACTGCACGAACAGCGTCGACTTCTCCGGGTCAATGCCCGCAGCGATGTATTGGGCTGCGGTGCGGCGGGTGCGGGCGATGAGCTCAGCGGGATCCTGCGGCACGGTGATGGCGTGCAGGTTCACCACGCAGAAGAACGCGTCGTAGTCTTCCTGCATCTTCGTCCACTGGGCGAGCGCCCCGATGTAGTTGCCGAGCTGCAGCGAATCGCTCGACGGCTGCATGCCTGAGAACAGGACGGGCTTCGTGGAAGTGGTGGGTGCGGTCATGGGGGCTTTCCTTGCCTTACAAACGAGAACGGATTCGGCGACTGCCGGAAGAACGAGGGGAAGATCGGGGGCGGATCGCGCCGCGCTGGGGCGCCAGGCCCACTCACGCCGAGCGAGGCCGATCTTCCTCTGATTTCGGTGTCAGAGCCGGTAGTCGGCGATGACGGGCGCGTGATCCGACCATCGGGTGTCGTAAGAGGGGTAGCGGTCGACCCGGTAGTCGGCGACGCGTTCGCCGAGTGCGGGGGTGACGACGTGGTAGTCGATGCGCCAGCCCGTGTCGTTATCGAAGGCTTGGCCGCGGTTCGACCACCAGCTGTAGGGGCCGTCGACCTCGCCGGCCCAGCGGCGACCCACGTCGATCCAGCCGTGGCCGGGGCCTTCGGAGCCGTCGACGCCCACGACGGTTTCGCCGCGCGGGCCGAAGAAGCGGTCGAAGTAGGCCCGCTCGCGGGGGAGGAAGCCGGATCGCTTCACGTTGCCGCGCCAGTTCTTGATGTCGAGTTCGCGATGGCCCACGTTGAAGTCACCCACGATGGCGACGTGCTCGCGCTCGTCGGCGAGCTCGTTCATGCGCACGCCCATCGCGTCGAGGAACGCCCACTTGGCATCCTGGCGGGGGGTGTCGACCTCGCCGGAGTGCGTGTAGTTGCTGACGACCGTGAGGGTGCTGTCGCCGAAGGCGAAGTCGGCTTCGAGCCAGCGCCCTGACGACTGCACGCTCTCCTGCGCGTCGAGAGCGCCGAGGCCCACGCGGTGGGCGACGGCGGGGGTGCGGCTCAGAATGGCGACGCCGGCGCGGCCCTTGATGGCGCAGGGATCATGCAGCACATGCCACCCGCCGTCGTCGGCTGCGGCCACCAGCTTCGCGATGTCGGCGTCAGCGGCGCGCACCTCCTGCAGCGCGACGATGTCGGCACCCGAAGCGTCGAGCCACTCGCCCATCCCCTTGCGGAAGGCGGCACGAATGCCGTTCACGTTGACGGATGCGACGCGCATGAAGTCAGCCATGCGACCTAGTTTATGCGGCTCAGAACACCATCGGGCGGTCGTACTCGTCTTCGAAGGTGCCGCCGAGCAGGTCGACGTCGATGTCGCAGACGACGGGCACGTGATCGCTGGGGGAGTCGCCCTTGCGTTCATCGCGCTCGATGGAGGCCCCGGTGACCGCGTCGGCGAAGGTGCGAGAGCCCATGATGAAGTCGATCCGCATGCCCTCGTTCTTGGGGAAGCGGCCCGCTTTGTAATCCCAGAAGGTGAACCCCTCGGGCACGATGGGGCGCACCACGTCTTCGACGTAGGGTGCGAAGGAGGCGAACGTGGCCCGCTCTTCGGGTGAGACGTGGGTCGACGCACCCACGGTGAATGACGGGTCGCCCATGTCGGCATCGAGGGGAGCGATGTTCCAGTCGCCCATGAGCGCGAGGGGGAGATCGGGGTCTGCATCGAGCCAGGAGTGGGTGGCTTCGCGCAGCGCATCGAGCCAGCTCAGCTTGTATGCGAGGTGCGGATCGCCGAGCGCGCGCCCGTTGGGCACGTACAGGCTCCAAAGTCGCAGATCGCCCACGGTGACACCGAGCGCGCGCGCTTCGAGGGGCAGGCCGTTGGGCCCCACACCCTGCGTGTCTTCCTGCCCCTTCACGGGCTTGCCGAAGCCTGGCATGCCGGCGAAGGAGCGCTCGACGTCGGTCATCTCGTGGCGGCTCGCGAAGGCAACGCCGTTCCACTGGTTGAGTCCGTGGATCTCAAGCTGATAACCCGCCTGCTCGAACGCCTCGACGGGGAACTGGTCGGGGCGGCACTTGATCTCCTGCATGGCGAGCACGTCGATGTCCTCGCGCACGAGCCAGTCGGCGACGCGGCCGAAACGGGTGCGGATCGAATTGACGTTCCAGGTGGCGATGCGCATGGCCCCAGCCTAGCGGGGCGATTCGGGCCGGGGCCGATCCGCAATTCCAAGGGCCTGTTCAGTCGCTTCCGGTATTTTTGGAGGCTCACCATGACCGAGCGCGCCTGAAAACTGTGGCGCGCTCGACGAGGACGGGAAGTTGCATGGCCAAGAATCACGCTGCAGGTATCGGGCGTTCGAGCTTCGTGCGCCACGGGAAGCTGCGCCGTTCGAATAGTTGGACGAACGCGATGCGGATCTTCCTGACGGCGGCGATCGTGGTCGCGCTGAGCGGCGTCGCGACCGTGGCCTATGCGGTGTGGGGTCTGGTGCAGGATGTGCGCACCGTCGACCTCGGCAACGAGGCTTCGGCGGAGCTCGTCGGTGCCGGCAGCCAGTCGTTCGACGGCCCGCTGACGATTCTCCTCGTGGGGTCTGACACCCGGGCGGGGCAGTCGTATCAGGATGGCGAGGAGGGCGAACTCAACGACGTCAACCTCATGCTGCACGTCTCGGCCGATCACAAGAACGCCACCGTTGTGAGCTTCCCCCGCGACCTAATGGTGCCCTTCCCCAGCTGCCCCGGCCCCGATGGTGAAGAGGGCTACTACTCCGCGATGAGCGAGCAGCAGCTCAACTCGGCCATGATGTACGGCGGTCTGCCCTGCGTGGCGCGAGTGATCTCCGAGCTCACGGGGATGGAGATCCCGAACGCCGGCCTCATCACCTTCGACGGTGTCATCGGCGTCTCGAACGCGCTCGGCGGTGTTGATGTGTGCCTCACGCAGCCGATCGTCGACCCGGCAACCGAACTCGACCTCCCTGCCGGAAACGTGACCTTGCAGGGCCGTGAGGCGCTGCAGTTCCTGCGCACCCGGCACGGTGTGGGCGATGGCGGCGACACGAGCCGCATCAGCAACCAGCAGGTCTTCATGTCGGCGCTCGTGCGCAAGCTGCAGAGTTCCGAAACGCTCTCCGATCCGGTGAAGGTGTACAGCCTTGCGAAGGCCGGCGTCGACAACATGACCCTCTCGAGCAATATGGCGAGCGTGCAGTTCATGCAGCAGGTTGCAGGCACGGTGAAGGACATCGACCTCGACCGCATCAACTTCGTGCAGTACCCCACCTTCACGCACCCCTACGAGCAGGGTCGCCTCACCCCCGATCGCGCGAGCGCCGATGCGCTTTTCCAGGTGATTCAGAGCGGGCAGCCGTTCGAGGTCACGGGTGTGGGCAAGGGTGTCGACGACGCTGCCGCCGGTGATGCTGCCGCCGAGGTGGACCCCAACACCGGTCTGCCGATCGACCCGGCCACGGGCCTGCCGATCGACCCCGCTACCGGCTGGCCGATCGACCCCGCCACGGGCTGGCCGATCGATCCGGCGACGGGCACGCCGACCGATCCCGCAACGATTGCTCCGGCCGCTGAGGGCCCGGTGCAGCTGCCAAGCAATATCACCGGGCAGCCGGCGAGCAAGCAGACCTGCTCGGGCGGTCGCACGGTCTATTGATCGAGGCCCGCGTCGCCGCGACACGCGCGTGCGACGCGGGATCCCGCGTCGATTTTCTATTTGCGAACAAGTAGTGCTATTCTCTAACGGTTGTCATCGCAAGGTGGCTTCGCCCCGATAGCTCAGTGGTAGAGCACTTCCATGGTAAGGAAGGGGTCGCCAGTTCAATCCTGGCTCGGGGCTCTGACTCTCTGGGTCATTGGCCGATATGGCTGAGTAGCTCAGCTGGTTAGAGCGCACGACTCATAATCGTGAGGTCGCGGGATCGAGCCCCGCCTCAGCTACGGAGAGTCACACAAAACCCCTGGTTCGCCGGGGGTTTTGTGGTTTCCAGTGACGTCAGGCTGGGCTCGTGGGGCGGTCGCCGACTACGCTGTGACGAGAGATCGCACCGCGGCACCGCCGGGGTCGCCGGCGGTCCATCCTCGACGAGACGGGCTCTCATGACCATCGACTACATCGCGGCGAACCGCGAAAACTGGGACGACCGCGCCGAACTGCATGCCGCCCGTGATGGCAGCGGCTATGAGGCGCAGCGTTACATCGAACAGGCAGAGGCGCTGTCCGACGTGGTGCGTTTCGACATGCCGCTTCTCGGAGACATTGATGGTCTGCGCGCCGTGCACCTGCAGTGCCACATCGGCACCGACACGCTCTCCCTCGCGCGGCTCGGTGCCCAGGTCACCGGGCTCGACTTCAGTGAGCGTGCCGTGGCTGAAGCGCGCCGGCTCGTGTCCGAAAGCGGCGACGCCGTCGACTTTGTGCAGGCCGACGTGCGGGCAGCCGCCGAGGCGCTGCCGAACGGCGCGTTCGATCTCGTCTACACGGGCATCGGCGCGCTCTGCTGGCTTCCTTCAGTGGAGGAGTGGGCGCGGGTCGTAGCCGCGCTGCTTGCCCCCGGCGGCTTCTTGTTCATCCGCGAGGGGCACCCGATTCTGTGGGTGATGGATGAGTCGCTTGACGATGACCTGCACCTGCGCTTCCCCTACTTCGAGCATGAGGCGCCCACGGAGTGGGACGACGACCAGAGCTATGTGCCCACGGCCAAGCCGGTGCAAGCGTCGAAGACGTACGAGTGGAATCATTCCCTCGGCGAGATCGTGACAGCGCTCATCAAAGCGGGGCTCCGCATCGACTTGCTCGTCGAACATGACAGCGTGCCGTGGGAGGCACTGCCCGGGCAGATGGTGCTCCGCCCCGGAGGGGAGTGGGCGCTCGCCGAGCGCTCGGGCGTCATGCCGCTCAGCTACACGCTGCGGGCGAGCAAAGCTCGGGTGTGACGCGCGCCGTCGCAGCTACCAGCTGAAGAGCTCGGCGGGGTGGGTGAGCCGCCACCACAGTTCTGGTTCCGTGACCGGGGCTGAGGCCACCACGGCGACCTCTTCCACGGGTGCGGGCGCTTCGACGGTGATCGTGCCGACCCGGGCCCCAGCCTTGCCGAGCGCCGCAACGTCGACGGTCGCGGCCCGCGTTGCCTGCTCGCCGGGCAACATCGTCACCACGCCGTTGCCGGCAGCGACAATGGGGATCCGCGCACCGTCAACGGTTACAGCCTCGGCGACCGCCGCGCCCTGCTCCACCACCGTGATGGCCTGGGGGAGCGTGTCGAGGGCAGAGAGCATGTCGCGGCCCGACTGCGCTCGGGCCGCCTTCGAATCACGGCCGAGCGTTACTGCCAGCTGCACGACCTCGCGTCCGTCGACGTCGACCTGCTGGGCGACGGCGAAGTTGAAGCCCGCGGCCGCCGAACGGCCCGTCTTCACGCCCACGATCCCCGGCATTTCGGTGATCAGCGGGTTCGTGTTCTCGACGACGCCGATGCCCCAGGGCATCTCAATCGATGCGGTGCTGGTGAACTCCGCAATGGTGGGGTTCTGCAACGCGAGCCGGGCGATGCGCAGCACGTCGGGTGCGCTGGCCATGTTCGCCTCGTCCATGCCTGTCGGCTCGACGAACTGCAGCGATTCCAGGCCGTGCCGCTGCTTCCAGTCGGCGACGGCGGCAAGGAAGGCGTCGTTGTCGCCGAAGGTCCAGTAGGCGTAGGCCGCGGCGTAGTCGTTGGCCGACGGCAGGAAGATGAAGTGCAGCATCTGCCGCAGTGTGACCTCGGTGCCGACGGGGATCGGGTAGGCGACGCCGTCGAGCGCGAGGTAGCCGTCCTGTCGTGCGCGATCCGCCTCCGTCCAGGTGTAGACCGGGCCCTCAGCGCCTGGCTCAAGCGGCTGCGCCTCCATGCACACCAGCACGGTGATCAGCTTGGAGATGCTGGCGAGCGGATAGGCCGTGGGGTCGTTCGCCCACACCTCGTCGCCGTGCAGGTAGCCGATTGCGGTGGGCAGGTTCTGGGCGTCGACGGCTGCCTGAGCGGCTGCGGGGTCTGCGCTGACTGCCGCACTGTCGTTGCCCGCGGTGAAGGCGGGGCTCAGTTCGATCGCGGGTGCCGGCAGCGGGGTGAGCGCGCAGGCCGCTGTGTAGCCGCCGGCGGCGAGGGCGGTGGCCGCGCAGACTGACAGGGCGATGATGCGGGCGCGGCGGGCCCCGGTGCGACTTCGGTTCACGCCTTCCAGCGTAGGGGGCGAGGAGGGTGCGCCGGTGCCGCGGGGGAGGCACGGGCGCGGCGGCATGCACAGGGGTAGCGCTGCAGACTGTGCCAATGCGCAGTGGAGCTGCCGAGCTGATCGGGCAGAATGGCCGTGATGGATCGCGGCGCTGCGCCCGATCCGGCGCTCGCCCACCGCTTCCGAGGAGGTCACCCATGACCGCACCCCACTCCGCCCTGATCGCAGGCTACGCCCGCACGCCGTTCACGCGTTTCACCGGTCAGCTCGCCTCCCAGCCTGCGACGGAACTCGGCGCGCACGCGGTGCGTGCGGCGCTCTCGCGGGCCGGGATCGCCGCCGATCAGGTAGATGCGGTGGTGGCTGGCCAGGTGTTGCAGGCCGGTGCCGGGCAGAACCCTGCCCGTCAGACGGCGGTGGCTGCGGGGATTCCGATGGGGGTGCCCGCGATCACGCTGAACGCGGTGTGCCTGTCCGGCACGGAGGCCGTGTCGCAGGCGGCGCGGCTCATCGCGGCGGGCGAGGCCGATGTGGTGGTGGCTGTGGGGCAGGAGTCGATGTCGCTCGCGCCGCACGTCATTCCGCTGCGGGCCGGCACCAAGTACGGCACGGCCCAGCTCGTCGACACCGCCGACCATGACGGACTGACCGACGCTTTCGACCAGGTGGCGATGGGCGCGCTCACGGAAGACGGCAACACGCCGCTCGGGCTGACGCGCGAGGAGCAGGACGCCTTCGCTGCCGAGTCGCACCGCCGCGCGGCCGAGTCGGCTGAGTTCTTCGCGGGTGAGATCGAGCCCTTCACAGTGGTGTCGCGGCGGGGCGACACCGTGGTCTCGGCCGATGATGGCATCCGCGCCGACACCACGTCCGAGACGCTTGCGGGCCTGCGGCCAGCCTTCGCGAAGCAGGGCACGATCACGGCGGGCAACGCCTCCCAGATCACTGACGGCGCTGCGGCGCTGGTGCTCGTCAGCGAGGCCGCGGCGAGCCGCCTCGGGGTGACCCCGGTGGCGCGCGTCGAGGCGACCGCGTTCGTTGCGGGGCCCGATACTCAGCTGCACTCGCAGCCGGCACGCGCAATTGCTGCGGCGCTTGCGAAGCTCGACGGCGTGACCGCCGATGATCTTGCGGTTGTGGAGATCAACGAGGCTTTCGCCGCTGTGGGTGTGCAATCCACGCGCGAGCTGGGTGTGGATCCCGCGATCGTGAACCGGCATGGCGGTGCGATCGCGCTCGGTCACCCAATCGGGGCTTCGGGCGCGCGCATCGTGGGCACGCTTGCGCGGCAGCTCGCAGAGCTCGGCAGCGGATCGCTCGGCGCCGTCGGCATCTGCGGCGGCGGTGGGCAGGGCAGCGCCGTCGTGCTCAGCGCGGTCTGAGGTCAGAGCCGAAGACCATGCGCTCGCGAGCGAGCAGCAGCCCCGCGCAGAACTGCAGGCCGACACCGGCGAGTATCACGAAGAGCGGCGGAACCCAGCTCCCCGTCGCGCCGTAGAGCACCCCGAACAGGACAGGCCCGACAGCGGCGATCAGGTATCCCACGGATTGCGACATGCCAGATGTTGCAGCGGCCGTCGCAGCATCTGTCGAGCGCTGAGCCATCAGTGTGAGCGACACCGTCAAAGCGCAGCCTGCTGAGAAGCCCGAGAGAATCAGCCATGCCAGCAATGCGGCGGGTGCGAGGATGAGGCCCACGGCACCGGCGGCCGCGATGACGGGCAACAGCACCGGGAGGATTCGCCGCATTGCTCCGCGAGAAATAAATGGCGCGGACAATGAACCGAACATGCCGCAGACGTGGAACACCATCACATGGAGGCCCGCTGTCACGGGATCTGAACCGCGTGAGAGGTCGAGCGGTGCAAGCCAGGTGGCCCACACGTAGAAGGTCGAAGACTGGGTGCCCATGTACACCGCGATGCTCCAGGCGACAGGATCGCGCCAGATGCGACTGCCCAACCGTGAGGCCATACCCGAGGAGGGCTCGCCCTGAACAGTGGCGGAAACGCTTGTCGTGTCGCCCCCGCCGCGGTGCTGCGCCCGGCGAGTCGCGACTACCCACATCACCAGAGCGGGCGGCACCATGGCCCCTGTAGTGAGCAGGGCGATCCGCCAACCCACAGGTTCACCCGAGGCCATCGATGCGTGGGCGATCGGCGCCACCATGCCGGCTCCGACCGCAGCGGCCCCGCTCAGCAGGGTCGAGTAGGCGCCCATCACCAAGGGCACACGCCCCCCGAAATCCCGCTTGATTGTTGCGGGCAGGAGCACGTTGGCGACGGCGAGTGCGGCGCCCACGAGCGCGGTACCCAGCCAGAGATTCGCCTGTGGGCCAGGCAGTGAGCGCCAGACCGTGCCGAGAGTGAGTGCCGCGAGTGAGCCCGCCACCGCGGCGTTCGGACCGATTCGTGCTGATAGCGCCTGTGCGGCTGGTGATACGACGGCCCAGGTGAGCAGCGGGATCGAGGCCAAGAAACCCAGAGATGCGGGCGTGACGCCCTGATCCGCCGCGATTTCATCGAGCAGTGGCCCAACGCCCGTGATCGTCATGCGCATGTTGACGGCGACCAAGCAGACCGCTACGAACAGCAGCGCCCAAGGCGTGCCAGAGACACGGGCATCACGTTGAGCGTTCACCACGCGACACTATCGCAAGGAACTATCGCGGGTGAGAAGCGGCCCCTGCCCGGGGCCGCCGACCGCCCCTAGTCGAGGCAGCGCACCCGCACCGACAGGCAGGTGGGGCAGCCCTCGAGCTTCTCGTACTCGGAGATGGCGACCTCGGTCACGGAGTAGCCGAGATCGCGCAGCATCGCCGCGGTCTGCGGTGCCGACGCCGAGATGAGCAGTTCGGAGTCGCTGAGGCAGACCACCGCGGTGCCGTGCGGTTCGGGCACGGGCAGGAAGGCGGGGAAGATGCCGGGGTTGTCGACGAAATCGGGGTAACCGATCACGGTGCCATCGGGGAGGGCGGTGACGGCGGTCTTCAGGTGCAGCACCTTCGTGACTGGCACGGCCACGACCCTGCCGCCGAGCGGGGCGAGGATGCGACGCAGCTGCGCGATGCCCTCGGCATTGGTACGGCCGCCGCGACCTACGTAGACGGTGTCGCCGACCTTCAGCACATCGCCGCCGTCGAGGGTGCCTGGCGCCTGAATCTCGACAACGGGGCAGCCGAGCGCTTCGAGGGCGCGTCGGGTGCCGGCGGTTTCGGGCTTGCGGCTGTCGGCACCGGGGCGCGAGATCACGGCCACGTTGCGGAACATCACCACGGTGTCTTCAATGAAGACGGAGTCGGGGCAGTCGTCGGCGGGATCGACCTCGACGGTCTGCCAGCCGTGCTGCTGCAGCGCGGCGACGTAGCCCCGCCACTGCTCGCGCGCCGTGTCAAGATCGACGGCGACCTTCTCGATGTGGTCGACGATTCCGTCGTCGAGCAGGCTGCTGGGCTGGCGCACGAGGGCGATCTTCGACATGGGTGGGCTCCTCCGAGGTTGGGACGAATCTCTCACCAGGCTAGCGGTCGCGGGTGACGCCCTGCGTGAGCCGGCTCTGTCGCCTGGCTCTTTTCGCCGGGCGGGGCCGGATTGCGCAGGCCGTGGCGGGTGGGGGACAAAAGCGATCCGCCGCAATCCCTAGCGGAATGTCGCACCCTCAAGTAAACTTGAGTCATAATCACTCAAGTTTGTGGCTGCCCGGATCGGGTCGCCGCAGCCTGCTGAACCAGAAGGGATCCAGATGCAAGCAAACTGGCAGCCCGCCCAGGGCGAAGAAGGGCAGTCCGCCCTCGAGCAGTTCGGCGTCAACCTCACGGAAGTCGCCCGCTCGGGCAAGCTCGATCCGGTCATCGGCCGCGACAGCGAAATCCGCCGCGTGAGCCAAGTGCTCACCCGCCGCACCAAGAACAACCCCGTGCTCATCGGCGAACCAGGCGTCGGGAAGACCGCCGTCGTCGAAGGCCTCGCCCAGCGCATCGTCGCCGGCGACGTTGCCGAATCGCTCAAAGACAAAGAACTCATCTCCCTCGATATCTCCGCGCTCATTGCCGGAGCGAAATACCGGGGCGAGTTCGAAGAGCGCATGAAAGCCGTGCTGCAGGAGATCAAAGACTCTGACGGCAAGATCATCACCTTCATCGACGAACTGCACACCCTCATGGGCGCAGGCGGCGGCGAATCCTCTGTCGCGGCCTCCCAGATGCTCAAGCCCATGCTTGCCCGCGGTGAGCTGCGGCTCATCGGCGCCACCACCCTCGACGAATACCGCGAGTACATCGAGAAAGATGCGGCCCTCGAACGACGCTTCCAGCAGGTCTACGTGGGCGAGCCGAGCGTCGAAGACACCATCGCGATCCTGCGCGGCCTCAAAGAACGGTACGAGGCACACCACAAAGTGACCATCGCCGACTCCGCCCTCGTCGCCGCGGCAAGCCTCTCGAACCGCTATATCACGGCCCGGCAGCTGCCCGACAAGGCGATCGACCTGATCGACGAGGCGGCCTCGCGTCTGCGCATGGAGATCGACTCGGCCCCGGTGGAGATCGACGAACTGCGCCGCGCCGTCGACCGAATGCGCCTCGAAGAGCTCGCGTTGAAGAAGGAGAAAGACGCCGCCTCGAAGGAACGCCTCACGAAACTGCGCGACGACCTTGCCCAGAAGCAGCGCGAACTCGACGGCCTCGAAGCGCGCTGGGAGCGCGAGCGAGCCTCCCTGAACCGCGTCGGCGAACTGCGCGAGAAGCTTGATCAGCTCGGTATGCAAGCGCAGGTCGCACAGCGAGAAGGCAACCTCGAACGGGCGTCCCGGCTGCTCTACGGCGAGATCCCCGTCATTCAGAAGCAGCTCGCCGAAGCCGAGCAGGCCGAGCTCGCCGACGAAATCGACGGCGAACCCCGTATGGTCAACGACCAAGTCACCGACGAAGATATCGCGGGCGTCGTCGCCGCCTGGACCGGCATCCCCGTCGGCCGGCTGCTGCAGGGCGAGACAGAGAAGCTGCTCGCACTCGAAAGTGAACTCGGCAAGCGCCTCGTCGGGCAGACGGACGCGGTGCGCGCGGTCGCCGATGCGGTGCGGCGCACGCGGGCAGGAATCGCGGATCCCAATCGTCCGACCGGCTCCTTCCTCTTCCTGGGGCCCACCGGTGTAGGCAAGACCGAGCTCGCGAAAGCGCTCGCCGAGTTCCTCTTCGACGACGAGCACGCCATGGTGCGCATCGACATGTCCGAGTACGGCGAAAAGCACTCGGTGTCACGCCTCGTGGGCGCCCCTCCGGGCTACGTCGGCTACGAGCAGGGCGGTCAACTCACCGAAGCCGTGCGCCGGCGCCCCTACTCGGTGGTGCTGCTCGACGAGGTCGAAAAAGCGCACCCCGAAGTGTTCGACGTGCTGCTGCAGGTTCTCGACGACGGTCGCCTGACCGACGGCCAGGGCCGCACCGTCGACTTCCGCAACGTGATCCTGATCCTCACTTCGAACCTGGGCTCGCAGTACCTCATCGACCCCGATCTGCCGTGGAGCGAGAAGGAGTTCGGTGTGCGCGAGACCGTGCGCCGGGCGTTCAAGCCCGAGTTCATCAACCGGCTCGATGAGATGGTCATCTTCCGGCCGCTGTCGGAGGTTGATCTGGCGCATATCGTTGATCTCTCGGTCGACAGGCTGCAGGCCCGGCTCGCCGATCGCAGGCTCACCCTCGGCGTCACGCCCGAGGCGCGGGCGTGGCTCGCGTCGCGCGGCTACGACCCGATCTACGGTGCGCGCCCGCTGCGCAGGCTCATGCAGCATGAGATCGATGACAGGCTCGCGAGGGCGATCCTCTCTGGCAGTGTGCATGACGGTGACGCGGTGCGGGTGGACGTGGCCGCCGGAGGTGACGCGCTCACGCTTGAGAGCGCAGGCTCGGTGCCGTCGAGCGGCGTGCCGGGGGCTGGCGGGCCTGGTGGGTCTGGCGGCTCTGGCGATGACGATGTGATCGAGGCCGAACTCCTCGATTAGCCTCCCTGCTTCCCCTGTCCCTTCGGGCGAAGTTCAGGCCGTGGATCGCAGTACAGACTGAGGCTGACGCTGAAACGCTCAGCATGAGTTGCGATCCACGGCCTGAACGTAGGCCGGGTTCGGGGCGAAGAGGAAGCGGGGGCGGAGTAGCCTGACCCCATGCGTACCTTCACCATGCCAGGCACTGAGCTCGCCGTCTCTGATGTGGTGCTCGGGCTGATGCGGATCCAGCACCTGGGCGACCAGCAGCTGCGCGCGCTCGTGAGCGCTGCGGGCGATGCCGGCATCACCGTGCTCGACCACGCCGATATCTACGGAGACGGCCTGCACGGCTGTGAGCGTCGTTTCGGCGAGGCAATCAAGTTTTCGTCGTCTGAGCGGGAGCGCTGGGTGATCCAGTCAAAGGCCGGGATCGTGCCGCAGGGCCCCTACTTCGACCATTCCTACGAGCACATCATGGCGACGGTGCACGGCTCGCTCGACGCCCTCGGCACCGATTACCTCGATCTGCTGTTGCTGCACCGCCCTGACGCTTTGGTCGAGCCGGAGGAGGTAGCTCGGGCCTTCGACGAACTCGAAGCCGCAGGCAAGGTGCGCACCTTCGGGGTGTCGAATCACACGCCCCGGCAGATCGAATTGCTGCGCAGGTATGTGCGTCAGCCGATCGTGGCCAATCAGATGCAGCTCTCGATCACGCACGCGCCGATGGTGGCGCAGGGTCTGGCCGCCAACATGCAGGGCCTGCCGCAGTCGGTGTCGCGCGATGACGGCGTGCTCGACTACTGCCGCCTGCACGACATCACGGTGCAGGCGTGGTCGCCCTTCCAAGCTGGCTTTTTCGATGGCCCCTTCCTCGGGTCCGAGCGGTACCCCGAGCTGAACGCCGTGATCGACCGGATTGCTGCGGATCGCAGGGTGCCGCCGGAGGCGATCGCGGTGGCGTGGATCACCAGGCATCCCGCGCGCATGCAGGTGGTGCTCGGCACGACCTCGCCCGAGCGTGTGGCTGCTGCTGCGCTCGGCTCCGAGGTGCGGCTGACACGCGCCGAGTGGTACGAACTGGTGCGCGCCGCCGGCTACACCGTGCCGTAGCCGTCCGCGGATCCGCACCCCGCCCCGCACATCATCGAGGTCACTCGTGTGGCCGTTTCGACCCACGCGAAACGGCCACACGAGTGACCTCGACGAGCTAGAGGCTGCTCTGGGCACTTGCCCGCGCTCATTGCGCTCCCTAAGATCACGGGAGGCGACCATAGGGTTTTAAAGCGGATGGACAGGTCAAGATGTCAGAGTTCACAGTGCCGATCGGAGCCGTGCAGGCTACCCAACTAGAGCCGGAAGCGCCGAAGCGCCGAAGCCGCTGGCTGACCGTTGGGCTGCCGATTGTCGCTGGCCTTCTGGTGCTGGGCATGGGCACTGGCATTGGCTCCTCTGGTTCCAAAGCGGAGATCGAAGAGTTGCGCGCCTCAGCAGCCGAGTTGCAGCAGCGACTTGATCGGGCCGAAGCGGCGACTGAGCGCGCTGAGACTCGAGTGCGCGCGGCCACAGTCTCGCTCGAAGGTGCCCAGGCACGCGAAACCGAGCTGCAAACGAAGCTCGCTCAGCAGGTCGAAGCCGCGCGGGTGCTGACGGAGGAAAAGACTTCACTGACGGATCAGAACTCCCAGCTGTTGTCGCGGGTGACCGAACTGGAAGCGGCGAGCGCGAGTGCCGCAGCAGCACCGTTGCCGTTGGCCGCAGCTCCTGCTCCGCAGCCAGCCGCCTACTACGCGAACTGTGCTGCGGTGCGCGCCGCTGGGGCTGCCCCGCTCTACAGTGGGTCGCCGGGGTACAGCCGATCGCTGGATCGCGACGGCGATGGCGTGGCCTGCGAGTAGCGTCCCACGGATCCGCACCCCGCCCCGCACATCATCGAGGTCACCCGTGTGGCCGTTTCGACCCACGCGAAACGGCCACACGAGTGACCTCGACGAGCGAAGAGCGTCGGTAGCCCCGTCGCACGCCGTCATCTGCTGGCCGGGCCGAGGCCCCGCTGCTAGCGTCGGGGGTGCACCGATCGAAGGAGACCTCGCCATGACCGCACCCGCTCGCACCCGCATCGGCTCGTCCGACATCGAGATCTCCGCGCTCGCCCTCGGCGGCAACGTCTTCGGCTGGACGGCCGACCAGGCGACCTCCTTCGATGTGCTCGACGCGTTTCTTGCGGGCGGCGGCGACTTCATCGATACTGCAGACGGATATTCGCACTGGGCGCCTGGCAACAGTGGCGGCGAGTCCGAGACCATCATCGGGGAGTGGGTCGCGGCCCGCGGCAATCGTGACGCGGTAGTGCTCGCCACCAAAGTGTCGACGCATCCGCAGTTCCAGGGCCTCGCCGCCGGCACCGTGCGCGCCGCCGCCGATGCCTCCTTGCGTCGCCTGCAGACCGACAGCATCGACCTCTACTACGCGCACTTCGATGACGCCGACACCCCACTCGAGCAGACGGTCGAGGCGTTCTCCGCGCTCGTCGACGCCGGCAAGGTGCGTGCGATTGGCGTCTCCAACTACTCGGCCGAGCGGGTGACCGAGTGGTTCCGCATCGCCCGCGAGGGCGGCTACCACCTGCCCGTGGCCCTGCAACCGCACTACAACCTCGTGGAGCGCGAGTTCGAGACGAACTGCCTGCGCGACGCTGCCGAGCGCGAGGGTCTCGCGGTGTTCCCCTATTTCTCGCTCGCGAAGGGCTTCCTCGCCGGAAAGTACCGCGACACCGCTGATGCGGCAGAGCCGGGGGCGAGCCCGCGCGCCGGCGATGCGATCTCCTACCTCGACGATCAGGGGCGGGCCGTGCTCGCGGCGCTCGACGAGGTCGCTGCGGCGCACGATGCGCCGGTGGCGGCGGTGTCGCTCGCGTGGCTGCGCGCCCAGCCTACGGTGGCGGCACCGATTGCGAGCGCGCGCACCACCGAGCAGCTGGCGTCGCTTCTCGCCTCGCTCACACTCGAACTCAGCGATGCGGAGCTGGGTCGGCTCACCGCTGCTGCCGGCGGGGTGGGCTGAGGCCGGTCGGGCGGCGTGGGTGGGAGAATGGTGCGGTGAGTCAGCATTCGGATCCCGATCAGCCCAGCACCCCCGACACCGCGGCGGATCCGCACCCCGAACGCACCACTGCCGGCGTCGGGCCCTGGCCCGGCGGCCGCGATGCGTGGCCTACCGAGGATCATTTCGACCCTGAGCTGCTCGAGCACGGCGACACCCGCAACGTGATCGACCGCTACCGCTACTGGCGCATGTCGGCGATCGTGGCCGATCTCGACGAGCACCGGCACCCGTTCCATGTGGCGATCGAAAATTGGCAGCACGATATGAACATCGGTTCGATCGTGCGCAGCGCCAATGCCTTCGCCGCTGACACCGTGCACATTGTGGGCCGACGCCGTTGGAACAAGCGGGGTGCGATGGTCACGGATCGCTACCAGCACGTGGTGCACCGACCCGACGTGGCGGCGCTCGTCGAGTGGGCGCGCGAGGAGGGGATGCCGATCATCGCGATCGACAATGTGCCCGGCTGCGTGCCGATGGAGACGTTCGACTGGCCCGAGCGCTGCGTGATGCTGTTCGGGCAGGAGGGGCCTGGGCTCACTGCCGAGGCGATCGCCGCGGCCGAGGCTGTCGTGGAGATCACCCAGTACGGTTCGACCCGGTCGATCAACGCGAGCGCTGCGGCCGCGATCGCCATGTACTCCTGGGTGGGCCAGCACTCCTCCCTGCGTCCGCGCTGAGGCCCCGCCTGCCCGCGCCCGCGCACGCCGTGAACTGCGGTGA
This sequence comes from Leucobacter sp. VD1, assembly GCF_037150695.1. Lineage (NCBI taxonomy): Bacteria > Bacillati > Actinomycetota > Actinomycetes > Micrococcales > Microbacteriaceae > Leucobacter > Leucobacter sp. VD1. Next base: position 711,682 of record NZ_JBBCPO010000002.1, read on the forward strand.
GCGAGGGTGCGGATCGCGGAGCCCTAGGCCACGTCGCGCCGCCAGCGCAGCAGCCAGCCAGCCACCACGGCCGCCACCGCGTAGGCGAGCAGCACGGCGAACCCGGCCCATATGCCGAGCCCGTTCGCGCCTTGCGGCACTGACGGGTCGAGCGACGACAGATTGTTCATCACGCTGGCACCGACGAACGCATCCGTCGCGGCCCCGGGCAAGAACTTCGCGATCTGCGCGCTCCAATCCCAGAACTGCGCTCCCGTGCGCAGCAGCGGTTCGACGAACTGGGTGAAGACGAGCGCGATCACGATCGCTATGGCCTGGTTGCGCACGAGCACGCCGATCCCGAATCCGATGACGGCCCAGATACCGAGGGCCGCGAGCACGCGCGCGATCACAGCCCAGGTTTCGCCAGACCCGAGCATCGGGTCGCCGCCCGTTGCGGCAGTCACGGCCGCCCCAGCGCCCACGGCACCGAGGAGACCGGCGGCGCCGAGCAGCACCCCGAAGACGATCAGCACTGCGGTCTTGCTCAGCAACACGAGGCCGCGGCGCGGTTCGAGCGTGAAAGTGAGCCCCAGTGTGCGGTGCCGCAACTCGCCAGTGGCCATGACCGCGCCGAGCAGCAGCGGCACCACATAGCCGAACGCCGACACTGAGGAGTAGACCATATTGGCGGTGTCTTGCGCAGGCAACTGCGGAGCACCGGCCGCTGAGCCCGTGAGCATATCGCCCATCGCGCTGAACATGAACGCGAACATCGAGGCGATGAACGCGGAGTAGGCCGCGATCACGATCGCGAGGATCCACCACAGCTTGGTGGAACGTACCTTGCGCCACTCGGAGGAGAGGCTGCGGATGACGCGCGAGTCGCTCATCGCGCACCTCCTTCCCTGGGTGTGGCCGAGGATGGCGCGTGGGTCGGGGAGCTTGCAGAGGCGGTCGACGCGGGGCCGGCTGCCTGGTTCGCTGATCCGCCATCAATGAGATCGAGGAAGCTCTGCTCAAGCTCGCTCTCCTCGACACTGAGGTGGGAGAGCGCGATACCGGCCCCCAGGGCGATCTCGCCGACAGTGGCCGGCTCGATGCCGCTCACCCGCATGGTCTCGCCCCGCACCCCGTGCACCTGCGCACCCGCCTGTTGCAGCGCGTGGGCGAGTCCCGGGCGGTCTGCGGCCGAGACGAGCACGGTGCGCTCGCCGTCGCCCTGCTGCAGTTCGGCGAGGGTGCCCGCGAAGGCGAGCTCGCCGCGGCGGATCACCACGACGTCGTCGACGGTCTGTTGCACCTCGCTCAGCAGGTGCGACGACAGCAGCACGGTTTTTCCCTCGCTCGCGAGGTGTCGCAGGAAGAGGCGGATCCAGCGGATCCCCTCGGGGTCGAGGCCGTTGATGGGCTCGTCGAGGAGGAGCACCTGGGGGTCGCCCAGCAGCGCCGCCGCGAGGGCGAGCCGCTGGCGCATGCCGAGGGAGTAGGTGCCGGTTTTGCGGGCGGCGGCGGCTTCGAGGCCGACGAGCGCGAGTGTGTCATCGACGCGCGAGGCCGGCACCCCGATGGCGCGGCGCACGATGTCGAGGTGGGCGCGACCGGTGTGGGCGGGATGGAAGCTGGCGGAAAGGGCGGATCCCACGGTGAGCGCCGGGTGGTCGAGCTCGGTGTAGGGCGTGCCGCCGATGGTGGCCGTGCCGGAATCGGGGTGCAGCAGCCCGAGCACCATGCCGAGGGTGGTGGTCTTGCCCGAGCCGTTCGGGCCGAGGAAGCCGGTGACGCGGCCCGGCTGGGCGGTGAAGCTGAGATCGTGCACTGCCTGCACGCTGCCGAAGCGTTTCGAGAGGTGCGCGACCTCTACGGGTGTGGCCTGCTGGATCATGGATCCCCTCTCGTCACTGACGCCAATAACTCTATATGAAATAGAACTATTGGCGCCAGTGGAGCGGTGACCGGGCGTGAGTTAGTGCCCGCCGCCGGTGTAGGGGCCGAGCTCGGCGAGGCGCTGCATGTGCTCGGCGAGCGCGAAGCGCGGATCCACCGTGTTGTCCTCGCCCTGCACCAACTGCGCGGCCCACTCACCGAGCTGCGGCGAGAACTTGAAACCATGCCCCGAGAGCCCCGTGATGGTGACGACACGATCCGTGCGGTCGACCACGGGCAGGCGGTCGGGCGTATAAGCGCAGTGATGCACGCTCTCGCGCACCGGCTCAGGGTTGACGCCGTCGAAGAGCTCGGCGGCGCGCTGCCCGATGCGGATCAGCTCCTCCCGGGTGTGATGCGTCGGCACCTCGGAGACGTCGCGGAACACCGGCCACTCGGGGTTGGTGCACGCCTTGAAGGCGTAGCCGTCGAAGCTCGGTGCGCCGAAAAAGTGCACAGCGCCCGCGTCGCGCAGGAAGGCCGGGAACTTCGCGGGCACGAACGCCTCGGGATCGTTCGGCATGAACCAGGTTAGCCCCAGCACCTGCAGGCGCAGCAGTTCGTGCAGCTGCGGGCGCAGGCGCGTCGACCACGACCCCGATGCGATCACCACGGTGTCGGCGAGCCAGGCACCCTGCGTGGTGCGCACGACGACGCCGTCGGCGCGCTCCTCAATATCGATCACGGGTGTGTTGAAGAAGAGCCGTGCGCCGTTCTGCTCGGCGAGATCAAGCGCGCTCATCACGGCCACCTCGGGGCGCAGCCCGCCGCCGTGCTCGTCGAGTAGGGCGATATCGTCGTCGTTCACGAGGTGCTGCGGGTATTCGGTGCGCAGCTCCTCGTTCGAGAGCACCCGGTGGGGAATGTCGAACTCGCGCACATTGGCCATGGCGACCTCGAGATCGGGGAAGCCGGCGGGTGCGATCGACAGGCAGCCCACCTCGTAATAGATGTCGCGGCCGGACTCGGCCTCGAGTTCGCGCCACAGTTCGCGCGAGCGCTGGATCATCTTCACATAGGTGCCGCCCTCGTGCACCGCAGTGCGAAACACGCGCGTCTCGCCGGCGTATGAGCCGTGCGAGTGCACCCGGCCGTACTGCTCGATACCCACGACGTCGAGGCCGTCGCGCTTGCTCAGCTGCCAGAGCGCCATCGCGCCGACGGCACCGGCGCCGACGACGACCACATCGGTCTTTTGCAGATCCATTCGATCCTCTTTCATTGTGCCGCCCCGACAGGCGAGGCGTGATGCTGTGCTGGGGTGGGCTCGGTGGGTCAGGCCAGGGCTGGCTTGTCCCAGAGCTTCAGCTTCGTGCCGATGCCGCGCTCGACGGCGTTGCGGTAGACGCGCGTCGCCCAGGCGACGTCTTCGACGGGCATGCCGCCCACTGAGTAGATGAAGACCTCGTCGTCACTCGTGCGGCCCGGGGTGTCGCCCTCGATGATCTCGCCGAGGTCTTCGAACTGCTCGGGGGTCATGCGGCCGTCGCGCACGCGATCGACGAGGGCCATGCCCCAGATGCCAACGGTGTCGTGGGCATTGCCCGGAAGCTCGGCACCCCAGGCTTCGTAGATGCTGCGGGCGTCGGCGACATGGCGGGCGCGCTGCACGAGGCTCTCTTCGAGGGCGAGGTGGGCCGAGCAGAGCACGAGTGCGCCGGGCTTCACCCATTCGTTGGCGACGTAGGGATAGTGCTCGACGCCGGAGGGGCTGGGGATCGCGATGCTCACGATATCGGCGCCCTCAACTGCGCCCTGTAGTGAGTCGACCTGCACGATGGTGGTGATACCGGGGAAGTTCTCGCGCACCCAGGCGATGTAGGCGTCGATGCTGCCCTGGCTGCGACCGAACACCTGCACGGTGTCGATGCCGGGGCGCACAGCGACGAGCGCTTCGAGCGAGGTGCGGTTCATGGGGCCGGGGCCGGCGATGCCGACGACTTTCGCGTCTTCGCGAGCGAGGTAGCGGGCTCCGACGCCGGGGATGGCGCCGGTGCGGTAGGCACTCAGCAGGTTCGCCGACATGTGGGCGAGGGGTGCTCCGGTGTCTTTGTCGTTGAGCGTGAACATGAGGATCGAGCGGGGCAGGCCGATCTTGCGATTATCCACGTTGGAGCCGTACCACTTGCAGCCAGCGGTCTGGAAGCTGCCTCCGAGGTAGGCGGGCATCGCCATGAAGCGGCGGTCGGGCCCGTCGAGCGGCATGCCCTCGAAGGGCGATTCCTGGGGGAAGTAGATCTGCGCGCCGTGCAGGTCGTTTTCGACGCCTGCCATGCGGTAGTCGCCTCGCTTGAATTCGACGAGCATTTCGCTCATGGTGTCGACGCAGGCGGCCATGTCGGTGACGCCGGCGGCGATCATGTCGGGTTCGCTCAGGTAGAGGAACTCGATGGTGGTGTCGGGTGCGTTCTGGGTGTCAGGCACGACGGTGTGTCCCTTCGGTCGGTAGCGTCAGCATAGAACTATCCAATTGGATAGTCAAGCGTCGACTTCGGCCGATTCGGGATGTGCCTGGCGGTGCTGAATGGCGCGTTCGAGCACCGATCGACGCTCAGGCAACGGCCTGCGCGCAACCGAGGTGCTCACACGTCGATCGGTGCCGGTGCAGCGGTGCGGTTGAGCGGGGCTTAGGCCGTGATGTTCGCTTCGATGAGGGCGCGGATCCGCCGCACTGCAGGCGCAGGATCTTCAGGGGCGACAAGCTGTTTGAACACGATGCCGTCGAGCGCGAACCAGATCAGCTCGGTGAGCTCCGGATCGTCGACCCCGATGCGGTGCAGCTGCCGAGAGATCGCCTCGCGATACGCCTGGAAATGCCGCTCAGCGAGTGGACGCAATTCGGGCCGTCGCCGCGATTCCAGCAGCAGTTCGTACTGGAACGATTGGATGCCGGCCTCGCGATCCGCAAGAGATTCGATACCGTCGGCGAACTCCTGCGCGGTGAGCCCGCTACTCAGCATGTTCGAACCGCGCAGGCTCTCATCGATGGCATACTCCATGGCCTCGGCGATGAGCTGATCCCGCGTGCCGAAATGGTGCCGCACCAGCCCGTGCGACACTCCGGCCTCGGCGGCGACAGCCCGATAGGTCAGCGCGCGCAGCCCGCCCTCGGCAACGACCACGACCGTGGCACGCAACAGCGCCGAGCGCCCGGAGACATCTTTCATGCTCACGAGCGTAGCGAACGGCCGCGCCGCGCAGCCGAATCCACTGCAATGTCCGATTTCCGCGTGCGCGCGACCTTCGGGGGCGGAACAATGGATCCGTGCCCACCGAAACCGCAGCCCCCGCACTCGACTTCGACGCCTGCTACCGCGCCGCGTCGGGTCGCGATGCGCGCTGGGACGGGCGCGTCTACCTCTGCGTCACCAGCACCGGCATCTACTGCCGCCCTTCGTGCCCGGCACGCAAGCCCCGCCAGGAAAACTGCCGCTTCCTGCCGAGCGCGGCAGCGTGTGTCGCCGCGGGATTTCGCGCCTGCAAGCGCTGCCGCCCCGACGCACTGCCAGGCACCCGCGACTGGGATGCCCGTAGCGATCTCGTTGCGCGCGCCGTGCGTCGCATCCGCGACGGCGCTGTCGATGCCGTCGGCGTCGCCGGGCTCGCCGCCGAACTCGCGGTGAGCGAGCGCCATCTGCGCCGCATGCTGCTGCAAGAGATCGGGGCGAGCCCGCTGCAGCTCGCCCGCACGCGGCGGGCGCACGCGGCACGATCACTGATCGAGCAGACCACGCTGCCGCTCGCAGACATCGCCTTCGCGGCGGGATTTGGCAGCGTGCGGCAGTTCGGCGATTCGATGCGTGAGGAGTTCGGGATCGCGCCCTCCCGGCTGCCCAGGCCGGGTATTGATGGCGCCGACGCTGTGGGCGCCCCGGCTGGCGCAGCCTCAGACGAACGCCCCCGGCTCGCGCTGCGGTTGCGCACCCGCGCTCCGTTCGCGGCAGCAGCGACCCGCGCATTTCTCGTCGCGCACGCGGTGCCCGGCCGCGACCGCAGCGATGCCGACGGAGCCACCGCGCACGCGATCGATGTGCCGGGCGGCACCGCAGTGGTGCACATCGACTGGGCGGGAGTACCGCCGGACCACGGCACCGCCGGCACGATGACCTGGATCCCGGTGCTCCTCTCGCTGCCCGGTCTGAGCGACACCATGCCCGCGATCCAGGCCGTGCGGCGTCTGCTCGACCTCGACGCCGATCCCGCGCAGATCGCCGACGCCCTCGGCGGCGACCCCAGATTGCGTTCGTTGCTCATCGCCAGGCCGGGGCTGCGGCTGCCCGGGGCACGCGACGGGGCCGAATTCGCGCTCGGCACAGTGCTCGGCCAGCAGATCTCGCTTGCCGCTGCGCGCACCGTGCAGGGGCGGCTTGCGGCGGCATTCCCCGGGAGGGTGGCGCCGGGTGGCGAGGCGCCTGGCTTCCATCCGCGCCCCAGCCCTGAACGCGTCGCCGCAACAGATGCCGAAGAGCTGCGGGCACGACTTGGCCTCACCCGCGCCCGCGCCGAAACACTGCGCTCGCTCGCCGCAGCCCTCGCGGCAGGCCTCGATATCGGCCCCGGCGCCGACCGCGAGCGCGCCAGGCGCGAACTGCTGGAGATCCGCGGTATCGGCCCGTGGAGTGTCGAGCTGATCGCGATGCGCGCGCTCGGCGACCCCGACGCCTTCCCCGCGGGCGATCTGATTCTGCGCCGCGCGCTCGACGTGCGCGGCGACCGTGAGGCCGCGCGCCTCGCCGAACCCTGGCGCCCGTTCCGCGGCTACGCCACACAGCACCTCTGGGCCGACTTTCTCGAGTCGGTCGCGCGAAAGGAACCGAGATGAGCGCCGCACCCCTGGCCAGCACCGTTGTCGAGATCGTAGGCCACCCCTTCTACGCGATCTGGAGCCCCGAAGACGGCGCCCTGCGCGCCGCCGGCTTCGCCACCGACGACGACCCTGAGGCGGCGAGTCTCATGCAGCGACTCGCGAAGCTCGACCCTGGTGTTGCGCAGCGCGGCATCGTGCCGGCCACGGATGATGACTTCGGCATCGCCGCAGCTTTGCGCGCCTACGCCGCCGGTGATCTCAGTGCGATCGACGCCCTGCCGGTTGCCCAGCCGGAGACGCCGTTCAGGGGTGAGGTGTGGCGGGCGTTGCGCGCGGTGCCGGCGGGCCGCGCCGTGACCTACACGGAGCTGGCGGGGCTTGCCGGCCGACCTTCGGCGGTGCGAGCGGCGGCGTCGGGCTGCGCGAACAACCTCGTCGCGCTCGTGGTGCCCTGTCACCGTATCGTGCGCACCGACGGTGGCCTGGGCGGGTATTTGTTCGGCACCCCCGTGAAGGAGGCCCTGCTGCGCCACGAAGGCGCGATGCCGTAACCAGTGCGTAGGCTTGCCCTATGCGCTTGTACCTTGCTTCGACGTCTCCGGCCCGGCTCTCGGTTCTGCGGGGGGCGGGCATCGAGCCGATCTGCTTCTCGCCCGAGGTCGATGAGGATGCGGCGATCGCGGCTCGTGAGGCCGAGCTGGGTCGTGGGCTCAGCGCCCCCGAGTTCACCGAGTATCTGGGCCGTCTCAAGGCCGAAGACGTGGTGCGCCGCCACGGGCACGAGATCGATGGTCTGGTGCTCGGCGGCGACTCGATGTTTCTGCTCGACGGCGAGATCCTGGGCAAGCCGCACGAGCCGGAGGTGGCCCTTGCCCGGGCGAAGCACCATCGTGGGCGCGCCGGGGTGCTGCACTCGGGTCACTGGCTGATCGATCACACAGGCGGTGCAGTGCGCGGCGCTGCTGGGTCGGTCGATACGGCCAAGGTGGAGCTGTCGGCCGACCTCACCGACGCCGAACTGGAGGCCTACGTCGCCACGGGCGAACCGCTCGAATTGGCTGGTGGCTTCGCGATCGATGGCCTCGCCGGCGCGTTCATCGAGCGCATCGAGGGGGCACCGAGCTGCGTGATCGGTCTGTCGTTGCCGGCGCTGCGCCGTCTGGTGATCGAGCTGGGGCATGCGTATCCTGCGCTGTGGTCGTCACCCGCGGTGCAGTAACCTGCGCCGGGGTGGCGGATCCGCCGCGCATTACCGCCGCGCGAGCAGCGCGACCGTGAGCGTCGCGATCACCGTGCCGTTGCTGAGATCAGCCCCGAGCAGCTCCTCGATCAGTGCGAGACGCTGATAGAACACCGACCGCGACAACCGTGCCCGCTGCGCCGCGAGCGAGCGATTCGTGGGGTGTTCCAGGTAGGCGCGCAGCACGCGCAGCAGATCGCCGCTGTGACCGGCGCCGCTGGTGGCGTCGTGTTCGATGATTGGCGCGAGCGTTTCGTCGGCGAACTCCTGCATCTCGGGCAGTGAGGCGAGGCCACGTACGAGGTAGGCAAGGGGCTGTCGTTCGGCCTGCTGCACGGTGACGCGGCCTGCGGTGCCCGCGGGTTCGAGCTCGCCGGCTGCACGCACCTGTTCGAGCGATGAGATCAGCCCCCGCACGCGGCGGCCGGCCGCCCCCAGACCGAGGTGGGCTCGCCAGGTGGCGGGCACTGTGGAGGGCAGTAGGGCGTCGAGTTCGCGGGCGAGGCGTGATGCGAGCGGGGGTGCGGATCCCTCTGCGCTGTGCAGCCGCGCGTCGTCGGGGGCGAAAGAGAGCAGGGCGATGAGCGCGGCGCCGCGGCGCCTGGGCGTGGCGGTGTCGTGGTCGTCGCTCGCGTCGTCGTGCGCGAGGATTACCCGGCCGTGCTGGCCGACGGCTCGCCGCAGGGCCGTCGCGAGCATGGCGTGTTCGAGGGAGGCATCGCCTCCGAAGTCACCGACGCCGCGCAGGGTCGCTCCGATCAGCAGCCGCCCCGAAACGGGCAGGCCGGCGGCGGCGAGCTGCACGGCGAGTTCTTCGTCGCGGCGGTAACGGCCGCCGAGCAGCACATCGAAGAGGTGCTTCGACGACAGCTGCAACCACTGCCCGCCTTCCGGGTCGGCGAGTCGGCCCAGCGCCAGTGCGAAGGCGCCGAGTTCGAGCACGGTGCGCCGCCCCGCCGGATGCTCCGGGCCGGGCAGTGCAATGAGCCGGCCCCAGCGCCGGCCTTGCGCCTCGACGGGCACCCGCTCCCAGCCGTCGAGCGGTGCGAACTCCGTGCCGTCGGCGTCGGCCCACGGCGCCAGCGGGTGCGGGTGCGCTGCGGCTGGTGATCCGCCCCCCGCATGGGCACCCGCGCCCCGCCCTGCCCAGGCGACCACGCGACGAGCTGAGTCTTCGAGCACCACTGTGGTGCCGAGGGTGTCTGCGAGCCGTTCGATCACGTAGTCGACGGGGCTGCGGTTGAGGCCCAGCTCGGTGAGCATGGCGTGCACCTCGGCCCGGGCGGCGAGGGCTTCGGTTTGCGTTGCGAGGATGCGCTGGTGCACCCGCTGCGTGATCTGCACGAAGCGCACCTCATGGTGCAGCGCGATCAGGGGGATGCCGTGCGCCTCGCAGGCGGTCAGCAGCGGAGCCGGTGGTTCGGTGAAGAAGCGCCCGAGTTCGAGCACCACGGCGGCGGGGCCCGTGCTGATCAGTGCAGTTGAGAGCCGGGCCAGTTCGTCGCCCTCGCGGGGCCAGCCTGCGCCGGTGGTGAGCACGAGTTCGCCGCCGTCGAGCAGGCCAACCGCGGCTGAGCCTGCGACGACGTGCGCCCAGCGGATCTCGCGATCGAGGCCCTGCGCGCCCGCGATGAGTTCGGGATCCCCTGCCTGCACCTCGGCCAGGGCGAGTGCGTCGGCGACGCTGATGAGATCTGACATCCGCTGTTCTCCTTGCCAGCTCCGCCCACCGCAAAGCATTCGAACAGATTGTATGGGAAGTGGCCGAAATGCGGATGAAGTGCGGGTAGCTATCGCAAACGCCCGCTGAAAGACTTGCTGCAACAGTGTTCGGGATTGCCGAACATATTGATCGATTCGAGAGGAACGCGGATGGCACTCATCCCTCACATCATCGGCGGCGAGAAGGTCGAAGCGGCAGAGCGCACGCAGGCCGTCTTCAATCCGGCCACCGGCGAGCAGCAGCACGAAGTCGCCATCGCCTCGGCAGCGACTGTCGAGCAGGCCATCGCCGCAGCCCAGGCAGCGCTGCCGATGTGGCGCAAGACCAGCCTCACCAAGCGCGCCGACGTGTTCTTCAACCTGCGCCAGCTGCTCAAGCAGCGCACCCCCGAACTCGCCGCCATCGTCACCAGCGAGCACGGCAAGGTGCTCTCCGATGCCGCCGGCGAAATCGCACGCGGCCTCGAGAACGTCGAGTTCGCCTCGGGTCTGCTGCACCTGCTGAAGGGCGAGCGCGACGAGCAGGTCTCGACGGGCGTCGACGTGCACTCGATCAAGCAGCCCGTGGGCGTCGTCGCGGCGATCACCCCCTTCAACTTCCCGGTCATGGTGCCGCTCTGGATGATCGCTTCGGCTATCGCCTGCGGCAACACCGTCGTGCTGAAGCCCTCCGAGCGCGACCCCTCCGCCTCCGTCTTCATCGCTGAGCTCTTCCGCGAGGCAGGTCTGCCCGACGGCGTGCTCAATGTTGTGCACGGTGACAAGGTCGCCGTCGACACGCTGCTCGACAGCCGCGATGTGAAGGCGATCTCCTTCGTGGGCTCGACCCCCATCGCACGCTACATCTACGAGCGCGCCGCGGCGAACGGCAAGCGCGTGCAGGCTCTCGGCGGTGCCAAGAACCACATGATCGTGATGCCCGACGCCGATCTCGACGGCGCCGCAGACGCCGCAGTCTCGGCAGCGTACGGCTCGGCCGGCGAGCGCTGCATGGCAGTCTCGGTCGTCGTGGCCGTCGGCGGTGTCGGCGACGAGCTCGTCTCCAAGATCGCCGAGCGCATGGAGAAGCTGCAGATCGGTGACGGCACCGACCCCGCATCGGAGATGGGCCCGCTCATCACCGCAGAGGCAAAGGCCCGCGTCGAGTCCTACGTCGCCGGTGCCGCAGCCGAGGGTGCGACCGTGGTCGTCGATGGCCGCGAAGCCGAGTTCGAGGGCAACGGCTTCTTCACCGGCGTCTCGCTCATCGACCACGTCAAGACCGACAGCAAGGTGTACCTCGAAGAGATCTTCGGCCCGGTGCTCGCGGTCGTGCGCGTCGACTCCTACGAGGAGGGCGTGCAGCTCATCAACGATCACCAGTTCGGCAACGGCACGGCGATCTTCACCCGCGACGGCGGCGTCGCCCGCCAGTTCGAGTTCGAGGTCGAGGCCGGCATGGTCGGCATCAACGTGCCGATTCCCGTTCCCGTTGGCTCGTTCTCCTTCGGTGGCTGGAAGGACTCGCTCTTCGGCGACGCCCACATCTACGGCCCCGAGTCGATTCACTTCTACACCCGTTCGAAGGTCGTCACCACGCGCTGGCCCAAGCCGGAGCAGTCGAAGGTCGATCTCGGGTTCCCCAGCAACAGCTGAGTGTTCGGGGCGAGGGCGGTGATCCGTCCTCGCCCCACCCATCTGGGGGAGCGGGGCTCCCAGCCCCCGGACCCCCAGACCCCCAGACCCCCATGCTTGCAATCATCACGTGAACGAAGGAATCAGATGACCGACTTCATCGACCTGAACGGTGCGGAGCAGAGCTTCGGCGACACCGACGCCCAGCGCGAGGTGCGCCAGAACGACCGCGACTACGTCTTCCACTCCTGGTCGGCTCAGGCCCAGATCAACCCGCTGCCCGTCGCCAAGGGCGAAGGCGTGCGCTTCTGGGATTACGACGGCACCGAGTACCTCGACTTCTCGGCCCAGCTCGTGAACCTCAACCTCGGTCACCAGCACCCCGGTCTCGTGAAGGCGATCCAGGATCAGGCCGGCCGCCTCGCCACGATCCAGCCCGCCATGGCGAACGACGTGCGCGGCGAGCTTGCCAAGCGCATCGTCGAGCACTCCTTCGAGGGCGCCCGCTCGGTGTTCTTCACCAACGGCGGCGCTGACGCCAACGAGTACGCCGTGCGCATGGCCCGCCACCACACCGGCCGCCAGAAGGTGCTCGCTCGCTACCGCTCGTACCACGGCTCGACCGCCACCGCGATCACCCTCACGGGCGAGCCCCGACGCTGGGCGAACGGCACCCCCGACGCCGGCGTGGTGCACTTCTTCGGCCCCTACCCCTACCGCTCGGAGTTTCACGCCGAGACCCCGGAGCAGGAGACCGAGCGCGCGCTGCAGCACCTTGAGCACACCATTCAGCTCGAAGGCCCCGGCACTATCGCGGCCATCATCCTTGAGAGCGTCACCGGCACGAACGGCATCCTGGTGCCCACCCCCGGTTACCTTAAGGGCGTGCGAGAGCTCTGCGACCGCTACGGCATCGTGATGATCTGCGACGAGGTCATGTCGGGCTTCGGGCGCACCGGTGAGTGGTTCGCGTTCCAGGCCTTCGACGTCACACCCGACCTCGTCACCTTCGCGAAGGGCGTCAACTCGGGCTACGTGCCCCTCGGGGGCGTGGTCATCTCGAAGCCGATTCACGACACCTTCGCGGATCGCCCCTTCCCCGGAGGCCTCACCTACAGCGGGCACCCCCTCGGAGCCGCAGCAGGCGTCGCCACCTTCGATATTTTCGAGCAGGAGCAGATCCTGGAGCGCGTGCGCGATCTCGGTGAGCGCGTCGTCGGACCCCGCCTGCGCGAACTCGCGGAGAAGCACCCGTCGATCGGTGAGGTGCGCGGCAAGGGCCTGTTCTGGGCGCTCGAACTGGTGCTCGACCGCGACACCCGCGAGCCGCTGGTGCCGTTCAACGCTGCCGGCGCAGATGCGGCACCGTTCAACGCTGTTGTCGCGGCCTGCAAGCAGGCCGGCCTGTGGCCGTTCGCCGCTGGCAATCGCCTGCAGATCGCCCCGCCGCTGATTATCAGCGAGGAAGATCTGGTGCGGGGTCTCGACATCATCGACGAGGCGCTGACAGTCGCCGACGGCTACTACACCGGCAAGTAGCCCCCCACGCACATTGCGCGCCCGAGCGGTGCAGCGGTCACCACGCCGCTGCACCGCTGAGGCGTATATTCGACCTACACAGAAGGAGCATCATGGCTAAGTACCGAGTGCAGAATCCCGCGACGGGCGAGATCGTCGAGACCTTCGACAGCGCCACCGACGCCGACATCGAGGCCGCTGTCGCAAACGCCGACGCCGTCTACCGCGAGTGGCGTGAGAAGAGCGTGCAGGAGCGTGCCGTCGTGGTGAAGCGCGCCGCTGAGATCTTCGAGGAGCGCAAGGACGAGCTCGCGAAGATCATCGCCACCGAGATGGGCAAGTCGTACGCCGAGTCGGTCGACGAGGTCGAATTCGCGCGCGACATCATCGAGTATTACGCGGTGCACGGGCCCAGCCTCATCACCGATTACGAGATCCCGAGCACCATTCCGGGCAAGGCCTACGTCGAGCACCGTCCGATCGGTGTGCTGCTCGGTGTCATGCCCTGGAACTTCCCCTACTACCAGGTGGCTCGTTTCGCGGCCCCGAACCTGCTGCTGGGCAATACGATTCTGCTCAAGCACGCCGACATCTGCGCGCGTTCGTCGCTCACGATGCAGGAGATCTTCGAGCAGGCAGGCGTGCCCGTCGGCGGCTACCAGAACGTGTTCGCTTCGCACGATCAGATCGCCTCGATGATCGCCGATCCGCGGGTGCAGGGTGTTTCGCTGACGGGCTCGGAGCGCGCGGGTGCGATCATCGGCGCGCAGGCCGGCCAGCACCTGAAGAAGTGCGTGCTTGAGCTCGGCGGCATCGATCCGATGGTGGTGCTCGACAGCGACGATGTTGCGGCGACCGCGGCTGAGGCCTGGAACTTCCGCGTCTACAACGGCGGCCAGGTCTGCAACTCGAACAAGCGCCTCATTGTGATGGACGACATCTACGACGAGTTCGTGGCCGAACTCGCGAAGCTCGCCGAGGGGCTCGTACCCGGTGACCAGCTGAACCTCGCTGAGGGCGAGTTCGCCCCGCTGTCGACTCGTGCCGCCGCTGAGACCGTCAATGCGCAGGTGCAGAAGGCCATCGCCGAGGGTGCCACGCTCGTGGCGGGCGGCGTGCTGTCGGAGGGCCCGGCTGCGTACTATTCGCCGGCCGTGCTCACGGGTGTTCCCCGCGATTCGGAGTCGTACCGCGAGGAGATCTTCGGCCCGGTCGCCACCGTGTATCGCGTGTCGAGCGATGAAGAGGCGCTCGAGCTTGCGAACGACTGCGATTTGGGGCTTGGCGGATCCGTGTTCTCGACCGATGAGGCCCGTGCCGCGCGGGTGGCCTCACAACTCGAGGTGGGCATGTCGCATGTGAACACGATCGCGGCCGAGGCCGCCGAGATTCCCTTCGGTGGCGTGAAGCGCTCGGGTTTCGGTCGCGAGATGGGCCCGCTCGGCATCGGCGAGTTCGCGAACAAGCGTCTCTTCTTCGTAGCGGCGTAAGCGGTCGCGAAGACGCGCCCGCTGGCGCGGTGCAGGGGGCGGGATCGATGATCCCGCCCCCTCTGCGTTTGCGGACGGCGGGTCGCGCTCAGTAGCCGGGAACGGGATCCGGGCCGGCGCCGTGCTGGTCGGTGTAGGCGCCCGGCCCCTCTGAGGCCGCCTGCGCTTCCATGTAGGAGAACTCGATGATGTTGCCGTCGGGGTCTTGCATGCTGCGCTGGTACATGAAGCCGTAGTCCTGCGGATCGCGATTCTCGGTGCCGCCTGCGGCGAGACCGGCTTCGACCGTGGAGTCGACGTGCGCGCGGGAGTCCCGGCTGAGCGCCACGATCACCTGCGCGCTTTCGCGTGGGTCGGCCAGGGGCTTGTCGGTGAACTGTGCGAAGTGTTCGCGGGTGAGCATCATGAAGAAGGTGCTTTCGTCCCACACGACGCAGGCCGCGTTCTCATCGGTGAACAGTGGATTGATGCTGCAGCCGAGCGCCGAGTAGAAGGCCTTGCTGCGGTCGAGGTCGGTGGTGGTGAGGTTGACGAAGATCATGGGAGGCTCCTCTGGCTCGTTCGTCGTCGGTGCTGCCAGCTTGCAGGGAGCGCGTGCGCGAGTCAAGGGTGCCTGGCTGATCGTGGGAGGGGCGGGACTCGGCAGCTCGACAGCCCCGCTGATGACCATTTGCATAGCTTAGCTATGCAAATGGGCGTATAGTAGCTGCCGTGGCCGAAGAAAACGAAGATAACGCATCAGGTCTCGATGCGCTTGCGCTTGAACTGACACGCACCAGCGGCCGCTTTGCGCGCATCGCGGGGCGCACGGCCGGGGTGGGCTACTCCCTGGTGGCCTGGCGCGTGCTCGCCGATCTTGAGCAGTCCGGCTCGGCGCGGGTCAGCGCACTCGCGCAGCAGCAGCGCGTGGCGCAACCCTCCATGACAGGGCTCGTGCAGCGGCTCGAGCATGAGGGCTGGGTCAACCGCAGCCCCGACCCAGGTGATGGCCGCGCCTCCCGCGTGGCCATCACCGAGCAGGGGAGGGCCGCACTCGACGAGTACCGGCGCATCGCCGCCGGCCGGGTGCGGCCCCACCTCGGCGAACTCTCCGACTTCGACCGCGCCACGCTCGCCCGAGCGGTCGAGCTGATGCAGCAGCTGAGCGAGCGGATCGGCGACCCTCGGGCCTGATCCGCACCCGCCACCATCACCACCCTTCCACCCCGAGGAGCCATCACGTCCACCGTCACCCATTCCGCCACCAGCACCGGGTCCGCCCCGGGCACCGGGGCCACCACGGTTCCCGCCCCGGCCCCCGTTCGCAAGGCCTCGATCTTGCGTCAGCCGACTGCCGTCTGGGCGATCGCCTTCGCCTGCGCCATTTCCTTCATGGGCATCGGCCTCGTCGACCCGATCCTGCCGGTCATCAGCCACGAGCTGGGTGCGAGCGCCAGCCAGACCATGCTGCTCTTCACGAGCTACCTTTTCATCACGGGCATCGCGATGTTCTTCACGAGCTGGGTTTCCGGGCGCATCGGGGTGCGCTGGACGCTCGTGACGGGCCTCGTGCTGATCGTGCTCTTCGCCGCGCTCGCCGGCGCCTCCAGCACCGTCGATGAGATCATCGGCTTCCGGGCCGGCTGGGGGCTCGGCAACGCCCTCTTCATCTCGACCGCGCTCGCCGCGATCGTCGGCGCTGCCTCGGGCGGATCGCGCCAGGCGATCGTGCTCTACGAGGCCGCCCTCGGCGTCGGTATGGCGATCGGCCCGCTCGTGGGCGGCGCCCTCGGATCCGTCTCCTGGCGGGGCCCCTTCTTCGGCACCGCCGTGCTCATGGCCGTCGCGCTGCTCGCGATCCTGGTGCTGCTGCGCACCCCGAAGCAGAGCGCCGAGCAGCGCGCCGCGGCCCGCGCCGCACGGCCCTCGCTCGTCGCCGGGTTCACGGCCCTCCGCGACCCCGCCCTGCTCGCACTCAGCGGCGTCGCGTTCTTCTACAACTTCGGCTTCTTCGTGCTACTCGCCTACAGCCCCTACCCGATGGAGGCCGCAGCGAAGGCCGCGGGCGCGGAGGGCTTCGGCGCCCACGAGCTGGGGCTGGTCTTCTTCGGCTGGGGCCTCGCGCTCGCGCTCACCTCGGTGCTCGTCGCCCCCGTGCTCACCCGCCGCTTCGGCTTGCGGCCGGTGCTGTTCACGATGCTCGGCGGCCTCACCGTCTGCCTCGCGCTCCTCGGCGTCTTCGTGCACTCACTGCCGGGGCTTGTGACCGTCGTGGTGGTGAGCGGTCTGCTGCTCGGCGTGATGAACACTGCGCTGACGGAGGCCGTAATGGAAGCGACCGAGCTGCCGCGCAACGTGGCCTCTTCCACGTACTCAGCCGTGCGCTTCGTGGGTGGTGCGATCGCGCCCGCCGTGGCCGGGCCGATCGCCGAGGCCCTCGGCGCTCCGGCACCCTACTGGCTCGGAGCCGCGTCGCTCGTGGTGTCGATCATCGTGCTCGCGAGCGTCGGTCACCTGCTGCACCGGGTGGGCGCACCGCACGAGACCGCGGAGGAAGAAGCCGCCGTGATCTCCACGGGCGACGCCGCGTAGGGGCGCTACCGGCCGCCGGTTGCGAGGCGCATGAGGTCGGTGCTGAGGTCGATGCCGAGCTCGGCGCCGCCGGCGCTGCCGTAGGAGTGCTGGTACCCGCCCCAGGCCTCGTCGCGCACCGTGGCGCGGAAGCCGCCCGAGACGAGGGCGAGCAGTTCGGCGGCGGCGCGGTCGATGCGCTTGCCGAGCTCGCCGCTGTTCCAATCCTCTGGCGCCGCGAACACCCCGGTGGGTGCCGTGATGGTGCGCAGATACGCGAACAGGCCGCGCAACTGGTCATCGACCACCAGGGCGTGGCGGGCGCTGCCCGCGGTGGCTGCGAGCGCGACGGGCGTGCCGATGAGCAGGTCATTGTCGAGCACCTGGAAAAACGAGGTGAACAGCCCGCTGGGCCCGGCTTTGTACACCGGGGTCGAGACCACGAGGGCGTCGGCGTCACGCAGCACGTCGCTGGCCTGCTGCAGTGCGGGGGAGACGTGCTGGGAGACGAGCGCCGTGGTGATGTCCTGAGCGAGGCCGCGGAGGTCGATGAAGCGCAGTTGCAGTGTGAAGCCGCGAGTCGGTGCGAGCGCGGCGACGCGGTCTGCGATGCGGCTCGCGAGCATCGAGGTGGTGGAGGGGTCGCTGGTGCCCGCGCTGATGATGGCGAGCGTGCGCGGTTCGGGGGCGGGGCTGGTGTCGAGGGAGTGCAGCATGGGGGCTCCTCGGGTGAGTGGGTGGGAAGGCGGTGGTGGGGCGCGGTTCAGGCGTCTTGTTGGGGGCGTTCTACGATGCGGGTGCAGAGTTCGCGCAGTTCGCGCATCTGCGCGGGCGAGAGCGCGGCGCCGAGTTCGCGCCCGATGCTCTTTGCGTGCGCGCGACCGATCTCGCGTTGCACGCGGGTGCCATCCTCGGTGAGTGAGATGCGCACTGCGCGTCCGTCATCGGGGTCGGCTTCGCGGCGCAGCAGGCCGCGCGCGGCGAGACGATCGATCATGCGCGAGAGGGCCGGTTGGCTGAGCAGCACGCCGTCTTGAATTTCGCAGAGCCGCAGGGGCCCGTCGCTTTTCGAGAGCGTGTAGAGCACGTCGTACTCGCGCATGCCCGCTTCGCCCCACATATCCTCGGCCGCAAACAGGGCGGTGAGGCGTGCGTGGGCGGTCATGAGGGATTCCCAGGCCTCGTTGGCGAGCCTGAGGTCGATGCGTTCGGTGCGCATGGGGTTCTCCGATCAGGGGGGGCGGATCAGCGGAGGCCGAAGCTGGCGCCTGGTGCTGCGGCGCTGTCGAGGTAGGGCGATCCGCCCGTCACGTTATCACCGCGGTTCGCGCGGGGTCGCGGCTGCCGCGGGGCTTCGTCGCCGTACTTGGCGCGCACGAGACTTGCGTGGCTGGGCGATTCTGGCACCTCGGGATCGCGCCGTGCGGCGAGTTCGCGGCGCAGCACGGGAATGACCTCTTCGCCGAGCAGGTCGAGCTGTTCGAGCACGGTTTTGAGGGGGAGGCCGGCGTGGTCGATGAGGAACATCTGACGTTGGTAGTCGCCGAAGGTGTCGCGGAAGGAAAGAGTTTTGTCGATGACTTCCTGCGGGCTGCCGACGGAGAGCGGGGTCTGGCTCATGAAGTCTTCCATGCGTGGGCCGTGGCCGTAGACGGGGGCTTCGTTGAAGTAGGGCCGGAAGCCGTTGATGGCGTCCTGCGACTTCTTCGCGACGAAGGCCTGGCCGCCGAGCCCGACGATGGCCTGCTTGGCGGTTCCGTGGCCGTAGTGCTCGTAGCGTTCGCGGTAGAAACTGATGAGGCGCAGCGAGTGCTCGCTGGGCGCGAAGATGTGGTTGGAGAAGAAGCCGTCGCCGTAGTAGGCCGCCTGTTCGGCGATCTCCGGGGTGCGGATCGAGCCGTGCCACACGAAGGGTGGCACGTCGTCGAGGGGTCGCGGAGTGCTGGTGAAGCCCTGCAGCGGCGTGCGGAAGTTGCCTTCGAAGTCGACGACGTCTTCGCGCCACAGGCGGTGCAGCAGGTTGTAGTTCTCGAGTGCGAGCGGCAGCGCGCTGCGGATGTCCTTGCCGAACCAGGGGTAGACGGGGGCGGTGTTGCCGCGGCCGAGCATGAGATCCATGCGGCCCTGGGCGAGGTGCTGCAGCATCGCGTATTCCTCGGCGATGCGCACGGGGTCGTTCGTGGTGATGAGCGTGGTGCTGGTGCTGAGTTTGAGTGTTTCGGTCTGCGCCGCGAGGTAGGCGAGGAAGGTGGTGGGGGTTGATGAGAAGAAGGGCGGGTTGTGGTGCTCACCGATGGCGAAGACGTCGAAGCCAACCTCTTCGGCGTGCTTCGCGATGGTGGCGAGGCCTTGAATGCGCTCGGCCTCGCTGGGGGTTTCGCCGCTGACCGGGTCGCGGGTCACGTCGCTGACCGAGAAGATCCCGAATTCCATGGGGGGCTCCGTTTCTGTTGATGCGCTAATTATATGCGCTTGCATGTAAATCTAACGCGCATGACCCGTGGGTATTCCCGTGGGGTTTCGGCGGCTTGCCCGCGGCCTGGTTGACGCGGGCGGATCCTCGTTTTAGACTGACTAGTCAGTTTAGAAATTGAGCATTGAATCGACAGGAGCGACGTGAGTACCACTCAAACCGTCGTCATCGCGGCAGCACCAGGCGAGGATCGCGCAGCGCGCGGATCTGCCCCCGACCACGCACCCGCCGCCGACCCCACCCGCGGGCAGCACACCATCGAGCTACGGGCAGCGCACCTGAGCGGCCCCCGCGGCCCCGTTTTCGGCCCCCTGACCGTCACCAGCAGCACCCCCGTCACCATCGTGCTCGGCTCACGCGGCAGCGGCCGCACCTCACTGCTGCTCGCCATCGCCGGCCGCATGCGACTCTCCGGCGGATCGCTCACCACCCTCGGCGCCACCACACCCGCCGAGATCCGCCGCCTCACCGGCGTCGTCGGCTTCGAAGCCGTCGACGCCCTCGAACCCTCCGTCACACTTGCGGCCTCGCTGCGCGAACGCCTCGGCTGGGCCCTGCCCTGGTACCGGCGCACCCCCCGCATCACCCCGCAGCTCGCCCGCGAACTGCTCGCCGACGCATTCGGAGACCTCGAACAGCCCGACCCTGCGCTGCTTGTACGCGACCTCAGCCCCGCCGAAGAAATGCTCGTGCGCGTCTCTCTCGCCCTCATCGAGCAGCCGCGGCTGCTCGTCATCGACGACTTCGACGCCCTCCGAGACCCCGCTGAGCGGGCTCTCGTCGCCGAACGCCTCAGCGACCTCGCGCAGCGAGGGATCCGCATCGTCGCAGCAAGCAGCGACCCCGGTGATGCCGCACTGTTCGCGGCAACCGCGCCCGCTCCCACCCTCATCGAGCTCTGAGCGGCCGCAAGCCGCAGCAGCAAAAGGAACCCCCATGTCACTGTTCACCCGCAGCACCGAGCTGAAGCGCTTCCGCCAAGGCACCCTGCCGAAGATCGCCCTCGGCGTGCTGCTCGTCATCCCCCTCATCTACGGCGCCCTCTACCTCTGGGCGTTCTGGGCACCCACCGACAACCTCAACAAACTGCCCGTCGCCATCGTCAATCTCGACGAAGCCGCCGAAAAACCCGACGGCTCCCAACTCACCGCGGGCGACGACGTGCTCCAACAACTGCAGGAAGGCGGAGACCTCGACTGGCAGCCACTCGACGCCGCAGCCGCAGCGCGTGCCGTCGGCGACGGCGACGTCTACTTCTCCGTCACCATTCCGCGCGACTTCTCCAGCACCCTCGCCGGACTGCAAGACGACCCCAAAGCCGGTGAAATTGAAGTCGTCTACAACGACAACAACTCCTTCCTCGCATCCACCCTCGGCAAGCAGGCCATGGTGCAACTGCGCGACGCTGTTGGCGAAACAGCTACCCGCACCGCAGCCGAACAGGTGCTCGTCGGCGTCGAGAAACTCAGCGACGGCACCCGAAAGGCTGCCGACGCAGCAGGCACCCTCGAAGCCGGCACCGCGCAAGTCGCAGACGGCAGCAGCAAACTCAGCGCCGGACTCGGCGAACTTGCCGCAGGCACCGCGCAGATCGCCGAGAAATCCCCCGAACTCGTCGAAGGCACGCAACGCCTCGCCAGCGGAGCAGATCGCGCACGCGACGGCAGCGTAAAGCTCAGCGCCGGGGCCGGCACCCTCGCATCGAAGACCGCCGAGCTGGCGGCGGGCAGCCAAGCCCTCGCCGACGGCACCCACAAGCTCGCCGAATCGGGCGCGAGCCTCGCTGACAATGTGACTGCGCTCTCCGGTGGCATCGCGCACCTCAGCGCCGGTGCGGGCCAGCTCGACGCAGCAGCGGCGTCGGTAACGAGCGGTGCCGCAGGCGTGAGCGCCGGTGCGGAGCAGCTCGCCAGCGGTGCCGAGAGCATCGCCGGCCTCGCTGCACAGAACCCTGCGATGACGCTCGCAGAACTCGACGCCGCGCTGCAGTCGCGCGGATCCTCGATCCAGGCCTTCGCGGCCGGCGCAGGACAGCTGCGCGATAGCTCGGCCCTGCTCGCCGACGGCACCACCCGGCTCGCCGGGGGCGCCGCCGATCTCAATGCTTCGCTGCAACAGGCATCCGGCAAGTCGCAGCTGCTCGCCGCCGGGGCCGGACAACTGCGCGACGGCGCCGCTCAGCTCGATGAGAAGACGGGCCTGCTCAGCGCGGGTGCCGCGCAACTCTCCGACGGCGCACACACGCTCGCTTCGAAGAGCGGGGAGCTCGCGAGTGGCGTGCAGCAGGTGTCGGCCGGAGCGGGCGCGCTCGCCTCGAAAACGCCAGAACTCGCCGCCGGTGCGCAGAAGCTCGATGCCGGCGCGCAGCAGGCGAGCGAGAAGTCGCAGGAGCTCGCCGAGGGGGCTGGCAAGGTCGACGACGGGGCCGGCACTTTCGCGAAGCAGCTGAGCGACGGCGCAGCCGAAGCCCCCGACTTTGCGCCGGGGCAGGGCGACCGCATCGCCGAGACCATGTCGGCGCCGGTGCAGCTCGACGAGCACACCGAAAACGCAGTTCAGGGCTTCGGCGAGGGCTTCGCCCCGTTCTTCATCGCGCTCGCCTCCTTCGTGGGGGCGCTCATCACCTGGTTGATTCTGCGCCCGCTGCCGCGCCGCCCGCTCGCATCGAACGTGTCGGGGCTGCGGTCAGTGCTCACCGGCTTCTGGCCCGCCGCGCTCATCGGCGTGGGCCAGGTGGTCATCATGATGCTCGTGCTGGTCTTCGGCATCGGCATGCGCCCCGCGCACTGGATGGGCATGGCCGGGTTCATGCTGCTCGTCACCCTCGCCTTCCTCGCGCTGCAACAGATGTTCATCGCGCTGCTCGGCACCGCGACAGGCCGCGTGGTGAGCCTTGTGCTGCTGATGCTCATGCTGTCCTCGTCGGGAGGCACCTACCCTGTCGAGACGACCCCCGCGTTCTTCCAGGCCCTGCACCCCTTCATGCCCGCCTCCTACGTGGTCGAGGGGCTGCGGCAGCTCATCGGCGGCGGCATCGACGCCCGGTTCTGGGGGTCGCTGCTAGTAATGCTGGGCGTGCTCATCGGGTCGCTCGCGATCAGCGCAGTCGCGGCTCGCCGGCAGAAGGTGTGGACGATCAAGCGTCTGCACCCCGAGCTCGCCATCTGAGGCGCGAGACCACTCGTCTCCGCGCCCCACCGTTCAAGGGTGGGGCGCGGAGACGGGGTACGAGAGGATAGGACCATGGCACGGGTCAACACGAAGCAGCTCATCACCGAGGCGGCGGTGCGGGTGGCCGCGCAGCACGGGATCAGCGGTGCGTCGATGGATCAGATCGCCGAGGCCGCGGGAGTGGCGAAGGGCAGCCTCTACTACAACTTTTCGTCGAAGGACGCGATCTTCGAGCAGGTGATGCGCGACGGCTTCGATCGACTCGGGGCGGCCATCGATGAAGCGCGCGAACGGGCATCGGATGAGCCGGCTCAGCTACCGAGGGCGGTCGCCGCGGCCACCCTCGAAACCCTGCGCGGCAACCTCGACCTCGCGAAGCTCATGGCGTCCGAAGTGTTCCGCACCGACCGGCCCTGGGCCGGTGCGATGGAACTCGCGCGCTCCTCGGTGATAGTGCGCTACCGTGACGTGCTGCGCGAGGCCGAAGCCGCACGGGGCGGTCGCGGTGCGGGGGAGGAGATCACCGAGACCGCCGGAGCGGCCTTCTTCGGTGCGCTCGCGGGTGCCTGCCTCGACTGGCTGCTGTTCCGCAGCGATCAGAGCGTCGACCAGGTGCTCGACCAGGTGCTGCGCTGCCAGTGAGCGCCGGAGGCCGGGGCGCCAGGGCCGGAGGCCGGGCATCGGCCGGGCAGTGCCCGGCGCGCCGAGGCGGATGCGCGAAGGGCCGGTCGGGATCTTGCGATCCCGACCGGCCCTTCGACTCTGAGAGGCGGTGGCCCCGCAGGCGCTACTCGCTGAGCAGTGCCTGGATGCGGCGCACACCCTCGACCAGCGCTTCATCGCCCAGTGCGTAGCTGAAACGCAGGTAGCCCGAGGGGCCGAACGCCTCACCGGGAACCGCGGCCACCTCGGCCTCGGAGAGGATGAGGTCTGCCAGCTCGAGCGAGGTCGTGGGGGTGACGCCGCGGACCTCGCGGCCGAGCGCACCGGTCACGTCGACGTAGGCGTAGAAGGCGCCCTCGGGGGTGGGGCAGTGGAAGCCCGGCACGCGGTTGAGTTCTTCGACGATGAGCTTGCGGCGGCGGTCAAATGCGAGACGCATCTGCTCGATCGGCTCCTGGGGGCCGGTGAGTGCTGCAATCGCCGCGCGCTGCGCGATGTTGTTGACGTTTGAGCAGAGGTGCGACTGCAGATTCGCGGCACCCTTCATGACGTCGGCGGGGCCGACCATCCAGCCCAGACGCCAGCCCGTCATCGCGTAGGTCTTCGCAACACCGTTCACGAGGATCGTGCGATCCTGCAGGGCCGGCACGGCCTCGACGATCGACACGGCGCGCACCCCGTCGTACACGAGGTTCTGGTAGATCTCGTCGGCGACCACCCACAGGCCGTTCGCCTCAGCCCACTCACCGATCGCGCGGGTTTCTTCCGGCGAGTACACAGCGCCCGTCGGGTTCGAGGGCGACACGAAGAGCAGCACCTTGGTGCGCTCGGTGCGGGCGGCTTCGAGCTGGTCGACGGTCACCTTGTAGCCCTGATCCGCGCCGGCGAACACCTCGACGGGTACACCGTCGGCGAGCTGGATCGCCTCGGGGTAGGTGGTCCAGTACGGTGCCGGCACCAGCACCTCGTCGCCCGGATCGAGCAGCACCTGGAACGACTGGTAGACGGCCTGCTTGCCACCGTTCGTCACGATCACCTGCGAGGCGGGAACGTTCCAGCCCGAGTCGCGCGCGGTCTTCGCGGCGATCGCTTCGCGCAGCTCGGGAAGGCCCGTGGCAGCGGTGTAGCGGAAGTTCTTCGGGTCGTCGAGCGCGGCGCGAGCAGCGTCGACGATGTGCTGGGGGGTTGCGAAATCGGGTTCGCCTGCGGCGTAGCTGATCACGGGGCGGCCCTCGGCCTGGAGGGCCTTCGCCTTGGCGTCGACCTTGAGGGTCGCGGACTCGGCGATAGCGGCGATCTTCTTCGAAAGACGGGAGGTAGTGGTCACCTGCACAAGCCTACCCGCTGAAGGATGCCGGGAGCGGTGTCTCGGAGAGGGATCCCAGGTCGCGGCGGGTTGTTCAGGCGCAGCAGCGGCGCCGCCCCGTCGTCACGCGCTGGTCCGTTGGCGAGGTAGCGGCGAGGCGGTGCCGGTTCGACAAGCGGGGTCGGATCGCGTAGAGTGATCCACGGTGATTGACTTTCACCAAAATTTTTTATGCCCTCAGGGGCTAAGGTGAGAGTCCCAATCCCTTAGGGCGGTGGCGCAATTGGTAGCGCAGCGGTCTCCAAAACCGCAGGTTGCAGGTTCGAGTCCTGTCCGCCCTGCCACATCCCGCTCGGGGCGAGAGCCCCGGGTGGGTGGATCGAAAGGACACGCGAGTGAGCAGCAGTGAAGTCGAGGAGAGCGGCGGCGGCCTGGTCGAGCGCGCCAAGGCTGATCGCGCTGCGAAGCGCAATTGGTTCAGCCGAATCATCCTGTTCGTCCAGCAGGTTATCGCCGAGCTGAAGAAGGTCGTCACCCCGACCCGCAAAGAACTCGTCAACTTCACCCTCGTGGTGATCGCGTTCGTCCTGATCATGATGGGCCTCGTGTGGGTGCTCGATCAGGCCTTCGGCTGGGTGACCGTCTTCATCTTCGGTACGCCGCTCGCCTGACCTGCGGGCCGGTGAGCGTCCGATCCCGAACCCCGATCAATGAAAGCAAGAGCAGATGACGAGCGAGAACAAGAACCCTGAGGCCGAGCTCGACGCGGCGCTCGACGCACTGGTGCAGTCGACCGATCCGGTCGCCGACGCCGCAGTGGAGGATGCGCTCGACATCGACAGCGCTGAGGAGGCGGCTGCCGCCGCCAACGCGATCGTCGACGAAGAGGTTGAGGATGAGGCCGAGTCGGCCGAAGACCCCTACAAGGCCTTCAAGAAGGATCTGCGCCGTCGCCCGGGCAAGTGGTTCGTGATCCACACCTACGCCGGCTACGAGCGCAAGGTGAAGTCCAACCTCTGGAACCGTCGCGAGACCATGGGTGCCGTAGATGACATCTACGAGATCCAGGTCCCCATGGAAGAGGTCATGGAGGTCAAGAACGGCCAGCGCAAGATGGTCACGCGCGTGCGCATCCCCGGCTACGTGCTCGTTCGCATGAACCTCACCGAGACCACCTGGTCGGTTGTGCGTCACACCCCCGGTGTGACCGGCTTCGTGGGCAACGCCCACAACCCGGTGCCGCTGCGCCTCAACGAGGCATTCGAGATGCTCAAGAGCACCGTCGAGTTCGAGCCGGCCGCCGCAGCCAAGGGCAAGGCAGCTGCGAACGCAGCCGCACAGGGCAACGTCGAGATCGACTTCGAGATCGGTGAGACCATCACCATCAAGTCGGGTTCCTTCGAGGGTCTGCCCGGCACGATCAGCGAGATCAACCCCGCCGCTGGCAAGCTCACAGTGCTCGTTTCGCTGTTCGAGCGCGAGACCCCGGTCGAGCTCAGCTTCGACCAGGTCACCAAGATGGTCTGATCCACAGCTTCTCCTACGAAGGGCCCCGCTCCGGCGGGGCCCTTCGTGCGTCTCCGGGCTGACTGAGACCTCCGCGGCCCGGTGATCGCTGCGCTGGGTGGCGCGGGTCGCGGGGAGCTCGGGGTGCGAGATCGGGGCGGATCCGCTAGAATTATGTGGTTTGCGTCTGCGCGCCTCTCATGGTGCGCGCAACGCAGGTGAACACCGCACCCCGGACCGGCCGGGGAACGCGGGAGAGCACGCGCAATCGCGCGGGTTCGATCGAAAGGAAACAATCATGGCAAAGGCCAAGAAGGTTACCGGTCTGATCAAGCTTCAGATCGCAGCCGGCGCCGCCAACCCGGCACCCCCCGTGGGTCCCGCGCTGGGTCAGCACGGCGTCAACATCATGGAGTTCTGCAAGGCCTACAACGCGGCCACGGAATCCCAGCGCGGCAACATCGTGCCCGTCGAGATCACCGTCTACGAAGATCGCTCCTTCACCTTCGTTCTGAAGACCCCTCCGGCAGCTGAGCTGCTGAAGAAGGCGGCCGGCGTGCAGAAGGGCTCCGGCACCCCTCACACCGTCAAGGTGGCAAAGGTGACGGCCGAGCAGGTCCGCGCGATCGCCGAGCAGAAGCAGGCTGATCTCAACGCGAACGACCTCGATGCAGCATCGAAGATCATCGCCGGCACCGCCCGTTCCATGGGCATCACGGTCGAAGGCTAAGGGGTAGGACACATGGCACAGAAGTCGAAGGCGTACCGCGCCGCTGCCGAGAAGATTCAGGCAGACAAGTTCTACACTCCCGCCGAGGCCGTGGCCCTGGCGAAGGAGACCGGTTCCACCAAGACCGACTCGACCGTCGAGGTCGCCGTCAAGCTCGGTGTGGATCCCCGCAAGGCCGACCAGATGGTGCGCGGCACCGTCAACCTGCCCCACGGCACCGGCAAGACCGCACGCGTCATCGTGTTCGCGGTGGGCGCTGCTGCTGAGGCAGCCATCGCCGCCGGCGCTGACGAGGTGGGCGGCGACGAGCTGATCGAGAAGGTGGCCGCTGGCTACACCGACTTCGATTCGGCTGTTGCGACCCCCGAGCTCATGGGCAAGGTTGGTCGTCTGGGTAAGGTGCTCGGCCCCCGCGGCCTGATGCCCAACCCCAAGACCGGCACCGTCACCCCGAACACGGCGAAGGCCGTCGAGGATATCAAGGGCGGCAAGATCGAGTTCCGCGTCGACAAGCACGCCAACGTGCACTTCATCGTCGGCAAGGCTTCGTTCTCGGCTGAGCAGCTCACCGACAACATCAACTCGGTGCTCGAGGAGATCTCGCGCCTCAAGCCGTCGTCGGCCAAGGGCAAGTACGTGCAGAAGGGCGCCGTTTCGACGACCTTCGGCCCGGGCATCCCGCTCGACGTTTCTGGCCTGTAAGGCTTCACCCTCGGGTTGCGCCGCCCCCGCTCTCTTCGGAGAGCGGGGGCGGCGTTGTTTGTGCGGCCCTCTTTTCCAACACCTGTCGGCGGGGCCTGCGATCGTGCTTTAGCATGGTGCATATGTTTCAGTGGGCGGCAGCGAGCGTGATCGGTCATGGCTGACGCGGCCGCGATCAGCCCCCCGCGCATCTCGGGCTTCAACTACGTTCAGCCGCTCGGTTCGGGCGGCTTTGCGCATGTGTACCAGTACGAGCAGAACATGCCGCGGCGCATGGTCGCGGTGAAGGTGCTGATGGGCGGCGACAGTCTTGCTGCGCTGGTCGCGTCGCATGAGGAGCGTTCGGCATTCGAGGCTGAGGCCGACGCGATGGCGAGGCTGTCCAGTCACCCCTCGATCGTGTCGATTTTCGCGGCGAGTATTTCGAGTGATGGCTACCCATACATCGCAATGGAGTTCTGCCCGGAGTCGTTCAGGCATCGCTCCAATGGCAGTCCCATTCCGCTGAACGAGGTGCTCGACGCGGGTGTGCGTTTGGCGGGGGCTTTGGAGACTGCGCACAGGGCAGGGATTCTGCACCGTGACATCAAGCCCTCGAATGTGCTGCTCGCGACGACGGGCCGGCCGGTGCTCGCCGATTTCGGCATTGTGTCACTGCGCGGTCAGATGCACGGTGCGGGCACGAGCGAAGCGATGTCGATTCCGTGGGCGGCGCCCGAGGTGATCGAGCGGTCGACGGCTGGCACCCCGGCGAGTGAGGTGTGGTCGCTTGCGGCGACGCTGTATACCTTCGCGGCTGGTCGTTCGCCGTTTTCCAGTGGCGGCGGTGTGAAGGACAAGCGCTCTGCGATGAGCGATCGTATCGTGCGTGCCGTGTACACCCCGGTGCCGGGGGCGCAGGGGTATGAAGCCTTTGACGGGGTGATGGCGACGGCGATGGCGAAGCAGCCGGAGCGACGCTATGCCACGATGCAGCAGTTCGGAGAGGCGTTGCAGCAGTTGCAGCGCCACTACGGTTTCGATGTGACACCGCTTGATGTGGTGCGGCAGGAGTGGATTCCGCCGGCTGCTCCGGCGGTGGGGGTGCGGGGCCCTGTGGTGTCGAGCGTGCGGCCTGAAGGGCGGGCGCAGCGGCGTGCCGAGCTCGAACGCGATCGCGCGGCTGCTGAGCACTCGCGGGGAGAGCGGGGCGCGGTGTTGCGGCCGGTGCTGATCGGGGCGGGCTCGGCGGTGGGTGTGCTGCTGCTTGCGGCGACCGTGTTCGCGGTTGTAGGCGGTCGCTGATGGCGCGCGGAGGTCGTTCCCCTGGCCGCCGCTCGCGTCTGGTCACCTGGGTGTCGGGGGTTGCGGCGCTGGCGATGATCGGCACGATCGCGGTGGTGGCTGCGGGCTATGATGCGCGGGAGATTCCACGCGAGGAGCCTGCTGTGTGGGCGATGCGCGGCTCCGGCCAGTATGCGCGCGTGAATACGCTCACGGGTGAGATCGATACGGTGCGCCGGGTTGACGATCCGAGCGGTGTGCTGCAGTCGGGGTCGCGCGGCGTGGTGCTGAGCCACGGTGACGGGCGCCTATGGAGCATCGATCCGACGATGCCTCGTGATTTTGTTGACGATGGCGGATCGGCGCAGCCTGCAGCCGACTCCGAGTCAACGGGTTCGGCGGTGTCGGATGAGGTGTCGGCGGCGTCGCGCACGCCTGAGGGTACGCGTGACACGGTGACGGCCGGGGATTCGGTGCTGTTTCGCACAGAAGATGGCGAGGTCTTCCTGTCGCGCTTCGAGGAGGGGTCTGAGCGGGGTCTGTCGGATCCGGTGCTGCTCGACCCGCTCGCCGACACTGATGGTGTCGGCGCTGCCGATGCTGCAGACGAGGATGGCGTGGCAGAGGAGACGCCGGGGTTCTCGGCGAGCGCCGTGGCGATCGATGGGGAAGGCCGCGCGTTGCTCTTCTCGGCGGAGACCCGGGAGCTGCGCTGGTACGACGTTGCACGTGAGAGCTTTACCCGCAGCGAGGAGTCCCCAGCGGGGGTGCCGGGGGAAGGCGTGCAGCTCGCGATCATCGATGGTCGTTGGGTGCTGTTCGATGCTGAGTCTGGTCGTTTGTGGTGGGAGGGGGCCGAGCGGCCGGTCGAGTTCGACGCCGATGCCGGGGCGGTGCTGCAAGCCTCGGGTGCGGAGGGCGCTGAAGCTTTGGTGGCCGATGGTTCAGGGCTGTGGGGCGTGACTGCGGATCGCGCGAAGCGTCTGGAGCAGGCCGACGGGGTTCCCGCACAGCCGATCGAGCTGGGTGGCGTGCGCTATGCAGCGTGGGTGGGACAGAACGCAGCGCAGTTGTGGTCGTCGACCGCGGGCGCTGCGAAGCTCGATCTCGACGAAACAGTGGATATGCCCGGGCGGCCCGATCCGGTGCTGCGCTCGAACGGCACGAGTGCGTTGCTGTCCGAGCAGGTCACCGGCATGATGTGGACGCTGCCCGAGGGGCGACTGATCCCGCTTGAGCAATGGTCGCTTGTCGACCCACCCAAGGAGCGCAGTGGTGTCGTCGTGGTCGACGACGTTACCGAGCAGGAGCCCCCGGTGGCTGTGGCCGACGAGTTCGGGGTGCGCGAGGGTGAGCCGGCACCGTTGCCGGTGCTGCTCAACGATTTCGACCCGAACCGTAAGGATGTGCTCACGATCGTGCCTGACGGGCTCGGCGCAGACCTGCCGGAGTCGTTCGGCACGGTGGCGATGCTCACGGATGCGCAGTCGATCGTGGTGCAGCCGAAGCCGGGTGCGAAGGGTTCGGCGACGTTCAGCTACCGCATCACCGACGGCGTGCTCACCTCGGAGCCGGCGACAGTCACTCTTACGGTGGTTGGCGACGACACCAACACTTCCCCGCAGTGGTGCCCGGTACAGGGGTGTCAGCGGGCGTGGCCGAGCCCAGAGCTCGCCCCCGGGGGCACCCTGGTGCTGCCGATCTTGGAGGGTTGGGTCGATCCTGAGGGCGATCCGCTGATGCTCGAATCTGCCGCGCCCGCCAACGTCAGCGACCCGGTGCGTGCGCTCGTTACGGCCGATGGCCGTTTGGCGCTGCGTCACACCGACCCCAACGCGCCCGACAGCGATGTGGCGGTGCAGGTGACGGTGGCCGATGCGCGCGGCGAGCGCACGGAGCGGGAGCTGACCGTGCAGATCCGCCGGAATGCGAAGTCGGAGATGGCCGCAATTGCGGCGACGGCGCAGGTGAATACGCCACTGACGGTGCGCCCGTTGACGCGCATCGTGGGCGGTTCGGGATCCTACGCGCTGGTCGACGCGAGCGTGCAGTCGGGTTCCGCGACCGCGACCGTCAATGCCGGAGCCGGCACGATCGAGATCACTGCGAAGGAGACCGGCGTGACCGTCGTTGCGCTGACCGCGCGCGACACAGGCACTGAGGCCGAGATTTCCGGCACCCTGCGGGTGACCGCTGTGGAGGCGCGGCCGAAGCTTGGCTTGCCGCCGTTGCGCGCTTTCGTGCGCCCCCTCGCCGACACCACGGTCGATGTGCTCGACGCCGTGCCTGGCGCGAACGGGCGTGCGCTCGTGGTGCGGGCAGCAAACGTGGTCGATGGTGAGTTGCGCACTGATGTGATTGAGCACGCACTGGTGCGGGTTTCGGGCAGCACGCCCGACGGCGCCCCTGGCAGGATCGGTGCGGCCGATGTGTCGGTGTCCGAGGGTGCCGATACCGCTGTGGGGCGTCTGACGGTGTTCCAGGTGCCAGACGCCGGCTCGGTGGGGGCAATTGCGGTGGCCGATGCTGCGACGGTGCGCGCGGGTGCGGTCGCCGATATCCCCGTGCTCGACAACGATGTGGCGCCGCCGGGGCAGCGACTCGTGCTGCATCCTGAAGTGGGCGGTTCCGGCGCGAAGGGCGAGCTCGCCTTCGCTTCTGGCAATACGCTGCGCTATCTCGCGCCGAGCGAACCTGGCACCTACACGCTCGGTTACACCACGTACAGCGCGAGTTCTCCTGAGGCCAGCGACGTGGGGCAGGTGCGGGTAACCGTGATGCCGCGCGACGGCAATCGGGCGCCTCAGCCGCGCACGCTCACGGTTCGGCTTGCGCCTGGAGAGCGGGCTACCGCGCAGGTGCCACTTTCCGGGGTGGACCCTGACGGCGATCGCGTGCGACTGACGGGCGTAAGCGCCTCGGATGACACGCAGGTCTCTGCGACCCTTTCGCCCCGCAGCTCGGCGGTGCAGCTAGAGGCTTCGAAGCAGGCTGACCCGGGGGTGCGCATGATGCAGTATGCGGTGCGTGATGAGTTCGGAGGCACCGGGGAGGGGCGTCTGCGGGTGATTGTCACCGAGGCGGACCCTGCTGGCGGGGCTCCGATCACCTACAGCGACTATGTGCGTCTCGCGAAGGGCGCTGCGGAGCCCGCGGTGGTGCGCCCCCTCGACAACGACATCGACCCCGCGAATGGCGAGCTCGAACTGCTCGAGGTGGTGCCGAATGTGCCCGGTGGGCGGGAGTCTCCGCAGTATCGTGACCTGCTCGCACGCCTGGACACTTCCGAGCTCGACAAGGGGCTGGTGTCGGTGCGCGGCGGCGACGATCTCGGCACGGTCTCATACCGATACACCGTGCGTTCGGCGAAGAGCACGAGCACCGCTGACGGCCTCATCGTGGTGCAGGTGTCGGCGCGTGTGGGGCAGCAGGCGCCCTCGGTGCTCGACACTGTGCTGTCGGCACGCGACCGCGCGGAGCTGGAGCGCGGCGGCGTCGATGTGGTCACCGACCGCGTCTACTGGGCAGCCGGTGATGCGCGGTCGTTGCAGATGACGGTGTGGGGTGCTGCGGCGGATCGCTTTACCGCTAAGGGCAATCGCATCGTCGGTAAGTACCGTGCCGAGGGTGATCTGGTGCCCTTCAAGCTTTCGGGTGTTGACCTCACGGGGCAGGAGGTCGAGACGTTCGGCTTCCTGGTGGTGCCGCCCCTCGACGAGCTGCGGCTGACGCTCAAGCCCGGTCTTGCACCGATCAGGGTCGATGAGGGCAAGTCTGTCGATGCGGCGCTCGCCGAGGTCGTCGATCTCGCGGCGGGTGACGAGGCCGAGTTCAAGGTGGGGGCGTTCCCCACGCAGCGTGCTCAGGCGAGTTGCGCGGCGAAGCATGCGACGGGCTTCAACTACGCTGCGGGCAAGGAAGCTCCCTGGAGCGACACCTGCCTGGTGTCGGTGAAGCTCACCGAACAGAAGGTTTGGACGCAACTGGCGGTGCCCGTCGAGATCGTGCCAACGTCGCCGGTCGCCGCACTCGAGACGATCACTCGCACGGTCGCACCGGGTGCTTCTGAGACGATCAACCTGATCGATATGGTGCGTTGGCAGGGCGGTCGTGAGGGCAAGCCCGGCGATCTGCGGTTCAGCGTGAGTGGTGGCGGGGGCAGCTTCGAGGTGGTGCCCGCCGGCTCGCAGCTGAGCGTCACGGCCCGCGCCGATGCGGTGCCTGGCAGCCAGGATGCGCTTGTGGTCACGGTCTCGGGCGCCGGCGAGAGTCAGGCACCGCTCACGCTGCGCGTGGGTGAGGCCGCGAAGGACACTCCGCGCGGTGCCACGGTGCAGCTGAATTGCACGGTGGGCTCGGCCTGTCAGGTACCGCTGATCGGTGCGCCTGGTGAGCATGATCCGTTCGCTGGCAAGAGCGGCGGCGGGCTGAAGCTGGAGGCTGTGTCTGGCGGATCGTGCGCCGTGGGCACCTTCCAGGCAGCCGGGAACTCGGTATCGGTTGCCTGGCCGAACGGGGCGAAGGGCCCAGGCGGGAAGTGCACGGCGTCGTTCACAGTGCGCGACGCACAGAACCGCATCGGTGAGGGCGTGATCGAGCTGGACGCGCAGGGGGTGCCTCGCGCGCCGGTCGCGATTTCGGCGGTGTCGTACACGTCAAGTTCGGTCACCCTTCGCGTGAGCCTCAGCGGCGAAGCTTCGCATCCCGCGACGGAGGGGGTGCGTCTGCGGATGGACGGTGCGGCGCAGTCGGGCAGCTGTTCCGGTTCGGGTGCCTCCTACGACTGCGTGGTGAGCGGTCTCGCCAACGGCGAGAAGCACAGTTTTACCGCTGTGGCCTTCAACTCGGTGGGCGAATCCGATCCCGCCGCGAACGCCGCCCAGGCGTGGGCCTACGAACGGCCCGAGCAGCCGCGGGTCGAAGCGAAGCAGATCTCTGCTGAGTCGCCCGACACCGGCACTGTGCGGCTGGATATCACCGGCAAGGACGGTACGAGAGGGTTCCGCATCGTGACACCGGCTGGTACGACGGCGCTGAGCGGTCAGAGCGGCACCGTGAGGATCGCGAGTCTGCCGGTTGGCGGGGCCGAGATCACGGTGGTGCCAGTGAGCGCGCATGAACCCCCGAGCGGCGACTCTGCGGAAGGGGCGAACTGGGCAGACACCGTGCAGCTGACTGGCCGGCCGGTGGTTTCGATCGCGGCTGGGAGCTCAGCTCAGGGCAGCGATGAGGCGACCGTGATCGTGAGCGTCGACTCACGCGGGGCCCCCGAGGCGAAGTGGGGTGTGAGCACGGGCGGCAGCTGCAGTCCGAACACCTCTGGCACCGGCGGCACCACATCGGTGACCGGCACGGCCTATCGCCCGCTTGAGGTGACGGCCTGCGCTGAGAACAAGTGGGGGGCTGCGCTCACCACGGCATCGGTTGTTGTGAACGTCGGTGGCACGCCCGCGCAGCCCATCGTCGAGTCTGGCTACACGATCCGCACCGACGCCGCAGTGTCGGGGTCGCTCGCGAGCTACGCGTTGGCCGCGGGCCCTGTGGTCTCGGCGAGCTCCGGCCACACCCTCGACTTCCGCGTGAACGGTGCGAGTGTCGGCGGCTCATTCCCCTCGACGGTGACGGCCGGCTCCACCTACAGCGTCGCGCAGTGCAAGAACGGCGTGTGCTCTGAAGCCGCCGCCATCACCGGCAATGCGCCCGGCCCCGTCACCGTCGACCTCGGCGGTTGCATCCCCTCCACGGCCTCCACAGCCGAGCTGCGCGCCCGCATCTCCGAGCACGCCCGCAGCTGGGCGCTGCCGAGTTTCGACCACGCTGCGGGCATTTTGACCGTGACCTGGACGGGGCTGTACGAGAACTTGCAGACGCTGACAGCGCCGGTGTGCGCCGAGCCAGATCCGCCATCGCCGACGCCACCCGGGAGCCCGTAACCACCAGGCGTCCCGCCACCCGCGACCGCACCCCGCACTGTCCGCAACACGAAGGAACCGAGAACCGAAGATGACACCTCAGCCGAATCTCGCGGCCGCCTCCACGATCGGCCCCATCACCGATGAGCGGGCTCGCTGGGCCAGCGAGGCCGTGCGCACCGTCGCCGACGCTATCGAGGTGGCGATTCAGGGCAAGCGCCGCGTGATCGAGCTCGTTGTCGCCACCGCGATCGCAGGCGGGCATGTGCTGCTGGAAGACGTGCCAGGCACCGGCAAGACCGCGCTCGCCCGCGCGCTGGCGAAGACGATGCACGGCACCTCGTCGCGCATCCAGTTCACCCCCGATCTGCTGCCCGGCGATGTGACCGGCATCACCGTCTACGACCAGAAGCAGGGCGTCTTCGAGTTTCATGCGGGGCCGATCTTCGCGAATGTAGTGCTGGCTGACGAGATCAACCGGGCGAGCCCAAAGACGCAGTCGGCGCTGCTCGAGGTGATGGAGGAGCACCAGGTCACTGTCGATGGTCAGACGCACCGCGTGGGCGATCCGTTCCTGGTGATCGCCACCCAGAACCCTGTCGAGCAGGCCGGCACCTACCGGCTGCCCGAGGCCCAGCTCGACCGCTTCATGATCAAAACCTCGATCGGCTACCCCGACGAAGCTGCGATGATGCGTATTCTGCAGCAGATCGCGGTCACCCCGGAGGTGCCCGCGGTGATGAACGTGGGCACGCTCACCCAGTTGCAGGGGTTCTCGCGCGGGGTTGCGGTGAGCCCGCTCATCGCCTCCTACGTCTCCGAGCTTGTGGAGGCGAGTCGCCGCGCGGGCGAGGTGCGCCTCGGCGCGAGCGTGCGCGGTGCGATCGCCCTGGTGCGGATGGCTTCGGCGTGGGCGCTCGTCGCCGGCCGCCCCTACGTCACCCCGGACGATGTGCGTGAGCTCGCCATCCCAGTGCTCGCGCATCGCCTCGTGCTTGAGCCCGAGGCCGAGTTCGAGGGTGTGACCGCAGAGGCCGTGATTGGTCGAATCCTCATCGACACTCCCGTGCCGCAGGAGAACGGCACGGCGTGAGCGACGAGAGCACCAGGGGCCGCCGGTTCCGCACCGCGACGCGCGGAACGCGGCACACGCGGGGTACCCGCACGGCGTCGCGTCTCGGCGAGATGCGCACCTCGACGCGGGCGCTCGATCCGGTGCAGCGGCGGCGCGTTGTCGCGCGCCGGTGGTTGCGGCGTGCGCGTCGCCGTGCCGGCCGCGTGTGGCGGGCCGTGACGCAGGCCGTCACCCCGCTGGGGTGGTTCGTGCTGGCGTTGACGGTGGCCGGTGCGGTGCTGGGTGCTGCATTCTCCTGGGTTGAGGCGTGGTTCGCCGCTGTGGTGGGCGGCTTGCTGCTGCTGGTCGCCGCCCCGTTCTTGGTGGGCAGTCGCGCCTATCGGGTGCGGCTTGAGCTTGACCGTCGCAGTGTGACCGTGGGCGGTGAGGTGCAGCTGCGGGTGATCGTCGAGAACGGCGGATCTCGGCCCGCGCTGCCCGCGGTGGCCGAGCTGCCTGTGGGGCCGGCGCTGCGAGAATTGACGGTGCCGTTTATCGGGCCTGGCGCCTCTGTCGAGTTGCCGGTGCGGGTTGCGGCGGTGCGGCGCGGTGTGGTGCCGGTGGGGCCGCTCACCGTGGCCCGCCGCGACCCCGTTGGGCTGCTGCGGCGCGAGGTGACCTGGCCTGAGCGGCATCTGGTGCATGTGCATCCGGCAATTGCGGTGCTGCCGCCGAACTCGGCGGGGCTGGTGCGCGATCTTGAGGGCGCGTCGAGCCGGCGGCTCACCGACTCTGATCTTTCGTTTTACGCGGTGCGCGAGTATGCCCGCGGTGACGCCATGCGGCATGTGCACTGGAAGTCGACAGCGAGGACGGGCACGCTCATGGTGCGTCAGTACGAGGAGTCGCAGACGGCGCGGGTTGCCGTGCTCTTCGATGCGATCCGCGAGGAATACCAGAACGATGACGAGTTCGAGCTGGCGGTGAGTGTTGCGGCGTCGATCTCGGTGCAGGCGGTGCGTGAGGGGCGGGAGCGTTTCGTCGCTTCAGCGTGGGCGCCTGGCCGTCTGCGACCCAGTATTGACGGGCTCGAGGAGCTGCCGTCGCGCGATCCGCAGCAGTTGCTCGATGCTTGGGCTGAGCTGGAAGCGGCGCCTGATGGGGTGTCGTTCGAGACGCTCGCCAGGGGGCTTGCGCAGTCGCGCCGCCCACTGTCGATTGTGGCGATCGTTACGGGATCCGGTGCTGACCTGGCGCGGATCCGCCGGGCCGCCGTAGCGTTCCCCCCTGATGTGCAGGTGTTAGCGGTGCGCTGCGAGCTGCATGCCGAGCCGCGCGCGCAGCGCATCGATGCGCTCACGGTGTTCACGGTGGGTGCTCTCGGTGATGTGCCCCAGTTGATGGTGAGGGCTGCACGATGACGGCGGATCGCGGGTCGGTTCGGGCCGCCTGGGGTGCGCTGGCCGCTGCGCTGGCTGTGGCGCTGGGAGTGTGGGCGGCGTGGCCGATCTACGGGACGCCCTGGCTGTGGGTGGTTGCTGCTGCTGCGCTGATCCTCGGCACGGGGATCGCGTGGCTGCGGGAGCGGTTGCGCTGGGGTGTCGTTGTGCTCGCGGCGGTGACGCTCGGCGTGTTCGTGCTCACGGTGGTGCCGGTTGCGGTGCCTGAGGCGATGCCTGGTGCGCACGGCGGCGGGCTGCTGCGGGGGTTGCTCGACGGTCTCGCGGCGGTTGCGCTGGGTTGGAAGCAGTTGTTGACGCTGAGTTTGCCTGTCGGGAGTTACCGTACGGTGCTGGTGCCCGCCTATGTGGTGTTTCTGGTGACGGCCCTGCTGGTGGGGGTGCTTGCGCGTCGCGGTGCCCGGGCTGCGGTGTTTGCCGCTGCCCCGTTGCTCGCGCCCGTTGCCTTCGGCACGGTGTTTGGGGCGTCGCAGCTGAGCGCACCGCTGCATGTTGCGGGATTTACCATTGTCGCCCCCCGCGAGATCGGCTTGTGGCTGGCTGCGGCGTTGGTGGCGGCGCTCTGGGTGGCGCTGGTTTCTGGTGAGGAGCGTCGTGCGGCGCTCAGGCTTGGCCGTGCCGCTGATGGTGCGGTGCGGGGCAGGGGTGGCGCGCTGCGCCCTCTTGTCGGGGCCGGCATCGTGGTGCTTGCCCTGTGCGCCGGAGGGGTGTTTGCGCCGGTGCTCGACGCCGGTGCGCGTGCGGTGCCGCGTGATCGCATCGACCCCGAACTGGTGGTGCGCGAGCGCCCGAGCCCGCTGGCCGAGTACCGCAGTTCGAAGCGCGACGCCGCTCTCGATACGCCGCTGTTCTCGGTGTCGTCGTCGGGGGCGCTGCCTGAGCGGCTGCGTGTCGCTGTGCTCGATGCCTATGACGGTGTTGACTTTCACGTCGGCGAGGCTGCCGCGGGCCGTTTCACCAGGTTCCCGAGCGGCACCGGTGTGGCCGATCCTGCCAGGGTTTCGGTGCGCATCGCCGAGGGGTATTCGGATATTTGGGCGCCGACGGCTCCGCTGGGCAGTCCGCCGGTGTTCGCGGGCCCGCGCGCCGACGCGCTCGCCGATGCGTTCTACGTGAATCGTGAGACCGGTGGCGCGATCGCAGTGCCGGGTGCCGGTGCGTCTTCGGCCGGGCTTGTCGCGGGCGACGGCTACACGGCTGAGATGCAGACATCAGCAGACCCCGGCGTTGATCGTATCGGCGAGCCTGGTGATCCTCGCTTCGATGTC
This sequence comes from Leucobacter sp. VD1, assembly GCF_037150695.1. NCBI lineage: Bacteria > Bacillati > Actinomycetota > Actinomycetes > Micrococcales > Microbacteriaceae > Leucobacter > Leucobacter sp. VD1. Next base: position 750,036 of record NZ_JBBCPO010000002.1, read on the forward strand.
GAGAAGGCGCCGCAGCTGGGGGAGTGGATCGATCGTCAGCAGCTGCCTGGCGACGCCGCCGGTCTTGCCGAACTCATCGAGCGGCTGCGGCAGCGCGGCTATCTGAGCCATTCGATGAGTGACGCAGCGGGTGAGCGTTTGTGGTTGGAGCGCCTGGGCGAGCAGTACGGCACGGTGTTCGAGTCGAGTGCGGGTGGGCACTCGCTGTCGCGCATTGAGCGGCTGTTCGAGCAGCTCAACACGCAGCAGTCCGCTGCGGGGGAGTCGGCTTCGTCGGCGCAGCTGGTGGCGGGTGTGGGCGATGATGAGCAGTTTGCGACGGCTGCGGCGCTGATTGCGCGCGCGCTCGGCTTCGATGCCAGGGTTGTGGTGGGTGTGCGCTTGGGTGAGGCGGATCGAGGCGTCGATGGCGTGCCGGCTTGCACGGCCGAGTGCACGGGTGAGCACCTCGCGGCCTGGGCTGAGGTGCGCGGCGACCGCGGCGAGTGGGTGCCCTTCGACGTCACCCCGCAGCTCGAGCATCCGCCGGAGCGCTTGGAGCAGGGCGAGCAGTTGCCCGAGTTTCCGACGACCCCTGAGGAGCGGGATGCTCAGGAGGCGGATCCGCCCGTGGGCCTCGGGGATCAGGGCGAGAACGACGATGCTGCCGAGCCCGCTGCTGCGCCTTCGCCGCTGTGGCTGGTGGTGCGCGCTGTGGCGCTTGCGCTGGTGGCGCTGCTGCTGATTGCGGCGCCGCTGCTGTTCCTGCCCCTCGCGAAGCGCTTGCGGGCGCGCCGCCGCAGGGCCGAGCAGGTGCCTGAGTTGCGTGCGCTGGGTACGTGGGCGGAGATGCTTGATCGCGCGCGTGATGCGGGGGTGTCGGTGCCTGCGAATGCGGCGCGCAGCGAGGTTGCGGCGGTGCTGGGAACGGCGCCGGCGAGGTGGGCCGCGGCAGAGGTCGATCGTGCGGTGTTCTCGCCGACGGGCATCGACCCGGGCACGGCGGAGCAGCTGTGGGCGGCGGCTGAGGCCGACGGCGAAGAACGAGCGCGCGGGTTGAGCGCGTTCGCCAGGCTGCGCGCAGCGTATTCGCTGCGCTCGTATGGCATTGGAGCGGGGCGACGCGGTGCGGCGACTCGGGAAAGCGAGCAGGGATGAGCGAGGCACCGAACGCGCGGGCCGGTGGGTCGCAGCCGGTGATCGAGGCTGCGACGCGCACAGACACCGGGCTGCGCCGCGCGGTCAATGAGGATCTGGCGCTGGCGCAGGCGCCGGTGTTCGTGGTGGCCGATGGCATGGGCGGCCACTCGGCCGGTGATCTCGCGAGCGCCGCGGCGATTGCAGCATTCGCCGAGCTGGCGCAGCTTGGCGCGGCCAGGCAGCTGGGGATCGCCGATGTGGATGCTGCGATCGAGGCTGCGCGCTTCGCGGTCGATGTGATTTCGCAGGAGGCCGAGCGCGGGGCGGGGTGCACGCTCACGGGTGCCGTGCTCGTGGAGCACGACGGGGCGCCGCACTGGTATGTGATCAATGTGGGGGATTCGCGGGTGTATCAGCATCGGGGCAGCAGCCTCGCGCAGATCACCGCAGATCACTCGTTGTATGCCGAGATGCTCGCTGCGGGGCACGCCGACGCGGCGAATACCCCCCGCAATGTGATTACGCGTGCCCTGGGCTCTGACGACGCTCGCCATGATGCCTGGCTGCTGCCGCTGCGCAGCGGGCTGCGTCTGCTGATCTGCTCGGATGGGCTCACTTCGGAGCTTGCCGACGAGGAGTTGCGCTCGGTGCTCACGACGGGAGGGCGGCCCGAAGCGGTGGCCGAGGATCTGGTGCGTCGAGCCTGCGCGGCCGGTGGTCGTGACAATGTGACAGTGGTGGTTGTCGACACGATTGCTGATGGCAGCACAGCCGAGCCAGTTGCGGATCCGCTGCCCCAACCCGAGGATGCGGTCGATGAAGAGGTTGACGAGAACACCCTTGAAGTGACGAAGCCGGTGGCGGGATGACCGAGCAGATGGAGCACACAGGCGACCCTGGCGCAGATGACACTGTGGCTGTCGGCCGTGTCGGCCGTGTCGGCGATGTCGGTGCTGCGGCCGATGACAGTGTCGATGACGATACGCTGTCGGCGCCGCGCAGCGGCGGGGTGAGCAGACCGGGTGGAGCCGCGGAGCAAAGGGCCGTTCCCGACGACGCCACCGTCGTGGTGGCGCGCCCGCCCGCATTCGAAACGGATGATGCCACGGTCGCGGTGCCGGGGGGCCGCGAGCCTTCGGTGCCTGCGGCTGCGCCCGAGACAATGCCCGTGACCATGCCCGCAGCCGCAGTCGCCCCAGCGATCGAGGATCAGGAGGCGCGACCGTGGAGAGGCGGGGCGCTGCCGCAGGTCTATGGCCCGCGCAGCATCGGGCAGGCCGGCGAGCGGGCCGGCCTCGACGAGGTGCAGCGGCGCATCGGCGCACCTCCCGAAGCTGGTGCCGATCCGCTGCCCGAGCGCGCGCTGCTGCCGTCACTTGCGAAGCGCGCGCGCCGATCCGCCATCATCACGATCTCGGCCTACGCAGCTACAGTCGCGCTGTCGCTGCTCGGCCTGTGGGTGGTCGCCCGCCTGGCGTTGAGCTGAGCCCGTGCGGGCCCGTCGTGCGGGCGCGCTCGGACCTTTGCGTCGTGGCACGGCCACGGATATCGTTGTGCAGAGTTGACGCCGCAACTCTCGCGTCTGGAAAGCAGGAGCACATGCCCTCGACCCCCCTGAGCCCCGACGTCCTCCCGATCATCGGGATGACGAATGCGCCCGCCCCCATGCTGGGGTCAGCGGCGCTGCTCGCGCTCGGTGTCTGGTCGCTCGTCGCCATCGGCTTCTATGTCTGGTGCCTGTGGTCGTTGTCACGCCTGTTTCCCTGCATCGGGCTGCCGTCGAGCCACGGCTGGATCCCGGTCTGGAACCAGTGGCAGCTCGTGCAGCGGGGCGGCCTGCCCGGCTGGCTCGTGCTGCTCGGTGTTGTGCCCGGCCTCGGCATCGTGGTCTGGGTGGTGTCCGTGATCGCCATCCACCGCCTCAACACCGAACACGGCAAAGGTGGCGGGTTCACAGTGCTCGGCGCGCTGCTGCCGCCGGTGTGGGCGATGTTGCTCGCCCGCTCGATCGAAGAGCGCAGCAGCATCTATGGCGTGATGCCCGCAGCAGGTGCCGCCGCCCCGGGTGCACCGAGTGCGGTGCCGTCGCCGCCCGGCTACGCTCCGCAACAGCCTGCCCCGCAGCAATACTCTGCACCGCAGCACCCCGTGCCCCAGGCTCCGGTGCAGCCGTGGCAGACCCCCGAGGTCGCCCAGGCCCCCGCCGCAAGCGCCGTCCCAGCCGAGCAGCCTGACGCCCTCGCGCGACTGTTCGCCGAACCGCAACAACCCTCGCAGCCCGCCGAGCAGCCCCTGCCCGGCAGCGAGTGGGGATTCAGCCGCACCACAGAGGGCGACTACCAGCGCCTCGCTCAGGAGGGCTATCAGCAGCGCCCCGCACCCACCCTCGGCGTCGAAGAACCGGTGCGCCCCTTCGCGTGGCCCGGCATCGACGAGTCGAATCCGCCTCCCGCGCCGCCCGCGCGCCAGAGCCCGGCCGTGACACCGCCTGCGGCCGCACCCGCAGTGCCCGCAGCACCGACGCCGCCTCCGGTGCCGGTGCCTCCGGTGACGCCCGCCCCGCTCGTTGCCGGGCTGCCTGCGGTTTCCACGCCCGTGGTGGCTCCGGCACCCCAGCCGCCGCAGCAGGAATCGTTCATCACCCACCGCCCCTCGATCTTCGATTCGAACTCGGCGTCAACGCCCCACAGCGACACTGAGACCGCGCGATCGCAAGTCGAAACTCCGGCACCAGCCGCCCCCGAGGTCGTGGCCGCAGCCGCAGCAGAGGCCGGGCCCGCGCTCGACGTCGAAGACGAGCTCGACCGCACCGTGGTAGTGCCCCGCCCCTCGCGCTGGGGGCTCGAACTCCCCGACGGCGATGTGCTCGAACTGCGCGGCGACGATGTCGTGGTGGGGCGCAAGCCCGAGCCGAAGAACGGCAGCTCCGTGCTGCAGATCGTCGATCCGACGCGCACCCTCTCGAAGTCGCACGCCCGCCTGCGCCGCGTCGATGGATCGTGGACGATCGAAGACCTCGACTCCACCAACGGCGTCGCCCTCGTCGACGAACTGGGCGAGCAGGTGCCGCTCGAAGCTGGACGCGAGCACCCAGTGACCGAGCGACTCGTGCTCGGCACCCTCGAAGTGACGCTGCGCCGCGTCTCCTGAGGGACGCAGCGCCGCACTCGGACGAGGCTTCAGCAGAGGCCTGCGACGAGGCGGCTCGGGGTGCCGAAGCGATGCGCGGTGATCGAGACCGCCTGCTCGCGCAGGTGCGGCAGCATCTCGACTCGGCCAGCAGAAACGACCTCGCCGCCGTAGACCGCGATGTCGGGGCTGCCTGCCGCGGCGCGGAACACCTCGGCAATCTCCTGCTCGAGGGAGTCCCCGGCGACCACGCGGATGCGAGCGCCCGTGTGCGGGCCGTCTCCCGCAGCGAGGTTGCGCACACGGTCACGCCACGCGTCGGCGTCTTCGAAGCACAGCTCGACTCCCGCGCCCGCGAGTGCCGCGATCACGGGCTGCGGCAGCGCAACGGGCGTGCTCACCACAGGCGCAGCCCCCGCTGCGATGCCCGCCGCGATGGCGCGCACTGAGTGGTACAGGGGCGCATCGGCTGCGAGGCGCACCGTGACGTTCACCGGCAGATAGCGCAGCACATTGCGCTCAACGCCCAGCTGTGAGGCGTCACGCGCGATTCCGAACTCGTCATCCCATGCCGTGGCATCCGCAGCGAGTGCGGCGCGCAGCCAGGCGGTCTCCGCGGCGGCGTGCGCCCGCCCCGCGACGGCCTGCTCGAAGGCGCGCAGCAGTGCAGCAGCCGCCTGCCGCGGCGCGCGCAGTTCCCCGTGCACGGGGGCGTCGGCCCAGTCGCCGAGGCCGTACAGGTAGTTCGGGCCGCCGGCCTTCGTGCCCGCCCCGATCGCAGACTTCTTCCAACCGCCGAACGACTGCCGCCGCACGATGGCGCCCGTGATGCCGCGGTTGACATACAGATTGCCGGCCTCGATGCGGTCGAGCCAGTGCTCGACCTCGGCGCGGTCGAGCGAGTGCAGGCCGCTCGTCAGGCCGTAGTCGATCTCGTTCACCATGTCGATCGCCTCGTCGAGGGTATTCGCGGTCATGATGCCGAGGATCGGGCCGAAGTACTCGGTGAGATGAAATTCCGAACCCCGCTGCACTCCGTCGCGCACGCCGGGGCTCCACAGCTTCGTCACCCCGTCGCGGTCGCGCGCGAGCGGGCTGTCGCTCTTGACGGGCTTCGGCTCGACGAGCCAGGTCTCGCCTGGCCCGAGTACGGTGAGCCCGCGCAGCAGCTTGCCCTCCGGCGCGGTGATCACCGGTCCCATCTGGGTGTCGACGTGTTCCGGCGTGCCCACCCGCAGCGAGCGCACGGCATCGAGCAGCTGGCCGCGGAAGCGCTGCGATGTGGCGACTGAGCCGACCAGAATCACGAGCGAGGCTGCCGAGCACTTCTGCCCGGCGTGACCGAACGCCGACTGGGCGACATCGCGCGCAGCGAGGTCGAGATCGGCGTCGGGGGTGACGATGATCGCGTTCTTGCCGCTCGTCTCCGCGAGGATCGGCAGATCGGGGCGCAGCTCACGGAACGCGACGGCGGTTTCGTAGGCTCCGGTGAGAATCAGTCTGTCGAGGCGCGGATCGGCGACAAACTTCGAAGCGAGCTCGCGATCCGCAAACTGCACCATCTGCAGCACCTCGCGCGGCACCCCCGCCTCCCACAGCGCCTCCACCATGACAGCGCCGGAGCGGGCCGAGTTGGAGGCCGGCTTGATGATGACCGAAGAGCCTGCGGCGAGCGCGGAGAGCACACCGCCGGCGGGGATCGCCACCGGGAAGTTCCACGGTGGGATCACGGCGATGAGCCGCTTCGGGCGGTAGATGGCGCCGTCGACCTGTTCGAGCAGCTGGCCGAGCATCGCATAGTAGTTCGCGAAGTCGATGGCCTCGCTCACCTCCGGGTCGCCCTGATCGAGGGTTTTGCCGCACTCGGACCCCATCACTTCGAGCAGCTCGGCCCGGCGCGCCTCCAGACACTCGCCGGCGCGCATCAGGATGTGGGCACGCTCATCGGCGCCGACAGCCTGCCAGGTGTCGGCCGCGGCAATGCCACGCTCGATCACCGCGTCGAGGGCTGCCGCGTCGTCGATGCGCGAAGACTCGATACGCGCCTTTCCCAGCTGCGACCCCACCATGCGGCCAGCAACGGCGCGGCCCCACTCCCGGTTTCCCGGCAGATCAGGGTCGGTGTCGGGGGTGTTCTCGAACTCGCCACGCCGCCCCGCCGCGACACGAGCCGTCACGCGGGCCTCAACGCCGGCCTCATCGAAGTGCCGGCGATCCTGCTGTCGATTGGGGCGGGGCACCGTGACAGACTCCGGTGAGCCATCGCCGGTGATCGCTGCGAGCGCGTCGAGCGAGGCAAGAAAGCGCTGCTGCTCCCGCTCGAACAGGGCTTCATCGTCGTGCAGCTCGAACACGGCAGACATGAAGTTCTGCTGGCTCGCCCCCTCTTCCAAGCGACGGATCAGGTAGGCGATCGCCACGTCGAACTCCTCGGGGTGCACCACCGGGGTGTAGAGCAGCAGCGACCCCACTTCGCGCTTCACCGCCTCGGCCTGGCCGGTCGTCATACCGAGCAGCATCTCGAACTCGACACCGTCGGCCGCCCCGCGCTCCTTCGCGAGCAGCCAGGCGAGCGCCACGTCGAAGAGGTTGTGGCCGGCGACGCCGATCCGCACATGGCGCACCCGCTCCGGCGTAAGAGCGTAGTCGAGCACGGCCTTATAGCTGGTGTCAGACTCCTGCTTGCTACCCCAGGTGGCGGTGGGCCAGCCGTGGAGCGCGGCGTCGACGTGCTCCATCGGCAGATTCGCACCCTTCACGACACGCACCTTGATGGGCGCGCCCCCTGCGGCCACGCGCCGCGCCGCCCACCCTTGCAGATCCACCATCGCACCGAGCGCGTCTGGCAGATACGCCTGCAACACGATGCCGGCCTCGAGCCCCGCAAACTCAGGGCGTTCGAGGATGCGCTTGAACACTGCGACGGTGAGGTCGAGATCCTTGTACTCTTCCATGTCGAGGTTGATGAACTTCTTTGGGCTTGCAGCGTTCGCCCGCTCGAACAGCGGCACCAGATGGTGCTCGATGTGCGCAACAGCCTCATCGAAGGCCCAGTGATTGTGAGGCGCGACCGTCGAAGACACCTTGATCGACACATAGTCGACGTCGGCGCGGCCGAGCAAGCGGTGGGTGCCGGTGAGGCGCCGCTCGGCTTCGTGCTCACCGAGAATGGCCTCACCGAGCAGGTTGATGTTGAGCCGCACCCCGTCGCGCTTGATCTTCGAGATGGCGGAGCCGAGCTTCGCGTCGCTCGCGTCGATGATGAGGTGGCTCACCATCTGGCGCAGTACCCGGCGGGCGATCGGCACCACAACACCTGGCAGCGGCTTCGCCATAGCGCCGCCCAGCCCGATCGCGGCGCGCAGCGGCGTCGGCAGAAAGCTCGGTGCGAGCGGGGTGAGCTCGTGCAGCTTCTTCGCGGCAGCGCCGAGATCTTCTGGTCGCACCACCCCGTCGACGAAGCCGACAGTGAAGTCGAGCCCGTTCGGGTCGCGCAGCACCCCGGCGAGCCTCGCCGCGGAGGCGTCAACCGGAAACTCGGCAGCCTCGCGCAGCCAGCGCCGCACGAGTGCGACGGCCGCTTCGGCGAGATCCTGGGGGCGGGCAACGGTGTCCGCGGTGCGACTGCTCACTGCTGACCTCTCTCTGGGGCGCGGGGCGTCGGTGACGTGACGTGCTTGTTTGGCTGGGCGTATCTAGTGTGGAGCGCGGCGAGCGTGAAGTACAGCGGTACTTTTTTCCGAGTAACATGAAGTTGAACTGAATCAACGTCGATCGCCTCTCCGGTAATACTCAGGGGTACCCGGCAATGCCCGGCCTCGCCGCCGAACCCGGCACCCCGCGCGAACGCGGAGATCCGCGCCCCCGTCCCACAGCCCCGAAAGGCCGCCATGCTCGAAATGAAACGCCTGCGCCTCCTCTGGGAACTGCACGCCCGTGGCACCATCGCCGCCGTCGCCGAAGCCCTCAACTACAGCCCCTCAGCCGTGTCGCAGCAACTCGCCGTGCTCGAACGAGAAGCCGGCGCGCCACTGCTGCGCCGCAGCGGCCGCACCCTCGAACTCACCCCAGCCGGCGAAGTGCTCGTCGCCGAAACCGCAGAACTGCTCGCAGGCCTCGAACGCGCCGAAGCAGCGCTCCACCGCGTGCGCGAAGAAGTCACCGGCACCATCAAAGTCGCCGCCTTCCAGACCGCGATGCTCTCCATCCTGCCCGGCGCACTTCGACGCCTGCGCGAGCAATACCCAGCACTGCGGGTCGAAATCATGCAGTACGAACCGGGCGCAGCACTCCAAGAAACCTGGATCCGCAGCTTCGACCTCGTCGTCGCCGAACAGTACCCCGGCCACGCCGCCCAGCACCTCCCAGGGCTCGACAGACAAGCCCTCACCAGCGACCCGATCCGCCTCGCTGTGCCACCCCACGGCACCGGAGACCCACGCTTCGACCGCGCCCGCGGCATCGAAGACCTCGCTCAACTGCCCTGGGTGATGGAACCGCACGGCGCCGCCACCAGGCACTGGGCCGAGCAAGCCTGCCGCACCGCCGGCTTCGAACCCGATGTGCGCTACGAAACCGCCGATCTGCAAGCCCACATCGCCTTCATCGAATCAGGTAACGCCGTCGCCCTGCTCCCAGGCCTCGTGCACCTCGGCGCGCAACCACGGCTGCGGCTCATCGAACTCCCCGACCGCCCCCACCGCACCGTCTTCACCGCAGCCCGTGCCTCCCAAGACAGACACCCGGCGCTCACCGCCGTACGCGAAGCGCTCGCCGCCGAAGCCGCCCAGCTGTCATTTGAGTGACCCCCACTTCAGCAAGCGCTGAGAATCTCAGAGTGCTCAGCTTCGCGAGCGTAAGGTGGTGCTGTCGGAATCCGACGCCCACCCGAGGAAGGGAGCTGCATGAAGGTCGTCAGCTACAACCTGCGCAAGAACCGGGCCGTCACCGAGATCGGTGCGCTGGTGGATGATCACGAGATCGATGTGCTCTGTCTGCAAGAAGCCGAAGCTGTCGCCCTCCCGGCGCACCTCGGCCACATGTCGCTCGTGCACGCCACCGAGCGCAACCGCCTCGGGCTCGCGATGTACGTGCGCGAGGATCGCTTCGTCGCGCGATCGGCGCACACCTTCCAGCTCAAAAAATCACTGCACGACCGTCTGCTCGCGCCCGCCCACGAGCGCCTGCTGGGTGCGCGGCTGCACGACTCGGAAACGAGCCGCGACTTCGTGGTCGCGTCATTCCACGCGGCCCCGCTCACCGCACTCAACTCGCTGCGACGGCACCAGATCCACGCCGCCCTCGGTGAATTGCGCGCCCTCGGGCCCGGGCTGCCAGCGCTCATGGTGGGCGACTACAACTACCCCGTGTTCAAGGGACGCCTCGACACCGAAATGCGCGACCACGGCTACGAGCTGAGCCTGAGCGACAAGCGCACCTACACCCGATACAAGATGTTCCGAGGGCACTTCGACTTCGCAACCTCGTCGGGCATCGACATCTCCAGCGTGCGCACCCTCGACCGCGGCCTCTCCGACCACCTGCCCATCATGGTGTCGGCGTCGCTGCGGGAGGATGTCACCGCGCCCGTGCCCGCCTAGGGCTTCGCGGGCGCGGGCGGCTTGCTTCTGCCTGCCTGCCTTTGTTCTTATCCCCTCCCGCAGCTCACCCCCGTCGAAAGGCGGATAACGCAGGACCTCCCGCGCGGAGAGCTGTGAAATCCGCCTCTCGGCGGGGGTGCTGGGGGCACAGGGGGGCAGGGGCTTGGGGGCTTGGGGGCCTAGCCTCGAGTGGCGAGGTAGGCCGGGATCTCGGCGACCGAGTCGAGCAGCGCCGTGTACGGCTGCCCTTCGAAGGCCTGCCTGTCGAGCTTGCCCGAGAGCACCCCGATGGTGATCGCCGCGCCAGCGTTCGCGCCGGCCTGCACGTCGACGGCAGTGTCACCGGCGACGATCAGCTCGCTGACCGCAAGGGTGCCGGTGAGTTCCATGGCACGGTGGATCATGTACGGCGCGGGCCGCCCGGCCGCCACCTCGTCACCGCAGACGAGCGCATCGACCACGGTTGCGGGGGTGGGCGCGTCGGGCGCGGCGGCTTCACCGATGCTCCAGCCGAGGTGTTCGAGGATGCCCTCGGCCACGTCGCGCGAGAATCCGGTGGTGAGGGCGACCTGCACGCCGGAGGCGCGGAGGGCTGCGATCGCTTCGGGCACTCCGGCGATCGGCGTGGGCGGCTGCTCGGTGTAGAGCTTGTCGAGGGTGGCGCGGAAGCTGTCGAAGGCCGCATCGACCTTGTCGGCAGGCTGCAGCGGATCGCCGCCGCCGAGTTCGATGAGCGCGGTGATGGCGGCCCGCTTCTCGGTGCCCATCCACGTCTGCAGCTCGGCGGGGGAGACCGGCACCCCCGTCTCCTCGACAGCGATGCGCAGAGCGTCGTAGACGGCGCCGCCGTCGTCGATGGTGGTGCCTGCCATGTCGAAGACGGCGAGGGTGATCATGCTGGTACTCCTGGAGGTTGGGTTTTCTCGGGGTTCACCGGTGGCGCGCCTCCTCCGGGGAGGGGTGCGGCCGGGGGTCAGAGGGCGCGATCGAAAAGATCGACGTTGGTGGTGCCGGCCTGGCGCGTCAGCGGCGTGCGGTGTTCGGCGCTGTTCTCGACCACGAAGGTGGCCATGGCTGGCAGGTAGCGGTCGTCGGCGGTCTCGATGACGGTGCCGAGCACGTCGTAGGCGAGGCGGCGCACGCGCAGCAGCGGCGCTCCCGGCTGCACATGCAGTTGTTCGACTTCGAGGGGGTGGGCGGCGACGGCGTCGATGACGTGGCGGGCGCGCACGGGCACCACGCCAGCGTTGCACAGCGTCTGGTAGATGCTGCCGCCGTCGAGGTCGGCTGAGAGCAGGTGCCTGCCGATTTCGTAGGGGAAGAGCGAGCGTTCGAGCATTGCGGGCTTGCCGTCGAGCAGTCGCAGCCTGATGATCTCGACGACGGGGGTGTCGGGTTCGATTTGCAGCTCGCGCGAGATGTCCTCGGTGGCCGGCCGCCGACTCGCCTCGATGACGCGCTGGCCGGGCACGAGCCCCAGTTCTCGCGCCCACTCGGTGAACGACATGAAGGTGTCGAACGACTGCGCCGGTGCGGTTCGCTGCACTCGCGGCGGGGCACCGCGCCGACCGCTGATCATGCCCTCGGCACGCAGTGCCGCCAGTGCTTGGCGCACGGGGCCTCGCGAGGTGCCAAACTCGGCGACGAGCGATTTCTCGCTGGGCACGCGGTCGCCTGGCTGCCAGACGCCGGTGCGGATGCGGTGCACCATCTCGGCGTACAGCCGTGCGTGAAGCGGGGAGCTGTCGGTCATGCGGTCAGCCTACAAGTTGTCTGTACTACTCGAAATGCGTGCCGATGACTGTCAGGTGAACGAATTGTGACGATCTTCGATCACCCGGTGGCGCACCGTGAACGCTTGAAGAACACCGCCGCGAAAAGTTGTCATGATTACTTTTGAGGCTTCACCATCGAAGTCATGACCTCCTCGCACTCCGCACCCCACGTCGTGATCGTCGGCGCCGGCATTGTCGGCCTCGGCCACGCCGTCGCCGCGCTCGACGCAGGCTGCCGCGTGACCGTGATCGAACAAGACGCCGCTGCCGTGCTCGCAAGCGTGCGCAACTTCGGCCACGTCTGCACCTCGGCCCAGGCGGGCGAGCTCGGCGCACTCGCGCTCGAAGCGAATCCGATCTGGCTGTCGCTCGCCGAGCGCGCTGGCGTCGAGGCGCGCCGCTCCGGCACCCTCGTCGTGGCACGATCCGCCGCTGAAGAATCAGTGATCCACGAGTTCTTCGCCGAGCGCGCCCCCGAGGGCGCCACGCTCGTGACCGGCACCGAGGCCGGCGCACTGCTGCGGATCCCGAATCCCAGCCACCTGCGCGCCGGCGCGCTGCTCCCCGCCGATCTCACCGCAAACCCCCGCTCAACGGTGGCGCGCATCGCCGCCTGGGTCGACGCCCACGAGCGCGGCGAAGTGCGATTCTCGACGGCGGTGCGCGAGGTGCGCGAGGGCGCTGTGGAGACGAGCCGGGGGCGGATCGAAGCCGACCACGTCGTGGTCGCAGCCGGTCACCTCGTGGGGCGTCTCTTCCCCGAGCTCGCCGAGCAGGCCCGCGTACGAGAGTGCGCGCTGCAGATGATGCGCGTGCGCGCCCCGCGCGAGATGGGGCTCGGCCCCGCCGTGTTCACCGGCACCTCGATGCTGCGCTACGGCGCTTTCGCCGGCCCAGCCGCAGAGGCGCTGCGCGCCGAGATCCGCATCTCCCGACCCGAGCTGATCGAGATCGACGCCAATGTCATGTTCACCCAGCAGGCCGACGGCACGCTGCTCGTGGGCGACTCGCACGCGAGCCACGACACCGCGCCACCCTTCCTCGACGAGCGCTGGTCGCAAATCCTGCTCGACGAGGCTGCTGCGCTGCTCGGCGTTCCCCATCTAGACGTGCTCGAACGCTGGCAGGGGCTCTACGCCACGAGCGGTGAGCAGGACATCCTGCGCGCCACCCCGGCCTCCGGCGTCTCCGTGGTCACCGTGACCACGGGCGTGGGCATGACCGTGGGCCTCGCCCTCGGCGCCCGCACCATCGCCTCCCTCTAGACCACCCGCCTGTCGAACCCGACAGGCGGTCGGACCTTCACACCGCACCACATACCCCAAGGAGAATCGTGAAGAAGACCACCATCCTCGCCGCCTCGGCGGTCGCGCTGCTGGGCCTCGGCCTCACCGCATGCTCGTCCACTGCCGATGCGGCATCGGGCGAGGCTTCCGCCACCTGCCCCGACGGCAAGATTCGCTTCGGCATCCTGCCCTACGAGGATCCCGAGGCCCTTGAACCCGCCTATCAGGTGCTTGCCGAGGCGCTGTCGGAGAAGCTCGACTGCCCCGTCGAGGTGAGTATCACCGAGGACTACGCAGCCGAGGTGCTCGCCATGGAGAACGATCAGCTCGAGATCGCCCAGTTCGGCCCGCTCGGCTTCGTGTTCGCGAACGAGCGCGCCGGGGCCACCGCGATGGTCTCCTTCGGCGACGCCGAGGGCAAGCCCACCACCTACACGGGCGGCATCTGGGTGCCCAAGGATTCGCCCGTGCAGTCCCTCGAGGATCTGAAGGGCAAGACCCTCGCCCTCGGCAGCCCCGGCTCGACCTCGGGTGACGCGCTGCCGATGTCGGCGCTCGTCGATGCGGGCATCGACGAAGAGGTGCAGTGGGACTACGCAGGCGGTCACCCCGAGGCGCTGCTCGCACTCACCAACGGCACCGTCGAGGCTGCCCAGATCAACTCGCAGACGCTCGCGACCGCGGTTGCCGAGGGCACCTTCGACACCTCGAAGTTCCGCCAGGTCTGGGAGTCGGATCCTATCCCGAACGATCCGATCACCGTGCGCAAGAACCTGCCTGAAGAGTTCCAGATCGCTGTGAAGGAGGCTCTGCTGAGCCTCGACGCCGCCGACGTTGCGAAGGTCAGCGCCTTCCTCGGGGTTGACCCCGCAGGCCCGCTGATCGAGGTCGACAACAAGACCTACCAGCCGCTGTTCGAGCTCGCCGACACCATGGGTCTCACCGAGGCCGACGTCTGATGAGTGCCGTCACCGTGCTCGGAACCCCCGCCCAGACGCAGACGAACAGCACCGCTGAAGTGCTGCTCGACGTGCGAGCCATCTCCAAGAGCTTCGGCGACCGCGTCGTGCTCAGGGATATGAGCATGCGCGTGCACGCGGGAGAGGTCGTCGCATTCCTCGGAGCCAATGGCTCGGGCAAGTCGACCACTCTGCGCGCGGTGAACGGCCTCATCGAGGCGGACTCCGGCGACATCACCATCGCCGGAGTCCGTCTGACCGAGGCGAGCGCTCAGCGCCGCGCCGAGGCTCGCCGCACCGCGGCGACCGTATTCCAGAAGATCCACCTGGTGCAGCGCCGTACGGTGCTGCAGAACGTGTGCGCCGGCGGCTTCTCGCGGCTGTCCGCTTGGCGCTCGCTGCCCCCGCTGTTCCCGCGCGCATTGAAGGAGGAGGCCATGGCTTGCCTCGATCGTGTGGGGCTGGCGGATCGCGCCCATGACCGCGCCGGCAGCCTCTCCGGCGGCCAACAGCAGCGGGTGGCCATCGCCCGCGCCCTGTGCCAGCGGCCGCGCATGATTCTCGCGGACGAGCCCGTCTCGGCCCTCGACCCGAAGGCCGCCGACGACGTGATGAGCCTGCTGCACGAGCTCGCCGTCGAGGAGAACCTCGGTGTCGCAGCCGTGCTGCATCAGCCCCACCTGGCGCGCAGCTACGCCCACCGGGTGATCGGCCTGCGCGACGGCGGCCTCGTCTTCGACGCCCCCACCGCCGACATCGACGACATCGAGCTGGCCTCGCTGTACCTCTGAGGAACCTTCCCCGTGACTGATACGCTCACCCCCGCCGCCCTCCGCGAGCCTCGCTCCGACGATCACATCCCCGTGCCGCGGGATCCGAAAGCCCCCTACCGGGCCGGAACCTGGACCGCGATCATCGTGGTACTCGTGGTGCTGCACCTGCTCGCCTTCTCGGCAACCGACTTCCACCCCGCCAAGCTCCTCACGGGCGCGCAAGGCATGGTGAACTTCCTCGCCGAGGCCATCCCGCCGGATCTCAGCCCCGAGGTGCTGCAGAAGGGTCTCGAAGGTGCGCTGACCACGCTCTGGATCGGCCTGCTCGGCACCACGATCTCGGTGCCATTCGCACTGCTGCTCGCCGTGCTCGGCGCCCGCACCACCGCACCCAACACCTTCGTCTACCAGGTTGCGCGCGGCATCCTGTCGTTCTTTCGCGCGGTGCCCGACATCGTCTTCGCCCTCATCTTCGTGACGGCTGTGGGCCTCGGCCCCTTCGCGGGCGTGCTCGCGCTCATCTGCCACAACACCGGCGTGATGGGCAAGCTCTGGTCAGAGGCCATGGAGGATATCGACCCCGGCCCCGAGCAGGCGCTGCGCACGGCCGGCGCGAGCCGCTGGCAGGTGGTTGCGAACGCGACGATCCCGACGGTTCTGCCGCAGCTGACCGGGCTGCTGCTCTATCGCTTCGACGTGAACGTGCGCTCCTCGCTCGTGCTCGGCCTCGTGGGTGCCGGTGGCATCGGTCTGCTCATCAACAAAGCCATCAAGACCTTCCAATTCGACGAGATGCTCACCTACCTCATCATCATCCTCGTGGTGATCGTGGCGGTCGATCTCGCCTCGGGCTGGATCCGCAAGCGGCTGCAGTAGCCGCCGATCCGCCCCTCCCGCTCTTCGCAGCATCTGACGCTCACATAAGGAGAAACGCCCCATGTTGCCCAGTTCACTCCGTCGCGCCGTGCGACGGCCCGGACGTGCCATTGCCGGAGGCGCGCTGCTCGCGCTCGCCGGTGGCCTCATCGTCGCCCCCGCGGTGGCCGCGCCGGCTGCGGCCGTTGCCGCCCCGTATACGCAGGGCTTCGACACCGCCGGCGGCCCCGGCCAAGCACCAGACGGCTGGACCGTGGAGAGCACGAACACTGCGGGGATGCGCGCCGGCTGGGAGGGGTGGACCTTCCACACCACCGCCGAGGTTGTCTCGGCGTTCGGCAACAACGGCGACCGCAATAGCTTCTCCAAGGCGCAGGGCCTCGTCGCCGTGGTGCAGTCGGATAGCAATCGCCCCACCACCGGCACCTTCGATTCGACGCTGTGGGCGCCCGCCTACGCGGTCGATCCCGGCGCCGAAGCAGTGAGCGTGAGCTTCGACAGCCACTACAAGCAGGGCCAGGCGCCTCAGGAGGCGAAGCTGCTCGCCAGCATCGACGGCGGTGCCCCCGCACTCGTCGACGCCTTCGCCGCGAACCGGTTGAACCAGACGCACACCTTCACCATCGATCTGCCTGCTGGCGCGCAAAACGTGCGCTTCGGGTGGCAGTACCTGAAGAGCAGCAATAACTGGTTCTGGATGATCGACAACGTTGCCATCGCCGAGGCCGCGCCCGCCGATCGCACGCCCGTCGTAACCTCGCTCGCGAAGCCTGTGGCGACCCCGGGATCGAGCACCACGGTGTCGCTGCGCGGGCTGCGTGCCGGCCAGCAACTGAGCGCAGTGCTCGGTGAGGGGGCTGCAGCGGTGCCTATCACGGGCATCCCCGCCGCGGCGGCTGACGGCACGGTTGCGTTCGACGTGGCGATCCCGGCTGGGCAGCCGCAGGCCGTGCTGCCGCTCGCCATCACAGGCAGCGGGGTGACCCCGGTGTCGATCCCGGTGACGGTGCTCGCAGAGCTTCCGGCTGCTGCCGCCACCACCGAGCCGCAGCTGTGGTGGGACGGCTTCGACGGCACCAGCGATGCCTGGGGTGTCGAGGGCGATTGGGCGTTTCTCACCCGCCAGCAGGTCGTCGATGCCTACGGCCTCGACCGCCGACACACCTTCACCCGCGCTTCGGGGGTGATCGCCGTCGCCGAGGCGAAGAACGCGGCCTTCGACGGTGTGCTCACCTCGGCTCCGGTCGCGGTCACTGGCGGGGCAAAGCTCGAACTGCGCTTCGACAGCCACTTCCGGGTGCGCGGCGGCGGAGCCCACACGGGTACGGTCGCCGTGAAGTTCGACACCGGCGAGACCGTGGAGCTGCGCGCCATCACCGCTGAGGAGGAGTCAGCGCAGCCGCGCCTGCCCCTGTCGGTGCCGGCGGCGGCGACCCGCGCGACCGTCGTGTTCGACTACACCGCGCCGGCAGGCGGCGGCTCATGGATGATCGACGACGTGCAGCTCGTGACCCCGCTCGCGCCGCTCGCCGACGGTGCCGAGCCCGAGGCCATCGTCGACGTCTTCAGTGACGTGCAGGGCGCGAACGCGAAGCTGCAGAACCAGGTGCTGCCCGGCTTCCGCAACCTTCCGGGCGGCCGGGCCGACACTGTGATCTCGAACGGCGACCTCACTGGCAACGGCACGACCGCGCAGTACGACAGCTACTTCGCGGCCTTCAACGCCGGCGGCGGGGCCGACTACCCGACTCGCATCTCCACGATCGGCAACCACGAGTTCTACGGCGGCGACGGCTCGGCTACCTACATCCAGCGCTTCCTCGACCGCACGGGCATGCGCGATCTCGGCGTGCCGGGATCCGCGTCCGCGAACCGCGGCCTCTGGGGTGAGGTTGTGGTTGACGGCAAGCTTCCGGTGCTCTGGATCGGCAGCGAGCGCCACGAGTACCACGGCGGCAGTGGACCGTTCGTGGAGATCTGGGACGAGCAGTTCAACTGGCTGCGCGACCGCCTCGATCACTACCGTGACGCGGGCATGCCGGTGCTGCTGAGCGTGCACCACATCTTCGAGAATTCGGTCTCGGGTTCCTACGCCAATCTCTACAAGCGTGAGTTCGGTGACGACCAGGAGCGCATGGAGCGCTTGCTGGCCGCCTACCCGAACGTCACAGTGATGAGTTCGCACACGCACTGGAGCCCGAAGCTGCACGACTGGAGCGTGGAGCAGCGCTTCGTGCCGACCACGAGCCACGCTCCGACGGTGATCAATACCGCTGCGGTCACCACCCAGTACGGTCCGAGCGGGGACTGGGGCGAGGTGGGTGTCGGCGGCGCGGATCCCGCGGGCCTGCGCATCTCGCTCTACGAAGATCGTCTGCGCGCGACGGTCTATGGCTTCGACACCCAGGCGCAGCCGACCGAGATCAAGCACGTCGATATCGCGCTGCCCGCTGATGATGCGCCCCCGGCGCCGCCGGAGGTGTCGCTCGGCGTGAGCACTGTCGCACAGGGCGGCGAGATCACGGTGGCTGGCAGCGGGTTCCTGCCTCAGGAGGCGCTGCGGATCGAGTTGCGGTCGAAGCCTGTGGTGCTCGCGTCGCCTGTGGCCGACGCTCAGGGAGGGCTGTCGCAGACGGTGCGGATCCCGGCTGAGACGCCCGCTGGCCAGCACAGCCTGGTGGTGGTGCGCGCCGACGGTTCGGAGCTGTCGACTCCTGTGGTGATCACCGCCGCCGAAGGCAGCGGTGGCGGTGGCACTGACGGCGGTGGCAGCGGCGGGGCTGGCGGATCGGGTGGATCCGGCGGTCAGGGGGCGGCGGATCGCGCGGGCTCGAACTCCGCTTCGCTCGCCCGCACGGGTGCGCAGAGTGCGGCACCGCTTGCGGCTGGGGCTTTGCTGCTCGCGGTGGGTGGCGGCGCGATCATCGTGTGGCGGGCGCGCAGGCGACGCGCCTGATGCTCTGAACAACGACGACGGCCCAGCCTCGCCAGGTCTCACCCCGCACGGGGTGGGCCTGCGAGACTGGGCCGTCGTCGTGACTGTGGTGTTTGCGGCGCCTGCTGCGTGCAGATGCTGCTGCTGCGGCGATCCGCTACTCGACGGTGTGGCCGCGGGTGCAGCGGCCGGCGGGCCCATCGACGCGAATGTCATGCGCGGAGGCGTTGAAGCGGTGCAGCCCCTCGCGCAGACCGTCGAGGTCGTCGGCACTCCAGCCGGCGAAACGCTCGTGGTAGGCGTGCGCCCAACGGGTGCGGACGCGTTCGAGCACTTCGGCGGCGCGCGGCGTGGTGGTGAGCAACACCACGCGGCGGTCTTCTGCAGCGGGTTCGGCGTCGACGAGTGCAAGTTCGCGCAGTTTCGCGAGTTGGCGGCTCACCACAGCCTTGTCCATGTCGAGCATCTGGCTGAGCGCGGTCGCGGTGACCGGGCCCTTCTTGAAGATCAGCTGCAGCACGATCATGCCGACGCCCTTGAGTTCGGGGTCGACTTCTTGTGCGTAGCTGGCCCAGTGGCTGCGAGCGAAAGCGAAGACCTCTGAGAATTCTGAGATGATCTGCGCGATGCGGTCGTCGCGGGGGGCGTCGGCCGTCCCCGCCGGGGCGTCCAGCGGGGCGCGGCCGTTGTGATCCTCCATGGTCTTGAGCCTAACGGGCCTCAGTGCGGCTGGTGCCGCGTTCGGCGTCCGTGGCGGGCTGCGAGCGGTCATCGCCCGACACCACACCGATCGGCCCGGTGGCCGCCTGCACGGCGTCGCCGAGGAGTTCGTGCGCGGCGGTACCCGCGGCGTCGCTTGCGGCTGTGGCCTCTCGTCGGCTCAGTTCGGCGATGCGCTCGGCATTGCTCTGGGTGCTCAGTGGAATGTTGGGCAGCAGCGCGATCGCGATAAGCGCGACGATCGCGACGGGGGAGGCGGCGAGGAAGATGTTGCCGATGGCGTGACCGTACGACGACTCGACGATTTCTCGCACGGGCGCGGTCAGCTCGGCGATCTTCGGGATCGCGTCGCTCTCCTGGAACCGCTGCAGATCGGCGATCACGGCGGGGTCGGGGTCCGTCTGCATGAGCGCGGCCAGCTTCGTGAAGCCCTCCGTGAAGTAGTCGGCGATCTCGTGGGCGAGGATCGCGCCCATCACTGAGATACCGGCGGTGCCGCCGATGGTGCGGAAGAAGGTCACCGAGGCGCTTGCCGCACCCATCTCGGTCGGCCCGACAGTGTTCTGCACGATGAGCACGAGGTTTTGCATGGTCATGCCCACGCCCGCGCCGAGGATCGCCATCGAGATGCCCACGTACCAGTAGTTCGTGTCGTAGCGCAGCTGGCCCATCATGAGCAGGCCGGCGAGCAGAGCGACGGCGCCGGCCACCATGTAGCGCTTCCACTTGCCGGTGCGGGTGATGATCTGGCCCACGATCGTGGAAGAGAGCAGCACGCCCGCCATCATGGGCAGGGTCAGCAGGCTCGACTCGATCACGGAGCGCCCGCGGGCGAGCTGCATGTACTGGCCGAGGAACACGGCGGTGCCCATCATGGCGAGGCCGACCGCGATCGACGCGATGGAGGCGAGGGTGAAGGTGCGGTTTTTGAACAGGGTCATCGGGATCAACGGTTCTTCGACGCGCAGCTCGACGAACACGGCGATCACGAGGGCGGCGATGCCACCGCCGACCATAGCGACGGTCTGCCACGACCACCACTCGAAGTTGGAGCCGGCGAGCGTCACCCAGATGAGCAGGCTCGAGAAGCCGAGCGAGATGAGCGCGGTGCCCCAGTAGTCGATCTTGACCTTCTGCTTGCGCACGGGCAGGTGTAGGGTGCGCTGCAGCATGATGATCGCGACGATCGCGATGGGGGCGGCGACGTAGAAGTTCCAGCGCCAGCCGACGGTGTCGGTGAGTAGGCCGCCGAGCAGGGGGCCGCCGACGGTGGCCACGGCCATGATGGCGCCCAGGATGCCCATGTACTTGCCGCGTTCGAGCGGGCTGATGATCTCGGCGAGCACGATCTGCGCGAGTGCACCGAGGCCGCCGACGCCGAGGCCCTGCACGATGCGGCAGGCGATGAGCCAGGTGGGGTCCTGCGCCATGCCGGCGAACGCCGAGCCCAGGATGAAGATGACGATTGCGAGCTGCAGCAGCACCTTCTTGCTGGTGAGGTCGGCGAGTTTGCCCCAGATCGGGGTGGAGATCGCTGCGGCGAGCATGGTGGCGGTGACCACCCAGGTGAACGCGGCCTGCGTGCCGCCGATGTCGGCGATGATGATCGGCATCGAGGTGCCCACGACGTTCATGGCGAGCATGGAGACGAAGTTGGCGAGGAAGAGCCCCGCGAGTGCGAGGTTCTTGGCTCGGCCGGTGAGCAGCCCCGTTGCGGAGGCCTGGGTGGAGGGGTGCGTCATATGGTTCCTTCGCGGGATGCTGGTGAGCGGTGCGGCTGGCTTCGGTGATGGGCCGCGGCTGGCGGGTGCGGATCGGGGGCTCCGGGGTGCGTGTGCCCGGGGCGGATCGGGATCCTGCTCCGCTTTGTTGACGAAGATCAACTATAGGGCAATGGTTGATTTTTATCAACCAAATCCCCTGCCCCCCAAACGTACCGATCGACGTGCAGGCACCGAACATCCGCGGATTGGGGTGCGTGAACGTCGATCGGTTCCGCTGCGGAGCGGCTGGCGAGCGCGGGCGCGGGGCGAGTGGCGCGATACGGCAGAATAGAAGGCATGACTCTCGAGAGCGGCAGCATCAGGATCGGCGTCATCGGGGGCGGGCAGCTCGCCCGCATGATGGTGCCGCCGGCCATCCACCTCGGGCTGCGTATCAGCGTGCTCGCTGAAGCCGAGGGCTCGAGCGCCGCGCGCGCCGCTGACGTTGTCGGCGACTACCGCGACGCCGAGACGGTCTACGCCTTTGCCGAGACCGTCGACGTGGTCACCTTCGACCACGAACATGTGCCCGGCGAGATTCTGCGCGAGCTGGAGCGCCGCGGCGTCGCCGTGCACCCCCGTCCCGACGCCCTGCAGTTCGCGCAAGACAAGATCTTGATGCGCGAGAAGCTCGGCGAACTGGGCGTGCCAGTGCCCGCCTGGGCGGCGGTTGCCGACGCCGAAGAGCTCCAATCGTTCATCGACGCGCACGGCGGTCGTGCCGTTGTGAAGACCGCCCGCGGCGGTTACGACGGCAAGGGCGTGCGCGTCGTCTCCGACGCGGCAGAGGTGCGCGACTGGTTCACGGCGCTCGCCGAAGACGGCCACGGGGGGCGGCTGCTCGTCGAAGAGCTCGTCGATTTCACCAGTGAGCTGTCACAGCTCGTGGCTCGCCGCCCCGGGGGCGAGACTCGCACCTGGCCTGTGGTCGAGACTATCCAGCGCGACGGCGTCTGCGCTGAGGTGGTCGCCCCGGCTCCGGTGCAGCGCGCCGAGACGCTCGAAGAGGCCGCACGCATCGGCAGCGCTGTGGCTGAGGGCGTCGGCGTCACTGGTGTGCTCGCCGTTGAGATGTTCGAAACCCGCGATGGCCGGGTGCTCGTCAATGAGCTCGCCATGCGCCCGCACAACTCTGGCCACTTCTCGATCGAGGGCTCGGTGACGAGCCAGTTCGAGCAGCACCTGCGGGCGGTGGCCGACCTGCCCCTCGGCGACACCTCGATGACGGCGCCTGTCGCGGTGATGGTCAATGTGCTCGGCGGCCCCGAGGAGGGGCCGATGCCGGTGCGCTACGCCGCCGCGCTTGCCGCCCACCCGCGCGCGAAGATCCACAGCTATGACAAGCAGCCCCGCCCCGGCCGCAAAGTGGGGCACGTCACCGTCACGGGCGACTCGCTCGATGTCGTGCTCGCCGAGGCGCGCGCCGCCGCGGCAGCGTTCGCCTGAGCTCGCACCGCGGCGGATCCGCCGATCTGATCGCGGAGCACGGCCGCCGCGCGACGATACGATGGACCGTATGAGCAACACCTCCGCAGCGCCCCTCGTTGGCGTGATCATGGGCAGCGATAGCGACTTCTCCGTCATGGCCGACGCCGTGCAGGTGCTGCGGGAGTTCGGCATTCCCCACGAGGTCGAGGTGGTGAGCGCCCACCGCACCCCAGACAAAATGGTGAGCTACTCCCGTGAGGCCGCCGCGCGCGGGCTTCGGGTGATCATCGCCGGTGCCGGCGGAGCCGCGCACCTGCCGGGAATGGTGGCCTCCATGACCACGCTGCCTGTGGTGGGTGTGCCGGTGCCCCTTGCGAAGCTCGACGGGCTCGACTCGCTGCTGTCGATCGTGCAGATGCCCGGTGGCATTCCGGTGGCGACAGTGAGCATTGGCGGCGCGAAGAACGCCGGTCTGCTGGCTGCGCGCATTCTCGGCGCGAGCGACCCGGTGATCGCGCAGCGCCTTGCCGAGTACGCTCAGCAGCTCACCGACATCGTTGAAACGAAGAACGCAGCGCTGCAGGCCCGCATCGCCTCCGAGTAGCAGAGCTATTGTGGCGGGCCGCGACGGCGAGGGCTCCGGCCCGGAAGGCGTCGGCGACGAACCTCGCGCGCAGGCGGGCACGCCGCGCTACCGGAGATCGCTGATCGCCCTGTTCTGCGCGGGGCTCGCAACCTTCGCGCAGATGTATTCTCCGCAGGGCATACTCCCGGATCTCGCGCGCGACTTCGGAGTGTCTGCCGGGCAGTCCTCCTGGGCGGTCGGTGCTGCGACCATCGGCGTCGCCATCGGGGTGCTGCCCTGGGCACGGCTCTCCGACCGCATAGGCAGGGTGCGTGCCATGCGTATCTCCATGGCGTCGGCCATGGTGGTCGGCCTCGGCACCCCGTTCATTCCGCACTTCGGATGGTTCGTCACGGCGCGGTTCGTCGAAGGGCTGCTGCTCGCGGGGCTTGTGGCCATCGCGGTCACCGCAATCGCCGAGATGGTGCACCCGCGGGCGCTCGGCACCGCTATCGGCACCTACATTGCGGGCACCACGCTCGGCGGCCTCGCGGGCCGCATCATCGCCGCAACAGCGGCCGAACCCGGTGATTGGCGCTGGGGGATGGGCGCCGTCGCGGTGCTCGCCGCCGCGGCGACGGCGGTGTTTCTCGTGCGCATCCCACCGACCGCCGTGCCTCCGCGCGACGGCATGGCGATCCTGCCCGCCACCCTCGCCAACCTCCGCACGCCGGGCGTCATGGTGCTCGTGGCCCAGGCGTTCCTGATGATGGGCGGCTTCGTCGCGGCGTACAACTATCTCGCGTTCCGTCTGCAGCACGAGCCGTTCGGGCTGTCGCTTGCGCAGTCGTCATGGATCTTCCTCGCCTACCTCGCGGGCGCTGCGGCGTCGCGCTGGGTGTGGCGAGCAACAGGCGGCATTCCGCCGACGCTGACGCTGCTCGGCTGCGCTGCCACGATGGTGGCCGGGCTCGCGCTGACGCTGGCCCCCTCGCTTGTGGCGGTGGTCGTCGGCCTGGTGCTGTTCACGGGGGCCTTCTTCGCCGCCCACACCGTTGCGAGCGGTCTCATCGACAGGCGGGCTGGGGCGGGGCGCAGCCTCGCACCCGCGCTCTACAACCTCGGCTACTACACGGGCTCAAGTGTGCTCGGCTGGGTGGGCGGTGTGGCCTTCGGTGCGGGCGGCTGGTGGGCGACCGTCGCCTTCGTCGTCTCGACGACGCTGCTCGCTGCGCTTCTCGCGTGGCGCTATGCGCGCTCGCGGGGAGGCGTGGCGGTAGTCGACGCGATCTGAGGGGGTGCCGCGGGCACCGCTGCGAGGCTCCGGGCTCGCGGATCCGCACATCTCAATAGATCTTAGAGATTGGCGTGGGTTTCCCACAGCTGCCAGGCGGCGCCGCGCCAGCTGTAGCTGCGCCCCCGATCGCAGGCGAGCACTGACAGCTGGGCGAGCGCTTCGGCGTCGCGGAATAGCCGGCTGTACTCGGCGGCGAACGGCCCGGCGCTTTCTGCCGCGACGCCGGCATCGAGCACCAGCTCCGCGGTGGCGTCTTGGTCGGCGTGCAGCACGGGTACGCCGGCGCTCAGCGCACCGAGCACGGTGTAGCCGGTGCCGGAGTAGCTCTGGGGCAGCACCAGCAGCGCGGCTCCCGAAAGCACAGCGCCGATATCGGCGAGCTCGCGGGGGCGCACGACGGTGACGCGATCGTGCAACTCTGCGGGAATCGCGATCTCGTGCGCGCCGTTCTCGTCGCGGTGCTCTTTCGTAGGTGCGCGCGGGTCGAGCCCGTCGAGCACGACCAGTGCCGGGAGCGACGGGTCGGTGCGCAGCGCGTCGAACAACCACTCGAGGCGGCCGAATTCGCCCGGCATCGCCGTGGTGAGCGCGTAGCGCTCGGGCAACGCCAGCGCCTCCCGTCGCGTCGCGGCATCACTGCCCGCGAGGTACTCGGCCGGCGGTGCGAGGGGCAGGACCTGGACGGGCAGGTGCTCGCCGTACTGCCGCTGCAGCACCCGGGCCGTGGCGTGGGTGGGAGTGAGGATCACATCTGCAAGCTTCACCGCGCGCCTCGTGAAGGCGCGGAAGAGGCGGGCCTGGGCGTTGCCGAGCAACGCCGGCGCCTCCCAAGCGAGGCTGTGCGGGATGGTGACCGAGGTTTGCGAGCCGTCGTCTTCGCCGCGCGAGCGGAGTGGCAGCATCGGGGTGAGGGCGTGCACGAACTCGCCGTCGAGCGGGCGGGCCGTGGTGCCGCTCTGCCAGACGTAGGGGAGCATCGCGGCGCGCATCGGCAGCTGATCTACTCGGATGACCGGCGATGCGAAGGCTGGTTGTGCGGAGCCGCGCGCCATGAGATAGCGGGCGCTGCAGCTGCGCGGGGCGGTGGCGGCGACGGCATTGGTGAGGTCGCGGGCGGCTGCGGCGTGGGCCGGTGCTTCCCAGTCGGGGAACGGCTCGGCGATGAGGGTGAGCGTGGCCATGCAGTCTCCCCTCCGTCTCGAACAGCGCGCGGAACTTCAAGCGCGTGCCTGGGTCTCATTGTATTTGAGGTGCGCCGGGGAAACCTCCCGGAGGGTCCCGCGGAGTTGGGCGTCACGCGTAGCCGTAATGGAAATGTGATCTTCGCGAGATTCTGGCGGCTCTCTCGGGTTTCGCCCCAGTACGCTGGTATCCATGCGCGTATTGTTGACCGGCGGAGCCGGATACATCGGTTCACACACGGCCGTTGTGTTGCTGGAGCGGGGCCACGAGGTTGTCGTGCTCGATGATTTCTCGAATAGCAGCCCTGAGGCCGTGCGCCGAGTGGAGCAGCTGACGGGCCGGGAGATCCCCGTCATCGAGGCCGATCTCGCCGACCGTGCCGCTGCTGTTGCTGCGCTGCAGGGCGTCGATTTCGATGCGGTGATCCACTTCGCGGGTCTGAAAGCAGTCGGCGAGTCGGTGGCTCAGCCCACCCGCTACTACCGGGTGAACCTCGATTCGACGCTTGTGCTGCTCGATCTCATGCGCGAGCGAGGCGTCGACAAGCTCGTGTTCAGCTCCTCGGCGACGGTGTACGGCGACCCCGATGTGGCCCCCATCGACGAGTCGCACCGCGCGGGCGTTGGCCTCACCAACCCCTACGGGTGGTCGAAATTCATGAACGAGCAGATCATCCGCGATACCCACGCCTCCTGGCCCGACTTGGGTGCCGTGCTGCTGCGCTACTTCAACCCTGTCGGCGCGCATCCGTCGGGGCGCATCGGAGAAGATCCTGCTGGGATTCCCAACAATCTCATGCCGTTCATCGCGCAGGTTGCCGTGGGCACGCGCGAGCGCCTCAGTGTCTTCGGCGACAGCTACCCCACGCCTGATGGCACGGGGGTGCGCGATTACATTCACGTCATGGATCTCGCAGAGGGTCATGTAGCCGCCCTCGAACACCTCGAAGCGGGCGTAGAGATCTACAACCTGGGTTCCGGCATCGGCTCAAGTGTGCTTGAGGTGGTGCGCGCCTTCGAGGAGGCGTCGGGGCAGCCGGTGCCCTACGAGGTAGCTCCTCCGCGGCCGGGTGACGTCGCCGAGGTCGTGGCCGATCCCCGTCGTGCAAACGACAGGCTCGGTTGGCGCACCACTCGCAGCCTTGCCGAGGCCTGCCGCGACACCTGGGCGTGGCAGTCCGCGAACCCGGGCGGCTACGGGGCATGAGCCTCGACCTCGAACAGCCGCTCCGCCATCCCGATATGGCGGAGGGTCCGCTGATGAGCAAGCGGGCCCGCTGGTTGGTCGTGCTGGGCTTTCTGCTGCCTGGCAGTGCGCAGCTGCTTGCAGGGAGCCGTCGGTTGGGCCGGCTGGGGCTGACGGCAACGCTGCTGCTGGTCGCGGGTGGTCTCGCTTCGCTCGCGGGGCTGCTGTTCGCCAGGGTGGCGACGCTGTCGTTCTTCACCAACGGTTTCGTATTGCTCGGTGTGCAGATTCTGCTGTTCGCGTATGCGGTGCTGTGGTTGGTGCTCGGGTTCGATACGCTGCGGCTCACCCGCCTGGTGCGCGTGCCCGGCAACTGGCGCGTCCCGGTGGCGGCTCTGTCGGTGCTGCTCACGATTCTTCCGGTTGCTGGCGCTGCATGGGCTGGCACGGCGGTGGGGGCGGGCCGCAGCCTGCTCGGTGATCTGTTTCAGGGTGCGCCGGCTGTTGAGCCGATCGATGGGCGCTACAACATTCTGCTGCTCGGCGCTGATGCGGGGGCGGATCGCGAGGGCCTGCGCCCCGACAGCATTTCGCTTGTCAGCGTCGATGCCGAGACGGGGCAGTCCGTCATCATCGGCCTGCCGCGCGAGCTCAAGCTTGCGCCATTCCCTGAGGAGTCGCCGCTCGCTGCGGTGTACCCCTACGGCTATTGCGATGAGG
Source organism: Leucobacter sp. VD1 (assembly GCF_037150695.1). NCBI lineage: Bacteria > Bacillati > Actinomycetota > Actinomycetes > Micrococcales > Microbacteriaceae > Leucobacter > Leucobacter sp. VD1. The sequence goes on from NZ_JBBCPO010000002.1 coordinate 777,348, forward strand.
TGAACGATTACGTCGTTGTCGAGGGCGGCGGCTACTACTGCTTCACCACGGGCAATCTGAACTCGCTCGTCACCGAACTTGAAGACTCGGGATCGCCTTCGTACGAGGGCATGTATGCAGACGCGGTATCGAAGGGGTCTTCGCCCGGTATCGAGGCGACGAAGGATGCGGTGACGGGGATCACCGGCCTGCAGGTGCAGTTCTACGTGCTCGTCAACATGGATGGGTTCTCGCATATGATCGACGCCCTCGGTGGCGTGACGATGAACGTGCAGGAGCCATTGCCGATCGGCGGCCACATTGATGAGTACACGGGTGAGCTTGTTGACGTCGACGGGTGGATCGAGCCGGGCGAGCAGCGCCTCGACGGCTATCAGGCGCAGTGGTATGCGCGTTCGCGCTACGGATCTTCGAACGGCGACTATGACCGCATGGCGCGTCAGCGTGAGCTGCAGGCCGCGATTCTCGCGCAGATGAACCCGGCGAATGTGCTGTTGCGCTTCCAGGAGGTCGCTGCGGCTGGCACGCAGCTTGTCGAAACCGATATCCCGGAGTCGATGCTGGGCCGCTTCGTCGACCTGGCTTCGAAGGCGCGCGAGCACGCTCCGGTCAATGTCGAGTTGGTGCCGCCGGCTGTCGATCCCGATTTGCCCGATTACAGCATCATCCACCAGCTTGTCGCCGAGGGCGTTGCTGCCGCATCTCCGCAGGAGGCCACGGAGTAGTCCCACGTGGGTGCGGGCCTTGCGACCTGCCCGAGTGACTTCAGACGCCAGCGGTGAGCCGCTGCACAACATCCGCGGCAGGGCCCTCGCTCGCGTTGCGGTAGCCGGTTCCCGCCCACAGGTGCAGCCTGCCGGTGTCGCCGGAGCGTGCGGCCGCGGCTCTCAGTTCGCGGGTGAGATGGTGCACCGCTGGGTAGGCGTTCGGTGCGTTGCTCCCGTGACGGTCGATGAAGGCATTGCGCAGTGCGCGGGCGGGGCGGCCGGTGAAGGCCCGTGTGATGACGGTCTCGTCGAAGGCGGGATCGGCAAGGGCTGCACGGTAGGTTTGCGACGTGCCCGCCTCGTCCGTGCGCAGCAGCAGGGTGCCCACCGCCACGGCCTCGGCGCCCGCGGCGAGCAAGCGGCTCACGGCCGCCGGACCGTCGACGCCTCCGGCGGCGATCGCGGGGAGGTCGCTCTCGCGGATCACATGGTGCACGAGCGCCGCGGTGTCGATCGGTTCCGGGATCCGTGCGGGATCGAAGACGGCGCTATGGCCGCCGGCGTCGGGCCCCTGTACAATCAGCCCATCGACGCCGGCGGCGCGTGCGAGCCGGGCCTCGGAAACTGAGGTGACGCTCGCGAGCACTCGCGTGCCCGCCCGCCGCAGCGCGGCGATGTCGCCGGCGTCGGGCAGCCCGAACGTCAGCGACACCGTCGGCACAGGGCGTTCAAGCAGCAAGCGCAGCTTCTGGTTCCAGTGGTCGTCGTCGATCACAGGCTCGGGCTGCAACTGCACGCCGTGCGCCTCGGCCTCCCCGCGAATCTCATCGATATAGGCGGCGAAGGATGCCCGATCAGGGACCGCGCGCGACGGCACGAACAGGTTCACGCCGAAGCCGTGCACCTGGGGGCGCAGCTGCTCGATCTCTGTTGCGAGCGCCTCGGGTGACTTGTAGCCGCCGGCGAGGAAGGGATAGGCACCCGCGGCCCCGACCGCCGCAGCCAGCGCGACCGTCGTCGGCCCGCCGGCCATGGGCGCAGCCACGATCGGCAACACGGAATCCAGTAGTCGCATCGACGCTCCAAACCGCTCGGCGGCACGGAGGCAGCCTCGCACCACTATCATTCCATGCTCTCCGCGTGCGACAGGCGCAAGATTCTGCCGCCCGCCGCATCCGGGGCATGAACTCCAAGTGAACTCTCGTAAAGAAGACGTAAACTCGTGCCACTGTGACGAGAGAAGAGCGTGAACCCGGGCGGTCGGCGGCCGAAACTCGAAGCGGTGGGGTTCGAGTGGCAAGCCGACGCTCGCGTTTCCTGCGGGGTGCCGCTGTCACGGGCTTCTGGCTGCTCATCCTGATCGGAGCCGTGCTCCTTGGCGCCGCGCTGTGGGTGCAGCGCACCTTCGGGGCGATCTCCGTCGATCAGATGCTCATGAACCTGCCAGGGGGAGAGGGTGCAGGAGGCGACGGCTTGATCGTTGATGCCGTGGTGTCGATCCTGCTCATCCCAGCAGGGGTGGTGCTGCTGCTCGTGCTGCTCACGGTGCGGTCGCGGTGCGCACTCCGCCGCAGCGGTGGCCTGCAGGCTCGGCCCAGCCGAGTGCTGCGCACGCTCTCCGCTGTGGTGGCCGTCGCGGTGATGGTGAGCGGCGTGGTCGCGTTTGGTTCGACTGTCGGCATTGGTGCGTACGTGCAGTCCTATGCTCGCGAAGCTGCGGGTGCGGCTACTGTCGCCGATTACTACGTTGTGCCCCGGCACGGTGTCAGCGCGAACGGCGGTGGCGGTCAGGGTATGAGCGTGGGCGGCGTCGGCGAGAACGAGCATCGCAACCTCATCGTGGTCTATCTGGAATCGGTCGAGGAGACACTCGGCGACGACAGTATCTTCGAGAAGAACATGCTCGCCCCGCTGCAGCAGGCCACCTCGGGGTGGGAGTCGATTCCGAGTCTGCGGCAGTACGAGGGCGGCGGCTGGACCATGGCTGGGATCGTCAGCACGCAGTGCGGGATTCCGCTCCGTTCGGGAGGCGCCCTGGGCGAGAACGCCGATCTCAACCTGCTGGGCTCAGAGGGCAACGAGGTGGCGAGCTATCTGCCCAACGCGAGCTGCCTGGGTGACGTGCTCGCAGGCGAGGGCTACCATAACGTGTTCATGGGCGGCGCGAACGCGGACTTCGCCGGGAAGGGCGCATTCTTCCGCAGCCACGGCTATGACGAAGTGCACGATCTGACCGAGTGGCAGGCCGCAGGCGAAACGGAGATCCGCGAGGACTGGGGCCTTTCAGACCAGCGCCTTTTCGCGCTGGCGAAAGATGAGGTGATGCGGCTGCACGCGCAGGCGCAGCCGTTCAATCTCACGTTACTCAGCCTGGACACACACGAGCCGACGCACCTCTACGACTCCTGCGAGCAAGATACGGAGGCGCCGCTCGCCTCGATCACTTTCTGCTCGATGCAGCAGGTCGCGGGCTTTGTCGATGCGCTTGACCAAGCGGGCGTGCTCGAAGACACCAGCGTCGTGCTCATGGGCGATCACCTGAAGCTGCTCGCGCCCGAGGCGAGCTTCTGGAATGAGCTGAACGGTCGCACTGATCGCACGATCTTCAACAGGATCTGGAGTCCCGATGGGGTTGAGCTTGCCCGCGACGATATCGACCAACTCAGCATGTTCCCTACCCTGATCGAACTGGCGGGCATCGGGCTCGAGCACCATCGCGCGGGGGTCGGCGTTTCGGCGCTCGCGGATGAGACGCAGGTGCCTCCCGGCACCATCCTTGACCTCACCGCGGAGGAGTATCGCGCCGTGGTGCCGGCCCGCGCCGCCGGGTTCTATCGTGAGCTGTGGGATCGGTGACGGTAGACTGTGCAGGTTCGACCCCCTGAAGGAGAGTGCGCATGCACGTCACGGCCGTGCTGGTCGCCTACAACCGCCGCGAGCTGCTGAGGGAGTCCCTCGAAGCGCTGGCGGCGCAGAGTCGACCCGTCGACAGGCTCGTGATCGTCGATAACGCTTCCGATGACGGGTCTGTGGAGGTGGCCGCCGAACTGCTCGAGCAGTGGGGCGAGCGTGCAAGGCTCATTCCCCTCACCAAGAACACCGGCGGTGCCGGTGGCTTCGCAACGGGCATTGCTGCGGCGATCGCCGAAGAAGATGTCGATTGGGTCTGGGTGATGGACGACGACACCGTGCCAGGGCCCGACGCGCTTTCCGGTGCGCTCGCCGCGCACGAGCGCTACTGTGCGACCGGTCAGGATGATCTTGCCGTGATGGGCTCCCGTGTGGTCTGGACCGACGGCGAGGATCACCCGATGAACACTCCGAAGGCGAAGATCCGCGCATCGGAAGATGAGCGGGCGCGCGCCGCGGAGGCCGGCGGTATGGAGATCCGCTCGATCTCATTCGTTTCGGCCTTCTTGCGTGCGCCGCGGGTGCGCGAACAGGGTCTGCCCATCGCCGACTACTTCCTCTGGAACGACGACTTCGAGTACTCGGCTCGCCTGCTGCGCGGCGCCCGTGGCCTCTACGTGCCGGGGTCGGTGGTCATGCACAAGACCGCCAAACGTGGTTCGAGCGATGCCGATCCTGGGCAGCGTTTCTATTTCGAGGTGCGCAACAAGCTGTGGGTCTTCCGTCTGTCGCGGGCGCTTTACGGCTGGGAGAAGCTGCTGTACTCGGCGGCGACGGCGCGGCGCTGGTTCCGCACCTTCCGCGCCTCCTCCGACCGCGCCCAGTTGCGTGACTGCTTGCGCCGGGGGTGGCGCGATGGTTGGCTGCGCGCTCCGCGATCCACCCGCGAGGTGCTGCGCAACACCGGTGTTCCCGTTGACGTCATGATCGAGGTCGAGCGGCTCTCGAAGCTCGATCGCGCGGCGGCCGCATGAGTGCTTCTGCATCGCAGGCTCCGTTTTCCCTGCTGCTCCCCGTTTACGCTGGCGATGATCCGGGTTTTCTGCGCCTCGCTTTTGCAAGCTCCGTCGATGGCCAGCGCTTGCGCCCAGCCGAGGCCGTCATCGTGCAGGATGGCCCGGTGCCCGACGCACTCGCACGGGAGATCGAGCGGATCGCGGCCGGCAGCCCCGTGCCGGTGCGCATGGTGCGGCTGCCCGAGAACCGCGGCCTCACAGCGGCGCTCAATGCTGGCCTTGAGGTGTGCACGCAGCCCGTCGTGGCGCGCATGGATGCCGACGATGTCTCGCTGCCGGAACGATTCGAGCGTCAGTGGGAGCTGCTGCAGCAGGGCTTCGACCTGGTCGGCACGGGCATGGTCGAATTCGAGCATGATCCCCAGCAGCCTGTTTCCCAGCGTGTGCCGCCGGTGGGCGCGCAGCGCATCCGCGATCACGCCCGCACCCACAATCCCTTCAACCACCCCACGATGATGTATCGCGTTGCGGCGCTCGACAGGGTCGGCCGGTACCAGCCCTTCGGCAGGATGGAGGATTACTGGTTGGGGATCCGCCTCATCGACAGCGGCGCCCGTGTCGAGAATATTGCCGAGCCCCTGCTCGCCTACCGGGTCGGTTCTGGTGCCTTCGCTCGCCGTGGTGGTTGGGCCGAGGCGCGCACCGAGTGGCGTCTGCAGCGCGAGATGCTGCGCATGGGGTTTGTGACGCGTGGGCAATACTTGCGCAACGTGGTGATGAAGGGGGCCTACCGTCTCATGCCCGCGAGTGTGAAGCGCGTGCTCTTCCGCGGCCTCATCGGCCGGGGGCTACCTGGGGATCGCACCGCAGGCTGATTCCGCGCCGCGCGCACCTGATCAGACGCCACTATTGTCTGGTTCGGTGGATACCAGCTCTGGAAGATCAACGGTTTCGCTCTCGTCAGCCGGCTGAGCTTCTTCAGCCGCGACCGCTGCGGCGGCTGCCTCCTGCGCCCGCGCGATAGCGGCCAGCAAGCGCTTCTCGAGCATGGGGCGCATGGTGCCCGTGTAGGCAATGGTGAGGTGGTTGTCGTCGAGGTAGACGTTGACGTTGCCGATCACGGCGCGGCAGATGTCACCGGGGCAGAGCAGGTCGGTGGTGTCGACTGTCGCGATGCCAGGGCCTGCGACGGCATCGAGCGGGTTTACGGATGCGAGCGCCTGCGACCGGAGCACCTCGCACTCCTCGACGCTACGCGATTGTTCGACGCAGACATAGCTGTCGAAGGTGAAACGCGGATTATCGCGGATCAGAATGCTCGTGATGCCCACAGAACGGAACACGTCGAGCGCTGCGGCCTGATCGTGCGCGTGCTCGCGCTCACCCGCATCGATGTCGGAGTCGTTGTCGGCAGGGGCGGCCGCTGTTCCGACGGTGAGGAATATGTCTGGGTGCAGCGCCAGTGTGAGGTCGATGAGTTCGAGGTTCCAGGCCAGACAGCTCGCACCGAACTCGGGCTCGGCGTAGTCTTCGGCTGCCCGGAGCGTGAAGGGGCAGCCGCCGTTCAGGACGGTGACGAGACGCCAATTGCGGTCTTCTGCGATCGCTGCGAGCGGTTCGAGCCACTGTTCGGCGTGGGAATCGCCGACAACGAGCATGGTCTGCTCGGGTGACTGCATGGCGTTCTCGGTGCACCGTTCGAGCACGGCCGACGAAGCGAAGTCGAAGTCTTCGGCGCTGCAGAACTCGGGCATGGTGCCCCACTGCTGGTCGAGTTCGGTGGGGAGCGGGATACGGGGCGCGTCGGGGTCGAGCTTGCCGGCCCACCCCGGGGCGAGGACTGCGGCACCGGGGTTGGCGGCGGCGCGCTCGGCGGCGCTGGCCGAGTGGACCGCCTGCGTGGCCTGCAGCGCCGACTGCTGGAGGGTCACCAGAGGGATCGCGACAACCGCGATCGACAGGAGGATCACGGCGGCGCCGCGGAAGTTGTTGCTGTTGGCCCACGCCAGTCGGCGCACACGGGCGTCGACGAGCCAGGTGAGCAGACGCGCGAGCACGATCGAGATGATGATCAGGGCGAGGCCTTCGAAAAAGCCGAGGGGTTCGCCGCGGCGGGCGATGAGCGTCAGCACGAGGATCGGCCAGTGCACTAGGTAGAGCGCGTAGGCGTCGCGCCCCAGCATCAGCACGGGTTTCGTTTCGAGCAGCAGTGCGGGGCCGAAGCCCTTCTCGTCGGGGGAGCCGGCCAGGATGATCGCCGCGACGGCGAGCACCGGCCAGAGCGCCAGGTATCCGGGGAAGCCGCCCTGCACGTCGAGCACCATGCCGCACGCGAGGAGCGCGGCGAGTCCGAGCCAGCCGATGACGGCGCCGAGCGCGCGGGGCAGGCGGATCCAGGGCAGCGCGATCGCGAGGATCGAACCGGCCGCGAACTCCCAGATGCGGGCCCCGGTGTTGAAGTAAGCGCTCTCCTGGTGCTCCTGGGTGGTGATGATGGAGTATGCGAGCGAGACGGCGAACACCACTGCGAAGCACACGAGCGCGACGGCGCGCACGCTGCGGCGGCCGAGGGCCCAGCGCAGGAAGGCGATGACGGCGAACAGCAGCGGCCAGAGGAAGAATACCTGCCCCTGCACCGAGAGCGACCAGAAGTGCTGCAGTGGGCTGGCGAGCGAGTTGTCAGCGTAGTAGTCGACTGATTCGGCGGCCAGTGCCCAGTTCTCGTAGTAGAAGAGTGAGGCCCAGGCGTGCCGCCAGAGGTCGGGGTGGCCTGAGGCCGGCATGATGATGGTTGCGGCGATGACGGTTGCGGCGATGACTACGGCTGCGGCCGGCATCAGCCGCTTGAAGGTGCGGATCCACTGGATCACGATGGCAAGCGGCCTGCCGGCTTCGAGGCGGCGTACGAAGGAGCCCGTGAGGAAGAACGCCGAGATCATCAGGAAGGCATCGACGCCGCCTGAGACGCGGTCGAGCCATACGTGGTAAACGACCACGAGCAGTACCGCGACAGCGCGGAGGCCGTCGATGTCCTTCCGGTAGCGCGGAGCCGATGTGGTCTTCGCCGAGCCGTTTTGGGGATGCTGAGCCTGTGCAGCGGGTCTTGCGTTCGTTGCCGAAGGCGACACTGATGGAGCAGGCATCATGCCAGTATCGCACCCGGTGGGGAGCTGCGGGGTGAACTGGGTCCATGCTGTCGCCGCGGTGGGTCGCCGCCCGGGGGTGCAGATCCCGGAGCGCTACACGACCCTGTCGATCTGGGGGTTGAATCGGAATCCTTCCCAGAGCTTCGAGACCATCTGCCTCTGCAGTTTGCGCTTCACCCGCCCACGGCGCATGCCGACGATAACCTGCGCTGCGAACATCAGGAAGTGTGGCAGCGACTGGTGGTGGCGACGATATGAGGCCTGGTTGCGGATGCCGTAGGCAAACTTCCAAGCGTTCTTGTCGTCGATCATGCCGAAATTGACGCCTTGGTTCACGCCCATGTCGTGCACGGTGACGCTGTCGAGCACCTGCACGCCAGGGCATGCCTTCGAGAGCCGCAGCGTGTACTCGGCGTCATCGAACCAGATGAAGTATTCCTTGTAGGGCAGGCCGTAGCGTTCGAGCGCCCAGCGCGGCACGAGCACCGACACGAAGGAGCAGCTCGTCACCATCACCGAGTTCTGGCCGATGGCGAGCAGGCGTCCCCAGTCCCAGGTGGGCACGGGGTTGTTCATCTCGCAGATGGTGCCGTCGATGTATTTCACCACGGAGCAGGCGAAGGGCATCTCCTCGCCGAGTTCGGCGGCTGCCGCGTCGAAGCCGGTGATCAGCTTTTCGAGGGCGTCGGGCTCGGGGTAGCCGTCGTCATCCATGATCCACACGAAATCGGCGCCGAGTTCGTACCCGCGCCGCATACCCGCCGAGAAGCCACCGGCTCCTCCGGTGTTGCTCGACAGTGAGACGATCTCGAGGTCCAGGCTCGATTCGAGCTCGTCAAGGTACTCGCCGGTGCCGTCGGTCGAAGCGTTGTCGACGATCACGAGCGACGAGGGAGCGTGCGTCTGCGCCTCGATTGAGGCGATCACGGTCTTCAGCTTGTCGATTCGATTGAACGTGACGACGACTGCGGCTACGCGTGCCATTGTGAGAAGGTCTCCTTCATCCATTCGTGTGCGCTCTGCAGCTCGCCGAACTCGGCGACCCGTTCGCGCTGCTCGTTCCACCGCTGCTCGCGCAGCTGCTCGTCTGCGGCGAGCTTCGAGATCACCGAGGCTGCTGCCTTGATGAACGGTCGCGCCGGGCGGGGCGCGAGCATGTCGCCCTGCACGATGGTGCGCTGGGAGCCGACATCGGCCGACAGCACCGGCACCCCGGCGGCGACCGCTTCGAAGGTGGTGAGGGTGATGCCCTCGTTGATCGAGGTGACCACGAGCAAGTTGGTTTCTGCGAGTGTCTCGGAGACGGGCGTCTCTTCGTAGCGCTGTTCGATGATGCCGCGCAGACCGAACTGGTCGATGAGACCGTGCACCACATCGCGCATCTCGCCGTCGCCGTGCATGATGGCGCGGAAGGGGATGCCTGATCGCTGCAGACGGTGCACGAGCATTAGGAAGACGTCGGGGCGCTTCTGCCGTGACAGGCGGCCCACGAAGGAGATTGTGAACGGGTTTCGCGGGTCGCGGCCCGTGAAATCGGCGCTGCTGTCGACGGTGAGTGCGGTGAGCGGGGCGAGTGCGACCTTGCGTGCTGCAATGCCCTGCACCTCGGTCAGCCAGCGCACTAGCTCGGGTGAGATGGCGTGGTGGGTGTCGACGAAAGCGTCGTACTGAGCTGCGAGACCCGGGTATCCACCGCCCAGATATTCGACGATGTGCAGCGAGTCGATCACGGGCAGCTCGGGGCGGTGCTCGGCGACCCATGGCAGGCTGAGGTAGAGCCACTGGCAGTGGTGCAGCATCACGCCCGCCAGATTGAAGTTCTCGAGGATTGCGTGGGTGAGGGCGATGTCGAGCTCGTGCAGATGCCCGCGGAAGCTCTGCGCGATGATGATGCAACCCTCGAGCTCGGGGCGCGTGAGCCAGGGGTGCACCGAGTTCTGGTCGGTGACCACGACGGGGAGCAGCCCAGCGTTCTTCGCGAGCTGAATGGTCTCAACCGCCCAACGCTCGGCACCGCCGGTCTGCAACCAGTGGAGCCCGAAGAGCACGGCTGGCGGCGCATCACTCGGCGCGGCAGCGGGGGTGTGCCGCCAAGAGTCAAGGGCTGCGCGGCCGTGAGCGGCGGCGGCCCCTTCCGGGTAGCGGGGCAGTGGGCCGGAGATGGCGCGTTCGCGTCGGCGCATGATCGTCTCGCGCGCGGCGTCGAGCACGATGGGGGCGCGGCGTTCCAGCTCGCGGTAGACGCGGCGGGGGAGGGAGGCCGGGGCGGGCGGCTCGGTGGTTGCAGGGGTGGCATCGGCGTGGCCGAGGCGGATCCAGCGGATCACCGGGCGCTCAGGCGGGGAAGCCTGCATGGAGCCGACTGCGAGGCTGCGCACCTCGACTGTGAAGGCGGGTTCGCCTTCGAGGGCACTGCCGTCGACCGTGCCGGCGTCCGTGAGTGCTGGCATCTGGGTGATGCTCCCGATGCCCACACGGAGTTCGAGCGTCGCCCCCGGGGTGCGAAGCGCGTGGTAGTTCGCCGCGGCGAATAGCTGTTCCCGCTGGAGTGCGCTGATCGCTTCGAGGTGTCCCGAGCTCGCCGGAGCGAGGGAGACGAGTGGCGTGTTCATGAAATCCATCACACACCACCGTAGCTGTAAACCCTGTGGCGGTATGCCGCGTGGGCTATCCCAGGCCGCAAGAGGTGATCCTGTACAGTTTCGCGTCACCCTCGCGATCGACGAGGGCGACTCCGGGGCTGGCGTCGAGTCCTTCAATGCCCGCGAACTCGTGGCGACCGCCGTGCACCTCGCGCTGCCCGAAGTCGATGATGAACCGCACCCCCGTCGTGTCAAGCGCCCGGCACATTTCCGGGGTGTCCGGTTCGGAGGCGAAGCGTTGCAGAATGAGCTGGGTTTCGGCGGAGACCGGGGATGTGACGTAAGCCATAGGGGTGCGACGGTCTTCCAGTGCGTAGGCGAGCGAGGTGCCGGTCCAAGGGCTGCCAATGACGAGGTCTTCAGGGGCGACGTGCGTGTCCAAGCGATTGAGAAGGGCGCGTTCGTCGGCGGAGATCAGGTTGTCAAGCGCGAGTCGTGCGCCCTCCGGGGTGAGATTGCCGAGTAGCGCACGGTCTTCAGGGGCGATGGTGTCGATGTATTCAGACGATCTCGGGTCGTAGGAGAGTTGCATGACCCTCAAGAAAGAACCGTAGCCGGAGGTGACGAGCACCGAGCCGAGCAGTGCGGCGCCGATGGTGACCAGAGCGGCGCGCGGCAGCACGTTGCGGCGTTCAATGAAGCCGACGATCGCGGCGCAGCCGTAGACCGCGATGGGGATGATGCCGATGACTGCAAGGGCACCCAGTCGCGGGGTATCCGCATACCAGCCGGCGAGAATCTGGCGCGCCGCCGGCACGTTCACCCCGGCGGCGAGCACGTAGAGGCCTGAGGTCGTGGCCCAGATCGCTGTTGCTGCAATGCCGGGAACACTGCGCGAGATCAGCGATGTCAGTGCGCCGCCGACGGCTAGAAGCCCGATCACCACTGGGAAGCCCGCGTCGAGGAAGGCCCCGGTGAGTGCCTGTAGGAATGCCGCTCGCGTACCCGTCTGCGCCGGCCACTGGAAGCCTGTGACGGTCCTGGTGAAGGAGAACACCCCCGCCGCCAGCACTGCGCCAGTGAGCGCGACAGACACGAGCCGGAGCGGCCAGCGCTGGTGCCCCCATGCCGCGACGAGGGCGATGAGGCTCAGTGGCATGGCGATGGCGAGGAGACCCAGAAACGCCGAGGGGTGGGCGAGTGCTACGCCGCCGATGCTGAAGATGGCCAGCAGCGCCAAAGAATCCCAGCGACCTAGGCGCGCTTCCCGGGTGAGACCGATGAGCTGCAGCAGGAGCGCGAGCGCCAGGGGCAGCATCGCGATGCCCAGGAAATAGGGGTAGAGCACTCCGTAGCTCAGCGTGTTGAGCGGAAAGGCCGGGAATGCGGCGGTGAGTACGGCTGCGGTGACGAGCACGGCTGGGCGGCGCGGTACGAACTGTGAGGCCAGGGTGAGTGCGCCGGCCGGCCACACCAGTGCTGAGACCGCCCAGTTGAACATGTTGCTCGCGGTAGGAATGTCGGCACCGCTGACTCCCACCACGAAGGAGACCATGACGTGCCACGCATCGGGATAGAAGACGGGCTGTGGAAAGGCGGTGGTGAAGCTTGAGATCCAGAAAGCGGAGGCGTTCTGGGAGTCGAGAGCGTACCTGACCGCGTTGAGGTGGAAGAGATTGTCAACGGTTTGAGAGATGTGACTCGGCGATTGCAGCCCGACGACGGTGAGGACCGTGAGGAGCGCTCCCGAGATAGCGAGCGAGATCGGCACCCAGCGGGCCGACCCTCGCCGGATGGCGGCGTCTTCCGTTGCGGGCGCTGCACACGCTGAGAAGCGGGTTCTCAGCGCGAATCGTATGAGGCATACCGCCGCGGCACCGAGCGCCGCAAAGCCGAGCAGGGCTGTCCCCGGGTGCCAAGGTAGCCCGATGACGGGCAACAGCATTGCCACCCCCGTCAGCAGCGTGATCGAGATCACAGGAGCTGTGCTCCACGCCCACAGACCGCGCATGCCCGAGAAGTGCGCGACAGCGGCGCCGGGCGCGAACAGCACGAAAACGCTCACCGCCGCTGCGGGGAGCGCGCCGATCCACTCAAACAAACTCAGCCGGCCTGGTCCACGGTCAGCGGCACGCGGCCCTCCTGCGCGGCCCACCAGGCGAGGTCGGCGGCGAGCGGCGAGTTGGTGCTGAGGGCGAGCGGTTCTGCAACGAGCACGTCGCCGCTGGCGTAGCGCTCGCTGAGCAGAGCGACCTCGGCCGCATCGATGCCGTAGCGCTCCATGCCGACAGTATTGAGCGCTCGGAGTCTCGCGGGAGAGCCGAAGGCCTTGGCGTAAGGAGGGACATCTCGGGCGATGGGGGTGCCCATGCCGACCATCGCACCGGCGCCGATGATGCGGCGCTGGTGAATGCAGGCGTTCATGCCGATGTTCACGCGCGGTCCGATGACGCAGTGCCCTCCGATACTCACCCCTGCCGACACTGTCGTGCCCTCTCCGATCAGCACGTCGTGCGCAACGTAGGCCCGCGCCAGAATCCAGCAGCCGGCGCCGACCGTCGTCTCGCGGTAGCTGCCCTGGTGCACCACCGCATTCTCGCGGATCACCGCACCCTCCCCGATCCGCACCCCGGCATGTTCAAAATCGCCTGCCCATGCCGCGTTCTGCCGCAGATTCGACATCTCAGGCGGAGCGCCGATCTGCGCGCCGGGGCCGATCCACACATCGTCCTCGATCACTGCGGGACCGAGAACCACGGCACCGGGCCCAACTGACACGTTCTGACCGAGGGTGACGCCCTCTCCGATGTACGCAAGCGGGCTGATCTGGGGGGCTGACATGGGCACTATTCTACGGGCCCCTCATAGGGAGCGGCGGTGAGCCGCAGGGGCCGTCAGCCCCGCGCCGGAAGTGCTTTGTTAGAATCGTGCGGTTGCTCCGGGTGAATCTCCCGGAGATGCGCGTGTGCGGGACAGGCTGTAAGGAGAAGACGTGGCACCTACGACTGTCGGCGGTGCCGGAGCGATTCCGGCTGGATACGACGTCCCCGGCCAGGGGCGAGGGCTGCTTGAGGTATTCCGCTGGCGCTACCTGCTGCGTCTCCTCGTGCGCAAGGAGACGTCGACGCGCTACCGCAACTCGGTGCTGGGGTGGGTGTGGTCCTATGTGCGGCCGGCTGCACAGTTCACGATCTTCTACCTGGTCATGGGCGTCTTCCTGCAGATGGCCCGCGGTATCCCGAACTTCGCGATGTACCTGTTTTCCGGCATCATCGTCATCAACTTCTTCAGCGAGGGATTCTCAAACGCAACGCGCTCCCTCGTCGACAACGCCCACCTCGTACGCAAGATCTACATGCCGCGAGAACTCTTCCCCGTTGCGGCGGTGATCGTCTCCTTCGTGCACTTCCTGCCGCAGGCGGCTGTGCTACTCGCCGTAGCACTCATCTTCGGCTGGCTGCCACTGCCGATGTACCTGGGCGCCGCGATCCTCGGCATGCTGATCATCGCCCTCGCCGCAACCGGCCTCGGGCTGTTCTTCGGCTCGCTCAACGTCGCCTTCCGCGATGCGCAGAACTTCGTTGAGCTCATTCTCATGGTTGCGGTCTGGGCTTCTCCGGTGCTCTATTCCTGGGAGATGGTCGCCTCGCAGCTACCGAATTGGGCGATGTGGATCTATCAGGTCAACCCGCTCACTGCAGCAGTCGAACTCTTCCACCTCGCATTCTGGGATCCGGTGACTGCGAACGCTCACGCGCTCCCCGAGAACTTCTGGATCACCGTGGGCATTGCGGGAGCGCTCACTCTCCTCGGCGTGATCGTCGGACAGTGGACATTCCGCAAGATCGAGCCGCGCTTCGCGCAGGACCTGTAAGGAGACCGGCATGGCACAGCAGCACCTTCCCGCGATTGTCGTTGATCGCGTCACGAAACATTTCTCGCTCAAGCACACCCACTCGATGAAAGAGGCGTTCATCGGGTGGACGAAGGGCAAGCAGCTCCGCACCGACTTCACTGCGCTCGACGATTTGAGCTTCGACGTCGCCGAAGGTGAGTCGATCGCTCTGCTCGGATACAACGGCTCCGGCAAGTCGACGATGCTGAAGATCATGTCGGGCGTCATGCCGCCCGACGAGGGTGCAGTGCTCACCCGCGGTCGTGTCGCAGGTCTCATCGAGGTGGGAGCTGGATTCCATCCCGATCTCACCGGTCGTGAGAACGTCTACCTCAACGCCGCCATCCTTGGCATGAAAGAGGCTGAGATCGACGCGATCTTCGAGGAGATCGTCGACTTTGCCGAGATCCGCGAGTTCCTTGACCAAGAAGTGAAGTTCTACTCCTCGGGCATGTTTATGCGCCTTGCGTTCTCGGTGGCGATCCACGTCGAGCTCGATATTCTTCTTGTCGATGAGATCCTCTCGGTCGGTGACGCACCGTTCCGTGAGAAATGTCGGCTGAAGTTCCAGGAAATGATCGAGCAGAATAAGACCATGGTCGTGGTGAGCCACGATATGGAGATGGTGCGCGAGCTCTGCGGCCGGGGCATTGTGATCAAGCGCGGTAAGAAGCGCTTCGATGGGCCGATTGAAGACGCGATCGCGTACCTCGGCTCGGAGGAGTACCGAGTCGCTGATTAGACGGCTTGCCTTTGGCTGATCGTACCCCTGGCGAGGTCGCCTTTCTGCCGACTACCGGCTGCTTGTTAGCTGCACGCCACACGGTAGAGCGCAGCGTCTCCTTCTCGGTCGACCTCCTGCAGGATCGGATTGCCGCCGACGTGGCGCAGCCCGGAGAAGTGCGCCGACTTCTCAGCCGGGTAGACCTGGAAGTTGGGGTCGCCGAAGTCGAGCACGTAGTCCACGCCGAGGCGATCAAGATAGGAGCAGGCGGTGTCGCCCATATCGCGCAGCCCGGCGGCGATCGTGGCCGCGTCCTCGTCGTACTGCGAGGTCATGTGCGGAAAGAGCACGGTGCGCCCGGCGATTGAATAAGCGTATGCCGTACCGCTCCACGGATCGCCCGCGATCCGCGCGTCCTCAGGCGTTTCGGTGTCGAGCCGCTGCAGCAGCGCCATTTCGTCGGCCGACAGCAGGTCTGGCTGGTCCTTGTCGGCGGGCGTGGCGGAGTACAGCCCGCTCATCCAGCCGATCTGGCTGCCGATGTTCGAGCCGCGCGCGCCGGTGAGCAGGATTGCGGCGACTGCGAGCAGCGCGATCACGGGAATCCACGTCGCGGGCGTACGGGCCGGGAGCCGCTCGGGGAGGCGCGCCAGGCCGAGGCGGATCGCATCGAAGAGCAGCATGGCCGATACTGCCGCGAGGGGCACGGCTGTAAGAGGAAGGAGCGCCGCGAGCCTGGCAGCATCGTTGTACCAGGCCACAGTGAAGGCATCGCGCAGGGGGCCGTTGAAACCGACAGCGATGGCGTACAGCGCGACGATGAGGCTGTATGAGACGACGAGCCACCGGTGTTGTTTCCAGATCAGCAGCAGCGCGGCGCCGGAAAGCACGAAGAGCGAGACGAACCATGCCTTGGCGGGCAGCTGCGGTGCGTTGGAGAGCGCGCTCAGCGCGCCCTTGAGCACTCCGCCGGCGTAGTGCTTGTCGCTGTCGCCGTTCTGCACGACCGCCCACAGCGTCACGATCACAGCGAGGGCCGCGAGCACGCCGATCCATCGCCCGATCCGGCCGCGTCTGGTGAGACCGCGGCGATCGACCCGTCCGGCATAGGCAATGATCAGGGGAAGAGCCACTACAGCGAAGCCGTAGACGCCATTGGGGTGGGCGAAGCCCGTGGCACCGAGCGCTCCGGCTGCAGTGATCCACAGGGACGCGCGCGGGGCGGCCGAGGCTTGGAGCGACGGGCGCAGCGCAAGGTGGGTGAAGCCGACAGCGATCGGGAGGAGCGCGTTTGCCAGCAGGTTTGGGTAGAGCACCCCCCATGAGAGCAGCAGGTAGGGGAAAGCCGAGGAGGTTGCGGCGAACACCCCGGCGGCAAGCATCCCGGATCTCCGAGTCGCGACGAAGGGGGCGGTGAAGAAGAGCACCGCGATCGGCCACACCCACGCGGCAACTACCAGCGCCATCGCGTTTGTGGCGACGGGGATCGACGCCCCTGTGATGCCCGAGACCAATGCGACGACGGCGTGCCAGAGCGTTGGGTAAGGGGCGATGGCCTGGTAGGGAACCGCCAGAGTCATGTGCAGCGGAGAAGCATCACCGGTGTCGAGAATGAACTCGGCCGCATTGAGGTGGAAGACCGCGTCATAGGTCTGCGAGACGTTCTCGGGCGCTTGAATCGCGCGAGCCACCTCGACCGCGATGATGCTACCGGCAAGGAGCAGCGGCACCGCCGCGAGCAGGCGAGCCTTGGGATGTTGCCGAAGCGGTGGCCTTGCGGGCAACCAGCGGCGCAGCCCGAAAGCGATGGCCGCGAGCACTGCTGCGCAGATGAGTACGGGGAGCAGGCCCCAGCGCACGCCGAGGAGCGGGGCGCTCAGCGAGGCGACCGCGATTGTGGCGAAGGAGGCGGCGATGCTGCCCGCCAGGAAGCCGAGTCCGCGCAGCCGCAGGGCGTACGCCGTCGGCAGGCCAGGAAGAGTGGTGAGGGCGATCGTAGTGAGCAGCGCCGGTGCTGCTGAGAGCCAGGCTGTCAACGCCGCTCCTCGCGCGCGCGCGCCTCGATGAGCGCGACAGCGCGCGCGAGTTCGGTAACCCTCGCGTCGCTTCGAGCCTTTGCGCGCACCGTCGCCACGGCGAAGAGCAGCATCATGATGATAAAGACATAGAGCAGGAGATCGGTGCCGCGGCCGACCCCGAAGAAGTTCGCCACGACCGTGAGCGCGCTCGGGAATAGGATTGCGAGCGCGGCGACGATGACGAACAGGATCGCGAAGATCCGTTTGAGTGCGAGGGAACGCTCACCCGGGAGGAACTTCACCGCGAGCGCAGCGGCGATCACGATCACGGCGATGAGGAGGAACTGGAAGATCGACATCGTCTTCTCCTAACGGATGATCAGGTCGATGAGGATGTTGACCGAGTTGAGCAGTGACTGACCCTTGGCCTTCGAATAGTCACTGTAGATGACCTCGACCGCCTGCTCGGCGTAGGGAAGGCCGGTGCGTCCGAGCTGCACCACGATCTCGGTGCCGTGCGCCATGCGATCCTGACGCAGCTTGATGCGCGACAGCGCATCCTCGCGGATCACGCGCAAGCCGTTGTGCGCATCGGTAAGTCGCGTGCGCGTAGTGAGGTTGGTGACCCACACGGCAGTCTTCAGCACGATTTTCTTGAGAATGCCGGGCTTGGTGCGGTCGTCAAGGAACCGCGACCCGAACACGATGGCGAGATCTTCCGAGCGGGCGCGTTCGAGCATCACCACAGCGTCTTCAACCCGATGCTGGCCGTCGGCATCGAAGGTTACGACGAAGCGCGCGCCGCGTTCGAGGGCGTACTCGAACCCGGTCTGCAGTGCGGCTCCCTGGCCGAGATTGATGGGGTGGGTGACGAGCCGCGCGCCCGCCGCCTCGGCGATTCGACCGGAGCCGTCGCGGGAGCCGTCATCGATGCAGACTACGTTCGAGAAGAGCGGGAGAAGACCGCTCACGACATCGCCGATGACCTGCGCCTCGTTGTAGAGGGGGATGACGACCCACGCATCGTCGTTGAGGCCGCGCAGATCGCCTGAGAGGGCAGGATTCATGGTGTCCATTCTGGCAGACACAGACAGGAGGCAGCCTGCATGACATGGGGTCGTTGGCGGGAGACCTCCCGCGCGATTAGAGTAAAGCGAAACATTCAGCAACTACTTGAGGCTTTGACGTCTCGTTCGATGAAGGAGTGCCGGTGCGAGCCAGGATCAAGTGGCGCGGTGCGCGAGCGACAGCGATTGCGCTGTGCGCGGCCGGGGCCGCGGTGATGGCGCTGCTTGCGCCGAGCATTTCGGACGCGCCCGCCTACGCTAACCCGTCGGCGGGCTTCGACGCGGGCAACATCATCGACGATGCGCTGTTCTACGACGGCACGGCTTGGAACGCGGCTCAGATCCAGTCCTTCCTGAACCAGCGCGTGCCGCGCTGCACGATTGGGGATCCCGGCCGCGGGGCCTACACGCCATGGGGAAGCACCATGATTTCTGGAGCGTGCCTCGGTGGCTCATTCTGGACGACGGCCGCGCGACCCGCCAACGCATACTGCAGCGCTATGGCGGGCGCCGTGAACGAGAGCGCTGCGAGCTATATCGCGCGTGTTGGTGCGGCGTGCGGCATCAGCCCGAAGGTGCTGCTCGTCATGCTCGAAAAAGAGCAGAGCCTGGTCACCGACACCTGGCCGACCGTGCGTCAGTACGATTTTGCGATGGGGTACGACTGCCCGGACTCCGGCCCCAACAATTCGCCCAATTGCAATAACGGCGCCGGGGGTTTTCCCGCTCAGATGTATCGCGGCGCTTGGCAGCTGAAGGTGTACAAGGCCTTTCCGAACAGCTACAACTATCGACCGTTCCAGAACAACCGCATTCAGTGGCATCCGAACGCGGGCTGCGGCACCTCGGATGTGTGGATCGCGAACTGGGCCACCGCCGCGCTGTATATCTACACTCCGTACCGCCCCAACCAGGCCGCGCTCAATGCAGGCTGGGGTACGGGCGATAGCTGTTCGAGCTACGGCAACCGCAATTTCTACAACTTCTACACGAGCTGGTTCGGCAGTGCGCAGGGCGTGCAGGTCAGCGAGTACTTCACTGCCTTCCACACCAGCAATGGTGGGCTAAGCGGGCTCTACGGCCGCCCCTTGCAAGCAGCCCAGCCCGTCGGCATCGGCGTGGTGCAGGAGTTCAGCGGGGGCACCCTCTACTGGAACCCGTACACCGGTGTCGGCGGGGTAAACGGCGCGATCCGCGACTACTACCACGTCGTTGGCGGTCCCTTCGGGGTGCTGGGCTACCCAATCGGTCGTGAAAATGCCGTGAGTGGCGGTGCTTCGCAACGATTCGAGCGCGGCTATGTCTACTGGAGCTCGCCCTACGGCTCGCAGCCTGTGGGTGGTGCGATTCTGCCGCTCTACACCTCCGAGGGTGGCCCAGCGGGGTACCTCGGATTCCCGACCGGCGGCGAACGGCCTGTCACCGGCGGTGTGAAGCAGGAGTTTGAGCGTGGTACGGCGTATTGGTCGAATCGGACTGGTGCTTCGGTGATCAATGGTGCGATTCGTGGTTTGTATCTGAGCGAGGGTGGCCCTGATGGGTATTTGGGTCTGCCTGTTGGTGCTGAGGTGCGTGCGAATGGGGTGTCGCGTCAGGAGTTTGAGCGTGGTACGGCGTATTGGTCGAATCGGACTGGTGCTTCGGTGATCAATGGTGCGATTCGTGGTTTGTATCTGAGCGAGGGTGGCCCTGATGGGTATTTGGGTCTGCCTGTTGGTG
>NZ_JBBCPO010000003.1:0-667975 GCF_037150695.1 Leucobacter sp. VD1
AGCGCCGATGGTACTGCGAGGGGGACCTCGTGGGAGAGTAGGACACCGCCGGACACCTTTTACAGAGGGTCGTACCGTGAACACCACAGAAGGTGCTCACCGTGCGACCCTCTACCCATTTAAAGACTTGCAATTCGATAGCGCACTTTTCGGGAGGCCTTCCATGAACGAACGACCCCAGCGGGACGAATCCGCGGATCGCGGCCCCCGAAAGCGCAACGACGACCAGCGTCGCGACCACGGGCAACCCCGTGCCGGTGGCTACCGTGACGGCGGTCAGCGCGATGGTGGTCAGCGTCGCGAGGGCGGCTACCGTGATGGTGGTCAGCGTCGCGAGGGCGGCCAGCGCCGTGACTTCGGCGATCGCGATGACCGCCGACCCCGCCGAGACGGTGACTTCCGTGATGACCGCGGCCCGCAGCGCAACGGGGATGACCGTGCGCCCCGCCGCGAAGGTGGCTTCCGCAACGATCAGCGCCAGCAGCGCGACGGCGGCGGCTTCCGTGGTGATCGTCGTGATGATCGCTCCGGCGAGCGTCGCGAGTACCAGGGTGGGGGGGAGCGTCGCCCCTACCGTGGTGGCGAAGATGGCCAGGAGCGCCGCTCCCGTCGTGAAGGTGACTTCCGTGATGACCGCCGCCCCCGCCGTGACGGCGATGACCGTCGCGGTGGCGAGCGTGGTGGGTACCAGGGTGGCGGGGACCGTCGCCCCTATCGCGGCGGCGAAGGCGGATTCCGCGGTGATCGTCGTGATGATCGCTCCGGCGAGCGCGGCGGGTACCAGGGTGGGGGAGAGCGTCGCCCCTACCGTGGTGGTGAGGGTGGCCAGGAGCGTCGTCCCTCCCGCGATGGTGACTTCCGCGATGATCGGCGCCCGCGCCGTGACGGCGATGACCGTCGCGGCGGGTACCAGGGTGGCGGAGACCGTCGCCCCTACCGTGGTGGTGACGGTGGACAGGAGCGCCGCCCCCGTCGTGACGGTGACTTCCGCGATGAACGCCGCCCCCGCCGCGATGGCGACGACCGTGCGCCCCGGCGCGATGGTGACTTCCGGCGTGACGGCGATTCCCGCGGCAACCGCGGCGATCGCCGAGACGGTGGCTTCCGTGGCGACCGCCCGCAGGGGGGTCACCAGGAGAGCTACGGTCGTGGCGGCACCCGCGGAGGCGGCCGCAGCGACCGCGGCGGCCGTGAGCGCGAGTACACAGAGGCCGAGCGCCTCCAGCACGAGCTGCGGCCCGTGCGCGCGGAGCATCAGGATCCCGTGATCCCCGATGACATCCGCCCCAATGATTTGCACCCGGCGGCTCGCAACGAGCTGAAGACGCTGCAGGCCGATGTGCAGGAGCGCGTCGCCCGCCACCTGGCAATGGTGGCGCTGCTCATCGACGACGACCCCGCGCTCGCGCACCAGCACGCCCTCTCGGCGAGCCGACGTGCAGGGCGCATCCCTGTCGCCCGCGAAACGCTCGCGATCACCGCGTACCGCACCGGAGACTTCGCCCTGGCGTTGCGCGAGCTGCGCACCTACCGCCGCCTGAGCGGGCTCGACGGCCACCTCGCACTGATGGTCGACAGCGAGCGCGGCCTCGGTCGCCCCGAGAAGGCGCTCGAGACCGGCCTCGAAGCCGACACCTCGAAGCTCGACACCGAGCAGCGTGTGCACCTCGCCATCGCGATGTCCGGTGCCCGACTCGACCTCGGACAGACCCAGCAGGCGCTCTTCGAACTTGAGATCCCCGAGCTTAACCCTCAGCGTGCCTTCTCTTGGAGCCCAGAGCTCTTCGGTGCCTACGCTGCAGTTCTCGAAGACCTCGGCCGAGATGAAGAAGCGCGCGAGTGGTACCGCCACGCTGACCGTGCCGCAGGAGCCCTGCAAGACCACCTGGGCTCGCTCGACGAGCTCGAGGTGTTCGAGATCCACGAATCTCATGAGGAGATCGACGCCGCAGACGAAGCTGACGCCGAGGAGCACTTCGAAGCCGAAGTGAGCGCAGAAGCAGCAGAGAAGGCCGACGCCGCAGCGCACAGCGACGCGGTAAACGCTGCCGCTGACGGCTCCGATGCGCAGACCGATCACGCGGATGCCAAGCAGAGCGCTTCGCCCACTGAAGATGACATCGCGGCTGAAGTCGCCGAGCTGCTTGCAGAGGCAGGCATCGGGGAAGCCGGCCAGCCGGAGAGCACCGAGGATCGGTCGTAGTGGCACTGTTCGGGAAGAAGCGCACTCCTCTGGGCGCCGCGCCGATCGAGGGCCGAGAGTTGCTGCTCTCGGACCTCGACGGCGTGGTGTACCGCGGGCCCGGTGCCATTCCCGGTGCCGTCGAACAGCTCAATCTCGCGGCAGAGCACACGCGCCTCGCGTACATCACGAACAACGCTTCCCGCACCGACGTCTCGGTTGCCGAGCACCTGCAGAGCCTCGGCCTGCGGGCCCGCGCCGAAGACGTGGTGACCTCACCCCAGGCCGCAACCGCGCTGCTCGCTGAGACCGTGCCCGCCGGTTCGCGGGTGCTGGTCGTGGGCGGCGACGGCCTCGTCGACGAGCTGCGCAAAGCCGGCTTCGAGGTGACTCGCAGCGCCGACGACGATCCCGCCGCGGTGGTGCAGGGCTTCGCTCCCGAAGTGGGGTGGACGCACCTTGCGGAAGCGGCGTTCGCGCTTGCGGAGCAGCCGGGCCGCGATCCGCTGCCCTGGATCGCCACGAACACCGACTGGACCATCCCCGTGGCCCGCGGGCTCGCACCCGGCAACGGAACGCTGGTTTCGGCAGTGCACACTGCGGTGCAGCGGCTGCCGGTGTTCGCGGGCAAGCCCGAGACGCCGATTTTCGAGGCCGCATTCACCCGCTTCGGCACGCGCAACGCGCTCATGCTGGGTGACAGGCTCGACACCGATATCAAGGGCGCGCGTGCGGCGGGAATCCCCTCACTGCAGGTGCTCACCGGCGTCGACAGGCCGAAGCAGCTCATCGCCGCGTCGCGCGACATGCAGCCTGACTACATCGTGGCCACACTCGCCGAGCTACACGAACCCTACCCCACCACCGAGCAGTTGAAAGACGGCACCATGCAGGTGGGGTCTGCCAAAGTGCGCATGGACGGGCACATTGCGCGTGTTGTCGCGGAGGGCGATTCGGCGATCAACTTGCTGCGTGCCGGATGCGCCGCGGTCTGGGGATCCGGCCTCGCAATTTACGGGCTGCAGGTGCCCGAGATCCTCTACGAGGATCACTGGCGCTGAGACCGTGCTGGTGTGCCGGCCCGTCGAGACTTCGACGAGGCCGGCGTGCCCTGTGCGTGAGCGTGTCAGTGGCCGCGGCTAGGCTTGACGCATGGACAGGGAGCCCCACAGCGAAGACGGACTGCTCGGGCGCATCGAAGTGATCGAGGCGCAGCCGTTGGAGCAGCGCGCGTCGAAGTTCGAGCAGCTGCACGACGAGCTTCTCGCAGAACTGCAGCGGGGCGATCATGGCGGCTCTTGAGGCAGGCACCGAGAGCGCGGTGCCCTGCGAGAGCACTGCGCGAATCGCGAGCGCCCGGGCCGCCGAGGCGGTCTGGCAGGGAGAGCCGCAGCGGCTCGACCGCGTGCTGCCGCTGCTGGGTCTCGCACGATCCCGCAGTCAGGCAACCGAGCTGATCGCCGAAGGCAGCGTGCTCGTCGACGGCGCGACCGTCACGAAGTCGAGCGCCAAAGTGAGTGATGGATCGCAGATCGCCGTCGTTGGCGCCGATCACTACGTGAGCCGCGCCGCGCACAAACTCCTCGCGGCGCTCGATGCCTTCGGCGTCGACCCGTCTGGGCGGCTCGCGCTCGATCTCGGCGCCTCGACAGGCGGCTTCACGCAGGTGCTGCTCGAACGCGGCGCGAAGACAGTGCTGGCCATCGACGTGGGGCACGATCAGCTCGTGCCTGAACTGCGCGACGACCCCCGGGTGCGTCTCGTCGAGGGGCGCAACGCCCGCGAGCTCACCCCGCAGAATCTCGCGGCCGATACCGGCGTGGCCGAGGCGCCGACGCTCGTGGTCGCCGATCTCTCATTCATCTCGCTCACGCTGATCCTTCCGGCAATCGCCCAGTGCGCGGCTCCCGGCGCCGACGTCGTGCTGCTCATCAAGCCGCAGTTCGAGGTGGGCCGGGTTCGCGATGGCGTGGTCACCGATCCGGCGCTCTGGGCCGAGGCGATCCGCACCGTGCTACACGCCGCCCACGAGCACGGCCTTACCGCCCGCCGCCTGACAGCGTCGCCCATCTCGGGTGGCTCGGGCAACCGCGAATTCCTGGTGCATTTCGCTGACGACGGCGACGCGCATCCGACAGAATGGGAGGGGCGGATCGCGGAGCTCTGCGAAGGTGCCGGAGATGCATCGCCGGCCCGAGCCCGTCCCCGCAACCGAGCGAACG
Organism: Leucobacter sp. VD1; assembly: GCF_037150695.1. Taxonomy (NCBI): domain Bacteria; kingdom Bacillati; phylum Actinomycetota; class Actinomycetes; order Micrococcales; family Microbacteriaceae; genus Leucobacter; species Leucobacter sp. VD1. The sequence goes on from NZ_JBBCPO010000003.1 coordinate 4,405, forward strand.
GAGAGCCATGAGCACTGCGCATGCAGCGGGTACGAGGCGCTTTCTCGTCGTCTCCCACACCCATCGAGACGAGGCCGTCGCGGCCACCGTCGCCGCCGTGTCGGCGCTGCGCGCCGCGGGCGCCGAGCCCGTGTTCGATGAGCACGACCGGCAGGAGTTCGCGCCTCACTTGAACGTCGAGACCATCGCCGAACTCGGCCGCGAGGTGAGCATCCACGAGTTGGAGGCCGCCATCGTGCTCGGCGGCGATGGCACGATTCTGCGCGCCGCAGAGCTGCTGCGCGGATCCGAATGCCCCATCGTGGGCGTCAACCTCGGGCACGTCGGCTTTCTCGCCGAAATGGAGAACTACGACCTCGCCGAAACCATCGACCGGGTGCTGCGCCGCGACTATGAGGTCGAGGAGCGCATGACCGTTGATGTGCAGGCCAGCTGCGACGGTGAAGTGATCGCCGAGACCTGGGCGCTCAATGAGGCTTCGGTCGAGAAGCGGCGGCGCATGCTCGAGGTCGAGATCGGTGTCGATGGCCTGCCCGTCTCGAACTTCGCCTGCGACGGCGTCGTGCTCGCCACCCCCACAGGCTCGACGGCCTACGCATTCTCGGCGGGCGGCCCGGTGGTCTGGCCCACCGTGCAGGCCATGCTGATGGTGCCGATCGCCGCCCATGCGCTTTTCGACCGCCCCCTCGTGACGGGCGTCGACTCCGAGCTGAGCGTGCGCATCCTGCCCGAGAATATCGGCCCCGGCGTCATGTGGTGCGACGGCCGACGCCGCACCGAGCTGCCGGCAGGCTCGGTGGTGCGCGTGCGCCGATCCACGCACTCGGTGCGGCTGGCCCGGCTCAACGAGGCCGTGTTCTCTGACCGTCTGGTGCGCAAGTTCCACCTCCCTGTGTCGGGCTGGCGCGGCTCTCGCCGCGAGAACGGAGGCGCCGCGTGATCGAAGAGCTGCACATCAGAGACCTCGGTGTGATCGCCGACGCGACCCTGCCGCTCGGGCCCGGATTCACGGCGATCACCGGTGAGACCGGGGCCGGCAAGACCATGGTGGTGAGCGCCCTGGGTTTGCTCATGGGCGAACGCAGCGACGCCGGTGCGGTGCGCAGCGGTGCCTCGCAGGCGCGTGTTGGCGGCATCGTGCGCACCTCCGACGCTGCGGTTGCTGAGATCGTCGACGATCTCGGCGGCGACCTCGAAGACGACGAGCTGGTGCTCAGCCGCACCGTCAGTGCCGAGGGCCGCAGCCGCGCGAGCGTGGGCGGCACGAGCGCTCCGGTGGGCAGTCTGGCGAGACTGGCCGAGCGTCTGTTCGCGGTGCATGGGCAGTCTGAGCAGCTGCGCCTGCGCTCGGCTTCAGCACAGCGCGACACCCTCGACCGCTTCGGAGGCGACCCGCTCGCCCAGACGCTGCGCGAGTACCGCTCGGCGCATCGCGAGCGCCAGGCGCTGAGCGCCCAAGTCTCCGAACTCACGGCGGCCAGAGACGAGCGCGCTGCCGAGGCCGTGCGCCTGCGCACCGAGCTTGAGGAGATCGCCGCGGTCGATCCGCAGGCTGGCGAAGAGCAGGAGCTGGTGCAGCGCATCGACCTGCTGAGCAACGTCGAAGCACTGCGAGCGGCGACATCGACCGCGCACGAGGCGCTCGCGACCGACTCCGACGACCCGATGAGCCGAGACGCGAGCACGCTCGTCGACGAGGCCGTGCGCGAGGTCGAACGCGTCGCCGGTCACGACCATCGCCTCGAAGCCGTGCTCGAGACGCTGCGCAGTGCGAGCTTCCAGTTGGCCGACGCCGCCCGCGAGCTCGCCGCCTACGCCGCCGATCTCGATCAGGAGGGGCCGGGGGAACTGGCGCAGGCGAATGACAGGCTTGCCGCCCTGAACGGCCTGTTCCGCGCATACGGCACCGACTCGGCCGCCGTTGTGGCGTACGCGGCCGACGCCGCGAGCCGTCTCACCGAGCTCGACGGCGACGACGAGCGCATCGACGAGCTCACGGCGCGCCTCGCGCAGCTCGACGAGCAGGAACGCTCCCTCGCCGCCCGGCTCACCGAGCTGCGCACCGACGCCGCTGAGCGGCTTGCCGCACTCGTCACTGTCGAGCTGCGGCAGCTGGCCCTGCCCGACGCCGAGTTCGTGGTGCGCGTCACCCCCCTCGATGCGCTCGGCGCTTCGGGCGGCGACGAGGTGCAGCTGCTGCTCGCACCGCACCCGGGCGCTCAGCCGAGGCCCATCGCGAAGTCGGCATCCGGGGGCGAACTCTCACGGGTGATGCTCGCGCTCGAGGTTGTTGTCGCCGGGGTCGATCCGGTGCCCACCTTCGTGTTCGATGAGGTCGACGCCGGTGTAGGCGGTGCCGCCGCCATCGAGATCGGCCGCCGCCTTGCGCGTCTCGCACGATCGTCGCAGGTGATCGTGGTGACGCACCTCGCGCAGGTCGCCGCCTTCGCGAACAACCACCTGCAGGTCGTGAAAGACTCCTCGGGCGGATTCACCGAGAGCAGCTGCCGCCGCCTCGACGGCGAAGAGCGCCTTGCAGAGATGGCCCGGCTGCTCTCCGGCCTCAGCGACTCGGGGAGTGCACTCGAGCACGCCGCAGAACTGCTCGCGCTGCGCGAGCAGTGACGGTGGCAGGTGCTACGCTCCAGGCATGGTGAAGTTCTTCAGCCGCCGCTCGCATGATGGCACTGCAAAACCGACGCTGAGCGACGACGCGGCCGCGAAGGCCGAGTACCTCGACACGCACCCTGCTGTGGTGCACGTCGACCTCGAACAGCTCGACTCCGAAACCCGCGAGATGTACCGTGATGCCCGCGAAGCCGCGGTCGACGCTCGCGAGGAGCGAGCCAAATCGCACACGCGGGCCTTCGTGGTGCGCAGTCCGTTCCAGCTCGGCTTCACCGTCACACTCGGTGTGCTCGTTGCGCTCTTGTTCGGGTCGATGGTGGGGCAGCTCAGCACCATCATCATGTACGTGGCTGCTGCGCTCTTCATCGCCCTCGGCCTCGACCCCGTGGTGCGCCGCCTGGAGCAACGCGGCATCAAACGGCCGCTCGGCATCGCCATCGTGTTCGGCAGTTTTGTGCTGGTGATCGGCGTGCTGCTGGGCATCATCATCCCGATGATCGCGAACCAGGTCACCCTGCTCGTGCGCAGCGCCCCGGCGCTGGTGCGAGACCTGAACAACCAACCCTGGTTCATCGACATCAATCATCGCTTCGGTGATTTTATCGACTTCGACGGCCTGCTGAAGATGGGCCAGAACTTCATCGCCGATCCGCAGAACCTGGCGCAGATGGCGGGTGGTGTGTGGCAGGCCGGTATCGGCATCGCCAACGGCCTCACCGCCGGGCTGATCGTGCTGATCCTCACCCTCTACTTGCTCGCCTCGCTTCGCAGCGTGAAGCGCGCGTTCTACTCCCTCGTGCCTCGTTCGGGGCGAGCGAAGGTGATCGACATCACCGAGCAGGTGACCAAGTCGGTGGGCGGCTACGTCAGCGGCATGGTGGTGCTCGCCTTCACGAACGCGGTGCTCGGTTTCGTCATGATGACCATCGTCGGGGTGCCCTTCGCCGGCCTGGTGGCCGTGGGCGTGTTCTTCCTCGCGCTCATCCCGCTCATCGGCTCGGTGCTGGCCACTGTGCTCGTGTCGGGCGTGGCGCTCTTCGATTCGCCGATGACAGCAATCATCGCCGCCGCGTATTACCTGATCTACATGCAAATCGAGTCGTACCTGCTGACGCCGCGCATCATGAACCGCGTGGTGTCGGTGCCCGGTTCGCTCGTGGTGATCGGCGCGCTCGCCGGCGGCACGCTCCTCGGCCTGCTGGGTGCCCTCATCTCCATTCCTGTCACGGCGATGGTGCTCATGATCATCAAACAGGTGTGGATGCCCAGGCAGGAGCTGCGCTAGCAGTCTTCGAGGTGCCCGTACGCATACCCGCATTCAACTGATAGGATCGAAGCCCGTGGGAACAGAGCAGCGCGCGGACCAGACCGGCATCACCAAGCACATCTTCGTGACCGGGGGTGTTGTCTCCTCTCTCGGTAAAGGGCTGACCGCCGCGAGTCTCGGCAATCTCCTTACGGCGCGCGGGTTGCACGTCGTGATGCAGAAGTTGGATCCGTACCTCAACGTCGATCCCGGCACCATGAACCCCTTCCAGCACGGCGAGGTGTTCGTCACCGACGACGGTGCTGAAACCGACCTCGACATCGGGCACTACGAGCGCTTCCTCGGCATCAATCTGTCGCAGGCCGCGAACGTCACCACCGGCCAGATCTACTCGACCGTCATCGCCAAGGAGCGTCGCGGCGAATACCTCGGCGACACCGTGCAGGTGATCCCGCACATCACCAACGAGATCAAGCGCCGCATGCGGTTGCAGTCAGAAGAAGACCCCCGCCCCGACGTGATCATCACCGAGGTCGGCGGCACGGTCGGCGATATTGAGTCGCAGCCGTTCCTCGAGTCGGCGCGCCAGGTGCGCCACGAGTTGGGCCGCAAGAACGTGTTCTTCGTGCACGTCTCGCTCGTCCCCTTCATGGGTGCCTCGGGTGAGCAGAAGACGAAGCCCACCCAGCACTCGGTCGCCGCGCTGCGCTCCATCGGCATTCAGCCCGACGCGCTCGTGCTGCGCAGCGACCGCCCTGTCACCGACGACAACCTGCGCAAGATCGCCCTCATGTGCGATGTCGACGAAGACGCCGTGGTCAACGCCATCGACGTGCCCAGCATCTATGACCTCCCCCGACTGCTCAACGACCAGGGGCTCGACCAGACCATCGTCGAGCACCTCGGTCTCACCGAGCGCGCCACCGACGTCGACTGGACCGGCTGGCAGCCCGTGCTCGACGCCGTGCATCAGCCCAAGGGCGAGGTCACGCTCGCACTCGTGGGCAAGTACATCGACCTGCCCGACGCCTACCTCTCGGTGACCGAGGCGCTTCGGGCTGGCGGTTTCGCGCACTCCACGAAGGTCAACCTCAAGTGGGTGCCCTCCGACAACTGCGAAACCCCCGAAGGGGCGCGCGAAGCGCTCGGCGACGTCGACGGCATCTGCGTGCCCGGCGGCTTCGGCATCCGCGGTATCGAAGGCAAGCTCGGCGCGCTGCGCTTCGCCCGCGAGAACGGCATCCCCACGCTCGGCCTGTGCCTCGGCCTGCAGTGCATGGTGATCGAGTACGCCCGCAACGTGACCGGCCTCGAGGGCGCCTCCTCAACGGAGTTCGACCCCGAGACCCCCGTGCCCGTCATTGCGACGATGGCCGAGCAGGTCGACATCATCGACGGCGGCGATCTCGGCGGCACGATGCGCCTCGGCCTCTACGAGGCTGCGCTCGCCGAAGGCTCCCTCGCGGCAGAGCTCTACGGTGCGCCCAGCGCGAGTGAGCGCCACCGCCACCGCTACGAGGTGAGCAACCGTTACCGCGATCAGATCGCCCAGTCGGGCCTCTCGTTCTCGGGCACCAGCCCCGACGGCGCACTCGTCGAATACGTCGAGCTGCCCCGCGAGGTGCACCCCTTCTACATCGCCACCCAGGCGCACCCTGAGCTGAAGTCGCGCCCCGGCACCCCTCACCCGCTGTTCGCGGGCCTGGTGGGGGCGGCGATCGACCGCCGCGATGCCGCACAGCTGTTCGAGGTCGAAGAGACCGAGTAGTTCACGTGGTCGGCGAGGACAGCGCGGCGGCGTGGGCCGCCAGATACGATGGCGGATCCGCACCCCTCGCCGACCAGCCAGCCCAGGTGCGTGTGCTCGACAGCGAACTGCTCGTGCAGGGGCGCGTGTGGGATGTGCGCCGCGACCGCTTCGAGTTCGGCGGTGAAGTGCTTACCCGTGATTACCTCGATCACACCGGGGCCGTTGCTGTGGTCGCGCTCGACGCCGACGACAGGATGCTGCTGATTCAGCAGTACCGCCACCCGATTGCGCACCGCGACTGGGAGATTCCAGCCGGTCTTATGGACGCCCCAGGCGAAGCAGGGCTGCGCGCCGCGCAGCGCGAACTCGCCGAAGAGGCCGATGTGCAGGCAGCTCGCTGGGATCTGCTGCTCGACGTCTACCTCTCGCCGGGCGGCACGAGCGAGGCCATGCGCATCTTCCTCGCGAGAGACCTGTCAGTGGTTGAGCATGACTACGTGCGCGGCGAAGAAGAAGCCGAACTCGTGCCCCGCTGGGTGCCGCTCGACGATGTGGTGGCGGCCGCGCTTGCCGGGCGGGTGCAGAACGCCGTCACCGTTAGCGCCGCGCTCGCGGCCTGGGCTTCTCGCGCGGGCGACTGGGCGACGCTGCGCGACCCCGAGCTGCCCTGGACTGCCCGCGAGGCCGCGCGAGGCGCGCGCTCACGCTGATGGGCGTCACCGCGCAGCAGGGCGCCGAACGGTTTCTGCGCCACGTCACCCTCGAACGTGGGCTTTCTGCCAATAGCCTCGCCGCATACCGTCGCGACCTCTCCGCCTACGCAGCCTGGCTCGAACAGCACGGCATCGACGACCTCGCCCAGGTCACCCCCGACACGCTGTCGGCCTACGTCGCCGAACTCAACGGGTGTGGCGTTGCTGAGCTGGGCACGGGCCCGGGGCCGGCGGGCGCTGCCGGCGGCCAGGCCGCGGCAGGCGCGGGATGCGGATCCGGATCCGCCACCGAGAACACCGCCGCCGCGACCCGCGTGCCCACCCCTCTCGCCCCCGCTTCGATCACCCGCAGGCTCTCCACTGTGCGCGGCATGCACCGCTTCCTCTTCGAAGAAGGCATGCTCGAAAGCCACGCAGGCAGTGGCGTGCGCACCCCGAAACGCGCCCTGCGTCTGCCCAAAGCACTGCCCGTAGCCGACGTCGAAGCGCTGCTCGCCGCGGCCGGCGGCGGAGAAGACGCCGCCGCAGACGCCCCCGTCGCCCTGCGAGATCGCGCACTGCTCGAGCTGCTCTACGCGAGCGGTGCGCGAGTGAGCGAGATCACCGCGCTCGACATCGACGACCTGCTCGCCGCCCCCGGAAACGGCGACGCATGGGGTGACCCCGAGCGCGCGCTCGGCGAAGGCGGGTTTCTGCGCGTCACCGGCAAAGGATCGAAGCAGCGCATCGTGCCCTACGGCAGTTACGCCGGGAAGGCGCTCGCCGCCTACCTCGTGCGCGCCCGGCCTGCGATGGCCGCGAACGGTGCCGGCACTCCGGCGCTCTTTGTGGGACCGCGCGGCGGCAGGCTGTCACGGCAAAGCGCCTGGCTGGTGATCCGCGCCGCCGCCGAACGCGCAGGCATCACAGCCGAAGTGTCACCGCACACTCTGCGGCACTCCTTCGCAACCCACCTGCTCGCCGGCGGCGCCGATGTGCGCACCGTGCAGGAGCTGCTCGGACACGCTTCCGTCAGCACCACGCAGATCTACACGCAGGTCACCGCAGACACGCTGCGAGAGCACTACCTCATGTCGCATCCGCGAGCGCGGTGAGTTGCAGCCCATCGCGCGATAGGATGGAGCGTTAGCGAGCACGAGAGAGGGGCCGGGTATGGCGAACACGCTGTTTGAGCTGGGACCGACCGGCCGCCCCGAGCGCGTGATTCCCCCGCCCCCGAAGCTCGACAGGCACGGGCCGGCGCGCATCATCGCGATGTGTAACCAAAAGGGCGGCGTCGGCAAAACCACCAGCACGATCAACCTCGCAGCAGCGCTTGCGCGCTACGGCCGTCGCGTGCTCGCCGTCGACTTCGACCCCCAGGGCGCCCTCTCGGCTGGGCTCGGCGTGCCCGCGCACGACGTGCCCACGATCTACGATCTGATGCTCGGCAAGGAGCGTGATCCGCGGGAGGTCATTCAGCGCACCGACACCGCGGGCCTCGACGTGATTCCCGCCAATATCGACCTCTCAGCAGCAGAGGTGCACCTCGTTACCGAGGTGGCCCGCGAGCAGATCCTTGCCGGCGTGCTGCGCAAAGTGGCCGACGACTACGACGTCATCCTCATCGACTGCCAGCCCTCGCTGGGGCTGCTCACCGTCAACGCGCTCACCGCCAGCCACGGCGTGCTGATCCCGCTCGCCTGCGAGTACTTCGCGCTGCGCGGTGTCGCACTGCTCGTGGAAACCGTCGACAAGGTGAAGGATCGCCTCAACCCCGCTCTCGAACTCGATGGCATTCTCGCCACCATGTACGACGCCCGCACCCTGCACGCGCGCGAGGTGCTTGAGCGGGTGGTCGACACCTTCGGCGACAAAGTCTTCGACACCGTCATCGGTCGCACCGTGAAGCTGCCCGACGCGCAGATCGCGGCGAAGCCGATCCTTGACTACGCGCCGGCCAACGCTGCTTCGGAGGCATACCTCAAACTCGCCCGCGAGCTCGTGCAGCGGGGCGTCGTCGCCTGAGTGCCGCTATGACCGTGTCTGCAGGCGAGCACAGATCGAGCGAAGCCGCGGCCAGTGCCGACGAGGGCGGCTTCCGTGTCAGCCTCGAAGTGTTCGACGGCCCCTTCGACCTGCTTCTCAATCTCATCGGCAAGCACGAACTCGACATCACCGAGGTGTCGCTCAGCCTCGTCACCGACGAGTTCATCGCCTACCTGGCCTCCTTCGAAGGGCAGGGGCTCGTCGAACTCGACCGTGCCTCAGAGTTTCTCGTGGTCGCCGCCACACTGCTCGACCTGAAGATCGCGAGCCTGCTGCCGCAGGGCGAAGCCGTCGACGCAGAAGACATCGCGCTGCTCGAAGCGCGCGACCTGCTCTTCGCCCGCCTGCTGCAATACCGGGCGTTCAAACAGGCCAGCGCCTGGTTTCAGGCTCGCCTCGACGCCGAGAACGCCAGGCATCCGCGCCTTGTGCCGCTCGACCCCAAATATCGTGAGCGCACCCCCGAACTCGCATGGGCGCTGTCTGCCGCCGACTTTGCCGCGATCGCCACACTCGCCTTCGCACCCCGCGAGATCCCCACGGTCGGGCTCGACCACCTGCACGCCCCGCTCGTGTCGATCCGCGAACAGGCCGCCGTCGTGGTGGCAATGCTGCGCCCAGCAGCTGGGCGCGGCGGGGCGCGGTCGTTCCGCGAACTCATTGCGGGAGTCGACGCGGTGGGGGAGCGTGGAGTGATCGTGGCACGATTTCTCGCGATCCTCGAACTGTATCGGCGAGCCGCCGTGACCTTCGAGCAAGCCGAACCGCTGGGCGAACTGTACGTGCAGTGGACCGGCGAGCACTGGTCGGACGACGAACTGGCTACTCTGGGGAGCGACTATGACTGAGCATGAGGAGACGGCGCAGGGATCGTCGGAGGCGCCGACTGCGAGGCCGGAGCCCAACACCGAAGCGGCAAGCGGCCAGAGCTCGGCTGACGCCGAACTCGCGCGCGCCCGCGAAACCCACACCCTTGCGCAGCAGCTCGAAGCCCTGCTGATCGTGGCCGACGAGCCGCTGAGCGTTGTCGCACTCGCGACGGCAACCGACAGGCCGCTGCGCGAAGTGAAGGCCGCACTGGCCGGACTCATCGCCGAGTACGATGGCGCGCTCGCCGCGCCCGGATCCGCCGCCTCGGATGCCTCAGCCTTCGCGGCCGCAGCCTCCCCCCGCGGATTCGAACTGCGCGAGGTCGCCGGCGGCTACCGCTTCTACGTGCGCGAAAGTCTCGACCCCGTGGTGGCCGACTTCGTGCAGCAGCAGACCCCCGCAAAGCTGTCGCAGGCCGCACTCGAAACGCTCGCCGTGGTCGCCTACCGCCAGCCGATCTCCCGCGGTGCGATCGCGTCGATTCGCGCAGTCAACGTCGACTCGGTGGTGCGCACGCTGCTCGCGCGCGGGCTCATCACCGAGGTGGGGCAAGACCCCGAAACCACGGCCACCCTCTACGGCACTTCCGAGGCTCTGCTGCGGCACCTCGGCATTGACGACATTTCCGAGCTGCCGCCTATCGCGCCGCTGCTCGACGACCCTGCGGAAGGATTCGAGCATGAATCGCTCTGAACAAGAATCGGGCGGGCCCGGCGGGCAGTTCGAGGTCGACGGCCAGGCCGTCGAGATCGACATGGCCGAGTGGGGCTGGGATCGTCCCGTCTCGGGCGAGAGAGCCGAAGCGCGGCCCGAGGACGACGGCCGGGTGCGCTTACAGAAGGCGCTCGCACACGCGGGCGTCGCATCGCGGCGCGCCTGCGAAACGCTCATCACCAGCGGTCGCGTGACCGTGAACGGTGAGGTGCAGCGCGAACTGGGTAGCCGTATCGACCCCGAGAACGACGACGTGCGCGTCGATGGCGTGGTGGTGCAGCTCGACGTCTCGAAGCGCTACTTCGTGCTCAACAAGCCGCGAGGCGTGGTCTCCACGATGCGCGATGAGGGCGGCCGGCCGGATCTGCGCGAGTTCGCCGATCAGGTTGACGACCGCCTCTACAACGTGGGCCGCCTCGACACCGACACCAGCGGGCTGCTGATCCTCACGAACGACGGCGAGCTCGCGCACCGTCTCGCCCACCCCAGCTTTGGCGTGCAGAAGACCTACATCGCGAAGGTGCGCGGCCGGGTGACCGCTGCCGTGATCCAGCGCCTCAAAGACGGCGTGCAGCTCGCAGACGGCCCCATCCACGCCGACCGCGCGAAGCTGCTGCCCGACGGCTCGACCCGTTCGCACTCCCTCGTCGAGGTGACCCTGCACTCCGGTCGCAACCGCATCGTGCGGCGCATGCTCGCCGAAGTGGGCCACCCCGTCGAAGAGCTCGTGCGACGCCAATTCGGCCCGCTGCACCTCGGCACGCTGCGCGCGGGCGAGATGCGCGAGCTGTCGGCTGCCGAGCGCGGCGCGTTGCTGTCGGCGGCAGAAGACGGCGGAAGCGACGCTGATCGCGGTGACGGCCCTGAGGATGGCGGCGGATCGCGTGGCGGCGACCGCAGGGCGCGTGGCGCGGCGACGGGCGGGCGACCGGGTGACGGCGCCGGCGCGAGAGGTATGCGCGGTGTGGCGGCCAAGGGCAACCCGCACAACCGTCGCGGCGCGCAGGGTGTGAGCGGGCGCGGGGCGAAAGCTGGCGGCGGCTCGGGCGCCGGTGGTGCTGGGGGTGCCGGTGGTGCTGCGGGCGCTGACGCCCGCGGGAAGCGTGGCGGATCAGGGGCCGGCAGAAATGTCAGTGGTCGCCCGCAGACTGGAAAACCACCGCGAGGCGGATCCGCCCAGCCGGGCCGCGCCAGTGGTGGCCCGCGAAAGCAGGGGCCACGCGGCGGCGGAAAGGGAGGTGCACGATGAACGAATTGCAGGCGCGCACGCGCGGGACCGTGCACATTATCGGAGCCGGGCTGCTCGGTGCGAGCGTGGGGCTCGGTCTGCGTGAACACGGCGTCGATGTGACTCTTGAAGATCTGTCGCCCACCACGGTCGCGCTCGCCGCAGACTACGGAGCCGGGCGAGTGCGCACCGCCGAAGATCAGGCCCCCGCGCTCGTGGTCGTCGCGACGCCTCCCGACGTCACTGCCGACGTCGTCGAGCGCGCTCTCGCTGAATACCCGAGCTCCGTGGTCACCGACGTCGCGAGCGTCAAGCTGGCGCCGTTCCTCGAGCTCACGCGCCGTGGCATCGATCTCACCAACTACGTCGGCTCTCACCCCATGGCCGGGCGCGAACGCGGCGGCGCGATCATGGCTCGCGCCGATCTCTTCACCGCCCGCCCCTGGGTGGTGTGCCGCGACCGCGACACCCCTGCCGAAGCACTCGCGCTCGTCGAAGCGGTCGCACTCGATCTCGGCGCAGTGCTCATCGAAATGACGCCGGAAGAGCACGACCGCTCCGTGGGCCTCGTCTCTCATCTGCCGCAGGTGATGTCGAGCCTGCTCGCAGCGCGCCTGGTGCCGGCAACCGAACAAGCGATCGGCCTGGCAGGGGCGGGGCTGCGCGACACCACCCGCATCGCATCGAGCGACCCCGAGCTGTGGGTGCAGATTCTGGGCGCAAACCGCGAGCCGGTGGTCGAACTGCTCGACGCGCTCGCCGCCGACATCTCCTCCTTCACCCAGGCACTGCGCGACCCCGCCCAGGCGGGCGCGAAGCGGCGCATCGCCGACCTGCTCGCGGCCGGCAATCGAGGCGTGGCGCGCATCCCCGGCAAGCACGGATCGTCCGAGCGCTTCACCACACTCACCGTGCTGGTCGACGACAGGCCCGGGCAGATCGCGCGCCTGCTCACCGAACTCGGAGAACTGGGCATTAACATGGAAGACTTGCGCCTTGAGCATTCGCCGGGCGCGCAGATCGGGTTCGCAGAGATCGCGGTGCTGCCTGAGGTAGCCGAACGAGCGATCGAGGGGCTCGCCGAACGCGGATGGAGGACGCTGTGAACAACGCTGCGATGCACGCCAACACTGTGCCTGCGCCCCTGCTGGTCGCGATCGACGGCCCCGCGGGCAGCGGCAAGTCGAGCGTGTCACGCGCTGCGGCCGACAGCCTCGGATTCGGCATCCTCGACACCGGTGCGGCCTACCGCTCGCTTGCGTGGGCGGCACTCCACTCAGGCATCGACCTCGACGATGAAGCCGCGGTGCTCGCGCTGCTGGCCGGCTGGGGATTCACCATCACCCTGCGCGGTGAGCAGTGGGTCACCGTGGCGCTGCCGGCGGCCGAGGGCGGCACAGGAGAGCCCATCGACGTCACCGCCGAGATCCGCGACCCCGCAGTGAGCGGTCAGGTGAGCCGCGTCTCGAAGCACCCCGCCGTGCGCGAGCAACTCAACGAGATGTTCCGGCGCATCGTCGCACAGTCGGGGCTGCCCGGTGTGGTGATCGAGGGGCGTGACATCACCACCGTCGTCGCCCCGGAAGCGCCGGTGCGCATTCTCATGACGGCCTCGCCGGAGGTGCGCGCTCAGCGCCGAGCCGGTGAACTGGCCGGTATGTCGCACGAGCAGGTGCTCGCCGACATCATCGCCCGCGACGCGAAAGACGCGCTCGTGGTCGAATTCTTCACCCCCGCACCGGGGGTGACGCTCGTAGACACGAGCGACCTTAACTTCGAGCAGTCGGTGCAGGCTGTGGTCGATATCGTACGAGCGGCGCCGAGTGCCGCAGAAGAGAGCAAGCAATGAACGAGCAGATTCCCGGCGCGGCAGCCGAACCAGGCGAGACCGAGGTGTTCGACGCCTCCGCCATCTCAGAAGACGAGATCATCGTCGGCGACGACTTCGACGTTGACGTCACCGACGAGGAGCGCCTGCGCGCGATGCGCTCGAACCTCGACGGCTTCGACCTCGAGGACGACGACCTCGCAATCATCAGTGACGACGGCGAGTTTCTCGGATTCTCCGAACCGCTCGCCGAAGCCCTGCCCGTCGTTGCGATCGTGGGTCGCCCCAACGTGGGCAAGTCGGCGCTCGTCAACCGCATCCTCGGACGCCGTGAAGCCGTTGTCGAAGACGTGCCCGGCGTGACCCGCGACCGCGTCAGCTACTCCGCCGAGTGGCTCGACACTCGTTTCACGCTCGTCGACACCGGCGGCTGGGAGCCTGACGCCCGTGGCATCGACGCCTCCGTTGCACTGCAGGCCGAGGTGGCCATCGAACTCTGCGACGTGGTCATGTTCGTTGTCGATTCGCGCGTGGGGCCCACCGCAACCGACGAGCGCGTGGTGCAGCTGCTGCGTCGCACCAACAAGCCCGTCTTCCTGGTCGCCAACAAGGTCGACGACGCAGTGCTCGAGCCCGAGGTGGCACAGCTGTGGTCGCTCGGTCTGGGCGAGCCGCACCCTGTCTCCGCCTTGCACGGGCGCGGTGTGGCCGATCTGCTTGACCTCATCGTCGAGGCGCTGCCCGAGGAGTCGGCTGTGGCGCAGCCGAAGCTTGCCGGCCCCCGTCGCGTCGCACTGCTCGGCCGCCCTAATGTGGGCAAGTCGAGCCTGCTGAACAAGGCTGCCGGCGAAGAGCGCGTGGTAGTCAACGAGCTTTCGGGCACCACCCGCGACCCCGTTGACGAGCAGGTGGAGATCGCCGGTCGCGTCTGGACCTTCGTCGACACGGCGGGTATCCGCCGTCGGGTGCACCTGCAGAAGGGTGCAGACTTCTACGCCTCGCTGCGCACTGCAGCCGCGCTTGAGAAGGCCGAGGTTGCGGTCGTGCTCATCGACGTGACCCAGGAGATCAGCGACCAAGATCTGCGCATCATCGACCTCGTGCTCGAGTCTGGCCGCGCGCTCGTGCTCGCGTTCAACAAGTGGGATCTGCTCGACGACGATCGCCGCCGCTACCTGGAGCGCGAGATCGAGCAGGATCTTGCGCACGTCGATTGGGCGCCCCGCGTCAACATCTCGGCCCGCACCGGGCGGCACCTCGAAAAGCTGGTGCCGGCGCTCGAAGCAGCGCTCGAGTCGTGGGACACCCGCATCCCCACCGCCAAGTTCAACGCCTTCGTCGCCGAACTCGTGCAGGAGCACCCGCACCCGCTGCGCGGTGGCAAGCAGCCGCGCATCCTCTTCGGCACGCAGGTGCAGAACCGCCCGCCCACATTCGTGCTGTTCACCTCGGGCTTCCTCGACCCCGGCTACCGTCGCTTCATCCAGCGCCGTCTGCGTGAGCGCTACGGCTTCGAAGGCACGCCCATCGTGCTCAACATGCGCATCCGCGAGCGTCGCCAACGCCGCTAAGCGCGTATACACGTCGCCCCGAGGTAGCCAGGCTGCCTCGGGGCGACGTGGTGTTTCAGGGTGCGGGGGCCGCGGCTCCGTAGCCATCGAGTGCGCGGTGTTCCTGCTCAAGCAGGCTTGGGCGTGCGTGTTCGGTGCGCTGCTGCTCTGGGGGCGCACGGTCATGCACTTCCGGGTGTGGCGCGCCACGCTGCGCGTGCCGCTGCTGCTGGTGTTCGCCGGAGTGGCCCTCTTCGTCTGGATTGCCGAGAATGTCGCGACCTGGGGCGGGGCGTGGCTCTACCCCCATCAGCAGGGCGGCTGGGAGCTGGTGTCGCCGCAGAAGCTCATCGCCTGGTTCCTGCTGATGATCATCTCTGTGGTGATGGTGACGTGGGTGTACCCGCCCCGAACGCCCGATCTATCGGACGAAGAGCGGGTGACGCTCTGAATACGACTGCGCGCCCGGAGCGATCTCGAGTGGAGATCGCACCGGGCGCGCAGTCGTGCCAGGCATTGCGGCCCATCGGGCCGCTCACTCGGCTCAGGCGGCCATGAAGGGGATCGTGAGGAGGCCGAACCCCAGCAGCGCGACGATCACCAGCACGGCGAGCGCCGTGAGCGCCAGCATCGCGGCGTTCAGCCACACACCCCAGAGCGCCAGCGTGCGCTCACCCGTCTTGCGACGCAGCGCGAGCACCCCGAAGACCAGGCCGGTGATCGGTGCGATGAAGGTCCAGCCGCTCACCACCGAAGCGATGCCGAGCACAAAGCTGGTGATCGCGAAGGTGCGGGAAGTATCGGCTGCGGTCGGTTCAGGCTGCGCAGCTTGCGGAGCCTGCTGCGGCTGCGCGGACTGCTGAGCGGCGGCGAACTCGGGGGTGGTGTCGGAGGGGAGAACTGTGGTGCTCATGGTGCGGATCCTTTCGAGAGAAGCCTGTGATGTGATGATGCTTCAACGTTACGTTCGCAGCCCCAAGCCCCGCGTCCTGCCCAGGTACTGACCCGCTCATACCCGGGTACCACCCTCGAAGTGGCACCCGGGAACCTTCGCGGAGGCACTCCGTGCTGCGGCGGTTCGTCTCGAATCTGCCCCTGTGCCGAGAGCCGCCGCAGCCTCGCGATCCGCCACCTCAGCAGGCACCGCTCGTCGGTGCCGGCCGCGACCCGACCGGCACCGACGAGCACACCGGTCAGTGAGAGACGCCCGAGACGTCGGTGCCCTTGGGCGTCATCACGAACACTGCCGCGGCGACCGCGAGCATGATGATGCCGCCGGTGATCCCCGTCGCCTGCAGCGAGTGGGTGAACGCCACCCCGGCCTCGCTGGCGAGCGCGGGAATCCCCGCCTCGTCGGCGATCGCCACCGCGGCACCCAGCGACGCCTCCGCCTGCGCGCTCAGCTTCGCGTCGAGCCCCGCAAGCGCGCCGCTCGCAACCAGCTCGGCCCGGTACATGAGCGCGGAAATGCTGCCCAGAATTGCGACGCCGAGCACCGCACCAAGCTCATACGAGGTCTCTTCGAGGGCGCCTGCGTTGCCGGCCTTCTCCTCGGGGGAGCCGTGCATGATCATCGCCGACCCGATCGCGAGCGAGCCGGTGCCCGCGCCTACCAGAGTCAGCGCGATCAGCACGGTGATCGTCGACAGCGTGCCTGGCTGCAGCGCGATGATGAGCATGCCAACCCCGGCCAGGGCCACCCCGCCGGCAAGCACCGTGCGAGCGCCGAAGATGCGGGCGAGCGGGGGAGCCGCGAGCGACGCGATGGCGCCGGCGATCGCGATGGGGAAGAGGCGCACGCCCGCCTCCACCGGTGTGGCACCGTCGACGAGCTGCATCCACTGGGCGATGAGCAGCAGGGCCGCCGCCATCGCGAACATCGACCCGAGCGCGGCGACAATGCCGGCCGAGAACTCCCGGTTACGGAAGAGTCGCAGTTCGAGCAGCGGCGAGTCGCTGCGCACGCAGCGCACAATGAACCAGGCCAGCAGTGCGGCACCGGCAGCGAACGCCACGAGCGCCTCCGGCACCAGGAAGCTCGCCTCCTTGCCGAAGGTCTTCACGGCCCACACCACGAGCGTCATGCCCGCGAGCGAGAGCACCGCAGCGATCGCGTCCCAGCGGCCGGGGTTGGGCACCCGCGACTCGGGCAGGATCATGATGCCCGCGATGACGCCCGCGACCATGAGCGGCACGTTGATGAGAAACGCCGCGTGCCACGAGAAGTGCTCAAGCAGCAGCCCGCCCACGAGCGGGCCCACCGCGGCACCAAGACCCGACACGGCCGCCCAGATGCTGAGCGCCGTCGCGCGCTCCTTCGGGTCGGTGAAGATGACGCGGATCAGCGACAGGGTGATCGGCATGATCATGGCACCGCCCACGCCCAGCAGGGCACGGATCGCGATCACCGATTCGGCGCTGTTCGCCAACAGCACGAGCAGCGAGGCGCCGCCGAAAATGGCGTAGCCGGTGAGCAGCATGCGCTTGCGGCCCCATCGGTCGGCGATCGCCGCGAAGGAGACGAGCAGGCCCGCGAGCACCAGGGAGTAGACGTCGATGATCCACAGCTGCTGGTCGGAGGTGGGGTGTAGTTCGGCAGCCATCTCGGGCAGCGCGATGTTGAGGATCGTCATGTCCATCGTGATGACGAGCAGGCTCGCGGTGAGCACGGCGACGGCGGCCCAGCGTCGCGAGCGGCTGAGCGGCGACGGTGCGGGCGTGATGGGGGCGGGGGTGGACATGAGTTCGCTTTCGTGTTCGATGGTGGGTGGTTGAGGTGTGAGACGGGTGCCCCGGTGCTGCTCCGCTGCTGCGGTTGAGTGGCGGATCGCGGGCCTGCTGCCGGCGGTGCGGTGCGTTAGCCTGTCGTTGCGGGGCGCCGGGGCGGGGAGCCGGATCGGGTCGCTACAGCTACGAGGTGGCGGGGAGCGCCGGATCCGGCATCGCGCACAGTGCCAGGAGAACCCGTTCGAGGTGGTCTCGGTCGAGCGGCGCGTCGTGGAGTGCGGCGTGAATCGTGGCCCCGTCAAGGTAGACGGCGATGGCCGTGGCGCGTTCGCGGCTGACGTGCACGGCGAGCAGGTCGATCACCCTGTCGGTCCATCGCTGCGCGAGAGCCCGCATGCGGGGGTCGGTGCTGCCCGTGCTCATGAGGGCCACGTCGGCGTGCACTGCGCGCGCGTCTCGGAGGAAGTCGTGGATTTCGGCGATGGCCGGGGCTGGGTTGTGCGGGAAGCCTTCGAGCAGGGGCTCGAGCTGGGTGAGTGAGGTGTCGATCTCGTCGGCGAGCTGCTGCAGAGCCAGGTCGCGCAGCTCGTCGATGGAGGCGAAGTACTGCGTGGTCGAGCCGAGGGCGACGCCGGCGCGCGTCGCGATGGCGCGATGCGTGAGTGCGGCGGGGCCCTGCTCCACGACGATTTCGGTGGCTGCAGTGAGGATGGCGCGGCGGCGGCCCTCGGGATCGCGACGTCCGGGCGCAGGAGCATCTGTGGCGGTGTCGCTCACGGGTGTCTCCTTTCGCTCATGGACATCTGTACATGTACTTTTGTACAGGAGCTTCGTTCTGTTGCGCAACTTTGCGGAGTTCTGCGCAGTCTCGCCCAAATGTCCGAGGCTGCCGGTAGCGTGGAGGATACGAAGCGGTCACTTGGCCGCGCATCGAGGGGAGGAGCCGGCATGGCTCAGATCAGCACCGCAGACCTGTACGACGAACGGGGCGACGAACTGCGGTCGGTGTCGCTGCAGTTTCAGAACATCGGCGGGCTCAGCGGGTTCACCGGCCCGGTGCGCACAGTGCGCTGCTTCCAGGACAACGCCCGCCTCAAAGCGCTGCTCTCGTCACCGGGCGAGGGTGCAGTGCTCGTGATCGACGGCGGCGGATCGCTGGAAACCGCGCTCGTGGGCGACGTCATTGGCAGCCTCGCAGTCGACAACGGTTGGGCCGGCCTCATCGTGCACGGCGCCATCCGCGACCGCGTCGCCCTTGGCACCCTGCCGCTCGGCGTGAAGGCGCTCGGATCGAACCCCGCCAAATCCACCAAAACCGGCGAGGGCGAAACCGACGTGCCCGTCGAGATCGGCGGGGTTGTATTTCAGCCCGGCGCGACCGTGTGGTGCGACGAAGACGGGATCCTGGTCGAGGGCTGAGGCCCGGCCGGACGCGAGGAGCGCATATGGGATCGCGGATCCGCTTCCTCATTCCATTCCTGCCGTACGCGGCGATCTCCGTCGTGCACGTCAGTGCGCTCTTCGCAGGCAGCTCCTTCGCACCGCCCAGCAAACTCGCCCTGATGCCGGCGCTGGCGCTCGCAGTGATCTGGGCTGCCGCAATGCCCGCGGCTGCGGTTGCGGGTGGCGGGGGCGTGGGTGCTCCGAGTGCGTCGAGTGCGCTGCGCGGTGCTCCCGCGGCGGTCGCGCTGCTGGTGGCCGCGATCTTGTTCTCCTGGCTCGGCGACGGAGCCGCCACCTTCTTCCCGATGTTCGACGACGAGCTGCCCATGATGCTGCTCTGCTTCGGACTCGCACATGTGGGCTACCTGCTGCTCATGTGGCGGGCGCGGGGCGTCGCCAGACGCCGCTTGCCTGCCTGGGCCGCCGTCTACGCGCTCGCCTACGCGGCGCTCATCTTGCTGCTCATCCCGCGCACCGGCAACCTCACCGTTCCAGTCATGGTGTACGGGCTGCTGCTCGCCGGTACAGCGGCGATGGCGTCGCGTTGCGGGCCCGTCGTGGCGTGGGGCGGGGCCTGGTTTCTCGTGTCCGACGCGATTCTTTCGCTGCGCATCTTCATGCCCGAGATCATGCCGACCTGGACGGCTGGCGCTGTGATGCTCACCTACACGCTGGGGCAGGGGCTGATCGCGTACGGCATCGTGCGTGCACTGCGCGTCAGGATGCTGAAGCGCCCGGATCCGCCGCAAACAAGCTGAGCAGCTTCTTCGCACCGCGCGTCGCGGCACCCACCGCCTGCGCCCGAGCCTGCAACTCGGCGTCGCTCGTCACAACAGTCACCGCATGGTCTGAGGAAGTGAGGGCGGCGGCCTCCGCGACGATCGTGTCGTCGCCGAGCCCGGGGGCATCGACCACTCGCACGCGGGGGCTGCTGTCGATGCCCTTCGCGGCACCCTCCACCACCATCGTCCATTCCGGGTAGGCGCGGTCGAGGCCGGGCACAAGGGTTTCGGGGAGATCGAGGAAGCCGCTGCGGATCCCAGCCGCGTCTGCCGCCAGCTGCTCGAGCCGGTCGCGCAGGCGCTCCGCGGCGCCGCGGCGATCCCGCCACCAGCCATCGGGCACCGATCCGACAACGTTCGCGGAGTCGACCACTACCGCGGGACGAGCCGCAAGCAGCGGCCACAGCAGCCGCCAACTCGCCGCGAACGCGGGATGCAGCGGCAGGCGTTCGACTTCGTCCACGGGCACCCAGGCGAGCGCGTGACTCTCGGGGTCGGTGATGCGGGGCGCGAACGGGGTTGCCACGTCGGCGATGAGCGTGGTGTAGGTCCAGCCGCCGCGGTCGAGCACGTGTGTGTAGCGGGGGGTCACCGAGTGATCAGGCACCCCCGCTTCCTCCTGAGACTCGCGGATCGCGCCATCGACTGCGGACTCGCCCTCATGGCGCGCACCCCCGGGAATACCCCAGGTGTCTCCGTGGTCGCTCCACGTGACACGGTGCTGCAGCAGAATCGCGTCGAGCGATCGATCGTGGGCTAGGAGACCGGCGGCACCGAAACGGCCCCAGTAGCGCCCGCCGTCGGCTGCCGTGACCCACGCATCGCCGGGATTTCGGAGATCGCTCATGGTGTCAGCGTAGCGGGCGGGGCTGGGTGCGTTCGTGGTGACCCTTTCGCCTGAGCGGTGTTGGGGAGAGAATGAGGTATGAGCGAGAACCAGAGTGTCGTGACCGTGCTTGCGGAGGACGAGTGCTGGGAGCGGCTGGCATCGCAGCGCGTGGGCCGGCTCGTCACGAGCGTGAGAGATGTGGTCGACCTCGTGCCGATCAACTTCGTTGTCGACGGCCGCACCGTGGTCTTTCGCACCGCGGCGGGCAACAAACTCGCCGAACTGACCATCAACCACACCGTGCTGTTCGAAGTCGACGAAATCGGTGAGGAGTCAGGCTGGAGCGTCGTGCTGCGAGGCAATGCGCGGGTGCTCGAGGCCGAGGCTGAGATTGCCGAAGCCGAAGCGTTGCCGCTGAAGCCGTTCGTGCCGACGCTGAAACCCACCTTCGTGCGCATCGAGACGCTTTCGATCGGCGGCCGTGAGTACCGCTTCGGGGAGGAGCCGCGCCGCGAAGACCAGCAAGAGGGCTAACCGCACCGCTTTTGCCACAGTGGTCATTTGCGCCCCCAAAGTATGGGTAAGATAGAGGGGTTGCTTCGCGAAGGCGCAGTAGCAACGGGCTGTGGCGCAGCTTGGTAGCGCACTTGACTGGGGGTCAAAGGCAATAGCCCTCAGCACGAAGACTTACAGCTGAATAACGGGATGTGGCGCAGCTTGGTAGCGCACCTGACTGGGGGTCAGGGGGTCGCAGGTTCAAATCCTGTCATCCCGACGGAAAAGCCCTGATGAGAAGCCATTTCTCGTCAGGGCTTCTGTCGTTTCTGGTGACCTTCGCTGAGGCTCGGGTCGGGTGCAAGACTGGGTCCGTGAGCCGCGTCTCGCTTCGGTCGCTCATCGGCCAGATATTGCTCTAGTGGGCCAAAAAGTGGAAATCTAGTGGGCCATTTTTCGGGCAGGACAAGGCCTCGACTCCCTCGCGGAAGCCGAGGACGGCGGATGGTTCGTTAGAGCTGGGGTCCGGTGCGGCGGGGCGACTCCTTCCTGTTCTGTCGCGTCTTCGGTCGCGCGAGGAACTGGTTCGCGAGTTGGGCTGCCTCGTTCAGCTGCCGGTGATCGGGATGCAGGTAGCCCTTGGTCGTCTCGATCGAAGCGTGACCGAGGATCCGCTGCAACACATGGAGCGGCACCCCGGCATCAGCGAGCCAGGTCGCGCCGGTGTGACGGAGGCCATGCCGGGTGAGATTCGGCAGCCCGAGGTCGACCACGACCTGATCCCAGTTCGTCGCGTCTCGGACGGTCGCGGTCGTGAGCACGCCGCCCCGAGGCCCGCGCAGGAGAGGATCGCTGGGCTTCTTGCCCGCAGAGAGGCGAACGAGCACTGGTTCGAGCTCATCGAGGATCGGCACGAACCGGGTCTTACGGCCCTTGGTCTGCTTGCGAACGAGACCTCCCTTGCCGGGGTAGATCTGCCGTTCGATCTTGACGATACGGTTCTTCCAGTCGATGTCTCCGACCTCGAGCCCTGAGACCTCGGAGCCGCGCGCGGAGAGCAACGCGCAGAGCATGACGTGATCCGAATAGCTCTGGTGCACCTCCGCGCATTTCGCTGCGAGCGCGTTCAGCGTCTCCACGTCCTGGATCGCGAACGCGCGCATGGAGCCTGGTTCGAGCGCCGACACGTGGTTGAAGGAGCGTCGCGCCCGGTTCTTCGTCGGGTTCGACGGGATCACTTCGTCGCGCACGGCAACGTCCAGCACCCGCACAAGTACGCCGATGGAGGTCTTGATGGTGGACGGGCTGTACTCGGTCTCCCACTGGTCGATGGTGCGATCGATCAGCCCGGTGGTGATCTTGCTGACCTTGATGTGACCGAACGCCGGCACCACCCGGAGCCTGAGACTGGCACCGTACCCGGCGACCGTGGAGGTGACGTCGAGGCCGCGTTCCCAACGGTCGCCGATGGACTCGACGTAGTCAGCAAATGTGACGAGCAGGTCGGCGCCGGTTTCGGTCGCCTGCTGCATCGTCGTGAAGAACGTTTCCGCGTCTTCTGGTGTCGCGACGAACTCGGAACGGCTGGGCCGCTTCTTCGTGTGCGGGTCGGTCCAGCGCACGCGCGCGAGATACCCGTTGCCGCGGCTCTCGATGCTGGTGGAGAGTTTCACTCCGATAGGCGGCATCTTGTGCTGGCGCGGGTCAGCCATGTTCGCGCTCGCGTTCCAGCACCCAGGCGCGCACGGTCGGCGGGTTGTAGCGGGCGAGGCCGCCGACGCTCACGAACGGCGGCCCTTCGTGCTGCCTTCGCCACCTCGACAGGGTCGCCTGCGAGACGTTCAGGAACTCGGATGCTTCGCGCGAGTTCCACAACGGCTCAACCTGGCTCGTCGTCGCGGGCACGATCAGCCGCTCGCTTCGCACGAATGAAATCATCCTCGATGCCCTGGCGCGCCTGTACATCGGCGGCCACGAACGCGATGAAGTCCTCCATCCGATTCGCTATCACCTCATCCTCGATAGGCGGCTGTGGCGTCTCTCCCGGCCAGGTGGTCTGCCGGGTCGGGCGGTCCCGGTCGAGGCGGGTACCGCAGGTCGCCACCCACTCGCGGAGCCGTTCGCGTGCGAGCGCGAAATCGGTGTGCCAGGCAATCGGCCCCGAAGCGTCCTGCTCCGGGTCGTAGCTCGCGATCCAGTGCAGGTGCAGGGCGGAGAGCTCCCACACCAGTTCTGGGTGCCGGTACCAGAACGGCGGGATCACCGAAGCGGGCAGCCCGTAGGTGCGGCGGATCTGATCGACCCACTGATTCAGTGCCAGCCATTCTGCCTCCGCGTCACCGGACGAGAGCAGATTCCAGTTGATCGGGCGAGGCGGCTCCGGCAGTACGGTGCTCGCCATGACCAGGTCGTACAGGTCATCGTCTTCGATTTCGGCATCAAGGTCGTCGCCGAGCTCATCGTCAGCACCGGGAGCGTCGTTCATCTCGCTCACCGCCCCATCGCCAGCGCACGGGCGGGCAGAGCTGCCCGGAACTCGACGGCGCCCGCTGCACGCGGCGTTTCCCGAGCCACCTCCATGCGACGCCGGGGTTTCCGTTCGACCTGGTAGCGAGCGCGCGTGGTGTCGAAGAGGAGTTTGACGGCCTGGAACTGACGTTCCTCGACCCTCTGCCCGCGATGCTCGTAGCTGCGCGTCTTGAAGCCGCCGATGGCAACCACGTCGTCGCCCTCCACGAAGTCGGCGATCGCTTCCTCAGCGTTCTCGCCGAGCAGGACGAGTTTGATGTACTTGGTGCCGAGGAGCGTCAGGCTTCCGTCTGCTTCGTCCCGGTACTGCTTCTGCCCGAGCTGGCCGATGAACAGTGCGAGCCCATCAGGAAGACGCTTGAGCTGCGGGGTGCGGGAGAGGTAGCCCGGGAGAGCCGTCTTGGTGCGCAGTTCCATCGCGTCGTCCTTCTCATTCACGGTCGCGCGCTCTGCACGACATCTCTACGAGTCAGGTGCTCCGTCCGTGCATGACGAACCATCCGCACCCGGCTCGCCCTCCCGGTAGTGGAGTAGTGCTTCGACCGCGCGCCGGTCCGCGACGAGTTGCTTGCCGTCGGGGCGTTGGATCCAGCGGCGCAGCCTGGTCACGATCGGTGGTGCTGCGCGCAGTAGTACGAGGCCAGTGCCGAACGGGAGGCGGCGGATCGCGTCCGGGGGCATGATCGGGACTCGGCGGATGGAGCGTTGCGCGGAGCGGGAGCCGTGGTCGCCGACGGTGGTGGAGTCGGTGATTTCGTCGCGTTCCCCGATGAGCGTGGACAGGTCTTGGAGATCCTTGCTGTTGGAGGCGCCGCCGAGGATGATCTTCACGATCGCGGCATCCCAGATCGCGCTGGCGGCGTTCTCAGACCATTGTTCTCGTGCTTGTGCGAGGGATTGCAGGACGGGCATGGTCGTGATGCCCGTGCCGCCGCCTTCGGCCATGAGCGTCGGCAACGATGGCAGCGGGCTGAGGTTCGCGACTTCGTCCAGGCAAAGCAACAACGGCGGATCGAGCCGCGCTCCCGCAGAACGCGCCGCGAGTCGCCGTGCGGCCTCCACCACGTCTTCGATGAGCGCTGCGACCAGCGGGGCGCTGTTGTTTGCGCCGGCTGCGGTCGCGAGGAGATACAGGGTGCCTTTCTGTTCGAGGAACGCTTCGGGATCGAACACCTCTTCCGGCCCCGGCGTGACCGCATTGAGCACGCGAGGATCAGCGAGAGCGGCAAGAGCGAGGGAGACGCCCTGCCAGATCGAATCCCTGGTGCGCGGATCGGCCTCGATCATCGCCTGCAACGCTTCCGCCCAGCCCCCGGCCGCGAGCGGGTGCGTGGCGAGGATGGACACAGCGTCGCCGGCGGCAGCCGGGTCGAGCGTCCACCTGAACAAATCAGCGGGCTGCCGGCCATCGAGGGCGGCGGCGTGCAGCAGGCATTGGAGCGCGACCCGAGTTTTCGCTTCCCAGAAGTCGCCGCCCTCGACGCCCCCTTTCCCGAGCCCGGTCGCGGAGGCGAGCCCGGCGGCGCGGATCATGGAGGTGAGCGGGTCGTTGCAACCGCGGACGGGCGACCAACGGAGCCCCGCGGGGATGCCGTCGGCGAGGTGCTGCGGATCGAACACCGCCACCGGCCCCACCTGCTCCCGCGCCCGGATCGTCGCGGTCACGTTATCGGGGCGCGTACTCGTGGTGACGACGGCGCCGGGTGCGTCGAGGATCGCGTTGATGACGATGTGCACGCCCTTCCCGCTCCGGGGTGGCCCGATGAGGAGGATCGAGTCCTCGACCGACGCCCACACCTCGACCCCGCGCGACGCCCCGACCCGGTAGCCCACATCTGCTGGTGTGGGGTTCTCGAGCGAGGGGCGCAGGTTCCCAGCCCGGGCGAGCAGCGCTCTGGGTGATCCGGCTTTTGCGACTTCGGCGCGGGTCGCGATCCCGGCGATCCGGTACGGGTCCATCGCCTGCTTACGTCCGTGATACCGGAGCAGCGACCACACCCACCACGCGCCAATAGCCGCGCCGAGGATCAGGCTGCCGGCGACGAGCCAGTACACGACCAGGTTTAGACCCGGCGCGCCCAGCGCCGCTCCTGGGTCGCCGGGGTGCAGGAGCACCCCGGCCCCGGCGCCGAGGCCGGCGTCGGGCTGCGGGAGGCCGGTGAGGAACGCGGTGATACTGGCCGCCGCTCGGAGCAGCGCGGCGGTGAGGGCGAGGGCTGCGAGGACGACGAGTGCGGCATTGGTGAGTTCGTCGCCGAGGCTCCCCGTCGGACGGATCGGGGAACTCACCGCGGCCTCCCGACACAGACGGTGGCGGAGATGCGGCCGAGGAGGATAACTTCACCGGTCGGTGCGTGGTCGAGGTAGCGGGAATCAATGTTCGCGCGGGCGATGCCGTCTGGGCCGGTCTCGGTGTGCGCGATGATGATCGCGACCGCGACATCCTCGCCCGGCACCATCCCGGACCCGGCGAACTGCAGTAAGCGCGGTGGCGGCGCGACTGGTGCGGCTTCAACCGCAGGAGCCTGCAGCTTGGGCTGCGCGGCCACTTCAGCCAGGGTGGTGCGGCGGGGTAGGTGTGGGGTGTAGAAGTCGGTCATGACGCGGCCGTCGGTCTCGACGACATCGACCCGGAGGGTGCGGCCGGTCTGTTCGCTGATCGCGTCCACGATCGTCGGGAACGATCCCCGCCGCCACGGTGGGGAGAACTCGGGCGGCAGATATGGTGCGCCGTCGACGGTGACGTGCAGGGTGCCGTCGTCGGTGACGGTCATCCGCACCATCACCACCGCGGCCGGGTCCGTCTTCGTGCGGGCACGCTTGGACATGCAGGGTCTCCTTCGTGAGGTCGTGGATATGCCTCCGCCGGACCCGGCGGAGGCAGGGAGATGCGGGCTGGTCAGAGGGCGGTGCGGTGCGCGGCACGGCTTGCGTCGGGTGCGGCGCGACGGGCGACCTGCTGGTAGGCGGGGGCGAGCGGGAACGGTGTCGGTTCGAGCAGCTCTCGCACGTCACCCGTGTGGGTGATGACCTCGGCCAGGCCCTCCCGTAGGAGCCGGTGGCACCCGGCCGAGGCGGCGGAGGTGACGGGGCCGGGGATCGCGCCGACCGGGCGGCCGAGCTCGACGGCGCGGGCCGCGACCAGGAGCGACCCGGAACGCCAGCCTGCCTCGGGAATGACGGTCACCCCGCCGAGCGCGGCGAGGAGCCGTGCGCGGGCGGTGAACCGCCCCTTCGTCAGCAGCGCCTCCGGCGGGGCCTCGCTGACCTGCACCCCGCCGCCGTCGGCGATCTGCTGGAACAGGTCGCTGTGCGCCGCCGGATAGGCGCGGTCCAAGCCGCCGGCGAGGACCGCGATCGTGGACGCCGGGCGGGTCGCGAGTGCGGCACGGTGCACGGCGGCGTCGATCCCGTATCCGCCACCGGAGACGAGGATGCGCGGCTGCTCGGCGAGACTGGACGCGAGCTCTCCGGCGACCTGGATGCCATACCCGGTGGCGGCGCGGGCGCCGGTGATCGTCACCCGTGACGACAGCGACGAGGTCAGCAGCTCCGGGTTCCCCTTCGCCCACAGGACGATCGGTGCACGGTCGCCGAGATCGGCAAGCGACGCCGGCCATCCCGCGGTTGCGGGTGTGAGCGCGCGGAGGCCGTACCCCTCGGTGAACCGTGCCATCCGGTCACCGAGCCCTTCGGCTTGCCAGGCCGCGGCCGTCTGCCGCCAGCGCACTCCTGCAAGCGGGTCCACCGCCGCGGGGATCGGCGCGTCCGGGTTGCGGGCGAGCGCGAGGGTGTCGGCCGGCCCGATCGCGCGGATGAGCTGCCCGGTGACGGGGTGGCCGGGCTCGGTGAGCGCGGCGATCTCCATCCGCGCCCTCGTGTCTTCGCTGAAATCCATCGCCGGCCCGTCCTCTCCGTGAATGCTGATGCAGGTGAGGTACACCGGGCGGACATGCGGAACGGGCGGAGCCCGCACATCCGGGGGTGATGTGCAAGCTCCGCCCGTCCTCGGGGTGCGTTACTCGTTCATGAGTTCTTCGATACCGGTGTCCTCCTCTCTGACGTAGCCATTGCGCTCCCGGTAGAGCGCAAGCCTGCGCCCGAACCACAGCGTGATCCCGGCCGCGATGAGCGCTGCCGCGCCGCCTCCGGCGATCACCCACGGAAACCCGCCGCCGGTCACCGCCAGCTCGGTGGGCTTCTTCGGAAGCTCCGGCTGTTCTGGCGTCGGCGGCACCACCGGCGGGGTGCCGGTCACGACCGTGGTCTCACCGGGTGCACCGCACGTTCCTTCTGCGATGACCTTGCCGTCCTTGTCGTAGAGCGTTTCGACCCAGTAGACGTGCCCGGCACGGTCAACGCTGGTCTTCCCGGAACGGTAGATGCCTGCCTGCGTGACCGGGATATTCTCGGAGGCGAAGAACGGCACCTCGCACACCGGTTCGGCGTCGGGGTCGTGGGGGCCGTAGGCGCGGAAGACGAGGTACGCGCTTTCGGGGATCTTCGATCCCTGCACGAGTGCGGCATCGTCGAACTCCTCGCCGACGCCGACGACGGGGGTGGCCTGCGTGATGACGGAGACCGGCTGCTCGTCGTCGGGGACGTAGAACCGCTCCCAGATGTCCGCCGGCGACGACTGGAACGGCTGCACCCGGTCATCGCCTTGGAACGTCGTGACGATCACGTAGTAGCCGGGATCCTCCGGCTGGATACGATCGTCGTCTCCGTAGCCGATGTCGTAGATGCCATTCTTCGCGGGCGTCGTGATTGTCGTCAGCACCGGAGCGTTCTCGAGGTCGAGTTCGTCCGTCAGTACCATGTCGGTCTTGAACGGGCCGTAGACGGTGTGCGTGAGCTCCTTTGCATCGGGGCCCCAGTAGCCGTCGCCCTCGAATGAGGGGTGGTTGTCGGGGAACCCCGAGACGGTGATCCGGTCGAAGGCGCGCCCGCCCTTGTGGACGTTGTACTCGCGCACTTCCGAGGTGATCGTCAGCGGCCAGCGCATCGAGTGCGACTCGATGTTGATCCCGTAGTCGTCCTGCCAGTCGCTCGCGATGTAGGGGCGCACCCACTCCGGCTGTGACGCCTTCTTCACCTGCCAGACCCAGGTCACGAATCCGGCATCGGGCAGCGTCACTTCGGGTGATTCGTAGGTGCCGGGTCCGGTCGCCGTCACCTGCACCGTGCCGATCGGCACCGCACCCGACGGCACCTCCGCCCCCTGTGCTGGTGGCAGGGTGCCGGGCACCTGGTAGGCGGTGCCCTCGAAGATCACGGGGATCGGCTCGTCGTTGTGCTTCAGCCAGGCCCCATTGGTCGAAGAGACCGTGATCGTGTCGGTCACCTGGTCGCCGGGCTCCACCAGTCGCCCGTTCGCCTTCGACACCGCCTCGGGCTGGAACGGGGCGATCGAGGTTTCCGCGATCCGCCCGAACCGATCCGTGAAGGAGCCGGTGAGGTACTTGGCGTTGCCGCCCTGCTTGCCCTTGTCGATCTTCCACACCCAGGTGTAGAAGCCCGACTCGGGAGCGGTGAGGGTGCCCGGCGAGACGTAGTTGCCGGGGTGCGTGAGTGTCAGCGTCTCCGTTCCGAGGACGGGCGCGCCCTCCGGGGGCGCGCTCGCCTCGGCTGGCTGCGCCTCGAACGGCCCGTACAGGGTGCCCTCTGCGAGCACCGGCACGGGGGTGCCGTTCACCTTGATCCAGGAGTGCTTCGTCACCGACACCGTGAGCTTGTCGGTGAACACGTCACCGGCCTGCACGAACTTCGCATCCACGACCGTCTCGATCACCGGCTGGAAGTCCAGCGGGATCACCGGGGACTTCGCCACTGCCGACAGCGGTTCGAAGGACGCGGTGCCGAGGATGCGCTGCTCACCCGGCGTGTAGAACAAGTCCACCCCGGCCCCGTAGCCGAGAGCGGGGGCCGTGATGCTGGCGGTGATCTGGTAGTCGGGTGCGGCCTCGGGCGGGGTGCCGACGATCTGGTGCGTGCCCGCACCCAGCGTCGCCGACGTGGAACCTTCTCTGAAGGTTCCACCAGTGAGCGTGACCACGCCGGTCGCGGATGCCGGGTTCGCGGTGATCGTCAGCTGACCGTCGTACTGGTCGCTCATGCTGATCGACATCGACACTGACGGATTCGCCACCGCATTCGCTGCGGCTGCTTCCCGCATGGCGTTCAGGTTCGCGAGCACGGTGCTCTGCACGCCCGCGGGAACGCGGGTGAGGAAGTGCGCATCCCCGCCGCGGCTGGTGTAGTTGCCGTGGTCGGCGACATCCCACACGTACATCTGCACCGCCGCCGTCACATTTGGGTCCTGGGATTCACCCCAGCGCCCCATGACGTAGTTCAGGCGGGCCAGCTCGGCATCGCTCAGGCTGTCGAGCGTGGTCTGCAGCTCGGGATGCTGCGTCGACCCGTACGGTGGGAGCGCGTCGAGATCCATGCAGTACGCCTGCCGGTCATGCGACGAGAACGACCCGAGCCACAGGTCTTCGTTGCCATAACCGACGCCGAGGGTCGCGGCCTGAGCCGGGGTCGGGGCGAAGAAGAAGCCGCTGACGAGCATGAGCAGGATGGTGAAGATCGCGGCGTACCGCGAGGTGGCTCGGCCGGGCGGTCTCGCCGCTGCGACGTGTTCGAGCGCTGTGGACATGGGAACTCCTGACTGGACGATGAAACGCCGCCGCCAGGATTGACGGCAGCCAACATCCAGGTGCGCACTGGCGCACACGAAAGTTGAGAGCGATACCAGCGGCCTCCCGCTGTGGGATAATCTGCCCATGAGCTCTCATGGAATATCTCTCGTCGAAGCTGAAGCCAGAGGTGTTCTCGGTGAGTACGACCACCAGCTCTCCTTCCCCGCCGAGGAAGAGTTTGCGATTATCTACGGGCCGAATGGCGTCGGCAAGACCAAGTTCCTCGAGATTATCCATGCCATGTCCCGACTGGACGGGCGCACGCTAAGCCGCTTGCCATTCAGGGAAGCCGAACTCAGATTCTCGGATGCGACCACCCTGCAGGTTAGTTCCGCTGATGAGCTAGATACTGATTCCAGCGAGAAGCGTCAGCGTACCCGGAATCTTCGGTTTGAGCTCCGGCGCGGAGTCGAGGATTCAGAAGTTTGGTTCTACCGAGGAGACAGCTTCGAGGATTGGCTCGCCGAGAACACTTCCTGGAGACAGTTTGACGACTTCCTGTGGGAAGATCTCCACGACGGAGAGCTCTGCTCCCTTGAGGAGTTGCAGCATCGCTTCTCCAAGACAGAGGGTGCTGGCGACTCATACCCGGCAGTTTTCCGCGGACTTCGACGCTCGATCAACAGCTACCTGATTGAAACGCAACGACTGCGAATCGAGAATGCCCTTGAGCCTCGTCGCGGCATGCCTATCAGGCCAGGACATCGGAGAAAGCACTCCTCTAAGATCGCTGAGCATGCAGCAAAGATGAGGAACCTCGTGAATGATGCGCAAACCCATCATTCAACGATTACCCAACAACTTGATCGAACCTTCCCTAACAGAGTTCTTGAGAATACAGATGCACGTTCGCTGTTGGACTCTGCTCAAATTAGACAGCGGTATGAAGAGCAAGATGAGTTCCGAAGCCGACTTGGAAGAGTGGCATCGGTTGGTCTGGCAGAACCGCTATCCCTTCCCGATCGCGAACTTGAAAATTGGGAACTCCGCCTCCTTGCCCTCTATCTAGAAGATGCCAAGAAGAAGCTGGCTCCCTTTGAGGAACTCCTCAAAAAGATTGAGCTTCTCGAGGAGATCATCAACACCCGCCTACTGCGCAAGAAGCTTCGTGTGACGGCCAAAGATGGACTGCGAGTCCAGCACAATGAATCTGGCCGATCGATCGATCTTGACTCACTTTCGTCGGGTGAGCAGCACGAGATTATCCTTATGTTCGATTTGCTCTTCAATGTTCCAAGAGGGGCACTGGTTCTGATCGACGAGCCAGAGATTTCACTGCACGTAGTATGGCAGCTAGCCTTCATACCGGATGTGCAACGAATCGCCGAGCTCGCTGGTTTCCGATTTGTGGTTGCCACGCACTCCCCGCAGATCATCAACGATGCCTGGGATCGAGCCACAGCATTGGGGCCAGAAGAAGTGCCTTTCGCATGAAGGGAGCCTTAAACGAGAACACCGTTTTTGCAACTGTTGCGATGGCGCGACAGGCATCGCATGCTTTGCTAATTGTTGTTGAAGGCGATGATGATCATTTCATTCTGAAAGATCATCTCAACCACCATGATGTTGTTCTGATTGCCGGAAATGGCGGTAAGGGCAATGTGCTTCGTGCTGCGAGCCTTGCTGACGCGCGGAAAGTAGGAGGCGTGCGGTTTCTGGTCGATTCAGACCTCGACCGTTTCGTTTCACCGCCCGTTCAGTACCCTGCGAATGTCCTGGTTTCGACGACTCACGACGTGGTGACGGATCTGCTTTTCCAGAGCCCCATCCAGGTGGAGAAGATCATCGATAGCCATAGCCGGAAGGCAAGACGCAAAGGAGTGCAGTTTTCCACTTCTGCAGTTTGGGCTGAAGCATGCGAACTCGCTGCCGCCCTTGCGCCCTTGCGGATTGTGAACGAACGGCACGGCTACGGTCTCAACTTTCAGGACTTCCCCTTTGGAAAAGTCTCTGACCTACCGGCGTCAAACTCGTCTCTGTCAGAGATCGCAGTCAGCCGCTCAAATACTTCGCTGACAGCCACTGATCTGTCCGGGATGGTTGATGCGGAGACCTCGCATAAAGACATTGAGATTAAATACCTTTTTGGTGACCATGACTTCTTCGGGGCACTCGGCCGAGTGCTTAAGAGCAAAGGCGTTCATGCAAGCTCGGACTCGTTGGTTACAACATTCTTAGCTGGCATCCTGTGTTCACATTTAACGTCGACTGATTGGTGCGGCAGCCTCGCCTCCTGGGGCGAGCGCTACGGGCGCAAGCTGTTCGTCTGCCCATGCGCAACGTAAGAATGCTTCTATTGAACCTTTCTCAGAGCATCCGGGAGCGAGTGTCGAAGAGCTCGAGTTCGGCGGGGTGGAGCTGGTGCTGCACCACAAAGCTGCGGTCCTTGATCTTCCAGAGCCCCTGCCCGATCCCCAGCCCCGGCAGGAGGGAGCGTTCGGTGCCGGTGAGGCCGAGGGCCTGCGCGGTCGTGCCGAGCTGATCGCTCTCCTGCCGGTAGGTGACTCTGACCTCGGCATTCGCGAGCAGCGATGAGGCGAGCGCGCGCATCTGCGACCCGCTATCACCCACGTTTTCCAAATCGGTGAGCTTGTGGAAGATCAAGAGATTGCTGATCCCGTAGTGCCTTGCCAGCCTCCACTGAGCATCCATCCTCGCAAGCAGACTCGGGTACGTCATCAGGCGCCAAGCTTCGTCGTAGACCACGAGCCGCCTTCCCCCATTCGGGTCTTGGAGGGCGCTCTCCATCCATGCGGAGCTGCATGTCATGAGTACGGCGAGGAGGGCCGCGTTCTCGGCGACGCGGGAGAGATCGAGGGAGAGCATCGGGAGCGTCGGGTCGAACCGTTCCGTCGACGGCCCGTCGAACATCCCGGACAGGTCGCCGGCGACGAGGCGGCGCAGCGCGTGCCCCACCATGCGGCCGTCTTCTGTCAGCCGCCCGTCGGGGTCATCGGCTGCGGAGGGGGCGAGGATGCGGTCGACGACCATCGGCAGGATCGGCACCTCGGCCGATCTCACCGCGTCCGCCAATGCCACGTCGATCGCGGTGTGCTCGACGGGCGACAGTCGCCGATCGAGCACGGTCTCGCTGAGCGCGCCGATCAGGTCGCGGCGGCGGGCGGCGACCTGCGCCTTCCAGTCCTCCTCGGGGATCCCCGATGCCCGGTATCCCGCATCGAGCGGGTTCAGGCGTGCGGGAAGCGACGGGCCGAGCACGATCGCCCGCCCGCCGACCGCCCGCGCGACCGCGGTGTGCTCGCCTTTCGGGTCCCCGGGAACGTAGACGCGGCGCCCGAACGGGAGAGAGCGGGTGTAGAGCGATTTCGCCAGCGACGATTTCCCGGAGCCGACGATCCCCGCCAGGATCATGTTCGGCGCCGTGATGACGCCCTGCCGGTACAGCGCCCACGGGTCGTACACGAAGCTGCCGCCCGAGTAGAGATCCTGCCCGATGAAGGTGCCGGCCGAGCCGAGACCTCCTTCGGCGAGAAATGGGTAGTGCCCGCTCAGCGTGGCGCTGGTGTCTTGGTGGCGTGGGAGCCGGAACTGTCCCGGCGTGCGCAACGCCCACGGCCCGTCTTCCCCGGCCCGTGGTAGGTAGCGAGTGGCGCGGCGTGCTTCGCGCTCCGCGGCCGCCTCCGCGCGGGCATTGGCTGCGGCATCGGTGCGGGCTTGGGTTGCGATGCGGGCGGCTGCCTGGGCACGTGCTTTCCGGTGCTTGCGGAGTTCTCCTTCCGGGCCGACCAGCACCGAGGTGTGCAGGCGGTCGGGGTCGGTCTCGTCGGTCATCGGCCGAGACCCAACCCGGTCTGTCTGCCGGGTTGCTGGCGGTGGATGGTCGGGGTGCCGAGGCGTTCCCGCCTCGACTGCTCGCGCGCTGCTTCTCGCGCGAGGATCGGACCCGCCATCACGCCTGAAGCCGCGGCGGTCGCCGCGGACGGCAGCGACTCGGTGTCGGCGGCGTGGCGGGGTTCTTCGAGGCCGAGGAACACCGGGGATGGGAGGGCGTCTGCGTTCCGGTAGAGGCCGAGGTGCCGGTGATCCTGGTTGTAGACCAGCGTGTACGCATCGAGCCGGGCCACTCGGTCGAGTGGTCCTTGCGGGGGCGTGTCGTAGACGTACCCGTTCTCGAGCGCGGCGTCCACGGTCTCGTCGCCGTAGTCGTAGCCCGCGAGCTCCTGCACCACCGCATCCGGCCCGCCCTCGTCGATGAGGTCGAGGAACCGGTCGGCCTCGCCGCCTTGCAGGAAGACCACGTTGATGAGCCGCCCCGTGCTCTCCTGCATGTTAGCCGTGAGGTGCCAGGCGATCCGGGCCGCCGCCGCGGACGCTGCGTCGAGGCGCCGTTCTGCCTCGCCGATCAGCGCCGCCGCTTGCCGCAGTTCTGCAGCCGCCGCAAGCGCATCACGACTCCCGGCGGCACGATCCCCGGCATCGTCCGCGGCACGCCCGCGCAAGTTCGCGTGCACGGTCGCGATCTGGGTGAGGACTTGTTCGAGCGAGCGGACGCCGCCGAGGAGGTCGCCGAGCACCCCGTACATGTCTTCCGGCTGGTCGAAGGTGCGGCTGGCGTGGGCGAGCGCCCGCATCGCCTCGGACATCTCCGCGGCGTCGGCGACGGGATCGGTGAACGTCGGCATGATCGGGGCTCCAATCTCGGGGTGGTCGGTTCATGTGCAAGGTGCGCCGGTGCACTCCGATTGCAGCGGGTGGCCGCAGGTCAGATGGATCGGCAGAGCGGGAGCGCCGCCGCGGTGAACGCCTGCGCTTGCTGGCCGACCAGGCGCCGGGTTTCGCACGAGGCCTGGATCGCGGCCTGCTCGATCTGCGACACCGCCGCATCCAGCTCCCCGGCGGTTGGCGCGGAAATCGAGACGAAGCCGACGACGCGGAGCACCCCGTGCCCGGCGGTCAGCTCGGATTCTTGCTGCAGCACGTCGCCGTACTCCGCCGACGCTTGCGTGTCTTCGACTTGGCCGATCTTCCGGCGCTGCGCGGCGTCGGCGACCATCTCGGTCTTCTTCCGCCGCAGATCCCTGGCCGCCTGATCCGCCCGCACCGGGAGGTAGTGCAGCGACAGGGAGCGCAGCACTCCGCCGGTGAGGATCAGCGGGGCGAGGAATCCGGGGAAAGCCTGGGCTCTGGGCCATTCGCTGATCCACAGCACCGCGTGGTGTGCGCTGTCGGAGCGCAGCCGGTCCCACGATTCGTTCACCGCGACCGGGCCCGCCGTTGCGAGGTCGCGGCCGAGGGTGCCGTGTCGTTCCAGGGCGGGTCCTGCGGCGGGGTCGTAGGCGGTGCGGAGGATCAGGGCGACATCTCCCGGGGTGAGCCACCCGGTCAGGTGCAGTTCGGCGCTGCGGAGCGCATTCTGGAACGCCTGCATCTCTTGCCCTAGCACCGCAGCCGCCCCCTTCATTCCGCCGCCCGCGGAACGGATCTGCCGGGCTGCTTGGCGCATGTCGAGCGACAGCGACACGGTGGTCGCGTGGCGCTCCCCGGCGGGGCCGGCGCGCTCGATGAGTTCCCGGTAGGTGGTCGCCGCCCAGGAGCCGTCGTCGTGGCCGTGCTCGCGCCACCATTCGGTGAGCCCTGACCCGGAATCCGGGAGGGTGCGCTCCATGACCTGGATGCGGGCGATCTTCCCGGAACGACAGGCGGCGGCAAGTACCCGGCCCCACCCGGCGACGCGGCGCTGCTGCTCGCCCGGGTCGAGGAGCACGAACGCGGGATGCGCCACCCCGCACACCACCGTCAGGGTCTGTGCGTGCGGATCATGCACCATCGCCGCCCCCGACTCCGGGTCCACCCATTCCCGGAGCGGCGCCAGGTCGCCGGGGAGCGCGAGCGTGCCCGCCGGCCTCGGCTTCACCACCCGCCGCCGATAGGTGGTCTGCTTCGCTGTGGTGCGGAGGAGCCAGCGGGTGACGATCGGCGCCCACTCGATCAGCTTCCGCCCGCTGACGGGCACCCACGCGATCGCGACCAGCGACGCCCAGGCCGGGGACGACCAGGCGAGGCCTTGGCCGCCTGCCGTGTAGAGGCCGGTGACGACGATGCCGAGGGCGGTGGCGAGGACGAGCAGCTGCGGCAGGGAGAGCCCGAGGAGCAGGCCCCGCTTGGTGAGGCGGGAGAACTGCACCGGCCGCAGCTCGAACGCATCAGACGTGCTGGCGCTCATGGTCGGTCCTTCCCGGTCGGGGCGGGCGGATCGTTCCGCGGCGGCGGTGGCGGGAGTACCGCGGGCGGTTGCTGCACTGGCGCGTTCCCCGGAGGTGGCGATGCCTGCTCGGATGCGCTGCCGGCGTGTGAGTCGGCGGCTTCACCGATCGCGGCACCGATCTTCGGGCCGGCGGTCGCGGTCTCCTTCACCACGACGCCGGCCGCGACCGCGGCGGCGACGGGCGGGGCGGCAGCGGTCGCTCCGGCTGCGCCTTCTCCGGCGGCGGCCCCGGTGCCGGCCTCCGTCGCGGGAGCCGCGGCGGGCGTCGGAGCCGGGGTCGGGGCCTGTTGGGCGGGGGTGCTGCTGTCGCCGCTGTCGAGGACCTGCTTCGGTGCGGGGCCGTTCGGCTTCGAGGGGAGCGGGATGGGCCGGTTGAGGGCGTTCTTCGCTTCCTGCTCCATCGAGGACGCCTGATACATGTCGAAGCCCACGAAGGAGAGGAACTTGTATGCCATGTAGGGCGCGAACGCTGCGACGAACAGCAGCACGATCCCGGCGATGGGTTCGGAGAGGGATTTCAGGTCGAGGCTGATGGGGGCGGCGACCTGGGTGGTGGCGATGAGGAAGATCACCACGATCACGAGCTTCGACGCAATCAGCGCGACCACGAACGTCGCCCACTTTCCGAACCAGGTGCGGGAGGCTTCCCAGGTGAGGCCGGCGAGGGCGACCGGGCCGAACACGATCGCGACGAGGAGCAGGGCTTTGCGGATGAGGAGGGAGAACCAGAGGATGAAGATCGCCGCGACCATGAGCCCTGCGAGGAAGATCGTCAGCAGCGCCCCCGCGCCGCCGGCCACGCTCGTGATGGTGACGGCGGTGATGAGGAGCGCGAGCCGGTCGCCCATGCTCTCGATGGTCTGCCCGGTCGCCTGGATCACGCCGACGCAGAGCTGATCGGTGATTTCGAGGAGCAGGGCGGTGCAGGTGATGAGCACGAACGACCCCAGCACGCTCTTCGCAAGTCCGAGGGCGGCGCGGGCGAGCGCGGTGGGGTCGCGGCGGGCAAGTCCCGTGATGAGCTGGAAGCAGAAGAACAGCAGCGTGATGAACACGGCGATCCCGAACAGGATATTGTAGACCTTCACGTACCCGTCGGAGGTGACGTCGACGGAGGTGGTGGTGGAGAACACTTCCCACATGCCCTGGAACAGGGTGGACACGGCGAGGCCCATCGCTGAGGCGATCCACCCGAAGAACAGTCCGGCGGGGCCCTCGCCGATCGCAGTGCAGACGGTGGAGATGCCAGGGATGTCGCAGATACTCACCGTGAATCGCCGCCGTTAGTTGACGGCCTGGCCGACGGTCCAGAAGAAGTTGATGAGCGTCACCGCCGCCCCGCACAGCACCGCCGCCCCGCACGAGACGAGGACGCCTGTCTTGCCCCTGGATGCGAGGTGCGGGTTGGACGAGTTCGCGCCGAAGCCCCAGACGATCGCCGAGACGATGAGCGCGAGGACTGAGAGGATGAGGCCGACAGTCATCACCGCGCCGACGATGTCGCGCAGCTGCGCGATCCCCGGAAGCCCGTTGCTGTTCGGGTCAATATCGATCATGAGGTGCTGCTCCTTGCCAGTCGGTGAGGTGGACGCGAACCGTCCGAGAATCAGGTGCACCCGTGGACCCATCGATGTGACCGCATCCCCGGCGACACGGTCCTTGCCACGCGTTCCGACGCTGGAACGGAGCACAGGCGAGCAAGTGGCCCGTTCCGGGTCCTTAGATGCGGTCGCCGACGGCGAGGAGGAAGTTCGCCCAGGCAATCCCGGCTCCGCTGAGTGCCGCCGTGCCGAGGGCGACGAAGACGCCGATGCGGGCTTTCTGCGCCGTGTAGGGGTTTCCGGCAGAGGAGGCGACGGCCCAGATGATCGCGGAGACGAGGAGGGTGAGTACGGAGCCGATGAGGACGTAGGTGAGGAGCGCGCCGATCACCGACGCGAACTCCCCAGACGCTCCGACCGCTCCGAAATCGGGAAACACGTTCATCACAGACCTCCAAGGTTCGCCCGGCATCCGGGCGCTTGCGTGCTGCCGTCACTGGGGACTGCGCCATGCTGCGCCAGCCACTCGACCGCGTTCACGGGCGGCTGGCCCTGCCCGCCGGGGCGGATCTCCACGTGCAGGTGGGGGCCGGTGGAACGGCCCGAGGAACCGACATCGCCGATGTGCTGCCCGGCCGCGACGGTCTCGCCGGAGGTGACGTAGATGCCGTCCTGCCACATGTGCGCGTAGTACGACGCGACCCGGCTGCCGCTGACGGTGTGCTCGATGACGATGAGGCCGCCCCAGCCGCCGCTGAACTCCGCGACGGTCACGCGACCGTTGGCGATGGCGTAGACCGGGGTGCCGTCGGCGGCGGCAAGATCGGAACCGGAGTGGAACTGGCGCTCCCCGGTGAAGGGGTCGGTGCGCCACCCGAAACTATCCGTGCTCGTGTACGACCCTTCCGGGAGCGGGAACACGACGCGGCTGGTCTCCGGCACCACCCCACCACCATCATTCCCGCCGCCGGGGGCGGGCTGCGTGAGAGCGGTGAGGATCGCGTCGGCGACGGGCTGCCAGTTCCGATACCGGTCCGGATACGCGGACACTTCGACCGCCTGCGCCGCACTGCCGGGGTCCATCTGCTGCCACCCCGGTATGTCGAGCAGGCCCCGCGGCGAGGGGAAGTTCGGCCCGTGTTCCCCGCCGTAGAACGCCTTCGCCTGATACGTCGGGTTCATGAGCTCGGCGACCGTGCCCCAGCCTGCGGCGGGCCGCATCTGGAACAACCCCAAGCTGTCGTGGTCGGAGGCGTCGCCGTCGTTGGGATAGTCCGCCGATTCCGGGTAGGCGCCGGTGTTGGCGAGCATGAGCAGGCGGGACTCGGTGAGCGCCGCCATGAGCGCGACCCGCACCCCGGCCTGCCCGACACCGGGGATGCCCGCGCCGGTGGTGATGATCGTCGCGGCATGGGTGAGCTGCCGCTTCTCGAGCGTGACAGTGGTGCCGTCGGCGGTGGTCGCGGTGAGGCTGTCGGGGATCGGGCCGACCGTCAGCGAATCCGTGAGGCAGAACCCCAACGGCCCCATGAACGCCCCCAGGCCCACCAGCGCGGTCGACGGGCCGACGCAGAACAGCACCAGCAGCAGGACGAGCAGCTTCTTCACCATCACCGCCGCCTATCGGAGCGGGGTATCGACAGCGGAGAGCCGCAGCAGCCGACAGCCCCCGTCGTCGGGGCAGGCGCCGAAGATCGTGAACGACACCGGGCGCGAGTCGATAACGTCCTGCCCTTCCCAGACGCCGGCCCGATGCCGGGTGCCCGTAATCGTGTACGCGGTCGCACCCGGCGGAAGCGTCCCGGGGCGGGCGTCCGCGACGATGCCCGCCCAGCTCCCGGGCACGGCGATCGTGTCGATCGTGAGCCACTGCCGGGTCGCATAGTGGCGTAGTTCGGCCCAGGCATCATCGTCTGGGAAGTAAGCGCGGAGGTCTGCGGTGAGGCCGGGCGCTTCGTCACGATCGGCGACATCGACGATCGCCTGCATGTACTCCTGCGAGCCGTAGCCGAGGCCGGTATCCCACGCGAACAACCCCTCCGCCACGTTGCGGGCGAACCGTTCGGGGGTCGTGCTCGCCGGCAGCTCGCGTGGTGCGAGGTTTGGGCGGGAATCCGGGGTCGCCGTCGCCGCATTCGGGATCGGCTCGGGCGTCGGCGCGGGGCCGCGCAGCAGCCCGTAGATGCCGATGCCGACGAGCAGCGCAAGCACGAGGCCGCCGCCGATCAGGGCGATACGGAGGCGGCGCGACGCCTGCTCCGGTGCGGTGGTCTGACGCATAGGGGTTCCCTTCCGGCGAACGGGCGAGTTCGGTATCCGGAAGGTGCACACCCCCACCCCGCAGCCAGAGACCGGCGGACAGCCGGCGGGGTCAGACGACGCGCGCCTCGGGGCCGCCAGCGGGAGCCTGCGCGCGTGCGGTGCGGATGAGGGCGAAGAAGGCGACGGTCTCGGCGAGCACTGCTTCGGCGCACTCCCACTCCGACACGGTGAGCGCTGCGGCAAGGCCTGTCGCGTCGTATTTCTGCGTCCACCCCTCCATATCGGCCCAGAGCGCCACGAACGCGCGCGGCGGCAGCACCACGAGCGTCAGCTTCGGACGCTCCACAGGCTGTGCCCGCTTCTTGCCCTTGCCGCGGCCTTCGGCGGTGACCCGTGCGATCGCTTCCGCCGCGAGTGCGGCAAGCTCCGCCGTCCGTGCCTCCTGCGCTGCTGCCGCCCGCACCTCCTCGGCAGACGAGACGGCTTGTGCCCGAACAGGTTCCGGTTGGGTGGGGTCGGCGGCGATCCGGTCGAGCTCGTCCAGCGAGAGGGCGGTGTTCATGCGCAGGTGTGCGCCGTGGACTTTCCCGCCGGCTTCGATCCGGGCGACCTCTTCTGCGGCCTGCGATCGGATGTGCGCGGGACGGCGTTCGTCGCTTGCGAGGTCTTTCAGCCGGCCCACCTCTTCGAGCATCGAATACGACTTCCGGCCCGTCACCATCCTGGCCGCCTGCGCACGCGCTTCGCCCGTTGATTGCGGTGCCGCCGATTCGGCGGCACCGGTGGCTGCCGCAGAATCCTGCGGGTTCCCGCCCTCGGCACCGAACCTCGTGGCCGCTTGCCGGCGTGCGGCGTCTTCGGCGAGTACGACTTTCAGTTCCCGGTACAGGGATTCGGCTTCGATCAGGGAGAGGGGCTTGTGCAGCGAGTTGTCGTTCTGCTCCGCGAGGAGCTGGGAGAGCCTATCGGAGAGGTTCGACCGCACCCACACGTTCGTGGAACGATGCCCGAGAAGACGCAGCGCTTCGAGCCTGCGGCGGCCGCAGACGAGCGCCCCGTCCGGGGTGACGGTGATCGGCTGCAACAGGCCCTCGCTGCGGATGGACTCGGCAAGCGCTTGGATGTCGCCGAGGTCGGTGCGGTGGCGCTGGCCGATGGTGATGGAATCGAGGGCGCGTTCCAGCTCGATATGCCCCGGACTACTCGCAGCCATGGCATCCACCCCCGTCCGGGGCGGACAGCACCATTTCCGACAGCACCCCGTCGTCGGCGAGGAGCGCGCGGAGAGGTTCGCCGGTGACCAGGCGGTGCAGGATGCCTCGGGCGGCGCTGGTGTGCGCCTGATTCTGGTCCGGAGTGCCGAGCACCACCCTGAGCATGGCCAGCCAGGAGGCGGCGGGCATGTCGAGGAGGGCGCGGGCGTGGTAGTCGCGGCGCAACGATTCGAACGCCGACGCCCGGGACGCTGACTCAGCGAGCCGGGTCACGATGTACTCGATCCCGCCCCGCGCAGCCTCCGCCGGCCAGCCGAGCAGATGGAACAACGCGACCGCGTCTTCGACGGCCTGCCCCACCCGCACCGAAGTCTCGCTGTCCTCGGGTTCCTCGAAGTAGTCGGGCGCAGGGATCGTGAGGCTGTCGTGGTAGTCGGTCAGCGGGTTCTCCCGATCGCTGAACCGCTCCGCATCGTGGTGCGCGGAGAACTTCGGCCGACGAGCTTGGTGCACGGAGCACAGCAGCCCGTTGGCGCGTTCTTCGGCGATGCAGGTCACTTTCACGGCGCGGGTGACGACGGCCCAGGGATCGTCGGCGCGGCGCACGGCACCCGTGCGCATCGCATCGAACGCCGCAGCCGCCGCCTCCCACGGGTCGAGCCCGTGCCGGCGCGCGAGCGCCGCATACCTCTCGGCCGCGTGCCGCATGAGCGCAGCGACTACGGGATCGTGCCGCCACGCCCACCGGCCCTCCTCGTGCAGGCGGATGAGCAGGGCGCGCAGCCCTTCGGAATGCTCGAACCCCCACCGCGAGCCCGGTTCGGGCTGCGCGGCAGGGGTTCTCATCGTGCGGGTCAGGTTCATGGTCTCGGCACCTCCTACGGGACAGGTGCTCCCCACGTGCATGGGGCCTGGGAGGTCCTGCGCGAACTGGGATGTTGAGTCGTGCATCGCGGATCACCTCAGCCCCATCCCCGAACGAGACGGCTCCGGCCGCGTCTGGCGTTTGCGTCCGCCGATCGACAGATCCGGCAGCCGTGACGCCCGCTCACTCCGCGCAGCAGCGCGGTGCTGCTGTCGGTCCGTGCGGGCGTCGCGGAGGCGCTGGGCGAGGTCCGCCCGCAGATCGAGCCCCCACCCGGTCGCGCGGGCGCCGCCCTGCATCGCCAGCTCGGTCGGACGCACCCACCGCACCTGCGTCCGCCGCTTCGCCTCCTGCTCGGCCTCCGACTCCGGGCCCCCGGTCTCCGGTGTATCGTGCTCCGCATGGTCGCGCGACGCCAAGGAGGGGTCCCGGTGGACGGCGAGCATCGACCGCTCCGCTTCTGCCCGGTCAGGGGCGGCCGGGTCCGGGATGGGTGCGCGTTCGGCGTTCATCGCCGCAGCGAGCGCGGGATGTAGGCGCGACCGCGCCGCCTCCGCCGCTTCGGCGTCAGGTTCG
The DNA here is from genome assembly GCF_037150695.1 of Leucobacter sp. VD1. Taxonomy (NCBI): domain Bacteria; kingdom Bacillati; phylum Actinomycetota; class Actinomycetes; order Micrococcales; family Microbacteriaceae; genus Leucobacter; species Leucobacter sp. VD1. The sequence goes on from NZ_JBBCPO010000003.1 coordinate 47,171, forward strand.
GGGTTCATGAGTGTTCCTCCTCGTCTCGGGGATCTTCTGCAGCCGGCATCACTGGCACAGCTCCGGAGTCCTGACCGGCCCCTGCCGACGGGCCGGCGTTGTGTCCTGTCGTTGGCATGGTGTCGACTTGCGGGAGCCAGCGGCCGACGGTCGATGGGTGAACGTCGAGGTAGCGGGCGATCTTCTTGTTCGACCAGCCGCCCGCACGCAGCACCTCCGCGGCTTCACGCCTCGATTCGTTCCGCCCCGGCACCTCACCCGGCACGGGCGTCGGCGAGTCGTCCGGCTCGGGCTCTGGTGGCGCGGCGAGCACCGGCACCCGGAACGCCGATCTCAGCGACGCCACCGGTACCGGTTCGGCCCGGAGCTCTGCAGCCTCGGCCCGCAGTTCTGCGAGTTCCTCGCTCGACGGCTCGGTGTGTTCGTCGGGTTGGTGGCGGGTGAGGATCACGGTGAGGTGCGTGATCGCGAGCAGCACGAGAGGCGGCACGGCCGCGACCGATGCCGCGAGCACCGGGGGCACGTCGGCATCGGCGGCGACAATCGCGTGCACCCCGTTCGCCGTCACCGAGAGACCCGCCCCGCATATCAGCAGCATCCACGGGTACCAGGCGGTCCGGGTGCCGGCGAGGGCGACGACGGCGACGGTTGCGACGACGATGATGCCGTCCACGATCAGTGGCCACGCCCACGCCTGCCCCGCCTCGATCCCGGATCGGCGGGCGAGATCAGCGAGCGCGGTGAAGGAGAGCCAGAACGCTCCGCCCGCGATCAGCACCGTGCCCGCCACCGCGGTCACCACCGCAAGTCGGCCACCCCGACGTGCTCCTGTGCCGTTCATGCGAGCACCCGCCCTCGATCTGCCGGCGTACGCTGCGCGACCGGCCGCGACGCAGCGGACGCGGCCGCCGGCGGGGTGGTGCCTGGGTTGCGGTAGGCGGAGCGGATCGTGCGCTCGATCTCCCGCGGCGGCAGGCCGATCCCTTCCGCGACCGGCCCGAGGGCAGCGAATGCTTCGGGCAAGGTGGCGCCGTTCTCCGCGAGGCGGCACGACGCCCAGAAGAGCCCCTGGTTCCGTTCGCCCTCGCCCTGACCTTCCAGCCAGGTCGCGATCCGCTGGGTGCGTTCTTCCAAGGTGCCGCGGAACGGGCGCGCCTCCCACGACGCGCGCTGCGGTTTCGGGTCCAGGAACTCCCGCAATGCCGCTGCATTGACGGGTTGCACGTCGCCGGTCGCGAGGTCGAGGAGCTGATACGCGACGATCTCGCCGTCGATGATCGTTCTCGAGGGCGGTGCGACGATGTACCCGGCGGTGCCCCGGAAATCGAGCTGCGCTGCACCCGACGCCCAGGACCGTTGCTCGGTCTCGGCGGCGGGATAGTAGGCGTGCAGGCCCCCGGACGGGGTGACCACCTGTGCAGCCCACCCGTCGAGGAGGCCGGCCCGGGTGGCGCGCAGCCACGACTCGGGGCCGCGCGGCGGATCGCCCTTCACATCGACGTCGACGACCTCGACCCCGGAGGCCGGCCCGGTCGGGATGCCGACGTTCGCCTCCGGCCACCGCCGCCACCACGCCTCAACCTGTGCGGGATCGGCGCTGGCGTCTTTGAAACCGTGCGCGACGAGCGGTCGCTTCTCACCCGGCACACACGGAAACACCGGCACCCCGAGACTCGCGTAGTGCGCGGCGGCCTCCGCAAGGCTCATCCCGGCGACCGGAGCAAGGAACTGTTCGGCATCCATCACAGCCCCCGCACCAGAGACGAGGAACGTGCAGACCGCGCCGCCGGCTCCCTCCGCGCTGATGACCGGGCCGGCAGCTTGCGCTCGGCCTGCTTCGCCGTCGAAACTTCGGGGCCCTCGCGGGTGAGGCCGGGCGGGGTGCCGTCGCTGATCTGTGCCGTGTCGAGGCGGTCCAGAATCTCGACCGCGGCCTTCCGCACCCGCTCCGCGGTCGCCTGCACCACCTGGACCGGGTTCTTGCCGTCGGCGGCCATCGCCCACCCCGACACGTACGGGATCGTGTACGCGCTGGTGTCCATCCCGTGCGCAGCACCGACCATGAGCGCGACGGACTCCGCTTCGACCTCGCCGACCCCACGATGCTGCCGCGCCTCCTCCTGGTCGGGGCCGTGCATCTTCACGTGCGCGAGCTCGTGCACGAGCGTCTTCACCTGGGCGGCGTCATCCATGTTCGTCCGCACCGCGACCTGCTTCGTGTCGAAGTTGGTGAGCCCGTTCGCGCCGTGAATCGTGCCTTCATGCGGCACCGGCAGAAACTGGAACCCCGCCTCCACAACCTGACGAACCAGACCATCGCGCAGCCCGGCAGGAGCCTCACCTTGAAGGAGCTGCGGAGTCGGCGGGAGCGGCACGTCGGGGCCGGACGTTTGGGAGATGTCGAAGACGTAGGCGACTTTCGCGCCGATCATCCGCGACCGCACCACTTCGCCCGGTTTCGGTGCCTCTTTCGGGGCGAGCTTGCGCCACGACATCGGATCAGCCGGAGTCTTCGACGCGAACTTCCCCGTGACGGGGGCGAGGATCGCGTACCCCTTCTGACCCTTCTGAACCTGACGTCCGAGCTGTTCCCATTGCCGGAACCCGGCCACATAGGTCGGCATCGGCTCCGGCACCCGGCCCGCCTCAAAGGCGGACTGGTGCTGGGCGAAGATCAGCCACGAGTTGTTCACGCTGCGCGACCGGAACTTCGCCGCGAACGTCAGCGCCTGCTTCCAGTCCTCACCGGTGACCAGCTTCTCGACCTGCTCGGTGAGCTGTTCGCGCACTTCATCGAGCTTCGCCTCCCGCGCGGCACGCGCCTCCTCGGGAGTTCTCCTCGCAGCCATGACCGCCTCCTCTCGTCAACGGGCGACCCGAGAACAGGGCACCCGTGCAAGCGAGGTACGCCGGCGATACCGGCAGCGGGTCGAGACGGTCAGCGAACAGTCGAAGCGGTAGGTTGGCCGTCAGGAACCCATGTCGGCACCTGACGTAGCACCACGGATAGCAGCTTCAACGGTAGCGCCGGTGCCGATCCGACGAACTGCGGCGATTTGCTGCGCTCAAGATGGCGAAATACTGGGCATAGCCGCCTCGTGCTGCATTGCACGGTAACGGCCCGGGGTCACGCCCGTGCACTCCCGGAACGCGGCCGCAGCCCGGTTCCGAGACGCCCACCCCACCGCACTTCCGGCCTCCGCGATCGACGCATCGGACTCGCAGAGAAGCCGTGCCATCTCCTCGACACGGAGCATCGTCAGGTACGCGAGCGGGGTCTTCCCATAGGCGTCAGCGAAGACGCGGACGAGCTGCGTCGAAGACAGGTGCACCGCATTCGCCAGCTCCGGTATGGACCACGAGTGGCAGATGTCCGAGTGCAGCAGGTCACGGGCCATACGTGCCTCGGCGCGCAGCGGCGCGAACCGCCGCCCCCGCGGAACCGACGGCCGGGTGCGGGCCCGCTGACTCGGGAGGGTGCGGGTCGGTGAGACGTGGATGAACGGGGAGACCTGATCGATCACGGAATGCCACAGCGCCTGCATCCGGTGAAACCGCTCCCGATATTGCCCGTCAACGCTGAGCGAGACCAGCTCGTCCAGCCAGGGCATCAGCATCCCGGCCCGATCCTCACCCAGCCGCATCAACTGGGCCGGCTCCGTGTAGATTGTGTCCGCGATCCGCTGGGAAGTGAAGCGATCCCGGACGAGATCGATGTGCTGCCAGAAGAACTGATCCAGGATGAAGTCCAAGTCCAGGTAGATCACTGTGACGGTGACGTGCCCTTCGGGCTGAGCGCCGCAGAGCACGTTCGCGCCGAGCAGGAGCACGTCGCCGACCTTCGCGTGCTTCTCGCCGAACTCGCTGTAGACGAGTGCCGACCCGTCGCGGACGGTGATGAGCTTCACACAGTCGTAGGTCGCCGGTCCCACAGGACGGTGGAAGGTGCGGGTGCGAGCGAGCAACGGCTGGAAGCCCCCAGCAGCCGCCAGGCCATGACTCGCCCGCGAAAGCCCGGCGCTCCCGCTCCTCATCTCTGCCGCACTCATCTCACCAGGACAGACCCTGACCCTACGTCGGCCTCAAGCTGAGCTGCCCGAGAACTCCACCCGAGCTGGGGCTTCTGGGACGTAATCCCCTTCCCCCAGGGCTTGGCGAGCAAGAACGAGGGGTTAGCTTGCGCATGGTACGCATCGTTCCCGGAACGGCCGTGCTTCGAGCTGGCCTGCCGGGATCGGCTGTGTGCAGGCTGCGCAGAGACCATAGCTTCCCGAGTTGAAGCGTCGCATCGCTTCTTCGGCCTGACGGGCATCTTCCTGAGCGGAACTGACTAGTCCGGCGAGCATCGACCACTGCGAAGAGAGCGTGACGCCTTCCGGGTCGTGTTCATCGTCGTCTGATTCGCTCCGGCGGGCGTGGGTGAGCTGTCCCAGTTCAGCTTCAAGTTTCGTGACTCGGGCGCGAACGCGTTGCTGTTCCTGATCGAGTAACGCTCGGAGGTGATCCTCTCTGGTCATGTTCTGTTCCCCTTGGTGATGTTCCGTATCTTGACCAGGCGTTCTTGCACTGCTCGCTCACCACCGTGTTCGGTGGGTTGGTAGTAGACGCGATCCATGAGCTCGTCCGGGAGGTGCTGCTGGGGCACGACACCACGGGGGTCGTTGTGCGGAGACTTGTATCCTTTGCCGTGCCCGAGGAGCTTGGCGCCACGATTGTGCGAGTGCCGCAGATGCTTCGGTACGACGCCGAAACCGCCGCGCCGCACGTCGGAGATCGCGGCGTCGATTGCAGAGATGACGGCGTTCGACTTCGGTGCGGTCGCGATGTAGATCGTGGCTTCGGCGAGCGGGATTCTGGCCTCGGGCAGCCCGATCAACTGTGCGGCTTCGGCGGCGGCAACGGCGACCTGCAGCGCATATGGATCGGCGAGGCCCACGTCCTCGGCGGCATGGACGATGAGCCGCCGGGCGATGAATCTTGGGTCCTCGCCCGCCTCGATCATTCGGGCGAGATAGTGCAGGGCCGCATCGGGGTCGGAGCCACGCATGGACTTGATGAACGCGCTGACTACGTCATGGTGCTCGTCACCGTTCCTGTCGTAGCGGAGTAAGGCTCGATCGACCGAGGAGGCGACGAGCTCTGCGGTCACTCTTGGTTCCGCAGCAGACCCGCGGGCTGCAGCCGCTGCTGCTTCGAGCCCGATGAGAGCTCTTCGCGCGTCACCCGATGCGATCTGCACGAGAGCGTCGAATGCCTCCGCATCGACCGCAACGGTGCGTGCGAGGCCTCGATCATCTTCACTTGCCCGCACCAGGAGCGTTCGCAGTTCATCGTCAGCGAGCGGTTCGAGCGTGAGCAGTAGAGAACGCGACAGCAGGGGGCTGATGACTGAGAACGAGGGGTTCTCCGTGGTGGCGGCGATCAGGGTGACCCAGCCGTTCTCGACACCGGGCAGGAGTGCATCTTGTTGCGCTTTGGTGAAGCGGTGGATCTCATCGAGGAACAGCACCGTCGGCGAACCGTAGAGATCGCGCTCGTTCACGGCACGCTCCATGACGGTGCGCACATCCTTGACGCCTGCCGTGACCGCAGAGAGCTCCACGAACCTCCGGCCGCTTGATTGGGCAACGACTTGCGCCAGCGTGGTCTTGCCTGTTCCCGGCGGCCCCCAGAGGATCAGCGATACTGTGCTGCTGGTCGCACTGGCTTCGGCAGCCAGTGCCCGCAACGGCGAGCCGGGGCGCAATAGATGCGCTTGACCGACTACCTCATCAAGATTCCGGGGGCGCATCCGCACGGCGAGAGGCGCAGTGGGCGTGCGTACATTCATTGTTTGTGTCGTCCTTCTTGCCTCGGAACCTCGGTGCGGCACTGGTGGATGATCCATCGGCAGATCGCCTCGACAACATAAGCGCGTTCATCGTGTTCGAGTTCTCGCCCGGCGGAGATGCCGTGCCACTTGTTCAGGCAGGTGCGGCAACATGTGGCTGTCGCATGCTGCGCAACGAACACCGGATGCCCGCGGTACGGGGTTTGACGGCCGTCGTTACGGGGCTGCGCCGGGGCGAGCCGCCGACCGATCAACTCAGCCGCGTGCTCGCGGATCGTCCCCATGCCTCGCTGCTCGACCATGCCTCGCTCGCGACCGCTGAGTCTGAACTTCGCTCGAAAAGGGTGGCGCCCGATGCGGTGAAGTCGCGCGTCCAGTTCGTCCATGATTTCAAAGGGTGCAAGTCCGCCGCATTGTGCCCGGTGCTCGCGCCCCCAGACGGAAGCGCGAGCGCCGGACGACGGGACGCTACGCGACCGCGGTGCCTTCGAGCTCGACCATCTGCCCCGGCACCGCTAGGCGGGTCACGCCGAGCATCGTGGTCGTCGGGGCGACACCGGCCGCGCCGAGCCGCCCGGCGAGCACCCCGTAGTGCGGGAACAGCGCGTCCACATCGGTCGTGTAGACGTTCAGGCGCACGAGGTTCGCGAGCGTCATGCCGGCCTCAGCGAGCACGGCTTCGAGGTTGTCCACCGCGAGCCCGAGCTGCCCGGCCATATCGCCGTCGTGCTCGGGCCGGCCCTCCGCGCTCATCGCGGTCTGCCCCGAGATGTAGAGAGTGCGGGTCTCGCCGGTGACGATCTCGCCCTGGTTGAAGCCCATCTCCAATGACCACTGCACCGGGTTCACTGCGGTTCGTTCGACTGTCATCTTCGTCTCCGTTCTGTTGAAGGCACCACGCCCGGCCGCACGCTTGCTGCCGGTTCAACGTCGCACTATCCACTCTTTCGATGAATCACGACACCTTGTGTCAGGTATTTCAAGCAGAATAGAAATATGCGTGCGGATCGTCTGGTCTCTCTGGTGCTGTTGCTGCGCCAGCGCGGCCGCATGTCCGCCGAAGCGCTCGCCCAGGAACTCGAAGTCTCCACCCGCACAGTGCTGCGCGACATCGAAGCCCTCGGGGCCGCCGGCGTGCCGGTCTACGCCGAGCGGGGCAGGCACGGCGGCTTCGAGCTGCTGCCCGGGTTCCGCACCGAGCTCACCGGCCTGAACCCCGATGAGGCGCTGGCGCTGCTCACGGCGGGGTCGAGCCGAGATGGTCACGTCTTCGGGCTCAGCACGCCGCTCGCCTCGGCTATGCGCAAGGTCGTCGATGCGCTCCCGAACACGCACCAGGCCAGCGCGAGCGACGCGGCCCGAAGACTGCTCATCGAGCCCGAGCGCGACCTGCTGTCGCGAAAGCAGAGCGCCGAAGAACTCGACGGCGAGATGCTGGCCGAGGTGCGCCGGGCCGTGCTCGCCGGGCGCAAGCTGCGCATCCACTACGCCGCGGTCGATCGCGAGCCGAAGTGGCGCACCGTCGATCCGATCGGACTCGTCACGGTGCGCGCCAAGGGCTACCTGCTCGCGGCCGTGGAGGGTGCCGATCGCACCTATCGACTCTCACGGATCATCGCCGCCGAAGAGCTGCCTGAGGCTGCCGACCGACCCGCGCACGTCGATCTCGAACGGCTCTGGGAAGAACGCAGCGCCCGCTTCCGCAGCGGCGGCGACCAGCTCACCGTGCTGCTGCGCATGAACCCGGCCCGCCGAGACGAACTCGCCACCACCGCGCTTGCGATCCATTCAGAGACCACCGATGATGACGGCTGGCTGCGACTCGAAGCAACCTTCCAAGACCTCCGGCACGCGATCTGGGCGCTCTGGCAACTCGAGACCGATGCCGAAGCCCTCGCCCCTGAGGAGCTGCGATCCGCGCTGCTCCGCCGAACCGCCGAACTCGCCGCCCGCTACACAGCGAAACAGTAGTCGGTCGGCTATCTGGTGAGCCGGCGTCGTTCGTGGAGGACGATTCCTGCGGCGACGGAAACGTTGAGCGATTCCACACCGGGCAGCATTGGCACGGCATAGCGGCATGCCGCGAGCTTGGCAAGAGTATCGGAGGGGCCGGTGCGCTCGGAGCCCAACAGGATCGCGAGCCGGCCCGGCACCTGGCTGATCGCGTCGAGGGAGTCGTCGGCGTCTGCGGACATCGCTGCGAGCGGGATTTTCTCGTCCTGTAGGAACTCGGTGAGCTCGGAGCGGGTGGCGGTGAGTACCGGGAGGGTGAAGAGGAGGCCGCGGCTGGCGCGGATCAGGCGGCGGTCGTAGATCGAGGTCAGGCCACTGTCGAGCAGGACGATGCCGGCGGCACCGAAGGCGCGGGCAGAGCGCAGGATCGCGCCGATGTTGCCGGGGATACGTACTCCGTCGAGAACCAGCAGGTCGCCTCCCGCCGTGATGAGGTCGCGCAACGATGCCGGCCGTGGTGCGCGGGCGAGGGCGAACACGCGACTGTGCTTCTCGCCGGTAAACAGCCCGCGCAGCACCTCGCGGCTGAGCGCATGGAGTTCCGGGGCCGACGCCGGAATGCAAGCCGGGCTGATGTCTTCAAGGCGACTCGCTGAGACGTACAGGGCGATGAGCTCGACGCCCGCTCGGGCCGCCTGGGCCATGTTCTCCTCGTCATCGATCAGGATCGTCCGCGGCCTTGCCGCGCGGGAACGGAGCACGTCGGCGACCCGCCTCACCGCAGGGTGACGGGGATCATCGATGATTGCGGCGGGCAGCGTCGGCGCGGGTGCCGCTTCGAGGATGCTGCCGCTGGTCATACGTCCAGCGTCCGGCCTCACGCAGCGTGAGGGTCAAATCCGCGCTGGCCGGGCTACTCCCAGACCGCGGCATCCGGGTCGACGCCGTACGCTCGGGCTGCCGTGAAGATCGCGTCCCGCAGCCACACGGCCAGGCCGGGCTCGGTCGCTTCGAAGCCCTCGCGGAAGCGGGTGTCTTCGACGTACATGCGTCCGAGCAGCGCGTGCATCGACGGGGTGCAGGCGAAGAGGGTACCGATCATCGCCCGGTGCCGCTCGGCGAGCGCGACCGCTTCCGGGGCGGACGGCAGGATGCCGGACCTTTTGGCGTCGGCCATCTCCTCGTACAGGGCTTGGCCGGCCTGCTGCACCGCGGAACGTTCCTCGGCGGAGAGTCCGGCTGCGTTCGCCTCGAACTGCCGCCACTGCTCGGACTCACCCCAGCGCTCCTGCGCTTCGTCGGCCCAGTCCTCACGCCAGCCCCGCCCGAAGATCTCAGCCTGCTCCTGCGCGGTGAGCACGACCCCGGCTACTCTGCGTGCGAGTACCTGGGCGACGGCATCCGCCGTGCGCTGCAACTCGGCGATCTGCGATTCGAGAAGATGATGCTGTTCACGGAGATGCTGCACCTCGTCCACCGCGGGATCGTCCAACAGGCCTGCGATCGCGGTAAGGCTGAACCCGAGCTCACGGTACACGAGGACCCGATGGATGCGGGCCACGTCCTCGGCCGCATAGCTGCGATAGCCTGCGCTCGTCCGCGATGACGGGCGCACCAGCCCGACCTGATCCCAATGGTGCAGGGTGCGCACGCTAATCCCGACCAGATCAGAGACCGCGCCCACCGTGAGCGCGTCAGAAGACGTGAGCGTGGACATCGAGCCTCCTTCCGTCGAACTACTCCCATTGTCGCAGGAGGGCTCCGAGAGCCGCGGCTGCCTGGAGCGGGAGCACGCCGTTGCCAAGTGCAGCCATCTGCTGGTTCGCGGTCAGATTGCAGGCCAGGTCCGTAACCCAGCCACCTTCAAGCCCCATGAGCCATTCGAGGAACGCCGGGGCCGGTCTTGGTGCTCCGGACTCGTGAACGAGCGCCGGACTCGGAGCCTCCCTATCGGTGATGTGCTCCCATCGGGCTATTGCAACGGCGTATCGTCCCCAGCGGTGAAGATGCCCTCGATCAGCGACCACAGCGTCTCCGACTCGCGCTTCCATTCGCGTAAGCCGTTCGGGCCGTTCAGAGCGAGGTCGATGATCTGGTGCGAGAGCGCGATCGTTCCCCGACGCGCCCGCACCTGGTCCAGGCTCTCCCCGCCGCGCGAGGCGTCGGAGGCGAGCGGGGTGCGGAACAGGATCGGTGCGGCGCGCGAGGACGAAGACGCGAAACCGAGGATGCGGAGCACCGACAGCGGAAGCGGGTAGGCCGACCCACCTCGCGTCATACCCGAGGTCGGCCAGGTCTCCGAGTACGGCGCCGAGCGCCCGGAGAGGTCGAGCTGGCTCGTCTCCCAGACCCCAGAGGTCGGGTTCCACGTGGCGAAGGGTTGCAGGGTCGGGGGTTGCATCAGAGGCTCCTTCGGGGGTTGCACGAACGGCGGATGCGGAGAGGAGGCCGCGCACGTTCTCGATCACGACATACTCGGGGCGCAGGCGGTCGATCGCGTCGGCCAGGTGCGACCAGAGGCCGGAGCGGGTGCCGGGTGCGAGGCCGGCCATCTTCCCGACAGTGGAGACGTCTTGGCAGGGGAACCCGCCGCAGAGGATGTCCACCGGCGGCACCTGAGCCCAGTCGATGGAGGTGATGTCGCCGAGGTTCGGGGCGTCCGGCCAGTGGTGCGCGAAGACGTGCTGTACCGGGCTGATCTCGGAGAACCAGATCGTCTGCGCGCGGAAGACGTGCTCGACGGCGAGGTCGAGGCCGCCGTAGCCCGAGAATAACGACCCGATGCGCAGCGGCACGGGGCCGACGTGCTTGGCGGGGTCTTCTCGCATTGGGGCTCCCGGTGATCGGCGATCCCGGCCCGCACGCGGAGTGCTGCCGGATGGTCACCTCTCAGGTGCGCCCAGCACCCATCCCGAGCGCCTGCCCAGCACACGCAAGCCGCACCGCCGCCGCCCAATCAGGCCGCCTCGCCGAGCACCGCAGGCCACCTCGACGTTCGCCTCGCTCCTGAGCTTCCACGCGTCTTGCAGATGAGGTTCGAGCCCTCGCCTCAAACGCCGAACTCCGATTCGTCACCTATGGCCGCCGATAGGCTCGTGGCATGACGACGCAAGATCCCGTTGCCGTGCTTGGTGGCGCTGTAGATGGGTTTCGCGCCTTTGCAGCAACCGTCAAGGCAGGAGTGCCCCGAGTGCGTGCCGGTTCAGCAATCGAATCCGATCAACAGCTCGCTGGCAACGTCGTTATCCCTCACTTGATCGTGTCCGGGCTGATCGGCTCCGTTGCTGACCATTTGTCGGCTTGGGCAGAGCTCGCAGACAGCCAGGACGACGAGACGGGGCTCCTCCTGCATCTCGCAGCTGATTACACACTGTTCCGGCCGGTGGTCGAAGGGCTCGTCGAGGCCATCTGGATTCTGGACGGCACGGAACCGGCCCAGCGCATCAAACGCGCAATGGATATCGCGAAGATCGAATACTCCCACGGATCGAGGTTCGTGAAGGAACTCGGCAAGGCGAGGTTCCCTGACGACAAGACCGCACAAGGCATCGCCGCTCTGGAAGGCATCATCCGCGCCACTGCCCAGGCAATCGAACTCGACCCAGACACCTATCTTGAAGAGCGGGCGATTGATCCCTCCTCCATCACGAGAAAGATCGCCCACCGGGTCTCCGGCAACACCCTTCGCACATTCCGGTTCTGGGCAATCACCTCAGCACACGCTCACGGACAGTTGATCTCAACGCTCCGGTTCGCGCAAGAATCGAAGCTTACTGGCGTGCATGAGGGCGGTGCCCACTACGAGACTGATGAGAACCTGCTAGCCGAACTAGTGCTCTTCATCGCTGAACTCCTTGATATCGCGGTGACCCTCCTCAACGAGCAAGGCTACGAACTCGCCACCTGGCGCAACCCTGGGAGAGCCACACGGCTGCATGGGGTTGCATCGCGGGTTGCGGCGCCATGAACTGCAATCCCTTGTTATGTCTCGGGACATCGGTGAACTGCAATCCCTGCATGATGCCATGTAACCCGACTGCCGACCACGCGCTGATGGTTGATAGAACAGAGGCATCGTGATCGCACCTATCTGATGTGACGGTCTCGATGCGCGTGATGAGCGCCGGTGACGGCTATAAGTACCTGCTGCGCTCCGTCGTTGCGGGCGACGGCGACCGGAGTCTTTCGACGCCGCTGACTCGCTACTATGCCGAGGTCGGGAATCCTCCCGGCCGCTGGCTCGGCTCTGGCCTCACCCAGCTCGGCGAAGGTCGCATCACTCCCGGCGAGGACGTATCGGAGCAGCAACTCCAGCTCCTCATCGGGATGGGCTGCGACCCCGTGACAGGCGACCCGCTCGGCCGCGCCTTCCCCGTCTACAAGACCCCGGCCGAGCGCATCGCCGAGCGCGTCGAAGCCCTCGACCCGAACCTCGGCCCGGCCTCGCGCGCGGAAGCAATAGCCGAGATCAAAGCCGAGGAACAAGGGCGCGGCAGCAGGAAGGCCGTTGCCGGGTACGACTACACCTTTTCGCTGCCGAAGTCAGCGTCGGTGCTGTGGGCGGTCGCCGATGCTGGTACTCAAGCGCTCATCGCCGAGGCGCATCACGCGGCGATCGCCGAAGTGCTCGACTTCATGGAACGCGAAGTCGCCGCCACCCGTGTCGGCATGACCGGCGCTGACGGTGGAGCGGTCGCGCAGGTCGATACCTTCGGGCTCGCCGCGACGGCATACGACCACTACGATTCTCGCAGCTCCGACCCGCACCTCCATACGCATGTCGTCGTGTCGAACAAGGTGAAGACCACGCTCGACGGGCGGTGGCGGTCCTTGGACGGGCGACCGATGCACGCCGCGACCGTCGCGCTCTCCGAGTTGCACGAGGCGATCATCGCGGACCATCTCACTCGGCTGCTGGGCGTGGAGTGGGAGGCGCGGGATCGGGGCCGTGACCGCAACCCGGCCTGGGCGATCAGGGCGGTGCCGGAAGAGCTCGTGCTCGAGTTCTCCACCCGCGCCCGCCAGATCGACGCTGAGAAAGACCGCCTCATCGCGGAATACGTCGAGAAGCACGGGCGGCAGCCCTCGGCCGCGGCGATCATCAAGCTCCGTGCTCAAGCCACCTTGTCCACGAGGCCCGAGAAGCAGGTGCGATCCCTCGCCGATCTCACGACCGAGTGGCGCAAGCGGGCCACAGCACTGCTGGGGCGGGAGGCGTCGGAATGGGTGCGAGAGGCGATCCCGGCAGCACCCGCACGGGTGCTGCGCGCCGACGACCTTCCTTTGGATGAGATCGAGAGGATCGGCCGCGCTGTGATGGAGGCGGTGGGTGAGAAGCGGTCGACCTGGCACCGCTGGAACCTGACCGCCGAGGCCGCACGGCAGACGATGGAGTACCGTTTCGCTTCGACACGGGATCGGGAGGCCGTCACCGGAATGGTCGTCGATGCCGCCGAGCGTGCCTCGTTGCGGCTGACTCCGCCGGAACTCGCGTCGACGCCGGCCCGGTTCCAGCGTCCGGATGGGTCGAGCGCGTTCCGTCCCCGCCACGGCACATTGTACTCGTCCGAGGCGCTGCTCGATGCGGAGAAGCGGCTTCTCGAACGCTCCCGCACCTTGACCGGTCCCGAGCTTCCGCTCGCCCTGATCGAACGAGTCATCAGGCGGCCGGATCGGGAGGGGCGGATGCTCGGCCCTGACCAGGCCGACGCGCTTACCAGGATCGCGGTCTCAGGCCGTCAGCTCGATCTCCTCGTCGGCCCGGCTGGCACCGGGAAGACGACCGCGATGCTCGCGCTCCGCACCGCCTGGGAACAGCAGCACGGCGCCGGGTCTGTCGTCGGACTCGCCCCGTCAGCGGTCGCTGCGGAAGTGCTCGCCGGAGATCTCGGGATCAAGACCGAGAACACGGCACGCTGGTGGACGCTGCACATCATGACCGGCCGAACCTTCCGGGCCGGTCAGCTTGTGATCGTGGACGAGGCGAGCCTCGCCGGCACCCTCGCACTCGACCGCATCACCGGGGCTGCGGCGAAGGCGGGTGCGAAGATTCTGCTCGTCGGCGACTACGGGCAGCTCCAATCTCCGGCAGCGGCAGGTGCGTTCGGGCTCCTCGCCGGCGACCGTCACGACACCCCGGAGCTTTCCACGATCCACCGCTTTACGCACGAATGGGAGAAGACCGCATCGCTGCGGCTCCGCCTCGGGGAACCCGAGGTGATCGGAGTCTACGAGGATGCCGACCGGATTATCGGCGGCACCACCGACGACATGACCGCGAGAGCCTATGAGGCGTGGAGGGCGGACCGTGAAGCCGGGATCGCGTCGATCCTTGTCTCGGACTCCGGCGACGCGGTTGCGGCGCTGAATCTGCGCGCCCGCACCGAGCTCATCCTCGCCGATGTCGTGAACCCGCTCCGCGGCGAAGTCACGCTCAACGGCGGAGTCCAAGCCTCTGTCGGCGACACGGTGATCACGCGGAAGAACGAGAGGAAGCTGCGCACCCGGTTCTCGTGGGTACAGAACGGGAACAGGTGGACGATCACGAAAGTGCGCCGCGATGGATCAGTGACCGTGCGCCCCGCTGGCCCAGGCCGTGGCGAGTCGATCGTGCTCCCCGCGGAGTACGTCGCCCAGCACCTCGACCTCGGCTACGCCGTCACCGCATACCGGGCACAAGGGGTGACGGTCGATACCTCGCATGTGCTGGTCGACCCTTCCATGACGCGCGAGAACCTGTACGTTGCGTTGACCCGCGGCAAGGACGCGAACCTTGCCTACGTCGCTACCGATGCCCCAGATCATGCGCATGCGCATCCGCACGAGGTCGAAGACATGGAAGAGGCAGCCCGCCGGGTGCTCTACGGGGTGCTGCACCATTCTGGGGCTGAACTCTCCGTGCACGAGACGATCCAGGCCGAGCAGGAACGGTGGGGGTCGATCCTGCAGCTTGCGGCCGAGTACGAGACGATCGCGACCGAAGCCCAGCACGACCGTTGGGCCACTCTCATCCGCGCCTCCGGCCTCACCGACACGCAAGCAGAGGCCGCACTCTCATCGGAAGCGTTCGGGGCACTCGCCGCCGAACTGCGCCGCGCCGAAGCGAACCATCACGACGTCGACCAGCTCATGCCCCGCCTGGTCGCCGCGCGCGGCTTCGACGACGCCGACGACATCGCCTCCGTGCTCCACTGGCGCGTCACAAACGCCACCGCCAAACCTGCGAGCGCGGGGCGCACCCGCCGGGCGCCGCGGCTCATCGCTGGACTTATCCCTGTCGCGGCCGGGATCACCGACCCCGGCATGAAGCAGGCGCTCGCGGAACGGCACCAACTCATCGAGAACCGTGCGACCAGCCTCGCCGCGCAGGCGGTCGCCGATGGCGCTGCGTGGATTCAGGCGCTCGGGACTCGCCCTGATGAACCGCGGAAGCAGGACGCCTGGAACCGGCATGTCCGCACGGTCGCTGCCTATCGTGACCGCTACAGGATCACCAGCACCGACGCGCTCGGGCCGGAGCCTGATGGGGTCGCGCAGAAGATCGACCAAGCCCGAGCCGCGCAGGCAACCCAGCGAGCGAAGCTGCTCACGACGCAACGGCCTCGGCTCGCAGTAGCGAGGAACGCCTCCGCCAGCCGGGGCACCCGACTCCTATAAGGAGCCTATCCGAGCGTGACTACGCAATCGCGCTTATCGCCGTTCGGTCGCACCCAGTGCAGTTCAGCCGTAATCTGTGATGGCGAGGCCATGCTTTGCCACCAATCGACGCGGAAGAACTGGCCGGGCCTCATGTCTTCGGTCTCTGGCATCGCAAGTCTCAAAGACTCCTGGGCGGCATACTTCTCGTCGACCTTGAGCGTGACGCCTGTTACAGGTTCCTCGCCGCCGAGCTGGAACTTCCACGCCCGGCCGGCGGACACCGGCTGGGCGACCATGGTCCAAGGATTTTTGTAGCGCTCGCGCTCAGCACGTTGCTGTGAAAGTTGCTCCTCTATTGCTGAGGCAATACGTTCGGACGCCGCGACTGCCCGAGCCTCGTGATCTTGAGCGGACGCCGCAGAGTCCTTCGCGTCGAGCCGCGAACGGCGCGCCTCCCATGCCTGCCACCCCGCTACCAGCGCCGCGATGACGGCTACCGCTGTCGCTATCCACTCCATGACGTCGAGCCTAATGCGAACCCCTGACGTGCTTGATCGACCCGACGGCGCCTCGCGGCGGTATATGCGCCGCTTTCGCTTGGACGCCGCGCGGCATGGGGGTTCCCGTTCCGAGCAACCCGACCTACAGTAGAGGGCAGGGCGGCAGACCCCTGCGATAACTCTTGATAGCCCTTTCGGGCAGGCCTCCGGGCAACTCTCAAAGCGCCGCCTTCACGGCTATGCGCTACGAGAGGAACACCATGCTTCGATTCATCTTCGCCGGAGTTGCACGCACCTACTACCTCCTGGCCCGCTACGCGCCCGGTCCGCGACTGATCTCCCGCATCTGCCGGCGCGATGGCCTGAAATGGGGCGTACCCGCGATGCTCGTCTCGGTGCCCTACTTCCTCCTCGCAAACATCTTCAAGCGCGTCCTCGAGGGCGGCGGAAACCTCTGGTTCAGCGTGCCGCTCCTGTGCTGTCTCGTCATGGGAATCGCCTTCCTCGCACTCGGCCCGATCAGCTTGCTGCTGCTCGCGAAGACCTGCATGAAGGAAGCAGCCTCTCGCTGGAACGTGCGGCGTCGAGAGCGGATTGCACGGGAAGTGGAAGAAAGCGCCAAACTAACCTCTCCCTCCGATTTCCAATGAGTCAAGGAACCTTCGACTATGCGTGCGAGGAGGTGTATGCGAAGCGCTCTCGTCCGTCGACGGAAGGTCGTCAAGATGCCTCTGCGGATATGTCGGCTGGATTCGGTTCGTGCTAGTCGATGCCTGGGACGTGCGGCACGAGTTCGAAGACTCCCTCCGCCACTTTCGCGAGACGCGAGTCGGGAGTCTCAACGGGCTGGAACTCGACCGCCCAGAGTCTCGACCTTCCCACGACCTTGATGCCGAGGGGAATGACGCCATCGATGGCTCCCAACGTCGATGACTTCGCCGACGCGACAGTGGTTTGCAATGTGTGCGCTGCGCGAGCGATCTGAGGAAGGTGGAGCTGCTCTCGTCTGCCCTTCACCTCTGCGGAGACCAGCCACTGGCCGTCGTCGGCGAGCAGGCTGAATGCGGCATCCGTCTCGCTGCCCTTCATCTTGATGCCGGTCTGCAGAAAATTCACCTCGTGCACGCTGCGAGGCGGAACATTGCGCGGAGAGCAGAGCGCGAAGAACGATGAGACCACGTTGAGCCGATCCGCGACTTGAGAGTGCCAGTTCTCTCCGGATCGGCCAAGCACCTTCATCGCCTGGGGCATCGAAAGGGACTGCAACTGTCTGATCGGGAGCTGACCGTCGAAAGGTAGCTCATCTACGAACGGTGCCGATTGCCCGTCCGGCACGGGGACGAACATGAAGACGGCTCCGGCACGGAGCCCGATCGCGTCGTCTCCGGTGAAGCCATGTGCGAAGACCTGGGTCGGCCAGTTCCTGTTCAGGCTCTTCGCTCCGCCTCGGGTCAGGTCCTTCCAGAAATTCGCACGGTTCGCGCTCGGCTTGAGGTTCGCGCCGGTCGCCCTGATGCCGTCGGCAATATCGTCCATCGTGACGATGTGGTCGGCAAGCATGCCTGTAGTCGCATCGTACTTCCGCTCGAGGAATATCCACTCGATGACCTGGGTCTTCTCGCTTGCCACTAGCCCAGGCTAACGAAACGCCCGCTGGCCGCGCGCTCGACTCGCGGAGCATGTCGGCCCGCTCGGACGGCATGCTCGGCTGCCTCGCACATGGAGCCGAATGCTCCCGAAGCGCCACAGGGGGTCTCCCGCTATGCGAAACTCGGATATCAAGGACAGATGGGAGGCGGCAGCCATGGGCGAGCAAGGATTCATGCCGACGAGCCCTCGACTGCACGCCAAGAGCGGGAAGTGCACGCTCTGCGGCGAGCGGGCGAAGCTGACGGTTGCGCACATGCCGCCGATGGGCGCGCTCAACCGTGGCAACGCGGCCTTCGGCGGGCTCGAAGACGGTCTCGCATTGGCCTATGGGCGTCCTCGATCAGGCGGTTTCCGGATCCCGGCGCACTGCGAAGAATGTCGTGCCCGCACATCGCCCTGGGACGACGAGTACATCGAGTGGGCGAAGATATTTGCGCGCTCTCTGCGCGTATCCGAGTGGAAAGGCGAACGCGAGCATGTGGCGGGCACGCTCCCGGAAGTCAGGCCCGGTAGGTTCATCCGCGCCGCGCTCGCAGGAATGACGGCGCTGGCGCCGAACCTCATCGACACCCATCCTGAACTCATCCGAGCGGTGAGGGAAGGAACGCCTACCGCATTGCCGCAAGACCTCCGGTTCCTAATGGGAGTCGCGCCGGAGAGCGCCCGCCCGCATGTCGAAGGATGCCATGGAGGAACCGCCCTGGTGCTCTCGAGCGAAGGGGAGATGGTTGCGAGGCCGACGCTGTCGGCGGTGATTCACTTCCCGCCGTTCAGCTTGTTGCTGGCAGACCAGTCGCTTTTGGAGGAACTTCCCCACGCGGACTGCACCGACTTCCTCCAATGCCCCGTGGAGGAGATCGCCGACGTGCAGCTCGTCCTTCCCTCGGTGGACCTGCCCTCTCTCCCCGCGGATTCGCCGGTTCCGATCTCGATGCTGAAGTTCTCGACTGCCCTCGTTTGACGGCGCGAGCACGAGCCACGCTCGCGCTTCCGAACAGGAGGGACGCCCGAGCTAGCTAGCTTCGCACCCGCGTCGCGACTTGGCAACTGGCAGGCTGGCAGGATGAATCCATGCCGACACCATGCATGTCCCATTCGCTGCGAGCAAGCCTCCCGAGTTGCCCTTTCGGTGGTGCGCCTTGGCTAGGCCCCGAACGCCGATAGGCACATTCGGGAAGATCAGCCACCGGAACCTGGGCAAGGGGAGATGCGAGGCTCGTGCCCGCTACCGAGACTGGGATGGGAGGCTCCGTGCGGTCCAGTCCACCGGGTCCAGCGCGGCGGCAGCCGAGCTCGCCCTCAAGAGAAAGCTCTCCGAGCGCTCTCTCTTCCAGCCAGGCTTCGTCGGGCTCAGCGCCGACAGCCGCTTCTCCCAACTCGTCGAATACTGGCTCGAGGACATGGAGATCGAAGACCGCCTCTCGCTCACCACCCGGCTCCTCTACGAGCGGAACATGCGAACCCTCGTCGCCCCGTCCTTCGAGGAGCTCGCGCTCCGAGAGATCGGCGTCGCCCGCTGCGACTACTTCATCAAACGACTCGCCACGCGAAGCTACAACCGCGCCCGGCAGGCGCGGGTCGTACTGCGACTTGCCCTCGGCCTCGCTGTTCGGCACGAGGTCATTCCCAGGAACCCCATCGACCACGTATCTCGCTTGCGGCGTCCGGCGAGGGCTCCCGATGCGTTCGAGGACCCCGAGGTCTCGATGATCCGAGACGCGATCCGCGAATGGGAGGAGCGCCCGATCACGGCCGGGCCAAGGCCAGACGGGCAGCTCGGCCAGATCGTCGAGGCGCTGCTCGGCACCTCGGCGCGGATCGGAGAGGTCCTCGCGATCCGCATCCGCGACCTCGACCTCCGTGGCGCACAGCCCACGGTGCGGATCTGCGGCACGATCATCAGCCGCAAGGGCGAGCCCACGCACCGGCAGAGCCACCCGAAGACCTCCCGCTCGGTGCGGACGATCGCGCTCCCGCAGTTCGCTGTCAGGGCGATCCGGGAACGGATGAGGAACCGGCTCTCGATCGACCCCGACGCGCTGCTCTTCTGCAACCGCACCGGCGGGCCGCTGACCACGAACAACGTCCGCAGTCAGCTCCGCGCCATCATGGACGCGGCCGGCCTCCAAGGCGTCACCCCGCACCGCTTCCGCCGAACCGGCGCGACGACGATCTACCAGGCAGGCGGCATCGAGCTCGCCGCCGGGCTCCTCGGCCACACGGATCCGAGGATCACCCAGCAGCACTACGTCGTGCGAGACGATCTCGTAGACCCGTCCACCGCAACGATGCTTGAACTGCGATTCGGCAGGCCCGCCCGCCCGGGCCGTTCTCCGGCCGCGCAGCCCGAGTAGGTTTCCTGCTCCTGTTTCCCGCAGAGGGGTCTTCGCATAGGGTCGAGATATGGAGTACGACGGCGTGGAGATCCCCGGTGATCTCGAGATCCGCGTCTGGAACCCGGACAGCGGTTACCGCACCTGCCCGGAATGCGGCGGTGATTGCGTGCCCGAGCCGAGCGGCTCTGGCGGGAACGGCATACGCATCATATTCGTTTGCCCCAGCCACGGAGTGCACAGCGTCGTCGACCCGTTCGAGCACAAGCGCTGATGAACGAAGCCGGGCCGCGCAGCACGATCATACTGAACCCCGCGCAGATCGCGGTACTCGAATGGATCAAGAACGGATGCCCGGCAGGCGCCTATCCGGAAGACAACTACAGCCATCGCATTTCCGCGCGGGCGCTTCAGAGCCGCGGCCTCGTCCAAGTGTCTGGACACGGGTAGAGGTGGCGGGCCTGGCTCACCGAACGCGGAAAAGCCTGGCCCGCCGCAATCGCAGAAGACGAGGAAGCGCGGAAGCGCCAGGAGCAGGCGAAGCAGCGCGAACTCAGCGCGCATGACCCCGGCTCAGGCTCGAAGATCACGGTGTATGCGGAGCCAGATCCGCGGGCCGGGGCGACAGTAAGAGCGATGCGGAAGATCAGCAAGCCCAAGCCCGCGAAGCCTCGGAAGATCTCGGTTAAGCAAGTCAGCAAGCAGGAGACCTACATGAAGTACAAAGTCGTCGTGACCCGGGTCCAGGTCGCCGAGCGCTGGGTACGCGCCACCGACGAAGAACACGCCTCCCAGAAGGTCCAGGAAGAGTTCGATCGTCCCTACGGCTACTTCGGTGCCTGGAAGACTACCGCCTCTGAAGTGGAAGTCGTGGAAGCCGAGCAGACCACAGTGATCCGCCCGAATCTCCTGTCGGAGACCGGGCCCATGCTGCTCTCCCTGAAGGATGCGGGAGCAGCGCTCGGCATCCCGTACTCCGCCGTCTACGAGCTCACGAACAAGGGCGAACTCGAGCACACCCGCATCGGGTCCCGGAAGTACGTCTCCCGCGAATCCCTGATGGACTTCATCAAGCAGAACACCCACCGTGGCTACTACGCTGGCTGATCTCCGCCGCTAGACGCATCGAAAGAACCGGAAACAGCTTCCGCGCTGCAGTTCGATTCACGGTCAAGAGCGCTCGGCATCGCGGCCGCGCAAGGATCGCTCCGCGGCCTAACGCACGCCGTCGATTACAGCCGAATGCCGATCAAAGCCCTATGTGGAGACCGGCAGGCCGTCACGCGCAATCCCAGATCGCCTCGCAGGCGAGGTACTCGCGAACTACGATCCGAACGGAGAGGTGAGTGTCGAAGACCGAGAACGAATAGCGGTAGCGGCCGGTCTGCACCTCCACCCAGGAGTCTTCGAAGGCCTCCTTGCTCACCCGGGCGAGCGCAAGGCTTCCCAGCTCTGGGAAGAGGCGGCCGCAGCCGGCACCGTCCTCGAACTCTCGCCGTTCGAGTTCGCTCATGCAGGCGAGCGGGTGGATCGATATGCTGGTCGGCCCTGCGAGCCGAGGATATTCCTCGTAGGCGACGTGGCCCCGAGCTAGCTTCTCCACGACCGGGAGGACCTGCTCTCGATCCATCTCCCAGGCGAGGCCGTCAGCGGACTCGCGTCTCGCCTCGGAGATGCGCTCGCGGAGACTCGCCGAACCGGGCTCCTGGAACATGCGTGCTACCTTCGCGCGCTCGAACCGCGTCGGGTCGGTTCCGCCGGAGACCACGCATTCCAATAGGCAAGCCAGGTACCGCTCTCCACGAGAGAAGCCGTTGTTGCACCTTCGGCAGCATGCGACAGTAGGCAAGGTCGTCGGGAGAGGGTCGTCTAGCAGCGCTTTCGAAGGGACGTGGCCTCTCGTCCGCCGCCGCTCTTCCGCATCCTCGAACAGCCCAACGTCGCCAAGGGCACGCAGCGATTCGATTTCCTCGTCATCGGCGAACGAGCGCCCCCAGTAGGTGCACCCCAGGAAGGCACGGCGCTCCTGAGTGGAATGAAGACGAGGATCCATAGCCCGAGCCTAGCCGGGGCGCCCCATAGTGCACGGCGGTCGCCCCCATTGCGCGTGTCAGTTCGACGAACATCGATCGACGAGGATATCCTCTTCCCATGTCGATCGATGTTCGCCGCCCGCTGGCAGTAGACCTCTTCGCCGGAGCCGGCGGACTCTCCCTGGGGCTCGAGCAGGCCGGATATGAGATTGCAGCGGCGGTCGAATACGATCCCATCCACGCGGCAGTCCACGAGTTCAACTTCCCCCAGGGGAAGACGTTCTGCAAGGACGTGTCGAAGATCACCGGGAAGCAGATCCGCGAAGAATCGGAGATCGGCGACCGCGAGATCCACCTCGTCGCAGGTGGCCCTCCCTGCCAGGGCATATCGATGATCGGGCGCCGGGCCATCGACGACCCCCGAAACTCCCTGCTGAAGGAGTTCATCCGCGTCGTCCTCGAACTCAAGCCCCGCTACTTCCTCATGGAGAACGTCGCCGGACTGATGGTCGGAGACCACCGCCAACTCATCGACGAAGTCGTCGACATGGTCGAGGCCAGCGGAGACTACCGCGTCGTCACTCCCATCAAGGTGCTCCAAGCGGCGGACTACGGGACGCCGCAGTCGCGACGCCGCGTCATCCTCCTGGGCGCGCGCAACGACGTGGAGCTCCCAGCGTACCCGGAGGCGACGCACCTCCCGCGAACCATCAAGGGCACGGTCCCCGCGCAGCGGAAGGGCGGCCTTCCGCTCGGCCCGAGCGTGCTCGACGCCATTGGCGACCTGCCGGACGCAGACGACTTCGACGAGCTCCTCCACGACGACAACGTCGACAAGGTCGTCTACGGCAAGCCCAGCGACTACGCAGCGAGACTGCGCGGGACGAAGAAGGATGCGACCGACTTCTCCCGCCCGCGCCCGCACCTGGCCGACGAACTGACCTCTTCCGCGCGCACGGTGCACACGAAGAAGTCCATCGACCGCTTCAAGGGGGCCGAGCCCGGCAGCACCGAGCCGGTGAGCCGCTTCCTCCGACTTCACCCAGAAGGACTGTGCAACACGCTGCGAGCGGGAACCGCCTCCGACCGGGGCGCCTACACGGCGCCCCGCCCGATCCACCCGACGCACCCGCGCGTCATCACCGTTCGGGAAGCCGCGAGGCTCCACGGATATCCTGATTGGTTCCGATTCCACGTCACGAAGTGGAACGGCTTCCGGGAGATCGGCAACTCCGTACCGGCTTTCCTGGGCCGAGCGGTGGGCGCAGCGTTGCTGGAAGCTGACGGAGTCGAACCGCAGAGAACCCGGAAGCCTGTGAAGCTCGGCTCCGAGGACCTGCTTTACATGACCTCGGGACAGGCCCACGAGTACTTCGGGCTCAAGGAGCGAGTGATCCCGCAGCGTGATAGGAAGGTCGGTTAGGCGTGGGAGAGAAGCCACTGGAACCGGCGAAGCAGAACCGCTACCAGCAGCTCGCCGCATGGGTCTTCGCCAAGCACTACGTCGATGGCGCCACCCGCGTCGAATGGACTCGGGACGAGCTACCGGAGGCAGCCGAAGCACTCGGGATCGACCTGCCGAAGAACCTCGGGGACGTCGTCTACGCGATCCGCTACCGCATCAGCTTCCCCGAGGCCATGCTGGCTGCAGCACCGGAGGGCAAGGAATGGATCATCCGCTCCATCGGACGCTCGAAGTATGCCTTCGACCTCATCCCCGCCCAGGTCAGAGTGAAGCCGAACCTCGCGCTCACCGTCACGAAGATCCCCGACGCCACTCCCGAGATCATCGCATCCAGCGCACTCGGCGACGAGCAGGCGCTGCTTGCCCTGGTCCGCTACAACCGGCTCATTGACATCTTCCTCGGCGTGGCCTCCTACTCGTTGCAGAACCACCTCCGTACCACAGCGAAGGGCGTCGGCCAGGTCGAGGTCGACGAGGTCTACGTCGCCGTAGACCGGAACGGGAGGCAGTTCATCCTCCCCGTGCAGGCCAAGGGCGGATCCGACGAGATCGGCATCACGCAGACCGAGCAGGATATGGCCGTATGCGCCGAGAAGTGGCCGAACATGATCTGCCGTCCGATCTCGGCGCAGTTCGCCGACGACGGCAGGATCGCCCTCTTCGAGCTCGCACTCCAAGATGACCAGGTGCGCGTGCGACGCGAATCCCACTACAAGCTCGTCCCCGCGAAGGAGATCTCGCCTGCCGACCTCGCCGGATACGGACTCGCAGCAACCGACGACATCTAATGTGGGGCGGCATCCCGGTCCGAGGAATCGGCGCGAAGACCACGAGATCCTGGGCGGACACTGCCGCTTGGTGCTGAGGCCGCTAGGCTTCCTTCGAGGAACTCAGGGCCGCCAGGACTCGCTCGACTGCATCTGAGAGTTCTTCGTGCTCCCAGACGCGCACGACGGACCATCCGGCGTCGACGAGAAGTTCCGTGTTCCTGATATCGCGTTCCACGTTGCGCGCGAACTTCTGCGACCAGTAGTCCGTGTTGGACTTCGGCTGAGAGGCGTGCTCGGGGCAACGGTGCCAGAAACATCCATCGACGAACACAGCGACCTTCCGTCGCGTGAACACGATATCCGGGCGCACCCTTCCACCCGGCAAGTCGATCCGAAGATCGCACCGGTACCGGAGCCCGGCTCGGTGGAGAGCAGAACGCAGGGAAATCTCGGGCTTCGTATCACGGCGTCGATTCGCCTGCATGATACGTCTCCGAAGAGAAATAGGCGCCTCTGGCTGGCCGGACACATCGCGAGGAGAAGGCCTGCTATCCATGCGCCCAGACTAGACGCGATGCATAGAGGAGGGCTTGGAAGCTCCATGAAGTATCGAGTAGGCCGGTATCATCCCAAGCATGACCGTTGAAATCATTCGAGGCGCAACTACCAAGCCAGCCGCAACGGATGAACTGGTTCGGTTCTTTTCGGGTGCGACGGATCTGGACGGACAATTGATCCTTGGCTTTCCGAACTTGGGTGGCCAGGCGGATGATGCGACGCCTGATGCGCTCTGGCTCTCACAAGAGTACGGGCCAGTCCTCTTCGACCTCGTCGAGGGAACCGAAGTAGGCAACTTCGAACGACGACAGGAAGACCTGTTCCGTCTCTTTCAGGCGCGCCTTTTCCAGAATCGTGCACTAGTCCAACGCCGCAAGCTCCTGGTCGAGCCCAAGGTAGTGACCTTCGCCCCCGGGACGAGCATCGCGCGCTTCGAAGACGAAGTGATCGCCGCGAACGCATCGAACATGAGGGAAGCGATAAAAGCTCTCGGGCATCAGGAGCTCGACGAAGAACTGTTCCAGCATCTGCTCTCCTCGGCTCAGACCATCTCATCGATCAGGCGAGCCCGACAAACCCGCGTCGTCGCTAAAGAGGACTCCCGAGGGGCGAAGCTCTTACAGCTCGAGAGCTCAATCGCGACGCTGGACAACCGCCAACACCACGCCGTCATCGAGACGATCGATGGAGTGCAGCGGATACGCGGACTCGCCGGCTCCGGCAAGACAATCATCCTTGCACTCAAGGCTGCCTACCTGCACGGCCGCCACCCCGACTGGCGAATCGCCGTGACCTTCTACACTCGCGCACTTAAAGAACAGTTCCGGCAGTTGATCACCACCTTCTGCGTGGAGCAGTCCGGCGTCGAACCGGACTGGGACCGCATCCACATCATCAATGCATGGGGCGGCCGTGGGGGGCCAGAGCGGACCGGCATATACAAGCAATTCTGCGATGCCAACGACGCCACCTACTACGACTTCCAAGCAGCCGCGAACGAGTTCGGCAAGGGAGATGCCTTCACGAAAATAGTTCGTGCGGCGCTTGACGAGACGAGCTCTTCCAAGAAAATCTACGACGTCATCCTCGTAGACGAAGCGCAAGACTTCCCGCCGGAGTTCCTCCGCATGTGCTATCTGATGCTCGGCGAAGAACGTCGACTCGTCTACGCTTACGACGAGTTGCAGAGCCTGACCGGAGCAGGCCTTCCCGATCCAGGGGCGATCTTCGGCCTCACCGCGGACGGAGAGCCACTCGTATCGTTCGAGCCCTCGAGCTATGACCTCGGCGCGCGGCGCGACATCGTCCTCGAGAAGTGCTATCGGAATTCCCGTCCCGTGCTCGTCTCCGCTCACGGCATCGGATTCGGCACGGCACGGAAAGCGCGATCCGTAGATGAGATCGGACTCGTGCAGATGTTCGATCAGCCCAAGCTCTGGCGAGATATCGGGTATCACGTCGCCGGAGGCGATCTGCTGCCAGGTCATCCAGTCACGTTGGCAAGGTCACCTGAATCGAGCCCCCAGTTCCTCGAAGCCCATTCACCGCAAGACGATCTGATTCAGTTCAAGGTCTTCGACTCGCAGGCTGAACAATATGAATGGGTCGCCAGCGAAATCGAACGTAACCTCACCGAGGATGAGCTACGTCACGACGACATCATGGTCATCAACCCCAACCCGTTCACAGCGCGCTCGAACTTGGGGCCGCTCCGAAAGGGACTCATCGACCGAAACATCGCGAATCATCTGGCTGGAGTCGACCTCTCCGCCGACATCTTCTTCGCTCCGGAACATGAATCCATTACCTTCACCGGGATCAACCGCGCCAAGGGCAACGAGGCTGGCATGGTCTATGTCGTCAACGCGCATGAGGGGAACGACGAACGACGAAACCTCGCAGTTGTGAGAAACCGCCTATTCACCGCGATCACCCGAAGCAAAGCGTGGGTTCGCATTTGCGGAGTGGGTCCTGAGATGGAGTCGCTCGCCGAAGAGTTCGAAGCCGTGAAGAAAGCGAAGTTCCAGCTGAGCTTCGACTATCCGACTGATGAGCAACGAGACCTCCTGCGTATCGTCCATCGCGAGGTATCGAAAGTCGAAGACGAGCAGATAGTGGAGGCGGGAACGGCCTTCCGGCAATTCATCGACGGGGTCCGCTCGGGCCAGCTGTATCGCGAGGATCTGCCGAAGGATCTCCTCGACGAGTTGAAGGACCTCCTCGACCGGGAAGAGAATGGCTAAGTCAACGCTTGCGAACTCGATCAAGCGCGAGCTCGACGAGCTCATCGGGAAACTAGTCGAGGTAGGCCTAGCGGATTCCCAGAACTTCCCCTCTGAGAGGAAACTGGCCGATGGCCGGTGGGCGGTATCCACGGACGGCCCTGACCTCGCTATGGCATTGAAGAAGCGCCCCTACGCCAACGTGTATGCCTCGCTACGCGAGAACAATACCTACGGTGCGCTGCTCCTCGACGGCGCAATGCTTCAATTCTCTTACGAAGGGGCGGGAGAGGCACTGATCCGGCACCGCCTTTCCTACTTGCCGTCTCCCAGCCTCGAACCTTTTCAGAACGACCCGGAGCTGTACTTCCACGAGCTTCATTTCGTGGACATCGTGGGCTATCAAGTCGTTCCCGTCCCGATCCGCTTCGACTTCGATGCAAGAGAAGGCGTTGCGGTCGAAGTCACGCACCCGGTCTCACATTTGACGCTGGGGCAGTACCAACACTGTCGCCTTCCGGTAGTGCGACCATTGGCTCCTACCGACTTCGTATCCTTTATCGTGCGGAATTTCTACTCGACCCCGGCGTCGAAGCCAGTCGACTTCCCCTCGTACGTCGATGGCCTAATCGACTCGATCACCGACGTCGAACGAGCGCACGTCCATATGATGTTTCCAATGCTCTCCTGAACAACCAGCACCTCGTGCGGTTCCCATGCTGCCCTCCGATCATGAGCCGGGATCGACGCGCTCGATAGCGACTACGGCAGAGGTGTGTCGGACAGTGCCGAGGTAGTCTTCGACGCACTCTACCTGGCGGGCTCCTTCCGCGTAGAACATGAAAACGGCGCCTCGAATGTCTCGGAATGCGCGCCAATCAAGGAGCGGGATCGCCTGACCGTCGCCGTAGAGCTCTTTCGATTCCATGCCGTACTCAGGATCTCTGGGAGCCTGCTCTCGCCTCCGTAGGAGATCGCTCGACCCACCGGGTCCAACGACCACGCGATAGACACTTCCGTTTGCGGTGGTGATTACATACTCGCCTGGCTCCGCGAGGCTACGGTCGAGGTACTCGAAGCTCTCGACACTGCGCATTTCGGGCTCCTTGTAGCTTGAACAGGCTCGGCTAGGACGCTACCTTCTCGGCCCATTCCACCAATGATCCTTGTGCCGCAGCGGCAATCACTGCCCTATGCATCGAACAGACTACGTGCCAAGGATTTGGTCCATGATATCTGCCGTCGATGCGTCGACATTTTCGCACGATACGACGTAGCTGCTGCGTGTGGTCTGTTCGCTCGCATGTCCAAGCAAACGCGATGCGAGAGTAATGCCCGCCCGGCGTTCGACTTGCGTCGCTACCGTTCGCCGGTAGGCGTGTGTCGAGTATTTCTCGACGTCGACGCCGATATGCGTAAGGGATTCGCGGTTATCGTCGATGAAGGATCGAAGCAGTCGCTCGTAATTGCTGACGCTCATCGGCCGGCCAGTGCTCGTTTGGAATAGCAACGCGTTCTCGCCACTCGGCGCGAGCGCAAGGCGGCGGCGAAGAGCGGATGCAGCCATGGCAGGAAGCGCAATGCGGCGGCGTTGCCGCGAGTGCTTTGGCGAGTCCTTTCGGAAGATCCCCTGGGCGCTGTTCTGCACGATGGTCCCGTTTATGGAAATGGTTGGAGGAGCCGAGGTTAGATCCACGTCGCAACGCCTCAGTGCGAGGCATTCGCCGATTCTGGCCGAAGTTCCCAGCATTATGTCCATGCCGTCGGCCAATGCGCGGAAATTCGGTCGTGGTCCCATGCCTCCCGACTCGCGCCAGTGCTCCATCAAGTCGCGTATCGCGATGATCTGCTCAGGAGAGAGGACAAAGGTCTTCTTCGCGGGGCGGGGAAGCCGCTGCACGTCGCGTACGGGGTTGCGAGGAAGAGCTTCGTCGCGGACCGCATAGCCGCATACAAGCCCTAGAACCGAACGCGCTCGTCGTGCAGACGACAACGACTGCTCGAGGAGGATTAACTGAATGATCCTGTCACAGCGCCCTGCTGTCAACGCATCCAACGCAACCCCGCCGCATCGTGGAACGATCGTCAAGCGAACCGTGGATTCGTAGGACTCAAACGTCGAATGGGACAAGCTGCCCGTAGCGGCGCGAATGCGGATGCTCTTGAGCCATGCGTTGCAGGCTTCCTCGACGGTGCTCGCGGGAGAAAGGCCCGTTGTTCCAGCAACTCCGTATCGTGCCAGGCTCCTCATGAGACGGGCACGTGCTTCATCGGCTGTTCGCCCGGTCGCCCGAGCCTGGCGAATTGCTCCGGCATTGTCGCGAGCGCGCGCTCTCGCCCTATAACCTCCATCTGCAATCTGCACGATTTGGATCTTGCCGATTTCACCCGCAGGGATAGGAGGTCTTGGCACGGTTACTGTCCTCTCTTCTTTTTCTCGAAGCTATAAGAACTCCCGACAAGGTGCGGACATAACTATGTCTTGGAAGTGGGCGCCCGCTGTCGATCAGAGGTTCGGGTGCTCAGCCGCCTGCCTGCACGGGTAGGCGACAGGAGCCCAAGGCGACCATAGCTAGCTGCCATAAACTCACCACAAACTTCGTTCTTGCAGTACCTGAGGCCGCGAAGCTAGTGGGCCAATCTAGTGGTCAACGCCTTGCAACGCATGAAATCCATGACGCGCTGTGCAACGGGAGAAAAGGAATAACCCCGGTCAAGTGCGGTAAATCGGCCAGCTTCTTACCTGGGGGTCAAGGGGTCGCAGGTTCAAATCCTGTCAGCCCGACAGTGAAGCTCTGATGAAATGCATGTTTCATCGGGGCTTCTGGCGGATTTGGGACAGTCCTAGTGGGCACAAGGTGTCTCGTCTGGATCAAGTGTGCTGCAAGCCCCTTGCAAACGGGGCATCAGAAGCTCAATGCAGCAGATCATGCGGATGCGGCCGGGATTGTCTAACTGTGTCTGGCCCGGCCAGCGCGGGGCCAGACGCGTTCCGAAGCGTCGAGGCCGGTGCCGTAGAGGGCTCATCTAAATGCTGGTTCGGCCTGGTGCGGGCGTCAGTGAGGGCGTTTGCTCATGTTCAGCATCTTCCATGGTGCGTGCTCCGCCGAGCTTGCTGGTCGGTCCATTGGCATTCTCTCTGAAACCGTTTCTGATCTGGTGGTGGCAGGCCTTGTAGGTGTTGCGTTGCAGGTGCGCGAGGCGGCGTTGTGCGCGAGCCTCGGGGGAGTGATCTTTGGGGGCTGCGCGCAGTCCGGGGCCGCCATTGCGCACAGCTTCCCGTGGGGTCTTGGGGCGCTTCAGGTGGTGGCTCCGCGCGGCGTACCCTTCGCGGAAACCCCGACTTCAGGCGACCGTGCTTCCTGAGGTCTGGTGGTCAGCACGCACCTGCCGGTGCGGGGCTTGAATTTCTCGAGTGCGAGCACATTGTGTGTGGTGCCCGTGGCCGCGATGTGGGGCTGAGTGGCCAGCGCCAGGCGGGCTCGCTGCGGAATGGGGCCGCCCGCACTGTCAGGATCCTGTGCGCGGCCTTGTCGATGAGTCGTTCGAGGAGGCTGTCCGGCTAGCCTTCGCGGGTTGCGACTTCACGTGGGCAGTTCGATGAAGCCCCGAGGTCGGGTGCTTACCGCGCTGCGTATCTGCTGCTGTTTCTTGTTCTTCGCGAGGTTGCTCTCGCGGGGAGAGTCAGCCGTCAGTTTCCTGGGTGCGCCCGTTCGGGGCTCCAGTGTCGACGCGGGTGTTGGGGGTGTCTGTTGGCAAGCTGAGCCCTCGTCGCAGGAGAAGAACTTGACAAGCTGGATACCCCAGGGGGTATAGTGACGATAGTTGAAAATACTCCCCAGGGTATTGGGACTTACGCGAAAGATGAGGAGCACAGTATGTGTCGAGCGACGAAGTGCCGCACCTGCGGAAAGACGACCTGGGCGGGCTGTGGTCAGCACGTGGCCATGGTGAAAGCGAGCGTGCCGGCGTCGGAGTGGTGCGGCGGCAAGCACTCGCAGGCCCAGATCGACGCGGCGAAGGCCGAGCGGGGAGGGTTCTTCTCCCGGCTCTTCGGTCGCTGAACGACGAACAGGAACAGAGCCATGACGACGAAGAACCTGACTCGGGCCGACTTCGCTGAAACAGTTGCCTCGGGCATCGTGTTTGTTGACTTCTGGGCGGCGTGGTGTGGACCATGCCGGGCGTTCGCTCCCGTATTCGAGCAGGCCTCGGCGCAGCATCCGGACATCGTGTTCGCAAAAGTCGATACCGAGGCCGAGCAGCAGCTCGCCGCAGAGTTCCGCATCACGTCGATTCCGACGCTGATGGTGTTCCGTGACGGGATCATGGTCTACGCGCAACCAGGCGCCCTCCGCGCCCCGCAGCTCGATCAGCTCATCGAAGGCGCTCGCGATCTCGATATGGAGGACATCCGCAGGCAGCTCACCGAACGCAACGCTCAGCCCGCATCTTCAGCACCCACCCATCCACAGGCACATCGTTAGAGAGGACCCCACTATGTGCGCTCGAATCACCTGCTCGATTTGCGGAAAGCCCACCTGGGCCGGTTGCGGCCAGCACATCGACGAAGCCCTCGCAGGGGTTCCCGAAGCCGACCGCTGCAGCTGCCAGTGAAGCTGCTCCGTTTACGACATCGAAGGATCTGATCATGCTGTTGGAACGCATTTACGACGAGGATCTTGCGCAGGCGAGCTACTTCATCGGCTGCCAGGCGAGGGGCGAGGCAATCGTCGTCGACCCGCGCCGCGACCTCGACGTATACCTTGAGCTCGCTGCGAAGCACGCCATGAGCATTGTCGCTGTCACCGAGACACACATCCACGCCGACTACCTTTCGGGCACCCGCGAGCTCGCCGCGAGGACCGGCGCGCGGATGTACATCTCCGACGAGGGCGGCCCGGACTGGACCTACGGCTCCGACTTCGACAGTGCAGTGCGGATGAAGCACGGCCACCGGATCAGGCTCGGCAACATCGTCCTTGAGGCGGTGCACACGCCTGGCCACACTCCCGAGCATATGTCCTTCCTCATCACGGACGGCGCGCAGACAGACGAACCGGGATTCATGCTCACCGGAGACTTCGTGTTCGTGGGTGATCTTGGCCGTCCCGACCTCCTCGACGAAGCCGCGGGCTTCATCGACACCCGCTTTCAAGGCGCGAAGGATCTCTTCACGAGCCTGCGCGACCGCTTCCTCACGCTGCCCGACTACGTGCAGGTGCTCCCGGCGCACGGCTCGGGCAGCGCCTGCGGCAAAGCGCTCGGCGCGATCCCCTCAACGACTGTCGGCTACGAACGCAATTTCTCCTGGTGGAGTCGGTACCTGAAGAACGATGATGAACAAGGCTTCATCGATGAGCTCCTCAGCGGGCAGCCCGATGCGCACGCCTACTTCGGGCGGATGAAAATGGAGAACAAGGTCGGGCCCGCTGTGATCGGTGAGCAGCCCGAGCTCGTCGAATACACAGCCGAGCAACTGTCAGCGGAACTTGCCGCCGATACGGTCATCCTGGTCGATACCCGACACAACAGTGACGTGCACCGCGGCACTGTCGAGCGTTCGCTCAACATCCCCGGTGTCGACAAAGCTGCCAGCTACGGAGCTTGGGTGGTTGACCCCTTGGTCGAGCAGCGTCCCCTGGTGCTTCTCGCCGCCGACCTTGATGAGGCCGAGGCGATGCGGGATCACCTGGTTCGCGTCGGCATCGACACGGTGCGTGGGTACGTCACCTCGCTCAGCGGTCTCGATCTGGTGACTCCGAGGCTTGTGCAACCGGAGGAACTCGACAGTGTCGAGCGGGTCTTGCTGCTCGACGTGCGCAACAAGACCGAGTTTGCGGAGGGCCACCTGCCCGGTGCGCGGCAGCTCTCAGGTGGGCGCGTGATGTGGAACCTCGACCTGCTCCCCGACCCTGGAGCCGGCACGATCGTCACGTACTGCCAGAGCGGAGTGCGGAATAGCGTTGCGGCCAGCGCGCTGCGCCGCGCTGGCTACGATGTCGCCGAGCTCGATGGCAGCTACGCGGCCTGGAAGGCAGCAGGCAACGTGCCCGAGATCGGCGCACTGGCCACAGTCTGAGCGGTCTCACGGGTGACCGTATTTCCCCGCTCGGGGCCCCGCATGGAACTGACGCTCATCATTGCCCCGCTGCTTGCGGTGCTTGTCGGTTTCGTGCTGGGGCTCCTCTGCTCGCCATGGGTGCATTCGTCCTCACTCAGGAAGCCCCGAACCTCATGAAAGGCTTCGCGTGAACCGCACAACTCACCGCGCATCCGCAGCCGCTCGGCCGCGCATCGGCCGGATTATCCCGGGCTACACCGTTCCGGTGATCAACGAACGTGAGGCAAGAGCCGCAGCAGGCCTCCTTTTCCTCCCCGGTATCGTGCTCTATCTCAATGCCGTTCACACGGGAAGCGCCGACCCGTTGAAGCCCTTCGGTGCAGTGTTCGTGCTCGACATGCTGATCCGCGTCCTCGCCGGCGACAGATTCGCGCCCTCCCTCGCCCTCGCACGCATGATTGTCGCCCGGCAGCAGCCCGAATGGGTCGGCGCATCCCAAAAGATGTTCGCATGGTGGCTTGGCTACAGCATGGGGCTCGCGGCCTGTCTCGCGACCGGCATTCTCCAGGCGCCGCTCTGGGTCACGCTCATCCTCTGCGGTGTGTGTCTTACCTTCCTCTTCTTGGAAACAGCGTTCGGCATCTGCGTAGGATGCCGACTTCAGTCCCTCTTCTCGCGCACCCCACCGCAGTACTGCGCAGGCGGCACCTGCGAGATGCCTGACGCCACTGTGCCCGTGCCCGAACCCCCTACTCGCTCACAGATCACCCCTTCCGTAGATTGACAGGACCCACAATGCTTCGAACGCTCACCAAAATCGCTCTTCCGGTAGCCGCTGGCGCGCTCGCCCTCGGCCTCGCAGCCTGCTCCAGTGCACTCGCCCCTGCGGGTGCCCCCGAGATCCCAGAGAATGCCGTTATTCTCGATGTGCGCACTCCCGCGGAGTACGCGACAGGGCACCTCGAAGGAGCGAAACTGCTTGACTTGAATGCTGGTGAAGTCGCGGAAGCCATCCCAGATCTCGACCCCAACGCGGCCTACCTCATTTATTGCCGATCCGGGAACCGTGCAGGCCAAGCGCTCACGCTCATGGAGCAGGCCGGATTCACCAGCCTCACCAACCTGGGTTCTCTTGAGCGAGCTGCGGATGCCACAGGAGTCAGCATCGTGCGGTAGTCATCGTGGACCCGCGGTCTCCACCCAGAATCCGACGGGTGCAGAGCAGGCGTCAGCTCTCAGTCGCGGGATCCTTCGCGACCTCAGCGTCAGAGCCTTCTGGCCGCTGCGGGTGCAGGCGAAAAGTCGCTGCAAACCCAAAGATGAGAAACGCGGATCCGACGTAAGCCGACCATTGTGTGCCAGCGGTGAATGCATCTGCGGCAGCGACGCCGACTGACGGATCTTGTGCCCTCAGCGCAGGGATCGCCGCCCCTGCTGAACGGTCGAGGGTGGTGACGAGCTGGGACCGTGCGCTGCTCGGGATCGAGCTGAACTGTTGGTCCAGTGTGGTGGCGAAGCTGGTGGAGCTTACGGTGAAGAGCACGGTGCCGAGCACAGCAATGCCGAGAGCGGAGCCGATCTGACGGGCGGTGCTCTGGGTGCCCGAGGCCTGTCCAGAGAGCTGCTTGGGCACGTCGACAAGGATCACCCCAGTGAGTTGGGCGGTGGCGAGACCCACTCCCAAGCCATAGATGAAGAGGCACGGCGCGAGGAGCACCCACGTCGAGGTGGCGGCAAGACCGATGCCGAGGGCGAGGACACCCACGAACTCGAGCAAGAGCCCGATGCGAACGATCACGAGGGGGGACATCACTTTGAGCAGGCCGCTCGAGAGGCCGCTTGCGACGAACGAACCGATCGCAAGGGCGAGGAGCACGAAGCCGGTTTCAAGCGCGCCGTACCCGGCGACGTTTTGGAGCCAGAGCGGGATCGCGAGGAGAATGCCGAACTCGCCGAGTGACACAATGAGCGCCGCCACGTTGCCGTTGCGGAACGAGGGGATGGTGAACAGTGAAAGCGAAAGAAACGACGCCTGGCCAAGCCGTTCGCGTCGCCGCGCACGCACGATGAAGAGCACCACTGAGATCACCGTCACCGTGAAAGATAGCGGGACGACTGATACGGCAAACGGCCACTCCCAGGAGCCGATGGTGAAGGTGTTGGCAGGATTCACCGCCCACCAGCCATAGGTTCGCCCCTCGATGAGCCCGAACACGAGTGACGCGCTGGCGAATACGGAGATGATGGCGCCGCCGAAATCGATGCGTCCCTGTGCGCTGGGGTCTCGATGATCGGACACGGTCGCGAGGAGGCCGATGATAATGATCAATCCCAGCGGAATGTTGATGCCGAACGCCCACCGCCATGAGTAGTACTCGGTCAGCCATCCTCCGAGCAGCGGGCCCAAAGCTACGGTGCCGCCGATTGTCGCGCCCCAGACGGCAAACGCGATTCCGCGCTCGCGGCCGGCGAATCCGGTGTTGATGATCGAAAGGGTGGTGGGGAGCACCATGGCGCCGCCCACCCCTTGCAGCACGCGTGCGAGGATCAGCAACTCTCCGTTGGGTGCGAGCGCCGCGAATATCGAAGCCGCACCGAATACTGCGATACCGAGTATGAGGAGTCGCTTGCGCCCGTGCCGGTCGGCGAGTGAGCCGAAGACGAGCAGCAGCGCAGCGAACACCAGCGTGTAGCTCTCCTGCACCCACTGCACCTGAGTTGAGGTGATGCCGATGTCGTCGATGATGCTCGGAATCGCAACGTTCACAATCGTTGCATCGACGATGATCATCGCGACGGCAAGACTGATGAAGAGGAGACCGAACCACTTTTTGCGCGTCGAATTCATCAGATACCTGTTTTCTGTGGGGGTTCTCGCGGCTCCCGCCCTCGTGCCGGGAGTAGCAGCAGTGTAGGGCGTCGCGAAGATGATGACAGCAAAATATCTTATCGACGCCCTGTCGGCAACTAGGGGGTGAGTGCCACCTTCCCCGCGTATGCAGCGGAGCGCACGGCATCCACGGCCTGCGTGGCCTCCGCGAAGGTGTAGCTGCGCGCGAAGGTGGGGCGGATCTCGCCTGCGGCGACCGCCTGCGCGAGCGCAGCGAGGTCTTCGCCCTTCGGCATCGCCATGAGGGTGACGACCTTGATCCCGCGGGTGAATGGCGCCTGCAGTGACCGCGACACCGCCCCAAGCATCTTCCCGCCGCCCTCGCCGCCGCCTAGCACGAGCACGCCGCCGGCCACGATGGCCGGCTTCCACTGGCGGATCGGCAGGTTGCCCGCGAAGTCGAGCACCACGTCGAACCGTTGTCCGACCGCGGTGGGATCTGCCACCGTGTAGTCGATCACCTCGTGCGCCCCCAGCTCGCGCACAAAACCTACCTTCGCGGTGCTGCACACCGCCGTCACCCGCGCCCCGCGTGCCGACGCCAACTGCACGAGCGCGGAACCCACGCCGCCCCCAGCGCCCGTCACCGCGATCCGCTTCCCCTGAACCGGCCCGCAAGCGCGCAGAGCCTGCAAGGCCGTGTAGCCCGACATCGGCAGTCCCGCCGCCTGCTCGAAGGTGACACCCTCGGGCATTGGCTGCAGGAGCTCCTCTGTTGCGCTCACAAGCTCAGCCCAGGATCCGCGCGCCGAACCGAACACCGCGTCGCCCACCCGAACGCGCGTGACCCCCGGGCCCACGGCCGCCACCACGCCGGCGACATCCTCGCCGAGCGTGATCCGTTTCGGGCGCGGGAAGCCCAGGGCGAGTCTCGCGATCCGCGGCTCACCAGTCGTCAAATGCCACTCCGCCATGTTGACGCCCGCGGCTGCCACCTTGACGATGACGTGCCCCGGCTCGAGCGACGGCTCGGCCACCTCCTCCACGCGCAGCGTCGACGGGCTTCCATACGTGTGCCTCACCACAGCTTTCATCGTGCCTCACCTGCTTCCTGTTCGTAGCTGAACACGTCATCGAGGCCCACCCCGAAGACGTGAGCGATCTGGAACGCCATCTCAAGCGACGGCGAATACTTGCCCTGTTCGATCGCGATAACCGTCTGCCGGGTGACCCCGATGCGGTCGGCGAGATCGGCCTGCGTCATCTCTCCGGCCGAGAAGCGCAGGGAGCGGATCTTGTTGGTAACGCGCGTTGGCTTCGCCATGTCAGAACCCCCTGCGGTAGGCGATGAGCTTCGTGATCGTCTGCAGGATCGCCGCAAGAATAAAGCAGAGGTACAAGGCGTTCGCAATGTACACGTGCGGCGCCTCGATGAAGCAGAGCACGATCGCGCCTGAGCCGCCGATGGTGATGAACGAGTTGCCCACCCGATCGCCGAGCCAGCCGATCTCCTTGTCGCGGCGATCCACCCGGCCGGCGCCCCGCAGGCCTGAGGTGCCGTCAACGATGCCGATCACGATGCCGGCAAGAATGCCCGCAACGATCGCACCGATGATCGACCAGATCATCGGCCACAGGTACCCCTTCGGGTCGAGTGGGCCGTCGCCGTTGATGTAGCTGAGCGTCAGATACGCCACGAAACCGAGCGGGGCGATGATGCCGAACGCCCAAGTGTTTTTCTCCTCGTGAGACACGCTTCCTCCTTCACCGAGTGCGTCAAATATCTTTGACACGTCAAAGGTAAAGCGTTCTGCACATCATGTCAAGAAAGTTTTACTCGCTCCTCCGTGACCACTCCAGATATCGCGCGTATGGATCATCGGGCAGCAGCGCGGTTTCGGTGCGCCTGCGGCGGCGGCGGATCAGCCCCATCGCACCCGCCGCCTCACGAACAGAGGCACCAAGTCTGGCGACGAACCCCGCGCGAGCGGGCGGCGGCATTGGCGCCGACGCAGCGCCCTGCCCCAGACACGTCTGCCGCTGAGAGCTATCCAGAGTCATTGCGGTCTCCTCGATCGTCCATGCAGCGCGAAGGGGATCCGGGATCCGGGAAGCACCGCCGTCTTCCGCGAGAATCCGGGAATCTCACCGTACGGTCAGCGCCGCCACCACAACCAGTGCTTGACGCACCAGGGCGCTCGGTGTATGTAGCGACCGCTGCGAGGCTCCCGGAGTCAGGTGAGACGCGCGATGAACGCACAGGGATGGGTACCGCAGCATTCCATCGCGGGCGTACACTCGCGATAGTGAGGCCTCCGCGCCGGAAGCCCCGCCGTTCCGCGAGAGAAGGAAGTCAGATGGGCAGCGCGATCGAGGCTAGAGGCCTCAGCAAACGATTCGGCAAAACGCTCGCGCTCGACGGGCTCGACCTCACCGTGCCGACGGGCACGGTGCACGGCTTCCTCGGCCCGAATGGCTCGGGCAAATCGACGACGATTCGCGTGCTCCTCGGGCTCATCCGCGCGAACGCCGGCCGTGCGAGTGTGCTCGGCGGAGACCCCTGGCGCGACGCGGTCGCACTGCACCGGCGCATCGCCTACGTGCCGGGCGAGACCACGCTCTGGCCGAATCTCACCGGCGGGCAGGCCATCGATATCGTGGGTTCGCTCCGCGGCGACCACGACCCGGCCCGCATCGCCCACTTCGTCGAACGCTTCGACCTCGACCCCTCGAAGAAGGCTCGCAGCTACTCGAAAGGCAACCGGCAAAAGGTTGCGCTCATCGCCGCACTCGCATCGCGCGCCGAGCTCTTCATCTTCGACGAACCCACAAGCGGCCTCGATCCGCTCATGGAACAGGTGTTCCGTGAGTGCGTCGAGGAGATACGCGCCGACGGCCGCACCGTGCTGCTCTCGAGCCACTTCATCTCCGAGGTGCAGCGGCTCTGCGACGATGTGACGATCATCCGCAAGGGGCGCACCGTCGAAGTATCTCCAGTGCAGGGGGAGCAAGACCTGGAAGCTCGCTTCCTCGCACACTACGGCACTGCGGAACTCACCGGCGGATCCGCCGCGGGATCTACCGACACCGCGGTGGGGCGGCACCGACAGCGCGGAGGCGAGGCATGAACGGCAACTTCGCCGGTCTCGGCAAGATGCTGGCCTTTCAGCTGCGCCGTTCCTGGCTGCGCATGCTCATCTGGGCGCTCGTCATCCCCGCGCTGGTGATGTTCGTCGTCGCGTATCAGCAGTCGCTCTTCCCCACCCAGGCAGACCGGGACGCTTACGCGGCGATCGCGAACACCCCATCGGTTGCCGCTCTCACCGGGCTACCTTACGCCGCGGCCACCGCCGGCGGCATCCTCAACATCAAGCTCTGGATGTCGAACGCCATCGCGCTCTCGCTCGTGAGCATCTTTCTCGTCACCCGCAACCGCCGGGCCGAAGAAGAAGCCGGCCGCACTGAACTCCTGCGCGCCACCGCGCTCGGCAGGCACGCCCCCACCGTGGCAGGATGGCTCCTCGCCGCAGGCTTCGCGCTGGTCACCGGTCTCCTCTCCGGCATCGCCGCGATCCTCACGGGCCTCCCCGTCGATGGCTCGATGCTCATGGGGCTCTCCTACTCCGGTGTTGCGATCGCATTCATCGGTATCGCGGCGCTCACCGGACAGCTCGCCTCGACCGCGCGCGCGGCAAACGCGTGGGCGGGTCTCGCGCTCGCCGCCGCCTACCTCGTACGCGCCATCGCCGATGTGAACGCGACAGGGGAGACCCCGCTCTGGCTGAGCTGGGTGTCACCGATCGGCTGGGGGCAGCAGACACGATCCTTCGGTGAGAACACCTGGTGGGTGCTGCTACTGCCGTTCGGCTTTGCGCTGGCCTGCGCAGCCGGGGCGCTCGCGCTAGAGAACCGTCGCGACCTCGGCGAGGGCATCATTCCCGCCCGGCCGGGGCCAAGTCACGCCTCGCCGTTACTGAGCACGGTTCTGGGGGTGCCTCTCCGTTTGCAGCGCACCTCGCTCATCGCCTGGACGCTCGGGGTCGCCGTCTGCGGCTTGTTCTTCGGCGGTATCGCGAAGCTCATGGAGCAGCTCATCACCGATCTTGGCTCCTCGCCGATCGGCGCGGCGCTCACGAGCGGCACCGACACCCCGGTTGATGGGCTCCTCGGGTTTCTACTCGTGTTTCTCGCCGTGCTCGTCGCGGGCTTCGCGGTCGAATCGACGCTTGCGCTCCGCGGCGACGAAGCTGCACACGGTGAGCTCGAATGGTCCGCTGCGGTGTCTCGGTGGTCGTGGACGAGGGTGCGGATCGCGATTCCTGCGGTCGCCTCGGCGTTGATGCTGGGCATCGGCGGGCTGCTACAGGGTGCCGCCTACGGCGCGCAGACGGGCGATCCGGGGCAGGCTTGGCGCTACGCCGTCGGTGCCCTCGCCTACTGGCCGGCTGTGGCACTCGTTATCGGGGTGACCGCGCTGCTCGCTGCCTGGTTGCCCCGGGTTGCCGCAGCAACTGCGTGGTCGGTGTACGGGGTGCTGGTGCTGCTCGCCGCGCTCGGTGATGTGCTCGGCATCCCGCACGATGTGGTGCAGGCGACCCCGTTCTGGGCAGTGCCGCAGCCCGGCAGCCCCGATCCGTCGTGGTGGCCGGTGTGGCTGATGGCGGCGGCGGCCGTCGCTTTCTCGGCGCTCGCCCTGGTGCGCTTCCGCAACCGAGACCTTGTAAGCGCATAGACCGCCTTCACCCGTATCCGCCTGGCAACCCCCTCCGCCCACGGCGTAACATGCCGACTGCTCCCATACCGGCTCCGTACAATCGCGGCGTGAATGAACAGCAGCACCTCGTCGTCGTCACGGCCCCAGAGCCCTCAGTGCAGCGCCCCGCCTTTGCGAGGGCGCTCGACCGGGCGCTGGCGGTGCAGCGCCCGGTGGTGCTGGCCCACATCCGCAGTGTGCGCCTGCGCTCCCCGCACGCCACCCCCGATCAGGTG
This sequence comes from Leucobacter sp. VD1, assembly GCF_037150695.1. Lineage (NCBI taxonomy): Bacteria > Bacillati > Actinomycetota > Actinomycetes > Micrococcales > Microbacteriaceae > Leucobacter > Leucobacter sp. VD1. The sequence goes on from NZ_JBBCPO010000003.1 coordinate 88,006, forward strand.
ATCCGCATTCTGGAGCGCCGCTACCTGCTCGCGATCACGAGCGGCGGTGCCGCGGTCGGTGCAACCGCAGTCATCCCAGCGATCAGCACCCCGGCGACACTCGCGCTCTCAGGGGTAGAGACCGTGGGGTTCTTGGAGAGCACGTCCCTGTTCGCGCAGTCGGTGGCGGAGGTGCACGGCATCCCCGTCGAAAACCCCGACCGTGCCAGGATGCTCGTGATGACGCTCATGCTTGGGCAGGAGGCAGGGGAGCTCCTGGGGCAGTTCACACAGCAGGTCGCGGGCGGCGGCATCGGGCGTTCCGGGTTCTGGGGTGAGGTGGTGACGAAGTCGTTGCCCCGCGGCGCGGTGCGCCCGGTGCTCGACAAGCTGCAGCGCTCCTTCGTGCAACACTTCGCGAAGATTGGTGGCGGCTCGATCGTGGGCAAGGCGCTGCCGTTCGGGATCGGCGCCGCGGTGGGTGGCGCCGGCAACCACATTCTGGGACGCCGCGTGGTTGCGGCGTCGCGCCGATCCTTCGGCCCGGCCCCAGTGGGCTTCGCCCCTGAGCTGGCGCCGCGCGAGGGGGCGGAACGGATCGAGCGCCGCGTGCTGCGGGGAGCCCGCAGCGCCGGCGGGTCGATCGCGGCGGGTGCCGGTGCGGTGGGGCGCTCCGCGAAGCGGGCCGCTGCTGCGGTGACACGCGGATCAGGGAAAGCACGAGCCGACTCGGACGACACGCCCGTGTGATTTCAGTGCCGGGGTCGTACTCTGGGCACATGCACCTTCCTGCACTGCTCTATGCGGAGGACGACCTCGAGATCGCCGAGATGACGATCGAGGTGCTCTCTGAGCAGTACGATGTCGACCACGAAAGCGACGGCAACGCGGCCCTGGCGCAGGCACTCCGCCGCCCCTACGCGGTGATGGTGCTCGACAGGCGCCTCCCCGGCATGGACGGGGTCGAACTGGTGCGGGCGATCCGCACAGCCCGCATTGCCACGCCGATCCTGCTGCTGACAGCGCTCGGGGCCATCGATGACCGTGTCACCGGCCTCGACGCCGGCGCCAACGACTACCTGGTGAAACCCTTCGCCTTCGAAGAACTGCTCGCCCGCCTGCGCGCCCTCACGCGCTCAGCGGCGACTGCGGGGCGACGCTGCGAGATCGGATCGTGGACTCTCGTGCCCGAGACGCAAGCGCTCTACACGGAGAGCGGGGCGAGGATCACCCTCACCGATACAGAGACCCGACTGCTCGCCGCGCTCGCCGCAAGCCCTGAGCACGTGTTTACTCGTGACGAGTTGCTTGCGGCCGTCTTCGCCTCTGGCGAGGCCCCGGTCAGCCCCGGATCGGTGGAGACCTACGTGCACTATGTGCGCAGCAAAGCCGGCCACAGCCTGATCGAGACGGTGCGCGGCAGAGGCTACCGGCTGGGGGTGCCCGAGTGAGCCAGGAACGTTGCGGGTCTGCAGACAATGCGCGGGTGCGGGCGGCTGCGCGGCGCATCGCGCTGCTCGTGGGGGTATCGTCAGCGCTGATCATCGCGGTGGGGATTACGGTGCTCGTGCTCGTGATTGTCGCGACGGCGCGGCCTGAGCGCGGCCCTGGAGGTGAGCGGGGGGATGCGGATCACGTGGTCGTCGATGCGGACCAGGTGGTGCCGTGGGTGATCGGCTTCGGCGTGGTGGCTGTGGTGCTCCTCGGTGTGATCGCCTGGGTGTCCGCGGCGCGCGCGGTGCGACCGCTCGCCGACGCGCTGCGTTTGCAACGCGAGTTCGTCGCCGATGCGAGCCATGAGCTGCGCACCCCCTTGACGGCGCTCGTGAGTCGTATTCAGATTCTTGAGCGCCGTCGCGAGCGCGGCGATCCGATCGATGAGGTGATCGCGAAGCTCGGCGATGATGCTGCGTCGATGGGCGAAACCCTAGACGAGCTGCTGGTCGCCGCGTCCGGCGAGGCCGATGCGGCCGCTGCAGAGCGGCACCGCAGCGGCGCGGTGGGTGAGGGTGTGACGACGGCGGCTGAACGGCTGGCACCGCTCGCCGAAGCGCGCGGGGTGCGGCTCTCCTGCGATCTGGGCGACGCAGCGCAGGTGCATGTCGGGCTGGCTGCCTCCGAGCTGGCGCGGGCCTGCATGGTGCTCATCGACAATGCGATCGGGCACAGCCCCGTCGGCGCGACGGTTGCGGTCGCGTGCCGACGGAGCGGCGCCGCGGTAGAGATTCGCGTCACCGATCACGGGCCGGGGGTTGCAGCAGCGGATCGCGATCGCATCTTTGAACGCTTCGCGCGCGGCTCCGAGACCGGGCAGCGACGCGGCTTCGGGTTAGGGCTCGCGCTCGCCAGGGATCTCGCTCGGCGGGCCGGTGGCAGCGTCGGCGTTGAGACGAGTTCGCCAGAGGGCACCGTATTTCTGCTGCGCATGCCGAGCGTGTGACCGGCCGCTGAATCAGCGGTGCCTGGCGCCGTCGATACCCACGCCGCCGAGAGCTGCACTGTCGAGAGCTGCACGGTCGGCTGCTGCCCACTCGACACCGGAAGCCCACCGCCTGGTGCGCCCGTCGGCACCCACGATGACACCGCGCGTGTGCGCCGCTGCCCCGATCCACCCCAGATCTTCGATGCCGGCCACTACGGCCGCAGTAGCCCACACATCCGCGTCAACGAGCCGCTCTGCAACGACGGTGGCGCTGACCGCGCCGTGCGCAGCGAGACCCGTGCGCGGGTCGAGGATATGGGCGCCGCGCTCGGCGCTGCCCGAGGTGGCCACCGCGCCGTTGCGCAGCTGCACCGTGGCGAGCAGCGCACCAGGGCGCAGCGGATCGGCGATGCCCACCCGCCACTCCCAGTCGGCGCTCGCAGCAGTTGCCAGCTGCATGTCTCCGCCAGCGTTGATGCCTACGGCCGCAATTGCGGGTTCGTCGAGCAGGGAACGGAGGTGTCTGTCGAACGCGCCGGCTGCGGCCCAGCCTTTCACGTAGCCGGTGGGGTCGAACCACCCCCGCCATGCCGCGGAGAAGCGATGGCTTGTTTCGGTCTCAGCCCGCAAGCACGCCCGACGCACCTCCTCGATGCGCGGGTCAGCGAGCGCGGCGTCGAGGGAGCCATCGCGCAACCGTGAGATTTCCGAATCGGGTCGAAACGTCGAGAAGACGCGCTCGGCGTCCCGCAGATCCTCGAATGCGGCGTCGGCGGCGGCTGCGACCCGCGCCTCAGCCTGTGGATCGGCGGATCCGGCGGCGATGGCGTGCACGCTGACCACGGTGCCCATGATTTCGGCGGTGCGGCTGAGGCGGGAGCGCTCGTTCATGATCGTGCCTGATCGAGTGCGTTCTGCAGCGAGGACAGGTACCCGCTCATCGTGTAGGTCGCGCCGGACACCATATCGATGTGCGCGGACTGCGCAGCGAGCGTCTCGTCGACGAGCTGCGGCACCGCATCGGAGTTTATGCGCTGCTCCCGCCCGCCGCCGCTCGGGTACTGGGGCACCTGCACATCCGCGATCCGCCCCCCTGACACCGTGATTGCCACCTGCACCGGACCATAGCGGGTCTGCACCGCAGTCCCGGTGTAGTTGCCATCGGTGAACGTCGCCTGCCCGACCGCGGTCGAGCTGGTGCTGTCGCCGCTGCCTGACAGCGCGCCTGAGGTGCTGCTGCCGGTGCTGGGCGTGGCGCCAGTATCGGCGGTGCTTGGCGTGCTGCCGACGCTGGTGGCCGTGGCCGTGCTCGCGGGGGCTCCGGCGTCGTGCAGTGAGAAGTAATAGCTGCCGACGAGCACCGCGGCGCTGAGCGTGCTGAGCAGTGCGTAGATGATGCGCTTCATGATGCGCCTCCTGTCGATCGTTCTTGGGTGAAGTGTTCGGTGTGCAGGTGGGCCGGAGCGACGCCAGCGGCGAGGAGATCATGCTGCACGGCAGTCATCCACGCCGGTGGCCCGCAGAGATAGACGTCGCAGCGGGCCAGCCCGTCGGCCCCGCCCGGTGCGAGACTCTGCAGCAGCTCAGCGCCGTCGTGATGCGCATACTGCGCGGGCAGCCACGACGGCCCGCCCTGGGCCCGGGGCCCGAGCAGCGTGTAATGCACCAGGCCGCGGTCGGTGATGAGACGGCGGATCGACTCGCCGAGCATCGTCTCCTTTGCCGCGCGTTCGCGGGTGACGAGCACCGCTTCACCCGGCGCGAAGGGCTCATCCTCGAGAATCGCGACAAGCGGCGCGACCCCAGCCCCTGCGCCGATCATCAGCAGCCCCGGCTGGGTGCGTGCAGCGCCGGTCATGCTGCCGTAGGGCCCCTCGATCATCACCGGGGTGCCGGGGGCGAGATCGGCCAAACGGCGGGTGCCATCACCCACGACCCGAGCCGACAGCTGCAGGCGATCGGCGGTGGGAGCCGCGGAGAGCGAGAACGGGTGGCCGCGGCTCCACCCCGGCCCGTCGAGAAAACGCCACACGAAGTGCTGACCGGCGCGGGCCCCGAGCCTGTGCAAGCCACGGCCGTGCAGGCGCACCGTCACCCCGCGGCTGCCCTCCGAGACCACCTCGGCAACTCGGATCCGGCTCCGTGCCGACCGCCACAGGGGCACCGCCATACGGAACACAAGCACGCAGCCTGCCGCGACGGCCCAGAGCGTCCACCAATACCAGCTCGCCACGGGATTGCCGACGAACTCGTGCCCGGTGAGCAGCATATGGGGCACCGAGATGGCGACACCGAAGTAGGCGTAGAGGTGCAGCAGGTGCCAGGTCTCGTAGCGAAGCCGCTGCCTGGCCCGACGCGCCGAGCTCGCCATCACTCCGATCAGCGCGATCACCCCGAGGCTCGCTGCGAACACCCCAGGGGATCCCCAGATCACGTCCCAGGCTTCGGCGATCAGATTCACGCCGTCCTGCAACGCATAGGCCGCAACGATGAGCACGATGTGCACCGCGAGCAGTGAGACCGACCAGATCCCCGTCAGGCGATGCATCCGCGTGATGCCCGAGCGTCCGAAGCCCCGCTCGAACAGGGGCACGCGCGCCATGAGCAGCACCTGCAGCAGCAGGAGATTGGCGGAGACGAGCCCGGCGATGCGTGCGACACTCGCGAGGCTTTCCGGGGTCAGCGCGGCGATCGACTGCAGGCCACCGCCCCCGACCCAGAGGGCGAGGGTCGCCAGGCTGGTGAGCCAGACTGTCGCCGTTGCGGCGGCGCGCCACGCCTGCGGGCGTGAGCGGCGGAGGGCTGCCGGAGGCTGCTGGGTTGATGCGAGAGTGGTCATGCGCTCAGCGTGCGCCGCACCATCTCAGACGAGTCTCAGAAAGCGGCGCGCTCAGCAATCTTGCAGCTGTCTCTAGGTGAACACAAAAAGGGCCAGGGCTGGGCGCGATGCGTGTTTCCGTGGCCTCCGCGTGTGCTGTGAATCGTGGCTGCGCCCGCGCGACGCCTTGTTGCCTGTCAGACTGAGACCGTGGCGAATACTCAGAACGGCCGTGTGGCCGTCTACCTCGACTTCGACAACATCGTGCTCTCCTGGTACGACCGGGTGCACGGACGCAACTCCTATGCCCGAGACAGGCAGCGGATCGCCGAAGATCCCTCCGACACTGAGATCGCCGCCCGCCTGCGCGCGGCAGTCGTCGACGTGGGCGCCGTCATCGACTACGCCTCCTCCTTCGGCACGCTCGTACTGACCCGCGCATACGCCGACTGGTCGTCACCCATCAACGCCGACTACCGCGCGCAGCTCGTTGCGCGCGCTGTCGATCTCGTGCAGCTCTTCCCCGCCGCGGCCTACGCCAAGAACGGTGCCGATATCCGGCTCGCGGTCGACGCCGTTGAAGACATGTTCCGCCTCGATGACCTCACCCACGTGGTGATCGTCGCAGGCGACTCCGACTACGTGCCGCTCGCGCAGCGCTGCAAGCGGCTCGGCCGCTACGTCGTGGGCATTGGGGTTGCAGGCTCCACCGCGAAGGCCCTCACTGCGGCCTGCGACGAGTTCGCTTCCTACGACGCGCTGCCCGGCGTCGAACTGCCCCGCCGCGAGCAGGAGCAGCCCGCCAAACGCCAGCGGCGCGGAAAAGCCGTGACTGCCTCCCGCGAGCCGGTCGGGATCGAAGTCACCGAGGCTGAGACCGTGGCAGAGCAGAGCGCTGAAACCGCGGGAGGTGGCGGGCGCGGCTCGCGGCGCCGCGGCCGTGGCGCGGTGATCGAAGCGGATCCTGCAGTACAAGATGACATCGCCGATGATCTCAGCGATGACCTCACCGACGAGAGCGATGACGATCTCGACATCGCCGTGACGGGGCTCCTTATTCGGGCGCTCTGGCTGGGGCAGGAGAAGGACGACTCCGGGTGGTTGCACAGCTCGGCCGTGAAGCAGCAGATGCGCCGGATGGATCCATCATTCAACGAGAAAGCACTCGGCTTCCGCTCGTTCTCGGACTTCCTGAAATCTCGATCCGATATCGCCGAACTCGAGGAGACCGGGCACGAGCGTCTCGTGCGCCTGCGTGAGCAGCAGCCTTAGCGGCTCGCCCCGCGCCCGGCACCTCGGGAGGTTCAGCGACCGAGCTGCGAGAACAGTTCGGTGAACTTCTGGGCGATCGCATCGTTGTTCCACGACCACACGTCCTCGCCGCGCAGCACAGCTTCTGCGCCGCCGTCGCAGTAGATCGTCTGGCCGCAGCAGTGCGTGTTGTCGACCGAGGTGAGCCAGATCAGCAGCTTCGCGATGCTCTCCGGCTCCTGGTGGTAGCCCAGCGGCATCGGCACCACGGTGTCGATCAGGGCCGTGCCGCCCGGGGTTGCGCGTAGCTCGGACGTCATCGGGGTGTTCACCACACCCGGAGCAACCGCGTTCAGCGGGATATCCGCCCCGGCCCAGCGCTCGGTCACCGCCTCCCGATGCACCCAGCGCGAGATCGCCTGCTTCGATGACGCGTAGATGAGCCCGCCGGTCTGCTCGTTCTGGGCGAGCTCCTCGGCGATGCCAACCGCGGCTGCCTCGTCGTCACGCAGGAACGCGTCGACAAGCGGAGGGTACACCGGCTGCACCGATGACAACGATGACACCAGGGCTGCCCGCGGCGCAGTGGACTGCGCGAGCGCGGGGCGCATCGCCTCCAGAAACTCGGTCATGCCGAAGTAGTTGACCGACGCGGTGATGGCCTTTGGCAGGGAGAGACCGGCACAGGTGATCACCGCATCCACGGTGCCGCCGGCCTGCTGGGTGGCTGCCTCCGCTGCGGCGTGACGCCCCGCAGGAGTCGAGAGGTCTCCATCGACCTCCGCGCCCGCGAGGTCGACGCCGATCACGGTGTGACCTTCGGCTCGCAGCAGTTCGGCTGTGGTCTTGCCGATGCCCGAGGCGGCGCCGGTGATGACATAGGTGCGTGACATGGTGGTTCCTTTCAGGGAATCGCCCCGCGCACGGGGCGCCGAGCCATTCCGGCGTGCCGTGGCGCGCCGGTGGAACGGCCTGGCCCGGGTGCACGTCGACGCCGTCCACGGCTCCAGTATCGTGCCAGCCGACGGATCTGACAATGGGAGGGCGTGGGCGCAGACCAGCTGGGCTGGGCAGCGGGCGTACAGCGAAATGCCGGGTTTCATGTGCCGGGCATGAAGAACCGGACCGCAGAAACGCCTCTCGGCGGAAGGCCGCTCGAAGCGGCAAAAATTGGAGCCCGGGGTTACTGCGGCCCGGCGGCACCAGTCTAACGCAGCGGATTCGCTCAGGCGAGGGAGCCGTCGCGCCAGCGGCGGGCGCCGGCGTGGAGCTCCTGCGCCATCTTCGAATAGCGCAGCGCACGAGTGGTGAGCTGCCCGGCGTGGGCGTCGTCATGCGTGTCGCGCGTGTCGGCGAGGTCGGCTGCGCCGAGCGCCATCACCCGGCAGTAACTCGCGGCCCGGTCGAGCGCGGCACCGAGATCTCCCACGAACGCCCCGCGCAGAATCGTGTCGCACAGCTCGCCGATCGACCCCGGAGTGACGGGCTCGGCCGCCCCCGCAACAACAGGGTCGATGGTTGTGGCTACGGTTGATCCGCGCCGAAAGAGATCTGCCGAGCCCTCCGCATCGCCGGCCACCACCCGCCGCAGCAGGTAGAGCCGCCACAGCACGCCCGCGAGCGAGTGCGTGCCTTCCTGTGCCCACAGCTCGGCGATGTCATCGATGCCCGGGCCTGAGGAAGCCAACCCCACCACGCGCTCGACAACCTCCGGGTCGGCGCCTGAACGCACCCGGTCGAGCAGCGCCCAGGAGGTCTGCTGGGCGAGGCGGTGCGCAGCGCCGGGCTCGTCGGAGCCGATGATCCAGTCGAAATCGGCGGTCGGCTGGAGCACGGGGCGTTGGTGCTCTCGGGTCACGTTTCTCCTCAGTTTGGGGTGGCGGCATTCGGGCGGCGGATCCCGCGCGCCTCGCGAGTCTACGCCGCGGGGGTGGCCTGTTTGTGGACCGTGCGCTCGGGAACGCTCGGTAAAATTGTGGCTTGCTGGGTTCTTGCGCGAGAACCTGCGCTGATACACTCCTCGAGTGGACGCCGTCCAAGTTCGCTGAGGAAGTGGGCGCGGCGATCTGTCTTGGGGGATCACAGATGATGCTGCAATCGCATTCCCAGCGCGCGGAACACCGTTCTGGAGCTGCTCGTTTCGTGTCGGGTGCGCTGGCGTTCCTCGTCGCGACTGGTGCCCTCGTCGGTGTCGCCGTACCGGCTCAGGCTGCGCCGCCTGCGGCCCCGGCCATCGATCTCACGATTCCCGCGAACAACGGAAATATCGATCTCCAGAGCCACCTCGAGGCTGGAAGTACGATCGTCGCATTGAGTCCGTCGGCGGGGGTGAGTGCGGGCTTTCTAGGTCCCACCCAGATCGGGGTCTCGCCGACGCAGACGCCGGCTTTCCCTCAACACCGCACCCAGGCGACAGTGGGGTACACGGTCGAGCGCACGGGCGAGAACGCCAGTGGGCAGCTCAACCTCACCTTCGTGCACAAGCCGTGGGTGTTCGCCTCCGGGCCGGCCGATGCCGTTGTCGCCGCCGGCGAGACGGTGCAGCTGCGGGTCGAGGCTCGCGGCGAAGAGTTCGTGTCCGGCGTGGCGACCGGCGGGAGTAGCTACTCGGTCAAAGCGCAGCCGACAATGGGATCCGCCACTGTGGCGAGCAACGGAATCGTCACCTACACGGCCCCCGCGAACGCCGCGCCTAACAGCACTGCATCGGTGCGGATCCTCGCCACCGACAAGTACGGACAGTCGGGCGAAACCTACCAGCCGCTGACCTTCAGAATCAAAGGCACCGCTGAAGCCGACACCTTCAACGTCAACATCCCCTACGGCGGCGGCAACACGAGCACCCGCGTGGATGTGCTGCCCAACCATGCCCGAGGCGTGAACGCGCGTCTCACGAGCGTGATGGCCAACCCGGGCAACGCCTCCGTGACCTTCGACGCAACAGGCGCGAACTTCACGCCTCCCGCCGTTGTCTGGAACCCGCTGCAGAACGGCTACACCTTTGCCGCTCCGTACACCGTCACCGACGACAACGGCCCCGCAACGGCGCAGATCAACGTGCGGGTGTTGCGTCCGCCGGTGATCACCGCACCGACGCAGCTGCGTGGCGTGCCCATCGGCGGCAGCGCGACCTCGGCGATCGAGGTCTTGAACGAGTCGGCGATCCCCGCAACCGGGGGCTACACCATCGTCACGCCGCCCAACACGGGCACTGCGACAGTGAATGATGCCGGTGTGGTCACCTATTCGGCGCCGACCTCGATGCCGTGGGGCGCAATCGACAGTGTCACGGTGAAGGTCACCGACATCGTCGGGCAGTCGGAGACCGCCGAGGTGCGCTTCGAGGCATTCAACGGTGCGGTCGCTCCCGACCTGGCGATGGAGCAGCCCGACGAGTCGTTCGTGCTCGACCTGCTCGACGGCGCTAGCGGAGACGGCAAGACCCTCACCGCCGTCACCCTTGTCTCGGGAGATGCGGCCGTTGCACCCAATTTGGCCGCAGGCACAGTCGAGATCGTGCCGAGCCACGCTTGGAACGCAGGCGAGGCCGTGCATCAGATCTCGCTCAGCTACACCATCACCGATGTCAAGGGCGGTGCCGATACCGGAACAGTCACGATTGGTGTGCTGCCGAAGCCGATCTTCGCGCACACCGAGCCCAGCCTTGTCACCAAGACTGTCAAAATTGGCGATCTGGTGCAGTTCGACGCTGGGGCACTGCTGCCAGGCAACCTGCCCGAGACCGGGGCATTCATCGTGCTGCAGCAGCCGACCGCGCTGCCGAAGCCGGGCCCGGCGAACTTCGCCCCTGCCCCGCAGCTCTCGGTATTCTCGATGTTCTCGATGCAGCTCCCAACAGGCCCCGCCACGGTAAACGACGCCGGTCTCGTCACCGTCGACACGCGAGGCATGGCGGTGAACACGCAGTACGAACTCATTGTGCGCGCCACCGACAGGGTCGGTCAGTTTGCCGATCAGGCCTTCAGAATCAACCTGACCGTGCCGACGACGGGCACGAATGCGCCCGCCGGGGCCGGGGCTCGCCCCGCCACCGCGCAGCTTGCGCGCACCGGAGCTGACTCGTCGGGGCTGCTGCTCGCGGCAGGGGCGCTGCTCCTCGGAGGCATGCTGATGGTGCGTCGCCGAACCAGGCGAAGCGTCTGACACTGTGGTGCCCCCAGTAGGGATCGAACCTACGACCTGCGGATTAAAAGTCCGTAGCTCTACCGCTGAGCTATAGGGGCCAACTCAGCTAGCTTACCGGATTCGTGCGAGGTGCCGTTGCGGAGGCGCGCCGACACCGTGTTCGCGCCAACAGGGGAACACCGCAGGCTGATCCGCGATCCGCCACCATCGCAAAAGCCCCGTTCCATGCTCATCTGAGATGAACTGCGGAACGGGGCTTCGGTGTTCGTGAACAGCCGCGAGGGTTTACCCGAATCGGCCCGAGACGTAGTCTTCGGTGGCCTTCACCGACGGGGTGGAGAAGATCTTCGAGGTGTCGTCGTACTCGATCAGCTTGCCCGGCTTACCGGTGCCCGCGATGTTGAAGAACGCGGTGCGATCCGAGACACGCGAGGCCTGCTGCATGTTGTGGGTCACGATCACGATCGTGTACTCCTGCTTCAGCTCATCGATGAGGTCTTCGATGGCGAGCGTCGAGATCGGGTCGAGCGCCGAGCAGGGCTCATCCATGAGCAGCACCTCGGGGGAGACCGCAATTGCGCGGGCGATGCAGAGACGCTGCTGCTGGCCGCCCGAGAGGCCTGAGCCGGGCTTGTCGAGGCGATCCTTCACCTCGTTCCAGAGATTCGCGCCCTGCAGCGAACGTTCCACAAGCTCATCGGCGTCGCTCTTTGAAATGCGGCGATTGTTGAGGTTCACGCCGGCGAGCACGTTCTCACGGATCGACATCGTGGGGAACGGGTTGGGGCGCTGGAACACCATACCCACCTGGCGGCGCACCAGCACCGGGTCAACACCCGGGCCATACAGGTCGTCACCGTCGAGCAGCACTTCGCCCTCGACACGAGCGCCGGGAATCACCTCGTGCATGCGGTTGAGGGTGCGCAGGAAGGTCGACTTGCCACAGCCCGAAGGGCCGATGAAGGCGGTGACGCTGCGCGGCTCGATGTTGATGGAGACGCCCTCGACAGCGAGGAAGCTGCCGTAGTAGACGTTGAGATCGTTGACTTCGATGCGCTTGGACATTGCGTTCCCTTGGTTCTGAGACGGTGGAGTAAGACTGAGGCGGGCTGCGGGTCAGCGCCCGGTGCTGGGCGAGAACTTCTTCGCGACGAAGCGGGCCACGAGGTTGAGCGCCATAACGATGAGGATGAGCACAAGCGCTGCAGCCCAGGCGCGCTCCAGGAAGGCCCACGCGGGGTTGCCCTGGTTGGCGAACTGCGTGTACACGTACACCGGCAGCGACTGCATGCGGTCGTTGAAGAGGTTGTAGTTCATGCTTGCGGTGAAGCCGGCGGTGATGAGCAGCGGTGCGGTCTCGCCGATGACGCGGGAGATCGACAGCATAATGCCCGTGGTGATACCCGCGATAGAGGTGGGCAGCACCACCTTCATGATCGTCAGCCACTTCGAGACACCCAGCGCGTACGACGCCTCGCGCAGTTCGTTGGGCACGAGGCGCAGCATCTCCTCACTCGATCGCACCACGACGGGGATCATCAGCACCGACAGCGCCACAGCGCCGATGATGCCCATGCGCACCCCCGGCCCCAGGAAGAGCGCGAACGCGGCGTAGGCGAAGAGGCCGGCGACAATCGACGGGATACCCGTCATCACATCAACGAGGAAGGTGATCGTCTTCGCGAGCCGGCCACGACCGTACTCGACCAGGTAGATGGAGGTCATCAGGCCCAGCGGCACCGAGATGATCGTCGCTGCGAGCGTGATCAACAGCGTGCCAACCATCGCGTGCAGCGCGCCGCCGCCCTCACCCGTGACGTTGCGCATCGAAGAGTTGAAAAACTCGGGGTCGAGGCGTGCGACGCCGTTGCTCACCACCGTGATCGCCACGGAGATGAGCGGCACCATTGCGAGCAGGAACGCGCCCGTGACGAGGTTCGTGATGAAACGGTCGGTGGCCTGACGGCGGCCCTCGACAGCGGCGGAGATGATGGTCGTGGTCACGAGATGCAGGATTAGGCCGACGAGCACCGCACCGACGAGATTGAACTCGCTGCCGTTTGCGGACGAGAGCAGGCCGAAGAGGGCGATCGACACGACGAGACTCGCCGCGAGGATGATCCACGGCGCGGCCTTCGGCAGCCGATTGCCGGTGAGCACGGAACCTGAGGAGACGGGGCGAACGGTGAGTGCCATGATCAGTTGGCTCCAGAGAACTCGGCGCGGCGGCTCACAATCCAGCGGGCGACAGCGTTGACGAGGAAGGTGACGATGAAGAGGATGAGACCGGTGGCGATGAGCACGTTGACGTTCTCTCCGTAGGCCTCAGGGAAGGAGAGGGCGATGTTCGCGGCGATTGTCGACGGGTTTTCGCTGGTGAGCAGACGGAAGCTCACGAGTCCCGTCGCCGAGAGTACCATCGCGACGGCCATCGTCTCGCCGAGGGCGCGACCCAGGCCGAGCATCGCAGCCGACACGATGCCGGGGCGGCCGAAGGGCAGCACGGCGAGGCGGATCATCTCCCAGCGCGTCGCGCCGAGCGCGAGCGCCGCCTCCTCGTGCAGCACGGGGGCCTGCAGGAAGATCTCACGGCAGATCGCGGTCATGATCGGCAGCACCATGACGCCCAGCACGATCGCCGCGGTGAGGATGGTGCGGCCCGTGCCCGAGACGGTGCCGCTGAAGAAGGGGATCCAACCCAGGTAGGTGTTGAGCCAGACGAACACGGGCTGTGCTGCGGGGGCGAGCACCCCGATGCCCCACAGGCCGAAGACGACGCTCGGCACAGCGGCGAGCAGATCGACGACGTAGCCGAGCACCGCGGAGACCTTGCGGGGCGCGTAGTGGGAGATGAAGAGCGCGATCCCGATCGCCAGCGGCAGCGAGATCACCAGCGCCAGCACCGCGGCCCACACCGTGCCGAACACGAGCGGCCACACATACGACCAGAAATTGTCGGTCAGCAGCGAGGCCGACTCGTTCGTCGCGACGAAGGCGGGCAGGCTCTGCGCGATCAGGAAGATCGCGACCGCCGCCAGGGTGACGAGGATCATGCTGCCCGCGAACACCGCGGAGCGCGAGAAGATGCGGTCGCCGAGGCTCAGCACGGGCTTGGACGTGGCGGAGGTGGAGGTCACTCGGGCTCCTGGGTTGGGGTGTGCGGGAGGAGGTGCGGGCTGGGGGAGCGTCGACCGCGCGAGGAGCGAGTCGCAGGATCACTCGGACCCTGCGACTCGCTCATGTTCGCGCAGGCTGACGACTCCCTCCAGCCTGACACAGGAAGGCGTTACTTGATGGCCGCGATCGCGGGCTCGATCTTGCTGCGCAGATCGGCCGAGATGGGGGCGCTGCCGGCGGCCTCGGCCGCGAGCTTCTGGCCCTCTTCGCTCACGATGTAGCCGAAGTACTCCTTGACGAGCTCGGTGTTGGCCGAGTCCTTGTACTCCTCGCAGCCGATGAGGTAGCTGACAAGCACGATCGGGTAGACGCCCGCCTCGGTGCTGGTGCGGTCGAGCTTGATCGCGATGTCGTGCTCACCACGGCCTTCCTCGACGGAGGAGGCGTCGACGATCGCGGCTGCGGCCTCGGGCGAGTACTCGACGTACTCCTCGCCGACCTTGATCGCGACGGTGCCGAGGCCCTCGGCGCGCGAAGCATCGGCGTAGCCGATGGTGCCGACACCGTTGGTGACTGCCTCAACGACGCCCGAGGTGCCCTGGGCGCCCTCGCCGCCGAACTCGGTCGGCCAGCTCTCGATCGAGCCCACGGTCCAGTCGGAGGGTGCTGCTGCGGAGAGATAGTCGGTGAAGTTGCCGGTCGTGCCCGACTCGTCGGAGCGGTGCACGGCGGTGATGTTCTGGTCCGGCAGCGTGGCGTCGGGGTTCTGGCCGGCGATCGCGGGATCGTTCCACTTGGTGATCGTGCCGTTGAAGATCTTTGCGACGGTGGCCGCGTCGAGGTTCAGAGAATCGACACCGTCGACGTTGAAGATGACGGCGATGGGGGAGATGTACGCGGGGAACTCGACGACGGCGTCGGTGGCGCAGCTGTCGAAGGGGCCGGCGGTGATCTCATCGGTCTTGAACGCGCGGTCGCTGCCGGCGAAGGCGGAGGCACCCTGCTGGAAGGTTTCGCGGCCCGCACCCGAGCCGGCGGGATCGTAGTTCACGGTGACATCGGCGTGCGCGGTCTGGAAGCCGGCAACCCAAGCCTCCTGAGCCGAGCCCTGCGACGACGCGCCGCCGCCCACAAGGGTGCCGGTGAGCGACGAAGCCTGGGCGTCGCCCTCGGCCGGTGCGCCCTCGTTCGCGGCGCACGAGGTGAGGGTGAGTGCGGCGATACCGCCGATGGCGGCGACCTTTGCGAATGCTGAAAGCTTCACGGCGAGTAGATTCCAATCTCGATCTGAGGTGAGGGAATGACCGCGAACGGCCACACCTCCACGCTAGGGAGCCTTCGTGTCCCCTGGTCTGCCAGCAGGTGAACAGCGGGTGAACTCGCAGTGCTCTCGGCGGGGTCTGGCATGGCAGGTAGCATGGGGCGGGTGACTGGGAAGAGACGAATCGCGGTGTTTGGGGCGGCGCTCGCGGTGCTCGCCGGCGGGGTGGGCCTGGTGGGTTGCGCCCCAGAACCGGAAGCGGATCCGAAACCAACGACGGCCCCCAAGCCGACCGCGACCCCGGAGCCAACCCCGGAGCCGAAGCCCGGCGTGGGGCCGGCCTGCCCCACCGACCACTGCGTGAGCGTGGCAGTCTCGGGTGATCTGCTGTTCCACGAGGGGCTGTGGAGTCAGTACGCGATTCCCACGAATGAGGCGGGGCAGAACTTCGACTTCGTGCCGCTGCTTGAGGGGCAGCGCGCGTATCTCAACCGATCCGATCTGGCGATCTGCCAGATGGAAACCCCTTTGGCTCCCGTCGGTGGCCCCTACGCCGGTTACCCTGCGTTCAGCACGCCGCCTGAGCTCGCCGCCGCGGTGAAGAACGTCGGCTACGACGTATGCACGACTGCGTCGAACCACACGATCGACCAGGGCACGGAGGGCCTGGTGCGCACCCTCGACGTGCTCGACCAAGCGGGTATCGCGCACACCGGTTCGTACCGTGCCGAAGGGGAGCGCGACGTGCCCCTCATTGTCGAGGCGAACGGCGTGAAGGTCGCGGTCATCACCTCGACGTTCTCGCTCAACGGGCTTTACGCCGACTACGACTGGCAGGTCGACTACCGGGAACAGGAGCCGCGGGTGGATCCTGAGCGGGCTATCGCGAAAGCGCAGAAGGCCCGCGAGATGGGTGCCGAGATCGTGATCGGGCTGCAGCACATCGGTGAGGAGTACTGGTCGGAGCCCACCGGTGGTCAGATCGAGCTCGCCCACCAGTTGCACGACAGCGGCCAATTTGACTTCGTCTATCAGCATCATGCACACGCAGTGCAGCCCTTCGAGAGCTACAACGGGAAGTGGATCCTGTACGGCACGGGCAATACCATCAGCGAGTCTGCGCCGCCTGCGCAGCGGGTGAACAACGAGTTTCTGATGGCGCGCGTGCAGTTCGCGAAGCAGCCCGACGGCACATGGGTCACGAACGATCTCGCGTGGAACGCCGCGACGAACATGCAGGACGGCCGCTACAAGTGGTGCTCGGTGATGCCGGATCAGCCGCAGGGCGTCTGCCAGTCACCCGAGATCGACGCGGGCGTTCTGGAGCGCACCCGCGCCACGGCCAACGCGATGGGAGCAGCCGACTCGGGCGCCCGGGAATGGCTCATCACGCAGGAGTGAGCTGTTGCTTGACGATTGCGATCCAGCGGTCGAACAGGGACCCCCCGGTGCGTTGCAGTTCGGCCTCTGCGTCGCTGATGTGTCGGCCCAGCACGATTGGTTCTGAGCGCGTCCGGGCGAATGCGTGGGGCGCCGCATCTGCCCATGCAGCGAAGCCGTTAGCAAGCAGTTCGGGGTGGAACTGGACTCCCCAGGCGTATTCTCCGACTCGGAAGGCTTGATTGGAGCAGGCCGGGCTTGTTGCGGCTGATTGCGCGTTGGGAGGGAGCCTCGTGATCTCGTCGAAGTGCCACTCCACGGCGGAAAAGCTGAGTGGGAGTGCCGAGAATAGGGGATCATTCAATGCTGCATCGGTTCGGGAGAGCGTCACGAGTCCGAGTTCGGGCGTGTCGGCGGGAGCAACGCGACCGCCGGCGACCACCGCAAGCACTTGAGCGCCGAGACACACGCCGAAATAGGGGATTCTGCGCTCGACGCTTTCGGCGACGAGTCGACGCGCCTGGGGCAGCCATGGAGCTCGCGCGTCGTCATCGGGCGCGGGTGAGCCACCGAGCATGATCAATCCGCATACTCCGTTGAGCCCAGCAGGCATGGCGTCTGCGACTCCGGCCCCCACCAGCCGCACCTCGAATCCGGCGGCTTCGAGGCGTCCGCAAAACTGGCCGAGACCCGCATCGGCCTCATTCTGAATGACAAGCACACAGTTCATGACTGACCCTTTTCTTGCGAGGAGAGTGGTGTGCGAGTGAGCAGCGTTTCGAGTGTCTCAGGTGCGCGGATTGTTGAGAAATTAAGCTCGTCGCCGCAGCGGCGGATCCCGTAGATGCCGGGTTCGAGCAGCGAGTTATACCGGAACCCGGTTGAGGCGTAATAGGCACCGGTGTCCAGGAGCGTGACGATGTCCCCAGGCGTGATGGGCGGGAGCGGGCGCTCGCTCGCCACGAGGTCGCCAGCGAAGCAGCACGGTCCGGCGATGTCGCTCATTACCGGTGCTCCAGTGAGGAGTGCCCCTTGAGGGTCTCGTGCTTCCACGCGAATCGGCCAGGCTTCTGGCATGAACGTGGTCCGTGTAGCGACTTGGGCGCCGGCGTGGGTAATCGCAATAGCGCGGCCGTCCGCTACCTTCGTGTACTCCACGAACGCGGCGATCCAGCCGAACTTCGCTAGTACACCGCGGCCGAACTCTGTGATGATCCCGAATTCTCCGCTGAAAAGCCGTGGCACTCGTTCGCGAAGTTCTTTCACATAGCCGTCCCAGTCGGTGAACGGGTCCTCTCGCGAAAAATCGACAGAGATGCCGCCGCCGATGTCTATCGAAGTGACCTGAGACCGCTTGGCGCGCCGGTTCACCTCATCCGCGAATTCAACGATCGCTGCGATGCCGTCTGCCGCCAGAGCGACGGGCACCCCCTGTGATCCTACGTGCGCGTGAACCCGACTGAGCCACGGTCGGTTGAGGAATGCACTGACGAGGCGTTCGCGGTTGCCTGAGTCGCGCAACGGGATACCAAACTTCGAGTGTTTGCCTGCGGTGCTCATCGCGGCGATCGCTCCGAGCCCGCTTTGCGGGTTGATACGCACTCCGAACACCGATCCGCGCGCTTCGCCGGGGACTGCTGGATTGCAGCTGTCTGCGGTTCGCTCCTCGGCGGAGCTGAGAATCTCGGTTATCCTGTCGAGCTCCTGGAAGCTATCGGCGTTCACGGATACCCCGGCAGAGATCGCCCACACCAGCTCGCTCCGTGATTTCGCCGGCGAGTCGAAGACGATCATGTGCGGAGGCACCCCGGCGGCGAGCGCCTGAGCCAACTCGCCTTCACTCGCCACCTCGCAACCCATGCCCATGTCGTGGAGCTCCCTGAGCATTGGTATTTCGCTGTGTGCCTTTACGGCGAAGGCATGGAGCACTGGGGTGCCAGGAGGAAGTGCGCGGGAGAAGGCTCTGCCAAGTGCTTGCACGTTCGCTTCGAGCCCATCGAGGTCCACGAATGCTGCGAGCGGTGCGCTCTCCGATGAGAGCCGTCCGGTGCGGATCGCGGCAGATATGGCGCGCCCTCTAAAGGTCGGCCCGGTTTCAGTTTCGTTCATTTCTGCACCAGTGCCAGCCAACGTCGAGTGAGCGTGCCCCAGGTCCTCGAAAGGTGGCTTTCATGCGCGAGCATCTCGGAGATGATGCCGTCTGCAGTGAGCCCATGCGCCGCGAGCTCAGGGCGTGAACGCGCGGGAGTGGCCCAGGCGCTCGCGGTTTCCGAGTTTGCCTCGAGATGGAACTGAACGCCCCACGCGCATGACCCTACGCGGAAGGCCTGGTTACGGCAGGCCTGGTTGCTCGCTAGGGCGGTACTCCCCGTGGGGAGTTGGGTTACTTCGAGAAAATGCCACTGGAGCGCACGAAGGGGCGAAGCGGTGTTGGCACATTCGAGTCGATCGAGTCCGTCGAGGAGAGGGTCGCCCGCCGCGGCATCAGTGAGGGCGAATGCAGCAAGGCCGACCTCCGGTTGCGCTGCCGTAGACACTGTTCCACCGGCCACGACAGCGAGGATTTGTGCGCCGAGACACACACCAAGGTAAGGGATCTCATGCCGAAGGGCCTCGGATACGAGTGCGCGGGTCGCTGGCAGCCAGGGAGCGACCGCATCGTCATTCGGGCCAGGGGTTCCGCCGAGTACGACAAGAGCATCGAAGTCGTCGAGTGTTTCCGGTATGGCGGCCCCCGCGTCCGGTCCAACCACAGTGAGTTCGGCACCCGATTCAATGAGTACGGCGCCAAGACGTTGGGCCCCAGCATCGTGCTCATGCTCCACGACGAGTACCTTTGCAGCTGATGATGATGATCGGGCAGCGGACGCGAACATATTCGGAGACCTCGTCGCTGTGTCTTGCGGGGCGCTCACAGCCGTCCTGCCGCAATGATCTGGCCGAGGAATTCGCGGGTGCGGGCTTCCTGGGGTTCGCCGAAGATTTGCTCGGGAGGGCCCTGTTCGAGCACACGGCCCTCATGAAGGAACGCGATCGAGTCGGCGACCTCGCGGGCGAAGTTCATCTCGTGGGTCGCCATGAGGATGGTGAGGCCGTCGGCGGCGAGTGACTTCACGATACTCAGCACCTCGGCGACGAGCTCGGGGTCGAGGGCAGAGGTGATTTCATCAAGCAGGAGGACATCGGTGTTCATTGCCACGGCTCGCACAATAGCGACGCGCTGCTGCTGCCCGCCGGAGAGCTGATCTGGATAGGCGTCCGCCTTGTGCGCGAGTCCGACACGGTCGAGGAGCTTCCGTGCGTACTCGTCGGCTTCCACTGGCTTTACGCCCAGTACGCGCCGAGGGCCGAGCGTGACATTTTCGAGTACGGTCATGTGTGGAAACAGGTTAAAGCTCTGGAACACGATGCCGATGCGGGTGCGGAGTCGGTCCAGGTCAACGCCTTCGCCGGAGATGCACTCCCCGTCGAGTACGATGTCCCCTCCTTGAATCTCTTCGAGGCCATTGATGGTGCGGAGCAGAGTGGATTTGCCGCAGCCAGAGGCTCCGATGAGGCAGACCACTTCGTGCTCCTCGACGTGGAGATCAATGCCGCGGAGCACTGCATGCTCGCCGTAGGACTTCTGGACGTCATTGAGTTCGAGAAACGCCATGCGCTTATCCCCTCGTCTTGGCGCGGTTATCGCGCTCGATCAGCCGGTCGACGAACCGGGTCTGCGGAATGGTGATGATGATGAACAGGATCGCTACGACCGTCACGGACGAGAGATTGAAGTAGTTGTTTGCGAGGATCTTTGCTTGTGTGAAGGCATCGACCGTACCGATGATGGTGACGAGCGCTGTGTCCTTCTGAAGCCCGATGAAATCGTTAAGTAGTGGCGGCATCACTCTTCGCACGGCCTGGGGGACTACGACAAAGCGCATGGTCTTCCCGTAGCTCAGGCCGAGCGAACGAGCCGCAGCGACCTGTGACCAATGCACCCCGTCGATGCCTGAGCGGTACACCTCGGCGACGTAGGCACCGTAGGTGAGTGTGAGCGCGAGCACAGAAGACCAGAGCGGGCCGAGTTCGCTGAAGAATGGGATACCGGCGAGCGGCAAACCGAAACCGACGAGGTAGATAACGATGATCGACGGTACTGCACGGAACGCGTCGATATACGCGGTCGCGAGCCAGCGGATCGGGCGCCCGGCGCGCCCCGGCATGATACGGGCGAGGGCAATGACCATTGCCCAGATGAGCACGAGGATCTCAGCGAGCACGGCGATCTGCACGTTCTGCCAGAATCCAACGGTAACGTCACCGATGCTCTGGAGCATGAACGGCACGTCGAAAAAGGTCGTCTGCACAGCATGGTTATTCGCTCCGAGGAACTGGGCGAATCCGACGATCACGAGGAGTGGCAGAGCATAGCCGGCCGCGATCCAACCAGACTGAGTCGCGCGGAAGCGGAACGCACGTGCCTGGGTGCTCCTGCCTGCTGATGCGGCCTCGCTGGCCGCGCGCCGATGCGCGAGGCCGCGGAGCACCGGGAGCCCAGCGAGCACGGCCAGGCCGACGAGTCCCCACAGTGCGAGGCCAATGGTGACGCGCCAGATTCCCTCGGCTGCGCCGGGAAGAGTGAGGGCAGAGAGAATTGCGGACGCCGTGGCGAGGAGGCAGCAGAGTGCGCCGACGAGAAGCGCAGTGCCAGAGGAGTCGCGATCGGAGGTGATCCGTTCGCGGATGCGGATTGGGCGGGTTGCCGAGCTTAGAGTCACTTGGTGCTCCACACGGGGATGTCGGTCGGATCGGTGCCGTATGCGGCGCTGAGATATTTCGAGGCGAGTGCGTCGATGGTGCCGTCCTCGCGCATCTGTATGATGATGTCGCTGATGACTGCCGTGTTGGGTGAGTCCTTCGGGAGGAGTACCCCCATTTGCTGGCCACTATCGAACTGTCCGATTACTTCGATCCGTCCGTTTGAAGCATTGGCTGCACCGAGAGCGACACTGAGATCCTGCACTGCGGCATCGATCTGACCGGCCGCGACGGCCGCATCGAGCTCAGCGTCGCCGGGGAAGACTGAAACCTGCTGTGTCGGCTTGAGTACTTCGTCCACGAAAATCTGCTCGGTCGTGCCCTGCTTGACTCCGATTTTCGCTTCGGCGATGGTGTCTTCAGTGATGGTTGAGCCCTGGGGGACGACGATGCCAGCGGTCGACGAGAAGTATGGTTCGGAGAAGTCGAAGATCTTCCGTCGTTCGTCAGTGATGGTGATTTGGTTGAGGGTGAGATCCATGTCGCCGGCCTTGCCCGCGATCAGGCCATCGAAAGATGCGTTCTTCAGATCGATGTTCTCGATGCCTGAACGGTAAGCGATGTTCGCGAGGATGCAGTAGTCGACACCGTCGGTGATGGACTCTACAGTGTCGCCGTTGTACCAACCTTTGCTCGGCAGATCAGCCTTCACGGTCAGCGTGCCTTCGGTGAGCGTGTCGAGGCTGAACTCGCCTGCGGTTCCCGTGACTTCGCAGTCACCGTAAGGCTTGGCTTTACTTTCGGCGGTGTCGGATGCGGCGCTGCAACCGGTAAGGAGTGCGGCGGCGGTCGCGGTGAGGGCAAGGCTCGTCAGGACGTGATTCTTCATTGAATACCTCTCAGATGTACGGTACTTAAACCGGTTTAGGTTCGCCCTGATAGTATTCAGGTCATCGCCGCGTTGTCAATTCGCTGAGCTACATCGGATGCTGACTGCCGACCGGCCATCGGAAAGTTGTCCCACGACCCCGGAGTATCGATCACATGAGCGCACCCCGGAAAGTCACTATCCGAGAGGTGGCACTGGCTGCTGGCGTATCCCCAGCGACGGTATCCCTGGTCTACAACGACAAGGGAGAGGTTGCTCAGGCCACCCGAGAAAGAGTGCTACGGGAAGGGGAGCGGCTCGGCTATAAGCCCGGATGGATCAGCAAAGTATTTCGATCTGGCAGAACCAACATTATTGGGGTAGCAGTGTTGCACGGAGATACGCCGATCTGGGAGCGTACCTACCTGCCCTACTATCACGGCATCATTGCTGGTGCAGCGATGGAAGGGCTCGAGCACGGTTACACCGTCACGGCGTTGAAAGTCGAAGCTGATGGATCATTTGTTGACAGGCTCTCCCTCGACGGGATTATCGTGGTGGACCCGCAACCTGGCGATCCCACAGTCGCTCAGGCGCTTGCCGAAGGCATCGCGGTGATCGCCGAGGGAGGCTATCTCGGAACGCCACCGCCGGGTCGCCTGCGCACGGTGCGTACCGACATAGTGACGGGGCTCCCGTTGGCCCTTGATGAGCTCAAGCGCCGTGGTGCGGGACGCCCAGCGTTCTTTCGCGGGTGTTCGCGCGACCTGTATACGGATCTCTCCGAGCAGGTGTATCAGGAATGGTGCGCGGCACATGGACATACCCCAGTGCAGTATGTGCTCGGGGAGGGAGAATCGCCGATTCACGGCGCTCGTGTTCTCTTGAACGGGGCGGGAGAGAGCTTCGACAGTCTCTACTGCGTCAACGGTACGTATTCAAGAGCGGCGCTGGCAGCTGCCTCAGAGTTGCGTATCACGGTGCCCGATGAGCTGGCCATCGCCGTAGCGAGCGAGGAACTCGATGCCGCAGTCGACCCCCGCCTGATCTCACTTGCGCTCGATCCGCTCGAATCGGGTCGACAGTGCGTGCGCACCCTCGTACAAATGCTCGAAGGCCGCGACGCGGAGGACGTCCTCCTCCCCATGTCGTTGCGAGGCTGAACTCTATTCAGTGCTTGATGGGGTAGGTCTCGACTGCCACGATGCCAGCCTCGGGGCGGCTGCGCGAGAAGTGCAGCACTGAGAATCCGGCGGGGGGCAGCGCGGCCGCCTCAGCGAGGTAGCGGCCCTGCGGGCTGCCGGTGGCGAGTGCCAGTTCGCGCGCGAGATCAGGCAGCACGGGTCGGTGGCTGCAGAGGATCGTGTTGCGACCGCGACCCACAACCTTCGCGACGAGTTTGCGCATCGAGCTGAGGTCGCCTTCGTCCCAGTTGTCTTGGCTGAGCGAGCGCTTCGCCCGCACTCGCTTGCCGAGGCGTTCGGCGAGCGGTGCCACTGTCGACAGGCAGCGCGTCGCCGTTGAGGAGTAGATACGGCGCGGGCCGAAGGCTTGCAGCATGGGCACCAGGGTCTCGGCCTGCGCTTCGCCGTCATCGGCGAGCGGGCGCAGGTGATCGACAGGGAAGGCTGCACTGCGGGGTTCGGCCTTCGCGTGCCGCAGCAGCGTCACCGAAAAGGTGTCGACCAGGTCGTGCTCGGCGAGCTGCAGGAACACGTCGTACAGCTCGCGGTCGGCTGCGTAGCTGAGGCGCTCGCGCGCCTCTTCTGCGGGCACCCACTCGATGGCCTGCACCTCGTCGCCGGGCACGAACTTGGCGCTCGCCTCGGCCTTTGCGGTGACCTTCGCCGCCCAGTACTGCACCGTCTTCGAGCGGCCGCCGCTGAGCGCGTAGTGGATCGTGCCGAGGTTGACGCCGAGGCGCACCCGATAGCCGGTTTCTTCCCAGGTCTCGCGCACTGCCGCCTGCGGCATGCTCTCGCCGGGGTCGAGCTTGCCCTTCGGGAAGGACACGTCGCGTTGCTTGGCACGGTGGATGAGCAGCACCAGGACGCGCGGATCGCCGTGCTCGTCGTACACCCGCCGCCAACAGACGGTGCCCGCTGCCAGCACCTCGCTCGGCTTGGCGACTGTGCTGACGGGCGCCTCGCGTTTCTTGGGGCGCTTCTTCGTGGCGGTGGGGCTCAACGGCTTCTCCGGGAGCGGGCCTCCGTGCGGTCGAGCATGACGAGGTCTTGCAGATCGGGCAGCGGCTCGCCTTCCTCGCTCACGACACGGCGCTGCCAGCTGCCGTCTGGCAGCATGCGCCAGGAGGATACATCGTCGCTGAACGCGAAGGCGAAGAAACGGTCGATGCGGGCCAGGTGCTCGCGATCTTCGATGCGCACGAGCACCTCGATGCGACGGTCGAGGTTGCGGTGCATGAGGTCGGCACTGCCGATGAACACTTCGCGCTCGCCGGCGTTCTCGAAGGCGTAGATGCGGGAGTGCTCGAGGTAACGGCCCAGCACCGAGCGCACCCTGATGTTTTCGGAGAGCCCCGGCACACCGGCGCGGATCGAGCAGATGCCGCGCACCCAGATCTCGATGGGCACGCCATCCTGGCCAGCGCGATAGAGCGCGTCGATGATGGCCTCATCGACCATCGAGTTGGCTTTCAGCTTGATGCCGCTGGGGCGGCCGGCGCGCGCGTGCTCAGCCTCGCGTTCGATGCGTTCGAGCAGACCGCTGCGCAGCTGCAGTGGTGCGACGAGCAGCCTGTCGTAGTCGGTTTCGATGGCATACCCCGACAGCACGTTGAACAGCTTGGTGACGTCGCGGCCTACCTCGGGCGACGAGGTGAACAGGCCGAAGTCTTCGTAGATGCGGCTGGTCTTCGGGTTGTAGTTGCCGGTGCCGATATGGCAGTAGTGGGCGAGACGGTCCTGCTCCTGGCGGATCACGTGCACGAGCTTGCAGTGGGTCTTGAAACCTACGAGGCCGTAAACGACGTGCACGCCCGCCTGCTCGAGCTTGCGGGCCCACGTGATGTTGGCTTCTTCGTCGAAGCGAGCCTTCACCTCGACGAGCGCGAGCACCTGCTTGCCGGCCTCGGCCGCTTTGATGAGCGAGGCGACGATGGGGCTGTCGCCGGAGGTGCGGTAGAGGGTCTGCTTGATGGCGAGCACATCAGGGTCGGTTGCGGCCTGCTCGACGAAGGCCTGCACGCTCGTGGAGAACGACTCGTAGGGGTGGTGCACCAACACCTCGCGGCGGGCGATCGCCCCGAACACGTCAGGCTTCTCGCTGGGCGAGTTCGTGCGGAACTGCGGATGCGTCACCGGAATGTGCGGCTTGAACTTGAGATCGGGGCGGCGGATGCCTGACAGTGCGAAGAGCCCGCTGAGGTCGAGCGGTGCGGGCAGCGTGTAGACCTGCTCTTCGTCGATGTCGAACTCGGTGACGAGCAGCCCCAGGGTGGCTTCGTCCATGTCGTCGGAGATCTCGAGGCGGATCGGCGGGCCGAAGCGACGGCGCAGCAGCTCCTTCTCGAGCGCCTGGATGAGGTTCTCGGTCTCATCTTCCTCGATCTCCATGTCTTCATTGCGGGTGACGCGGAAGACGTGGTGGTCGAGCACCTCCATGCCCGGGAACAGGCCGTCGAGCTGGTTGGCGATCAGCTCTTCGAGCGCGATGAAACGCACATCGTCGATGCTTTCACGCTGATCCACCCGCACATAGCGGGGAATCATCTGCGGCACCTTGAGCCTGGCGAACTCGACCTTTTCGGTGCGCGGGTTGCGCACCCGGATCGAGAGGTTGAGGGCGCGGCCCGAAATGTACGGGAACGGGTGCGCGGGATCGACCGCGAGCGGCATGAGGATCGGGTAGATGCGCTGCTCGTAGTAGTCGGTGAGGTGGGCGCGGTCTGCGGCGTCGAGCTGTTCCCAGTCGACCACGCGCACGCCGGCCTCGGCGAGCGCCGGCTGCACCTGATCGCGGAAGCAGCGGGCGTGGCGCAGCTGCAGCTCGTAGGCGGTGCGGTTGATGTCGGAGAGTACATCGTTCGGCGAGCGGCCCACGTTGGTGGGCAGCGCGAGCCCCGTCACGATGCGTCGCTTGAGGCCCGCGACGCGCACCATGAAGAACTCGTCGAGGTTGGAAGCGAAGATGGCGAGGAAATTGGCGCGCTCCAGCAGCGGCACCCCGGGATCTTCAGCGAGTTCGAGCACGCGCTGGTTGAAGGCGAGCCAGCTCAGCTCGCGATCGATGTACCTGTCGGCGGGCAGCTCTGCTCGATCGACGGTGATCTTTCGGGTGTCTTCGGTCATGCGTCCATTGTGTCATCGACCCCTGACGAAGCCGCTCTCGCCCACTGACGGCTGCGTGAATCGACGGTGAACGAAGCGTGCGCATAGAGGCGCACCGCGCGCTCGTTCTCGCCATCGACGTACAGCGTGACCCGTGTGGGCGCGTGCTGCGCCATACGGGCGAGCGCCACATCGAGCAGCAGCCGCCCGAGCCCGCGGCCGGCCTGCTCAGGCCGCACCCCCACGGCGTAGAGCTCGCATTCGACGCCCTCTTCACCGCGCACCGTCTTGATCCAGGCGGATCCAGCAAGCTCAGGCCCCGGCTCCTCGGCGAGCAGGATCAGGTCGTCCGGCTCGAACCACGGCTCCTGACGCATGAGCGCGAAATCAGCCTCCGTGATCCGCCCCTGCTCGGGATGCGATGCGAATGCGGCCGCATTGCTTCGCACCCACGCCGCGGCATCGGCTGGCTGCTCGGGATCGAAAGCGCGCAACCGCAGACCGGCTGGCGCCTGCAGGGCGAGCGGATCGCGCCCATCGGAGGGCAGCAGCGCCGGATCGAGCGCCATGCGCAGCAGCGTGCGCACCGGCGCGAAGCCTGCTCGCGCGAGCAGCGCTTCTGCTGCAGGATTCTCGCCGTGAGCCCAGGCGCGCAGTTCGCCGTTCGTGCGCGCGAGCGTCTGCGCGAGCGCGGCCGATCCGACGCCGCGCCCCCGCGCGTTGGGCCGCACCGCGAGATCGACCTCGCCCTGCCCGACGATCCCAACCGCCACGGGCGCGACAGCAGCGACAGCTTCGGCCGCCTCACCTGCAGCCTCCGAGAACCGCAGCAGCACGCGCTGGCCCTGCGCCGCTGCCAACATTGCCTGATCCGATACCGGCGATGCGCCGTCGTGGGCCTCAGCCTCGGCGATCAGCGCACGAGCCTCGGCGAGTGCCGCATCGGAGGCACCCTCCGCAACTGTGAGACGTGCAGACATCTACTCCTCCTCTGCTGGGACACGGGCTCGCGCAAAGCCGTACCCCACACCCCGCACCGTGCTGATGAGCCCCTCGTGCTCGCCCAGCTTCGCCCGCAGGCGCCGCACGTGCACATCGACGGTGCGCGTGCCGCCGAAGTAGTCGGTTCCCCACACTTCGCCGAGCAACTGCTCGCGGGTGAACACCCGCCCGGGGTGCCCCGCGAGGAAGTGCAGCAGCTCGAACTCCTTGTAGGTCAGATCGAGCGGGCGGCCGAACAGCCGCGCAGTGAAGTTGGACTCGTCAATGACAACGCCCGCGGCCTGGACCGCGGGCGGGGGAGCGGCAGCGGCCGAAGCCGGCCGGCCGAGGAGTCGCAGGCGCAACTCGGTCTCGGCGGGGCTGGCTGTGGGCAGCAGCAGTTCGCTCACGCTCCACTCGGGGGTGAGCGCGGTGAGCGCGAGTTCGGGGAGGATCACCACGCGCGGCGTCTCCACGCCCTCCGCGAGTGCCAGGCAGGCCGCGCGGGCGCGGCGAGCATCGAGCGTGCCGTCGACGAGGATCGCGTCGAAGCGGGCCGCCATTGTCTCGGGCACCCGCAGCGACAGCGGCGAGGTGCGCACCTCGTGAGGCAGCAGGTCGAGGGCCGGGAGGGAATCGGCGGGATCGCGATCGGCGAGGCAGAGCAGCTGCATGGACCGCCTCCCTCCGCTGTTCGTTCGACCCGAGGCCATAGTACTGCGGGCACTGTTTCGTCGCAGTTTCGGGGTGATTTCGGCTGTCCTATGTCGGCGTGGCCTCGCATCGGCCCGTGGTGGCGGGCGCTGTGAAAGAATAGGGGGCGTGAGTGAGCCCGTGCAGTCTGACGCCCCGGAGATGCCCGATGTGCAGTCGTGGCACTTTCCGCGCATGATCATCGCGTGGGCTGTGGCGGCGCTCATCGGCGCGCTCGTGACGCTGCTGGTGCCGCACGATGATCGCTTCGCGTGGCTCGCATTCGCTGTGGGGGCGAGCACGCTCGTCACTTTCGCATTGCAGCTGGGCACGGCGCAGCGCGAGGGGTTCATCACTCGCGTCTCGTTCAGTGTGGCTGGCTCAGTGGTACTGATCGCGGTGATCGATGTGATCGGGCTGCTGCTCGCCTAACGCCCCGCTTGTTGTCGCGGCGGGCATGTCGGCAGGGTGTAATAGACTGTCCTCATGCTTCTCGCTCTCGAACTCTTCTTTCTCGGTCTCCTCGGTCTCGCAGGTGTCGCGATCGCGTGGATCTCGGGCACTGTCGTCTACAAGCTCTTTAAGGGGCAGCGCTAATCACCTGCTCGCTGCTCGATGCGTGAGCAGGAGGTGCTGATGTCGTCGTTCTTGGATCTTCCGGGTGCCGTTGCGGATCCGGCTGGCGTGGCGGCTCACTACGGCGAGCCGCTGCCCGAGCAGCGCGCCCTCGAAGCGGGCACCGCTGTCGTAGATGTGTCGCACCGCGGAGTCATCACGGTTTCGGGCCCCGATCGCCTGAGCTGGCTGAACTCGATGACGAGTCAGCAGTTGCTGGGTCTGCGCCCTGGCGAGAGCACTGAAACCCTGCTGCTCGACCCGAACGGGCGCATCGAGCGCGCGATCCGCATCGTCGATGATGGAGAGCGCAGCTGGCTGCTCGTCGATGAGGGGTCAGCTGAGCCGCTCGCGGCGTTCTTGCAGCGCATGCGCTTCGCGCTGCGCGTCGAGGTGCACGACGTCTCTGCCGAGTATGCGACGGTGCTCGCCTTCACCGGTGGCGGGCCGGCGGCGGCTGCGCTGCGCGCACTGTCTCCCGCGGCCGAGTGGCAGGATCCGTGGGCAGCTGTGACCGCGGGCGGTGTGCAGTATGCGAGGGCTGCGGGGCACGCGGCCGAGGGCTGGGCGGTGTCGCAGTTCGTGTTCGCTCGCGAGGATCTGCCCGCCGTTGCCGCGCTGTTGCGCGAGGGTGCGCTGCGCCCCGCGGGCCTGCTCGCACTTGAAGCGCTGGAAGTGCGGGCCTGGCGCCCGGCGCAGCACGCCGATGTTGACGAGCGTGCGATTCCGCACGAGTTCGACTGGCTGCGCACGGCAGTGCACCTCACGAAGGGCTGCTATCGCGGGCAGGAGACCGTGGCGAAGGTGCACAACTTGGGGCATCCGCCCCGGCGTCTCGCAATGCTGCACCTCGACGGCTCCGGCGGTGAATTGCCTATCGCGGGCGCGCTCGTCTACCGTGCGCCCGAGCCCGGCGAAGCGCGCGATCCTGAAGCACGCCCGGTGGGGCGGGTCACTCGGGCAGCGCTGCACCACGAGTGGGGCGGCATCGCGCTCGCCCTGCTGAAGCGCGCGCTGCCGGAGGATGCCGCCCTTGAGGTGGCACTTGCTGATTCTGAGGAGCGGATCGCCGCGGCTCAGGAGGCGATCGTGCCATCCGATGCCGGGGCCACGCGCGAAATTCCAAGGCTCAAGCGGCTCTGATGCGGCCGCCACGGCGGCCACCGGTTACCTCATAGACTGGAAGCATGACGAACAAGCTGATCCTGCTCCGTCACGGGCAGAGCGACTGGAACCAGAAGAACCTGTTCACCGGTTGGGTGGATGTGCGACTGACTGAGCAGGGGCGCGGCGAGGCTGCTCGCGCTGGTGAGCTGCTCGCCGAGTCGGGCGTGCTGCCCGACGTGTTGCACACCTCGGTGCTGAGCCGGGCTATCCAGACGGCCAACCTGGCACTCGACAGCGCCGATCGGCTGTGGATTCCGGTGCGTCGCTCATGGCGCCTGAACGAACGTCACTACGGTGCGCTGCAGGGGCTCGACAAGAGCGAAACGCTGCAGAAGTACGGTGAGCAGCAGTTCATGGAGTGGCGTCGCTCCTTCGATACGCCGCCGCCCGCGCTCGATGATTCGAGCGAGTGGTCGCAGGCGAACGATCCGCGCTACGCCGGCATCGACGGTGAGCAGCCGCGCACGGAGTGCCTGAAAGATGTGGTCGAGCGTCTGGTGCCCTACTGGGAGGGTGAGATCCTGCCCGATCTCAACGCGGGCAAGACCGTGCTGGTGACTGCTCACGGCAACTCGCTGCGCGCCCTCGTGAAGCATCTCGAGGGCATCTCGGACGCCGATATTGCGGGCCTCAACATTCCCACGGGGATGCCGCTCGTCTACGACATCGCCGAGGATGGCACGCCCGCCGGCGCTGGTCGCTACCTTGATCCCGAGGCCGCTGCGGCCGGTGCTGCTGCGGTAGCCGCGCAGGGCAAGCACTGACGGAGAGACTCGGCTCGTACACGAAAGGGCCCCTCGCGAGAGGGGCCCTTTCGTGTATTCCGAGTGCGAGTCGGATCAGCGTTCGGTGCGCTCGTCGGAGGAGTCGTCCTCGTCGTCAGCGTTGTACTTGCTGGCGTACTCTTCCCAGGCATCCTCATCGGAGCCGTGGTGCGAACTCTGAGCGAGTTCGCGTTGAAGCTGTGAAAGGTCGGTGTTGGGGCTGAAATACTTCAGCTCCCTGGCGACCTTGGTGTGCTTTGCCTTCTGACGGCCGCGCCCCATGCGTGACCCCCTTACACATTCAGGCCTCGCGGGCAATCTTCCGCGAGGCAGGTACTTATACAAATAGACGTATGGAGCAGATTCTAGCAGATCGCACGCGCTTCGAAGCGCGCCCATTACGATGAAGGCATGACCTCCCGTCGCCCCCGTGCCACCAGGATTCTGCTCATCACCATTTTGGTGATCGCAGTGCTCGTTCTGGCAGGTGCGCTCGCCGTGCTGCTGCCGATTCTTACCCATCAGAGCGCAGGCGGATCGGGACAGCAGGTGCCCGACACCTTCGTCTCGCAGACGACCGCGGAAGGTGCGGATGGGCGCCTGCGCGAACTGAGTGTCGAAGCGGCAGACGGAACTCCTGTCGCTCTCGATGAGCTGCGCCCGGGCGAGCAGCTTGTGGTGCGCGGCAGCGGCTTTGATACCGGAATCGGCATATACGTGGGGATCTGCGCGATTCCGCAGCAGGAAGGCGGCAAGCCCGGGCCGTGCCTCGGCGGTATTCCCGAGGGCGCAAAGGAGGGCACTGCCGATACTTCAGCGCTGTCGAGCGTGTGGATCACTGACGACTGGGCGTGGCAGGCCTTCGCTACTCAGCGCTACAACGACCCCCAGAAGGGTGCCTTCACCACGAAGCTCACCGTTCCTGAGGCGTCGGTCGACGGCCTCGACTGCCGCGAGACGCGCTGCGCGATCGCCACCCGAGCTGACCACACCGCTGCAAGAGACCGGGTGCAGGACATGCTGCTGCCGGTGGCCTTCGCGAAGTAGCCCGCCTCAGTGAGCGAGCGGCGCGATCACCAGCGTCGCCACCGTGTAGATCGCAAGACCGGCGAGCGCGCCCACGACGGTTCCGTTGATGCGGATGAACTGCAGATCCTTGCCCACCTGTAGCTCGATCTTCTCGGCAGCTTCCTGGGCATCCCAGCGCTGCACGGTCTCGGTGATGACGCCCGCAATATCTCCGCGGTAGTTGCGCACCAGGTGCTCGACGACGCCCATCACCCACACGTCGATCTTGTACTGCAGGGTCGGATCGTCGAGCAGCTTGTTGCCGAAATCCTGCAACGCTGAAACGATCCGCGTGCGCAGTTCGCTCTGCGGGTCTTCCAGCATCGACACGAGCGCTGCGCGAGCGGTATCCCAAGTGCTCGCCGCGACAGCCCTGATGCGCGGGCTGTCGAAAATCTCGTGCTTGAAGGCCTCCAACTGCTGCTGCAGACGCGGTTGCTGCTGCAGATCGCGTGCGAGATCCGCCAGGAACCGCGCAATTGCGAGACGGAACGGATGCTCAGGATCGGCACCGACCCGCTGCGCGAACTTCACCGTTTCGGCGTGCAGGCGGTCATCGACGAAGCGATCGACGATGCTCGGCACCCAGGAGGGAAGCCGCGAGGAGATCACACGGTCGAAGGCCTCCGGGTGCGAGACCAGCCACTCCTCGACCCGCGAGGCTGCGATGTCGATGAGCGCCTGCTGGTGCCCGCCGGCCACGAACGACTCCGCTGTGCGCCCGAGCAGCGGCCCCCACTCCGGCTCGACGACGTGCCGTCGCACGAGCAGTTCGATGAGTTCTCGCACATCGTTGTCGTCGAGCACCGTCAAAGCGCCGAGGCTGGCGCTCGTCACCATGTCGCCCACGCGCTCGGCGTTGGGGCGTTGCGACAGCCACTCGCCGGCGTGCCGTGCACCGCTGATGCCCGCGAGCTTGTCGTGCACGACGTCATCGGCGAGGAAATTCTCTTCGACGAACGCACCCAGCCCAGCGCCGATGTCGTCTTTCTTGCTTGAAATGAGGTTGGTGTGCGGAATTTTCAGACCGAGCGGATGCCTGAAGAGCGCGGTAACGGCAAACCAGTCGGCGAGCGCACCGACCATACCGCCCTCGCTCGCCGCCCGAACGTAACCGAGCCACGGGTAGTGGGTCTGCAGCGCGAACGAGATGACGAACACGACAGCCATGCCGATGAGCAGTGCGACGGCGAGGCGCTGCATGCGACGCAGCTCGGCGAGCCGTTCGAAGTCTGCGGGGGAGACGGCCCCCAAGGTGCGGCGGGTGCGAGACGACGGCATCTCAGTATTATCCTCCACGGTGGGAACTGCGACGCCGCATGAAAGAATAGACTTCATGCACCTTCTCACGGCGCTCAGCCTGAAGAACCGCGCGTTGATCGCGCTTGTCACTATTGTCGCCGCGGTTTTCGGGCTCATCGGCGTTGGCTCCCTCAAACAGGAGCTGATGCCGTCCGTGCAGTTCCCGGCGATTGCGGTGGTCACCAGCTACCCCGGGGCGTCGCCAGAGGTCGTCAACAACGACGTCTCCGGCCCCATCGAAACGGCGCTGCGCGCGGTGCCGCAGCTTGAAAGCTCGACGGCGACATCGAGCACGGGTTCGTCGATGGTCGTCGCCCAGTTCACCTACGGCGTCGACCTCACCGTGACGGAGCAAAAGGTCGAGCGTGCCATCAGCCGCATCTCGAAGATCCTTCCCGAAACCGCCGACACGCAGGTGATGTCGGGCAGTATCGACGACTTCCCCGTGATCCAGATCGCGGTCACGCCGGCGGCAGGGCAGACGCCGGAAGAAGCCGCGCAGCTGATCGACCGCGTGGCGATCCCCGAGATCAGTGATCTCGACGGAGTGCGCGACGCGCAGCTCACCGGTGCCCGCGAGGAGCGGATCACGATTGCCCCGTACGCGGGAGCACTCGCCGAGAACGGCCTCAGCTCGCAGGCCATCGCCGACACGCTGCATCAGAGCGGCGTGCTCATGGCGGCCGGCACTATCACCGAGGGTGATCGCACGCTCGCCGTGCAGGCGGGCACGGCACTCGGCTCTGTCGAAGACATCGCCGCGATCCCGCTTCCCGGCACGAGCAGCTACGACCCCGACACCGATCAGCGGGCGCCCCTCACTATCGGCGACGTCGCAGAGGTGCGCCTCGAACCTGGCCCCGAGCAGAGCATTTCCCGCATCAACGGGGAGCCGGCCCTCACCATCGCCGTCACCAAAATGTCGGCCGCGAACACCGTCGACGTCTCGCACGCGGTGCAGCAGAAGCTCGATGAGCTGCAGGATCAGCTCGGCGGAGCGCAGCTCACCGTCGTGTTCGACCAGGCGCCCTACGTGGAGCAGTCGATTCACACCCTCACCACCGAGGGTCTGCTCGGTCTCGTGTTCGCGGTGCTCGTCATCCTCGTCTTCTTGATGTCGGTGCGAGCGACCCTGGTGACCGCGATCTCTATCCCCACCTCGGTGCTGCTCACTTTCGTGGGCCTCAACTTCGCCGAGTACACGCTCAACATGCTCACGCTGGGTGCGCTCACCATCTCGATCGGTCGCGTGGTCGACGATTCGATCGTGGTGATCGAGAACATCAAGCGGCACCTCGTGCCCGGCGCCGACAAGGCGAAGTCGATCATCGAGGCCGTGCGGGAGGTTGCTGGGGCGATCACCGCGTCGACAGTCACCACAGTTGCCGTGTTCTTGCCGATGGCGTTCGTCGACGGCATGGTGGGCGAACTGTTCCGCCCCTTCGCGTTCACGGTGACCATCGCGCTTGTCGCCTCGCTGCTCGTCTCGCTCACGATCGTGCCGGTGCTCGCATACTGGTTCTTGCGAGCGGATCGGCGGCCTCGCAGTGCCGAGCTCTCAACGAGCCGCGATCCGCAGCCTGCCACTGCGCCCCTCACCGCGCTGCAACGCTGGTACCGCCCCGTGATCGACTGGACGCTGAAGCGCCCGGCGGTCACCCTGCTCACCGCGGTACTAGTGTTCGGGTTGACCGTCGCGCTGAGCCCGTTGATGAAGACGAACTTCATGGGCGAAGACGAGCAGAACTCGATCGGGCTCGTGCAGACCCTCGCCCCCGGCACCAGCCTCGACGCGCAGCTCGCGCAGGCAGAACGCGTCGAGGGTGCGCTCGCAGATGTCGACGCCGTGCAGACCGTGCAGGTGACCATCGGCGGCGGCAGCGGGATGAGCGCGCTCTTCGGAGGCGGCGGCGACGGTTCGGTGAGCTACTCGATCACCACCGACCCCGACGCCAATCAGTCGAAGGCCCAGGACGATATCCTCACGGCTGTCGACGGCCTCGATGACGCGGGTGAGTTCTCACTGGGGCAGTCGGGCGGCGGGGCGACCACGTCGAGCGCTATCGAGGTCAACGTCTCAGCGCCAGACCAGCAGACCCTCGCCCAGGCGAGCGACGCCGTGCTCGCCGAGCTCAAGAAGCAGTCCGGCCTGCGCCAGGTCGAGAGCGATCTGGGTGCCTCGCGCCCCTTCCTGCGCGTCGCCGTGGATCGCGATGCCGCTGCCGCTGCGGGCCTCACCGAGGCCGCGGTCGCTGGCCAGGTTGCGCAGCAGATGCAGCCGCGCCCCGTCGGCCAGATCACGATGGACGCCGACAGCGTGTCGATCTACCTTGCCGAGGGCACCGCCCCCACCGATCAGGCTGGCGTCGCCGCCCTGCCGATCATGACGGCAGTCGGGCCAGCACAACTCGACTCCCTCGCCACCATCGAGATCGCTGACGGCCCCGTGACCGTTCGCACCGAAGACGGTGTGCGCATGGTCACCGTGTCGGCGCTGCCTGAGGGCGACAACCTGAGCGTGGCAAGTGCCGCGGTGAACACCGCCCTCGACACCGTGGAGCTGCCTGCGGGGGCCACCGCCTCCATCGGCGGTGTGATGGCGCAGCAATCTGAGGCCTTCAAACAGCTCGGCTTGGCCCTGCTCGCCGCGATCCTCATCGTGTACGTGGTGATGGTCGCGACCTTCCGCAGCCTGCTGCAGCCCCTGCTGCTGCTCATCTCGGTGCCGTTCGCCGCTACCGGCGCGATCCTGCTGCTCATCGCGACGGGCATCCCGCTCGGCGTCGCCTCGCTGATCGGCGTGCTCATGCTGATCGGCATCGTGGTGACGAACGCGATCGTGTTGATCGACCTCGTCAACCAGTATCGGGCCCGCGGGGATGCCCTGCTCGACGCCGTTGAACACGGCGCTCTGCAGCGTCTGCGCCCCATTGTGATGACCGCGCTCGCGACGATTCTGGCGCTCACCCCCATGGCGCTCGGCATCACCGGTAAGGGCGGGTTCATCTCGCAGCCGCTCGCGGTTGTGGTGATCGGCGGCCTGCTGTCGTCGACGGTGCTCACGCTCATCGTGCTGCCCACGCTGTACTACGCGGTGGAGCGGCGGCGGGAGGGTCGCGGCGGGCCTCGCCGCGGTTCAGGTCGCGGCCCGAAGCGGCGTGGCCCGCAGCGCACCCCTGGGGCAGCTGCGGCCGGGGGAGCCGATGCGCTCGCGTTCGCCGGGGCTGTCGGATCGGTGGGAACCGTGGGCGTGCTCGGAGCCGAGGCCACACGCGAGGCCACGACGGGCTACCCCGCCGAGTCGCCTGAGGAGCTGATCGAGCTGTTTGCAGAGGGCGACGCTGCTGAGGCGGCATCCGAGCCGGAGCATCCCGGTGGGGAGGCTGCCGAGAGCCCAGTTGAGGGTGACGAGCTCGAGACGCCTGCGCCGGTGCCGGCCCCGGTACCGACCCCTGCCGACGCAGACACGCAGCGCGCGATTCTCAGCGAACTGATGCGGGTGGGGCTGTCAGCACCTGAGGTGGCTGAGCGCGGCGGATCAGAAGAGGCCGAGCACGCGAACGTTGAGCCTGGTGCCGACGCCGTCGGCGCAGCCGACGCAGACCCGGCTGCAGACGCGACGGGCGTGGATCTTGCAACCGACACTGACGAGGCGGGGAGCCCCGCGACCGCGCAGATGTCGTTGGCGCTCTCCGAGCTTGGCTTCGCCGACGACGACCCCACGCTCGACTCCGAGGGTGGTGTGGCGGATGACTCCGCAGGGGCCTCCGTTGACGATGCCTCTCGCGAGGACGAGACTGGTGCTGGTGCACCCGCCGCGGCACCTCCGGTGACCGGCGAGCTGAACTGGGAGCAGCTCATGTGGGAGGCCACCCAAGAGGTCGAAGCAGCTGCGCAAGGGGCTGGCGCCGATGCTGATGCTGCACGCGCCGAAGCCGAGATCGCGGATCAGGCCGACACTGCTGAGGAACGACCCGAAGACGAGAGCGGGCGATAGCCGTGGCGCAGAAGGGTCGTCGCGGATTCAAACCGCCGTCGAACTACGAGCCGGGGCGCAAACCCGCGCGGGCTGGCAAACGCTGGGCCGGGGGCCGCGATTCGGCTGCCGAAGACGGCAAGCCGACGCGAGGCGCCCGTGGTGCCGGCCGCGACAGCGGAGCCGGTCACCCGCGCAGCGCCCACGACGGGAAGCGGCAGGCGGAGGGGCGCCCGGCGCGGCAGGATCGCGCAGATCGCTCCGGCCGCTCGACACCTTCGAATCGTTCTGCCGGTGCTGAGCGCTCGGCTGAGGCTGCCAGGCCGCAGCGATCCGCCGGGGCGGTCCGTTCGCAGCGTCGGCCTGCACCGGCGCGCGCCGAGCGGACGCCGGTCACGGCCCGATCCGCCCCCTCCGAACCTGTCGTGCTGCAGCGCCTCGACGCCCGCATCACCACCGCCGCCGAGGTGCAGGGCGTCGCCTTCAGCGACCTCGGGCTTGGTGCGAACATCGTGCGAGTGCTCAGCGAGCTCGGAGCAGATCAGCCGTTCCCCATCCAAGCCGCGACGATCCCGGACGCGATCGCCGGCCGCGACGTGCTCGGCAGGGCCCGCACCGGATCAGGGAAAACCATCGCCTTCGGTGCCGCGCTCGTCGAACGCCTGCTGCAGTTGAAAGCCGAAGGAGCCTTCGCAGGCGACGCCAAGCCCGCCCGCGACAGGCCCCGGCGAGGCGAGCGCGCCCCGAAGCGGGCGGCACGCAACCCGAAGGCGCTGATCCTCGCCCCCACCCGCGAACTCGCCCTGCAGATCGACCGCACCGTGCAGCCGATCGCGCGCTCCGTAGGATTCTTCACCGCACAGCTCGTGGGCGGCGTGCCACTCGACCCGCAGGTGCACGCGCTCGAACGCGGCGTAGACATCGTGATCGGCACCCCCGGCCGCGTGCGCGACCTCATCAACCGCCGCAAACTCGACCTGCGCGAGGTGCTCGTCTCAGTGATCGACGAGGCCGACCACATGTGCGAACTTGGCTTCCTCGAACCCGTGCAGCGGGTGCTGCGCGACACGGTGCGCGGCGGGCAGCGGCTGCTGTTCTCGGCAACCCTCGACAGCGGAGTCTCCGACCTCGTTGCCGAGTTTCTGCGGAACCCCGCCGTGCACGAGGTGGCGGGTGAGGCCGTCAGCGAAGCCGAGCACCGGGTGCTTGTGGTGCTGCGCGAGCACAAGGATCGCGTGCTCGTCGAACTTGCATCACGTTCGGGCCGCACCATGGTGTTCACCCGCACCCGCGCCTACGCCGAACGACTCGCCGAGCTGTTCGAAGAAGCCGGGCTCCGGGTGACCGCGCTGCACGGCAACCTCAGCCAGGCCCGGCGCGAGCGCAACCTCGAACGCTTCGCCTCGGGCAAAGCCTCAGTGCTCGTGGCGACCGATGTGGCCGCGCGCGGACTCCACATCGACGATGTCGACCTCGTCGTGCAGGCCGATCCGCCCGACGAGTACAAGACCTATCTGCACCGCGCCGGCCGCACCGCCCGCGCGGGCCGAGGCGGGCTCGTGCTCACCGTGATCCCGCGCACGAGGCAGCAGCGCACCCGCGAACTCCTCGAGCAGGCCGAGATCGTGCCAGCATCGTTCGGCGACCACGTACCCGGCGACGACCCGACCGCCGCGTAGACGGGTCGTCGTCGGGCGCGGGGGAGGGGCCTCGGTGAGACGCGGGGGGAGGGGCTTCGGGGCGAAGCGAGAGGTCGGCTGCGGCGCAGGCTGGGGCGAATGCGGTGGAGGTGTTCTCTAGCTTCTTGGGTCTCGATTTGGAGATCTTGCACAATGCGATCCGGGGGCGGCTGCGGCCCTGATTGTGGGGAGCGCGGCGCGCGGTTGTCGGTGTCAGTGGTGCCCCCTAGCCTGTGAGCAGGTCAGCGGATCGCCGGCGCGCAGCGCGGCGGATCCGCGCATCACGTCGAAGGAGCATCGATGAGCGACACCAACGCGCAGTCAACCGCACGCATTGACATTGACCGAGTGGGCGACGCCCTGCTCGGCCGCTGGAAGCAAGAACGCCTCGAATCACGCCGTCTCGCGGCCGATCCCCGCCTGCACACCATTCCTGGGCAGTCGATGCCCGAGCACCGCGCCCGCGTGCTCGAACAGCTCGGCATTCTGGTCGAAGAAGGGGCGATCCAGCGCGCCTTCCCCAGCGATCTCGGCGGCGGCGACAACCACGGCGGCAACATCGCCGCGTTCCAAGAACTCGTGCTCGCCGATCCCTCGATGCAGATCAAGAGCGGCGTGCAGTGGGGCCTCTTCGGCGCAGCGATCTTGCACCTCGGCACTCGCGAACACCACGAGAAGTGGCTGCCCGACGTGATCAGCCTCGCGCTGCCCGGTGCCTTCGCTATGACCGAGATCGGCCACGGTTCCGATGTTGCCTCGATCGGCACCACCGCCACCTACGATCCCGAGACCGAAGAGTTCGAGATCCACACCCCCTTCACCGGCGCCTGGAAAGATTACCTCGGCAATGCGGCCCTGCACGGCCGCGCCGCTGTGGTGTTCGCGCAGCTCATCACCGGCGGCGTCAACCACGGCGTGCACGCCTTCTTCGTGCCCATCCGCACCCCCGAGGGTGATCTGCTGCCTGGCGTCGGCAGCGAAGACGACGGCGTGAAGGGTGGCCTCAACGGCATCGACAACGGCCGCCTCCACTTCACCCACGTGCGGGTGCCCCGCACCAATCTGCTCAACCGCTACGGCGATGTCGCCCCCGACGGCAGCTACACCTCGCCGATCGAGAGCCCCGGCCGTCGCTTCTTCACCATGATCGGCACCCTCGTGCAAGGTCGCGTATCGCTCGACGGCTCTGCGGTGCGCGCCATGCAGGCCGCGCTCACCATCGCCGTGCGCTACGGCAGTGAGCGGCGCCAGTTCCCGGGCGCCTCAGGGCGTGAGACGGTGCTGCTCGACTACGGCCTGCACCAGCGTCGGCTCATTCCCCGAATTGCGCAGAGCTATGCAATGGCCTTTGCCGACGAGCGCCTGCTCACCATCTTCGACGAGGTGTTCTCGGGTGCGGGCGACACCCCCGAGAACCGAGAAGACCTCGAAACCCTCGCTGCGGCCCTGAAGCCGCTCTCGACCTGGGCGGCGCTCGACACGCTCCAAGAAGCACGCGAAGCATGCGGCGGCGCCGGTTTCATGGCGAAGAATCGGGTGACCGGGCTGCGCGCTGACCTCGATATCTACGTCACCTTCGAAGGCGACAACAACGTGCTGCTGCAGCTCGTGGGCAAGCGACTGCTCACCGACTACGCCGAGCAGTTCAAGGGCGCCGATCGCGCCGCCCTCATCAAGGCGGCGGCGAGCCAGCTGGGCGGCCGGGTGAGCCGCTTCGGCCTGCGCCAGGTGGGCCAGAGCATCGCCGATCTGGGCCAAGTCGCCCGCTCGGTCGAGAGTCTGCGCAGCCCCGAGGCGCAGCGCGAGCTGCTTGCCGATCGCGTGCAGACCATGATCTCGGAGATCGCGCTGGCGCTGCGCGAGGCCACCAAGGACGTGCCGAAGAGCGACAAGCGGGCCAAGGCGATCGCAGCAGAAGACGCCTTCAACACGCAGCAGCACAAGCTCATCTCCGCAGCCCGTGCGCACGCCGAGCTGCTGCAGTGGGAGGCCTTCACCGAGGCGCTCGCTCAGATCGACGACGAGGGGTCGCGTCAGGTGCTCACCTGGCTGCGCGACCTCTTCGGTTTCGGGCTCATCGAGAGCAACGCCGCCTGGTATCTCGTGAACGGTCGCATCTCCGGGCAGCGCGCCGAAGCAGTGACGGCCTACATCGACCGTCTCATCGCTCGGTTGCGGCCGCACGCGCTCGATCTCGTCGCGGCCTTCGGGCTCGGCCCCGAGCTGCTGCGGGCCGAGATCGCCACGGGCATCGAGGCTGAGCGCCAGGAAGAAGCGCACGCCTACGTCGAGGCGCAGCGTGCCGCGGGCACCTGGCCCACCCACGAGAAAGACCTGTACAAGGCGAAGAAGCAGGCGCGGTAGCGGCTGAGGCTCGTTCGGGGCCGGTTCGCGGCGTAGAGTTGCAAGCGCGGCGGATCGGCCCGACGCAGGGGCAGGTGGGGACATGACCTTCAACGACAACGCACGAATCGACACGGGGCGCGTGTCGAAGCGCAGCGGTGCCAAGCGGGGCGGGATGATCGCCGGAGGCGGCGTAGGTATCGCGCTGCTGCTCGCGCTCGGATCCCAGCTGTTTGGTGTGAACCTGCTGCCATTCGCTCCCGTGGTCGAAGAACTCATCGGTGGCAGCTCGCTGTCTGGCGAGCGCTCTGAGGCGCTGCCCGGCTGCGAGACCGGGGCCGACGCGAATGCCGATGCGGAGTGCCGCATGGCGGCCACCGCCGATTCCCTCGACAAGTACTGGGCGGGCGAGGTCGACGGGTACCGGGCGCCTGCCGAAGTGGTGCTCTTCGATGCGCAGACGCAGTCGGGCTGCGGCCTTGCCACCGCGGCAACGGGGCCGTTCTACTGCCCGCCAGACGAAAAGATCTACCTCGATGTTGCCTTCTTCGACACTCTGAGCCGCGACTACGGGGCATCCGAAGGATCACTCGCGCAGATGTACGTGCTCGCCCACGAGTGGGGCCACCACATCTCGAACCTTATCGGCACGCTGGAGCAGACCGGCCGCGAATCGGGGCCGGCTTCGGGCTCGGTGCGGCTCGAGCTGCAGGCTGACTGCTTTGCTGGTGCGTGGGTGCAGAACGCTTCCACGGTGACCGACAGTGCGGGGGTGCCCTTTCTGAAGCCGGTCACCTCCGAGCAGATCGCCGATGCCATGAGCGCCGCGGCAGCGGTCGGCGACGACCACATCATGGAGTCGGCGGGTGCGCAGGTAAACCCCGAGCGTTTCACGCACGGCACCTCGAAGCAGCGGCAGCGCTGGTTCCAGGAAGGCTACCGCGGCGGGCCCGGTGCTTGCGGCACCTTTGACGTGCCGGCCTCGGATCTCTAGGAGACAGCCACCAGGTCCAGCGCCGGTCTCCATATCGGCGCTGACGCCGACGATTCGCGTGCCGCTATCGGCGGTGCACTCTGAGGCACGGTTGCGCGCTTGCGCGGCGATTATCGTGACGGTTGCCGAAGCTGCTGGGTAGTCGCAGCCGAGCAGCGCATCGAGGGGCGGTCAGCGACGCTTGGCGCGTTGCCGAGCCGCCTTCTCGCGCTCGGCCTTCTCCTTCGCGGCGGCGAGCTGAGCACCGCGCGAGTTCGGTTTGAGGCCCTGCTTCGCAGCGGGCTTGGGTTTGCGGGCACGGGCGGGCTGGGCCTTGGCTTCGCTGCTGGGGCCGTCGGCGCCGGGGCGCGAGCTGCGGGCGGTGCGCCCGCGCAAAATGCCGATGAGCTGTTGCACATCGGGGGCATCGCGGTCGCGCTCCCAGCTCGCCCACACCGTGGTGCCCGCGAGCGGTGCGCCCGTGAGGGTGATTACCGCGTGCTCGCGTTTGCGGGCGAGGTGGCGGGCGAGGGGGCGCGGCAGCAGGATCGCGCCGGCGCCGGTCGCTACGAGATCGAGCGCGGCATAGGCATCGGCGGGGCGCCACGCGGGGTCGGCCCATGGTTCTGCTGCGGGCCACTCGGGTGCGTGGTCGGGGTGGTCGAGCAGGCGCACGAGTGCGAGCTCTGCCGGGTCGAGGCCTTCGGACTGCGCGAGCTCGTGGTCGATGGGCACCACGAGTGCGATCGCCTCGGTGTAGAGGCGCAGGGCGTGACGCGGGGGCGCCGATCCTTCGATCCCCTCTGGGTGGGCTCCCGGTGCCGCACGTTCGAGCATTACGTCGACCGCTGCGCCCGGTGTGCGGCCGAAGGCGACCTCGACGGGGTGCAGTTCGAGGGGGCGTCCCACGGCTTCCTGCCAGCGACGTTCCCACTTGCTCGGCGCGATGCCGCGGGCGAAACCGAGGCGCATCGGGGGCTTGTCGGGTGCGGGCCGCGAGTCGCTGCCGGTTTCTGTCTGGGGCGTGTGCGTCACAGGGCGACCTCCGCGTAGATCTCGTGGGTGTAGGGGAGTCGGGCGGCGGAGAGCGCGATGCGGTACTCGTCGGGACGGAACTCCGAAGCGGTCTGGTGAGAGTGGTGGCGTTGCGCGTGGCCGTCGGGCGCGAGGGCGCGCAGTGGTGTGCCTTCAGCGAGGTAGTGGGGCAGTGCTTCTCGTGAGTGCCCCTGCGGGGGTCGGCCGCTCGACGGTACCACCCGCCACCAGGGAACGGCGTGGCCGTAGTGGGCCAGCACGCGACCGACGGCGCGAGGCGCAGACGAAGCGAGCGCTGTGGCGATGTCGCCGTAGGTCATCACTCGCCCGGCGGGGATGCGCGCGACTACCGCGAGCACTCGCTCGGCGAACTCATCCGACACCATCCCATAAGCATAGGGCTGCGGGCTAATTCGGTGGCTGCGGCGAGAACGGGCGCGTCCGGTCATGTGCTTCACCGAAATATGTGCTCGGGGTTGGGGCACCCGAATGAAAGCTCGGGCTATCCGAGCGCGGAGACCCCCAGCAGCAAGCCGATCAGGTAGGTCGCGGCCACGGCCACGCCGCCGAACAGCAGCTGACGTGCCGCGCCAGAGAACGGGTTGCGGTCGGTGAAGCGTGCCGCAGCGTATCCCGCTGCGAGCAGCCCCACCCCGCCGAAGATGAGCCCCCACCAGAGGGTGCCGAAGCCCAGCAGGAAGGGCAGCACCGGGATGATCGCACCCACGCTGAAGGCCACGAATGACGACCCGGCGGCCACCATCGGCGAGGGCCGATCATCGGGGCTCAGCCCCAGCTCGTGCGCCAGGTGCACCTTCAGGGCCTGCTCGGTGTTCGCGTGCACCTGCGTGGCCGCGTCGTGCGCGGTCTGCGGCGACATGCCCAGGTGCTCGAACATCACGGTCAGCTCGGCCTGCTCGCCGACGGGGTTACGGTCGAGGGCATCCCGCTCGGTCTGCACCTCAACGGCGAGCTGCTCGTTCTGCGTGCGCACCGAGGTGTACTCGCCGAGCGCCATCGAGATCGCGCCAGAGATCAGGCCTGAGACGCCAGTGATTGCGATGATGCCCGGGCTCGCACCAGCGGCGGCGATACCCGAGATGAGGCCGATGTTCGAGACCAGGCCGTCCATCGCGCCGAACACCGAGGCGCGCAGCCAACCCGACCCTGCTGATGACGAGTGCGTGTGATCGTACTCGTGCGGGTTCGCGATGTTGATGGGCCCGTCGTTCATGATCTCCCCGGTTCGGAGTGTGGTGCCGCGCCGGGTGCGGCGCGCCGGCAGCAACCGTAACAAGTTTCTCGGGCGAGGGAGAAGCCCTGATCCAAGGTCGATTCGGCGAGGGAACGAGTTCGACGGGGCGAACTCGTGCACCGGTGCGGCCTCCCCGGCGCGCGCACCCGGGCGGCGCCGGATCACACCGCATCGAGCTCCAGAACCGCCCCCTCCCACCGCGAGCGCAGCCAGCGATCGTGCGTCGCGATCACCAGCCCGGTGCAGGCTTCCGGCGCGGCTGTGAAATCGCGCAGCGCTGTCTCCAGCTCCTCCACGAGCGTGAGCGAGAGGTGATTGGTGGGCTCGTCCAGCAGCAGCACCTCTGGCGGATCGGCGACCAGCGCGGCGAGGGCGAGCCGGCGCCGTTGTCCCACGCTGAGCGCCCCCACCGGGCGGCGCAGGTCTCGCCGAGCCAGCAGACCCGTGTCGGGCAGCGGCACCGCCTCGGCGATCTCGGCGCCGACGGCGTCGCGGTACGCGCGCTCGGCCGGGCGATCCGGATCCGCGAACTCCACCTCCTGCGGCAGGTACCCGACGCGGGCGCGGGGCGCGATCTCGAGCTCGCCGCGGTCGGGAGTGAGACGGCGGGCGAGGATCGCCAGCAGCGTCGACTTGCCCGAGCCGTTCGGGCCAGAGAGCATGAGGCGCCCGCCCGGCGCGAGTTCGAGCGAAGTCGCCCGGAGCCGCCCCGCCAGCGAGAGCCGCTCAGCCCGGATGAGCGACGGCGGAGCGGCCGTGGCTTCCCCGGGTGCGCTCGCGCCGGCCGGAGCGCCCCTGCCGGTGAGCGCGCCCCTGCGACCGGGCTCGAGCGGCCCCGTATCGCGAGGCGCC
The DNA here is from genome assembly GCF_037150695.1 of Leucobacter sp. VD1. Taxonomy (NCBI): domain Bacteria; kingdom Bacillati; phylum Actinomycetota; class Actinomycetes; order Micrococcales; family Microbacteriaceae; genus Leucobacter; species Leucobacter sp. VD1. The sequence goes on from NZ_JBBCPO010000003.1 coordinate 132,983, forward strand.
CCGAACCCCTCGAAGCGCAGCGGGGCAGGCGGCCGCCGCACCCGCTCGCGTTCGAGCGCGTCGAGCCGCACCCGAGCGTTGCGAGCGCGGCGGGCGGTGACCCGTGCGTCTTTATCGGCGTAGAACTTGCGCGTGATCTTCGCCTCCGACTTCGACTCGTGCTTGCGATTGACCTCGCGCGACCCCACCTCGATCTCGTGGACCAGCGCCTCCCGCTCGGCGGTCTCGGCAGCGTACCGCGCCCGCCACCGCTCCATCTCGGCCCCTCGAGCGGCACGCGCCGCAGAATAGCCGACCCCCCACAGTCGCACCCCGAAACCTGCGCCTGGATCATCGGTCGCAGGGTCGGTCGGAAGCGACCCGGGATCGCGGCGTGGGTCCGTTCGGCTGCCCCCGGCTGTCGGTCCCGCTGCATGCTCGGTGTTTGCATCCTTCGCGTCGGCGAGCACGCGGGCGGGCAACGGCAGCGCGTCGAGATCGAGGATCCGCGTGCTCACGGCGTCCAGCAGCGCACGGTCATGACTCGCCACGATCACGATGCCCGGCCAGTCGATGAGCACCCGTTCGAGGTAGGCCGCCGAGGCATCGTCGAGGTGGTTCGACGGCTCGTCAAGCAGCAGCGTCTGCGGGGCCTCCAGCAGCAGCGCCGCGAGCGAGAGCCGCAGGCGCTGCCCGCCCGACAGTTCCCCGATCGGCCGCTGTTCAGGGATCCCACCCAGGCCGAGCCCCGCGAGCAACTCACCCCGCCGCGCCGCCGCCGACCATGCCTGGGAGCGCTCGGCATCCTCGAGAGCGCGAGCGAAAGCCTCCGCCGTGCCGGGGTCGTTCGGCTGCGCCGCCATGCGCTCGCCGCAGTGCTCCAGCAGGGAGAGAGCGTCGAGCGCACCGCGCTGGGCGTCGTCGAGCACGACAGCAAGGGGTGTCGTAACCGGGTAGGGGAGCTGCTGGGCGAGCAGGCCGACCGAACCGGGCAGTGCGACCGTGCCCGCGTCAGGGTGCAGGGCGGTGCCGCGTCCTGTGGGGCGCCCGGCGTCGCGGGCGGCGGCGCGCCCTGCGTTGCGCTCCGCATCGCTCCCGGCGTTGCGAGCGGCGGCGTGGCGCGGATCCGCTGCCGGATCCGCCGATCTCGCATCTGCGCCCGCCGCGGCAATAATGCCGAGCAGCGTCGACTTGCCGGTGCCGTTCTCGCCGATCAGACCGATGCGGTCGCCCGGCCTGGCGGTGAACGAGATGTCGCTGAGCACCCGGCGGTCACCGTAGGCGTGTGAGACGCCGTCGACGATGAGGTGGGTCGGGCCGGATGCGGATCCGGTGCCTGCTGCTGCGGGGTCCGCGGCCGCACGGGCCGCGGCGCTGAGATGTGGGGTGGTGTTCGATGCGGGCATGATGGCCGCCTCTCGGAATCTGGTGTTTCGCGGGGCGGCCGAGATGGGCGTGAAACGGGGTGCCGAGCCCGTGTCGCGAGGCGCGTATGCGGCGGCTCGGAGCACGAGAATCAGGCGTCAGCCGCGCGAGGCGGGCCCGAAGTGATCACGCAGCATCCCGTGGCATCGACCCTGGCGCGATCAGCGCGGCGGAACCGGAACGGGGATTTGAGGCTGCGTTAGTTCTTCACGCCCACGAGTGTACGCCAGACCCGGGCCCCCAGCGCAAGTGCGACTTCCCGCCCGCCCGCCCGCCTTCGCCCTCCGCCTCCGCCCCGAGCACGCAAACGCACCGATCGAGCTGTAAGCACCTCGATCCGAGCGGATCCGGTGCATGAACCTGGATCGGTGCGCGGGCGGTGGGCGGGTAGCGGCTGGCGGGGTAGCGGTTGGCAGGCAGGCAGTGGGGGCAGCGGCGGGCGGGCAGCTGACTTGTGGGCGGCGTACTCTGGAGACCCGGAGACAGGAGAGCAGCATGACGATGGATACCAGCGGACGGATCGTGGCGACGACGCGGGGTGCGGATCTCTCGCTCGTGCGTTCCCTCGCCCTGCCGCCGGAGGAGACGTGGGCGTACCTCACCGAATCGGAGCTCACCGAGCAGTGGTTCGGGCCGTGGGAGGGCGACGGGCGAGCCGGCGGTGCGGTGCGGGTGCGGATGCGCTTCGAGGATCACGAGCCGGCGATCAGCATCCGCATCATCGCGTGCGATGCCTTTGAGCGCCTGGTGCTCAAAGCCGAGGATGAGGTTGGCGGGTGGCATCTGGAACTGCTCGTGGAGCGCGACGGCGACGACTCGCTGCTCACCCTCGTGCACCACCTCGACAGTGTCGATGAGGTCGGCGAGATCGGCCCGGGTTGGGAGTACTACCTCGATCTGCTCGTCGCCGCCACGGAGGGCACCGAACGCCCCAGCTTCGACAGCTACTACCCGTCGATGCGCGAGGCATACCTCGACATGCGCCCGTAGCGGGCCCCGCGGCCAGGCCCCGCGATCCGCCCCGCCCTCCCGAAGCGGGCACCGCCAGAGAGCCTGCGCGGGCGCGGGCGCGGCGGTCAAACCTGGGTGGATCAGGCGAGCAACCGGCTCAGGTGCAGCAGCGGGTAAAGGCGAATTTCGCGCCCGGAACCTGCTCAGATCCCGCAAAACCCGCCACTCGGCACCACGGCCTCAGCTCACACCGCGTCGCCCTCCACCGGTCCCTCCGTGTTGGGCTTCCAGCCGAGCGCGGGGGCGACGTGCTCGGCGAAGGCCTGCAGCACGTGCAGGTTGTATTCGGGGCCGAGCTGGTTGGGGATGGTGAGCATGAGGGTGTCGGCCGCCATCACCGCTTCGTCGGCACGCAGCTGGTCGATGAGGCGGTCGGGGGTGTCGGCGTAGGTCTTGCCGAACGTTGAGCGCAGGCCGTCGATGATCCCCACCTGGTCTTGCCCGTCGCGGCCGCGCGCACCGAAAAACATCTCGTCTTGCTCGCTCACGAGCGGGAACACGCTTCGGCTCACCGAGACGCGCGGTGCGCCCGTGTGCCCGGCCTCACGGTAGGCGGCGCGGAACCGTTCGATCTGCTCGCGCTGCAACTCGTGGAACGGCTGGCCAGTCGCCTCGGTGAGCAGGGTGGAGCTCATCAGGTTGAGGCCTTGCCGGCCCACCCATTCGGCGGTGTCGCGTGAGCCGGCGCCCCACCAGATGCGGTCGCGCAGCCCGGGTGAGCGCGGTTCGATGGCGAGGCGGCCTGGAGGCGCCATTTGCGGATCGCTGTCGACGAGCGCTTCCCCGTCGATTGCCTGGATGAAGCGATCGAATTTGTCGCGCGCCAGGTCGGCGCCGCGCGGATCCGCCGAGCCCGTGTACCCGAAGGCCTCGTAGCCGCGCAGCGCGGTCTCGGGGGATCCCCGACTCACGCCTAGCGCGATCCGCCCGTCGGCGATGAGATCGAGCGCGGCCGCCTCCTCGGCGAGATACAGCGGGTTCTCGTAGCGCATGTCGATCACACCGGTGCCCACCTCGATGCGCTTCGTGCGGGCCGCCATCGCGGTGAGCAGCGGCATCGGCGATGCCGCCTGCCTCGCGAAGTGGTGCACGCGCACATAAGCGCCGTTCACGCCGATCTCGTCGGCGCCCTCCGCCAGCTCGATCGTCTGCCGCAGCATGTCGCCCGCGGTGCGCACGCGCGACCCCGGCACCGGCCCGTAGTGCCCGAAGGACAGGAATCCGAAAGCTCTCATGGGTGATGCAACGTGCGCATCGCCGCACTATTCCCCACTGCGCTGCAGGCTGGCGAACGGTACCCGGGGACCATGCAGGCGGTACTGCGGGGCGATCCCCGATCCGCCACCTCAACCGTAGCTTCGTGAGTATGGAGATTCACTCGAGCGATATGGGATTGGTGGCGCGTGTCGCCCACCTTGGCAAGCACTACGGAACGGGGCCGCAGCGGGTCACCGCCCTCGACGACGTTTCGATCGGGATTCGGCGCGGCCAGTTCACCGCGATCATGGGGCCTTCTGGATCGGGCAAGTCGACCCTCATGCACGTGATGGCGGGCCTTGACACCCCCAGCGAAGGGCGGGTTTGGTTGGGTGATGACGAGATCACCCACCTTGGTGATGCGGCGCTCACGAAGCTGCGCAGGCGCCGTATCGGCTTCGTGTTCCAGTCGTTCAACCTGGTGCCCACCCTCGATGTGATGGGCAATCTGCGGCTGCCGTTCGAGCTCGATGGGCGCCGCCCCAACCCCGAGGAGCAGCACCGCATCGGGGCACTCGTCGAATCGCTCGGCCTCGCGAACCGCCTGAAGCATCGCCCGCACGAGCTGTCGGGCGGCCAGCAGCAGCGGGTTGCGATCGCGCGCGCTCTGGCCACGCAACCCGATGTGATCTTCGCAGACGAGCCGACGGGTGCGCTTGACTCCCGCACCGGGCGTGAAGTGCTCGGCCTGCTGCGATCCGCCACCCGCACCGGCGGCCAGACCATCGCGATGGTCACCCATGATCCTGGTGCGGCGAGCCACGCCGACCGCATCTTGTTCCTCGCAGACGGCCGCATTGTCTCGGATCGCGAGGCGATGACCGCGGAGGAAATCTCCGAGACGATGCTGAACCTTGAATCGGTCGCTGCCGGGGCCGCCGCGTGATCGCCATGCTGCGCGAGCACGCCTCCACGCTGATCGTGTCGGCGCTGTCGGCGCTGTTCGCGGTGACATTGATCCTGTTCACGGGCATCCTCACTGCCGCGATCGACCCCGCCGTCATTGAAGAGAGCGGCACCTTCCGTGCCGTGCTGATGATGGTCGCGCTCATCTTCATTGTGATCGCGCTCTATGTGGGCGCGATCGTCACCGCCAACACCTTCTCGACCATCATTGCGGGCCGCACGCGCACCATCGCGCTGCTGCGTCTGGTCGGGGCGAGCTCGGCGCGCGTGCGGTCGCGGGTTGCGGGGGAGGGGCTCGTCGCGGGTCTCCTCGGCGGGGTCGCGGGGTTCGGGATCGCCGTGGCGCTGTGTGCGGCAGTCACCGTGTGGGGGCCGCAGCTCGGTTGGCTCCCCGAAGGTCGCGACTACCCGCTGTTCGATCCACTTGCCCTGGTGGCGGTGGGGATCGTGGCGCTTACGACGTGGGCGGCTGCGTGGACGGGATCGCGGCGCGTCGGCCGCGTTTCGCCGATCGCGGCGACGGGTGCCGCCGTCGAGCTGCCCGCCGAGCAGTCGCGCCGCCGCCCCGCCCGCACGGTGTGGGCGACGATTCTGCTCGTCTCGGGTGCCGCACTGCTCGCAATCGGGATCGTGCTCGGCCTCGCGACGCCGCTCGCGCTACTGATTTCGTTCGTTGGCGGCATCCTCTCGTTCACGGGGATCGCGCTCGGGGCGCATCTCATCATGCCGCCGCTGCTGCGGCTCTCTGGGCGTGCGTTCGGGCGTGGGCCGTCGGGGCGGTTGGCGGTGGCGAACGCTGGGCGCTTTCCGGAGCGCAGTGCGCGCTCCACAATCGGGCTGGTGATTGGGGTCACCCTCGTCACGATGTTCGCGGTGGCGCTCGCGAGCTACGAGACAATGACGCTGCAGGCTTTCGCACATTCCCCTGCGCTCAGGGCCGGCCTCAGCGAGACGCTCGCGGTCACCACCGCAGTGTTCACCGGCCTGGTCGGCTTCTCGGCGGTGATCGCCGCGGTCGGCCTCGTGAATACCCTCTCGCTGAGCGTGCTGCAGCGCACCCGCGAGCTCGGCCTGCTGCGGGTGCTCGGCTTCACAGGGGCGCAGGTGCGCCGCATGGTGCTCGTGGAGAGCGCGCAGATGACGCTCACCGCCCTCGGCTTCGGGCTGCTGCTCGGGGTGTTCTACGGGTGGGCCGCAGCGCAATCCCTGCTCGGGTCCCAGGCCGGGCTCATGGCGCCCACGGTGCCGTGGCCCATCATCGGCGGGGTCGCAGTGTTCGGCCTGGTGCTGGCGCTCGTCGCCGCTGCGGCGCCGGCGCGGCGCGCGATCAGGGTCTCTCCTGTGGCCGCACTCGCGGCGCAGTGATGGCACGGCTGGGAGCGAACGCCCCGCGGGAATGTCAGAGGGCGCGAGTAGGCTGAAGCCATGACCGTTGTGATTGATCCTGCCTTCGATCCTGTCCCTTCTCTCGCACACGCCACAAGCGTGAGCGTTTCTTCGCAGCCGCCTGCCAACCCCGGTGCGCTGGCGGTGTTCGTGTCTGCCGAGGGCGAGCTGCCCGATGGCATCGCCGAGATCGGCCGTGACGCGCTCGCCGCAGCCGGTTTCACCGCCGGTGAGAACCAGACTCTGCTGCTGCCCGGCACTCCGCTGCGGGTGCTCGTGGGCACCGGCAAGGCAGGCATCGACAGCGATGCGCGCCTGCGCGACGCTGTCGCCGCATTCACGCGTGCTGCGCGGGAAGAATCGCGGATCGCGGTAGACCTGACCGGGCTGCTGGCCACGGGCGAGTGGGACGCCGAGGTGGCCGTGCAGGCCGCGATCGAGGGCGCAGTGCTTGCGCGCTACCGCTATGAGGCACTGAAGAGCGACCCTAAAACCGTCGCCCTCGAAGAGCTCATGTTGCAGATCGGCGAAGAGCATGCTGCAGATGCCGAGTACGGTGTAGAGCGCGGCCTCGTGCTCGCCCGCACCGCGGCCATCTCGCGCGATCTCGCGAACACTCCGCCCCGCCACCTCAGCGCTGTCAAATTCGCTGAGGTTATCGAACGACTTGCGCCCGACTTCGGGCTTGAGGTCGAGGTGTTCGACCGTGAGGCGCTGATGCAGCTCGGCGCGGGCGGCCTGCTCGGCGTCAACGCCGGCAGTATCGAAGAGCCCCGCATGATCAAGGTCTCGTACCGCCCCGAGGGCACCGCGCTCGCAGATGCCGAGGCGTACCTCGCTCTCATCGGCAAGGGCATCATGTACGACTCGGGCGGCATCAGCCTGAAGCCGTCGAATGCGATGCACGCGGCCATGAAGTTCGACATGATGGGTGCGGCCGCGGTGTTCGCGTCGATGACGGCTCTGCGCGATCTCGGGGCAACGACCGCGGTCACCGGTTGGCTCATGTGCACCGACAACATGCCCTCGGGTAGCGCCACCAAGCTGGGTGACGTGCTCACGATCCGCGGCGGCAAGACCGTCGAGGTGAAAAACACCGACGCCGAGGGGCGTCTCGTGATGGCCGATGGCCTGGTGCTCGCCACCGAAGAGCAGCGCCGACCTGACGCGATCGTCGATATCGCCACGCTCACCGGCGCGGCGATGATGGCGCTCGGCACGCGCACCGCCGCAATGCTCGCCAACAACGATTCGGTCGCCGAGCAGCTGCAGGCAGCGGCTGACGCCACCGACGAGAACATCTGGCGCTTCCCGCTGGATCACCGCTACCGCGATCAGCTGAAGTCGAACGTGGCAGATCTCTCCAATATCGGCGGCCAGTACGCCGGTGTGATCCTCGCGGCGCTGTTCCTCAACGAGTTCGTCGATGGTCTGCCCTGGGGGCACCTCGACATCGCCGGCACGATGCAGGCCGAGAGCGACGAGCTGTGGCGCTCGGTCGGTTCGACAGGGTTCGGCGCGCGTCTCCTCGCTGAGTTCGCAACTGCGTTCGAGGCACCCGCGGATGAGACCGATACCGCTGAGACGGTTGCCGACCATGAGTGATGCGGTCTCCCCGGCGTCCCGCCGCGCCAGGCGCGGCGGCCGCTCCGCTCGTGCGCCGCAGCACCTGCTGAAAGATCGCGACGCCTACATCGACTTCCTCTCGGAGTTCATCGCCGAGGCGCCGTCGTCGTACCACGCGGCGGTTGCCCTTGAGAAGGCGCTCGACGCGGCCGACTTCGTCGCCCACGACGAGACCGAGGCGTGGCAGCCGATCACCGACGGCTCGCGGGGCTTCGTGCGCCGCGACGGTGCGCTGATCGCCTGGCGTGCAGGCAAGAAGGTTGCGCCAGACAGCCCTGTGCGAGTGCTGGGCTGCCACACTGATTCGCCCGGTTTCGCAGTCAAGCCGCAGCCCGATTTTTCGGCGCACGGCTGGAGCCAGGTTGGCGTCGAGGTGTACGGCGGCCCGCTGCTCAACTCGTGGCTCGACCGCGATCTTGAGTTCGCCGGGCGTGTTGTCACCCGTGACGGGGTCGAGTATCTCGTGCGCACTGGCGCTGTGGCCCGCATCCCGCAGCTCGCGATCCACCTCGACCGTGAGGTGAACTCTGGCCTCACCCTCGACAGGCAGCGTCACACCCAGCCGGTGATCGGGCTTATGCCCGCTGCTGGAGATGCCTCCGCCGCCCCGTCGGTGCTCGGCTTGCTCGCCGATGCCGCAGGCGTCACCACCGATGAGATCGCCGGCACCGACGTTCGCTTGCACGATACGCAGCCGCCCGCGCGCATCGGCGTGCACGGCGAGCTTTACGCTTCGCCGAGGCTCGACAATCTCAGCTCGACTGTTGCGGGTCTCGCGGCGCTGCTCGCCAGCGAGCCGGCCCCCGGCACGATTGCTGTGCTTGCCGCCTTCGATCACGAGGAGCTCGGTTCGGAGACCCGCTCAGGTGCGTGTGGGCCGTTCCTTGAAGAGGTGCTGGGCCGTCTCCGGGCTGGTCTCAAAGCCTCTGTGGAAGATTCCGCGCGTGCGCTGGCCCGCTCATGGTGCCTCTCGGCCGATGCGGGGCACTCGGTGCACCCCAACTATCCCGAGCGGCACGACTCGCGGGTGCAGCCGCTCGCGGGCCGGGGGCCGATGCTGAAGGTGAACGCCAACCAGCGCTACGCCAGCGACGCGCACGGTGCGGCGCTGTGGCAGCGAGTGTGCGATGCCGCCGAGGTACAGACTCAGGAGTTCGTGTCGAACAACACTTCCCCCTGCGGATCTACGATCGGCCCGCTCACCGCAACGCGCCTCGGTATTCGCACTGTCGATGTCGGTGTGCCGCTGCTATCGATGCACTCGGCGCGCGAACTTGCCCACGTCGATGACCTCCACGGCCTTGCGCGCGCCACGGGCGCCTTTTTCTCGGGCCTGTCTTAAACGGTGTCCCGTTCGCTAGGATCGTGCCATGAGTGAGATGCAGCAGACGGGACACACCGGAGTCGCCCTCTCGCACAACGCGCTGACGCCGAGCGTGCAGCGTATCGGGGAGCGCGACATTGAGATCACCTACCTAGGAACGAATGCGCTCGGGCAACCGACGTGGATCATGTGGAACGCGAGCGAGCCCTATCTGATCGGGATGCTGTCCCGCGGCAAGATGGGCTACCACTTCGAGCAGCGCACCAGCTCGGGCGTCATGCTGCACGAAAACATCTCGCTGAATCGGGTACAGCGGGCGCTCGGCGGCTGAGGCCCTGCCTCGCGACACGCCAGGGATGCACGTTTCTTGGCCCCCGATTTGCGCTCCATTGGATAAGCCGCATATGATCATATCTCGGTAGCCAGCGAGTTAGAAATAAATCGCAACGGCCCCATCGTTTAGCGGCCTAGGACACCGCCCTTTCACGGCGGCAGCACGGGTTCGAATCCCGTTGGGGTCACCGTTTACCGAATACAATTGAATACATCATGGCCCTGTGGCGCAGTTGGTTAGCGCGCCGCCCTGTCACGGCGGAGGTCGCGGGTTCAAGTCCCGTCAGGGTCGCCAGACGAAGAACCCTTCTCCGGAAGGGTTTCTTCGTCTCTGGCGGTCGCCATGAAAGTGATTGCCCGGCTCTGTAGCTCAGTTGGTAGAGCGTTCGACTGAAAATCGAAAGGTCACCGGATCGATGCCGGTCGGAGCCACGTAGCGGAGATTACACCGCTGCTGAACCCTCAAGAGGCTTCTACTCTTGGGGGTTCTTTTTTGTTTACTGATCAGGTGTTTTTGTGTCAGAAGTGAAAGTTGATTGAAGCTGATCTGGGCTCATGTGCAGGTGGCCTGGAAAGTTTTCAGTCCAGTACCCCGCATTTACCCCGCACTTTCAAATCAGTCCTTTGAGCTGTTGGCCCATGATCTGCGCAGCCTTTCCCGCGCCCTTGAGTGTGTTCATGTAGACGTCTTGGGTCATGCTGGGGTTCTCGTGCCCGAGGTAGTCGGCGATCTCTGTTGCGGAGAGGCCGGCCTTGTCGAGGATCGTGGCGACCGTCTTTCGGAAGGCATGTGTGCTGAGGGTGGGATAGCCTAACGCGTCGCGTCGGTCCCGAATCTCCCGCTGGGTATTGGAGGGGTCTCGGAGCCTCATGAGTGGCGTGGGGAATAAGAGGTTAGTGTTCGGCTTCAGTCGCTCATGACGGTCCTTGAGAAGCGTTACCGCTGCTGGAGGCAGGGGAGTAGTGCGTGCAGACTTTTCGGTCTTAGGGAACTCTTGCCGGACGATGCCCTTGCCTTTGACTCGAACATTGATTGCCTCGACTGATGCAGTGCCCTTCGCGAAATCGACCGAATCTGCGGTAAGTGCGCATACCTCCGCCACCCGCCAGCCGGAATGAAGCATGAACTCAATGAGCTCAACGGTGTCCCACCGCTTGAGGTCTGCGTCGTTTCGCACCTTCTTGAGAAACTCTGACAGTTCCTCGAGCGGAATGGCGGTGCTTGCACGTTGTTTGCGCTGTGTGATTCGCTCCAACTCTCGAACCGGGTTGTGCGCCAATGCGCCATTGCGTACCGCAAGCGCCAGCATGCCGCTCAGCGTTGATCGACAGTTCTTTGCGGCCCCAGGTCCAGATTCCTTCTCAACTGTCGTGAGAAAGCTCTGCAGGCGCTCTGGGGTGGCCTCTGCGACGCTGAGGTCTCCAACTCGTGGAGTGATGTGTGCGGTTACTGCATATCCGTAGGTTTCTATCGTTCCTTCTGAACGACCAAGTTCACGTCGAGTCTCGAGAAACCGCTTACCAAGCTGCTTGAGTGTCATAGACGGTTTGAGTTCGCCGCCAGAATCTTCCTCGATTGTCAGGAGCGCACGTTTTAGTGCATGTTCCGCCTTTGCTCTTGTCGAAGCGAAGCGTTCCACTTGGCGCAGCTTTCCGTCCGCGAAACGATACCGTGTGCGCGCACGAAACTTCCCAGGAGCAATCTCCTTGGTGTTGATTGTTCCGTGAGAGCCGATGGGATTACGTGCGCGAGACATCTCGATCTACTACCTTCCTGATCTCGTCTACTAGTACCCGGGTGATGCGGCCACGGGCCTGAGGGCTACTTCCATCGCCAGCACGGAATGCGGACTCTGCTTCGAGTGCGCGCCCCCAAAGCCTAAGTGCGTATCTCTGAAGCTCAAGAGGCGTGATGGAAAGCTTGTCCGCAGCACGCTTCTCGGCGAGCGTGACTGGTTCCGGGGGAGTCTTGCGGGCATCATCAAGAGCTCGAAACAACTCGTCACTGAGCTCCTTCGGAACGTCTCTGCCGTTGACAAGATACATGTTTCGTTTCTGCTCGAGTCGCTTCGCTCGTGTGTGCGGGGACTCTGCGGGCTCTTCATGCGTATCGAAGTCCGCGCTCAGTTGCAGGTCGTACGTCACCGTTTCGTTGCCCAGAACGGCCTCGAGCCACTCCCTTGAGACGACGATGCCAGCATCTCCCTCGGTGAGGACAAGATTCTCTGCTGTGGAGCACAGCTCAAGAACAGAAATTGGCCTCCCCTGAACCCTGCCCAGCGCTAGCGCTAACACGATCAAGGTCGGCAGCGTGAGCGACGCCTGGCCTCGCTCCAGGTTCCTCACGCTACTCGGGCTCCAGTTTGCCCCGTACAATCTCGCGGCCTGTGCGATCTGATCAAGGGTGAGCCCCAAAACGGCCCTCGTGTTGGCGATGTAGGCGCCAACGGCCGCGGGGAATGACTCTGCTTCCTTCATGTTTTCACGATATAGCACTTGTAAATGTCACGTCTACTTACTAGCGTAATCACAAGTTGTAAAACTTGAAAGAAAGGAATCTTGTGGAGATTAACTCGAACATCATAAGGAAAGGGGCCTTGCTCAAGGTGACTGACCTAGCTGAGCTGCTCGGTATGAGCGAAAGCACCATCTATCGCAAGCGATCGTTGGGAGAGCCGTTGCCTAAGGCAATCAAGATTAACTCCGCGGTCCGGTGGACCCGGGAAAGTGTTGAGGAGTTCCTTGCAGAGCACGCGGAGTAATTCTCTGTGAGTTGCCGGTCTCGCAACGGGAGCCCGGCAACTCACGCCATCGACAAGATTTGCCCACTCGATACAAGAACAAAAAATGCTGGCTCGTTGCGCTAACAACGAGCCAGCAAGAACCCCTGAAGGAGTTTGATTTTGACATCTTCTACTGTACCCGCACCTCCGGTCTCGAGGGAGACCCTGATTGGGAGAGTGGTCGGTGAGTATCTACCTACTGTTGCCGGAGACCCATCCGTTTCCCTCGCTGAGATCCGCGATCAACTACTCGGAAGAATCAACCGGGAGATGGCGCTTGAGAATGAAGGGAGGCAGGGGAGGAATCCCTCTGCGCCAAAGCTTCCATTGCAGCTGACACTCACGGCTGATGTGGCCTCGGAGGTACTGCTTTCTCGAAAGCCAATTGTTGTAATCGACTTCGCGAACAAGCCGCATGTGGATGAAACCATGGCCCTTGCCATTTATCAGGAGAGTGAGGGGATATACAGCACAAGCGAGCAAGAGATCAATTACGTGATAACTGAGTTGTGCCCAGGCATGTCTTCAAGGGATCGGCAAGAGGTTCTGAAGTTTCTTAAACTCAAAGCAGAACGAGTGAAACGGACTCTCAATCCCGATCTCATACCGGTAAAAAATGGTGTCTTTGATCATTCGGCGCAGAAGCTTCTCCCATTTTCTGAAGAATATGTATTTCTGCAGAAGATTGCTGTTTCATACAACCCGAATGCCATCAGCCCAAAGATCACAATGCCCGATGGTGTGACGTGGGACATCGATACCTGGATTGAGGGCTTGTCTGACGATGAGGGTGTCTCGCAACTTCTTTGGGAAGTGATCAGCGCAACAGTTAGACCGCATGTTCTCTGGAACAAATGTGTACTGCCGACAGCAACATCCGGAAACAACGGAAAGGGTAGTTTTGTGGCTCTCCTTCGCAATCTCGTCGGGGAGGGGAACCACACGGCTATTCCGATATCTGGCTTCAGCAGTCGATTCGCAAAGTGGGAACTGTTGTACAACAATGTGATCCTGGTCGACGAAAACCTAGTCGATGCGTTTCACCATGACACGATGGACTATAAAGCAGTTATCACAGGTGACGCTTTCTGTCTCGAGAGAAAGAATAAGGACCCGATCTGGGTAACGTGGCGCGGCTTTATGCTCCAGTGCATAAATGAAGAGGGCGTCCGTACACGTGACAAATCTGGCTCGCTTCTGCGACGTCACCTCATGATTCCGTTCAGGAAGCATTTCGAACTGATCGAACGAAAGTACATCAAGGACGACTATCTCGCACAGGAGCAAGTGTTGGAGTATGTGGTGAAGAAAGCCCTTGCGATGACGCATACATCGTTCTCTGTCCCGCCGGTGTGCGCAGCATTGCTGCAGCAGGCGCATGGGCGGAATAGCAGCCCGATCGCATTCTGGGAGGAGTTCTGTGAACTCTTTGTTTGGGATCTCCTACCCTGGGATTTCTTGTATGACCTATTCAAGTCCTGGCATCTCAGGAATGAACCGAGCGGGCGTATCACCGGCAAGGTTTCATTCTGCGAAGCGATCAAGGAGCACCTTGCTGGTTCGACTGAATGGGAAGAAACCCTCCAGCGGCCGGGAACAAGAATGAATGACCCAGAACTGCTGATTGATGAATACGGTCTCGACCGGTGGGCGAACAGCAGTTACCCGGGATCAGATCCGAATAAGAAGTGCATCCCATCACCATTGAAGGCGAACTACCGCGGCCTTGGGAGAATTATCTCGACGGGAACGGCGCCTGCAGCGGCAGGAGTGAGCACGGATTGATCATGCCGCGTTCCGATTGACCCGTGCCGTGCTTCATGCTGGCTGCGTGCGGCAAGCATGAAGCACGGCACATTCGCCATTGATGGCAATGTGAGGGTCACTGTCGATTGTGTTCTTGTCGGCAGTGACCTGCTGTCTTTGCGGTACGGTCTGCTCGACATGGACTGCATTTAGGTGGGAACTCCCCGGCGACTCAGCGGAACGTGGTGAAGAGCCGCGAGTTCTCCGAGGTGCTGACCGATTCGATACTGAAGTATCAGAACCGGGCGCTCGATTCCGCGCAGGTGATGCTCGCACTCGCGGAACTCACGCAGCGGGTGCTCGCTGAGGGGCATCGTGCGAAAGAGCTCGGCATTAGCGAGGACGAACTCGCGTCCTATGACGCGATCCGCACCAACGATGCAGCTGTGCTGGAACTAGGCGACGACAAGCTCAAAGCGATCGCGCACGACCTCGTCGGAATCATGCGCCGCGACGCGAAGACCGACTGGCGGGTGAAAGAGCAAGTTCGTGCGAAACTGCGCACCTCGAACAAGCGGTTGCTGCGCAGGCACGGGTACCCGCCGGATTGCTCGGAAGACGCGATCGTGACCGTGCTGCGCCAAGTCGAGGCACTCGCGGCGTAGCTTGACCTTTCGTGTTTCGCTGCACACGGATAAGCTCGCCAGAGCAAGACCGTTTGGCGGCTGCAGCCAAGGTTCTGAGCTGTGTTGAACTCACGAGGACCGGTTCAAGAGCAAAGCCAATCACGCACAACACGATAAAAAACCTTCATCTAGGAGCTCAGCGAAGAGATGAAGCGTCGAAGTTGAACGTAACGGTGAAACGCGCTCGTAACGCTTACGGTTACGAGATTATTGGCTTCCTGTCTGGAGTTTTGTTGGTTGTAACTCTGTAACTCAGTATTTGAAATTAAGAATGGGAAGTGTAAGAAACTACACATTCAGAAACCTACATTCACCTGCCATGTGCATGGAAACTGGAATCTGTGCGTTACAGAGTTACAGGAAGTGAAGAACCCTGAGATCCCAGGGATTTCAGCGTAGCTGGGCTCCGATACGCAGGAATATGGCAGTTACGTCTCTGGCAAGCCAGTTACGTGCCTTTTGGTGGTAGTCACTCAGGCGTGCAGTCGCTTCTAAGTGGGTGAAGAGCTGTTATCGAGGCTGGCAGCGTAAAGTCGCATGGCTTCCAAGTCGAAGCATCTCTACCCTGAGCAATCTACTTTCTTGACGGCTTCCTTCCGGGCAGCGATGTGCGGTGTGCTCCCGGAGTGGCTCAGAACGATGGACGGACGCTCTCCCTGCAATGTCAGCGGGTGTTTCTAGAATCGAACATATGTTCGATCGCTCACCCAATTCGGGATCTGTGCTTGTCGCAGATCCTCTCCCGGTCGCAGAGGCCGGTGACGTTGTGATCGCCGAGGTCGCAGAGGCGGTTCAGGCGGGATTCCCAAGCCCGGCGCAAGACTACTGGTCGGGGGATATCAACCTCACCGAGCACCTGGTGCGCGACCGAACGTCTACGTTCATCGTGCGGGCGGTGGGCAGCTCCATGCAGCGAGCCGGCATCTTTGACGGCGACCGGCTGATCGTCGACCGAGCAATCACCCCACAGCACGGGCACATCGTGATCGCCATCTTGGACGGAGAACTCACGGTCAAGAGGTTGTACGCGGCAGAAGGAGCAGCGTGGCTGTGTGCGGAGAATCCAGCGTTTCCAGACATCGAGGTGCCTGAATTGAGCGATCTGAGTGTGTGGGGTGTAGTCACCTGGGTGCTGCACCGGGCCTCGAGGGTGTGACGAGCGCTTAGCCTTGAGACACAGCCTCGATGAGCTCCGGCCCATCTCCCCTGAGCGGCGCGACCGGATACTCGAACAGGTCATCGGCGAGCGGCACCGCAGAAGCAGACACCGCGTCAACGAAGGCCTGGTTGCCTGTGAGCTCAGGGTCGATCCAGTCGTTCATGAACTCATCTGCCAAGAACACCGGCATCCGGTCATGGAGATGAGCCATGACGCCAGCCGAAGCGCGAGTCAGCACCGTGGCCGTGAGGTGCCAGCCGGCATCCTCGTCAGCACCGGGTTCGTGCCACCAGGACATGAGGCCGGCGATGGTGAGGAGTTTCTGAGGTCCGAAGATCGCGTGCGGCACCCGAGCGCTCTTGTCGCCTGTCCACTCGTAGAACCCGGAGACGGGGATCGCGCAGCGGCGGTGCTTCACTGAAGTTTTGAACGAGGCCTTCTCGGTCACCGTCTCAGAGCGTGCGTTGAAGGTCGGGAACTTGGTCTTGAGCTCCTTCGACCACACCGGCACGAGCGACCAGTACGCCGTCTCGAACCTTTTCTCGCCGGTCTTGTGGTCGGTGTAGGCGACGGGGAGATGCTGGGTGGGCTTCAGGTTCCACGACGACGTCGCACCCGCGGGCGCAGCCGTGATCCAGTCAGCGAGCACAGTATCTGCGGCCGCTGGGATCAGTTCGTCGTAGTCGACGATGACTCTTCCGCACATGAGGCCAGCGTAGTCGGCGCCGGGTGCTGCGTCACGGTGCATTTTAGGGCCGCAAGAGCATGACAGTCCGCGACCGTCATGGTCGCTGGGTGGTCAGAATCCGCAGAATCATGCGGCAAACTGGGCACGGTCATAAGGTACCTGGGGTGCCGGGTGCTTATGACCGTGTGCACCACAGCTCTATGCGCAGCGCCGCTCGTTCACTACGATCAGGACATGAGCGCACTCATTCCGATGCCGGATGAGCGAGGGCCGGCTGGGGCGTCACGCACCTGGATCAACCCCTCGCATATCGTGCTGGCGAACGCGATTCTCGATCGCCAGGTGCAGCCGAACAAGCTCTACGTCGAGCTGAAGCTCGTGGGCATGAACGTCACCCGGTACTGGCTTGCTACTGGCAGCCTCGACGAGCTGCAGGCGGCGTGGGATGCGTTCGCCGAGAAGATCGCGAACGCGTGACGGTCTCGCCTTCTCAGCGACTGTCGCGTACACTGTTATACGTAACGTAAAGAACGTAAATAAAGCTTGGAGGCATCATGACTGTGATGGTGAGTGCTCCCGGCGGCAGGTCGTACACCTCCACCGAGGCGCGCACGCACTGGCGAGACATTATGGACGCCTCGTCAGCGGGAATCCCGGTAACGATTAGCCGCCAGGATTCGACAGCCTCCGCTGTCACTGACGCTGAGCAGCTGCGGTGCTACCTATCGCAGAGCCTCTCGCCACGTGCACTCACGTACTTTGAGAATGGCGTACACGCACTGGTACTGAATCAGCGCGGGTTTGTGTCAGAAGGCGAAACGATTGAGGAAGCCATCGACGACATGGTGTCACAACTACGTGAGTACGTTGAAGACTGGGCTGAACACTTCAGCACCGCACCGAACCATGCAGATAACTGGGCCCTCGTGCAGCTCGTCTCGCTCTCCACGGACGAGCAGGTTCGTGAGTGGCTGGTGAACGGTGGGAACTAAGTTTCCCGCCGCAACGAAGAACGACCATCACGACTTCTGCGACCACGAGAGCTGGGAAGTCGTCCGTGGCGCCAAGGGGAAGCCAGTCACGCACCACGTCACGTTCAAGCTTCAGCTGCGGTCGGGGAAGGTGCTTCGTACTCGTATCTCGCGCCCCATCAATGACCAGCCGTATGGTGCGAGTGTGTTCAGCCACATTTTGCGCGACCAGCTTGAGGTCACTAAGGACGTCTTCTGGGCGTGCGTGACGGACCGCGTGCTACCCGAACGAGAAGGCGCGCAGCGA
Source organism: Leucobacter sp. VD1 (assembly GCF_037150695.1). Classification (NCBI taxonomy): domain Bacteria; kingdom Bacillati; phylum Actinomycetota; class Actinomycetes; order Micrococcales; family Microbacteriaceae; genus Leucobacter; species Leucobacter sp. VD1. The sequence continues at coordinate 150,570 of NZ_JBBCPO010000003.1, forward strand.
GAACTGCCGGGGAATGCTCTCCCGCTAGGCCTGGCGATGGAGCTTCGGCGTCTCGGTGCAACTGATCATGAGATCGCAGAACTCACGCCAGTGACTGCCGCTGAGCGCCTCGCGGAGCTGTATTCCGCAGAGGACTGAAGTCGGAAGGTAATCTCAATTTTCATGGTTTTTCTCCCAAATTAGAATAAACTCATGAAATGAGAGAAAACCAGTCGATCAGTGCGCTTCTGCGCGTGATTCCTCCGGCCTTTCACCCGTCGGTGGAAGGCGCAGGTGTTCGTCTCACGCGAGGTTCTTCGACGTGGGAATTGCAGCCGTTCTGGTTGGGTGAGGGATTTCCTGCCGATGCGCGACGACTTATCGGCGTACTTGATGAACGGCATCCGGGGTGGAGGCAGCTCTCAGGCACAGGGTCAGGGACTATACCAATGCCGGTACTGGCAGCTCGCCGCATGAGCCCCGGGGCGCGCGAGCTTCTTGACGCTGAGGAGATCTCATGGGTAGACACTGCCGGCCGTGCCGAGATCACCATCCCAGGTGAGGTGTACATCTCTCGGTTACCGCCGATTGCCGGTGACGCGGATCGCACTTTTAGGTGGTCTGGCGCCTCTGCGGTGGTCGCTGAATACGTTCTTTCTCGAGCAGCGCGTCTGCCAGTGGATGAGCGTTCAGAGGTGGACCGGGTGAACGTGATCGCAGAGTCGACGGGCTTGTCGACGGCTCATGTCGCGAGAGTGCTGAGACATTTTGATGAACAGCAGTACACGATTAAGACCGGTGCAGAACGTGGCAGCTCAGCAACCCGCGAGTTCCGTGATCTCGGGCGATTGCTCAGCGACTGGGCCGGACATCTTGTCAGGTGGAGAACCGGGCGCGGCCCGGAGTTCACGGTTCCGTGGCGCGAGCCTGAGCACACGATCGAAAGGCTGGAATCCGGGCTGGGAAGTCTGACCTGGGCGGTCACCGGAGCTGCGGCTGCTGACCGGATCGCACCGCACCTGACCAGCGTGCCCACTGTGGACATCTACATCAGCGAGGATGAGGAGCGAGAAGTCATCGGCCTGCTGTGGGGTCTGGATGATTTCACCGAAGTCCCGAAGGGTGGTCGGGTCCGCCTCTTTACCGAGCGCCCGCAGCTTTTTAACCTCGCGAGTGAGCACGACGGCGTACGAGTGATGTCACCGGTTCGCGTCTACGCGGACCTGTTGCGAGAGGGCGGCCGTGCGACTGAGGCCGCGGAGTATTTGAGGGAGACAGCTATTGGATTCTGAGGTTCGTACACGCGCAGCGCGTGCGCGTGCAGAAGAAGCGCTGGTGCGCTTCGCGCTGCTCGCCGGAGACCATGCCCACGACTTCGTCGTGATCGGCGGCCTCAACCCGGACTTCTTGGCGACTCACGCACCCTTGCCGCATCAGGGAACCACCGACATCGACCTTCTCTTCGCGCTCGGCTTTGACGACACTGAGACTCGAGGCTTCTCGTGGATCGACTCCGCACTCCAGTCGGGAGGATTCACTTCGGGCAACAAGTGGCGTTGGGATGCGCAACTCGGTGACGCGAGAGTCCGGTTGGAGTTCCTATGTGATGTTTGGGATCACACCGCAGATACGGTTCCGTTGCCGGGCTCGAGGCTTGCTGTCGGCTGCAAACTCGCTGGCCCCGCGGCTGCACTGATTGAACCGGTCGTGCGTGAGCTGAGGGTCAACGAGAAGGTGCGAGATGATTTCCCGGATGCCTCCGATTCCGTTGCTTTGCGATTTGCGAGCCTGGGCGGGTATTTGATCGCAAAAGCGGCCGCGGCAAAAGGCCGAATGCTGCCGAAGGACAAGTACGACTTCATGTACGTCGTTCTGTACAACGAAGGAGGTCCCAGTGAGGCAGGACGGGCAGTGGCACGTCAACTGATCCTCGCTGAGGAATACGCAGATCCTGACGAAATCCGATGGGTCGCCTCCAGGTTCGTGGGATCAAACAGCACCTGGGCGAGTTCGTTCGCTCAAACGATGATCGACACAGGTGATGAATCGTCAGAGGAGCAGCTTGTTTCCGATGCGGCGGTTGGCGCTCGGGCGTTCCTTGATGCACTGGACACAGAGTAGAGCTTTTGGTGGGAGTGATATTGGCGAGCAAGTTCTCTCATGTTTCGCCAGTTATTACCAACTTTGGAGTTTACTGATCAAAGTGGAGACAACTTTCATGGCTGATGTGCCGTAGTCACTGAGTGCACCGTCAGTGCCCGCCGGTAAAATCGAAACTATGTTCGAGGGCCCGGCAGATGCGCGCAACCAGATTGCGCTGATCGACTGCGTCTCGTTCTACGCCTCCTGCGAGCGGGTCTTCGAACCGAAGCTCGCGGGCCGGCCGATCGCAGTGCTCTCGAACAACGACGGCTGCGTCGTGGCGGCGAGCCCCGAGGCTAAACGCCTGGATCCCAGCATCATGGGGAAGCCGTACTTCCAGATCAAGGCCTGGTGCCAGCTCCACGGTGTTGTCGTGAGATCGAGCAACTATGAGCTGTACGGCTCGCTTTCGGACCGCGTGATGACGCTGATCGGGAGATACGCGAGTGCCCAGGAGGTCTACTCGATCGACGAGTCATTCGTTGCCCTCAGGGGCTCAGTGGAAGAGCTGACTGCGCTGGGACAGGAGATCAGACACACAGTGCTGCAGCACACCGGCGTCCCGGTCCGGGTGTCGATCGGCAGGACCAAGACCTTGGCGAAGTTGGCCTCGGTCGGCGCGAAGAAGGACCCGTCCTGCAACGACGTCATGCATATCGGGAAGTACTCGTCTGAGCAGCTTGACCGGATTATGGCGTCGATGCCGACCACGGAGATCTGGGGCATCGCGAGCCGCACAGGCAAGAAGCTCACTGCGATGGGCATTCATACCGTGAAGGACCTGCGTGACGCCGACCCGAAGCTGATTCGGAAAAAGTTCTCAGTCGTGCTGCAGCGCACGGTGATGGAACTGCGCGGTGTTCCCTGCATCGAGCTCGAGAAGCAGCCTCGGGAGCAGAAGGATCAGCTCATCTACTCGCGCTCGTTCTCGAAGAAGATCCAGACGCTCGACGAGATGAAGCAGGTCATCTCGCTGTACGCGCAGCGGGTGTCTGCGAGGCTCAGGGCGCAGGGCTCGCTCGCCGGCCAGGTGAGCGTCTGGGTGGCAACCGGATGGGCCGACACCGGGAGCCCCAGACACTCGGCGCACGTCACGGTGCCGCTTGGCACGCCGTCCGATGACCCGATCACGTTCACGAAGGCAGCGTCACGAGTGTTCCCGGACTTGTTCCCGGAGTACTTACCAGGAGTCAGGTACGCGCGTGCCGGCGTCACACTCACGGATCTCAGGCCTGCTGGCGCGATCCAGCCGCTCGCGCTGTTTCAGCCAGAGTTCGAGGGCCGCGAGATCGGCAAGACGCTCGACGAGATCACGAGACGCATGGGCGGTGAGGCGATCGGTGTCGGCCTGGGCGGCTTCAAGCAGCCGGCCGGCTGGGAGATGAAACGCGAACTGCTCTCGAAGCGTGCGACGACGCACTGGGATGAGCTGGTGGAGGTGCGGGCGTAGTAATGACCCGGTGAGTAAACATATACATTTCGACATGTTAAAGCTAGAATTGGCTATAAACAGTAGAAATGTGATTGTTATGGACGAAGTAAAGTTTGGCGAGCAGATCCGCCGCGCCCGTCTGATCGAGGACGTCACGCAGGAAGAGCTTGCACGTCGAGCGAACGTGTCGCAGGTGACGCTGTCAAAGCTCGAGTCGGGAAAGGGATCGACCCTGACGACGATCGTGAAAGTGTTGCAGGCGCTGGGCCGTGATGATTGGCTTGGAACCCTGGAGCCTGAACCTGAGGTGAGTCCGCTACGGATGGCCCGTGAAGCGGCGAATCTCTCCGAACCACGCCGAGCCTCCCGGAGGACACGATGACGTTCACGCAGACACAGGTGCTCACGGTCAGGGCGTGGGGCGAGGTGGTTGGGGCTGTCGCCGCAGGCACCGGCCGCGCCTACACGTTCGAGTACGACCCGAAATGGGTGCGCACCGGCACACCACTGTCGCCGATCTTGATGAAACCCACGACCAGGCGCAGACTCTTCACGTTTCCAGGCCTGAACCCGGATACGTTCCAGAACTTGCCGCCGATGCTTGCGGATGCGGCACCTGACCGTTTCGGCAACGGCATCATCGACGCGGTTCTTGCACGCGAGGGCATCCTGCCGTCGCAGGTCACACCGCTTGACCGTCTGGCATATGTGGGCTCCCGAGCAATGGGCGCACTGACGTTCACGCCTGACACGTCGCCGAGCATCGTGCCGACAGCGCTCGAGATGAACTCTCTCGTTGAAGCGGCCCGCGCCGCGGTGCAGGGGAACCTCAGCGATGAGGGTGTCGCGACAGAATCGCTCGCTGAACTCATCCAGGTCGGCACGTCTGCCGGTGGCGCTCGCGCGAAAGCAGTCATCGCCTGGAACCGCGAAACCGGTGAGATACGAGCCGGCGGCATTGAAGCTCCTGAAGGGTTCGAGCAGTGGCTGTTGAAGTTCGACGGGGTGGGTGAAGACAGCCAGCTTGGTCGGGGGCAGAACTACGGCCGTACCGAATACGCATACTTCTTGATGGCACGCGCGGCCGGGATTCAGATGGCCGACAGCGAGCTCCTTGAGGAAGGTGGCCGGGCGCATTTCGTGACGCGCCGGTTCGACCGCCCAGGGACGGCTGGTGAACGCCTCCACATGCAGTCGCTGTGTGGTCTAGCTGCGCTGGACTTCAACCAGGTAGAAACCCACGACTACGCCTCACTGTTCACAGTGGCTCAGGAGCTTGGCGCGAACAGCGGTGAGCAGCGTGAGGAGCTGTTCCGTCGCATGGTGTTCAACGTGCTCGCAAGCAACAACGACGACCACACCAAGAACCACGCCTTCCTCATGGATAGGCAAGGGATGTGGTCGCCATCACCGGCATACGACATCACCTTCGCCTACAACCCGGCCTCGCCGTGGACGCGCAAGCACCTGATGAGCGTGAACGGGTCGTTCGAGAACATCACCAGGAACGACCTTCATGCGGTCGGGGAGAAGTTCATGGTTCCGGGGTATCGGGGTCTTGTGCGCGAAGTCGAAGAGGTTGTCTCCGCATGGCCTGACTTTGCTGCAGCAGCGGAGCTACCGAAAGAGCGCACCAAGGAAGTTCAAGAGCGCTTGGATGAAGTGCGGCTCTAAGCGGGGCCGGCTGGGAGATGAAGCGCGAGCTACTCTCGAAGCGCGCGACGACGCACTGGGATGAGCTGGTGGAGGTGCGGGCTTAGCCAAAGGAGTGGCGCAATATCCCGCATAGTGCCCACATCCGACTACAGAGTGGCGCAAAGGGTGGAGTAGTGAAACAAAACGGCTTATTGTGTTTCGTATGGAACTCGATATGTTCAAGAATGGCGATATGGGTTCCCTGGTGCCCATTCACGGCGTAGACGCACACGATGGTTCGTGGGAACATCGTGCGTTTGTGCCTGCGCCGTTGCCCGATGAGGCTCCTGTGCTCAGCGGCGCCGCATACATGGCCGTGGGGAATGCCCGTGCGGCACTCGCATCGCTAGACAGCACGGCAAGGTCTTTGCCGAACCCGCAGCTGCTCCGGTACCCGACGCTGCGTCGGGAGGCCCAGAGTACGTCGGCTCTCGAAGGAACCTACGCACCGCTTGAGTCGGTGCTAAAGGCTGACGCTGAGAAACCGCGGACGTCCGAGATGACTGAGATCTTGAACTACATGCGGATGGCCGATGCGGGGTTTACTGCGGCGTCCCATGGGCGCGCGATCTCGCTGTCTTTCTTGGATTCATTACAGGGTCAGCTCATGCAGGGCACACCGCTGCAGGGTGAGTCAGGGATGGTGCGTGAGACGCAGGTGGTGATCGGCCGTCGTGCCGAGGCTCCTCCGGGGGCTCTGTTGCAAAGATTGGCGGCAGTCAGAGGTAGGCTGTCGCTCTGCGCCGATCAGGCGGCTGCTGCGAAATGGTGGTTGAGCATGCCCATGGCCTCCGTCAGCGCCGAGGGCCCAATGCCAAAAGCTCTCTCCACAAGGCGCACCTCGCCCCTGATGCCGGGCTGCAGGCACCAGGGGCGAGCCTGTCCTTTGCGCAGGGCTCGCATGACTTCGAATCCCTTGATCGTGGCATAGGCCGTGGGGATCGATTTGAAACCGCGCACCGGCTTGATCAGTATCTTGAGCTTTCCGTGATCGGCCTCGATCACGTTATTGAGATACTTCACCTGCCGGTGGGCCGTCTCCCGGTCCAGCTTTCCTTCGCGCTTCAATTCGGTGATCGCTGCACCATAGCTCGGCGCTTTGTCGGTATTGAGCGTGGCAGGCTTTTCCCAGTGCTTCAGGCCTCGCAGGGCCTTGCCCAGGAACCGCTTCGCTGCCTTGGCGCTGCGGGTCGGCGACAGGTAGAAATCGATCGTGTCGCCCCGCTTGTCGACTGCCCGGTACAGGTAGGTCCACTTGCCCCGCACCTTGACGTAGGTTTCATCCAGGCGCCAGCTCGGATCAAAGCCACGCCGCCAGAACCAGCGCAGCCGCTTCTCCATCTCCGGGGCGTAGCACTGGACCCAGCGATAGATCGTCGTATGGTCGACCGAAATGCCGCGTTCCGCCAGCATTTCCTCAAGGTCGCGATAGCTGATCGGATAGCGACAATACCAGCGCACCGCCCACAGGATCACATCACCCTGGAAATGGCGCCACTTGAAATCCGTCATCGTTCCGTCCGTCCAATCTCCGCCAAGCATGCTCAAGCTTCACGATTTTTGCAACAGAGCCACAACATCGCATACGCCGTGATCGAGTACGACCACGCGCCGGGTGACGTCTTCGACGACATCGCGGCCGGGTTCACCTTCCTGAAGGACTGCGGGTTCGTCGCATGAGCGCGCCCCTGGGCGTCGGCATCATCGGCACGGGTGTCATCAGTCAGACCTATCTCGAGAACCTCACCTCGTTCCCCGACGTGCGCGTCGTCGCCGTCGGCGACCTGATCCCCGAGCGTGCCCGCGCGAAGGCGGAAGAGCACGGTGTGCCGGTGTGGGGTGACGCGGATGCTGTGCTGTCGCACCCCGACGTCGACCTCGTCGTGAACCTCACCATCCCCGCCACGCACATCGAGATCTCCTCTCGCGCCGTCGCCGCGGGCAAGCACGTGTGGACCGAGAAGCCGATCGGAATGGACCGCGAGAGCACGCTGACGCTGCTTCGCGAAGCGGATGCCGCGGGCGTGCGCATCGGGTCGGCGCCGGACACGATCCTCGGACCGGGCTTCCAGACCGCCAAGCGCGCGATCGCCGAGGGCATCATCGGTACCCCGCAGTTCGTGCACACGGCGTTCCAGACGCAGGGTCCAGACCTGTGGCATCCGGAGCCCGCCTTCCTGTTCGCCGCCGGCGCCGGCCCGTTGCTCGACATGGGGCCGTACTACTTCTCGGCACTGGTCAGCCTGCTCGGTCCGATCGCCGGTGTCGCGGCGCGCGGATCGCGCTGGCGCACCGAGCGGCAGATCCACAGCGGGCCGCGTGCGGGGGAGAGCTTCTCCGTCGAGGTGCCGTCGACTGTGCAGGTGCTCTCGACGTTCGAAGGCGGCCAGCAGGGCACGCATCTGCTGAGCTTCGACTCGGCGCTCGAGCGTCACGGCGTCATCGAGATCCACGGCAGCGAGGGCACGCTGGTGATGCCCGACCCGAACACGTTCTCGGGCCGCACCGCCTACGTCAAACCGCTCGGCGTGCTGCGTGACGGCATGTCGACGACGCAGGAGTGGATCGACATCGAAGAGCAGGGCACGGTCGTCGGCCGAGGTCTCGGCGTGCTCGACATGGCGCGAGCCATCGCGGCGGATCGCCCGCACATCGCCACCGGCGAGCTCGGCTACCACGTGTTCGACGTGCTGCTGTCGGCGCAGGACTCGGCGGCGACCGGCCAGTACCTCGAGATCGAGAGCACGGTCGGCGAGGTGCCCGTGGTGCCGGCCGATTTCGATCCCTTCGCGGTGACGCTCGGATAGGAGACGTCGTAGACGGGGAGGACGTCACCGTAAGCAGCTTTCAGTAGACGGATACCGGATGAACGAGCCGTTCATCCGACGTTGAATTCCTGGTCATCCGAGCGATCTAGCGTGAGGGCGTCGCAGCCCGCGGCGTTCCTGTTCAGATGCGGAGCACACGGTGAAACTCGTCCAGATCACAGACACGCACATCAGCTACCTCGGCGGCAGCCCGACCGCGAACGCCGCTCGTATCGTCGAGTTCATCAATGAGCTGGCGCCGGATCTTGTCGTGCACACCGGCGACGTGACGATTCTCGATCCCGATGAGGACCGTGATCGCGTCGCGGCGAAGGAAGTGCTCGCGGGCATCGTCGCACCGTTGCGCGTGCTCCCCGGCAACCACGATGTCGGCGAGCCGGGCGATGATCCTTTCGGCGATCGCCCCGTCACCAGCGATCGCGTCGCGGCCTTCCGCGCGCACTTCGGCCTCGATCGCTTCGTCGAGATCGTCGACGGCTGGGCCATCGTGGGCCTCAACAGCGAGTTGTTCGATTCCGGTCTTCCCGAGGAGGACGAGCAGTGGGCCTGGATCGAGACGCTGCCGGCACAGGCCGGTCCTCGGCCGGTCGTGCTCTTCACCCACAAGCCGGTGTGGGCGTACGCACCCGAGTATCAGAACACGCATCTGACGATCGGGCCGCAGTCCCTTCCGAGATTCGAGGCCGTGCTCGCGCAGCTCGACGTGCGCGCCTTCGGCAGCGGCCATCTGCACCGCTACGCGCTCTCCGAGCGTGAGGGCGCAGTGGTGGTCTCGGCCCCATCGACCGCTTTCGTGCATCGCACCGCGGTGTCTGCGGATGTCATCGGTCCCGGCCTGACCCAGCTGGGCGTCGTCGAGTATCAGCTCGACGACCGAGTGCTGCCTGTGTTCCGCGCTCCGATCGACATCGTCGAGCCGGAGTTCCTGGAGGTCGAGCAGGCACGCATCGCCCTCGATGCGATGGGCGTGACGCTCCCCGCGTGACCGCCATCACTCCATCACCTTCCCGCGTCGCGGCGACTTCGTTCACCTCGTCGTCGCGACGTGGGAACCGACACGTGATAGACCGAAACACATGAATGCGCGCACTGAACCGCCACTCGGCGGCACGATCGACCACATCCTCTCCGTCCTGCCCTCGCTCAACCCCTCCGCGCAGCGCGTGGCGCTCATCTGTGCGGAGCAGCCGGAGAAGGTCGTCGAGATGTCGGGCGCGGACCTCGCAGAGGCGGCCGGGACTTCTGCCGCAACAGTCAGCCGGATGAGCCAGGCTCTCGGGTTCCGCGGATTCCAGCACCTTCGGCTGCTGCTCGTGCGTGATCTCGGTGCGGCGGCGCACGGCGGCGGGGCGAGGACAGAAGGCACGAAGGGGTGGCTGCAATCGCTCGCGGACGGCGCAGCGGCACTGATCCAGACGTCGCTCGCATCGGTCGACGCCGACGTGTTCGATGCCGCCGCTGACGCCATCGCCCAGGCGCCGCGTGTCCTCGTCGTCGGAACGGGTGCTTCGCATGCTTCGGCGCAAGCGGTGGCGGTCAGCTTCGTGATGAACGGCCGCTCCTGCGAGGCGCCGGCCGACGGTGTCGTGCAACAGCTCACTGCGAGCGTCCTCTCGCCGGGGGATGTGTGCCTTGTGGTCAGTGCGAGCGGCGCGAACGCCATCACGCTCGCGTCCGCTGCGGCTGCCGCTGGCGCAGGGGCAACAGTGGTCGGGGTGACCGGTTTTGCACGCTCGCCGTTGTCCGAGCATGCCGAGCTGCTCCTGACCGCTGGAGCGCGCTTCCAGGCGTGGGATCAGGGGACGCTCGGCAGTGGACTGGTGCAGATCCTGCTCCTGACCGCATTGTAGGTTGCGGTGGCTGAGCGGATGAATGAGACTGCCGAACATGCCAGAGCGGCGATCCGCGACGAGGTTCTCGACATCATTGCCGAGTCGGGGGATAGGGAGGGCGAGTCGCCCGATGCCGATCCGGCGGATGCTGAGTCCACTGTTCGCAACGAGTTGACAGAACGTTGAACCGGCGTTCGCCTGGAGTTCACTTCCGGCGCTTTGAATTGCCACGCAAGCGAATTTCATGAGAAGCGCTCATGAGGTAAGCCGCTTGCGGGAGGCGACTCATGGGCACCATTCAGCTCTCCGGCATCGGCCGCAGCTTCAAGAGCACTGCGGCCGTCCGTGACATCGATCTGACCATCGACGACGGCGACTTCGTCGTCCTGCTCGGCCCATCAGGTTGCGGCAAGACGACTCTGCTGCGCATGATCGCGGGTCTTCTCGAGCCGACGACGGGCCGCATCCGGCTCGACGGCGATGACATCACGGAACTCCCCTCGAAGAAGCGCGACCTCGCGATGGTCTTCCAGAGTTACGCGCTCTACCCGCATCTCAGCGTGCGCAAGAACCTCGGCTTCCCTCTACGGGTGCAGAAGCTTGGCAAGGCGGAAATCGAACGACGTGTGCAGGACGTCGCCGATTCACTCGAGATCGGTCACCTGCTCGATCGCAAGCCCAAGGAGCTCTCCGGCGGCCAGCGTCAGCGCGTCGCCGTCGGCCGTGCGCTCGTGCGGGACCCGAAGGCGTTCCTCATGGATGAGCCGCTGTCGAACCTGGACGCGAAGCTGCGTACGCAGACGCGCCACGAACTCACCGCACTGCACCGCAAGCTGGGTGCGACGTTCGTCTACGTCACCCACGACCAGGTCGAGGCCATGACGATGGCCACCAAGATCGTGGTGCTGAACGCCGGCGCCATCGAGCAGTTCGGCACACCGGAAGAGGTGTACGACCGTCCGGAATCGGTGTTCGTCGCCGGATTCCTGGGCAGTCCTGCCATGAATCTCCTCGAAGCGCAGATCGTGGCTCTCGGAAGCACCGTCTCAGTGTCCGGCGATGGGCTCGCCGGAGATCTGTGGCCGGGGATGACACCGGATCTCGACGTCGTGCTCGGCATCCGCCCAGAACAGCTGCACATCGCGGACTCGGCCACCAGCCGAACCGGAGTGCTGCTCGTCGGCGCTGTGGACATCGTGGAGAACCTGGGCGGCGAGCAGATCGTCACCTGCGTGGTCGGCGGCTCCAGAGTGCACATGCGCACGTCCCGTGACGTGGAGGTCGCGGTAGGCGACCAGGTGACTCTGCACGCCGCAGCCGAGCACGTCCACGTCTTCGAGCGTTCATCCGGTCGTCGCATGGACTGGGTTCCTGACGATGCCACCGCATCCGTCGCAGACCCCGTCGCCGAGCCCGTCCTCACCCACTGACCTCCTTCCCTTCACCCACCTCGATCAGGAGATCCCACGAAATGAATACCCGCACCCGCCGGGCAGGCCTTGCCTCGCTCGCCCTGCTCGGCATCGCCCTCAGTGGTTGCGCGAGCGCTGGCGCCACGAACGCCGACGCCGCCGGAGCCCTCACCGAGCTTCCCGCTGACGAGAAGGTCGAGATCGTCTTCGAGTCGTACCTCCTCTCGAACGCGGGCATCTGGTCGGACACGATCAACACGCTCCTGGACGAGTTCATGGCAGAGCATCCGAACATCACGGTCGTCGGTCAGCCCAGCGACTCCAGCACAGGTAATGGTACGGCGGCCAGCGTCCAGCAGCAGCTGCTCGCGGGCGATCCGCCGGACATCGCGCAGCTCGCCTTCAACGAGCTCGACTTCGCCGCGACGACCCTCGGCGCGCAGAACCTCAGCGCGCTCGTGGGCGATGAGGGGCTCGAGGAGCAGTTCGGCGGTGAGCACCCGTATCACGAGCGCGCCCAGGTGCTCGCCGACTGGGACGGCGCGACCTACGGCCTGCCCTACGTCTTCTCCACGCCGGTGCTGTGGATCAATGAGGCGCAGTTCGAGGCGGCCGGCCTCGATCCGGCGACCGTCGACCTGTCGACATGGGATGCCGTCGCCGCTGCCGCCGCGCAGATCACGGCCTCATCGGGTGCCCCTTCGTTAAGCGTGTCGTGCCTCGTGGCCGGCGGCAGTTGGTGCATGCAGGGCCTCTTCGCCTCCAACGGCGCCGAGGTCCTCAGCGAGGACCGTTCCACGATCGGGTTCGGCTCCGATGCCGCGATCGACACCGTCGAGACGTTCCGCGGCATGTTCGACGACGGCATCCTCACCAACGAGGCATTCGTCGCACAGCACGAGGCATTCGCGCAGGGCAAGACCGCCATTCACGTGAACACCTCGGGGCTGCAGGGCGCGTTCCTGCAGGGCTCGCAGGCCGGCGGATGGGCGCTGAGCGCACGCACGCTGCCCTCGTTCGGCGACCAGCCGGTCGTGCCGACCAACTCCGGATCGTTCCTCGCCCTGTTCGCCACCGATCCCGCGAAGCAGGCGGCATCGTGGGAGCTCATGCAGTGGATGACCAGCGATCGTGCCTACGAGCTCATCTCCACCGAGATCGGCTACCTGCCGCTGCGCAACTCCCTGACGGAGGAGGGCGGTTCCCTGTACGACTGGGTCGAGCAGAACCCGCTGGTGAAGCCCAACCTGGAACAGCTCGATGCGCTCGAGCCATGGACGTCCTATCCCGGCGACAGCTATGCGCAGGTCGACCAGGTTCTCGCGACTGCCATTGAGGAGTCGATCTACTACGGCGGCGACGCCGAGACCGCGATGACCGAGGCGGCAGAGCGTGCGCAGGGACTGATCGAATGAGCGCCGCCGACATCCTCTCCCCGGACCGGCGCCACATCGTCGAGGGCGTGTACAACCTGCGCGACACCGGTGGCTACCGCGCCGCGACCGGTACCTCCCGCTGGGGCACGCTGTTCCGCTCCGACGCCCTGCACCGTCTGGATGACGCGGGCCGTGCGCGGCTCGCAGAACTCAGGATCGCCCACATCGTCGACCTTCGCGGTACGCAGGAGAGCCTCAGCGCCCAGAACCTCGTCGAGGGCCTGGACGCCCGAGTGCATCATCTGCCGGTGTTCGACGATGCTGCGCCCGGTGCGCAGGCCATCGGCGCGATCGCACTCGGCCCGCTCTACGACCACATGGTGGATGAGCGGGGCGCGCAGCTCGCGGCGGCGGTGCGAGTGATCGCCGACGTCGGCGCGGACGAGGCCGTGCTCGTGCACTGCACGGCGGGCAAGGATCGCACCGGTCTCGTGATCGCCTTCGCGCTGCGGGCAGCGGGCGTCGAGCTGGACGACGTCGTGGCCGACTACGCGCAGACCGCAGACAACCTGCGCGGCGAATGGGCCGACGCGATGCTGCACACGGTGACGAGCCGCGGCGTTGAACTCACTCCAGATGTCGTCGATCTGGTCACTGCGAGCCCGGCGCCGATCATGGCAGCGCTCCTCCAGCGGATCGAGCGCGAGTACGGATCGATGGCTGGCTACCTGCTCGCGCAGGGGCTGACATCGGACGAGCTCGACCGTCTCACCGCCGCCCTCATCGACTGACCCCCGATACAACACCACCGAACGGAAGAACTCATGACGCACATCGAAGGCCAGCATCCGGCGCCCGACCATTACATCCTGCATCTCTCGGACACCCACTTCGTCGCGGACGGCGACCTGCTGTACGAGCGGATCGACTCGGACAAGAACCTCATCGAGCTGTTCGAGGGTCTCGCGAAGTCGAACGCTCGACCCGAGGCCATCGTGTTCACCGGTGACCTCGCGGACACCGGCCGCCCCGACGCGTACGAGCGCCTCAAGGCGATCGTCGAGCCCGCGGCGGAGAAGCTCGGCGCCGAAGTCATCTGGGTGATGGGGAACCACGACGAGCGCGTCGCGTTCCGGCGCGGCCTGCTCGGCGAGGAGGGCGAGCAGTCCGAACCCATCGACCGTGTCTTCGACATCAACGGACTGCGCATCATCGCGCTGGATTCGACGGTCCCCGGCCACCACCACGGAGAGATCAGCGAGGAGCAGTTGGAATGGCTCGCCCGCGAACTCGAGGTTCCGGCGCCCGACGGCACGCTGATCGCCCTGCACCACCCGCCGGTGCCGAGCCCGCTCGGTCTGGCCGCGCTGGTGGAACTCAAGGATCAGGCGCGTTTCGCCGAGGTCATCCAGGGCACCGACGTCCGCGGCATCCTCGGCGGTCATCTGCACTACTCGACGCACAGCACATTCGCCGGCGTCCCGGTGTCGGTGGCCTCCGCCACCTGCTACACGCAGGACCTGAATGTCATCTACCCCGGCGCTCGCGGTCAGGACGGCGGTCAGTCGTACAACCTCGTCCACGTCTACGGCGACCGCGTACTGCACTCCGTGGTGCCGATCGGCGAGTTCCCGACCGTCTACGAGATGACCCCGGAAGCGCTCGCCGAGTTCGCCCGGATGAGCGCGGACGAGCAGCTGGCGGCGGTCGACGCCGCGGCCTCGGAAGCGCTCGCCGAGTTCGCCCGGATGAGCGCGGACGAGCAGCTGGCGGCGGTCGACGCCGCGGCCTCGGAATAACACCCACCAGGAGAGAACCTCATGTTCGTTGCCGTTTCCGCTCCTTCGGGAACTGCGCCTGCGATCGAAGCGGATCCGACGCCGACGCCCCGGCGTAGGATCCGCCCCGGCGCACTCGCCCCCTACCTTTACGTGCTCCCCGGAGTGGCGTTCCTCATCCTCTGGACATACAGCCCGCTGGTGCAGACGTTCGGGTTGTCGTTCTACGACTGGAATCTACTGCCGACCAGCCCGAAGACCTTCGTCGGCTTCGACAACTACGTCGAGGTGGCGCAACTGCCCGAACTGCACACGGCGATCACCAACACCGTCGTGTACGTCGCGGCGTTCCTGGTGTTCTCGTTGGTGCTGCCCATCGTCATCGCGATGCTGGCGAAGCAGGTGCAGGGGCGGATGCGTACGTTCTACCAGGCGCTCATCTTCGTGCCGTTCCTGGTGACCCCGGTAGCCACCGGCGCCGTGTGGCGCTGGCTGTTCGCCGAGCAGGGGGCCTTCGCCACGGTGCTCGCCGCCATCGGCATAGACATGCCGAACGTCTTCCGTGACGAGACCCTGGCCATCTGGGCCGTGGTCGTCATCGTCGGCTGGCAGATGCTCGGATTCGGCGTGCTCGTGGTGGCGGCGGGCTTCGCGGGCATCAGCCCTGAATATGGACAGGCCGCGTCGCTCGACGGAGCCGGCAACGGGGCGATCACCCGCAAGATCACGCTTCCGCTGCTCTCGCCCACGATCGTGTTCCTCGCCCTCATGACGATTCTGCTCGCCGCGCAATGGACGTATCCGATCATCGACCTGCTCACCCAGGGCGGACCGACGAACTCCACCACGAACATCTACTACCTGCTCTACCAGTTCGGCTTCCAGAACTTCGACGCCGGAATCTCGGCCGCGGCCGGTGTGATCTTCTTCATCGGCTTCGGCGTCATCGCGCTCGTGTTCCTCGAGCTGCAGGACCGGCTGAGTTTCTACGACAACTGAGCCCAGCGCTCCCCTCACCACCGAGAGACAAGAATCATGGCATTCGTCACCATCCCGCTCCCCGCTGCCGTCTCCGGGACACGTAACAAGGTGCAGTCGAAGACGGACGACCTCGCGGTCGGCTCGAAGAGCCGTACAGGCGTCATCGTGGGGCACATCATTCTCATCGGACTCGCGATCTTCAGCATCTTCCCCGTCTATTGGATGTTCGCGACCGCGATGCGGGCACCGGAGAACGCCCTCGATCAGACTCTGCTGCCCTGGCCGTTGAGCCTCGACAACTTCGCGTACGTCTGGGACACGATCCCGATCGCAGGCATGCTCGGCAACACGTTCGTGATGTCGCTGCTCTTGGCCGCGGCGCAACTGCTCATCGCCGTGCTCGCCGCCTACGGCTTCGCCGTATGGGACTTCGCAGGAAAGAAGCTGCTGATGTTCCTCTTCATCGGATCCTGGCTCGTACCCTTCCAGGTCACGATGATCCCGAACTACCTGCTCGTGTCCCAGCTCGGGATGCTGGGAACGATCGGCGGCGTCGTCGTGCCGCAGCTGGCGGGTGCGTTCGCCGTGCTGCTGATGGTGCAGCACATGCGATCGTTCCCGCGCGAACTGCTCGAGGCGGCCCAGCTCGACGGCCGAAGCAGCTGGTCGACGCTCTGGACCGTCGTCGTCCCGAACATGAAGCCCGCGCTCGCGGCACTGGGGATCATGGGATTCATCTCGGCATGGAACGAGTACCTCTGGCCGGCGCTCATCATGAAGCAGGGCGATGCGCTCATCCAGGTCGGAGTGCGAAGCTTCCTCTCGGCGGAGGGCAACAACTGGGGCGCGACGATGGCGGCTGCGGGTCTCGCGTGCGTCCCCGTGCTGCTGATCTACATCTTCCTTCAGCGCTACGTCGTCGACGCGTTCGTGCGATCAGGGTTGAAGTAGGGACGCCGCAGATCGCGGGGCGCGTCTCCGTTCCCTGATGACCCGGGTGATTTCTTGTGCGAGTCACGGCGCCAGGTTGTGTGTCAACGGGGATGGCGAAATGGCCGGGCAGCGCGACTCTGGTGGCAACTGATTCCGACCAGAACGGAGAACACCATGTCCGATTCGCTGCCCGACGAAGAAGGCGCCATGCCCGACGAGGACGGCGTGCTGCCCGGTCAGGACGTCGACCCCGACCTCGGTCCGAGTACAGGGACGTCCGAAGACGAAGACGAAGACGAAGACGAAGACGAAGACGACGAGGACGTGGACCTGGCTGATCTGCCGTGAGCGGCGATTGCGGGTGAATCGGACCCACCGTTCGAAGTTCGGTACATTGGTCACGTCATGCATTGTCGGAGCCGACAACAAATCGGTTCATCGGCGACCTGCATGGCTTCCACATGAACCTCACGACGTCGCTCGTCGTCGCGGGCACGACCGCCGCGAGATGAAGGACGGCGGTCGTGCGCCGAACTGAAGGAACATCCATGACCACTCCGATGAGGATCGGCGTCATCGGCGTCGGCAAGATCGCCGAGCAGTACTTCGCTCAGATCCCGAAGCTGTCGAACCTCGAGCTCGTGGCGGTCGCGGATGTCAACGCGGAGCGCGCGGACGCCGTCGCGATCGAGCAGAACGTCGAGGCGCTCAGCGTCGACGACCTTCTTGCGGACGATCGCATCGACGCGGTGCTGAACCTGACGATCCCCGCGGCTCACGTCGAGGTCGGGCTGCGCGCGATCGCCGCCGGAAAGCACGTGTTCGCCGAGAAGCCGCTCGGCCTGAACGTCGCCGAGGCCGCCGAACTGCTGCGAGCGGCGGATGCCGCCGGCCTCCGTGTCGGTTCGGCACCGGACACCGTGCTCGGCACCGGCGTGCAGACGGCGCGGAACCTTCTCGATGCCGGCACGATCGGCGCGCCCGTGGGCGCCTCCGCGCACTGGTCGTCGCCGGGGCACGAGTCGTGGCATCCGTCGCCCCAGTTCTACTACCAGCCCGGCGGTGGGCCGCTCTTCGACATGGGCCCGTACTACCTGACGACGCTGGTCACGATGTTCGGACCGGTCGTCTCGGTCGCCGGATCCGTGAGCACGTCGGATCGCCGTCGGTCGATCGGCAGCGGTCCGTTGCAGGGCACTCCGCTCGATGTGGCGATCGACACGCACATCTCCGCCATCCTGTTCCACGAGAGCGGCGTCAGTTCGACCGTCACGATGAGTTTCGACATCTGGCAGACGCGGGCGCCGATGATCGAGATCTACGGAACGGCGGGAACGATCTCGGTGGGCGACCCGAACGGGGCTCTGTTGCAAAGATTGGCGGCAGTCAGAGGTAGGCTGTCGCTCTGCGCCGATCAGGCGGCTGCTGCGAAATGGTGGTTGAGCATGCCCATGGCCTCCGTCAGCGCCGAGGGCCCAATGCCAAAAGCTCTCTCCACAAGGCGCACCTCGCCCCTGATGCCGGGCTGCAGGCACCAGGGGCGAGCCTGTCCTTTGCGCAGGGCTCGCATGACTTCGAATCCCTTGATCGTGGCATAGGCCGTGGGGATCGATTTGAAACCGCGCACCGGCTTGATCAGTATCTTGAGCTTTCCGTGATCGGCCTCGATCACGTTATTGAGATACTTCACCTGCCGGTGGGCCGTCTCCCGGTCCAGCTTTCCTTCGCGCTTCAATTCGGTGATCGCTGCACCATAGCTCGGCGCTTTGTCGGTATTGAGCGTGGCAGGCTTTTCCCAGTGCTTCAGGCCTCGCAGGGCCTTGCCCAGGAACCGCTTCGCTGCCTTGGCGCTGCGGGTCGGCGACAGGTAGAAATCGATCGTGTCGCCCCGCTTGTCGACTGCCCGGTACAGGTAGGTCCACTTGCCCCGCACCTTGACGTAGGTTTCATCCAGGCGCCAGCTCGGATCAAAGCCACGCCGCCAGAACCAGCGCAGCCGCTTCTCCATCTCCGGGGCGTAGCACTGGACCCAGCGATAGATCGTCGTATGGTCGACCGAAATGCCGCGTTCCGCCAGCATTTCCTCAAGGTCGCGATAGCTGATCGGATAGCGACAATACCAGCGCACCGCCCACAGGATCACATCACCCTGGAAATGGCGCCACTTGAAATCCGTCATCGTTCCGTCCGTCCAATCTCCGCCAAGCATGCTCAAGCTTCACGATTTTTGCAACAGAGCCCCTCCGGGTGCATTGCCGGTGCACGCAGCGCGGTTTGTGCCGTCGCCACCGGGGCTCCCGCTTCAGGCGGATCTTCGAGCCCTTGCTGATTGGATGCAGGCTGACCACCGGGATGTAATCGATCCGGTAGTCGCAGCAGCAATGGCTCACTATCAATTCGAGACCCTGCACCCGTACCGCGACGGAAACGGCCGACTCGGGCGCTTCCTGATCGTGCTGCACCTGCTGCACTCGGAGGTGTTGACTGAGCCGATCCTGACCGTGTCGCCGTGGTTTGAGGCGCGGCGCCAGGAGTATTACGACCGGCTGCTCGCCGTGAGCACAGACGGTGACTGGGACAGCTTTGTGACCTTCTTCGCCAAAGGTCTTGATGCGTCTGCACGGCAGACGCTGAAACAGCTCAACGCGCTTGTGCGGGTACAGAGTGAGCTCAAGGAGCAGATCCGTGCGTCTTCGATTCGTGCTGATTCGGCGCACTCGCTGGTGGACCTCAGCATCGCTCAGACTGTCTTTAACGTGAAGACCGCTGCAGAGTCACTGAATCTCACGACCCAGCGAGTCCGTCGATTGATCGACGAGCTGTGCGAGCTGGGTGTGCTGGAGCCCCTTGATGCGAGCACACGCAATCGACGCTTCTACGCACCTCGCGTGTTCGGCGTGCTAATGCAGGATGGGTAACAGCTACTGAATCTAACCGTTAGTAAGAAGTGACGGATGTTGCCAATTGAAACAACTGGGGACACATCGCGAGACGCAAGCCTTGCAATAATTCGTGACACAAATCAGGCGACGTACGCTGCGACATCGAACGGCACAAACGGCGTGGCGCTCTTGAGGTAGAGCGGGTGACGGGGGTGGCCGGCCTTCGTGGGGTCACCGAGTGAGACCCATGTACAGGCCTGAAGCTCTGGGAGCTGCACGATGTCGCGCATGGCATCCAAGAGATAGGGCCGTGATTCAACGAGCGTCCCCCAGGCTGCGAGCAGAGTGAGCGCGCGGCCGTCAACGAGCTGCGCGATGTGACGCTCGTTCTCTGCTTTGAGGTCAGGGTCGAGTGCGAGGTGCATCCCCGTTGGGTCAGTGGAGATCTGCGGGTAGACGTTGAACATCACCCAGCTGTCGAACTGACCCGGGGTGCGAGAGGCGAACTTGCTCACTCGAGTCACCGTTGGATCGAGGTTGTTCGGCACAGCAGTGCTGGGGTTGATACCGAAGCAGACGAGTGGGTGCTCGCCCTCGGTGCCAAGCACGAATCGGGCGGTTCCGTCTGCGGTTTTCTCCCAGAGCCACGTAGTCATAAGTCCAACCTACGGGAGGGCGCAGACATTGCGTGGTCGTGCGGGTGAGTCGTTGATGTTGGCGAGTGCCACGAACTCCGTCTGGTTGCTCATGGATAATCGAGGTGCTCCTGCAAGCCGAAAGGGCCGCCTCCGATTTCTCGTTAGGTTGAGTCGTCTCTTGAACGCCACTTCGCCAGCCTCGCGACCCTCGCTGATCCGCGAGCTCGTGCTCTCGTGTACTTCGCGTCTGCAACACGAAGCCGGTTCCACTTCGATGGCAACAAGCGCACGGCGCGCATCATGATGACCGGTGCGCTGAAACAAGCCGACTAGGAGCCGATGAATATCCCTACGCAAGAGAAGAGGAGTTCAACCTGGCCCTCGATTAGCTGTTCCGAACAAGTGACGGAACCACCCTCATCGCGTTCCTCACCAACTGCATGCTGCCCGATAGGAGCTATACCGCCAACGAGCACAGCTTCTAATTACCCCCCCGTGGCTCGCGCTTAGCGCCGGCTGCGGGGGTTCTTTTTTCTCCTGTTCGAGCGCGGCGCGCGTCGAGAGCCCTGGTCATCGATCGAATACATCCGCCACATCACTCCCGCTTGCGCCACATCTTTGTTACACTTGATACATGGATGTTGCAACACTGATTCAAGAGCTCGGAAGCACCCCCAGCGCAACCGCGCGGGCGACCGGGCTCTCACGCATGACTGTGCAACGCGTTCGCGACGGTGTCACGTCTCCGACACTCTCGACGCTCAGAGAATTCGCCCTTGCTGCGGGTCTCGACCTCGACCTCTCTCTCGTGCCTGCAAGCGACCCAGCTTCAGCCGTAGCTGCCCGTGTGATCGCTGACCCGGCTACGCCGGATCTCACTGAGCTGCATGACTGGGACATACTCGCTCAGGACAGCGGCGCACAGGCAGTGATTGACTGGGTCGCACGGCTGACGCGGCAGATCGAAACCCAAGATCAGCTGCTGCCGCTCGCCGGACGGTACGCAGCTCCTCAACATCGGACAGGCGCGCGCTTCTTCGCGCCGAAGGTCGGGGTCACCCAAGATCGTATCATCGACGTCGCAAGCAGCGCGATCGCACCCCTGGGCGGGGCGCTCTCTGGTGTCGCTGCTGCACGAGCCTATCTCGGTCACGCTCCAGACCCCGGTCCCGTGATCGCCTGGGCTCCCGACGTTGACGCCGCAGCCGAACGGCTTGCTGTGACTCTGGTTGAGATGCGAGAGTACCAGGCCGCTGGTGTCATGGTGGCTCCCACGATGCAGGCGTATCTCATTGACATGCTGACGCCGCCTACGGTCAGACACCCCGTGGTCGCTCCCATTCAGGCGGCGCTTGACCTCTACGGTCTCGGTTACGACGCCCTCGCTGATGAGATCACGGCGGGGTGGTGAGCTGCGATGAATCACGAGACTCCAGCGCCAAAAAAGTGGGGCATGACCGCTGCGGACTTCGCAAAGCGAGCAGCTGAGAATCACGCGCGTCACGAGAAGCATCCCGGCGCGCCGGAGGCTGCCAGTCGCGACGCCTTCCAGCAGCTTAAGACCGGCCGGATCTCTTGGCTCCCTGGGAAAGTGAACTTCGACCTCATCAAGCCGTCTGAGATCCAGCGGTCACTGTATCGGCTTCGGAAGTCGCTGCCCGAGCTCGTGTGGAACGCGGCCGCGCTCGAAGGCAACACCTTCACACTGCCGCAGGTGCAAACACTCCTTGACGGTGTGACCGTCGGCGGCAAGCGGATCGAAGAAGCCGAGCAGATCCTCGCCCTCACCGAAGGCATGGAACTGATGGCGAACGCTGTCGCAGACGGCACGTTCCGGTTAGACAAAGCCACCAGCGACCGCATCCATGGCGTTTTCGCGAGGCACGAAGCGATCGAGTCGGGGCACTTCAGGGGCGAAGGAAGCGTCCAAGGTGGTGGCAATGTGCTTCTCGCGAGCGGTGGCAGCATCGACGGTGACGCGCACGGAACTGACGGTGAGCACCTGGTGGCCGACTACGCGAACCTCATCGCGGGTCTTGGTGCGCTTGCTGATCCGCGAGCACGCGCACTCGTGTACTTCGCCTCTGCCACACGAAGCCAGTTCTACTTCGACGGCAACAAGCGCACGGCGCGCATCATGATGACTGGTGCGCTGATGCAAGCCGGCTACGAGCCGCTGAACATCCCGTATGCCAGGCAAGAAGAGTTCAACGTGGCACTCGATGAGCTGTTCCGTACGAACGACGGAACCACGATGATCGAGTTCCTCACCACCTGCACGATGCTCGACAAGAGCTAAGCGGCGCAGGAACACAGCCTCTCACTCGACCCCCGTAGCTCGCGCTTAGCGCCGGCTACGGGGGGTTCTTATATCTCTGAGGCCCAGGCGCTGTGCAAGTTCACCGGAGTAGACGCCACTGATTCAGCTCAGGAAACCGGTAATGAGCTTGAGTGCCTCGTGTGACGGAAGGCCACGGAACATCATTCTGAGTCAAGCAGAAGTCACCAAAACAGTATCCATACTGATACTATAGATACGTGCCCAGCGTCGAACAGATTCTCAAAAAGATGCAAGACAACCCCAAGGGCATCCGGTATGCAGATCTCGTGAAAGTGTGCGATCACCACTTTGGAGAACCCCGTCAGAGAGGTACCTCACATCGGGTGTACCGGATGCCCTGGCAAGGGGATCCGCGAGTAAATATCCAGAACTTTCACGGAGAATCCAAGCCTTACCAAGTCAAACAAGTACTTGCCGCGATCGAGAAACAAGAACAGGAGAAGCCATGAACGCCAACCATTACACCTACCGCGTGCGCTGGTCCGCCGAAGACGAGGCGTACCTGGCTACTGTTGCTGAGCTGCCGTCGGTTTCCTGGATCGCCGAGGATCAAACGGCTGCGCTCTCGGGCATCCTTGCACTTGTCTCAGACGTGCTCGAAGATATGCAAGCCTCCGGCGAGACGCCGCCTGTCGCATTTGCTGATCGCACATTCTCCGGAAAGTTCATGACTCGTGTCACACCGGAAATGCACCGGCAGCTCGCAATAGATGCGGCGGAGCAGCAGGTATCACTCAACCGACTCGTCGCAAGCAGACTCGTCGGAGCGTAACCCGCACACTGCTCCCTCCAAGGCCATAACACTCAGAACCCCCGTAGCTCGCGCCTAGCGCCGGCTGCGGGGGTTCTTTTTCTCTCAGGCTCGAGCGCGGCGCGCTTCGAGAGCCCTGGTCACAATCTGCCCACAAGTGGCCACAAAACGGTCACAAGTGTGCCAGGGCGAGGTGGTAACGCACGCCCCTGGCCATTTCTCGCCCACAAGTGGGCCAAATGTGGCCTAATTCTGGCCACAGGTGTACCAGGGCGGTGCTGATCTTCGCACCCTGGTCACAAAACGCCCACAAGTGGGCCAGACGTGGCCACTTTGTGACCACAACGAGGCCAGGGTGCACTCGGTGAGGCTGAAATCAGCTTCTCAGTGCTGTTTCGAGGCCCTCGGGCCTGAACCCTGGTACACATCTGGTCACTTTCTGGCCACAAGTGGCCAATTTGCGGTCACAAGTGACCAGAAAACGGTCACAAGTGTGCCAGGGTACGGGGTCTGAAACCCGCTTCGAAGCCCCGCTTCGGGGGTGGTATCTCAGCTCAGTTTCTCGGGGTGCGTGGGGCGTGGCGCGTATCTGCACCGGTGCGAGATCCGCTCTCTCGCTGGAGCGGTCTCCCTCCGCGAGCATGCTGCACACTCCGGGAACCGCGCCAGCGACAGAGCTCCAAAGCAAGCGCAGTCCTCGGCATTCGCCGCGAACTCCGCCTGGTTGCACACGCATTAGCAAGGTGCTGTGGTAGCCGACAGGCCGCTACCCCGCCCCCCCGATTTCTCGTCTCTGGAACCCGCCTCGAGGTCGCCGCTACGCGGGCTCTCAGGCGTGCTCGTGAGACCGAGTTTCAGAGCCGTGAGAGATCCTCAAGAGCCTGTCTCGCAGCCTGATTCGGCTGCTCAAAAAGTGGAGTTCCCAGGCTCCATAAACAGTCCCAAGCCCGTCGCTTCTCAGCCGCTTTCTCTTCGTTTGCTCAGGGATGCAAGACGCCGCTTTCGCGCCTCGAACGAGCTCCAGAAGCAGCACCCACGCGATGCCTGTGCACTGCTTCTTCCACCCGTTCAGTACCCCCCGAGCCTCCTTCGTTTCAGCGTCTCGCGACGCGCGAGAGTTGCTCCCGAAGCCCCTCATCTGGCTGCGTGGTGGTGACCCCGCAGGAGCTGACTGAGGCCACTGCGATGCAGTGTCCAGAAGTTAAGTTTTCAGGCAGCCCAGATGGTGCTCGGTGCAGTCTTTCATCCCACTGGGCAGAGGCGCTTTTCCGTGTCGCGGGGTGGGTCGCCACCCAGCTTCCTCGTCGAGCACCACGTGCCCCGATGCGGGTATCAAGGACCCTTGCAAGCAGCTGGTGCTGGCCCCGAGCACCGCGAAGCAGTGCTCTGTTCCACCCCTCATCTGACCCACCGTGAGCGGAGTCATCCGGGCCTTCCGCGGGGCTCCATGCCCTGGTGCTGCCGTGTGCAGCACCCTCACTCCGAGCCGTGGATCTCCGGCTCCGATGGAGCCTTCGACCCCCTGCTGTGAAGCGGTGGAAGAGCGTAGCAATGTGGTGCTCGGCAGGGCCGAACACCCCCGGCGTCAACGGTAGAGACCAGCCGTGTGCCACGACTGGAGCCACGTGAATTACGGCCCAGAATCTGAGATCAGATTCCGGCCCTACCGCGCGATACGCGGCTCAGATTCTGGCTACCACTGCGTTCAAAATCCAGATTCTGAGATTCACCAAAAAATGGCATGATTCCGCGGCAAAATCTCGCCTCAGAATATGAACCAACGTCAGAATCTGACTTTTGGCTTCATATTCTGAACCTTGAAATATGACTTTTGCCTTGAGTTGACGCCGAAGAAACGCCTACTTCTCCGCTGTAGCTCCGAAAGTAGGCGCCCCGGAGGGAAGAGCATAAGGGTGAGTGGTAGCGCCCCCATTTTTCGTCCCCTCTCCGAGTGGTCTCAAAACGTGGTTGCTAGTCGGCATAGCCGACACTCATTCGGGGTCGTTTCGGATGCGTGCTTCGCCCGATCCTTCCGCCCCCTCACCCTTCGTCGCTGGCGCTCCTTGGGCCCTCACTGCGTCGCTTCGCTCCTGGCCCCTGCGAGAGCCCACTGGGCTCTCTGGTGGTGCTCCCGCCCTACCGCGCGGCCGGGCTGGATGTGCTGCTGCACTTGCTTCGCTGCGTTCGCTCCACACCCAGGTTTTGGAGATGGCGCCGCCGGTGCACAGATCTTCGCCGGGGGGTCGAAGTTCTGTCATGTGACAGAGCGCGCTACAGGCGCGTCTGCGACGTGGAAGATTGGGGGCAGGGCTGGTTCGAGCCTGAGTGCCAACTGTGAATCATTCTGGAAATTGAAATCCCTGAGATCGGGGCCTGTGATCCCAAGCGTTCATTTATGAGCAGAAAGGAATCTGGGTGCCAACGACAGCCCGTAGTCGGGTGAGTTCGGTGTCGCTTCAAATGCAAATATGTTTGATTCCGTGCCCGAGTTTGAGAATCTGAGATCAATGCCTGACCGCGCTCGGACTGCACGAGTGCTTCGATTTGACGATGGTGAACCTCGAGTACTGGCACCGAGTCGCATCGCTTCAGAAGCGCTGCTGGAACAGATTATTGAAGCGGTTCCTAGCTTGCTTGGAATCGAGCTATTGATGATTGCGCGGCAAGTGAGTATCGATAGAAGGCGAGCTGATCTTCTCGCACTTGATAGCGAATGCAGACTTTGCGTGATTGAGCTTAAAGCGGGGAGTGCATCACGCGACGTAGTAAGTCAGATAGTCAGCTACTTCGCTTCCGCTAAGAAGCTCACGCTCGCAGACCTTGAGATCATGTACAGCCCTAGCTCGGGCGACTTCGCACTGAGGGAATCATTCGCCGAATTATTTCAACAAGAGATTCCGGAAGAGCTTCAGGGAGAACCGCAACTGTTCGTTGTTGCCGAAGGTTTCAGCGATGAGACCCAAGAGGCTCTTGCAGTACTCCAATCGAGATCTCTCCAGATCACTGCCGTGACCTTTCTTCACTTCAGAGATCAACGTAGAAAATACCTGATCCGCACCGGATCGAGTTCTTCAATTGTTGGGACTGACCATCGAGCAGACACTCAACGCATCCTGAGCGCGGTCTCGTCACTCAAGTCGTACATCAAAAGCTCAGAACACCGTCTCAAGCAGGCCATCCAACAAGAGCACGGGGTAACAGGGCCTCGAGCTGCTTTGGAAGACGTGAAGGGTGGCAGACAACTACGTTTCAGCGCTCCTTACGTAGAACAGCTGCAGTCGTTCTTCTTAGATTGCAGTCCTCACCTGACCTGTTCGTTCGTGCCGACAAGTTACCTTCAGGCTCTTTATCTTAAGTGGAGTCAGCAGACCCCGAAGCAATCTATGATGCGTGGGATGGAGGCGCCGACGTTCTTTGGTCGCCGATTTAAAGAGTTCATCATTCACGATGAGGACTGGCAGCATGCTCATCCACGCTGGACCGAGGATCTATTCCTTGAGCAGTCACTTCTTGACTTGGTACCGGGCTGGCGCCCACCCCTTCGTGGACAACCAGTCCGTGGGTACGCTCGACGCCGAGGCCTATCTGGCGCCGAGACTAGAGCTTCATTTGAGCTGCAAGTTCAGTAATAATTGACCGACCGGATTGGTGCCTGTGATCGGTAATCATCTGAACTTCTTGACTTATGCGTCAGTGTATGCACGACCCACAAGTCTCAAGCGGGGTTGCTTTCACGAAATAGCTGGGATAAGTATCAATATCCGCTATAAAAATCCTACCCCTTGAAGTGAGAAGATGCTGAGCAGTTTGAGCGCGAGTTTCATTCGTATATGAACGACGGAGAGGATGCGCTTAGCGTTTCGGTGCGTAAATTGCGCATATCGGGGATGAGCGTGGGCGGTGAGGTGAACCTCGGCCTAGTGTCTGAGGGCTCAGTGATAGTGGGGGAGTGAACTGCGCCCTGTGTGAGCACCGAAGTTGTGATGGACCTCTCTGCCAAGACCCGTCTTATTCCGACCAACCCCGATTGTCACGTGTGTAAATGGATGACAACGAATAAGATCCTGATTAATGAGACATAACCCGATTGGCGGGTAAAGGGGGCGGTATGTCAGAGCAGTGGCTGTCAGCCGATGACATCGCTTCGCACCTCGGGGTGTCTAAAGACACGGTCTACACCTGGATCCACACGCAGGAGATGCCTGCGCACAAGATCGGTCGACTGTGGAAATTTCAAGCTAGTGAAGTCGACGACTGGGTGCGCCAGGGCGGGGCTTCATCCGGAGAGAACGAGTAATAGATGTCACGACTTACAGACCTCATGAGACAGCTTCGGGCAACTGACCCGCAGTTGAGCGCGGATCTTGAGAAGGAGATCACTGCCCTCACACAGCGACGCTCGTTCGGGCTCGTTTTTGAGCGTCACCAGCCAGAAGCCGTTGAGCTCCCCGGTCAAAAGATCCGGCGGGGTTCCAAGGTGCGCATCCTCCCCGCCCGCGGTGAGACCGCGAAGGGGGATCAGCGGCTGTGGGCAGTGGAGTCACTCTCCAAGACGGAGACCGGTAAGACCGCGACTCTCCTCGAGATCACGAACGGTGAGCCCGAAGAAGCGACTGCAGATGTCGCCGACCTCGTAGTGGTCGCGGAGTTCGAGGACAAGATCTATCCAGGCCTCGTTGAGACCGGTCGTGTGGCGAATGGTGGAGACAAGCCGTTCCACACGGTGATCAACGCAGAGAACTTCCATGCGCTTGAGATGCTGACCTACA
This sequence comes from Leucobacter sp. VD1, assembly GCF_037150695.1. Taxonomy (NCBI): domain Bacteria; kingdom Bacillati; phylum Actinomycetota; class Actinomycetes; order Micrococcales; family Microbacteriaceae; genus Leucobacter; species Leucobacter sp. VD1. The sequence goes on from NZ_JBBCPO010000003.1 coordinate 178,339, forward strand.
CGCACCGCGGGAAGATCGACGCGATCTACATTGACCCGCCCTACAACACGGGTGCCCGTGATTGGAAGTACAACAACGACTACGTCGAAGGTGACGATGACTACCGCCATTCGAAGTGGCTCGCCTTCATGGAGCGACGCCTCCTGGTCGCGAAGGATCTGCTGAACCCGGATGACTCGGTCTTGATCGTCACGATCGATGAGAAGGAGTATCTGCGACTTGGGATGCTGCTGGAGCAGACGTTCCCTGGGGCAGATATTCAGATGATTGCGAGTGTGATCAACCCGAGCGGTTCTTCACGAACAGGTCGTTTCAGTCGTACCGACGAATACATTTTTTTCGTTATGTTCGGAAGCTCTTTCGTTAAGCCATCAAATTCCGACATGCTCCGGGAAGTCAAGGCAGATGCAATCCCTCAAGTTCGCTGGAACGGACTGATTCGGAACGGAGAGGGTAGTCTTCGGACGCGTATTCCCAGCATGTTCTGGCCTATTCATTTAGACAAGGAGGACGGAACTTATCATTCAGTGGGCGCACCGTTGAACATCGATCTTCATCCTGATGATTACACTCCACCGGATGGCACAGTCGCAGTGTGGCCAATTGACGGGTATGGTCGCGAACTAATGTGGCGCTTGTCTCCGCAGACGTTCACTGATTACTTGGCAAAAGGATACGTGCGTTTCTCAAAACGTGATGTCACTACTGGTCTGCGCAGCCCGCAGTATCTTCAGAGCGGCATGGTCGCCAAAGTTGAATCCGGAGATATCGAAGTTCTCGGGCGCAACCCAGAAGGCGATCTGAAGCTTCGTTATCGCGAGGGCGCCAAAACCTATGCGCCTATGACAACTTGGAACAAGGTGTCTCACTCAGCGGCTGAGCACGGAGCATGGTTTGTCAAAGCATGTCTTCCTGGAAGAAAATTCCCATACCCAAAGTCGCTCTACGCGGTAGAAGACGCTCTCCGTTTCTTCATAAAAGAAAAGCCAGAAGCGGTAGTCCTCGACTTCTTCTCTGGTTCTGGCACGACAGCTCACGCTGTCATGCGTTTGAACAAGCAAGACGGAGGCCGGCGGCGCAGCATCGCCATCACCAACAACGAGGTAGGCGCCGATGAACAGGTGAAGCTCCGTAAGCAGGGGCTCCGACCAGGTGATCCTGACTGGGACAAGTGGGGCATCTGTGACTACATCACCAAGCCTCGTATCAAGGCAGCGATCACGGGGTTGACCCCCGACGGTGACCCGATCAAGGGTGACTATAAGTTCACGGATGAGTTCCCGATGGCTGACGGGTTCGAGGAGAACGCTGCGTTCTTCACGCTCACTTACGAGACGCCATTCTCGGTGCGGCACAACCGGGCGTTCTCTCGTATCGCGCCGATGCTGTGGATGCGTGCCGGCTCGACAGGTCGCCTCATCGACGATCTCGGAGACGACGGTTGGAACGTGTCAGAGGTCTATGCGGTGCTCGAGAACACCGACAACGCAGACGAGTTCCTCAGCGCGATGCGCCAGACAGACACCGTCAAGACTGTGTTCGTTATCACCGAGAATGCCTCTGCGTTCCAGATGATCTGCCGTGAACTCCCGAGCGAGGTTCACACTGTGCAGCTCTACGAGTCCTACTTGCAGAACTTCGAGATCAACCAGAGCCGGGGGTTCTAATGCGATACACACTCAAGGACTACCAAGCAGACGCTGTCGCAGGTGTTCTGCGGAACCTCGGTATTGCACGAGACAACTACCACCGGCACAATCTCCTTTCGCAGTTCTCGCTGTCGGCAACCACCGGTGCCGGTAAGACCGTCATGGCTGCTGCCGTGATCGAAGCGCTTATTTTCGGGTCAGAAGAGTTTGATTTCCAGCCGGACCCGGGAGCCGTAGTGCTCTGGTTCTCCGACGACCCGTCACTGAACGAGCAGTCTCGCGCGCGAATCCAATCTGCAGCGAGCGAGCTCGACAACCGGTTGAAGCTCATCACGAACGATTTCCGTGACTCGTCATTCCAAGCTGGTCACGTGTACTTCCTGAACACACAGAAGCTCAGCAAGAGTTCGAACCTGGTGAAAGGCGCCGGCGCGCGTCTGAACCCCGACAACATGTTCGATGCGATGCGTCCCTCTCCTGACGAGATGCAGTCGAATATCTACGACACCATCGCGAACACGATCGAGAACAAGGACCTCACGCTGTACCTCGTGCTCGACGAGGCGCACAGGGGCATGAAGCCTGCACAGAATCGCGCGACGATCGTGCAGAAGCTCATCAACGGTCAAGGGACAGTTCCTGCAATCCCCATCGTCTTCGGTATCTCTGCGACAGTGGAGCGCTTCCAGACTGCGATGAAGGCGATCGAGAACCGGAACGCGTTGCCGTCAGTGCAGGTTGATAGCGCGCTCGTGCAGGCCTCGGGCCTCCTGAAAGACAACATCGTCTTGACGATCCCCGCTGAGAACGGTGTTTTCGACATGGTGCTCCTGAAGCACGCCGTCGAAAAGACGATCGCTTCGACCAATGCCTGGGACGAATACACAAAGGAGCAAGGTGAAGCCGACAATGTCGCACCTCTTCTCGTGGTCCAGCTGGCGGATAAGCCTGACGATGAAACCATCGTGCGCACGCTCGACACTGTGTTCGAAACGTGGCCTGGGCTTGGGTACGAGTCAGTCGCGCACGTCTTCGGTGAACACCAGGATCTCCATGCCGGCGGTTACACGGTGCCCTACATCGAGCCGCAGCGGGTGCAGGATTCGAAGCACATCCGTGTCTTGCTCGCCAAAACGGCGATCTCTACCGGCTGGGATTGCCCTCGTGCCGAGGTGCTCATTTCGTTTAGGTCGGCTGTTGATCCGACATACATCACGCAGCTCCTGGGTCGTATGATCCGTACCCCTTTGGCGCGACGCATCCCCGGCGATGAGCTTTTGAACTCAGTCGACTGCATGCTCCCGCATTTCGACAGGGAGACGGCTGAGGGCGTCGCGAAAATGCTCATGAAGGGCGCCACCGCGCACGATGACGACAACGACACCGGTGGTGGCGAGGGTCGGCGCGTGCTGTTCCAGCCGGTCACCCTGCTGCCGAACACAGAGCTTCCCGAAGGAGTGTGGGACAAGTTCGAAACACTCCCGACGGTGACGATTCCGAAGCAACGGGCAAAACCGATTACCCGGTCACTCGCACTCGCTGCGGCGCTTGCGAAGGACAAGGTTGTTGCTCAAGCCGGGAAACAGGCCAGCGATGAACTCTGCCGCGTGGTCGAGTCCAGAGCGACCCAGTTCAAAGAGAAGGTCGAAGAGGCACGGAAAGACATCCTCACTATGTCTGGTGAGGAAATCCGTGCGCGCTTTGGCGAGGAAGGGGTGAAGGCGTCGGCAATCGAGCTGATCGCAGACACCCGATCGATCCTCGAGGCATATCGCGCTGCCGGCAGACACCTCAGCCCCACGCTGGCCTCGGAGTATGTGAACTACCTCGTCGACGAGGATGCAGACGAAGATGATCTCCTGGAAGCATGCATCCAGGTCGCTGCACTCGGAATGGTGCCTGAGCTCGTCTCCAGCGTTGAAGAAGAAGCCGACAAGCTCACCAAGCGTTGGCTCACTGATACTCGCGTAGACCGGAAGAACCTTCCTGACGAGAAGCAGGCCGAATATGACCGGCTTGAAGGGATGTCGAATACACCGGAGCGCATCCAATTGGTGCGACCCCGCACCGGACAGGCTGAGACGAAGCTCCGCGAACCCGACGGCACTGAAAAAGAAATTCCCCTGTACCGGAATCACCTCATGGTCACTGAGACCGGAGAATTCCCGGCGAACCTCAACACGTGGGAAGGGTACGTCCTTGAAGCTGAAGCAGGCCGTGACGGCTTCGTAGGGTGGTGGCGCAACCCTGACCGCGCGGTCAAGGAATCACTGGCAATCGCTTACACTGACGGCACCCAGAAGTGGAAAGCCCTTCGCGTTGATTTCGTGTTCTTCGCCGAGGGGCAAGACGGCATCGTTGCGGATCTCGTGGATCCCCACGGGCACCATCTTGCAGATGCCATGCCCAAGCTTCGCGGCCTCGCGGACTTCACCGAGGCGTACGGACAAGAGTTCCGACGCATCGAGTCGGTGGCTGAGACGGACGGCAAGTACCGCGTACTCGATCTCAAGCGCGATCAGGTCCGAGCGGCGATTCGTACTCAGCATGATGCTCGTGCGTTGTACGAGTCCGATCTCGCCAGCGATTACCGGTAACCACCGAGCAAGGTCCAGCAATGACGCTTTCCCCCTATCAGTCGAAGTTCTATGCCCATCAGCTGGAGCGTTCGTACGCATCTGACCATGTGGGAAAGCTTGCTGGGCTCTTGTTCGATGCTCAGGTCGAACCGAAGCCGCATCAGATCGATGCGGCCTTGTTCGCGCTCAAGTCGTCTACGTCCCCGGGTGTGATCCTTGCTGACGAAGTGGGGCTCGGCAAGACCATCGAGGCCGGAATTGTGCTCTCGCAGTATTGGGCGGAGCGGAAGCGCCGGATCCTGATCATCGCACCGTCGTCACTGCGGCAGCAGTGGCAGCAGGAGCTCAGTGACAAGTTCGCGTTGCCGGCAAAGCTTCTCGACAGCAAGAACAAGTATGAGCTGCTTGCGCAGCAGCAGTCGGGCGCGCAGCACATCCTGATCAGCTCCTACGAGTTCGTTCTCCGGCATTACGACGATCTCTCCAGGCACTGGGACGTCGTTGTCGCCGACGAGGCACACCGCCTCCGGTCGCATTGGAAGCCCGGTGCCAAGATCGCAGAGGCGGTGTCCGAAGTGATGCGGGCGGCCGGGAAAGCCGTGATGCTGACGGCAACACCCCTGCAGAACCGACTGGAAGAACTTTACGGGCTAGTGTCCGTGTTTGATCCGGATTTCTTCCACTCCATCGAGGGCTTCAAAGAGCGCTACGTCGACGACCCAGGAGGGTACGGGAACGACGACTTGGCGATGCGAATTTCCCACATCGCCAAACGCACGCTTCGGAAGGATGCTCAGAAGTACATTCGCTTCACAGAGCGCATCCCGATGGCGTTCGAATTCACTCCATCTGCCGCTGAGATCGAGCTCTACGACAAGGTCAACGAGTACCTGCAGCGGCCTGTGCTCCACGCGTTTGCTCAATCGCAGCGTCACCTTTCGGCTCTGATTCTTCGGAAGCGTCTCGGATCATCAACGTATGCCGTGGCCTCCACTCTTGAGCGTGTTGCAAACAGGCTTGAGGGGGAGCTTCGGTCGGGGAAGGTGCGTTCAAACCGTGGCGCGCTGGTCGATGAGGACATGACCTCTGAGGAGATCGAAGAGTCAGAATCTACGCTGTTTGCAATCCCAGAAGAGTCCTCAAACGACGAGCTGTTTGACGAGATCCAAGCCGAGGTCGACGAGCTCCGCTCGTATGCGGCTCTCGCCCGGTCGATCACGACGAACCAGAAGGCCGTGCGACTTCTCGATGCACTCGACCAAGGGTTCAGTCGGTTGCAGGAGGTCGGCGCCGCGCGTAAGGCGATCATCTTCACTGACTCCACGAAGACCCAGGAGTACCTCGCAAGGGAACTCACTGCGGCGGGGTATGGCGACGGTCTCGTACTGTTCAACGGCAAGAACGACTCGGAGGAGTCCAAGCGGATCTATCAGGACTGGCTCGCGCGAAACGAGGGCTCCGATCTCATCACGAAGATCAAGTCCGCCGACGTGCGTAAAGCACTGGTCGACGAGTTCCGCGATCGTGGCAGCATCATGATCGCTACAGAGTCCGCTGCAGAAGGTATCAACCTGCAATTCTGCTCGATGCTGGTGAACTACGACCTCCCGTGGAACCCGCAGCGAGTTGAGCAGCGCATTGGCCGTGTCCACCGTTTTGGCCAGAAGCACAACGTCGTCGTGGTGAACTTCTCAAACAAGGGGAACCTGGCAGAGCAGCGCATCCTGGAACTGCTCACCGAGAAGTTCCAGTTGTTCACCTCGGTGTTCGGCGCCTCCGACGAGGTGCTGGGCTCTATCGAAGACGGGCTCGATTTCGAGAAGTCGATCGCGGCCATCCTTGAACGATGCAAGACCAGCGACGAGATCAACGCCGCGTTTGATGAGCTCGAGCGACGCTACCAGGTCGAGATCAGTGAAGAAATGGAGCGAGCTAGGGCTCGCGTGTTCGACAATCTCGATCCTCACGTGCAGGACAAGCTCAAGAGCTACGACGCTGAGAAGGATGTGTTGCTGAACACTTTCGAGCGGTTGCTGCTGCAGATCACTCGCCATGAGCTGCAGGACGTGGCCTCGTTCGAGGGCGACGGGAGACACTTCACCCTGCATCGGGCTCCCGAACAGGGGATTCCGACAGGACGCTATTTCTTCAAGTCGCACCCGCAGCAAGGCGCACATCAGTACCGGTACAACAGCGACCTTGGTCAGCACGTTGTGAGCTCCGCGCTGACGGCATCAACGCCTGATGCGGAGTTGGTGTTCTCACTCAGTAGCTCAGACCGGGTATCCGCGGCGGTGCGTCAACTTGCCGGCAAGTCCGGGCTACTTACGGTCGAGCTCCTCACGTTCACCACACGTACTGAGTTCGATGTGTCCACCGAGTCGTACATACTTGCGGCGGGCATCTCCGATGACGGAGACCTCGTCGACAATGAACTCGCGGAAGACATCTTGGATCTCCGATGCCAGGGGACACGGCCCCTCACCAGTTTGGACGTGAGCGCTCTTGCTTCCATGCTGGATCAGCAGATGGAGCTCTACACCGAAGACGTCCAGAACCGGACGGCTCAGTTCAGTCTCGACCAGGGCGATCTTGTAGAGTCGCGGCTCAAAGATCACAAAGCGAAGTACGAGGCTGAGGCACGAAAGCTGGAGAAAACGAAGGATGAGATTAACGCGAGGGAGCGACGGGCTACGGACCTCGCTGAGCGGCTGAAGCTTCGTAAGGAGGTTCAGAAGCTTGCTCGACAAGCCGATGAACTCTACGAGAAGTTCCGCGAAGAGCGCGACCGTCTACGAGACAAGGCTGACACGTACATTGAGATGCTCGAACACTCGCTTCAAGCAGAGGTGCTGAGAGAGCGGATCTTCAATGTGAGATGGAAGATCGCCGATTGAATCAGGTTTTTCCTCCACAAAGCAGAGCGACCTCCTCAGTATTAGCTGTTCATTGTCCGCGTCAGCCGAGATAATGAATCGATGAGTACTAGCTATGCATCACTTGTGAATTCCTTTGAAACTGCCGTTGAGGCATACCTCTCGGCAGTGCCGTCGAGCGAAACACCTTCTGAGATTGCGCAGGTGAATGAAAACCTCGGTCGTGCGGTGAAACTCCTCATTGAAATCGATGTTGATGAACCCGAGGAACCAACCGAGGATGCGAAGTTGTCGCGAGCGGTGGCAATCGCACAGGGTGTAGTTGATCGAGTGGATGGTATGCGAGCTACCCTCGTGATTCCTCACGAGATCGCCGCCGATCTTGATACTGCGTTGGATGCAGCCCGCAGTGCCGGGTTTGTCGCCCCGGACCCCGGAAATCTTGAATGGTATTACGACGACGAGCCCACTGACGGCAGCGATCACTAAAGATACGATCTCTCAAAGAGCACAAAACAGAACGCCCCGGACCGAAGTCGCGGGGCGTTCGTGTGTTGCAGGGGGGACCTAGTTCCCCGACGGAACCGTGCCGGCGACCTCGACGATGAGCATGCGAAACTCACCGTTGCGGGCCGCGTCGAGCTGCGAGTAGTCCTCCCAGTCCAACAGATAGCTGCTGGCCAGAGACAGCGCAGCCTCTCGGCCGCGGATGGTGCCGGCGGCCGCATGGTCGGCCCAGGCCAGGTCACCGGTCACGATGCGGCCGTGATGGAGACGGAACGCTTCATCAACGGTGCCCTCCCGCAACGTCTCACGCCAGAGCGTTCGATCGTTGGTGATCGTGACGGACATGCCGGCACCCACCACACCGGTCTCGACGAGTGATTCGACTCTGAGGATGTCTTTGAGGATGTCGTATCGTCGAAGATCCTGTGCGGCCTGGGACTTGAGGAGGAACGCCTCGTCCCCGATGGTGACGTCGAGTTTCGCGGTGATGTACTTCAGCTCGACGGCATATTGAAGCCCGTTAAGTCGCAGGAGCATGTCCAGATTGATCACGCGAGTGCCGGGTACGCGCACCGGCCACTCGAGGCGGATCTCCACGGACGAGTCCAACCGTGTGAGCTGGGTTGCCAACTCGTACTGGAAGTCGGCCTCAGAGTGGAAGATCGGACGACGCTTCGCAAGCTCGAAGAGACCCGTGCGCACCAGGTGGGTCAGAGGGGTGTAGTCCGAGACTCCATCGTGACTTGTGATGGAGCTGCCGGTACTGGTCGCGGGGGAGGAGTGCATAGTAGGTATCTTGCCGCATTTGATCCGATACTTTTCTAACAGATCTATCTACGAAAGAATGGGTCTGGTGCCTGGCAAGAGAAAGAAAACCAACAGCACTCGTCTAAGCCGCATCTCAGGTTGAACCTGCCGCTGAAAGCTTACGATCCAGGCTTCATGTACTGAGCTAAATCCCGCATCTATCCCGCATATTCAGTGACAACTGCTAGTAGATAGCGAGAATGATTTCTGGTATCTGATCAGGTAAAACGAAGATTCTGGCATCCCGCAGTATGGTCTGAAATGACAAGATTCTTAATCGAAAGGTCACCGGATCGATGCCGGTCGGAGCCACGTAACGGCTATTACACCGTTGCTGAACCCTCGCAAGGCTTCTACTTGCGGGGGTTCTTTTATGTTTTCTCTCCAGTTTTCCCGGCTGGTGGCTCCCTGCGCGGCAGTTTCGGCTCCGGTGACTCAAGAACAATCTTGGATAGTGGCCAACTTCGGGTTATTCTTGCATGCGGTATTTCTTTCTCCGTTGAGTGGCTATGGCAGCCTCTATAGAATCCGGGTCCACACATGCAACCTCCTGCTTCTCGCCGTTTTCGTCGATGGTCATTCTTGCTCGCAGCCCTGCTCGGCCTGCTGTCCTTCAACCTCGTTCCGGCAGCCGCTTCAGCGGCCCCAGGTTTCGAGAATGTGAACACCCCTGTGGTGAGCGGATCCGGCGTCATCGGCACCGACTTCACCGCGTCTCTCGATCTCACCGGCACGACTCCGGTGCCGACGAGCGTGACATACTCCTGGCACCGCGTGGATACCGGAGCGCAGTTGCAGTCCGGCCCGAGCGCGACGCTTCCTGCGAGCAGTAGCCTGGAAGGCACAGGTGTCTATGTGATCGCGCAGCTTGATGCTCCGGGGACGCCGAGCTACGTGACCTTGAACTCTCCGTTTTCGAACACTGTCCACAAGGGTGGGTTCGAGAACGTGAACACCCCGTTGGTGAGCGGGTCGGGTGTGATCGGCACTGACTTCACGGCCTCCCTCGATCTCACGGGCACGTCTCCGGTGCCGGCCACGGTGACGTATGCGTGGTATCGCGCGGATACGCATGCGCTGTTGCAGTCCGGCACCGCGACCACCCTCGCCGCGGCCAGCAGCCTGGAGGGCACCGGTGTCTATGTGATCGCGACGCTTGAAGCGCCAAATACGCACAACTACGTGACGCTCAACTCTCCGTTTTCGAACACTGTCCATGAGGGTGGGTTCGAGAACGTGAACACCCCGGTGGTGAGCGGGTCCGGTGTGATCGGCACCGACTTCACCGCCTCCCTCGATCTCACCGGCACGACTCCGGTGCCGGCCACGGTGACGTACGCGTGGTATCGCGCGGATACGCATGCGCTGTTGCAGTCCGGCACCGCGACCACCCTCGCCGCGGCCAGCAGCCTGGAGGGCACCGGCGTCTACGTGATCGCCACGCTCGAAGCGCCAGATACGCAGAACTATGTGACCCCGAACTCTCCGTTCTCGAACACCGTGCACAAGGGTGGGTTCACGCCTGGCGATGCGCCGACCCTGCACGGTCTTCACAGTCTCTTCGGCCAATTGACCGCAGACATCGACACGACGACGTGGGCACCTACGCCCACCTCGGTGAGCTGGGCTTGGTATCTCTCTGACGGCACCCCGATTGCGGGTGCGGATCAGGCGAGCCTCGCCATGACGGCGGACCTCGTCGGGAAATCTGTCTATGCTGTCGCCACCCTCCGCGCGGCCAACACTGTCGACTACGTCATCGCCACCCCGCCGAGCGGCCGAATTGCCGCACCCACGCTGTCGATCTCGGGTGTGAAAAGCGTGACTGCGGGATCGTCGGTTCCCTTCAAAGCCTGGGGCCTGCTCTTCGACACCGAGTACACCTTCGAGTTGCACTCGCAACCGATCGCGCTCGGCGCGCGCACATCGAGTGCGGCAGGCACGCTCGATACTACGTTTGCGATTCCCGCGAGCGTGCCCAGCGGCACGCACCGTCTCGTGATGCTCCTGAACGGTCAGGAAGTCGGTTCGGTCAAGATCGAGGTTGTGCGTGAGACGGGGCAGCAATCCGAGCCTGCACTCGCTCGCACCGGTGCCGACGAGACGGTGCTCCCCGCACTTGGTGTGGTGTCGCTCATGGCCGTCGGGGGTGTCCTGGTGCTCTCCCGGTCACGTCGTCGCGCGAACACCGCAGCGTAGCTGCTCAGAGCTTCGGGGAGGGGTGGCACCTGCCGCCCCTCCCCGAACTCTTTCTGAGGCCAGGATGCGGCCTGTGATCGCAGGCGTTCTGGTCGGTGGTTGACCGCCCTTCCTCCGCACAGTCGTGCCTGGCCGGCGCCTGATGCCGGCTCGGTCGCAGTCAGCCGAGCCGACGCGCGGTACGTTCAGATCGGGGGCCGACGGCGCGCAGCGCTCCGAGGATCGCGATGAGATCCACAAGCTCCTGCAGCCAAGCTCCGAGGATGGCGGGCAGGAAGCCGAAGGCGGCGATGAGCATGAGCCCGATGCTGATGATGATGCCCAACCAGATGCTCTGCAGTGCGATTCTCACCGTGTCCTTCCCGATCATCACCGCGCGCGGCAGCGATGCGAGGGTGTCATATCGGTTCACGACGTCTGCGGATTCGCTGGCGGCGGTGGCTCCGCGCGCGCCCATCGCGAAGCCGATGTCTGCCGCGGCGAGCACGGGCGCATCGTTGAGGCCATCGCCGACCATGATCAGCGGTCGCGGTTGCACCTCCTGCACGATCCGCACCTTGTCACTCGGCCGGCACTCGGCATGCACTTCGTCGATGCCGAGGCGTTCGGCGATCGGGTTCGCGGTGGCGGCGACATCTCCGGTCACCATGAGTGTGCGCGAGACTCCGAGGGCGTCGAGTTCGCTCAGAGCCTGAGCAGCCTCCTGCCGCACCTGGTCGCGCATGACGATCGCGCCAGCGAAGCGGTCGTCGGCAGCCACATAGATCGCAAGCTCGCCGGGAGCTAGCTCCGCGAGGCTCAGGTCTGCCGCGTGCTCGCCAATCCATGCAGGCTTGCCGACACGCACGACCACCGGGTCGGTGGCGTGGGCCAGCCGAAGGGTTGCGGCTACCCCGTGTGTTGCGATCTCTTCGGCCCTCTCCGCATCGAGGAGGCGCAGCTCACGGTGTTTTGCTACGTCGATCACAGACCCTGCGAGCACATGCGATGAGTAGACCTCTGCGGATGCGGCAAGCCGGAGCAGTTCGTCTGCGTCGAAGCCGGCTGCGGGTAGCAGACGTTCCAGCGCGGGCTTTCCCTTGGTGATGGTGCCGGTCTTGTCGAATGCTGCGGAGCGCGCGCGTGAGAGCTGTTCGAGAGTCCCTCCGCCCTTCACGATCAAGCCGAACCTCGCGGCACGGCTCATGCCTCCGAGGAAGGCGACTGGGGCGGCGATCAGCAGCGGGCATGGCGTTGCCACGACCAGCACCTCGGCGAACCTGACGGCATCGCCGCTCAGTGCCCAGGCGGCACCGGCGATGATCAACGCGAGCAGCGTGAAGGGCAGCGCGTATCGGTCGGCCAGTCGCACGACTGAGGCTTTGCTCTTCGTGGCCTGTTCAACGAGCCGCACGATCTGCTGGTACTCGCTATCGGAGGCGAGCGCTGTTGCCCGCATCGTCACGGCGGCCTGGCCGTTCACGGCACCGCTCGCGACACGTTCGCCGGCAGTGCGTTCGACGGGGAGGCTTTCGCCCGTCAAAGAAGACTCGTCGAAGACGGCGTGCTCAGAAACGAGGATGGCGTCCACGGGCACCAGCGCACCGGGCCGCACGAGCAGCAGTTCACCGACTGCGATCTCGTCTACGGGCACGTCTTCTGTGACGGCGTTCTCAGGAGCGTTCTGGGCGTGTTCGACAATGCGGGTGGCCAGCTGCGGTGCTTTGCGCAGGAGTGCGGTCAGTTCGCGCTTGGAGCGGTGCTCGGCGTAGTCTTCGAGCGCTGCGCCGCCGGTGAGCATCAACACCACGATGAGTGCGGCCCACACCTCTCCGACGGCGACTGCTGCGGTGATCGCTGTGACGGCGAGAATGTCCAGTCCGGCGTGCCCGCGGAGCAGTTGGCGGATCATGTCGATGGCCGACCATGCGGCGATCCCTAGAGCGTATGCGCCCACAATCCAGGGTGCGATCCTGGCGGCGGGCGTGGCGAGCATGATCAGCCCGACCGCTGCGACGAGGAGCGTGCCGAATACGAGCGGATAGGACCTGAGGAGGTTCGCGATACGACTCACCTGTACATCATCTCAGCTGGGTGGATCGCGCGTGCAGGTTTCTCAATGCGATGCCATATCGACGAGAGCGCGCCTGAACACGCACACCGCCGCCCTGCTGAGCGTGTGCTCGTGCAGGACGGCGGATCGCAGGCGTGTGCGGCACCGGCCCATCACCGGCCGGTGCGAGGACTATGCCCGTGCGGGGCGCACTCGCTGGTAGGGCTTGGCGATGGAGTCGCCGATTGCCTCGGCGATGAGTTGCTCCGCGGAGCGGTTCTTGCGGGCGAGCTTTGCGATCCACTTGGTGAATCGCGCGCCCCGTGCAAACGCCTTGGGGCCGCGGTCCTCCACGGCGTAGAAGTAGAGCGCGGTTTCGGGCAGCAGTGAGAGCACGCCGTCGAGCACCCGGCGCGTGACGAACTTGGCGATGGGGCCTTTGACGTCGGGGTGGCGCAGCGTGTGTCCGGCGAGAGCGGCGAACAGGGTGAGCGCTTTCGTTTCGAGCTCTTTGCGGATGTAGGCGTCGAGTTCGTCGAAGGTCTGGAAGTACGGCCCGGGCACGTGCAGGCTCTCGGCACCGTGGCGGGATTCCTGCACGAGTTTGTTGGAGTCGGCGGGCGACAGTCCGGGGCCAAACTCCTGGTATCCGCGCACCGCCGACCAAATGTACGTCCACCAGGTCCAACGCTGCCAGTCGGGCTGCTTGGCGCTGACGACCTCACCGGTCTCGGGGTTTGTCCATGAAGCCCGCTCGTGCAGGCGGTCGACGTGGGCGGCCGCCGCGTCGGCGTGGGCGCGGTCGGCGAAGATCGCGTCGCGCAGGTAGGCCGAGGTGCGGTCGAAGCGCGCCGCGAGTTGCTCGGGCCCTTCGGTGGTGAGTGACACGCGCTCGAAGTGGGTCATCATGCCGGGTTCGAGCATCTGCAGGAAGACGGCGTTCTTTGCGCCGAGCATCGAGCCGGGGTCGGAGAAGACCCTCCAGGAGACGCTGTCCGGGCCGTAGTACCCCTCGTCGGCCCTCGGCGCGTCTGCGAGCTTCCGGCTCAGATGTTCTTCTGTCACAGTATTCCCTCCCGTGGTAAGCGATGACGCTTCGTGGTGCTGTTGGCAGCCTATTGGTGAATAAGACCGGCCATCGGGTGCTTTTGGGTTCAGATCGCGCAAATTTGATGCAAGTTGCGAGCCGTGCGCGGGAAAGTGGGCAGAGCTCTGTTGCGCGTGCCTCGTACGCTGTAGCTTGGTGGCTCATTGCCTGTTCGCATCTTGGAGGAACATCCGTGTCGCAGTCGTCCGAAACCGCAGCGCCCACCTGGGCTGCGCCTGCCGCTCTTGTCGCGGGAATTGCCAGTGTGCTGCTGCTGATCCTGAACTTCGTTGCGTTGTCGGGTATGGCGGTGCTCGTGGTGAGCATGATCGCCGGGGTGCTCGCTGTCGTCTTTGGAATTGTGGCTGTGAAGGCTCGCGTTTCGAAGGGTGCTGCTATCGCGGGAATGGTGACTGGAGGGATCGGCTTCCTCTTCTCTGCAGCGATCATCGTCTTCGCCCTGCTGTTCATCGGCGCCCTCGGCGTCTGAGCCTGGGCGGCCCGCGGCGCCCGGCGTGCCTGGTCGCACTGGCCCGCGAGGCCGCGCTGTGGCAGGCCGGGGTCGGTAGGGTACCCTTTTCGCATATCGTGAGATGACCACGAATGTGTGAGAGGACTCCATGAGCGCAGCGGCTTCGCCTCCCGGGCGCAAAGCGCTCTTGCACGCACTTGCTCGCAGCGCCGGCACAGTTGCCACGCTGCTTCTGGTCTATGTGCTGCTGCCTGTTGGTCCTCGTGGCTTCGCGCCGCTGGTGTTCTTCGTGGTCGGCATGTGCGCGTTCTTGGTCTGTGTGGCGTGGCAGTCGCGGGCCATTGTGAAGTCGCCCACTCCCGTGTTTCAAGCGATAGAGGCGATTGCGCTGCTGGTGCCGATGGCCGTTTTCGTGTCGGCTGGGGTGTACCTCATCTTTTCGGCGGTGGATCCGACGGCGTTCAGTGAGCCGCTGAACAAGGTCGATTCGGTGTATCTCTCTGCGACAGTGCTCACAACGGTAGGTTTTGGCGACATTGTTCCGGTGTCGAGCATTGCGCGGATCGCGGTTACGGCCCAGATGCTCGCGAATCTGGTGCTGGTGGCCGTCACGATCCGGGTGATCACGTCAGCCGTCGCTCAGGGGCGTCGCACCCGAAAGTAGGCCGCTGCACTATCGGAGCGCTGGCGCTCCGCGCAGGAGGGGGTCTGGTCCAGGGGTCGCTAGCTGAGTCGGAGGTGCATGCCGGTGGCGGCCGGTGCGACATCGGTGAATCCCCGGGATTCGTAGAGTCTGCGTCCTGGGGGGTCTGCGGTGAGTGTGACGTAGGGGCCCGCGGGTGCCGAGGCGCGGATG
The DNA here is from genome assembly GCF_037150695.1 of Leucobacter sp. VD1. Lineage (NCBI taxonomy): Bacteria > Bacillati > Actinomycetota > Actinomycetes > Micrococcales > Microbacteriaceae > Leucobacter > Leucobacter sp. VD1. Next base: position 193,403 of record NZ_JBBCPO010000003.1, read on the forward strand.
TGGTTGAGCAGGGCGTCAAGGATTGCCGAGGCGATACCGCGTCCTTGATGCTCGGGCAGCGTGGCCATGTCGGCGATGAGGAAGTACCATCCTCCGTCGCCGATGATTCGGCCCATGCCCACCACCGTTCCGTTCGGGTCGACGACGTGGCGGAACGCCCAGGACCCCTCTAGCGCTGCAACCCCTTGCTCGGGGGTTTTCTCGGAGAGACCGCTCACCCGTCGGAGTTCGAGATAGTCGGTGAGAGGAGGTGCGTCGCCGCGGAGCGTGTATCCAGCGGCGAGGGTCCTCGTCACAGTTCGACCTCGGTGTGCGTGGCGATACCTAACCGCAAGCCGGGATAGCGCAGGCCCCTGAAATACATGTTGGTGTGTGCCACGATCTGCTCGCCGGTCATACGAGACCCAGAGAATTCGGCATCGGTTGTGGTGTGCGCGTCGGATACCAAAGTGACGTCGAATCCGCGCACGGCAGCGGCCTGCGTGGTGGTGCGAATGCAGTAGTCGCTCTGTGCTCCTGCGACGACTAGACGGGTGGTGTCCCAGGCAGCAAGCACCTCGGCGAGGTCGGTCTCTGCGAACGAGTCGCGGTAGGTCTTCTGCACGATCGGCTCGTCGCTGCGGCGCACCAGGGGAGCGGCGAGCTGCCATCCGTCGCTGCCGATTTCGAGGCCGCCGTGATCGTGCACCCAGATCACCGGGACGTTCTCACTTCGGGCTCGATCAACGAGTGCAGCGGTGCGTGCCAAGACGCCGGGCACGTCGACGCAGTCGGAGACCACGCCCACTTGGAGGTCGATGATCAGCAGAGCGGTGTTCGTAGACATGGCTCTATTCTTTCGTGCTCGTGCTCGTGCTCGTGCTCGTGCTCGTGACCGCGCGTGCCGCAGCCCCGCTCAGAGCTGCGCGATCCACTCCGAGAAGGTCTGGCGGCCACGATCCGCATCCGGGCCGGGCAACACCCCGCCGGCCTGCATCCCTCGCATCTGCCGGGTGGGCACGCGCATCGCGGGGATCCACCCGCGATGCCCGCTCGCCCGCGCGAAGGCCCGCACCATGTCGGAGAGTCGTTCCTCCCGCGGCCCGGCCAGGTCCCGGGCGCGGCCCTGAGGGGACCCCGCGGCGAGGGCAATCAGCCGCTCGGCGACCTCCTGCGCCGCGACGGGCTGCACCCGCGCGATCGGCGCCAGGTGCAGCGGCCCCATCTTCGCCTGCTCGAACATCTGTGCCGCGAACTCGTGGAACTGCGTCGCCCGGAGGATCGTCCACGGCGCGGACGAAGCGGCCACGATGCGCTCCTGAGCGAGCTTGCCGGCGTAGTAGTCGTGCGGCACCCGGTCTATGCCCACGATCGAGAGCGCCACGACGTGCCCCACTCCCGCGGACTCCGCGGTCGCGAGCAGATGTTTTGTGGTGGCGGTGAAGAACTCGACTGCCTTCGCCTCGTTGAGCGTGGCGATGCTCGTCACGTCGATCACAGCGTCGACGCCCCGCAGCGCCGCCTCCAGGCCCTCCCCGGTCACAAGATTCACCCCGTGCGAGCGACTCAGCACGACTGTTTCGTGGCCGGCCTCCTGCGCCGCGGTGACGGTGTGGCGGCCTACCGTGCCGGTGCCGCCTGCGATCGCGATTCTCATAGCGATCATCATTCCAGGTTGTGGTGCTCCCCGCGATCTGGGGTGAACGTGCGGCCGGCTCGCGGATAAGGTTGAGCGCAGCCGGTGTATGCGGCACCGATGTATGCCCAGGTGCCCCAACGCCCCCAGAGCAATGGCCTCGCGGTCGCTGGTTTTGTGGTGGGATTGGTGTCGGTGTTCATGCCGCTGGTGATCGGCTTCGTGATGGCCGGCGTTGGTCTGGGGCTGTCCATCGGCGGTCTGGTGCGCGCGGGGCGGATCGCGGCAGGTTCCGGCCTCGCCGTGGCGGGGCTGGTGCTGAGTATCGTGGGGCTGCTGCTGATCATCTGATCCGCACCCCGGCAGCTCGAAGCCTGCCCGTTAATGGTGCCCGTGGATCGAGGTGCCGTGCGGAACGGCGGCCGCACCGGCTTCGGTGTCGGCGAGTGCGGGTGTCGTGATCGCGGCGACGAGCATCGCCTGCGCGGTCAGTACGATGAGAAACTTCGCGGCTCCCGGCGCGGAGGCATCCGCGGCCTGAGCGGGTGTCGATGGCGGATCGCGGCGCCGTGCGAGCCGCAGTTGGAGGGCCGCGCACACTGCGGTGACCCAGTGCAGCGACACGAGGGCGAGAAATGGGAGAATCCCGATGCTGCGGGTGAAGAGCAGCGTGGCGGCGACACCGATCATGGCGGTGCAGAAGATCGCCGTGGTGCGGGGAGCGATGATCCGCCCCGCCCGCATCGTGACAACCGCCCAGATGATCTCTCCCGCAGCAACAGTGATGAGGGGGAGTGCGAGCCACGGGCTCGCCCCCGCCGCGACGGCCAGGAGGATGAGCCCTGAGCCGAGCGCGGCGAGAGCGGACCAGAGCTGCCCGATCATCACACTGCTGGCCGGGCGGTGACCCCCGCCCGCTCTGCTCCGAGGCTCACACCCAGCAGGATGAGCGCGCTGCCCAGGTGCAGGATGTGATCGGCGGTGTTCAGTGCGAGGATGTTCGCACCAGTGTCGGCGATGAAGAAGCCGACAATGCCGAGCAGCAGATAGGCGGCACCTACAATCCCGTTCACGGCCTTCGCCGCGCGCACTCCCGCGAGGCCGCCGATGAGCAGGGCTGCGCCGATGAGCAGGTGGGCCACATTGTGCAGCGGGTTCACCTCGAAGATGCCGAGCAGCAGACCGCCCTCGGTGGCGACGAAACCGACGCCGCTCGTCGCCGTGAAGCCGAGCAGGCCCACAAGCACGTAGACCGCTCCAAAGATGACACCGACAAGTCGGTTGGCTGAGTTGTTCACGATACTGCTCCTTTGGGATCGCTCGTAACGACCGTGATCGCCGGGTGGGCTTCGGTCGTCTCTTCCCGTCCAGTCTTCAACGCGGTAGTCAACCGCAACAGGTACTTGTGTGTCGCTTTCGCGTGTGCTATCTGTTTGCTCGCCCGTCAGGCTGCTGACACCACGAGAATGGGGTCGCTCGTGGGAGCCCCGCTCGGGGAGCCGCCGTGCTGTTCAATCGTGACGGCGAGTGCCTCGCCCGCACCCGGCATTTCGGTGAGTGTCTGGGCGTTTCTATTGCTGTCGGCGTGCAGCACGCCGAGAGACGACGGCTCTCCGTTGCGAATCACCCAGAGTTCGTAGTCCTGATCCTGGTGGATCTCCGGCAGGCCGTCTGCGACGAGCACGGCCTGTCCCAGCGACGGCGACCAGTGCAGTGTGGCCTCCCCAGCGCCGACGATGTCGGCTGTCGACGAGTGTGCGTCCGGCGCTGATTCGAGCTGGGCGAGCGCAACGGTCACCGGGTCTTGCGGGGTGAGCAGGCTTGCCAGGGGGAACGACAGCGAGACGGCGAGCAGCACTGCAACCGAGGCTGCGAGCGCCAGCCACCCCCGCCGCCGTCCGGCGATCGCGGGCGTGGAGTCGTCGTCGTTCTGATCCAATTCCGCTGGCACCGCACTCGCACCGAATGCTGGGGCGTCAAACTGGGGCAGCTGCTCGATCGCATCCAGGATCGAGCGGCGCGCCGTGGCCGGCGGTGCCACCGCCGGAATACCGGTGCCGAGCGCAGCCGCGGTGGCCAGATCCTCATCGACGATGGCCTGCCACTGCGGGTGGGCGGCGAGGGCCGCTGAGAAGTCGCGCTCTTCATCGGGGGAGAGCGCGTGGAGCGCGTGGAGCGCAGACAGCGCCCGGAAATCTTGCTCGTTCATCGTGTCCCCTCCACTACGGTGCGGAGTCTGGTGAGCCCATCTCGGATTCTCGTTTTGACAGTGCCGAGGGGCGTATCGAGCAGCACGGCGATCTCTCGGTGGCTGTAGCCGCCGAAGTAGGCCAGCACGATGGCGCGACGCTGAGGTTCTGGCAGGAGATCGAGGCCACGCACCGCGCGACCGCCATCGATGAGCACGGCGACCTCATCGTCGACGCCGGGAGACTGCACCGCGAGCTCGCGAGCGCCGGCGGTGAGGTCGCGGCGGTGAGCGGCCTGAGACGCGCGCACCCTGTCGACTGCACGGCGGTGAGCGATGGTGAGGAGCCACGTGCGTGCCGTGCCCCGGCGGGCGTCGAAGGCGTTCGCCGATTGCCAGGCTTCGAGAAACACCTCCTGCAGCACCTCCTCGCTCTGGGCGTGGTCGACGAGCACGCGGGTGATGAGTCCGAACACCCGCGCCGACAGCAAATCGTAGAGTTCTGCGAAGGCGCGCCTGTCACCGCTCGCTGCCCGGGCGAGTGCCGCGTCGGCAGGATCGGCGGTGGCGCCGTCCTCCGGAATGTCGATGCCGTCGATGACCATTTCCTCCATCATGGCGCATACACCCCGCTTTCGCTTCCTGTGCTCGTCGTGTTCGGTTCTGCGGGGCGCTCATCCGAAGGTGAATGAGTAGATCTGCACACCCGGGGGCACACGCAGTTCGAGCGTGCCAGAGGCTGGATCCTCTGGTCGCACAATCCGCACCGATTTCGGGGTGCCTCCGACCTCGATCTCGCGACCAGTCGCGGCCTTGCCGGCCGTGGCTCCGTCGAAGGAGACCCCGATAGCCCCCTCACCCGAGACGACGGCCCGCACCTCCTGCCCGCGATAGGCGAGGCGGATCCGCCCCTCTTCGCTGCCGGCGGGCGTTGCGTACTGCGTTTCGACCCGCCAGTCGCCTTCAAGGGCGAAGGTGTCTGCTGGAAGCTGCTTCGGGAACTCGAAGGTGCGCGTGCCGGCGCGGTAGTCGCCGGGCCCCGCGAAGTTGCGTTCCTTGGATGAGCCCAGGAAGGTTTCAGGGGTGGTGCTGCCGATATCCGGGGTGCGGTCGTCGGTGGCGGTCTTTGGGGGCAGCTGCAGCTGCGGATTCGCGTCGGCGAGCAGCTGGCGCATCAATCGCTCGGTGGTCGCGTAGTCGCCTTCACCGAAGGAGATATGTCGTACGGTGCCCTCGGCGTCGATGAGATAGTGCGCGGGCCAGTAGCGGTTGCGGTAGTTCGTCCAGGTCGACAGGGAGTTGTCGAGCGCCACCGGGTATTCGATGCCGAAGTCGCGCACCCCGGCCTCAACGTTGGCCCGATCCTTTTCGAAGGCGTACTCGGGGGAGTGCACACCGATCACGGTGAGCCCGCTGTCGCGATAGGCGCGATCCCACGCGACGACGTGGGGGATCGAGCGCTGGCAGTTGATGCACGAGTACGCCCAGAAGTCGATGAGCACCACCCTGCCGCGCAACTGCTCGAGGTCGAGGGCTTGGCCGTCGGGAGTGTTCAGCCAGGCTTCGATACCGCGGATCGAGGGGGCGGTGCCGCAGGAGCGGAGTTCGGGGTCGTTATTGGCGCAGCGGTCGAGGTCGCGGTTTTCATCGGTGACGAGGCCGCCGAGGTTCAGTGCGCTCTGCGCCGCGTCACTGTCGGCGAGTTCGCGCTGCAGGCCGGAGGTGTAGTCGGGGAGCAGCCGCTGCAGGGCTTGCGGCACATTGAATGCGAGCCCGATCGCGAGCGCAATGAGCGCGACGCCGCCGGTGATCCTGATCGCCCGTTCCCGTTTGCGGAAGCCGCGGATCCGCTGCGCGACCCCGTTGCCGGCGAGCGCGAAGAGCAGTAGTGGAAGAGCCACACCGATGGCGAACGATAGCGTCAGCAGCACCGTTTCCGGGCCGATGGATCCCGTGGCACCTGCGACGATGATGGCGGCGAGCACGGGGCCTGCGCAGGGCACGAACACCGTGCCGAGCGCGAGCCCCATCCCGAAGCCGTTGCCGCCGTCGCCCACGCGGCGTCGAGGTAGTCGCTGGAATGGCTTTTCGAGCAGCTGCTCGAAGCCGGGAAATAGCATCCCGACACCGATGATGAGTAGCACGCCCACGCCAGCCCACCTGATTGCGCTCTGCGGAATCGACAGCAGTCCGAGCAGTAGCGATCCGATGAGCGTGACCACCGAGAAGCTGAGTACCAGGCCCGCAATGATCCAGAACGGTCGGCTGCGCTTCGCGGGAATCACCTCGGGGGCGCGGCCTGGCGCTGCGGGCCGAGCCCCAGCGGTGAGAAAGATAACGGGCAGCACCGGCAGAATGCACGGCGAGATGCCGGTGATGAGTCCGCCGAGCAGACCGATGAGCACGATATCCATGAGATTCCCTTCGTTGCCGAGTAGTTCGGTGCGGGCGGCGAATCGGATGGGTTCGCGGCCGAGAACGCCACCTCGCGACGGTGTTCGATTTTTTTTCACGAATTTCCCATCCGGGTGCCGTTCGGCTCCGAACACCTCAACAATCCGCGAGTTTCCGCGGTTGGCAATCTGAGGAGGAATCATGTTCACCACGAAGAAGACCCTCGGCACCGCGTTCGCGCTCACGCTCGTCGGAGCTGCGACGCTGACCGGATGTTCGATGGGAGCATCCAACGACATGTCGTCGGATACGAAGCAGGAGTCGAGCCAGACCGAATCGCCGTCGATGGAGACGATGGATCCGGCAGCGAACCTCGTGGGGCCCGGCTGCGCCGCCTACGCCGAGGCAGTGCCTGATGGGGCAGGCTCGATCCAGGGCATGTCGCAGGATCCGGTTGCGGTCGCGGCGTCGAACAACCCGATGCTCACCACGCTCGTGTCGGCGGTGAGCGGTCAGCTCAACCCCGCAGTCGACCTCGTCGACACGCTCAACGGCGGCGAGTTCACGGTCTTCGCTCCCGTCGATGACGCCTTCGGCAAGATCGACCCCGCAACGATCGACACCTTGAAGACCGACAGCGCGTTGCTCACCAGCATTCTCACCTACCATGTGGTGCCCGGCCAGATCGAGCCGGCCGATATCGCGGGCGACCACACCACCGTCGAGGGCGACGATCTCACGGTGACGGGTTCGGGCGACGCACTGCAGGTGAACGGGGTCAACGTGATCTGCGGCGGCGTGCAGACCGCCAACGCGGTGGTGTACCTCGTCGACGGCGTGCTGATGCCGCCCGCCGAACCTCAGCAGTGACACACTCAGTGGCCGCCCCGCGAGTGGGGCGGCCACTGTTGCGCCGCTAGGCTCGGGAGTCATGGCGATTGGCGCGACGATTCACACCTTCGAGGTGCAGCTGGCGAATGTTGACAGCGGCGTGTACGAGGAATGGTCGCTGCGCGTTGCGAGGCACCCGTCGGAGACGGACGCATTCATGATGACCCGAGTGCTCGCATACTGCCTCGAATACGAGGAGGGCATCGCCTTCGGCGCCGGTGGGGTGTCGTCGACGGAGGAGCCTGCGGTGCTGGTGCGTGATCTCACCGGGCGGATCACGGGGTGGATCGAGATCGGTGCGCCTGACGCGCAGCGGCTGCACTTCGGCAGCAAGCTCGCCGACCGGGCAGCCGTCTACACGCACCGCGACCCAGCAAAGCTGCTTGCGTCGTGGGAGGGCAAGACGATCCATCGCGCCGAGCACATTCCGTTGCGCTCGTTTGACCCTGGGTTCATCGACGCGGCGGTCGCGGGGCTCGCGCGACGCAACACGATGACGGTGTCGGTGACCGAGCAGCAGCTCTACCTCGAACTGGGTGCGGTGTCCCTGAATACCGCCATTCACGAGCACCGCATCGCCTGAGCATCATCTGAGCGTTTGCGCGTCTTCGCCTCCTATGCAGCCTGCCGTATGGTGCTGCCGATAGCGTGAGGACAGCGATCGGCGCCCGCCCTTGGCTTTCCCGAATCGCCTCCCGCGCGGTTCTGACAGAAACAAGGTGCCGCGTATGTCGTCTACCAGTGCCCAGCAAGTCTCCGGGCTCGACGGCCTCGGGCCGTTGCGCCCCACGAGGGCTCGCCGTGAAGACTTTCCGCCGATCGCGAAGGCCTACACCAGGGTTTCCGAGGTGGTGCGCGAGTCCGGGCTACTGCGCCGCGCGCCCTGGTTCTACAGCTCGGTAGGTGCCGCAGTCGCGCTCGCATTCGGAGGCGCAGTCACCGGCTTCATTCTGCTGGGCGACAGCTGGTTCCAGCTGCTCATCGCCGCCGCGCTCGGCATTATCTTCACGCAGATCGCGTTTCTTGCGCACGAGGCCGCGCATCGGCAAATCCTCTCGCTCGGCCCGGCGAACGACCGTCTCGCGCGCATCCTCGCTGGTGCCATCGGCATGAGCTACTCCTGGTGGGATTCAAAGCACACCCGCCACCACTCCAACCCCAACCGCGTGGGCAAAGATCCCGACATCGAGGTCGACACGATCTCGTTCATCGAAGAGGATGCTGTGGAAGCGCGCGGCCTGCGTCGCGCGATCACGAAGCGCCAGGGTTGGTTCTTCTTCCCGCTGCTCACGCTCGAGGGCCTCAATCTGCACTTCCACAGCTTCAAGCATCTGTTCGGTCGGGGCCCGGTGAAGGGTCGCTGGATCGAGATCGGGATCATCGCGGCTCGCTTCGCGATCTTGCTGGTGCCGGTGTTCCTGCTGCTGCCGCTGGGGATGGCGTTCGCGTTCATGGGTGTGCAGCTCGCCGTCTTCGGGGTGTACATGGGTGCCTCCTTCGCCCCGAACCACAAGGGCATGCCGGTGATCGCCCACGACGCGAAGCTCGACTTCTTCACGAAGCAGGTGCGCACCTCCCGCAATATTCGCGGCGGCTGGTGGGCGACGATTCTCATGGGCGGCCTCAACTACCAGGTCGAGCACCACCTCTTCCCGAGCATGTCCAGGCCGCACCTCGCGAAGGCGCGCGAGATCGTGCGCGAGCATTGCCGCACACTCGACGTGCCCTACACGGAGACGTCGCTGTGGCGCTCATACGCGATCGTCATCGACTATCTCAACCGTGTGGGCCTCGCCGCCCGCGACCCCTTCGACTGCCCCATCACGGCGCAGTATCGCCGCGCGTAGGCGAAGTGCCGATCCGCCTGAATCGGGTGCTCTAACGCTTTCAACTCTCGGAGTCAACGGGGTGTTTTGGTGTGCGATGCCGCGCGTAGCGTTGGCATCGCAGCTGAAGCCGGAGAGACGGAGGAAGAGATGTCCGAGTCAGATAAGAACGAAGTGCACCAGGCGACCGCGACCGAGGCCGCCAACGGCGAAGGTACCGCGTCGTCACCGCCGAAGGGCGGCACGCAGAACCGCCCGATCCTCGACGGATCCACAGTCGATTACGGCCGTGAGGGCCGAATCGACAACCCGCGCTACGGGATGCACGATCCGGGGCTGGTGCGTCACCCCGAAACGCGTGAGAAGACCCCCACTCCCGACGAGGAGAGCTGAGTTCGCGGCGGCACACACCGTAGAGTTGAGGGGCGGATCGCGTGAGGTGATCCGCCCCTCGCCTGCGCAGGCCCGACCCGTTAAGGAATCCCAGTGAGCGGTAGCTTCTTTGCCCTTCTCGACGACATCGCCGTGCTGGCGCGAGCGGCGGCCGCCTCGATCGACGACGTCGTGGCCGGCGCTGCGAAAGCCTCGGCGAAGTCTGCGGGTGTGGTGATCGACGACGCCGCGGTCACCCCGCAGTATGTGCGCGGCATCAGCCCCAGCCGGGAGCTGCCCGTGGTGTGGCGGATCGCGCGCGGCTCGCTGCTCAACAAAGCGGGCATCATCGTCGGCATCATGCTGCTCAGCATCTGGGCGCCGTGGGTGTTTCCCTGGCTGCTGCTCGTGGGCGGCACCTACCTCGCGTACGAGGGTGCCGAGAAGGTGTGGCACTGGATCGGAGCGCTGCGCGGGCACGGCGACGAGCACACCGTCGAGGAAGTGGTGGAGCGCACCGAAACCGACGAGAAGCAGATTGTGGGCAGCGCAGTGCGCACCGACCTCGTGCTCTCCATCGAGATCATGCTGATCTCGCTCGCCAACATCGACGCCGAATCGTGGCTGATGCGGCTCGCGATCCTTATCGTGGTCGGTCTGCTCATGACGGTGATCGTCTACGGAAGCGTGGCGCTGTTGGTGAAGATGGACGATGCCGGGTTCTGGCTGCGGCGTCGCCGCCCGCGGGCGCTGAAAGTGCTCGGCAGCTGGCTCGTGAAAGCGATGCCGGTGGTGTTTCGCCTGCTGAGCATTGTGGGTGTGGTCGCGATGCTCTGGGTGGGCGGCCATATTCTGCTGGTCAACCTCGCGGAGGTGGGTGTGGCAGCGCCCTACGGCATCGTGCACGACATCACGCACGCCGTGCACGGACCAGGCATTGTGGTTTGGCTGATCGAGAGCGGGCTGTCTGCGGTCTTCGGTCTTGTGTGGGGTGCGGTTGTGGTGGCGGTGCTCGCGCTGGTAGCCCGGCTGCGTTTCTCGAAGCCCGAGCTGCGGTAGCGCGGATCCGCGCCGCGGCTCTTCGAGTGGGTGAGCGCGGGTGAGGATCCGCGAACGTCTTAGAGTCGTGACGGTGCGACGGCGGCGAGCACGCCGAGCAGAGAGTCTGGCACGAGCGCGGCGTCGGCTCGCCCCTCTCGTACGATCTCCGCGATCCGCGACCCGATCTGCGGCGTGCTGAGGCCCATCTCGGCACCGGCCAGTGCGGGCAGCCCGCCGAGCACCTCGACCGTGGCGGCCTCGACGGCGCGCGCCGCTTCGCCCTCGCCCAGGTGTCCCAGCATGAGGGCGAGCGAGAGGATTGCGCCGGCAGGGTTGGCCCAGCCGGTGCCCGCGATGTCGGGTGCGGAGCCGTGGATCGCCTCGAACATGCTGGGGGCGCTGCCGTCGAGGTTGAGGTTGGCGCTCGTAGCCACGCCGAGGCCGCCCTGGATCACCGCGCCGAGGTCGGTGATGATGTCGCCGAAGAGGTTGTCGGTGACCACCACGTCGAAGCGCTCGGGAGTGAGCGGGAGGTGGAAGCACATTGCGTCGACGTGCACGTAGTCGACCTCGACCTCGGGGTAGCGCTCGCCAACTTCGGCGACGACCTGCTGCCAGAGCTGACCGGCGGCGACGAGGATATTCGTCTTGTGGCAGAGCGTGAGGCGGCGGCGGCGTCCGAGGGCAAGCCTGAACGAGAAGTCGACGACGCGCTCGATGCCGGCGCGGGTGTTGAGCGACTCCTGCATCGCGACTGCGTGGGGGGTGCCGGCGTGCACGGTGGAGCCGCGGCCGACGTAGGCGCCCTCGGTGTTCTCTCGCACGATCACCATCTCGCAGCGCTCGGGGGTGAGGCCCGCGATAGGCGTGGGGACCCCGGGGTAGAGGCGCACGGGGCGCACGTTCGCGGCTTGCTGGAAGCGCTGGCGCATCTCGAGGATGAACCCGCGCTCGAGGATGCCGGGGGTGACGCGGGGGTCGCCCATGGAGCCGAAGAGAATCGCATCCTTGTCGCGCAGCAGCGGTTCGATCGCATCGAAAAGCTCACCGGTGGCGAGGTAGTGATTGGCGCCGGCGGCGAATTCGTTGCGCTCGGTGGTGAAGTCGAAGCGCTGCTCGGCGGCGTCGAGCACCTCGAGTGCGCAGGCGATGACCTCGGGGCCGATCCCGTCGCCGGGGAGGACAGCAATGGAGTGGGAGCGCGTCATCGGGGTCTCGTTCCTTGTTGCAGCGGATCTTTTCACCTATATTAATGGTAAGGCCACTCGATGGCGAGGATGCCCTCCCGGGTGCCCTCGCCAAGAGCGGCGGCACCGATCCCCGTCGCAGGGGGCGCTCGCGATGACGCGACCCGTGCGGCTCTCCGGCTGTGAAGGATCCCCCATGCACCCCTCCCCGCACCCCATCGAGCTGCGCGCGCCCGCCGGCAGTCTGCCCATCGGCACTGCCTGGCACGAGGTCGCAGACCGCGCCCGGATCGTGTTCCCCTTCGACGGCAGCCTCGTCGCCGAGGCACCGCAGAGCACGACCGCCGACTCCGCAGACGCCCTCGACGCCGCCGAGGCCGCGCGGGCCGAAGTCGCCGCCTTGACCACCGCTCAGCGCAAGGCGATCCTCGCCGACATCGGTGCTCGCCTGCGCGCCGACCGCGCGCGCTTCGAGCAGCTGCTCGTGCTGGAGACCGGCAAGCCGCTGCGCGACTGCCGCGTCGAGATAGCCCGCACCATCGTCACCTTCGAGGCCACCGCCGAAGAGACCTCCCACGTCACCGGCGAAACCGTGCCCCTCGATCTGCAGGAGCTCGGCCGCGGCATGGTCGGCTACTACACCCGCAAGCCCGCCGGCGTGGTCGTCGGCATCGCCGGCTTCAACTACCCCGTGCTGCTCGCCACCCACAAGCTAGCCCCCGCGATCGCCGCGGGCTGCCCGATCATCGTGAAGCCCGCCCCCAACACGCCCCTCGCCACCATCGAGCTCTTCGTGATCGTGCGCGACGTGCTCACCGCGCACGGCGTGACCGGTGCCGCGGCTCAGCTCGTCAACGGCGGCCCCGAAGTGGGCGAACTGCTGGTGCGCGACCCCCGCGCCCAGGTGGTCTCGTTCACCGGATCCGCGAAGATCGGCCACCTCATCGCCCAGCAAGCGGCCCCCCGCAAGGCGCTGCTCGAACTTGGCTCGAACACGGGCTTCATCGTCGCCGACGATGCCGATGTCGAAGCGGCCGTCAGTGCCGTGCTGGCGGGCGGCTTCTACGCTAACGGGCAGGCCTGCATCTCGGTACAGCGCATCGTGCTGCAGCGCCGCATCGCCGACCGCTTCGCTGCGCGGCTCACCGAGCGGCTTGGCGAACTGGTGGTCGGCGACCCCCGCGATCCCGAGACCAACGTCGCCCCCGTCATCAACGACGCATCCGGCGACCGGATCCGCGCCACAGTCGCGCGAGCCCTCGACGCCGGCGCCGAACTGCTCGCCCCCTCGGCCGAGGCCCTCGCGCAGGCCGACCGCGCTGCGGCGGTGCCGCCCATCGTGCTCGGCTCCGTACCCCGCGACGTCGAGGTGTGGCGCGAGGAGATCTTCGGTCCCGTCGTCTGCCTCACCGTGGTCGACTCGGTCGACGAGGCGATCGACGTCGTCAACGACTCCCGCTACGGCCTGCAGGCCGCGATCTTCACCACTTCGCTCGAGAGCGCCTTCGCGGCGCTCGACCGGCTCGAAGTGGGCGGTGTGGTCGTCAACGAGATCCCCGGCTTCCGATCCGACATCATGCCCTACGGCGGCGTCAAGGACTCGGGGGTGGGCCGGGAAGGCCCCCGCTATGCCATCGAGGAGTTCACCGTGACCCGCATGGCGATGATCCGGCCCGTCGCCCGCCGCTGACCACCCCGCCGCGCGCAGCCTCGGCCGCCCGCGGCTCAGGCCTCTCCCGCCGCGCCGCCCCCACCGACAGAAAGCAGCACCGCATGACCAGCACCCCCGACTACTCTCAGCTCTTCCGCCTCGACGGCCGCACCGCCGTGGTCGTGGGCGCCGGGGGCATCGGCCGCGAAGCCGCCCTGGCGCTCGCCGCCCACGGGGCGCACGTGGTCGTCGCCGACCTCTCGCTCGATGCGGCCCAGGCCACCGCCGCCGCGATCGCCGAGCGCGGCGGTGCGGCCGAGGCCTTCCGCCTCAATGTGCTCGACGACGCCGAGGTGGAAGCCGCCGCCGAGCGCTTCGGCACGGCCTCGGCGCTCGTGTTCACCGCCGCCATGAACGTGCGCAAGCGCATGGCGGACTACACCATGGACGAGTACGACCGCGTCGTGAACCTCAACCTGCGTTCGTCGTTCCAGCTGATCCGCCACTTCGGCAAGGCCTTCGCCGCGAACGGCGGCGGATCAATCGTGGGCTTCGCATCGATCCGCGCCCAGGTCGTCGAGCCCGGGCAAGGCGTCTACGCCGCCACCAAGGCCGGCCTCGTGCAGCTCGCGAAGACCGCGGCGGCCGAGTTCGGCGCGCAGGGCGTGCGCGTCAACGTCGTCGCCCCCGGCATCGTGGAAACCCCGCTCACCGTGCAGATCAAGCAGGACGAGGCGTGGGACCGCGCCTACGCCACGAAGAGCGCGCTGGGCCGCTGGTCGCGCCCCGACGAGCTCGCCGGCGCCGTCGTCTACCTGGCCTCCGACGCGTCGAGCTTCGTCACCGGATCCACGCTGTTCGTCGACGGCGGCTGGACAGCGATTGACGGCCGCTTCACGCCGCCCACGGCGTAACGCAGCGCCGGCGCCGCCCGCACCGCAGTAGCCGAGCCCCGTATGTCAGCTTCCCTCGGAAAGCTGACAGACGGGGCTCGGACGCATCCTGGGGATGGAACCCGGCACTACGTGATCGAGTCCCAATCGACCGCGGCCGCGTCGCCGCGCACGGTCTCGAACCAGCGGGCGACGCGCAGCAGACGATCGTCGCTGCCGATCCGCGACGCGATCTGCAACCCCACGGTGCGACCGTCGGCCTGCACCGCCGCATTCACCGAGACGGCGGGCTGACCCGACATGTTGTAGGGCACCGTGAACGAAATGTGACCCATGGTCTGCAGCGGGTCAGTGACCGGCATCGGATCCTCGGCGGCGAACGCGGCCACCGGGGTCACGGGTGAGAGCACCAGGTCGAACGGCTCGGTCGCGGCGCGCGTGAGCTGCGCCATGGTGTCGGCGCAGCCGCGGTTGCGCACCGTCTGGGCCGCGCTGAAGCCGGCGCCGGCACCGCACCACTCGGCGATGAACGGGAGCACATGAGTGCGATCCGTCTCGCTCAGCGCCTCGTAGTCTGCGTAGGAGCGGCTGCGCCAGAAATCAACGAGCCCGTCGAGCACCTCCGCGGGCACGAAGGGGTCGAGCGGCACAACGGTGGCGCCTGCGTCGGCGAAGAGCTGCGCGGCGCGCTCAACTGCGGCGCGAGTCTCGGCCTCTACCGGTAGGCCGGAACCGGCGTCGAGCTGCAGTGCGACGCGCATGCCGGCGGGGGAGAGCGGCTCGGTCGACCAGTCCATCGGCGGGTACGGGCGCGTGAGATAGTCGCGGGGGTCGGGCCGCGCAATGATCGACATGAGGCGGATCGCGTCGGCGCTCGTGCGCGTGAGGGGGCCGGCCGCGCGGCCGGTGTAGGGCACGTCAAGGGGGATGAGGCCCTCGCTCGGTTTGAGCGCGGTGAGGCCCTGCCAGGAGCCAGGCAGGCGGATGGAGCCTCCGATGTCGGTGCCGACGTGCAGGGGACCGTAGCCTGCGGCAGCCGCGGTGCCCGCGCCCGAGCTCGAGCCGCCCGCGGTGAGCGCCGGATCGAGGCCGTTGCGGGTGATGCCGTGCAGGCTGGAGACGCCGGATGACAGCATGCCCCAGTCGGGCATCGTGGTCGAGCCCACGATCACGGCACCGGCTTCGAGCAACCGGTCGGTGGTGGGGGCGTTGCGCTCGGCGATCGGCGGGTTCGGAATTGCGGTGCCGGAGGGCTTCGGCTGCCCGGCCCGAGCGATGTTCTCCTTGACCGTCACGGGCACGCCGTCGAAGCGGCTTCGCTGCTCGCCGGCACGCCAACGAGCCGCCGATGCCGCGGCGTCGGTGCGCAACTGCTCGGGATCGAACAGATAGAGGGCTCCCAGCTCGGGCTCGCGCGCCTCGACGCGGGCAATGACCGCCTCAGCGACCTCGTCGGGGGTGAGATCGCCGCTCGCGTACGCCGCCGAGAGGGCACCAGCGTCGAGGGTGATGATCTGCTGCGGGTCGGTCATGTGGATCTCCTCACTGCGGCGCGGGGCCGCGGGGCTGCGGATCGGGCGGGCGGTCGTGGCGGCTCAGAAAGCGTTGGCCAGCTCCTGCCGCAGCGTGAGCGACGAATCGATCAGGCGCTGCGTGTACGGATGCTGAGGGGCGTTGTAGACGGTCTCAGTGTCGCCGGCCTCGACGATCTCGCCGGACTGCATCACCACGACCGAGTCGCAGAGGTGTCGCACGACGCCGAGGTCGTGCGACACGAACACGAGCGTGAGGCCGTACTCGTCAACGAGGTCGGCGAGCAAATTGAGCACCTGCGCGCGCACCGAGACATCGAGCGCGCTGACGGGCTCATCGGCAACCACCACCTTCGGCCGGCAGATGAGCGCGCGGGCGATCGAAATGCGCTGGCGCTGGCCCCCGGAGAACTGGTGGGGGTAGCGCTCGGCCGCATCGGCAGGCAGCCCCACGGCCTCGAGCATCTCGGCGACCATGCGGGAGCGCTGCTCGGCGCTCTCGTTGCGGCCTCGCACGAGCAGGGGTTCGGAGATGATCTGCTCGACGGTCATACGCGGGTCGAGCGATCCCATCGGATCCTGGAACACGATCTGCAGGTTCTGGCGCAGTTCGCGCAGCTGCGACTCGCGTGCGCCGGCCACTTCGTTGCCCGCGACCACAGCGCTGCCCGAGGTGGGCTGGTCGAGGCCCGCGAGGATGCGCAGCAGGGTCGATTTGCCGGATCCCGATTCGCCGACGACGCCCAGTCTGCCGCCCTCGGGCACCTCGAATGAGATGCCCTTGAGCGCGTGCACGAGGGGTGCTGGTTTAAAGAGACTCGTGCGGCCCCGGGAGTAGGTGCGCACGAGGTCAGTGACGCGGATCACCGGCTCAGCGGTGTGAGCGGCGGCCTCGGGGCCCGTTGGGGTCGTGCCGGCCACGGCCACCGGGGTGTCGGCCGTCTCCGCAGCAGTCTGGGCCGCGCGTGCGGCGCGTGCGGCCTGCGCTGCCGCGGCCTCCGCGGCGCGCTCCTCCTCCGGGGTCGGAGGCACGTACGACGCGGCGCTCGCGACCGTGAAGAGGCGTCCGCTTGCATCGGTCGCCTCGAGATCCGACGCCGCCAGCAGGCCCCGCGTGTAGGGGTGCTGCGGCCGGGTGAACACCTGCTCGGTCGGCCCCTCCTCAACGATCTCGCCCTGGTTCATCACGAGCACGCGCGTGCACATATTCGCGACGACGGCGAGGTCGTGGGTGATGAAGAGTAGACCGGTGCCGCGCTCGCGCACCAGCTCGAGGATCAGGTCGAGCACCTGGCGCTGCACGGTGACGTCGAGCGCGGTGGTGGGCTCGTCGCAGAGCAGCAGGCTCGGGTCGTTGGCGAGGGCCATCGCCAGCATCACGCGCTGGCGCTGCCCGCCCGACAGCTGGTGCGGGTAGGCCCTGGCTGCCTCGGCCGGGTTCGGCAGCTTCACCGCGTCGAGCATCTCGACCGCGCGGCGTCGCGCCTCGGCCTTGCCCGACACGGTGCGGTGCTGCAGCATGATCTCGGCGACCTGATCGCCGGCGCGCATGAGCGGGTTGAGTGCGGTGAGTGGCTCCTGGAAGACCATCGCCACGTCGTTGCCGCGGATCTTCATGAGCTCGGAGTCGCGCGTCTCGAGCAGGTTGCGGGGCGAGTCGCCGAACCGTACCGAGCCCGTCGCGGTGACGCCGGAGGGCAGCAGGCCGAGCAGCGCGGTGGTGGTCATCGATTTGCCCGATCCGGACTCCCCGATGAGGCCGATGCGCTCGCCCCGCTGCATGTGCAGCGAGAAGTCGTGCACGAGCGTGCGCTCGCCGGCGGAGACCCGCAGGTGGTCGACGGTGAGCAGCGGCGTGCCGGCCGCTTCGGGGGTGGCGCTCATGAGCGGCCTCCGTTCAGCTTCGGATCGAATCGGTCGCGCAGGCCGTCGCCCAGCAGGTTGAAGCCCATCACGGCGATCGCGATGGCTACGCCGGGGAAGATCGCGAGCGAGGGATGCGTGCCGAGGAACTGCTGCGACTCCTGCAGCATGCGCCCCCACGACGGCGTCGGCGGCGGGGTGCCGAGGCCGAGGAAGCTCAGAGCCGCCTCCGCGAGCACGGCGAGCGCGAAGGCCACAGAGCACTGCACCACGACGATGCCGATGATGTTGGGGAGCACGTGGCGCACCGCGATCCGGAATCGCGACTGGCTCGCGGCCCGTGCCGCGAGCACGTACTCCGTGCTCATGACCTGGAGGGTGCCGGATCGGGCGACCCGGGCGAAGCCCGGGATGGTGGAGATGCCGATCGCGATCATCGCCGACACCGTCGACGGGCCGAACACGGCGCCGAACATGATCGCGAGCAACAGTGCCGGGAACGCGAGGGCGATGTCTGAGGTGCGCATGATGACCTCTTCGATCCAGCCGCCGCGGATGCCCGCGATGATGCCGAGTGGGGTGCCGACGAGCAGGGCGATACCCACCGAGATGAGACCGACGAAGAGGGTGATGCGGGCGCCCACGAGCATCCCGGAGAAGAGATCACGGCCGTACTTGTCTGTGCCGAAGAGGTGGGCGAGGCTCGGTCCTTGCAGCCGGTCGGCTGGGTTCGCTTGCACCGGGTCGTAGGGCGTCCATACGAAGGAGAGCAGTGCGGTAATGGCGACGATGCCCACCAGCACGAGGCCTGCGATGAGCGTGGGTGAGAGGCGCCGGCGTCCGATGCGACGGCGGGGCGTGCGGGGCGCGGCGATCGCGCTCGTGCGCGGAGCCTGGCTGGAGGGGACGGGGTTCTGCGTGGTGTCCATGTCAGGAGCTCTTTCGCATGCGCGGGTCGACGATCGTGTAGATCACGTCGATGAGGAGGTTCATGAGCAGGGTGATCGCGACGAGCACCATCACGAGCGACTGCACGGTGAGCAGGTCGCGGTTGCCCACTGCGTCGAGCAGCATCGAGCCGAGGCCGGGGATCACGAAGACGCGCTCGATCACCACGGCGCCGATGATGAGCGCGGCGATCTGCACGCCGGTCACGGTGATGACCGGGATCGCGGCGTTGCGCATGCCGTGCTTGAGCAGTGCCCCCGTCTTGCTGAGGCCCTTCGCGCGGGCGGTGCGCAAGTAGTCCTCGCTCATGATCTCGAGCACGGCGCTGCGCACGTAGCGGGTGAGGATTGCGCCCTGCACTGATGCGAGGGCGAGCACGGGCAGGAACAGTCGGCGCAGGAACTCGCCGAAGTCCTGGTTCGGGGGCGTCCAGCCGCCCGCGGGGAACCATCCGAGTTGGATGGAGAAGACGATGACGAGCAGGATGCCTGCGAGGAATCCGGGGATCGCGACGCCGAGCTGCGAGACGGCACCGATCGCGATGCCCGAGAAGTTGCGATGGCGCACGGCGGCGATCGTGCCGAGCGGGATTGCGACGAGCAGTGCGACCGCCATCGCGGTGAGGACGAGGATGAGACTCACCTGCAGTCGGTCGATGACGAGGGGGCTGATGTCCTGCCGGGTGACGTAGGAGACGCCGAAGTCGCCGCGCAGCAGGCCGCCAACCCAGTCGAGGTACTGCACGGCGAGGGGACGGTCGGTGCCGAACTGCGCGCGCATCTGCTCGAGCAGCTCGGGGCTGGCGTTGACGCCTAGAGCGACCTGGGCAGGGTCGCCGGGGATGAGCCGCATGAAGAGGAAGACGACGACGGTCGCCACGAGGAACGTCGCCGCGAAGCGCACGAGGTTCACGAGTAGTCGTATGGCCATGGGGCTCCTTGTCGCAGCCCGGATCGGCGGGCTCGGAACGGGGGTACGGGATGGTCCCCGGTCGGGGCGCCGGGGCGCCGCGACCGGGGACCGGGTGTCGCTACTTCCAGGAGAGATCGGTGAGGTTGAGTGCCTCGACGATCGCGTTCTCCGGCACGCCCTCGAGGCCTGCCGTGGTGATCACGATGTTCGGGAAGAGAAACAGCACGCCGCTTGCAGCGTCGTCGACGATCTGCTTCTGCACCTGTTGCATGCCCTCGATGTAGCCGGCCTCGTCTGCGGCGTCGGCCTCGGCTGCGATGGGCGCGATCTTCGAGTTGTCGTAGCCGATGTAGTAGTCGGGGTTGTTGAAAACGGTGAGCAGGTCGCGCGCCTCGACGGCGAGCACCGTGGTCATCTGGTAGTTGTGGTTGGTGAACACGTCCTCGAGCCACACTGCCGGGAACTCCGACGACTCGATGGTGGCGTTGATGCCCACCGCGGCGAGCTGGGAGACCACGATCTCAGAGACGGCCTGCGCGTAAGGGCGAGTCGGAACCTTGAAGGTGATGTCGAGGTTCTCGGCTCCGGCCTCCTTGAGCAGCTCCTTGGCCTTCTCGGGGTTGTACTCGTAGGCGTCGTTGAGATCGACATAGTACGGCTCGAGCGGGGTCACGTAGGTGGCGGTGAGCGAGCCGTAGCCGTTCCAGGCGGTGTCGATGATCGCCTGGCGGTCGAGCGCGTGCAGCACGGCTTGGCGCACCCGCACATCGTCGAAGGGGGCGATGCGGTTGTTGAGCGACAGCGAGATCTCGCCGCTCGAGGTGCCCGAGACGACCTCGAAGGCCGGGTCCTCTTCGAAGGTGCTCACGAGCTCGGGTGCCTGCAGGTTGACGATCGCGTCGACGTCGCCGGTGCGCAGGGCGTTGGTGGTCGCGGTGGCGTCGGCGAGGTACTTCAGTGTGACCTGCTCGACGCCGGGGGCGTCGCCCCAGTAGTCGTCGCGGGTGTCGAGCACAAGGCTCTCGTTCGGGGTCCAGGAGGCGACCTCGTAGGGGCCCGTGCCCACCGGAGCGTTGGCGAGATCGTCGACGCCGCTGGGGCTGAAGATCGCGCCGATGGGGGTGGCGATGTTGAACAGCCAAGCGTTCGAGGGCTGGGTGAGGTGCACCGCGACCTCGGTGTCGGAGAGTACCTCGACGCTTTCGACGACGTCCATCTTGCCCTTGAGGGTGGTGGTCCAGTCGGTCTTGACTCGGTCGAAGCTGAACTTCACGTCGGCGGCGGTGAAGGGCTCGCCGTTCGAGAAGGTAACGCCCTCGTTCAGTGTGAAGGTGTAGGTCTTGCGGTCGTCGCTCAGGCTCCACTCCTTGGCGAGCAGCGGGACGATCTCGCCCTCCTGGTTGATCTCGACCAGGCCCTCGTACACGTTCGACATGAGTGCCTGCGGGATCGCCGCGCCGGCGGTGGTGGTGAAGTCGAGGTTCACGGGTGCGGCGGTGAGCGCGATGGTGGCCGAGGTGCGCTCGGCGGTGTCGGCTGCGCCGGTGCTGCCGCCCGAGCCGGCCGAGCAGCCAGCGAGCACGAGCGCCGTGGCCGCCGCGAGTGCCGCGGTGAGGATGAGTGGTGTCTTGCGTCGCATCTTTGCTTCCTGTCGCAGGGAGTGCCGACGGAGTCGGCGTGTCGGGCATGTGACGTTGGGGCGCGGAACCTGCCCCAGGCCATTGTCGTCGGTGCGCGAGGAGCTTTCGAACCGGGAGGACGTCGATCGCGCTCTCGGCACTGAGAGACAAGCAACAGGATAGATGGTAAGGCCACTTGGTGCAACAGAGCCGACCTAGAGACTCGGGCCGGAACACCCGCCGCCCCTGCCGCGCCGGGCACTAGACTGAAGGCGCCTCTGCCAGACGACGCGCCCCCAAGGAGCCTCAACGTTGACCTCCTCGCACAGCTTCACCGCAGCCTCGCCGGTCTACACCTACCAACGGATCGTCGAGCAGATCGAGCACGCGATCCTCTCGGGCGAATTCCCCGTGGGATCCCAGCTGCCCAGCGAGCGCGACCTGATGGGTCAGTTCGGAGTGAGCCGCCCCACCGTGCGCGAGGCGCTGCGCGTGCTGCAGAGCATGGGTCTGCTCGAACCGCGCCCCGGCACCCGCGGCGGACCCGTGGTGCTCGCACCGTCGCCCGATACGCTCGGGCGATCATTCCGCACCATGCTCGGCACCGCCTCGCTCGATCTCGCTGAGTTGCTGCAGTACCGGATCATCCTCGATGGATCCGCGAGCGAGCTGGCAGCGATCCGCCACACCGACGCAGAGCTCGCGCTCATGCGCGAAGGGATCGAGCGCATGCGGGAGGCGGCCGAGGCCGATGCGCCCGACTTCGCCGACGCCGACCTTGCGTTCCACGAGCGTGTATGGGCGGCGAGCGGCAATCAGATCCTCTCTCTCAGTGGCCACGCCGTCTGGGGTGCGCTGCGCGGCCTGCTGCAGCGCGACGCCGAGCGCAGCCCGGGCGACAACAGCGTCAAGCTCGAATCGGTGCGCATCGACACCGGGCTCTTCGAGGCAATCGAACGGCGCGACGCGACAGAGGCCGGTCGGATCGCCCGCACCGCGCTCGCTGACCGCTTCAGCTCGATGCTGAGCGACCCCGAACAACGGACCCTCGAGCAGTTTCTCGGCCGCGCCCCGTAGCGGACTGCGCTCAGTGGCAGATGCTCCTGCGCAGGGAGCGTACCGCGAGGATGAGGCAGCCGCACGCGACGAGCACCGCGAACCCCAGCACGGCCGGCGCGAGACCGGTGCTGCGAGCCACGAGCCCGAGCCCGAGCACGGGAAGCGCGCTGCCCAGGTAGGTAATGGCGTAGACCAGGTTGACGGTTGACGCATGACGCGACGCGGGTGCCGCTGCGACGGCCGCACCGAACGCCGCCTGGAATGCGACACCCTGCCCGGCGCCGGCGAGGAGGCTGCCGACGACGAAGCAGGCCGGGGCAGACATGGCGGGGGCGACGCCCAGCGCGAGCAGGCCGGCCGCGAAGAGCGAGAGACCGAGAGGTGCGCGCCAGGCCCCCCGCAGCGGCAGCAGCTGCATCGTGGCCGAGGCCAGCAGCACGAGCGAGGCGAGCAAGCCGAGCAGCGGGAGCGAGTCGGTCGCCAGCAACTCGGAGAGCAACGAAGGCGCGAGCGACAGGCACAGGCCGAAGAGCGCGAAGCTCGCGAAGCCGACGAGAGCGGCGAATCGAATCGTAGAGTTTCCATCGGCTGGGGCGGTGTCGGAGCAGGCCGGGTGGGCCGTTCTGGCCGTTTTGGCCGCGCTGGCCGTGTCTGTTGGAGGTGCGAAAGCGCTGCGTTTCGCAGTGCAGGGCCTCGTTGTCTCTGAGCGCGGGCAAGACTTTCCTCGGTTGCCGCGTCGCGCCCCGGCCATCGCCTGGCGGCACTCCCGGTGTGGGGCGATCAACAGGATGGCTGGCGCGAGTGCCAGCAGCAGCGCCGACCAGACGAGGAACGGCGCGCTCGTTTCGGCTCCGAGCAGTGAGAGTAGCCCGCCCAAGATCGGCCCGGCGGCGACGCCTCCGGAGGTGGCGAGCAGGGTGAGGCGTCCGCTGAGGTCGGAGCGTCCTGCCAGCAAGACGCGCAGGGCGCTCGACCCTGTGCCGGTCGCGGCCGCGATCGCGAGTCCCTGCACCGCCCGTGCGGCACAGAACCAGGCCAACGTCGGGGCGAGTGCAAGAGCGAATGTTGCCGCTGCCGTCGCCACCAGCGCGCAGACCAGCACGGTGCGGCGGTTGAGTTCGTCGCTCAGGCGGCGGAACAACAGCAGCCCTCCGAGCAGGCTCAGTACGTAGCTCGAGAAGGCGACAGTGACGCCGAAGCTGTCGATGCCGAGCCTGCGTTCGATGAGTGGATAGAGAGGCGTGGCGAGGTTTGCCGCGGCGAGCAGGCTGAAGAGGGTGAGGGCGGTCAGCGTCGCACGCAATCTCGGTCGGTGCAGCGCGACGAGGGGTGAGGTCGCGCCGGCGGCGTCGGTTTCCGGGGAGGCGAGGGCAGGGGTGGTGCTCACAGGCGTGTTCGCTTTCGGTTCTGCAGCGGGGGTGGTGCTGCGTTTCGATCCGCGAGCGCGGGGTGCTGCGCTTGCGGGGCCGGGTCGGTGCGCTGACCGCGCCCTGCGAGCTAGTACAGCGACATGCTGCGAATCGTGCAAGCGAGCTGATGCCAATTGATCATTATGATCAATACTGCACGGATAAATAAAGCAGAAAGTGGGCAATATGAGCGGAATCGACGCGACTGACCGTCGCATCCTGACGCTTCTCGACGAGGATGCGCGCATGCCAACCGCCATGATCGCCATGCGGCTCGGCCTCGCTCGGGGCACCGTGCAGACGCGACTCGAGAAGCTGCGTGACTCTGGGGTGCTGCGGCGGCACAGCGCGCGCATCTCGCCGGCCTCGCTTGGCCGCCCTGTGGGGGCGAGCGTGCAGGTCGAACTTGACCAGCACCAGATCGGCGAGGCCGTCGAGGCGCTCGCGAACATCCCCGAGGTGCTCGAGTGCTTCGCGCCCGCGGGCAGCACCGACCTGCTGCTACGTGTGGTCGCGAAAGACCCAGACGACCTCTACCGGGTAAGCGAAGAGATCCGCCTTTGCCCCGGTATCAACCGCACCTCGACCAGCCTCTTCCTGCGCGAGGTCATTCCGTACCGGGTCACTGCGCTGCTCGCGACGGAGGAGTGAGTGGCGGATCCGGGTTCCTGCGCCGCAGCTGCGCCGCGCCGGGGGAGAACCCCGGAAGTCGAACCGCACCCGTTGGGGGCGCTCGATAGCATGGCCGGGTGAGCGAGAACGCGACGAAGAATCAGGCCCCGGATCGCGAAGCCAGGCACGCCGAACGAGCCGAGCGCTATCTGCCAGACGAACTGCTGCACCGCTTTCGCGAGCGAGCCGCCGTGACCGATCGCGAGAACGGCTTCTGCTCCGACGATCTCGCAGAGCTGCGTGAGCGCGGCTACCTCCGACTGTTCGTGCCAGAGGAGTATGGCGGCCCCGGCCTCACCCTGCACGAGGTGTCGCGGCTGCAGCAGCGACTCGCTACTGCAGCCCCGGCGACGGCGCTCGCGATCAACATGCACCTCATGTGCACGGGGGTGGCGCGCGCCATGTTCGTGCGCGGCGACCGCTCCCTCGCGCGTGTCTTCGAGGAGACGATGGCCGGCGAGATGTTCGCCTTTGGCATCAGCGAGCCGGGCAACGATTGGGTGTTGCAGGGGTCGGGCACCCGTGCCGAAGCCGACGGTGAGGGCGGCTACCGTCTCACCGGGGTGAAGATCTTCACCTCCCTCTCGCCTGTCTGGACGCGGCTCATCGTGCACGGTCTCGACGACAGCAACCCCGCACAGCCCACCCTTGTCTTCGGCTTCCTCGAACGCGACGGCGGCGGGGTGACGGTCTCCGACAACTGGAACGTGCTCGGCATGCGGGCCTCGCAGAGCCGCACCACGGTGCTCGACGGCGCGCCCATGCCGGCGGATCGCGTGGCGCGCCGCATTCCTGCGGGCGACCACCCGGATCTCCTCACCTTCGCAATCGCGAGCAACTTTCAGCTGCTGGTGGCCTCCGTCTACGCCGGTGTTGCGCGCCGCGCGCTCGATGTCGCCGCTGAGGGGCTGCGTCGGCGCCGATCCGCCCGCAGCGGCACGAGCCTCGCCGAGGTGCCCGAACACCGCACCAGACTCGCCGACGCTCATCTCGGATACCTCGCGGTGCCCGCACAGCTCGACGCGATCACCCGAGATCTCGACGACGCCGTCGACCACGGCGCACGCTGGCCGCTGCACCTCGTCAGCACCCGCATCAACGCCGCCGACGCGGCCCGTCGCTGCGCCGAGACCGCGCTCATCTGCTCCGGCGGAGCCGGCTTCGACGGCGAACACGAGGCGAGCCGGCTCTACCGTGACGCCGCCGCCGGGCTCTTCCACCCGCCGGGCGTCGACGCTGCCAGACCGATGTTCGCGGCGGCCCTGCTCGACGGCTGATGCGCCCGAACGCCTGCCGCCGATCGTTGCCAGCCGTGCGTGCTGAGAGCGGGAGTGTTACGGTGGGCTGGGACCACACTGTCCGGAAAACGGAGTCAGGGGACATGGGGAAGAAGAACGCAGGGTCGTTGAGACGAGTCTTCGGAGTGCTCGGCAGTTGCGCGCTCGCCGCCGGTTTGCTTGTCGGAGGGCAGGCTGTTGCAGCGCCGGCTCCCGCGCAGGCGCTCGATCTCCCCACCTGGGACGACGTGCAGCGCGCCAAGCAGAACGAGGCCTCGGCGGGCAAGAAGGTCGCCGAGATCGAGGGCCTGCTCTCGCAGAGCCAGCAGGAGCTCGACCGTCTGCGCACTCTTGCGTCCGTCGCTATGGCCGAGCTGAACGCCGCCGAGCAGAACCTCGCGCGTGCCACTGAGAAGCTGCAGAACCTTGAGCGCCAGGCCGAGGAGAGCCGCCAGGAGGCCGAGGCCGCAGCGGATCGCGCAGGCGTCATCGTCGCCCAGATGTACCGCTCCGGCGGTGTCGACCGCAGCATGGAGCTCTTCCTCGACTCGGACGGGAGCACCGCCGACGCCCTCCTCGAGCGCATGGCCTCGATGTCGAAGGCCACCGAGCGCAACACGCAGCTCTCGGAGGAGGCCGAGCAGGCCGCGAACACCGCCGACGCGCTGAGCCAGCAGGCCGAGAGCGCCCGCGCCGAGCGCGAAGTGCTGCGACAGGAGCAGGCCGTGAAGGAGCAGGCCGCCGCCGAGGCCGCGGCCTCGCAGGAAGATCGTGTGCGGGCCCAGGAGGCCCAACAGCGCGAGCTGCAGCTGCAACTCGAAGCGCTCAAGGATGAGACCACATCCACGGTGGACGGCTACCGCGAGCGCTTGCGCATCGAGGAGGAGCAGCGCATCGCCGCCGAGAAGGAGCGCCAGCGGCAGGCAGCTGAGGCCGCCGAGGCGCTGCGCCGTGCCCAGGAGGAGGCCGCCAAGAACCCCGGTGGTGGCACCGGGGGTGGCGGCGGTGGCGGCGGCGGCGTGATCTCGCCCCCGCCCCCTGTCTCCAGCAACGGATGGGTGCGCCCCACCAGCGGTTACTACGTGTCCGAGGGCTTCCGCTCGCCGGGCCGCTGGAACCACACCGGCATCGACCTCGCCACCGCGTGCTGGACGCCCATCGTGGCCGCCCAGTCAGGCACCGTCACCATGTCCTACTGGGACCCATACGGCGGCGGCAACATGGTGAACATCAACCACCCCAACGGTTGGCAGACCCGCTATGCCCATATGATTCAGTGGGCCAGCGTGAGCGGCGGCCAGTGGGTCAACGCCGGCCAGGTCGTCGGCTACGTCGGCAGCACCGGCGCCAGCACCGGCTGCCACCTCCACTTCGAGATGCGCCCGAACCAAGACAGCGGCTGGTACGACTTCGTGAACCCTGCGTTCTACATCAACTTCTAGAACGCGTCCGCACATACGAGTGAGGGGCTCGGGATCACATGATCCTGAGCCCCTCACTCGTATGTGCGCGCAGCCTCAGTGCTGCTCTGCGAGGCGCTGCTGCCCCGGGGCGCTCGTGCCTCGCGCCCCGGGAATGCCTCAGTGCTGCTCTGCGAGGCGCTGCTGCGCCTCGATGATCAGCTGCTCGGCGTCGGCGGCCGAACCCCAGGCGTCGACCTTCACCCACTTGCCGGGCTCGAGATCCTTGTAGTGCTCGAAGAAGTGCTCGATCTCCTTGCGGGTGTACTCCGGGATATCGGCGACGTCCTGGATATGCGACCAGCGCGGATCCTTGTGCTGCACGGCGATGACCTTGTCGTCGCCGCCGGCCTCGTCGCTCATCTTCAGCACGCCCACCGGGCGCACCTTCACACCCACGCCGGGGAAGACCGGGTAGTCGAGCAGCACGAGCACGTCGAGCGGATCGCCGTCTTCGCCGAGGGTCTCCTCGAAGAAGCCATAGTCGGTCGGGTAGACGAAGCCCGTGTAGAGCACGCGGTCGAGGTACACCCGACCGGTCTCGTGGTCGACCTCGTACTTGTTGCGGCTCCCCTTGGGGATCTCGATGACTGCGTCGAATGCGGCGGCCATGCGCTCCTCTTTCTGTCGCAGAGACAGCAGCTGGCTGCCTCGGTGTGTGTTGCCGGTCTCAGGGTACCCGATGCGTCGCCGAGCGTTGGCGGGGGAGCACGAGCCACGATGCGATGAAGAAGCAGACCGCGCCGATGCAGGTGCCCCAGTCCACGGCCGGTGGAGAGAGCGGATCGCCGTCGGGTTCGATGAAAGCACCGATCGCCGACACTGCGAAGGCCACACAGCCGGCGAGATTCACCACGACCGACCACCACTCGCCCCGTCGCGGATCCCACAGTGTCGTGTGTGCGCTGCGGTAGGCAGCGCACGCGAAGCCCGCGCTGACGAGGAAGGCCAATGAACCGCCGGCGTCCGGGCGCCAGACGAGATGCCGTTCGGCGAGCATCGTTGTCGCCGAGAGCGCAGCAGTGGTGCTGACGTTGAAGAGCAGCGTGCCGACGCTTTGAATCGCGGCTGAGAGCCACTCTGCTCGCAGAGCGCCCCGCCCGTCACTGCCGCGTGGTGGCCCGCTCAGCGCGAGTTGCACAAACCCCGCAGCGGTGAACCACCAGGCCCCGATGAAGAACGCCAGGTTGCCCAGCTGCGGCCCGAGCACCGTCGACAGCCCCGGCGCCGAACCGACGGCAAACAGCGCTGAACCGATCATGAAGAGCACGCTCTGCTTGCGCAGCGTCGGCATCAGCAGGGCTGCCGGCCCTCCGCCGGGCCCGGCGGGGCTGCTGCTCGGCATGGGCGGCTCCGATCGGTGTCTGGCTGTCACGACCAGGGGCGGATCAGTGGGCGAACCCACCGTTGCCGCTGCTGGGCAGCGGGCTTTCCAGCGCGTCGAGGAATGCGACCTCATCGGTGATGGCATCGAGCAGGTGCCCTGCGAGATCGCGACTCAGGCCCACACGCACCACGATCCGCTGCACGACGAGATCCGACATGTCATCGGGCATGGGGTAGGCGGGGACGAGCCAGCCGCGCATGCGGAGGCGATCCGCGAGGTCGAACAGTGTCCAGTTCTTGGTGTGGCCGGCCACCAGGCGCCAGGCGAAGACCGGGATTGTGTCGCCGCGGCTCACCAATTCAAACGCGGGCATCTGCTCGATGGCGGCAGAGAGGAACTGCGCCACTTCGAGCGAGTTCTGCTGCACCACCCGGTAGCCCTCGAAGCCGAGACGCAAGAACTGGTAGTACTGCAGCAGCACCTGCGCGCCGGGGCGCGAGAAGTTGAGCGCGAGCGTCGGCATGTCTCCGCCGAGGTAGCTGACGTGAAAGATGAGGCTCTCCGGGCAGGCCGCGCGGTCGCGCCACACCACCCACCCGACACCGGGGTACACGAGGCCGTACTTGTGGCCGGAGGTGCTGATCGAATTGACCCTGTCGATCGCGAAGTCCCACACCAACTCCGGCTGGCAGAACGGGGCGACCATCGCGCCCGAGGCGCCGTCGATGTGAATCTTCACATCGACGCCGGTTTCCCGTTCGATCTCGTCGAGCTTCGCCGCAATTTCGCGCACCGGCTCGTACAGCCCGGTGTAGGTCTGCCCGAGAATCGCGACGACGCCGATCGTGCACTCGTCGACGTACTGCTCGAGATGGTGCCCGTCGAGCACAAGATGCTCTTCCGTGACCGGAACGTAGCGGGGCTCCACATCCCAGTAGTTGCAGAACTTCTCCCAGACCACCTGCACGCCCGCAGAGAGCACGAGGTTGGGCCTGTCGGCGGGCTTGCCTTCCGCGCGCCTGCGCTCCTGCCACCGCCGCTTCAGTGCGAGGCCGCCGAGCATGCAGGCTTCTGATGATCCAATCGTCGAAGTGCCGATCGTGTCGTTGATGTCGGGCACGTGCCAGAGGTTCGCGAGCATGCGCCAGCACCGTTCCTCGATGTCGGCGGTGGCGGGATACTCATCCTTGTCGATCATGTTCTTGTCGGCGGCCTCGGCGTAGAGCCGCAGCGCCTCGTCATCCATCCAGGTGGAGACGAAAGTGGCGAGGTTGAGTCGTGAGTTGCCGTCGAGCATGGCCTCGTCGTGCACGATCTGATAGGCGGTGCTCGGCGACATGGCGTGGCTCGGCAGCTCGAACTTCGGCAGCTCCGTCGCTTCACCAGGCCTGACGAACACGGGGTTCACATCGAGCTGCGCACGGGCATCGCCGCCGTGGTGATGACGGTTGACATGAGACATGACTGCTCCTTCGCCGTGACCGGCGCAGGCCCTAACGCCCAGCGCACGTGGTCTTCGTGCACCCTAGCATTTTCGCGGCCTGCCCTGCTGCCCCTCCCGCTAACGTTGATCGCATGGTACAGCGCGCTCTTCTCGACACCAGGCTTGCAGTGCGGCGCGCGCTCGCAGAGTGGTGTTTGCGCGATGATTTGGGGGGCGGATCCGCTGCGCTCGTGCTCGTGGGCCTCTCGGGCGGCGCAGACTCGCTGGCGCTCGCGGCGGCCACCGCGTACGAGGCGAGGCGGGCGGGATTGCTGGCCGGTGCGGTGGTGGTGGATCACGGCCTGCAAAGCGGCTCAGCCGATATCGCCGCTGCTGCGGCCCGGCAGGCCGAACAGCTCGGCCTCGCGCCGGTCATCGTCGAGCAGGTGGCTGTTGAAGATGGAGGAGCAGGCCCTGAGGCGAACGCGCGCCGCGCCCGCTACGAGGCGTTCGCGCTGGCCGCGGCGCGCACAGGGGCTGCCGCGATCCTCACCGCCCACACCCGCGACGATCAGGCCGAGCAGGTGCTGCTGGCGCTGGCACGAGGTTCCGGCACTCGCAGCCTTGCCGGAATCCCGCAGCGGCGCCGACTCTCAGAGACCGGCCCCGACACCGCGATCCTGCGCCCCTTCCTCGCATCATCACCCGAGATCACCCGGGCCACCACCGAGGCCGCGTGTGCGGAGGCCGGCCTCGAGCCGTGGCGCGATCCGCACAACAGCGACCCGGCCTTCGCCCGTGTACGGGTGCGCGAACGGGTGCTGCCCATGCTGGTGGAAGAGCTGGGGCCGGGGATGCCTGCGGCGCTCGCGCGCAGTGCCGATCTCGCACGCGAGGACGCCGATGCGCTCGACGCCCTCGCCGCGGGCATCGCCGCCCGTGCGAATCGCAGCATCCCTGCCGGGGACTCAGATCAGGTCGCTCTGCCCGTCGCCGAGCTCGCATCGTTGCCGATGGCGCTGCTCGCGCGGGTGATACGCGTTGTCGCCTCCCGCAATTTCGGCGCTCAGCTGAGCCGCGAGCACACGGCAAGCATTGCCGCGCTGGTCGTCGACTGGCACGGGCAGGGGCCGGTTTTCGTGCCGGGTATCCGCGTCGCTCGTGCGCAATCGCAGCTCGGATTCGCGCGGCAGACGGGTTCTCCGAGAGCGCCGCGCTGATCCGCCCCCGAGCAGTGGAAGAATAGACGCATGGACGCGAAACAGCTGGGGGATGACCTCTCCGTCGTACTGCACACCGAAGCCGAGCTTCACGCCCGTCTTGCTGAGATGGCCCGCGAGATTGAGGCCGACTACGCCGACGCGCCGCCGCTGCTCGTCGGCGTGCTCAAGGGCGCCGTCATGGTGATGGCCGATCTCGCCCGCGAGCTGCGCTTTCACGCGCAGATGGACTGGATGGCGGTCTCCTCCTACGGTGCCGGCACGAAGTCGAGCGGTGTCGTGAAGATTCTGAAAGACCTCGACAGCGATATCACGGGGCGCGACGTGCTCATCGTCGAGGACATCATCGACTCGGGCCTCACCCTGGCCTGGCTGAAGGAGAATCTCGAGAGCCGCGGTGCGAAGTCGGTGCGCATCTGCACGATGCTGCGCAAGCCTGAGGCGCTCAAGGTGCAGGTCGATGTGGCCTACGTCGGTTTCGATATTCCCGTGGAGTTCGTGGTGGGATACGGCCTCGACTACGCCGAGGATTACCGCAACCTGCGCGATGTCGCAGTGCTTGCGCCTCACGTCTACAGCTGATCGCGCGGGCCGAGCTCCGCATGCCTGGCGGGGCTCCACCGCTCCGCCCTGAGCGGACAAGCGCCCCAGCGCAGTTCGATGTCAGGGGTATTGGCTACGCTTACGCTTACGGTTGCACCCGCAGCACCGCCCGTCTCGAAAGGCCCCGACTTGGCACAGAACCCGACGAAGAGCACCTCGAAGAGCCGCAAGCTCTTCCGAGGCCCGCTGCTGTACCTGATCGTTGCACCGATCATCGTGCTGCTCGGGTGGTCGCTGCTCTCGGGCGGTGACACCCGCGAGGTCACCACCGAGCGCGGCCTCGAGATGATCTCGAGCGGCCAGGTGAAGCAGGCCGAGATCATCGACGGCGACCAGCGAGTCAATCTCTCGCTCGAAAAGGTCGACAAGAAGGCCGGCACCGACAAGGTCTACTTCTACTATGTGGCGCCGCGCGGCGAGGCCGTGATCGACACTATCGATCAGGCCGATCTGAAGGGCGGCTTCAACGACAAGGTGCCGCAGCCCAACCCGTTGTGGTCGCTGCTCGGCTTCCTGCTGCCGCTGCTGCTCATCGGTCTGCTGATCTGGTGGATGCTGTCATCCATGCAGGGCGGCGGCCGTGGGGTGATGCAGTTCGGCAAGAACAAGGCCAAGCTCGTGTCGAAAGACATGCCGCAGGTCACCTTCGCCGATGTCGCAGGCGCCGACGAGGCCGTCGAAGAGCTACACGAGATCAAAGACTTCCTGCAGGATGCTTCGCGGTTCCAGGCCGTCGGTGCGCGCATCCCGAAGGGTGTGCTGCTGTACGGCCCGCCCGGCACGGGCAAGACACTGCTCGCGCGCGCGGTCGCCGGAGAGGCGGGGGTGCCGTTCTACTCGATCTCGGGCTCCGACTTCGTCGAGATGTTCGTGGGCGTCGGTGCGAGCCGTGTGCGCGACCTCTTCAAGGAAGCCAAGGCGAACGCGCCGGCCATCATCTTCGTCGACGAGATCGACGCTGTCGGCCAGCGCCGCGGCCAGGGCATGGGCGGCGGCCACGATGAGCGCGAGCAGACGCTCAACCAGCTCCTCGTCGAGATGGACGGCTTCGACCCCAAGACCAACGTCATCATGATCGCGGCGACCAACCGCCCCGACATGCTCGACCCTGCGCTGCTGCGCCCCGGTCGCTTCGACCGTCAGATCGGTGTCGACGCCCCCGATATGCCCGGGCGTCTCAAGATTCTGCAGGTGCACGCGAAGGGCAAGCCGCTCTCGAAGAACGTCGATCTCGGGGTCGTGGCTCGCAAGACCCCCGGGTTCTCGGGTGCCGACCTCGCCAACGTGCTCAACGAGGCCGCCCTGCTGACGGCGCGCTCCAACGCGCAGCTCATCGACAACCGCGCGCTCGACGAGGCCATTGATCGTGTGATCGCCGGCCCCCAGCGTCGCACCAGAGTGATGAAAGACCGCGAAAAGCTCATCACCGCCTACCACGAGGGCGGTCACGCGCTCGTGGCCGCTGGCCTCAACCACACCGATCCTGTGACGAAGATCACCATCCTGCCCCGGGGCCGTGCCCTCGGCTACACGATGGTCATTCCGCTCGAAGACAAGTACTCGGTGACTCGCAACGAGCTGCAAGACCAGCTCGCCTACGCACTGGGCGGGCGCGTAGCTGAAGAGCTCGTGTTCCACGACCCCACCACGGGTGCTGGCAACGACATCGAAAAGGCCACCGGCACGGCTCGCAAGATGGTCACCGACTACGGCATGTCGGCCACGGTCGGCCCAGTGAAGCTGGGCCAGGCCCAGCCGGGTGCGTTCCTCGGCGAGTTCGGGCAGACCCGCGACTACTCGGAGGGCGTGGCCGTATCGATCGACGCCGAGGTGCGCGCTCTGCTCGAGCAGGCGCACAACGAGGCTTACGAGGTGCTCGTCACCAACCGCGACATCCTCGATGCGCTCGCTCGCGAGCTGCTCGAGAAGGAGACGCTCGACCACGTCCAGATCGCCGAGATCTTCCGTGACGTGAAGAAGCTTCCCGAGCGGCCCACCTGGCTCTCTAACGATGAGCGCCCGGTGTCCAACCGTCCGCCCATCGAGGTGCCCGCCTCGGTTCGCACCGACAACCGCCACCCCGGTGACCACGGCCCGAGCGTTGAAGCGCCGGCCGACGACGCCTCGGCTCAGCCTTCTGGCACCACGGCAACGTCGGCACCCGGCGGCCATGACGGCACCGATGCTGGCGCTGCCGATGGCAATGCCGCCGAGGGCAACGTCGAGTCTTCGCAGCAGCGCGTCGGTGACGAGCCGCTCGCGCCAGGCGAAACGAGCACGCCTCCCCGCAATCTGGGTGTGCGCGACGCTGGCGACGACCGCGACGACTCCCGCTAGACATGTCCGAGCGGGTTGACCGTGCACGCATCGCCGCAGCGGTGCGCGAGCTGCTGAGCGCGATCGGATCCGATCCCGATAGCGCTGAGCTCGCGAGCACCCCTGCGCGCGTCGCCGACGCCTACGCGGAGTTCTTCGCGGGGGTTGGCGAAGATCCGGTGCAGCACCTCGCCGACGCGGTTCCTGTCGGGGAACACACCGGTGAGCTCGTGATGCTGCGCGATATCGAACTGCGCTCAGTCTGTGAGCACCACCTACTCCCGTTCCGCGGCGTCGCGCACATCGCATACCGGCCTGGCCGCCGCATCGTCGGGCTCAGCGCGCTGCCCAAGGTGGTCGACACGCTTGCGGCCCGGCCCCAGGTGCAGGAGCGCCTGGGCCAGCAGATCGTCGACGCGCTCAACGCCGGACTCGCCCCGGAGGGCGTGCTCGTGGTGCTCGAAGCGAGCCACGGCTGCGTCGCCGATCGCGGCGTGCGACAGACCGGAGCCGTCACCGTCACCGTTGCCTCGAGCGGAACGCTCGCCGCAGCGGGTGCCAGGGGCGAGGTGCTGGCCCTGCTCGGAGGCACGATCGCCGATAGGGGATCCGTTTCATGAACACCCTGGTGATGGGAGTGCTCAACGTCACCCCCGACTCGTTCAGCGACGGCGGGCAGTTCGCCGCCACCGAGGCTGCGATCGCGCGCGGGCGTGCACTCGCGGCTCAGGGCGCAAGTATCGTCGATGTCGGCGGTGAGTCGACCCGCCCAGGCGCCACGCCCGTGCCCGTCGAGGAGGAGCAGCGCCGGGTGCTGCCGGTGATCCGTGCCCTCACCGCCGAGGGCATCGAAACCTCGATCGACACGATTCACGCCCAGACGGCCCTGGCTGCTGTTGCGGCGGGGGCTCGCAGCATCAACGATGTCTCCGGGGGGCTGCACGACCCCGCCATGCTCGATGCCGCGGCCCGGGCTGCCGCCGAGCACGGGGCACGCTTCATCATCGGTCACTGGCGCGGCATCCCCGACCCCGCGCACCAGCGCTCCGACTACGCCGATGTGATCGCCGAAGTGCGGGATGCGCTTGCCGATCGCGCTCGGGCGGCGATCGCCGCGGGTGTCGACAGTTCGCTCATCGTGCTCGATCCCGGTCTCGGCTTCGATAAGACGGGGCAGCAGTGCTGGGCCCTGCTCGCCCACCTCGATACCCTCATCGAACTCGGCTATCCCGTGCTCGTCGGGGCCTCCCGAAAGCGCATGATCGCCGAAGCCCTGGTGGGTGCCGGCCTCGAAGCCGATCTTTCCGCCCGTGATCTCGCTACCTCGGTGGTGACGGCCCTCGCGGCTGGCTCGGCCTGGGGGGTTCGTGTGCACGACGTCGTCGGCAGCGTGCAGGCCCTTGCCGTGGCCGGGGCCTGGCAGGGCGCCCGGCCTGCCGAAGATATGGGATCTGCCGAAGATATGGCCGATCCGCCGAGAAACGGCATATCGACGGCAGATCCCATAACTCCGGGCGGGGCGAGTTCGGCTCGTGGGGCGGATCAGGTCGGCGGTTCGGCAGACCGAATCGTGCTGACCGGCCTCGAAGTGTTCGCGCACCACGGCGTGTTCGACTTCGAACGGCAGAACGGCCAGCGCTTCATCATCGACGCCGAGGTCGCCGTCGATCTGCGCGCTGCGGCCTCCGGCGACGCGCTCGAACGCACCGTGCACTACGGCGAGCTGGCTGAGGCGATCGTTGCGGCTGTCGAACGTGACCCTGTCGACCTGATCGAGACCGTTGCCGAACGGGTGGCAGATGTCGCCCTCCGTTTTGCTGGGGTGCGCAGTGCGAAGGTGACGGTGCACAAGCCTGACGCGCCGATCGCGGCGACCTTCGCCGATGTCGCAGTGGCGGTGGTGCGGCCGTGATCGCGCAGATTGTTCCCGTGCTGCTCGCCTTCGGCGCCAACCTCGGCGACCGTGGGGAGACGATCAGGGCGGCCCAGCACGAGCTGGCGCACGCGCCCGGCATTCGCGAGTTGCGGGCCTCACCGCTGCGAGAGACCATCGCGCTCACCGTGGAGGGGCCTGATCCTGATGCGCCGCGCTACCTCAATGGTGTGGCGATCGCCGAGACTGCCATGCCACCGCATGAGCTGCTCGATCTGCTGCAACGCATCGAAACCGAACACGGCAGGGTGCGCGATGAGCGCTGGGGTGACCGCACTCTCGACATCGACCTCATTCTGTACGGCGGGCGGGTCGTCTCAGATGACCGCCTTACCGTGCCCCACCCACGCGCACACGAGCGCGACTTCGTGCTTGCGCCCTGGCTTGACCTCGACCCTGGTGCCGTGCTTATGGGCCACGGTCGGGTCGCCGATTTGTTGGCCCGCTTGGGTGACACGACGCGGCCGTTCACCGAGCCGCTGGCCCACGACGATGCTGAGGCTGCGCGTGCGACCGGCTGAGCGGGGGAGCCCTGCGGCTTTGGCGGCCGCGGCCGCTGTGGGGGCTGCTGCCGGCCTGCTCGTGCAGTTCGTGCTGTCGAACCGCGGCCACGCGCCCCTGGTGCCGCCGCTTTCGCTGCCGCTGACCCTGGGGCTGCTGGCGGTGGTGCTGCTGGTGTTCGCGCTCAGGCTGCGCCGGGCGTTGAAGAAGGGGCCAGGCGCGGTGAACCCCTTCCATGCGGTGCGGCTGCTGGTGGCCTCCCGGGCCGCGCAGCTGGTGGGCTCGCTGCTCGGCGGCTTCGGCGGCGGCCTGGCGCTTTCGTTGATCGGGCGCAGCGTGCCGGCCCCGACCGCGAGCTGGCTGCCGATGCTGCTCACACTGATTGCGGGCGCGGTGCTCACCGCCAGCGCTCTGTTCTCGGAGCATTGCTGTCGGGTGCCGCCGGGTGATGATGACGCTGAGCTTGATGATGCGGATCCCGCGCCGGGTGCCGGGCCAGCCGATCAGGCGGCGTTCCGCAAGCGTTGAGGTGAGGCGCCTGCAGTGTCGGGGGTGGCCTCTACACTGGGGGACGTGAACGACGAACAGCGCATCAGCAGCGAACCGCAGTGGCCGAATGGCGAGGTCGAATGGCAGCGGGTCTCTCCCAAGTATGCCGTGGCAGATCTGGTCCTCAATCTGCTGCTGGATGCAGTGGTGCTGATCGTGCTGGTGGTGCTGCTCGTCGTGGTGCGCGATGAGACGCCGCTGCCGCTAATCATCGGGCTGAGTGGGTTGTTCGTGGTGCTGCTCGTCAACTCGCTGCTGGCGTTCCGGCGGGTGAAGGCGATCGGCTACATCCTGCGCGAAGACGATCTTCTCTTCCGTCGCGGCATCATGTTCGAGCGGGTCATTGCCGTTCCCTATGGCCGCTTGCAGATGGTTGACGTTACGCGGGGGCCGTTGTTGCGTGCGCTGGGGCTCGCCACGCTGAAGTTTGTCACCGCTTCGGCGGCGACGGGCGTCAATCTGCCTGGTCTGCGTCTCGAAGATGCTGAGGTGCTGCGTGACCGTCTGGTGCAGCTCGCCGAGATCAGGAGGTCTGGCCTGTGACCGAGCAGCACGACGCCGACGCCCCGCCTTCGGGCAGCGGCGATGCCGGGCACACCGGCCCCGCAGATCACCCCGCGGCCGCAGGGCCCGATGCAGCGCTGGCGGGTGCGGTGGAGGCCGCTCTTCCTGGCACTGCCGACGCGGCGGGGTGGCGTCGGTTGCACCCGCTCTCGCCCTTGCTGCGAGGCGGTCTCGTGCTCATTGTGATCGCGGGCATCATTGTTGCGAACTTCCGCGATCGTTTCGTCGAGGTGTTCTTCGCAGATCAGGTGTGGCGGGGGCGAGAGGGCGTCGAGGTCGACTTCTCCGGTGAGGGCGATGTTGTCGATCTCTGCAACTACTTGCTCGAGCAGGGCTTGCTGCTGCTCGTACTCGGCGGCATTCTCGCGGTCATTCTGCTGATCGTCTTGTTTTCGTGGATCGCCTGGCGCTTCCACACCTATCGCATCAACGGCGAAGCTGTCGAGGAGCAGAGCGGGGTGCTCTTCCGCAAGCACCGGCGCGCTCCCCTCGACCGGATTCAGAGCGTGAATCTCCAGCGCCCGCTTCCCGCACGTGTGCTCGGCCTGACGAAAGTTGAAGTGCTCACCGGCGGTCAGGGCGGCAAAGTTGAGCTGGCCTATCTCAGTCACCGTGATGCGAAGACGGTGCGCGAGCAGATCCTGCGGCTCGCCGCGGCGAAGCGCGAAGGGTCCGCTGGGTCGGTGGGCGGCGATACTGCGGGCCCCGGTGCGATCTCGGCCCCCGCTCCGGTTGGGCCGGATGGCTTCGTCTACGGTGCTCCGAGCAGTGCTTTGACGGCCCGCGCGCAAGATTTCGTCGATCTCGACGTCGATCCGGCGGCGCTCGAAGCGCAGACCCTGGTGCGGGTGCCGGTGGCGCGCCTCGTTGGCAGCATTGCGCTCAGCTGGGAGGCCGTGATCACCGTGGTCGTCCTCGTGGGCGTGGTGGTGGGCGGAGCAGTGCTCGAGCCCGCGCTGATCCTAGGCGTCGTCCCGCTGCTCCTTGTGATGGCGGGCATCATGTTCGGGCAGTTCAACAAGGGCTTCAACTTCACCCTCTCGCGTTCTCGTGACGCGGTGCGCACCGGGGCGGGTCTTACGTCGACGGTCACCGAGACGGTGCCGTTCGGGCGTATTCACGCCGTCGAGGCTCGCCAACCGCTTCTGTGGCGGGGCTTCGGCTGGTGGAAGGTGCGCATCACCACCGCGGGGCACTCCCTCGCGCAGGGCGGTCAGAACGCGATGCAGAATGTGGTGCTGCCTGTCGGACGAGAGCCCGATGTGCTGCGGGTCATCGAGACGCTGCTGCCCGGCGTGGGCAGTGAGGAAGACGAGATCGCCGCTTTGCGGAACGGGCTTTCGGGCGAGGCTCACGGCTATCTCGGGGCGGGGCCGCGCGGTGCGGCGGTGCTGCTGTGGGGGCGCTCGCGAGCGGGTGTGCGGATCGCCGACGCCGACCGGTCGGAGGCCACGCTGCGCGTTCGACGAGGGGCGCTCACGCGGTCCTTCGCGGTGATGCCGGTGCTGCGCGCCCAGTCGGTGCAGCTGCGCCGACCACTGCTGCACCGCTTCCTGGGGCTCGCATCGCTGCAGGCGCACACCGTGCTCGGGCCGGTGCGGATGGAGATGCGCGGCCTCGAACTGCACGACGCGCAGCGCACCTTCGACGAGCTCGCAGCCACGGTGCTGCGGGTGCAGAACGCTGAGGCGCAGCAGCGGGCCGGGACTGATGTTGCGCCTCAGCATGCTGCACCCGTTCTCCCGCAGGAGCCGCAGCCGTGAGCGCGGGACAGCAGGCGTCGCGCCTCGGCGTGGGGCTTGTGGGTGCTGGGCGGGTGGGTCCCGTGCTGGCCCGCGCCCTTGCGGGTGCCGGTCACGCGATCACCGGCATCTCGGCGATCAGTGAGCAGAGTCGTGAGCGGGCCGAGGCTATGCTGCCTGGTGTGCCGATCCTTGAGGTTGCCGAGGTGGTGCGTCGTTCAGAGCTTGTGCTGTTCGCGATCCCGGGGTCCGAACTCCCCGACCTCGTCAGCGGGCTCACCGCCACAGGGGCGTGGCAGCCAGGCCAGCTCGCGATTCACACCGCGCCCGAGCACGGCTACGGGGTGTTTGCCCCTGCCCTCGCGGCCGGTGTGATCCCGCTTGCGCTGCACCCCGCAGTTGTTTTCACAGGCACGAGCCTTGACCTCGCAAGGCTCGCCGGGGCCTCGGTTGCGGTCACCGCGCCCGCGCCAGTGCTGCCCATCGGGCAGGCTCTCGCCGTCGAGATGGGGGCTGAACCTCTGATCGTGCAGGAGCAGGATCGACCGGCCTACGCAGAGGCGATCGACGCCGCAGCCGAGTTCTCACGCGCGGTGGTGCGGCAGGCGGTCGATGCGCTTCGCGGCATCGGCGTCGAGCAGCCTGACCGCGTGGTCGGGGGAGTGGTGCGGGCCACGATCGAGGATGAGCTGCGCGACGCATTGGGCGAGCCGGGCCCGGAGGCTACTCCCTGAGCCACCCGCAGCTGCTTCGCTGCGCGGCACCACGGCTCCACGGCCCTTCGCGCTCAGCGCTGACCCCGTCAGCGCAAACCAGCGCAAGTTGGCATGTCGGAACGTGGCCCGGCGGCCCGGCGCCCCCCTGGCGCCGACCCCGCCCGAGCCGTTCCTGTCAGGGCCGGCGGATCGCGGCGGGCGGGTAGGATGGTTCGGTGAGCCGGAACCCCAGTGTCCGGTGCGCTTCGAGCCCTGACCACGGAGGATCCGCCCATGAGCGAGCAGCCCGCAGCCCCCGCGCACGTTGAAACCGAGGAAGACCTCTTCGAGCAGAAGCGCGTGCGCCTGGAGAAGCGGGACCGCCTGAATGACGGTGCCGATCTTGGCGGGGGTGCCTACCCCGTTGAGGTGCCCGTCACGGCAACGATCCCAGAGGTGCGTGCGAAGTGGGGCCACCTTGAGGCGAACCCTGACAGCGCCTCGGGCGAGACGGTCGGCATTGCGGGTCGAGTCGTGTTCCAGCGCAACACGGGCAAGCTGTGCTTTGCTTCGCTGCAGGCCGGCGACGGCACCCGTATCCAGGCGATGGTGAGTCTCGCCGAGGTGGGCGAAGAATCACTCGCCGCCTATAAGGAGCTCGTCGACCTGGGCGATCACCTCTTCGTGAGCGGTGAGGTGATTTCGAGCCGCCGCGGTGAGCTGTCGATCATGGTGCGCGAGTGGCGGGTCGCCGCGAAGGCTCTCGCCCCGCTGCCCAATATGTACGCAGAGCTCAATGAAGAGTCACGCGTGCGCCAGCGCTACCTCGACCTCATTCAGCGCGAGCAGGCCCGCATCAATGTGGTCACCCGTGCTCGCACCATGGCGAGCCTGCGCCAGACCTTTGCCG
Organism: Leucobacter sp. VD1; assembly: GCF_037150695.1. Taxonomy (NCBI): domain Bacteria; kingdom Bacillati; phylum Actinomycetota; class Actinomycetes; order Micrococcales; family Microbacteriaceae; genus Leucobacter; species Leucobacter sp. VD1. The sequence goes on from NZ_JBBCPO010000003.1 coordinate 233,995, forward strand.
AGCGCGGCTTCATCGAGGTCGAGACGCCGATGCTGCAGACCATGCACGGCGGCGCTTCCGCACGGCCGTTCGTCACGCACTCGAATGCCTTCGACACCGAGCTCTTCCTGCGCATCGCCCCCGAGCTCTACCTCAAGCGCGCAGTGGTAGGCGGCCTCGACCGCGTCTTCGAGATCAACCGCAACTTCCGCAACGAGGGCGCAGATTCAACGCACAGCCCCGAGTTCGCGATGCTCGAGTCGTACCAGGCCTACACCGACTACAACGGCATCGCCGATCTCACGCAGCAGCTCATTCAGAACGCCGCACTCGCGGTGAACGAGGGCACTGAGCGTGAGGGCACCCACGTGGTGCGCTGGGCTGACGGCACGCTTTTCGATCTCGGCGGCGACTGGGACCGCATCTCGATGTACGGCACGCTGTCCGAGGCCGCGGGTCGCGAGATCACCCCTGAGACCTCCGTCGCAGAGTTGCTGTCGATTGCCGAGGCCGAAGGTGTCGAGGTGCGTTTGCCCAACCACGGCAAGCTCGTCGAGGAGCTTTGGGAGCACTTCGTGAAAGGCGGGCTCACCCGCCCCACTTTCGTCATGGACTTCCCTGTCGAGACGAGCCCGCTCACGCGTCACCACCGATCCATCCCCGGCGTTGTCGAGAAGTGGGATCTCTACGTGCGCGGCTTCGAGTTGGCCACGGGCTACTCGGAGCTTGTCGATCCTGTGGTGCAGCGCGAGCGTTTCGTGCAGCAGGCGGCGGAGGCTGCTCGCGGCGATGACGAGGCGATGAGCGTTGACGAGGACTTCCTGCGCGCTCTCGAGCACGGCATGCCGCCTTCGGGTGGCATGGGCATGGGTATGGATCGTCTGCTCATGGCGCTCACGGGCCTCGGGATTCGCGAGACGATTCTCTTCCCGCTCGTGAAGTAGACCCTCCGCTTGCGCCGCCACGGGAACGCTCGTGGCGGTCCCAGGATTTGCCCGGGAGAGGGCCGGTACGCTGGGGGTCATGGATAACTGGTGGATGAACGCGATCTGGTCGCTGATCCCGACCGTGCTCATCGGTCTGTTTTTCTGGATGGTGCTGCGCCTCATTTTGCGCGCGGATCGCACGGAGCGCCGGGTATACCAGCAGATTGAGAACGAGGAGCGCGCCAAAGCGGGCCTTCCGCTGCGCGACGAATCCTGACTGCTGCCTCGATAGAGTGTTCTCACACGCGTGAGAGTCGCTCATCGGGGGTTCAGGGAGGCAGGCGGGCATGGATCTGAGCTGGTTCGGATTCAATTGGCCGTACCTGTGGACACTGACAGCGCTGATCGTTGACAACGTCATCAGGATCGTGGCGCTCTTCGTGGTGCCGCGCAACCGCCGGCCCACTTCCGGTATGGCCTGGCTGCTCGCGATCTTCCTGCTGCCGGTGCCCGGGTTGCTGCTCTTCCTCATCATCGGCAGTAAGCGCCTACCGAAGAAGCGCGAGCTGATGCAGGAGGCCGTCAACGAGTTCGTTGCAGAGGTGTCGCGCCGTGAAGATAACGGCCTGGTGACCCCCGAGTCCCAGCTGCCGCCCGGGGTCGACAACGCTGTGAAGCTGGGTCGTTCGCTCGGCGCTCAGCCGATGCTGCTCGGCAACTCGGCCTCGCTCTGCATCGACTACGAGGAATCGCTCGCGCGTATGGCAGAGGCGATCCGCCAGGCCGAGGAATACGTGCACATCGAGTTCTACATCCTCGTGCATGACCGCACCACCGATGATGTCTTCGCCGCGATGCGCGAGGCGATCGCGCGGGGGGTCAAGGTGCGTGTGCTGCTCGACCACATCTCTGCTGTGCGCAATCCCGGTGCGAAGCGCACGCGGCGGAGCCTCACCGAGATGGGTGCGGAGTGGGATTACCTGCTGCCGGTGCGGCCATGGCGGGGCGAATACCAGCGGCCGGATCTGCGCAATCACCGCAAGCTTCTCGTGGTCGATGGCAAGGTCGGTTTCATGGGCTCGCAGAATCTTGTCGATTCGAGCTACAACAAGCGTGCGAATCGTCGCCGCGGGCTGCACTGGAAAGACCTGATGGTGCGTGTCGAGGGGCCGATCGTGCTGGGCCTGGAGGCGGTGTTCCAAGGCGACTGGTACATCGAGACCGGTGAGTACCTCACGAATATCGCGGAGGGGGAGCTCGAGGTCGATCGGCCGGGTCGACTCGACTGCCAGATCGTGCCCAGCGGGCCCGGCTACGGTGCCGAGAACAACCTGCAGGTGTTCGTCTCCCTGCTGTACGCGGCTCAGCGGCGTATCAGCATTACGAGCCCGTATTTCGTGCCTGAGGGGTCGATCATGAACGCGGTGCGTGCGGCGACGGCGCGCGGTGTGGAGGTCGAACTCTTCGTGTCTGAGATCGGTGATCAGGCAGTGGTGTATCACGCGCAGCGCTCGTACTATGAGGAGCTGCTGCGGGCTGGGGTGCGGATCTGGATGTTCCGGCCGCCCTACATTCTGCACTCGAAGCACTTCACGATCGACGACGATGTTGCCGTGGTGGGCTCGTCGAACATGGATCAGCGGTCATTCGGCTTGAATATGGAGATCTCGATGGTGGTGCACGGCGCGGCCTTCGTGCAAGATCTCGACGGAGTCAACGCCTACTACCGCGAGAACGCTCGTGAATTGACACTGGAGGAATGGCAGCAGCAGTCGTTGCCGTCCCAGCTGCTCGACGGTCTGGCCCGTCTCACCTCAGCACTGCAGTAGCCGTTCGGCGGGTGTGAGCGGGCACGCCGTTGAGCCCCGTTGGTCTCGTTTTGGAATTCTGCCGCTGGTGTGTCAGCATTCCTCTACCGTATTCAACGGAAGGAAACGCAATGGCGCGTCAGACTGCTTCCCCCCTACCCGAAAACACCCCTGTGGTGAGCACCTCAGGTGATGAAGGCGCGGCAGTAGCTGCAGCGTCTGCGGTGAAGAAATCTCGGGCAACGAAGCCGAGAACCGTGAAGCCCCGCACGTCGAAGTCGGCGGCCAAGAGCGCTGTCTCGAATGCGGCTGCAACACCTGCGGCAGCTGCAAAGCCCCGCGCTGCTGCGAAGCCGCGTGCGGCGGCGAAGGCAGCGGCTGGGGGCGGATCCGCCACCTCCGAATCACCCGCCGTGAAGAAGCCCGTTGCGCTGCGCAAACGGCCTCGGAAAGCCCCTGTTACTGGCCCAGTCACCATCGGGCGCAGCGGGTTCACGAAACTCAAGAACATCTCTGAGATTCGCCACTATCTGCGCACGAGCGACACCCCCGTGTTCTTCGTGGGGGCCACCGCATTCAATCTGCTCGGGCTCGACCGCTGGGTGCGAGGCTTCTCGTTCATCACCTACTACGACAGCTGGGATGGCAACCATCCGCGGGTGTTCACGCCGACCGAGAAGCCGTATGTCGAGTTTGAAAGCGGCGAGCAGATCAACAACTGGTTGCTCAGCAACCATGAGGTGCGCGCCCACATCGAGCGCCGCACCCCGCCCGGTGTGCGGCCGCAGGTGGTGATGGTGTTCTTCGATGAGGAGACCGAGCGCATCTGCGAAGAGCTCGACTACGAGCTGATTCTGCCGAGCAGCGAACTGCGCGAGCGTCTCGACTCGAAGATCGTCACCACCCAGATCGCCGATTCGGTTGGTGTGCCCAGCGTGCCCAATGTGCTCACCACGGTGCGCGACTGGGATGAGCTGGTGGCCGTCGCCGAGCGCGCCGGATTGGGCCAGGATCTCGTGATCCAGACCGCTTACGGCGACTCTGGCAAGACCACCTACTTCGTGACGAGCGAGGCCGAGTTCGCGGCCATCGCCGACGACATCACCAATGTTGAGATCAAGGTGATGAAGCGGATCAACAACCGTCCGATCGCCATCGAAGCGGTGCTGACCAGGCAAGGCACCGTGGTGGGGCCGTGCATGACCGAGATCACGGGGCACGCCGACCTCACGCCATACCGCGGCGGCTGGGCCGGCAATGAGATGTTTCCGACGGTGCTCGACGATGAGAGCCGCCATGCCGCGATCGCGCTCGTGCGCAGACTTGGCGACCGTCTCGGCAAAGAGGGCTACCGCGGCTTCTTCGAGGTCGATGTGCTGCTCGACACCGATACCGGCGACGTCTATCTCGGCGAGTTGAACCCGCGCATCAGCGGTGCTTCGGCGATCACGAATGTCACCGCCGGGGCCTACGCCGATGTGCCGCTGTTCGCCTTTCACCTGCTCGAATACTCGGGTGTCGACTTCGAGATCGACGTCGAAGAGATCAATCAGCGCTGGGAAGATCTTGCCTCTGAAGACGAGTGGAGCCACATGGTGATCAAGCACACGAGCCATACTGTCGAGCGCATCGACGCGGCGCCGCGCACCGGGCGCTATTCGCTCGACCACTTCGGCAACCTCGTCTATACGCATCACGACTACGACTGGCACCTGCTGGGCAACGAGTCCGATGCGTTCTACCTGCGCATTTACCAGGAGGGCGACTACCGCTGGAAGGGCGCCGATCTGGGCATCCTGGTAACGAAAGCGCACCTCGAGGCGAGCCATGGTGGTCTCACGCTGCACGCGAAGTACCTCATCGATGCGATCCGCGGCATGTACCGCACCACAGTGGTCGAGGGGGAGGAGCCCGCGCCGAAGCCGGCACCAGCCAAGGGCAAGTGAGCTGCGTGGAATACTGAACAGATGAATGCTGAGACCGGATACGGCCTGAACGGCCCGAGCACGGGCGTCATCGAGGTCGTCCCCCCGCTCGATCAGTGGCAGTTCGCGCCGTACTTGCAGTGGTCGATGCAGAACATCCAGTCCTTCCTGCCAGTGCACCCGATCCGCCGGGGGGTGCGAGCCACCGAGTTCGCGCTTCGCCCGGCGGATCTCGGTGCCCTCACCGTGCCGCACCCCTGGGAAGATCGCAGCGCGAGCTTCGCCGAGGTGATGGCGGCCACGTACACCGACGGGTGGATGATCACCCACCGCGGCGCGATCGTGGGTGAGCAGTACCTGGGCACACTGGGGCCGGCGGTCATGCACCTGCTGATGTCGGTGTCGAAGTCGCTCACGGCGACGACAGCGGGGCTGCTCGCGGCGAGCGGAGAGCTGCACCTCGACGCCGCAGTGACCGACTACGTGCCGCAGCTTGCGGGCTCCGGGTATGACGGGGCGCTCGTGCGCCACCTCGTCGACATGCGCACCGGGGTGCATTTCTCAGAGGAATATCTCAACGAGGATGCCGAGGTGCGGCTGCTCGAGGAGGCGATCGGCTGGGCCCCGAAGAAGCACCCGGAGGTGCCCGATTCGCTGCTCGGATTCCTGGCGACGCTGAGGCAGGAGAAGCCGCACGGCGGATCGTTCGACTACAAATCGTGTGAAACCGATGCCCTGGGCTTCGTGATCCAAGGCGCGGCGGGCAGACACGCGGGCGATGTGATGTCGGAACGGCTGTGGCAGCCGATGGGCGCTGAGTTCGACGCGCACGTCGGCATCGACAGCGTGGGTGGCGGCATGTTCGACGGGGGCGTGTCTGCTGCGATGCGGGATCTCGCGCGCTTCGGCAACCTCTACGTCAACCAGGGGTACGCCCTCGACGGCGTGGCGGTGCTGCCCGAGTGGTGGGTGGAGGACACCTTCGCGGGCGGGCCCGATTCGCGGGCGGCGTTCGCCAGCTCAGACGATGCGACCTACATGCGCGGTGGGATGTACCGCAACGGGTTCTGGTTCCCCGGCGAGAGCGGCGATGTGATGCTGGCGCTCGGCATCCACGGCCAGATGATCTACATGAACAGGGTCACGGGTGTCGTTGCGGTAAAGGTGTCAAGCTGGCCCACACCGCAGGATGCCGAGAAGCTGTTCTGGACGGTGCGCGCCTTCGAAGTTGCCTCGTGGGCGCTCAACCGCGGAGAGGCGTAGCCGTCTCAGTTGCTCGGGCGACGCGCAGCGCGCGCCCTGCGTGTGGTGCGGCCCGGTGTGCCGAGGGATCGTCGACCGAAGCATCGCCGAGCTGATCGCGGCTGAGCAACCAGATATCGCCGTTCAGGATGCGCGGCACTGCCGAGTCCCCGAGGCGGGCCAGCCCCGCTCGCAGCAGCGCGCCGTGCGCGACTACGATGGTGCCCGGTGCGCGGTCGAGGATGCCGAGTAAGGCGCCAGCGGCCCGCTCGGCGAGCAAGTCGTTGGGCTCGGCGCCCGGGATATCGAGCCCCGGCCAGCGCTCGTGCGCATCGCTCACGAGCAGGCCCTCGGCCGGGCCGAAGTCGCGTTCCCAGAGCGCAGCGTCGGTGCGTGCCTGGGGGAGTCCGAGCGCTGTCGCGATGATCTCGGCCGTCTCGATCGCGCGCCCGAGGGGCGAACTGAGCAGGCCACGCCAGGGGGCGCCGCCTTCGTCAGCGAGTTCGGCGAGGCGGGCCGCCGCCGCGGCAGCCTGGGCGCGCCCCGTCGTGTTGAGCGGCACCTCGGTGCGTCCCTGGATGCGGCGCGCCAGGTTCCAGTCGGTTTCGCCGTGTCGCACCAGGGCGATGGCGTTTGCGGTCAACGGGGTCATGCATTCACCATAGGCGGTACCGGCTGAGCCGCTTCGGATGCGGACCCGCGGCGCCCCTGGACCGGCTGTTGCCGAGACCCGGCCGACCGCGCTCCGACCGCTCGATGCCCGGCGGGAGCCGCGGCGTAGGCGATCGCGCGTTCGATTTCGATGCGCACGCGCGTGCCGGCGGCGCAGCGCACCCCGTGTTCGCGGCTGCGCAGCCGCAGCCCGCTCCAGTCGACGACGAGGTCGTCGCCGTCACGGCCGAAGAGCGAGGAGACCACGACGGCGGGCCCGTCCGCATCCGGGACGACGCGCACATGCTCGGGCAGCACCGCCAGCTCGACGGTGCTCCCCGGCGCGGCGCTGGATGCGGCCTCGGCGGCGGGCGGCGCGGCTCCGGGTCCGACCGCGATCCGCCCAGATGAGACATGGAGAGGCAGCCCGTCTGCGCGGAATCCGCTCCCGTCGAGCCCGCCGGCGATGACGGTTGCATCGGCGATGAAGCCCGCCACGAAGGCCGAGGCGGGGCTCCGTAGCAGCTCGGCCGGGGTGCCCTGCTGCTGGACACGGCCGCCGTCGAGCACCACAACGCGGTCAGCCAGCGCCAGTGCCTCGCTGCGGTCGTGGGTCACGTGCAGCACCGTGAGCCCCAGCTGCCGGGTCAGTTGCCGCAGCTCGAGCCGCAGCCGGTCGCGCAGCGGCTCGTCAAGCGCCGACAGTGCCTCATCGAGGAGCAGTACGCGCGGGCGCGCGACGATGGCGCGGGCGATCGCGACGCGCTGCCGTTGACCGCCCGACAGCGTCGCCGGGTTGCGGCGCTCGGCGCCGGCGAGGCCGACGAGCTCGAGCGCTTCCGAGACGCGGCGCACCCGCTCGGCACGGGCCACCCCGGCGCGTCTGAGCGGGTAGTCGATGTTGCGGCCCACGCTCCAGTGTGGCCAGACCGCGTGCTGCTGGAACACCATGCCGAGGCCGCGGCGCTCGGGCTCCACGCAGCGGTCGGCGTCGGCCACGACGGCGTCGCCGATCCGCACCGATCCTGCTGTGGGCCGCACGAATCCTGCAATGGTGCGCAGCAGTGTCGTCTTGCCCGAGCCCGAGGGGCCGATGAGCGCCACGAACTCGCCGTCGCCGACCCGCAGATCGATGTCGGCGAGACCGAGATGGCCGCCCGGGTAGGCGAGGCTGACGGAAGTGAGGGAGACCGAAGACATGGGGGTTCCTAACGGGAGCTGCGCGCGGTGAGACCGAGACCGGCGAGACCGACGAGCGCGACGATGAGAGAGAGTGCAGAAGAAGCGTTGTAGGCACCGGCCTGCTGCAGATTGAAAATGACCACGCCCAGGGTCTGCGAACCGGGGGAGAGCAGCAGCACCGACAGGGTGAGCTCGCGCACCGCGGTGAGTGCGACGAGCACCGCCCCCGACAGTGCGGCGGGTACGGCCATGCGGCACGAGATGTCCCACAGCGCCCGCAGGCGTGAGGCACCCGCCACCCGCGCGGCTTCCTCGGCGGTGGCCGGGGTCGCCGCGAGCGGAGCGCTCACCGACTGCACGACGAGCGCGAGGAACGAGGTGAGGTAGGCGCAGAGGATGATCCACGGTGTGTTGTAGAGCCCGATGCTCGGGGCGATCACCAGCCAGGCCACCGCGATCACGAGGCCCGGGATCGCTTGCGGCAGCAGTGCGAGCCCCAGTAGTCCGGCGTTATCGCGGGCGCGCGTGCGGGTGACGAGCGTGCCGATCGCGAGCCCCAGCAGACCACAGATCACGGCCGCGGAGACGGCGAGCATCACCGAGTTGCCGATGCCGGTGAGCGTGCCTGACGCCGTCAGCGCGCGCTCAAAGCTCGCGAGCGTGAGGTTTTCGAGGGTGAACGGCACCCCGGGCGCGGGCAGCAGCGACTGGGCGGTCAGCGTGACGAGGGGCAGCACGGTCACCGCAAGCACGATGACGGCCGTCACGACCCCGGCAGGCACGCGCGCTCGGCCGAGCGGTAGCCGATCCGGTGCCGCGGCCTGCCCATCGAGTTCGACGCGGGTGCGAGAACGGAGCAGGTCCACCACCGCGCCGAGCAGTGCGATCACCAGCAGCACGAAGCCGATCGCCGCGACCACCGAGAGGGGATCCTCGACCGTGCCCGACTGGAGATAGCGGTAGACGAGCGTCGACAGCGTGACATAGCGCTCGGGCAGGCCGATGATCGAAGGGATACCGAAATCGGCGAGGTTCGAGACGGCAATGAGCGTGAACGATGACAGCATGGCGGGGCGCAGCAGCGGCAGCGTCACCACCATCATCGCGCGGCCGGCAGAGGAACCGGCGATCCGTGCCGCCTGTTCGAGGTCGGCCGGCACACGCCGTAGCGCCGCGGTGACGATCATCATTGCGACGGGGAAGCCGTGCAGGGTGAGGAGGAAGACGACGCCGTCGCCGCCATACAGATTCCAGAGCGGTGCGCCGAAGCGGGCCGACCACCACGAGTTGACGGGCGAGCTCGGCCCGAGCAGACTCAGCCACGCGATCGCGCCCACGAACGGCGGCATGAGCAACGGGCTCAGTGCGAGCAGGCGCAGCGCACGACGGCCCGGCAGATCGGTGCGTTCGAGCAGCAGCGCGAGGGCGGTGCCGACGACCACGGCGAGCGCCCCCGACAGCGCGGCCGAGACGAGCGAGTTGACCGTCGCCTCGAGCACCGCGGGGTCGGCGAGCTGAGACCAGCCGCCGCCCGTCGCGGCGATCGCCACAATGGCCGCGATCGGCAGCACCACGAGCGCGCCGACCGCGATCCACAACGCGCCGCGAACGGCGCCGAGGCCGTCGAGGCGCGCGGTGCGCCCGCGGGGCCGGCCGGTGACGACCGGCCCCGCGGGCACGAGCACGTTACTGGAAGAGGCCATTGAAGGTCTCGACCGCGGATGCCTGGGTGGCGCGGATCTTCTCCAGCTCGGGGGTCAGCAGCACAATGTCCGAGATCTCCGGAGCGCCCTTCGGGCTCTGCACGTCCTCGCGGATCGGCAGGTAGGACTGGGTGACGGCGATCTCCTGGCCCTGCTTGCTGATCAGGAAATCGACCAGCAGTTTTGCGGCCTCCGGCTGCTCGGTGTCGGCGAAGATGCCGACCGGCTGCGACACGAAGGGCACGCCCTCCTCGGGGTAGACCGCCTCGATCGGCGAACCGGCCGCGGCGAGATCGCGCACGAGCGAGTCAACGACGATGCCGACGGGGCTGCTGCCCTCGGCGACCGCCTGCGACACCGGGCCGTTGCTCTCGGCAATCAGCGGCTGGTTCGCGGCGAGACCCTCGAGCCAGCTCAGCCCGAGCTTCGGCTCGTCGAGCCAGACGGCGGCGTTGTAGGCCGCTGCGCCGGACACATCGGGGTTGGGCATGGCGATCTTGCCTGCGTAGGCGGGGTCGGTGAGATCGTGCCACGAGCTCGGCGCGTCGGTGATCGTGTTCGTGTTGATCGCGATCACCGTCGGCAGCAGGCGCGTGCCCACGTAGAAGTGCTCGGGGTCGATGAGATCCTGCTTGATGCTTGCGGCCTCGGGCGACTCGTACTCGAGCAGCAGATCGCGCTCGGCGTAGTCCTCGAAGGTGGGGGCATCGGCGGCGAGCAGCAGGTCGGCGCCGATGTCGCCGGCCTTCTCCTCGGCGGCGATTCGGGCGGTGAGGTCGCCGGTGCCGGCGCGGAACACCTCGACGTCGATCTCGGGGTGTTGCTCGGTGAAGGCAGCGATGAGCGCGTCGATCTTCTCCTGCGGCTCCGAGGTGTAGAGGGTAAGGCTCGCGGGCTCGGCCTGAGGGGCATTTGACGCGTCGGCGGAGGGTGCCGCGCATGCGGTGAGTGCGAACGCCGAGAGGGAGAGCGCCGCGACGGCGCCGAGCGAACGGTTACGGGACATGATCTGCTTTCTCTAGTTTCTCTAGGGGTACTGCGCGGTGCGTGAGGGGTCGGGAGAAGATGGGTGGCGGCGAGTGCAGGCCGATTGCGGCGGCGCTTACGCCGAGGGCGGTGAACTGCACGAGCGAGAACATGGGGGCGTCGTGCCCGGCGACGGTGTCGGGGCCCGCGTCCATCACCTGGTGGTAGGCGAGCGAGGGGCCGACAAACACGGGGATACCGCCGAGCGAGGCCGTGAGCGAGTGATGGAAGTGGCCGGCGAGGATTGCGCGGGTGTCGGAGCCTTCGAGCACGCTCAGCAGTTCGTGTGCGTCTGCGAGGCCCTGCGTGCTGAGCGACGGGAGCGGCGACTCGACGGGTGCGTGGTGCAGCGCGACGATGCTGCCGGATTCGGACGGCTCGCGGAGGGTCTCGGCGAGCCAGGCCAGCTGTTCGGCACCGAGCGAGCCGGTGCTCGAGTCGAGGCGCACGATGCGGTATCCCTCGACGTGCTCGACGCCGACGTGGCCGTGGCGGTGGCGGGGCAGCACGGTGGCGGCGGTCGGATCGTCGTGGTTACCGAGCACGGTGAAGACGGGGGCGCCCACGATCTTGGCCAGTCGGTCGCAGGCACGCGCGACGGCGGGATACGCTCCCGGGTGGCCTCGCTGCGCGAGGTCGCCCGTGATGATGATGGCCTCAGGCGTCATGCCGACCGAGCGCGCGTACTCGCCCACGCGTTCGAGACGGCCGACGCCGTCGACAGTGCCGTAGAGCAGCCCCTCCTCGGTGGCGTGCACGTCGCTGATGTGCAGCACGGTGAAGCGCCCGGTCGCCGAGCTCATCGGACCGGCTCGGGATCGGCGGCGGGCGAAGCGGGTGCAGCGACGGGCGAAGTCGGTTCGGCCGTGGGCACCCGGCGGGCGAGTGCGGAGAAGTGTTCGGTTCGGGCACCGTGCCGCAGCAGATACGAGTGCGCGCCGCCCAGCTGATCGACGAGGTCGAGGGCGACGAGCAGGGCTTCCGCGGGGCTGTCGAGGTGCAGACGTTCGGCATCAGCCCGCGCGGTCGCGGCGAGGTCGAGCGCGTCGAGCTGCTGGGCAACGAGTTCGCGTCGGGCCGGGCGCACCGTCGACCCCGAGCGTGCGTAGTCGTCGAGCACGTCGCAGCGCGGCTCGCCCGCGGCCAGCCTGGCGAGTGCGACGACGAGGCCGGTGCGGTCTTTGCCAGCGGTGCAGTGCACGACGGCGGTGCCGGGGTGCTCGGCGATCGCGATCACGGCCGCGGCGAGCTGCGGGCCGCGATCCCGCACGAGGCCGGTGTAGACCGACTCGATCGTGCCACTCGTCGGCGGGCGCTTGCCGTAGAGGGGGAGTGATTGCACAGTGAGGGAGTGGCGGCGCTTGCTGCGCTCGGAGGGTTCGCGCAGGTCGATTACGAGGTCGACGCCCCGGTCGCGCAGGGCGCGCTCGCCGTCGGCGGTGAGCTCGTCGAGCGCGGCCGCCCGTACGAGCCACGGTGCATGCTTGGCTCCGATGGCGCGGGCGTTGTAGCTGCCGTCGAGCGGGAATTCGAACACGGGACTCCTCGGATGATGCGGCGGTGATTCCGCTTCGTTCCAGAATTTCTGGAACGTGTTACATCACCACTATCGAGGGGCCGAGTGACCGGAGGATGAACGGGGAGGGAACCGCGCGCGAAGAGTCGGGAACGCGCCGGCCGGTGCCGCGCTAGGCCTCAGAGTCGGTGAGGGCGTGCGCGACGACCGAGCGCATGTCGAGGGCGTCGAAGGCCTCGGTAGCTCCGAGGCAGCCTGAGACTGCGGTCACCAGTGCGTGCAGCAGCACGGCGTGGGTGAGGCGCACGAAGAAGGGGTCGATAGTGTGCTGCGATCCTGCGGCACCCGTGGAGACGACCACGTCGGCGAGTTCTGGAATCGGCGCACGCGGGTAGCTGCACAGTGCGATGACGGTCGCACCCCGCTGCTTCGCGGCCCGGCAGGCGGCGAGCGTGTGGGCGTTTGCCCCGGAGTGGCTGAGTGCCAGGCAGACGTCGCCGGGCCCCAGGGTGTGCGCCGCGAACTGCTGGGCGAGAATATCGAGCGGGGCCTCCACCGGCCGCCCGATCGTGGCAAAGCGCATGGCCGCGTCCTGCAGTGGCGGTGCCGAGAAGCCGTTGGCGGTGAAGCACACGCGCCCGGCGGCGGCGACGGCCGCGGCCGCTTCGGCGAGCGCGAGGCGGTCGATCGTGTCCCTCCCGAGCAGCAGGGCCTCTCTGGCGCGCTCGAACACCCGGTCGACACTGTCGCCGGGCATGGCCTCCGAGGGCGCTTCGTCACGTGCGAGTTCGAGGCGCAGGTGCTGGAAACCCGTGAAGCCCAGTCGCTGGCAGGCCCGGACTACGGTGGCTGCTGAGGTGCCTGCGGCCGCGGCGAGCTGCTGCGTCGACCACTGTGGCACCTCGGCCGAGTGTTCGAGCACTGCACGCGCGACCGCCCCCTCGCTCGGGCCGAGCGCGGGGGCGTACGCGCGGATGCGCGCGAGGGTTGAGCTTGCGGCCTCAGCGGCCAGTGCTCCGAGGTGCGTGGACATGCGGACAGGGTAGTGTACGCGGGTGTCGGTGAGGTGACGATGCGCTTGGCGACCCCGAGGTCCGCGCATGCTGCGCTGGATCGCGCAGCCGCTCGATCAGGCCTGCGGCTGCCGGTCGATCACGAGCAGCTCGCCCACCTCGCAGTCGAGTGCCCGGCAGATTGCGGTGAGTGTCGAGAAGCGGATCGCGCGAGCCCGATCGTTCTTGAGCACCGACAGATTGACGAGGCTGACCCCCACTCGCTCGCTGAGTTCGGTGAGGGTCAGGTTGCGTGCGGCGAGCAGTTCGTCGAGGCGGCAGTGGATCGTGTGGCCCTCTTCGGGCTCGGCGGGGCTCACACCAGCCCCTCGGCGTCGCGCTGCAGGCGTTCGCCCACCACGAAGACCGTGCTCACCAGTGCGATTACGAAGGTCGCGAGCAGGTAGGGGCCCGGGGCGAAGCTGAATACGGTGTTGTCGAGCTGCCGATCGGATGCCCACGCGAGTGCGCCGTTCGCGAGCATGGTGCGGCAGAGTGCCGCGGCCGCGGAGCCGACCAGGCCGACGATCCCCGCGACGCTGACCAGGCGGGTGTTGCGTCGGCTGAAGATGCGGCCCCGCAGTACCGAGATGGCGAGCGCGATCAGGCAGGCGGCGACCGTTGCGGTGACGAGCGTGGTGAGTACGGGCTCGGTGACGCCGGCGATGAGAGATGCGAGGGGCATCTCGTCAACGCTGATCGTTGCGGTCTGGAGTTGCGCGGGCAGTTGGCCGGTGCCAGCCGGGAGTTCGATGGGCAATCCCGCGAACCGCACCTCGACGGGGGTGGGGCCCGGGCTGAGCAGCTCGATGATGCGTTGGATCGCCAGCACGGCGGTGACCACGGTGATGATGGCGCCTGCGCCGACGAAGACCCAGAGGCCAGCGCGATCTCCGGTGGAGGGGCGGTGCAGGTCTGTGGAAAGGGTCACGATCACTCCTTTATCGATATTCGTTATTATCGCTTTTCGATAAGTTACCGGGAGTGTGACGGATCCGTCAAGTCGAAGCCGGGTGCCAGCCGCCCCATTACGCCCAGATCGAACAGGCCCCCGCGATCCGCAATCACCCCGTAGCCTGGATGCATCGGCCGGGACCGCACCGACGACGCGACCCCGAGCCCAGGAGGTTATTGATGTTCGAGAGATTCACCGATCGCGCCCGACGAGTGGTTGTGCTCGCCCAAGAAGAGGCGAAGATGCTCAATCACAACTACATCGGCACCGAGCACATCCTGCTCGGCCTGATCCACGAGGGAGAAGGCGTCGCAGCCAAGGCGCTGGAGCAGCTCGATATCTCGCTCGACGCTGTGCGCGCGCAGGTGACCGACATCATCGGCACCGGCCAGCAGCCGCCGCAGGGGCACATTCCCTTCACGCCGCGCGCAAAGAAGGTGCTCGAGCTGAGCCTGCGCGAAGCGCTGCAGTTGGGGCACAACTACATCGGTACCGAGCACATCCTGCTCGGCCTGATCCGCGAGGGTGAGGGTGTCGCAGCCCAGGTGCTTGTGAAGCTGGGCGCTGACCTCAACCGTGTGCGCCAGACCGTGATCCAGCTGCTCTCCGGCTACCAGGCCGGCAAAGAGAGCGCCACAGTGGGTGCCCCCGAGCAGCAGAGCGATCCCAAGGGCTCGCAGGTGCTCGACAACTTCGGCCGCAACCTCACCCAGGCTGCCCGCGAAGGCAAGCTCGACCCCGTGATCGGGCGCGAGAAAGAGGTCGAGCGGGTCATGCAGATCCTCTCGCGCCGCTCCAAGAACAACCCCGTGCTGATCGGCGAGCCCGGCGTCGGCAAGACCGCCGTCGTCGAAGGCCTCGCCCAGGCCATCGTCAAGGGCGAAGTGCCCGAGACGCTCAAGGACAAGCAGGTCTACGTGCTCGACCTCGGCTCCATGATCGCCGGCAGCCGCTACCGCGGCGACTTCGAGGAGCGCCTGAAGAAGGTCACCAAGGAGATTCGCAACCGTGGCGACATCATCATCTTCATCGACGAGATCCACACTCTCGTGGGTGCGGGTGCCGCCGAGGGGGCCATCGACGCGGCGAACATCCTGAAGCCGATGCTCGCACGCGGCGAACTGCAGACCATCGGTGCTACCACGCTCGACGAGTTCCGCAAGCACTTCGAGAAGGATGCCGCGCTCGAGCGCCGCTTCCAGTCGATCATGGTGAACGAGCCGTCGCTGCCGCACTCGATCAACATTCTCAAGGGCCTGCGCGATCGCTACGAAGCTCACCACAAGGTGTCGATCACCGACGGTGCGATCGTCGCCGCCGTGAACCTCGCCGACCGCTACGTGCAGGATCGCTACCTCCCCGACAAGGCCATCGACCTGATCGACGAGGCCGGTGCCCGCCTGCGCCTGTCGATCCTGTCGAGCCCGCCCGAGCTGCGCGAATTCGATGAGAAGATCGCTGTGGTGCGCGCCGACAAGGAAAAGGCGATCGAGGGGCAAGACTTCGAAGCCGCGGCGAACAAGCGCGACGAAGAGAAGATGCTCATCGCCGAGCGACTGCGGCTCGAGAAGCAGTGGCGCTCAGGCGACGTCGCCACTAAGGCCGAGGTCGACGAGGGGCTGATCGCCGAGGTGCTCGCGCAGGCCACCGGCATCCCCGTCTTCAAGCTCACCGAGGAGGAGACCTCTCGGCTGCGCTTCATGGAGGAGGCCCTGCACCAGCGCGTCATCGGTCAGAACGAGGCCATCGCCGCGCTCGCCAAGACGATCCGCCGTCAGCGCGCCGGCCTCAAAGATCCGAAGCGCCCCTCGGGCTCCTTCATCTTCGCCGGCCCCACCGGTGTCGGCAAGACTGAGCTCGCGAAGGCGCTCGCCGAGTTCCTGTTCGACGACGAGGATGCGCTGATCTCGCTCGACATGTCCGAGTACGGAGAGAAGCACACCGTGTCGCGTCTCTTCGGTGCACCCCCAGGATTCGTGGGCTTCGAAGAGGGTGGCCAGCTCACTGAGAAGGTGCGTCGCCGGCCGTTCTCGGTCGTGCTCTTCGACGAGATCGAGAAGGCCCACCCGGACATCTTCAACTCGCTGCTGCAGATCCTCGAAGAGGGTCGCCTCACCGACGGCCAGGGTCGTGTGATCGACTTCAAGAACACGGTCATCATCATGACGACCAACCTCGGTTCGAGCGCGATCGCCGGCGGCCCCGTCGGTTTCCAGCTCGAGGGCGACTCCTCGGTCGGCTACGAGTCGATGAAGGGCAAGGTCAACGAGGAGCTGAAGAAGCACTTCAAGCCCGAGTTCCTGAACCGCGTCGACGACACCATCGTGTTCCCGCAGCTCACCAAGCCCGAACTGCTGCAGATCGTCGACCTCTTCGTGAAGCAGCTGAAGGACCGCCTGCTCGACCGCGATATGCATCTCGAAATGTCGCAGCCGGCTCGCGAGCGCCTCGCCGAACTGGGCTACGACCCTTCGCTCGGTGCACGTCCGCTGCGTCGCGCCATGCAGCGCGAGATCGAGGATCGCCTCTCCGAGCGCATCCTCGGCGCCGAGCTGCTGGCAGGCGACCTCGTGAAGATCGGCTTCGAAAATGGTGAGTTCACCTTCGAGACCGATCGCAACTCCGAGAAGGCGCACGGCGACTCCTCGGCCGCTGCGGCCGCTGCCGTGGCGTCGACGGCCGCCACCCCCGGCACCACCGAGTAGTACGCGCACCACGAAGGGCCCGCCAGAAGGCGGGCCCTTCGGCGTGTCTGGGGGTGCCTGCGATTCAGCCCTTGGACTGCGGCGGAGAAGGGCAGGCGTGGAAGCGCAGTAGGCTGGAGGGATGGAGATCAGCATCCGCAGCGCGCGCACGGACGACGTGCCGCACATCGTCGCGCTTATGGAGCCGCTCGTAGCGCGACGCATTCTGCTGGGGAAAGACCTCGTCGATCTCTACGCTGCCGTGCCCGAGTTCCTGGTCGCAACTGATGCCTCCGACCGAGTCATCGGTTACGGTGCGGTGCATGTGATGTGGGAGCGTCTCGGCGAGGTGCGCACTCTCGGGGTGTCTGAAGACTGGCTCGGCCGCGGCATCGGGCACCGCCTCCTTGAGGCGCTTGAGGTGCGTGCCCGCGAGCTCGGCCTGGCCCAGCTGTTCTGCCTCACCTTCGAAACCGAGTTCTTCAGCAGGCATGGTTTCGCGGAGGTGAGTGAGAACACTGCGCTCGTGGCCGCCGATGTCTACGCCGAGCTGCTGCGTTCAAGCGATGAGGGCGTGGCTGAGTTCCTTGATCTCGCCCGTGTGAAGCCCAACACGCTCGGCAACACGCGCATGTTGAAGCGTCTCTAGGGAGCGTTCGGGGATACGCTGACGCTATGTCGACGCTGCGCAATCCTGTCGGGCCGAAGGACCGGAAGGTCTACGTGAGGCGGCGGATCCTGGTGCTTGCCGGGTTGCTCGCCGTGATCGCCGTAGTGGTGCTCGTGTTTGTGAAGCCGGGCGCCAGCGGCAGTGCGCAGAGCGCGCGCGAAGTCGAGGTGCCCAGCGATCTTGCGGCCGCTGACGCGAAGAAGGCTGCGGCTGACGGTGAGACGCCGGTGTGCAATGAGGGGCAGCTGCAGGTTACGCCGGTGACCGACAAGACAGACTATGCCGGGGGCGAGCTGCCGCAGTTCTCGCTGACGGTGCAGAACACGGGCGAGGAGGCCTGCTCGGCCGATCTCGGCACCGCTGGGATGGAGTTCGCCGTGACGAGCGGCGACGATGAAGTCTGGCGCTCGGTCGATTGTCAGCAGAATCCCGAACACCTCGCTGTGATCATCGCGCCGGGTGAGTCGCTTGAGACGGAGCCTGTGGCGTGGGATCGCACTCGTTCGAGCCCGGAGACCTGCGAGATCACCCGTGACCCTGTCGCCGCGGGTGGCGCCTCATATCATTTGCGCGTCGCAGCTGCCGGAGCGCAGGGAACGGGCACGGCGCAGTTCCTGCTGTACTGAGCGATCCAGGCTGACGATTCGGCGAGTGGTGCTGCGCAAGAGGCCCCATTGGGGTTATGGTGAGGCATGGACAAGAAAAAGGTTTCAGAGACTGGCATCCGGGTTGAGGTTCCCCAGGGCACCGATGAAGCCGTCGCCGTCGACGAACTCATCGATGATTTCCTGCACGGAGACATCCGCGGTGCGTTGCACGCGCTCCACGAGCCGTCTGAGGCTGCTGGCGGGCCTGAACCCGTAGCGGGCTCCTGACGCGATCACCGCATCGAGAGGTCTTCGAGGCGCAGTGCGAGCCACAGCTCTGCCCTGTCATCGGGGTCGGAGAGTGACCGCGAAGTGATTCGTTCGATGCGCGTGAGTCTGTCGCGCAGCGTGTTCCGATGGATGCCGAGCCCTGCGGCTGCGGGGCCGCGCTGACCATCGGCGTCGAAGACAGCGCGCAGGGTGTCGCGCAGCATGTCGCGTTCGCTCTCGCCGATCCCGGGATCTCGCAGTGAGAGCGGCCCGAGCACGCGCTCGCTGAGAGCGTCGCGGATCGCGGGGGTGACGGTGGCGTGGCTGGGTGCGGGCGCGGATCCAGCGGGGGTGTTCGCGGTGGCGGATCCGCCAGTTGCGGGATCCGCGCCTCCGAGCGCTAGCAGGGCCTCGAGCAGCGGGGTGTCGCGATCGGCCCACACGGTTTGCGGCACTCGGGGGGCTGTGTACAGCGGCGCCGTGGCCGAGAGTGCGCGCAGGCGGGCTGCGGCCGAGCGTCGGCTCACGGGAATCTCGCTCAGGCGGCCGGGGCGGCCCACCACAACATCGAGATCGTGACGTTTCGCGGCCGAGAGGCACTGCTCGATGGCGGTTTCGGTATCGGCGCACAGCTGCCAGGCGAGGGCGAGGCCGGGCGCTGCGGGGTGCTCGCTTGCCGGTGCGATGAGCCTGTCGAGGCCGCTGCGCGGGCGTCGGCGCCAGGCGGCCACGTCTTCTGCTCGGCCCTGCACCGCGATTGCCCGCAGCCGCTCAGGGAGTTCGAGCGAGGGGGCCAAGATTGCGACAGAGGCTGGCGATCCGCCGCCTGCGAGCAGTGTTGCGGCGAGTCGTTCCCAGCGTTCTCGCTCGCGGGTCTCTTCCGCGCTGTCGCCCCGCAGGCTGAGGCTGAGCACCATCGACCCGGCGGCGATGACGGCGTGCCCCTCTGGGGTCAGGGGGGTGTTGCCTGCGACCGCGAGCCGCAGCGAGGATTCTCGGTCGAGTGCGATGTGCTCGGCGCCGCCGGTCTCGTTCGCGGCGGCGAAGCCTGCGGTGCAGGCAAGCACGGCACCGTCGGAGGCGACGAGCGCGAGCTGCCTGCCCGTTGCCTGTGCGACGCTGGCGAGGACCTCGGCCGGGCGCTGGCCGCCTCTGGCCCCGTCAAGGAGCCGCTGCTGCGCTTGCAGCGCGCCGCGGGCTGCGCGCAGTTCGTCGGCCCTGATGAGGGCGGCGATGGCTTTGCTCACCGCGATGAAGGGCACGGGGAGGGGGATTTCGAAGAGTGCCACCCGATACATGCTCGCTGCGGCGATGAGCGGTTGCGGCACACGGTCGTGGTTGACGCCGATGCCGAAGCCGATTGCTGCGACTCGCGCGCGGCTGAGGCTGGCGACGAAGTCGCGCCAGCGGGCGTCGTCTGGGGCGAGGGCGAGCCCTGTGGTCATGATGATCTCGCCGCCGTCGAGGTAGCCGCTGAGGTCGAGCAACTCGGTGACTGAGCTCCAACTGATCTCGGGATCACCGGATCCTGCCTGGATGAGTCGCAGCCCGAGATCGGGCAGGGAGAGCAAGTCGGAGAGCGTGGCCATAGGGTGATTCTTGCACAAGTGTGAGACCGGAGGCTATGCAAGGATGCTGCAAGTCTGCGCGCCCGTGATCCATAGACTGACGGTGTGAACGACGAAACGCGCACCGATCCGAACCCGAGTTCATCCCGCGCGGGTGCCTCAGCCGAGTCCGCCCCCGCAGGCGAACCCCGAGGCGCGCTCGCGGGGATCCGCGTCGCCGATTTCTCCCGCGTGCTCGCGGGCCCGCACGCCACAATGATTCTCGCCGACCTCGGTGCCGATGTCATCAAGATCGAAAGCCCGGAGGGCGACGGCACCCGGCAGTGGCGACCCCCCGTGAACGCCGTCGGCCAGAGCACCTACTTCGCCGGCGTCAACCGCGGCAAGCGCTCGGTTGTGTGCGACCTGCGCGACCCCGAGGGCATTGCGCGTGCCGCCGAGCTGGCCCGCACGGCCGACGTGGTCATCGAGAACTTCAAGCCGGGCACCATGGAGAAGTTCGGGCTTGGCTACGACGCCGTTGCCGCCGAGAACCCGGGCGTGGTCTACTGCTCCATCTCCGGCTTCGGCGACGCCGCCGGGCGCGAGCTGCCCGGCTACGACCTCCTGGTGCAGGCCGTCGGCGGGCTCATGAGCATCACCGGACAGAGCGATGAGGCCGGCGGCGAACCCACCAAGGTGGGCGTTGCACTGGTCGATATTCTCACGGGTCTCAACTCGGTGATCGGCATTCAGGCTGCGCTGCGCGCCCGCGACGGTGGCGCGGATCAGCCGGGCACCGGCCGTGGCCAGCACGTCAAGGTCACCCTGCTCGGTTCGCTGCTCTCCGCCCTCGCGAATCAGGCCTCGTCGACGCTGGAAACCGGCGACTCGCCGGGGCGCATGGGCAACGCGCACCCCTCGATCTCGCCCTACGAGACGCTCGATGCCGCCGACCAGGCGATCGCCCTCGCCGTGGGCACCGACGGTCAGTTCGGCAGGCTCTGCGAGGTGCTCGGGGTGCCCGAGCTCGCCGCCGACCCCCGCTACGCGAGCAACCCCGAGCGTGTGGCGCACCGCGCCGAGCTGCGCGCCGCCCTCGAAGCGCCGCTGCGCACACGGCCCGCAGCCGAGTGGATCGAGGCCTTCACCGCCGCGAACATTCCCGCAGGCCGCGTGAACACCATCGCCCAGGCGATCGAGCTCGCCGACTCGCTCGGTCTTGACCCGGTCGCAGAGACCGTCGCAACAGGCCCTGATGGGCGCCAGCACGTGCTGCGCTCGGTCGCCACGCCGATCCACCTCTCCGATACTCCCGCCCGCTACGAGACACCACCACCAGCCGTCGGCGAGCACCAGAGTGCCGTCTGGCTGTCGCGCTAGTCACGAACCCCATACCTTCCCGCCGAGCAAAGGACACCCCATGACCACCACCATCGACACGCTGTTCAACGTCTCCGATTTTGTTACCGAGGAGGAGCGGGAGTGGCAGCTGCGCGCGCGCGAGTTCGCGCAGACGCGCATCCGCCCGATCATCGATCAGGCTTTCGAAGATCGCCGTCTGCCCGTCGAGCTGCTGCCCGAGGTGGGCGAGTTCGGTGCCTTCGGCATGTACATGCACGGCTACGGGCTGAAGGGTGCGTCGTCGGTGGCCTACGGTCTCGTGGCGATGGAGTTCGAGGCTGTTGATTCCGGGTTCCGCACGGCGCTCTCGGTGCAGGGTTCGCTCGCGATGGGCGCGATCTACAAATTCGGTTCGGAAGAGCAGAAGCAGCAGTGGCTCCCGGCCATGGGGCGCGGTGAGGCCGTGGGCTTCTTCGGGCTCACCGAACCCCAGGGCGGTTCCGACCCCAACACCATGCTCACCACTGCCCGCCGTGATGGTGATGAGTGGGTGCTCAACGGCAAGAAGCGGTGGATCGGTCTTGCCACCATTGCTCAGGTCGGCGTGATCTGGGCGAAGGATGAGGAGGGCATCGTGCGCGGCTTCGTGGTGCCGACCGACACCCCCGGTTTCAAGGCCACCGCGATCGAGAACAAGCTCTCCATGCGGGCTTCGCTGCAGACCGAGATCGAGCTGAACGATGTGCGCCTGCCCGCCGACGCGATTCTGCCGGGTTCGAAGGGGCTTTCCTCACCGTTTAAGTGCCTCAACGAGGCGCGTTACGGCATCGCCTGGGGTGTGATGGGTGCTGCCCGCTCGTGCCTCGAGGCTGCTGTGACCCGCTCGCAGGAGCGTGAGGTGTTCGGTACCCCGATCGGTGGCAAGCAGATCATCCAGGCGAAGCTCGCCGACATGTTCGTGGAGTACGAGAAGGGCCTGCTGCTCGCGCTGCACCTCGGACGTTTGAAGGATGCCGGCAATCTGACGTACGGCCAGATCTCGGTTGGCAAGCTCAACAATGTGCGTGAGGCGATAAAGATCGCAGGCACCGCGCGTGCGATCCTCGGCGGTGACGGCATCACGAGCGATTTCCCGGTGATGCGCCACATGGCGAACCTCGAGTCGGTGCGCACCTACGAGGGCACGGATGAGGTGCACCAGCTGGTGATCGGCCGCGAGCTGACGGGTATCGCCGCGTTCTAGGGGTCAGACAGGCTGCGACGGTATGGGATCTGCCGTATATATGTGGGTTCAGGGTGGACCTGGCATATGTACGGCAGATCCCATATTTTCAGACGGTGGCCAGAAGGAACGATGCGGGTCCAGCATGACGCAATAATTCTATTTGATGTAGAGTTATTGCTGTGCTGATTCGGATCAACGAGGCGAGCGATCGCCCCATCTACACGCAGATCGCCGACTCCGTGCGCGCCGATGTGGTGAGCGGCCGCATCGCGCCAGGCGGGGGGCTTCCGCCCGCACGCGAGGTGGCCACTGGCCTTGGCATCAATGTGCATACCGTGTTGCGCGCCTACCAGCAGCTGCGCGATGAAGGGTTGATCGACCTCAAACGGCGACGCGGGGCAGTGGTCACCTCCGCGGCCGCGGGGCTCGTCGAGCTGCGCGGTGAGGTGCGCGCGCTCGTCGATCACGCCGCTCGGCTCGGCGTGGGCCCAACGCTGCTTGCGGCGCTCGTTGCCGAGACATCTCCCGAGCCGCAGCCGCCCCTCGGCCTCGCGACGAACGAGGTGGCCGCATGAGCGGGCGACGACACCTCCGCGCCGTAAGCGCCGACGGCTCAGATCTCAACGGCGCACTCTCAGCGCAGCAGCAGGTAGACCTGCGGCGCGCCAAGCGAGCGGCTTGTGTGGTGGGTCTGCTGCTGCCGCTCGCCGTGCTCACCGGGGCAATCATCACCGTGCTTGTGTGGATGCCTCGCATCCCGAACCCCGCTGCGACGCACTGGAGCGGCAGCGGCCCGAATGGCTTCGGCTCACCCTCGACTTATGTCTGGCTGCCGGTGCTCGTCGGCTACGGCATCGTGGCGCTGATGTGGGTGTTTGTCGCCTACAGCGCCCGAATCCCGGCCGCCTCACCCAAGCGGGTGCTGCCCGTATGGTCTGGGATGCAGCGCTTTCTCGCGGCATTCTCCTTCGGCTATGCCGTGTTCTTCACCATCACAATCCTCGCGTCGGTCGTGGTGCAGCTCGATCTCGACGACGCCCACGATGCCTCCGGCATCGGTGGGGCCATGCTGCTCGCCTTCGGGGTGTGGGTGCTTCTAACGGCGGTGGGATGGTTCGTGCAACCGCGCGTCAGCATCCCCCGGGATGTTGTGCTCGAGAGCGCCCCGCTGCCGCTCGCCGAGCGTGAGCGTGCGGTGTGGCTGGGGGAGGTGCGGCCCGCGAAAGGCCTGCTGTGGTTGGTCGGCTCGACGGTGGTGCTGCTCGCCGCCGTGACCGTGCTCGTGTTTTTCACCCCCTTCGAACCCGACGAGCGCGGTGCGGTGATCGTTACGCGAGTCATGATGCTGCTCATCCTGCTGCTGATTGTTGTGCTGTTCGCAACGACGCTCTGGTTCCGGGTGCGGATCGATGATCGCGGGCTCGAGGCCCGATCAGTGCTCGGCTGGCCCGTGATCCGCCTCCCGGCAAGCGATGTGCGCAGCGTCGAAGCCGCCGAGGTCAACCCACTCGGCGAGTTCGGTGGCTGGGGGCTGCGCTGGATGCCCGGCCGATTCGGCATCGTGATGCGTGCGGGCGAGGCGCTGATTGCGACGCGCGCCGATGGGCGGATCTTCGCCATTACGCTCGACGACTCCGAGACCGCGGCGTCGGTGCTCGCCGCCGCTGCGCAGCGGGCGGCAGAGCCCGAGCAGGCTTAGCGCGGCTCGGGGAACCACCAGGAGGGTGCGAGAGCCACAATCGCGCTCAGCACCTCGTCGTGCTCGGAAGAGCCGCTCAGCAGCCAGGCCTTGATGGCACCGACGAGGCCGTGCGCGAAGAAGCGGGCGACGATGCTGCGGTCGACATCGGGCAGCGGTGGCTCGAACTGAGCGCGACTCTCGAGATACTGCTCAAGAGTCGCGGTGAAGTGGTCGGCCAGGATGTTGGGAATGGTGCCATCCTGCTGCGAGTCGATCGATAGCTCGTAGAGGGTGCGGTTCCGGTCGATGTGGTCGAGCACCTTGCTGACGCTCGTGCGGAACAGATCGACGGGATCGGTTTCCGTTGCAGCGTAGCTCTCAATGAAGTGGGTGCGCGCCTGATCGAGATCGAGGTTGAGCGCCGCGCCCAGGGCCTCGGCAGGCGTGGTGAAATGCTTGTAGAAGGTGACCCTGTTGATGCCGGCCTCGGCGGCAAGCTCGGAGACGGTGATACTGGGAACGGCCTTCTCGGAGGCGAGATTGATGATCGCGCGATTCAGCGCGGCACGGGTTCGCACGATTCTCGCGTCGGTCATAGGACTACCTTAGTGCGCGGATCCGAGGAAGCACCGGGAACCGGACGCGTGAGTTCGGCGATGCGATCGGCAGCTTCGGGGTAGCGCCGCTGGAGGGTGTCGCGCTCACCGAGTTCGAAGCCTTCCCAGGTGAACGGCGGGGACATCGTCGTGCCGACGAGCGACCAGGAACCGAGCGAAGACGAGCCTTGCATCACCCCGGGGGGCACCACGAGCTGCGGCAGCTGACCTGCTTCCGGGTCAGGCCCGAGGAGTCGGTGCTCGACCCTGCCATCGGGGTGCAGCAGGAGCAGATTGAGCGGTGCACCCGCGTACCAGTGGTAGACCTCGACGGCGTCGAGGGAGTGCAGCGCCGAGAAATCGGGGTCGGCGAGCAGATAGTAGATGGCGCTCGAGTGCTCGTCGAGGTGCATGCGTTTGAACAGGCCGCCCTCGTGTTCGAGCGGTTCGAGCCCGAGGTGCTGCACCCATTGCGCCGCCTCGGGAGGCAGTGCAGCGGGAACTGATTCGTCAGCCATCTCCGGGCTCACGCGAGCGCAGCTTCGCGGGTCTTACGGAAGCGCTTGCTCATGAGGATGAGCACGATCAGGGTCACCACGTAGGGGCCGGCATCGGTGAGCTGCTGCGGCAGGCCGAAGGACTGCAGACGGAACCCGATCGCATCGGCGAAGCCGAACAGCAGCGCCGCACCGAGCACGCCCACCGGGTGGGCGCGAGCGAGCATGACGGCGACCACGGCGATCCATCCGCGACCCGCCGACATGTTCTCGGTGAACTGCACCACATTGCCGAGTGCGAGTTGCGCCCCGCCGAGGCCGGCGAGCGCGCCCGAGGCAATCACGGCGCCCAGCTGGTAGCGCTGCGGGTTGACACCCATCGTGGCCGCGGCGAGGGGCCGCTCGCCGACGCCGCGCAGCCGCAGGCCGAGGGGCGTGCGGAAGAGCACGATCCAGAGTGCCGGCACCAGCAGCAGCGCAAGATAGCCGAGCGGGGTGAGCGAGAACAGGGCACCGAGCACGGGAATGTCTGCGAGCACGGGGATGCGCCACACCGGAATGCCGTCGACTCCCGGATCCTGGAACACACCCTGCACATCGAAGATGGCGACGAGCAGGAAGCTCGTCATGCCAACTGCGAGGATGTTCATCGCAATCGCGAGCACGATGGGGTCGCCCTTGCGGTAGACCGCACCGTAGCCCAGGATCAGCGAGAACAGGGCACCGGCGAGCATCGCGACGATCACGCCGACGATCCAGTTATGCGCGAAGAACGATGCGGCGACGCCGCTGAAAGCGCCGACGAGGATCATGCCCTCAAGGCCGATATTGAAGATGCCGACACGCTCGGCGAGCATGCCGCCCAGGGCGGCCAGCAGAATCGGGATCAGGGAGCGCAGCACTGAGGAGACGAGATCCTGGTCGAACAGGTCGAGGAAGTTCATCGCTCGGACTCCTTCTCGGAAGCGGAAGCGGCCGTGTCGGTGACGCCGGCCCCGGAGAGCGCCGGTTGCGGGTTGGCCGGCGGGGGAGCGGTGGCACCGTCTGCGGCAGCCCTCGTGCGACGGAAGCGCGGCAATGCCACGCGGAACGCGAGCAGGATGATGACGAGCGCCTGGATCACAGCGGCGATCTGGGGCGACAGCCCGAGCTCACGACCCATCGCGTCGCTGCCCACCATGATCGCGGCGAAGAAGGTGCCTGCGATCACGATGCCGACAGGGCGGTAGAGCGCGAGCAGGGTGACGAGCAGCGCAGTCCAGGCGTAGTTGGTCTGCACGAAGTATCCCTCGATCAGGCGCGTGTTGGGTGCTCCGATCACCAGCATGAGGCCGAAAGCGCCCGCGAGGCCGCCGGAGAGCGCCATTGTTCGCAGCACGAGCGGGCCTGGCTTCACGCCCCCGTAGCGCACGAACTCGGCGTTTTGCCCGCTGAGCCCGGACTCGAAGCCGTAGCGCGTGCGCCGGTTCATGAAGATCGTCGCGATGACCACGAGGATCAGCACGATCAGCGACCAGTTGACACCGGTGAGCACCATTGTGAGCGGATTCGTGGCGCCGAGGCTGCTGCGCAGCGTCTCGGCGAAGCCCGAGTCGCGAGGCACGATCATGGAGAGCTGCACCTCGGGTCGCACCTGATCACTGGCCACGAGATCCGAACTCGACTCGTCGAGCCGGAACCTGATGAGCCACGACGAGAAGTAGCGGGCCGGGTAGTTCAATAGCAGCGTCGAGAGCAGGATCGGCACGCCGAGCAGGTTCTGCAGCACGGCGGCGATAAGCCCCCAGGCCGCGCCCACGACAACGGCGGTGACGAGCGCGAGCAGCAGCACCAGCAGGCCGGGGCCCGGCACGTAGATCGCAACGATGCCGCCTGCGAGGGCCCCGAGCCCGGCCTGCCCCTCGGTGCCGAGATTCAGCACGCCGGCGCGAAAGGCGATGGCGATGGCGATGCCGATACCGATGATCGGAACAGCCCGCTGCAGCGTGTTCGCAAGGCCGGCACCGGTGCCGAACGACCCCTGCAGCATCGCGGCATACCCGTTCAGCGGATCGACTCCCGCGATCAGCATGAAGCATGCGCCGATCAGGAAGGCCAGCACGATCGAGACCGGGATCGGCCCCGCGAGCCAGCGGCCGACTCTCTGCAGAGCGCTCACAGGGCGGCTCCCTTCTCATGGTTCGTCGAAGCCGTCGACGCTGCGAGCGCATCGGCGAACGCACCTGGACGATGCCGTTCCTCGGGTTCGTGGCCTGCCATGTACAGGCCCAACAGGGCGTCGTTCGCCTCGTGCTTGGGCACCTCGGCCACGATCCGCCCCTCGAACATGACGAGGATGCGTGACGAGAGCGACATGATCTCGCTCAGCTCTGCCGAGATGAGCAGCAGCGCGCCGCCGTTATCGCGGTACTCGCAGAGCTCGCGGTGGATGGCCTCGATGGCACCGATATCGACCCCGCGCGTGGGCTGCTCGGCAATGAGCAACGGCGAACGGTAGTCGAGCTCGCGTGCGACGACAACCTTTTGCAGATTACCGCCCGAAAGCGTGCCGACGGGGGTGGCGGGGCTTGCGATCTTGACCCCGAAGCGCTTGATCAGCCGCTGGGCGTGCTCCAGCATCGCCGAACGCGAAAGCAGCCCTCGCTGCAGGATCGGTGCACGTCGGTGGTGGCCGAGCGCAAGGTTGTCGATGGCGTCAGCGGTACCGGCACTGCCGACAGCGTGGCGGTCTTCCGGGATGTAGGCGATACCGCCGTCGCGGCGCTCCGCGATGGTGGCGCGGGAGAGGTCGGTGCCGGACACCGACACGGTGCCTGAGCTGACCTGGCGCATGCCGATGATCGCCTCGGCAAGCTCCACCTGACCGTTGCCGGCGACACCGGCGATGCCCACGATCTCACCCGAGCGCACGAAGAGGTCGGCGTTCGAAACGGCGTCGCGCTCACCGGCACCTGGAACCGTGACACCTCGCGCGTCAAGCACCACCTCGCCCGGCTCCAGCGCTGGGGGCGGGGTAGTGAGATCGACATCGCGGCCGGTCATATGCCTGGTGATTTCGGCAGGAGAGCTGTCTGCGGTGACGAGCTGGGCCACATTGCGCCCATCGCGCAGCACCGTGACCCTGTCGGAGATCGCCATGACCTCGCCCAGCTTGTGGGTGATGATGATGATGGTGCGGCCATCGGCTCTGAGTGCCCGCAGCACGTCGAACAGCCGCTCGGTCTCTTGCGGGGTGAGCACAGCAGTGGGCTCGTCGAGGATGAGCACGCGCGCCTCGCGGTACAGGGCCTTCACGATCTCGACGCGCTGCAGCACGCCGACGGGCACGGAGTCGACCCGGGCATCGGGATCGATCGAAAGGCCGTAGCGTTCGGCGATCTCTGCAACCTTGCGGCTGGCCGCCTTGCGGTCGATGAGGCCGCGCTTCGTGGGTTCGGCACGGAACACGACATTCTCGGCGATCGTGAGCGAGGGGAAAAGCTTGAACGACTGGAAGACCATGCCGATGCCGGCATCGATCGCGTCGAGGGGGGAAGAGAGCGTGCGGCGTTCGCCGCGGATGAAGATCTCGCCCTCATCGGGCTGATACACGCCAGCGAGCATCGACATCAGGATCGACTTGCCCGCGCCGTTCTCGCCCATAAGCGCATGGATCTCGCCGGCTTCGACTTCGAAGTCGACATTGTCATCGGCGAGCACGCCGGGAAAGCGCTTGGTGATGCCGCGCATCGAGACCTCGGCGACCATCATCGCTCCTTCATTCGTGTGCCCTGCGGGTGTTCTGAGTGTATGCGACACCACCGACAACGCCGCCCGGGTCTACGGAGCCGGGCGGCGTTGTCGACGCGGTTATCAGGCGGTGGGGTCCTTGACCTCGATCTTGCCGCTCACGATGTCATCGCGAACCTTCTTGACCTGATCGAGGACCTCGGGCTTCTCCATGACGGTGCACTGCGAGTCGGCAGCACCCTCGGTGAGGCTGACGATCGTCATGCCCTCTTCCTTGAGACCGAACGAGGTGGTCGCCTCGGTCGAGCTCTTGCCGTCCATGATCTCGCCGACCACGGTCTCGACGACCTTGTCGACGGCCTTGATGGTGCCGTCGACCACGAAGCCGGGAGCCATCGGGCACTGGTTGGCATCGACGCCGTACGCCGAGAAGCCCTTCTCAGCGGCGGCCTCCATGATGCCGCCGTTCGCGGCAGCACCCACGGCGAAGACCTGATCGACGCCGGTGGCGGCGAAGGCGATGGCCTGCTCCTTGGCGCGGGCAGTGTCAGCGAAGGGGTTGTCGCCGCCGATGACCTGCGGTGCGACGGTCTCGACCGCAGGGTTGACGCTCTTCGCGCCCTCGGCGAAGCCGCCCGAGTACTTGGCGAGGAGCGGGATATCGAGCGAGATGACCGAACCGACCTTGTTGGCTTCGGTCAGCAGGCCGGCCTCAACGCCGAGCAGGTAGGAGGGCTCCTGCTCGCGGAAGGTTGCCTGGTAAAGATTCTCAGGCGCGCCCTCGACGAAGGTGTCGATGAGCACGAACTTCTGCTGCGGGTTCTGCTCTGCGAGCTCCAGAGCGACGTCGCCGAACTGGAAGCCGAGCATCACGATGACCTCGGGGGCCTCCGCGATTGCGGCCTCGAGGTTCGAGCGGCGCTGCGCGTCGTCCTTCGACTCGAAGGTCTTGGCGCTGCCCTCGAAAGTGTCGGCCACGTTGTCGATGCCGACCTTGCCCGACTTGAGGAACTCGTTCTGACCGATGGGGTCGCTCGTGATGTAGATGAACGAGGGGCCCTCGGCGCTGGCGTCGCCGCCGTTGGTGTCAGCACCGCCGGAGGAGCAGGAGGTGAGCAGGAGCGCTGCCGAAGCAGCGCCTGCGATCAGTGCCGCGCGGGCGCGACGCTTGGTGAAGAACATTGATGATCCTTTCGAGTGGAACGGGAACAGCGAGAGAAGCTTAGGCGCGCAGATCGTCGAGCGGAACGCTGGCGAGGGTTTCGCCGCGGCCAGGCAGAATCACGCGGCGCTCGGTGACGATCGCGGTGATGAGCTCGTGCGGTGTGACATCGAAGGCCGGGTTGACGGCACCGATGCCCTCGGGAGCGGTGCGGGTGCCGCCGAAGCCGGTGACCTCAGCCGCGCCGC
This sequence comes from Leucobacter sp. VD1, assembly GCF_037150695.1. Taxonomy (NCBI): domain Bacteria; kingdom Bacillati; phylum Actinomycetota; class Actinomycetes; order Micrococcales; family Microbacteriaceae; genus Leucobacter; species Leucobacter sp. VD1. The sequence continues at coordinate 264,200 of NZ_JBBCPO010000003.1, forward strand.
GATCCTCGATCTCGATATCGGCCCCGCTGGCAGTCGACATGTCGACGGTCGACTCCGGTGCGACAACGATGAACGGAACCCCCGCGTGCTGAGCCGCAAGCGCGAGCGAGAACGACCCGATCTTGTTAGCGGTGTCGCCGTTCGCCGCAATGCGGTCGGCACCGATGAACACCGCGTCGGCGATGCCACGCGACAGCAGGAACGGGCCGGCTGAATCGATGATGAGTCGGAACGGGGCCGCCATGCGCTGCAGCTCCCACGCGGTCAGGCGTGCCCCCTGCAACAGCGGGCGGGTCTCCAGCGGGAAGGCCTCCTCCAGTGAACCCTGCTCAAGCAGGGTCTGGATCACGCCGAGCGCCGTGCCGCGCTCAACAGTGGCGAGGCTGCCCGTGTTGCAGATGGTTATGACCCGCACACGGTCCTTGCCCGTGAGTTCACGCGTCAGATCCGCTCCGCGGAGACCCATCGACACGCACGCGGCGATGTCCTCGTCGCGGATCGCGAGAGCCTCCTCGAGGATTGCCTCTGCACCGTCTTCAAGACGAGTGAGCGCCCGATCCACACCCCAAGAGAGATTCACCGCCGTGGGCCGTGCCTCTCGCAGCAGCTTCGCCTGCCGGCGCACCTCGTCTCGGTCGAGCTCGGTATCGCCCCCGGACGCTGCCACGCTCGCCGCGATCAGCGCCGTGCCCATCGCGCCGGCGACGCCGAGCGCCGGAGCGCCGCGCACCGCGAGGCGCTGGATATCGTCGATGAGCTCAGGAAGCTCGGTGACCCGCAGCACCTCGATGCGGTGCGGCAGCAGGGTCTGGTCGATCAGTTCAATGGCTCCGTCGACCCAGTCGATCGTGCGCAAGCGGTGCCCCCTATGGAAATCGCGAATGACTGCAGACCAGGATACCGTTCCCCGTCGACTTCCGGGTTCACGAGTCGGTTACGACACGTTCACCGCTGCGATCGCGTGTCATTTCACCGCGACCCGGCGCGGAGGCGTAGCGTGTGAACTGTCGGGCAGGGTGCCCGACCGAGGGAGGCCCGCCGGCACCGCTCGGAGTGCCAACCTCGCTGAAACGGGGCAGCAGCCCCGGAGCAGAGGAGCCATCGTGGCTGAAATCAAGCACCCCGCAACTCCCGCCCAGACGCGGGCGCCCGGCGCCCACGACGAGCTCGACGCCGTGCGGCAAGCGCAGCGCAGCTACGTCCTCGACACCTCGGTGCTGCTGAGCGATCCCTCGGCGTTGTTCCGCTTCGCCGAGCACTCGGTCGTGCTGCCCGTCGTGGTGGTCATCGAGCTCGAGAGGAAACGCCACGATCCCGAACTCGGCTACTTCGCCCGCCGTGCACTGCGCATCCTCGACGAACTGCGCGAAAAGCACCTGCGCCTCGATTTCCCAGTGCCCGTCGGCGACGCCGGCGGCACCCTGCGAGTAGAACTCAACCACTCCAGCATCGACACGCTGCCGAGCGGCATGCGGCTCGGCGACAACGACACGCGGATCCTCGCCGTCGCACAGAACCTCGCGAACGAAGGCCTTGACGTTACCGTCGTCTCGAAGGACCTGCCGATGCGTCTCAAGGCCGCCGCGATCGGACTCGGTTCTGAGGAGTACCGCGCTGAGCAAGCCCAAGACGACGCCTACACGGGCACCGCAACCATAGACCTCGACGGGGAGCAGATGCGGGACCTCTGGGACGGGGACCGCCTCGACGGCGTGGCAGAGGTCGAAAGCCTCCCACGCGGCACCGGCCTGATCCTGACCTCCCCGCGCGGATCTGCTCTCGGCCGCGTGGAAGGGCCCGGCTCGCTGCGGCTCGTGCGCGGCGACCGCGAGGTGTTTGGCGTGACCGGCCGCAGCGCGGAGCAGCGCCTCGCCATCGACCTGCTGCTCGATCCGAACTTCGGCATCGTCTCCCTCGGCGGCAGCGCCGGCACCGGAAAGTCGGCGCTCGCGCTCGCCGCGGGCCTCGAAGCGGTGCTCGAACGGCGGCAGCACCGCAAGATCATGGTGTTCCGCCCCCTCTACGCCGTCGGTGGCCAAGAGCTCGGCTACTTGCCCGGCGACCGCGACGAGAAGATGGGACCGTGGGCGCAGGCCGTGTTCGACACCCTCGGCTCGATCGTCTCCGAGAACGTGCTCGACGAGGTGATCGCGCGCGACCTCATCGAGGTGCTGCCGCTCACCCATATTCGTGGGCGCTCCCTGCACGACGCCTTCGTGATCGTCGACGAGGCGCAGTCGCTCGAACGCGGGGTGCTGCTCACCATGCTCTCGCGCATCGGCCAGAACTCGCGGGTGGTGCTCACACACGACGTCGCACAGCGCGACAATCTGCGGGTGGGGCGCTACGACGGGATCGCAGCCGTGATCGAGAAACTCAAGGGGCACCCGCTGTTTGGGCACGTGACCCTTACCCGCTCCGAGCGCAGCGAAATCGCGGCGCTCGTCACCGAGCTGCTCGACACGCCGTAGGGGGAGCCCAACGCGGTCGCGTCCCTCCCGAGCATCGGGATGGGCGCTACCGCCGGGCTCAGTTCGCGCGCTGCTGTGCGAGCGCGTCGATCCGTGCGCGCACGGTCGGCCAGAAGGTGTCGGCCCAGATTTCGTAGCCGCGGTCGTTCGGGTGGAAGGCGTCCTCTGCGAACTCGGTGAGAATGCCCCGCACGCCCCGCGCCCGCGTCGCTTCATAGATCGGCACCACAGCGAGCCCCCGATCCGCCGCGATCGTGCGGAGGATCCGATTCGCCTCGCGCACCCGACGGTCGTTCCACGGCAGGTGGAAGCAGGGCACCTCGCCAACGATGGTGTGATCCGGCAGGGCATCGAAAATGGCTGAGATATTGCGGTGGAAGGCCCGCGGATCCCACTGCGCGATGTCGTTCGCGCCGATGTCGAGGGTGACGAGGTCGGGGCTGCGCCGTGCGAGTACCTTCGCGGCACGCGGCAGCTGATCCCGCGCGCACAGATTCGAGGGTGCCCCCGAGACGCCGAGGTTGGTGACCGCGATCGGCTCGCCCAGGTGGGCTTCAATGCGATCCGCGAGCTGCCCCACATAGCTGCGCCCGGGGCTGCTCGCCCCGATGCCCTGTGCAGTGGAGTCGCCGAGCGCGAGATAGAAGAAATTGCCGGGCTGCTTACGGCGCTCGCGCCACCAGGCCGCGGTGACGGGCTGCATCTCGGCGAGCCGCATCAGCGGCTGATTCGCCCAGTCGTAGAGTCGGTGCCACTTCACCAGTTGCGCGAACGTCGCCGTTGCCGAGAGGGCGAGGGCTTTCGCACCGAGCGCGGGGGACTGGGCCAGCATCATCCTCCCAGCGTAGCGAGCACCGCTGAGACCGGTTTGCCGGCGCGAGCGCGAGCGTTTCAGCGAGCACGACTGCTTCAGGGACGCTGGAACAGTCGCGCTCGCTGAAACAGTCGTGCCGGCAAGCAAGAGGGGGTTCGGGATCATGTGATCCCGAACCCCCTTGCGTGAGCGCCGAGCTACTTGGCGACGCCCGGGTGGGTCATCGACAACAGGTCGAGCGCCTTGTCGAGGTCGGCCTCAGACACCTCGCCGCGCTCGACGTAGCCGAGATCGACGACGGCCTCGCGCACCGTGATGCCCTTCTTGACCGAGTGCTTTGCGATCTTCGCCGCAGCCTCGTAGCCGATGAGGCGGTTGAGCGGGGTGACCGTCGACGGGCTCATACCGGCCAGAGCCGCCGCGCGCTCGAGGTTCGCCTCAAGACCCTTGACGGTCTTGTCGGCGAGCACGATCGATGCGTTCGCGAGCAGGCGGATCGACTCGAGCAGCGCGGTGCCCATGACCGGGATCTGCACGTTGAGCTCGAAGGAACCCGAAGCGCCCGCCCACGCGATCGTCGCATCGTTGCCGATGACGCGCGCGCACACCATGAGCACAGCCTCAGGAACGACCGGGTTGACCTTGCCGGGCATGATCGAGGAGCCGGGCTGCAGGTCGGGGATGTGCAGCTCGGCGAGGCCCGTGTTGGGGCCCGAACCCATCCAGCGGATGTCGTTGTTGATCTTGGTCAGCGACACGGCGATGGTGCGCAGTGCACCCGAGGCCTCGACGAGGCCATCACGGTTGGCCTGCGCCTCGAAGTGGTTGCGGGCCTCGGTAATGGGCAGCCCGCTCGACGCTGCGATCTCCGAGATGACCTTCTCGGGGAAACCGAGGGGGGTGTTGATGCCGGTGCCGACGGCGGTGCCACCCTGGGGCACCTCGGCGACGCGGGGGAGCGCCGCCTCGACGCGCTCGATGCCGTAGCGGATCTGCGCCGCGAAGCCGCCGAACTCCTGGCCGAGGGTGACGGGGGTGGCATCCATGAGGTGAGTGCGGCCCGACTTCACTGCGGTCTTCCACAGTTCGGCCTTCTCCTCGAAGGCCTCGGCGAGGTGCTCCAGCGCGGGCTTGAGCTGCTCGATGAGCGCGCCCGTGACGGCGATGTGCACCGAGGTCGGGAAGACATCGTTCGACGACTGTGAAGCGTTGACGTGGTCGTTCGGGTGCACGGGGGCACCCAGATGCTTCGTGGCGAGGGTGGCAAGCACCTCGTTCATGTTCATGTTCGACGAGGTGCCAGAACCGGTCTGGTAGGTGTCGACAGGGAACTGGTCGTGGTGCGCGCCGCCGATGATTTCGTCGGCAGCGGCCACGATGGCATCAGCGATGCCGGCCTCGAGGATGCCGAGCTCCTTGTTCGCGATCGCCGCTGCACGCTTGATGCGCGCCAGGGCCACGATCTGGGCCGGCTCGAGGCCCTTGCCCGAGATGGGGAAGTTTTCGACGGCGCGCTGCGTCTGCGCGGCGTAGAGCGCGTTCTTGGGAACGCGAACCTCGCCCATAGTGTCGTGCTCGATGCGGTACTCGATTTCGGTCACTGCATTCCTTTTCTCTTCGTCACGCCGCGCTGAATCGCGGGATCTCGGTTGCTGAAAGCGGATCAGGGTTGGTAGAAAGAGCGGTCAGTCGATCGCTGCGAGTTCGACCTCGACGGGGCCGACCACGCTGTAGGGCACGGCACGCCCTTCGGTGAGTCGGTACTGGCAGCCGACGATCGCGAGCTTGCCGGCATCGACGGCGTCGCTGATCGCGCGCGAGGAACGCAGCAGGGCGTTCACAGTGGCTGTCAGATGGATACGCCCCACGGCGTTGGCGTCGATGTGCGCCGCATCGGCGTAGGGGGTGTCGGTGTGATCGCGCAGCCACAGTCGTTGCACGGAGGGCTGGATCGGTGCGAGAGTGTTGCGCACCGACTCGGTCACCGGAGACGGCTCGCGGCTGGTCTGATCGATTGCGGCAGCGACAGCACCGCAAGAGTCGTGTGCGAGCACTACGATCAGTGCCGAACCGAGCGCGGTGACCGCATACTCCATCGACGCCGTGATGGACTCGGCGACGACATGACCCATGTTGCGCGCGATGAAAAGATCGCCGAGACCGCGGTCGAAGATGATCTCTGCCGCCATACGGGAATCGGCGCAGCCGAAGAGGGCAACATCAGGGGTCTGAGCATTGACGAGTTCGCTGCGACGCTCGACATCCTGATTGGGGTGTGCGGAGGCGCCGGCGACAAAACGCTCATTGCCGGCGATGAGTTCGTCCCAGGCCTGCTGGGGGGTGACGCGAGGTGAAGTCATCACTGCTCCTTCGATGCCGTAAGTGAGCTGGCGACCGAGGCCGCAAGCGTGCGAATAGTGGCCGGGCTATCGGTGCCGTAGACGAGGATCGTGTCGCCCTCCCACTCGCCCTGCAGGCCGAACAGCATGTTGCTCGCGTCGGGGTTGCGGTCGGGGTGCTCGTACACGACCCAGTCGATGCCGCCGATCTGCTCGGCACCCGTGGGGGTCTGCTGCTCAAGTGCCTGCGAGATCCACCGCTCTTCGACAGCCGATCCGTCAGCTGTGAAGGCCTGCACCACGGCTGCGTAAGCATGGCTGTCGGTCGCCTCGTCGACGGTGGTGTAGTCGATCTGCCACGAGGTGACACCGTCGCGCTGCCGCAGACCGGCATTCTTCGCCTTCCAACTCTCAGGCACTTCGGGGGCGGCGAGCGCGCGGCCCGCACTCGGTGAGGCATCTGCAGCGAGAGCCGCGACATCGACCGAATGGTCTTCGAAACTGTTCTTGCCGCCGACCAGACCGGGTGCCATCAGTACGATCAGGAGCATCATGCCGACGCTTACGATCAGAGAGAACACCAGGTTGTTCACGGTTTTGCGCTGACGATACAGGCGGCTGTCGTTGGCCTTGCGCGCTGCGGTCTCAGAGGGCGTCTCTGGCCGTCCGAGCTCGGCAACGACAACCGGGTGCTTCTGCTTCTTTGCCATGGGGGCTACACGTCCTCCACGACCGCAGTATCTACTGAGGCGCCTTGGCGGGCCGTCTCCAAGCGCTGGCGCGCACCGAGCAGCCACTCTTCGCAGCGGGCAGCGAGCGCCTCCCCGCGTTCCCAGAGCTGGAGCGACTCCTCAAGGGTGATGCCGCCTTGTTCGAGCCTGCTCACCACCTGGATAAGTTCGTCGCGCGCCTGCTCATAACTGAGCTCGGCGGGATCCTGGAGAGCAGGGGAAGACATGGCTCCCAGCTTACCGCGGCTGGCTGAAGGGCGGGCAGGTGAGTGCGGGGCGCTCCTCGGGCGGTGCTCGTCGCTCGAGCGAATGCGAACGGAAGGTTGCATTCAGCTGGCGCGGGGGCTCCACCCGAGGAGTTCAGGATCCGACCTGACTGCATGCCTACGTGGTCGCGACCGGGGTCTCCTCCCGGACGGCCTTCTTTCCAAGCTTGGCCCAGGAGCTCCGGATCATGCGCTGGATCGAGTTGTCGAGAGCGACCGCGACGATGAGCGTTGCACCGATGAGGATGGTCTGCAGGAACGGTGATGCCTGCATGAACACCAGGCCCGCACGAAGGACCCTGAAGAAGAGGAGGCCCGCGACGACGCCACTGATGCGGCCGACGCCGCCTTCGAATGCGATGCCGCCGAGCAGCACCACGGTGAGGGCTTCGAGCTCGAGGCCAGAGCCGATGTTCGGGTTTGCCGATTGCACCTTCGCGGAGAGGAACATGCCAGCGAGGGCCGCGAAGGCACCCGTCGCCACGAACAGCAGGAAGCGCGAGCGCTTGACGTTCACGCCCATGAGGCGGGCCGCGCGTTCGTTGCCGCCGATCGCTTTGACCTCTTTACCGAACTTGGTGTGATTCAGCACGTACCAGCCGAGCGCGATGACCACTACGAGGGCGACGATCTGGATCGGCACCGGGCCAATTTTCATCGTGCCGATGGCGCGGAACGCCTCCGGAAGTTCGGCGCGAGGGATCGTGCGGCCGTCTGAGAGGAGCAGCGCGAATCCGCCCCATACGCTGAGCGCGCCCAGCGTCACCACGAAGGAGTTCAGCCCCATGTAGGAGACGAGGAATCCATTCAGAGCCCCCGTGAGCACGCCGGTGCTGATCGCGACGATGAAGCCGAGGAGCGTCGAGCCGGTCGTGCTCATCGTGATACCGCCGGTGATCGCGGCCGCGGACGCGACGGATCCCACCGAGAGATCGATCGTGCCCGACATGATGAGGAAAGCGGCTGGGATCGCGATGAGCCCGAGTTCTGCGGCCTGCAGCAGGATGCTCTGCCCGTTCGCGAAACTGAAAAAGTTGGGGCGGAGGATTGAGAAGACCGCGACCAGCACGATCAGTGCGAGGAAGATGCCGTTCTTTGCGGCGAAGATCTTGATGCGTTCTGCGTTCATGGGGGCTTCCGTTCAGGCGCGGCCGGGGGTGGCCGGATGGGGCTCGGTCGCATGCGAGGCGGAGGCATGCGACTCGGCGATCGTGAGCAGCGAGGTCAGGAGGTCGGCGTTGAAAGATGCGGATCGGGGCACCTGAGCGAGGCGATCGCCCAGCACGGTGTAGGCGCGATCGCACATGCTGGCGATCTCATCGGACTCGCTTGACGCGACGATCACGGCGGCGCCACGACCCGCGGCCGCGCGGGCGGCCTCGACGATGTCGAGCTTGGCACCGACATCGACGCCCTGGGTGGGCTGGGCGAGGATGAGCAGGACAGGCTCGGCGGGGTACAGCCAGCGCGCGAGGAGGTGCTTCTGGCGGTTGCCGCCGGAGAACTGCGAGACCTCGGCATCCGCCGAGGGTCCGCGGATATCGAGGGCCTCACGAGCGTGCGCGTACACCTCGGCACCCGATCGGGACGAGACCCACCAGCCCCGAGAGGGGCCCGCGGCGTACCAGGGAAGCATGACGTTGTCGAGCGCAGTTTCAGAGGCGATGAGTCCTTCGGTGTCACGATCCGGTGGGACGAAGAAGACTCCGCGTCGGATCGCCTGGCCGGGCGAGCTGAAGCGGCAGGTCTCGCCGTCGAGTTGATACGTCTGCGGTGAAGCAGAAGCCCCGGCGAGCTGCGCTGCGATCTCGAATTGCTCGCCGCCAGCCATGCCGAAGAGCCCGACGACTTCACCGGCTCGAGCCACGACCGGCCCGCCGGGGGTGCCTACCGACATGACCTCGCGACCCGGCTCGACGTGAGTGAAATCGAGAGAGCGGAGGTCTGGTACGAGTGCCTCAGCCAACTTTGCCGGGGTGAATCCGCTCGCGGGTCCGTCCACGACGACGCGTCCGCCGCGAAGTACGACGATACGGGTGCAGACCTCCATGATGTCAGGGAGTCGGTGCGAGACGTAGACGACCGTGACACCACGGGCTGCGAAGCTGCGGATGAGGTTGTGCAGCGCGTCGGTCTCAGCGCGACCCAGCGCGGCCGTCGGCTCGTCGAGCAGCAGCACCTTCATCTCGCCGGAGAGGAGCCCGCGCGCGAGATCGACGAGCTGCCGTTCGCCCAGGCTGAGCGTTTCGACTGGCATATCGAGCGGCAACTCGGCACCGACGGTCGCAAGTGCTTCCCGGGCGCGGGTGCGCCGCTCGGCCGCGCCCGGTGCTTTGCGTGCGAGGAACAGGTTCTCGAGCACCGACATATTGGGGGCGAGCGCCGGCTCTTGGTGAATCACCGTGATCCCGAGTTGTGCGGCCTCCCGTGGGGTGAGCCGGCGGTCGATCGTCACCCCGTCGATATTGAAGCCGCCGCTGGAAGCGCCAATCACTCCCGTGGTGACGTTGAACAGCGTGCTTTTGCCGGCTCCGTTGTGCCCGAGCAGACCGACGATCTCGCCCGGGGCAACGGCGAATTCAATGTCTTCGAGTGCGCGGGTCGCTCCGAAGTCGACGGTCACGCCGGTGTAGGCGAGGCGATGCTTCGCAGTGGTCATTCCTGAAGTCCTCTCGACGGTGAGGGGTGCCGCAGCACCGGGGCGGGTGCCGGGTGCGAAGCCCGGCACCCGGAGGCGCTACTGATTCGCGAGAAGGAAGCTCTCGGCGTTTGCGCTGGTGACCTCGGTGACGGGAACCGTCTGATCCTTGACAGGCTTCCCTTCCGCTGCGTCGACCAGCATTTGCGCGTTGGCCTCTGCGAGTTGGCGGGCCGGCGCGATGTATGCGAAGCGCCAGAAGGATCCCTCTTCCTGGATGATCTTCAATTCGGCGTCGGTGGCGTCGAGGTTGGCGAGGAGCATGGTCTCGTCGGTCGGGGAGACGCCGGAGTCAGTGAGCGCCTGATAGGCCCCGAGCGCGGGATCGTTCGCGATCGCGAGCCACACCTTGGTGTTGGGTACGGCGTTCAGCTGGTTCTGCACCGCGGCGTAGCCGTCGTCGAGGCTCAAGACCTTGTGCTCGGTGATGTTGAGATTGAGGTTTGCGGCGTCCAGGGCGTCGAGCATGCCCTTCCCGCGGAGGCGGCCGAGATCTGTGTCGGGCCACCCGAGGAACGCAACGTCGACTTGCTCGTCGCCGTAGGTCTCCTTGATCCACTCAGCGGCCTTCTCGCCCGCTTCTCTGCCATCAGCTTCGTGATCCAGCACCACCGCGGCCTGAACCCCGTCCCAGGTGCTGCCGTAGCCGAGCACGGGGATACCCGCGTCGGTCGCCTGCGTGGTCACGGCGACCATCGCATCGGACTGCACCGGATACCCCATGATGGCCTTGATGTCGCCGCGCACGATCCAGGACTCCCAATCCTGAACCTGCGTCTGCGCGTTCCACTTCGGGTCGTCGGTGACGAAGTCGTAGCCCGCGTCAGTGACGATCGTCTCCATGAAGGGGAGCATGTCATTCCAGATCTGGATGTCCAGTCCGGCGAAGCTCATTGCGAGTGCGCCCTGGGATCCGCCATCGGTCCCTCCTGCGGACCCGCTGTCGGAGGTGCAGCCGCTGAGGGCGAGGGCTGCGGCTGATGTGAGTGCGACGGCACCCAGGATGCGGCTGAAGCGTTTCATGTGTGACTCCCTTGTCGTGTGTGCTCAGATCCAGCGCAGCTGCGCGGACGGTTGGGTCAACCCTGGTCCTGTAGCGTCACCCATGAGACCACGAATGACTGAAGATAGTCAATAGGTTTTGTGTTTCAGTAATGTTTCGACACTGAAACGTAATTTCTAATTGTGATTTGTCAATTCCTGCGGTTACAGTGGTGGGCACCTTGCCTCAACGTCGCGCTGGCGCCCTTGAGGGATACACGAACCTGGGAAGGACACTCGCAATGGAGCGCAGAACCGGATACGTATGGCACGAGCAGTACGCCTGGCACGACACCGGCACGCACGCGGGCATCTACCCGTCGGGCGGGTACGTGCAGCCGCACCACAACTTCGAAAGTCCTGAGTCCAAGGCTCGATTTGCGGGACTCGTCGAGGTGTCCGGGTTGCTCGAACAGTTAGTTCGAGTGCCCGCGCGCCCAGTAACGGAGACGGATCTGCTTCGTGTGCACACCCCGGGGCACGTTGAGCGGATTCGGACACAGTCGGAGAACGGGGGAGGCGACGCAGGTGACGGCTTCTCACCCTTCGGCCGAGGCAGCTACGAACTCGCGCGACTGGCTGCGGGTGGCACCCTCGCCGCCGCCGAGGCCGTGCTCGACGGCACGGTCGACAACGCGTACGCCCTGGTGCGCCCCCCGGGTCATCACGCCGAACCTGACCAGGGGCGCGGGTACTGCCTGTTCGCCAACGTGCCGGTGGCAATCGAGGCGCTCCGAGCGGCGGGGCGCGTCACGCGGGTGGCGATCTTCGATTACGACGTGCACCACGGCAACGGTGCCCAGAAGATCTACTGGGAGGATCCGAACGTGCTCACGATCTCGGTGCACCAGGATCGTCTGTTCCCCGTGGACAGCGGCATGGTTGAGGAGCAGGGCGCCGGAGCCGGAGCCGGCACGAATATCAACGTCCCGCTGCCCGCGGGTTCCGGGGATGGCGCCTACTGGTCAGTTGTCGACGAAGTGGCGGGGCCGGCGATCCGCGCTTTCAAGCCCGACCTCATCCTCGTGTCGAGCGGCTTCGATCCTTCGGCGCTCGACCCACTGGGGCGCATGAGTGTGACTTCGGGCGGATTCCGCGGGATCGCCGAGCGTCTGCTCGCGATCGCCGACGAGGCCTGCGACGGCAAGATCGTGTTCTCGCATGAGGGCGGCTACTCCGCAGTGCATGTGCCATTTTGCGGGATTGCCGTGCTTGAGGCTCTCTGTGGCGTGCGCACCGATGTCGAAGACCCATTCAATGTCTCGGTTGGTGACTCGCCGACTCGCGCTCTCACCGCGTGGCAGACCGAGGTGATCGATCGTTCGGCCGAGCTCAGCCGAGCGCTCGGCCTCATTGTCGACTGATCTGCATCGCGATCTTCCCGCTAGCGGCCGTTCGTGAGCGGGAAGATCGGGCGATGCGTGTGCACTGCCTCGTAGAGAAATGTCTCGATGTGTGAAACCCCCGGCACCTCGCGGATCTGCCGGTTGATCAGCGTGAAAAGTTCGCTCGGAGACGTTGCGTACACCTCGGCCAGAATGCTGAAGCGGCCCGAGCCGAGCACGACATAGCGGACTCCGTCGAAGCCGGCGATTCGGTCGGCCACCGCATCGATCGTGCCGGAGACCTCGATCTGCAGGCTTGCAATGCTGCTGAGGCCCACTGCGTGAGGGCTCGTTACGCCGATCACTCGCACGACCCCGCGTTCTTGCAGCCGCTTCACGCGCGCCCGGGCACCGCCCGGAGTGAGACCGACCTCGCTGCCGAGATCCGCGTAGCTCATGCGGCCGTCGCGTTCGAGGAGCAGAATCAGGCGCTCGTCGAGCGCGTCAAGTGCCCCGGACGGCTCGGGAGCTTCAGCACGCGCATTTGCGGCCGCGTCTGAGCTCTTCGATCCATGGGTCATAGGATGCAGTATCCCACGCCGCTGTCACACCCTAGTCAATCGTTGCCGCGAGCCGTCCACCGGCGAGAGAGAGGCGGATCCGCGCCCCCGCCGGGGCGTCAGCAGGATCGCGCAGCACCGCGCCGAGAGCACCATCAGCTTCCGTGAGCTGCGCGATCGCATAACCCCGCTCGAGCGTTGCTTGAGGGGACAGCGCCCCCAAGCGGGCGCGCGCCTCCGCGAGCGCGCGCCCGCGATCCACCACAGCCCGATCCGCAAGCTCAGTGCCTCGCGCCACCCAGCGCACCAGCTCCTCGGCCCTCTCATCCACAATGCGCTCGGGTTGCGCCAGTACCGGCCGCCCCCGCAACTGCATCACCCGATCAGTCTCGTGCGCGAGCAACTGCCCCACGCGCGCACTCATACGCGCCCGCGCCTGATCGAGACCGGCAAGCTCCTCACCCACATCGGGCACCACGCGCTTCGCCGCATCGGTCGGAGTCGAGGCGCGCAGATCGGCAACCTCATCGAGCAGTGGGCGATCCGCCTCATGCCCGATCGCGCTCACGAGCGGCGTGCTCGCACCCGCCGCGGCCCGCACCACCCGCTCATCGCTGAACGGCAGCAGGTTCTGGAAGTCGCCGCCGCCGCGTGCGACCACGATCACCTCGACCTCGGGATCGCGATCCAGCGCCTCGATGCCGGCCGCCACCTCGGCCGCCGCGCGATCCCCCTGCACCGCCGCGTAATGGATCTTGAAGCGCACACCAGGCCAGCGCAGCGTCGCATTGCGGATCACATCCTTCTCAGCGTCCGAATCGCGCCCCGTCACTAGCCCGATGAGGCCAGGCAAGAATGGCAGGGGGCGTTTGCGCGAGGCATCGAACAGCCCCTCAGCCTGCAGCTCACGCCGCAGCCGCTCCAGCCGCTCCAGCAGCTCGCCAAGTCCCACATGCGACAGCTCGAAGACCTGCACCGTGAGGCTGCCGCCCTTCACCCAAAAATTGGGCTTCACCAGTGCGATCACCCTGTCGCCCTGCGAGAAATCGCTGGTGAGGCGCTGTGCGACTGAACGCCACACGGTGAAACTCACCGTCGCATCCTGACCCAGATCTTTGAGCTTGCCGTAGACGTGACCGCCGCGCAGCTGCCACTGCGTGATCTCGCCCTCGATCCATACCTGGCCCAGACGCTCGATCCACGCCGCGATCTTCTCGCTCATCAAGGCCACCGGCCACGGAGCGTCGCGAGTGGCTGGTGCCTGGGATCCTGCTTCGGCCATGCCGACCAGCCTAGCCGCAGCCCCCCGAGCCCAACTGCGGCGAAGAGGGACAGCCCAGGGAGGGCCGGTAGAATCACGGCCATGAGTGACGTTCTCGCTGCCCAGACCGCCCCGCAGGCCCGGGATCCGCGCACTATCGGTGCGCCGGTTGTCAGCCTCGCGATGCCCAGGCTGCGGCGCGAGGCCGGCCGACTGAAGAACGAACCCGTCGCGGGCGACAAGAAAGTGCTCCTCGCGGCCCCCCGTGGCTACTGCGCCGGCGTTGACCGCGCCGTCGTCGCCGTTGAGAAAGCGCTCGACCGCTACGGTGCCCCTGTCTACGTGCGCAAGCAGATCGTGCACAACGTCCACGTGGTGCGCACGCTCGAAAAGATGGGCGCCATCTTCGTCGAAGAAGTCGACGAGGTGCCCGAGGGTGCGAACGTCGTGTTCTCAGCCCACGGCGTGTCGCCCGCCGTGGTGAACGCCGCAGCAGACCGCGGCCTGCACGCCATCGACGCCACCTGCCCGCTCGTCACCAAAGTGCACCGCGAAGCCGTGCGCTTCGCAAAGCAGGATCTCGAGATCCTGCTCATCGGCCACACCGGCCACGAAGAGGTCGAGGGCACCGCTGGAGAGGCTCCCGATCACATCACCATCGTGAACTCCCCGGAGGACGTCGATACGCTCGAGGTTGAGAACCCCGACAAGCTCGTCTGGCTCTCGCAGACCACGCTCTCGGTCGACGAGACGATGGAGACCGTGCGCCGCTTGCGCGAGAAGTTCCCGAATCTGCAGGACCCGCCGAGCGACGACATTTGCTACGCCACGCAGAACCGCCAGGTCGCGATCAAGAAGATCGCCCCGCAGGCCGACCTCGTGATCGTGGTTGGCTCGTCGAACTCGTCGAACTCGGTGCGCCTCGTCGAAGTGGCCCTTGAGTACGGTGCGAAGGCCGCCTACCGCGTCGACTTCGCGAGCGAGGTCAAGCAGGAATGGCTCGACGGTGTGCGCACCATCGGCGTGACGAGCGGGGCATCAGTGCCCGAGGTGCTTGTGCAAGAACTGCTCGACGACCTCGCGGACGCAGGTTACACGGACGTCGAAGCGACCGTCACCGCAGAAGAAGACCTCGTCTTCTCGCTGCCAAAGGAGCTGCGACAGGACGCCTCGGGCAACCGAGACGAGCGTGCCCTCGGCGGGCGCGTGCGCTGACGCGCTGTTGCCTGTCGGCCTGCGTCGCGTGTCGGCCTCGGTCACGTGGCGCGAGGCACAAGCGGCGCGGGCAGCACTTCCCGATGCATGGCCGACGGTCGCTCGGGAAGTTCGAGCAGGTCGAGCATCATGCGGGCGGCGCGTTGCCCGAACACGAGCGGGCTCAGGTCGACCGAGGTGATCGGAGGCGTGTGATACTCCATCATGGTGCTGTCCACACCTGAGACGAGCTTCACATCCTCGCCGACGACGTACCCCAAACTGCGCAGCACACCGGCGATTCTGACCGCGATGCTGTCGCCGCAGATGAACAGCCCATCGCAGGACTCGGCCTGCTCGCCGATCGCTGCGGCCAGCTTCTGGCGCAGCGAACCGTTCCCCTCACCGGGGTCAAGGCGAACCACCTCAGGGGGGATCCCGCGCTCAGAGCACCATTCGCGGTATCGGGCCTCGATGCTCACGGTCCACTGCGAGACCGTCTCGACGGTCAGCAGCCCCGGGCGTTCGCTGCCCCTCGCAGCCATAAGGTCAAGCGCCTCGGTGGTGCTGGTGCGCGTATCGGACTCGACAACGCCCCAGGGCTCAGCTGAACCAGGCGGCGCGGGGTCGATGCAGACAGTTGCGGCTTCGCCGCGCAGAATTTCATGCGTGCCGAGATCGTCCGAGTGCGGCTCGACGAGGATATATCCGTCGACGGCTGGCAGATCCCGCAGGTCTCCGGTTTCGCCGGCTGAGGGCAGCATGACGGGTGAGTACCCGGAGTCCGCCAGGCCGGCGACCACCCCGCGGGTGATCTCGCCATAGTAGAGCGGGTACTCCATGAGGGACGCGGGGGTGTAGATGCCAATGGAGCCGACCCGCGAGAGTCGCAGGGCACGCCCGCTCTGATTGGGCCGATATCCGAGACGATCGGCCTCGGCGAGGATGACTGCGCGCGTCGATTCCGAGACGCCGGGCTTGCCATTGATCGCCATGGATACCGCGGCCACCGAGAATCCGGTGCTCGCCGCAATATCAGTCAGTTTCGTCGCCATAGTCCTCCGTTGCCGTCCCGAGTATAGCGACGGCAATCGTTCTCGCATCGGGCGTAGCCCTCGCGGCTTGACACCTCGATGCGCGGTCGTCTAATGTCACTTCTCGTAGCTTAAACGATTAAGTTACTGAAAGACCTGTCTTGACAAAGGAGTCCTGTGGAGCACGTTTCTCTCGACCTCGCCATTCTGAACGGCGCGGTGTTCGACGGTGAGCAGTATATTCCGGCACCCCACCACATCGGTATCCGCGACGGTCGAATCGTTATGGTGGGCCAGGAGGTCCTCGACGCTGTCGAGAGCTCGACCGAGGTGGTCGACGCAGACGGCAAGCTGGTGCACCCCGGCATGAACGACTCGCACGTCCACCCGATCGAAGCGGGGATGGAGATGCTCGGCTGCGACCTGAGCGAGGGATACACCCGCGAGGACTACCTCAAGCTGGTGCGGGCCTACGTCGAAGAGAACCCGGACGTCGACTGGATCATCGGCGCCGGCTGGCAGCAGGCCGCCTTCCCCGGCGGGGCCCCGGTAAAAGAAGACCTGGACGCGATCTGCACCGACCGGGCGATTATCATCTCGAACCGCGACCATCACAGCGCCTGGGTGAACAGCGAAGCGCTCCGTCGATGCGGTATCGACCGGAACACCCCCGACCCTGCAGACGGGCGGATCGAGCGCGACGACCAAGGCGAACCGACCGGAACCCTGCACGAAGGCGCGCGCATGCTCGCCCTCCGTCACGCCCCGCAGCCCACCGTCGAGCTCATGTACGAAGGATTCCTCGTCGGGCAGCGCAAACTCATCGAATACGGCATCACGAGCTGGCAAGACGCGCTGATCGGCCAGTACGGCAATCACAGTCCCGAGTTCTACAACGTCTACCGTGCGGCAGAAGAGCGCGGCGAACTGATCGCACGAGTCAACGGTGCGCTCTGGTGGGAACGCACCCAAGGTGTCGAGCAGATCGCAGACTTCGCCGCACGTCGAGCCGCGGTGGCCGGGCGTCGGTTCCGCGCCGACACCGTCAAGATCATGCAGGACGGCGTGGCCGAGAACCAGACCGCGGCAATGATCACGCCCTACCTCGCTCCGGGATGCGAACACCGCGTGTCCAACAACTCCGGCATCTCCTTCGTCGATCCCGAGCGTCTGCGCGACTACGTCACCGAGCTCGACAGGCAAGGCTTCCAGGTGCACTTTCACGCCCTCGGCGACCGCGGCGTGCGCGAGGCCCTCGACGCCGTCGAGCAGGCACGGAAGACGAACGGCGAGGCATCGACCATGATGCACACGATCGCCCACATCCAGATCATCAACCCCGACGATGTGCCCCGCTTCGCGCAGCTCAACGCCTCCGCGAACATGCAGCCGCTCTGGGCCAGCTACGACCCCCAGATGGTCGAACTGACAGTGCCCTTCCTGGGCGACGAGCGGGTGGGGCACCAGTATCCCTTCGCCTCCCTGCTCAACGCAGGCAGCCACCTGAGCGGCGGCTCGGATTGGCCCGTCACCTCTGCCGACCCGTGGCTCGGGATCCACGTCGCGGTGAACCGCCAGGTGCCCGCCGACCACCCCGACTTCAGCGAACGCGTGTTCCTTGAACATGAGCGGCTCCCGCTCGCCGCCGCTCTGCGGGCCTACACCCTCGGCGGTATCGAGACCAACGGTCGCGATCACGAGGTCGGGCGTATCGCCCCCGGAATGCTCGCTGACGTGGTCATCGCGAATCGCGACCCCTTCGCAGGCGAAAGCGCGAGCATCCACGAAACCGTGGCAGAGCGGGTCTACGTCGACGGTCGCCTCGTGCACAGCCGCTGATCCGCGCTCTCCGACCCCATCCGCACCTCGAATCCCTCACACCCATCCAATGAAAGGAACCCCCATGAAGAAGAGCCTGCTGGCAGCAGCGGCGATCGCCGCCATGCTGCTCACCGCCGGTTGCTCGGGCGCCGGCAACGACGCCGACACGAAGCCCGCTGACGAGTCGACGTCTGCGAACACCGCGGTCGACCTCGCGAAGCTCGGCGTCAATGAAGAAGCCAAGGCCCTCGTTCCCGCTGATATCGCAGAGCGTGGCAGCGTCGTCGTCGGCGTCGACGCGACGTACCCGCCCAACGAGTTCAAGGATGCGGACGGCAACGCGATCGGCTGGGAGGTCGACATGGTCGCCGCCGCCATCACCCGAATGGGCCTCGAGCCCGAGCTCAAGATCGCGAAGTTCGAGAACATCATCCCGAACATCGAGCTCGGCAAGTTCGACCTCGGCATCGCCGGCTACTACGACACGCTGAAGCGCCAGAAGGACTTCGACGTGGTCGACTTCATCTGGGCAGGCAACCAGTTCGCCTCCCTGGAAAAGAACCCAATCGACGACGAGCTCGACATCTGCGGCCAGAAGATCGCCGTGCCCAACGGTGGCTCCGCACCCCTCTACTACCTCCCCGAGGTGCAGAAGAAGTGCGATGCGGCAGGCAAGGGCACCATCGATACCCTCGGCTACGACACCACTGACGAAATGGTCGCCGCGGTGAACCTGGGACGCGCCTACGCGCTCGTCGCAGACTCGCCCGTCGTCAGCTACGCGGTGAAGAACTCCGAGGGCAAGCTTGTCGGCTCGCCGATCTACGAGAACATGCCCGCCGGTGCGCCGTTCTCGAAGAAGACCGGCGGCGAACTCGCCAAGGCCTTCGCGGTGGCCCTGCAGTCGATGCACGACGACGGCACCTACGACCAGATCCTCGAGTTCTGGGGCGTCGAGGCCGGTCGCTACGACAAGATCACCATCAACGCTGGCGATAAGGACTAACACGTGACCCAGCCGATCACCCAGGTGGTCAATGTGGCACCGCCGAAGCCAATTCGCGCGGTGCCACTCCGCCACCCCTGGCGCAACTTCTTCGCGGTCGCTCTCATCATTGCGATCATCGCGTTCGTGCTCGATGCGGCTCAGCGCGAGGCCTACGACTGGCCCTCCTTCGCGCAGTACCTCTTTGACGGCCGCGTGATGATGGGTGCGCTGAACACGCTCGCGCTCACCGTGCTCTCGATGATCCTTGCGATTGTCGTCGGTATCGTCATCGCGATCATGCGAGAGACGACAAACCCGGTGCTCCGCAGCATTGCCTTCGGGTTCTTGTGGCTGTTCCGCGGCACCCCCGTCTACGTGCAGTTGGTCTTCTGGGGTCTCTTCACTGCGATCTACCAGCAGGTGAATGTCGGACTGCCGTTCGCCGAGCCTTGGTTCACCCTCGAGCTCGCCGACGTCATCCCGGTGTTCTGGATTGCTGTCGTCGGCCTCGGCTTGAACGAGGCAGCCTACATGGCCGAGATCGTGCGCGCAGGTCTGCTCTCGGTCGACCGCGGCCAGAGCGAGGCCGCCGACGCTCTCGGCATGAGCTGGTGGCTGCGGATGCGCAAGGTTGTCATCCCGCAGGCGATGCGGGTCATCATTCCGCCGACAGGCAACGAGCTCATCTCGATGCTCAAGACGACCTCTCTGGTCACCGCGGTTCCCTACAACTACGACCTGTACACCCGCGCTAGGGACATCTCATCTGCGACACTCAACCCGATCCCGCTGCTCCTGGTCGCCTCGGTCTGGTACCTGGTCTTCACATCGATCATGATGTTCGGCCAGAGCCGACTCGAGCGTCACTTCTCGAAGGGGCAGAACGCTCGAATCGAGCGCAAGCGTAAGAAGACCCGCGGTTCGGCACAGGCCGAGACCTCGGTGGTCGGTAACGAGGAGGCCACGCGATGAGCGAAGCAAAGATGACGGCGCTCGATGTGCACAAGTCCTTCGGGGACAACCATGTGCTAAAAGGCATCGACATGACGGTGAAGCGGGGCGAGGTCAGCTGCCTGCTGGGCCCCTCGGGCTCGGGCAAGTCGACGTTTCTGCGCTGCATCAACCACCTCGAGACGATCGACTCCGGGCGCATCGAGGTGGACGGTGAAGTGATCGGATACCGTGAGCACGGCGACAAGCTGTACGAGTTGCACCCACGTGAAGCCGCCAAGCAGCGCGAGAACATCGGCATGGTGTTCCAACGATTCAACCTCTTTCCGCACATGACGGCACTGGAGAACATCACCTGCTCTCCGATGTTCGTCAAAGGCGAAGGGAAGGCAGAAGCGAAGCGCTCGGCGATCGATCTGCTCGAGCGGGTGGGGTTGGCCGACAAAGCCGACTCGTACCCGAGTGAGCTCTCCGGTGGGCAGCAGCAGCGGATCGCGATCGCCAGGGCGCTCGCGATGAAACCCGATCTCATGCTCTTCGACGAGCCGACCAGCGCGCTTGACCCAGAACTCGTTGGCGAAGTGCTCGACGTGATGAAGTCGCTCGCGGAGACCGGTATGACGATGATCGTGGTCACCCACGAGATGGGGTTCGCCAAGGAGGTCGCAGACACGGTGACCTTCATGGACGGTGGTCAGGTCGTCGAGCACGGCTCACCCGAAGAGGTGCTGGTGCGACCCCAGCATGGTCGAACCCAAGCGTTCCTCTCAAAGGTGCTCTAAGCAGAGGGGCGGATCGTGGATCGCTGTCTCGGTTCACGGTTCGCGCCGACGCGCTGCGCGCCGCCAGAGGCGTGACCCGGGCGGGGGAGCGGGATCCGCCACTGCCTGCATGGCCCGCGTCCGGTTCCGCCGCCCGGCTGCTGTGAAACGAGGTCACCCGTGTGGCCCTTTGCGCGTAAGCGAAAGGTCCACACGGGTGACCTCGACGCGTTCCCCAGGGAGCGACGCGGGCTCGCGAGCTCGCGAGCGGCGAGCCCGTGAGACCCTACGGCTGCGTCGAATTGAGGTAGTCGAGCAGCTTCTGCATGGATGCGGGATCCTCCGCGGCCTGCATGAGCTCGGGAACGCTCGTCATAGCGATGAGCGTGAGCACGAAAGTGAGGATCATCGCGAGCACGCCCGCCGACAGCGGCACCCAGAACGCGAGTTTGCCGCCGCGCATACGCTGAATCGAGAAGACGAGGGCGACCGCATACAGCGCGAACATCGAGAGCGCGCTCACCGTGCTGAAGGTGCCCAGCCACGACGGCGCAGCAAAATCGGCGATCTCCAGCGCATCCCCCACCAGCGCCACCGTGGGCGGCAACGAGAACAGCACCAGCGCCGAATAGAGCGCTCCGAAAGCTCCGAGCGCGAGCAGTGCGATGGTGAACGCGATATCGCCGGTGCGTCGTGGCTTCGTCTGCGGCCCCGGCACAAAACGGGGCTGCTGGGTGCCGCGGGCCGCAGGTGCCTCATCTGCCCGGTAGGGTGGCGGATCGCCTGCGTTGGGCTGCTGCGCGCGCTCCGAGGCGGGAGCCGCAGGGCGATCCGGCTGCGCGTGCTGAGACGGAGCGGAGTGCGATGCGGGTGCCGACTGCGGTGCCGGTGCCGGCTGAGGCGCCTGCGGCGCCACGCCGAGATTGTGGGGCACGCCGGAGAGGGTGCCCGGGTCGGGCGCTTCGGCCTGCGCGGCCTCGGCGCCCTCAGGCTTCCAACTCCATCCCTCTGGCGCGTACTCGCCGTAAGCGGGAGTGGGGCGTTCTTCCCGCGGATCCGCCACTAGGCGCTCACCGACTTGCCGGCGGAACCGAGCTGCTCAGCGGCGAGTGCGATTCGAGCCGCCATGCCGCTCTCGGCGAGCTTGCCCCACGCGCGCGGATCGTACTGCTTCTTGTTGCCGACCTCGCCGTCGATTTTCAGCACACCGTCGTAGTTCTTCAGGATGAAGTCGGCCGCTGGCCTGGTGAAGGCGTACTGGGTGTCAGTGTCGATGTTCATCTTGATGACACCGTTGCGCACCGCCTCGGCGATCTCCTCGGCGCTCGAACCCGATCCGCCGTGGAAGACAAGATCGAGGGGCTTCGCTCCGGTGCCGTACTTCGCTTGGAGACCCTCCTGGATCTCGGCGAGGAGCTCGGGGCGCAGCTTCACGCCGCCCGGCTTGTAGACGCCGTGAACGTTGCCGAAGGTGAGAGCGGTGAGGTAGCGGCCCTGCTCGCCGAGCCCGAGCGCCTCGACCGTCGCCACTGCGTCGTCGAGCGTGGTGTAGAGCTGGTCGTTGATCTCGTGGGTGATGCCGTCTTCTTCGCCGCCGACCACACCGATCTCGACCTCGAGAATGACCCCGATTGCGGCCATGCGGGGCAGCAGCTCCTTCGCGATATCGAGGTTCTCAGTGAGTGGCACGGCCGAGCCGTCCCACATGTGCGACTGGAAGTAAGGCAGGCCGCCCTGCGCGACGCGCTCCTCGCTTGCCGCGACGAGCGGCAGCACGAAGTTGTCGAGGTGCTGCTTCGGGCAGTGGTCGGTGTGCAGGGCGACGGTCACGTCGTAGGCCTTGGCGACCTCTTCTGCGTACTTCGCGAAGGCGATCGCACCGCCCACGCGGTTCTGCACGGTGTGACCGGCGAAGTAGTCGGCACCGCCGAAGCTGACCTGGATGATGCCGTCGGAACCGGCCTCGGCAAAGCCCTGCAGGGCTGCGTTGAGAGTCTGCGAGCTCGAGACGTTGACGGCGGGGAAGGCGAAGCCGCCCGTCTTCGCGGCGTCGAGCATGGCTGCGTACTGTTCCGGAGTTGCAACTGGCATCTGTGCTCCTTGGCGTCGTGAAGGATCGGCTCCCTGCCGCTCCAAGGATCCAGTCTACGCGGTAGGGTTGTCGGTATGACTGAACCTGTTTCGCTGGGCGATTGGCAGCCCGATCGCAACCTCGCAATGGAACTCGTGCGCGCCACGGAGGCCGCTGCGATGCGCGCCACTCCGTGGATCGGGCGCGGCGACAAGAACGCCGCCGACGGCGCTGCGGTCGATGCGATGCGGCGCTTTCTGTCGACCGTCAACATGAACGGCACCGTGGTGATCGGCGAGGGCGAGAAGGACGACGCCCCGTGGTTGTACAACGGCGAGCAGGTTGGCAATGGTGAGGGTGCCGAGTGTGATGTGGCTGTCGATCCGATCGACGGCACCCGTCTCACCGCCGAGGGTCGCCCCGGCGCGCTTTCGGTGATCGCGGTCGCCGACCGCGGCAGCATGTACGACCCGTCAGCGGTCTTCTACATGGACAAGCTCGTGTGCGGCCCGGCCGGTGTGGGCGTTGTCGACATTCGCCGCCCGATCGGCGAAAACGTGCGTGCGCTTGCCCGCGCTAAGGGCGTCGACGTGTCTGACATTCGCGTGGCCGTGCTCGACCGCCCGCGTCACGCGCAGCTCATCGCAGATATTCGCGAGGCCGGCGCTGGCACGCGACTCATCATGGACGGCGACGTCGCCGGCGGCGTTAATGCCGCGCGCTGGGATTCGCGCATCGACATGTGCGTGGGTATCGGCGGCACCCCCGAGGGCATCATCACGGCTTGCGCAGTGAAGGCGCTGGGCGGCGTGATCCAGGGGCGCCTGTGGCCGAAGGACGACGAAGAGCGCCAGAAGGCGATCGACGCCGGCCACGACCTTGACCGCGTGCTGGAAGCGAACGACCTGGTCTCGAGCGACAACTGCTACTTCGTGGCAACGGGCATCACATCCGCCGAGTTCGTCGACGGTGTGCAGCGTCGCGGCCCCTTCGTGCGGGCTGAGAGCATCGTGATGCGCGCTCACTCGGGCACGATCCGCCACGTCATCAGCGACATGGACCCGGATCGCTGGAGCTGATCCCGCTCAGTGCCCGACCTCGGAGTTCGCGGGGTTGATGATTGAAGCCCCAGGCGTTTGCGCCTGGGGCTTCAATCAGTTGTGGGCGTCGGCGTTATCGCTTTCGTCACTCCCGCCGGGGCGCAGTTCGGGGGCGATGAGCGGGCGCACCGCATCTTCGAGCTGTACGGGCTCGGTGCCGATCTTCTCGCCGTTGAGGGCGCCGATCTTGCGGGCTGTGGGCAGCACCTGGCGTTCGAGCGAGCCGACGTAGGCGTTGTAGTCTTGCACGCCCCGCGAGAGGGTGCGGCCGAGCTTGTCGAGGTGGGTTGCGGTGCGACCGAGCCTGGTGTGCAGCTGCCGGCTGAGGTCGAACAGAGTGCGCGCCTCGGCGGTGAGCGACTCCTGCCGCCAGCTGTGGGCGATCGACTTGAGAATGGCCCACAGGCTTACCGGTGAGGCCAGGGCCACGCGACGCTCGAAGGCATACTCGAGCAGCAGGGGGTCGGTGTCGAGGGCACTCGACAACAGCGATTCGCTCGGCACGAATGCGACGACGAGCTCGGGGGAGTCGGCGAGCGCTGACCAGTAGCTGCGATTGCCCAGGGCCACGATGTGCTCGCGCAGAGCCTTCGCGTGCCGACCGAGTAGGGTGGCTCGTCGCGTCTCATCGGTGACGTGCTGCGCTTCGAGATACGCATCGAAGGGCACTTTCGCGTCGATGGCGATGCTCTTGCGGCCGGGCAGGCGCACCACGAGGTCGGGACGGGCCGCCCCATTTTCCGAAGAGAGATGCTGCTGCACTTCGAAATCGACGTGCTCGACCATGCCAGCAGCCTCGATGATGCGCCGCAACTGAGTCTCGCCCCACAGCCCCCGCGTGTTGTTCGAGCGCAGCGCAGCAGCTAGATGCTCTGCGGTGCCGCGCAGCTTCTCCTCGGCTCGCGCGGCCTGTCGCAACTGCTCGGTCAGCTCACCGTGCTGAGAGGCACGCTGCTGCTCCAGAGCCGTAACCGTGGTCTCCAGTTTGCCGAGACTGTCGCGCAGCGGAGCGAGCTGCTGCAGCACCCGCTGCTCATCGCGATCGAGCTCGGAGCGCTGCCTCGCGTGCTCGTGCGCGTCGCGCAGCCGATCTTCAAGCCCCTGCACCCTGGTTTCGGCGGCCGCGAGCTCTTCACGCAGCAGCCGCGCCCCCGATTCTGCGTCGAGCCTGGCCTGCTGCACCGCCAACGCGCGCTCGTGAGCGGCCCGCGCTTCGAGCTCTGCGACGCGCTGCGCGGCGGCGGACGCGGCACCCCGGCGCCCCGCTACGAAACCGGCGACGCCGAAGACGAGCGCCGCGACGACGATCAGGAGAACAGTGAGAATGGTCATGGTCACATCGTGTCAGGGACCACTGACATTCTTGTTCAGTGGCCCGGCTACAGCTTGAGGGGAATCGCCTTCAACTGCTGGATGCGCAGCCCCGTCTTCTTAGCGAGCGCAGCCACATCGTCAACATCGTGGCGCTTCGCCGCGTCGGAAATGATCGCGGCGCAGGCTTCGGCGTCGGCGAGGGCATCGTGGTGCGCGAACTCGCCGAACCCGGCAGCCTCGGCCGCGAGGGGCAGGCGATGCGAGGGGATTTCGTAGGTCTTGCGCGACACCTGCACACTGCATAAGTAGCGCAGTCGGGGCACCGGGGTGATGCTCTCAGCGCACGCCGCACGGATCACCCCCATGTCGAAGCTCGCGTTGTGGGCCACAGCCACGTCATCGCCGATGAAGTCGCGCAGCTCGGCCAACTGCCCCGCCCAGTCACGCGCCTCCGCCACCATCGCAGCCGTAATACCGTGAATCTTGACGTTGAACGGCAGAAACGCGGCGTGCGACTCCGGCGGGCGGATCAGCCACTCCACGCGATCCACCACACGCCCCTCGCGCACGCGCACCAAGCCGACCGCGCAGGCCGACGAAGGGTGGCTGTTGGCGGTCTCGAAATCGATGGCGGTGAAGTCGACGGGCACGCGTCTAGGGTGTCACACCCGTCTGACATTCACGGGCGCGGGGGTCTGTGAACCCTGCGCCGCATCGTCGCGTCGGCGGTCCGCTGCCCCGATCTGCCCGGCTCGAGCGATCCAACGCTCGATGCGCTCCGGGGCGCGGTACTTGACGCCGAGTAGACGGTGCACGCGAAAGGGTCGCACCCCGCAGAACTTCAGGGTGTGGCGAGTCACTTGCGCCACGGCGTGAGTGCCAGTGAAAGGCACCGCGATCGCCGGGGTGTCGGCGAGCAGGAAGAGGCGACCGCTGCGTCCGCGGAGGAGGCCCTTCGGGAGCCCCCGGGCAGGATAGAGGTACTCCTGCTTCGGGAGCAGCGCGCGGTCGAAGAAGCCCTTGAGGAGGGCCGGCACGGACCCCCACCACATCGGGCTGACCACCACGATGCGCTTCGCGAGATGCATCGCCGCTCGGGCATCCTGCAAATCAGGCTCGATCTCCATGCGCTTGCGATACCCGAAGCGCAGGTGCGGGTCGAAATCGAGCTCTCGCAGGGCGATGAGACGTGCATTGCCGTGGGCTGCGGCGTAGCTGCGGGCGATCGCCGCGCTGAGCGAGTCGGGGTTCGGGTGGCCGTCGATGACGAGGGTGGTGAACACAAAGCTCCTATCTTGACAGCGTCAACTCATCTGGACATCGTCAAGTTAGGGGAAGATGTTGCGCATGTCAAGTTCTCGCGATGGGTACCACCACGGCAGTCTCGCCAGAGCGCTCGAAGACGCGGCGATGCAGCTGCTCGCGACCCGATCCGCACACGAGATCAGCCTGCGCGAAGTGGCCCGGGCCGCGAATGTGAGCCACAACGCCCCCTACCACCACTTCACGGACAGGCTCGGCCTGCTGAGAGCGATTGCCGAGCGCAGCATGCGGGACCTGATCGCCCGGGTCGAGACCGCAATCGAAAGTGCGGGCACCCCATCCCTAGCGCTGCGCGCGGGCACCAACGCCTACATCTCCTTCGCGATCGAACACCCCCACGCATTCGACGCCGTCTACGACCCGACGGTGTGCATTCCCGGTGCCCCCACCGAGACGATGGCTCCGCTCATTGACGCGCTTGAAACGGCGCTCTTCACCGTCGCGTCGGGCGTTGGCCTCGACACCGAAGCCGATGCCAACGCCGTTTGGGGGCTTGTACACGGCCTTGGAATGCTCGCCGCCGCCGGGCATCTGACGCCCGAACAGGCGCGGGCCTCGTGCGAGTCGGCGCTCGATCGCATGCTCGCGGAGGGGTGAGGATCGGCGGACGCAGCGCGATCCGTGCCCTCTGCCCGGCCGGCCCGCGCCCCCACTCGGGCCCCACCCATGCGCCGACCCTGGTGCGGCGCTCAGTCCATGGCGGCCGCACCAGCGGCGAGCCGCCCGGGCGACGGGTAGGATAAACCCTTGTGGCTCTGACAATCGGCATCGTAGGACTCCCCAACGTGGGCAAGTCCACCCTCTTCAACGCACTCACCCAGAACGACGCGCTCGCCGCGAACTACCCGTTCGCCACGATCGAGCCGAACGTGGGTGTAGTGAACCTGCCCGACGCGCGCCTCGACAAGCTCGCCGAGATCTTCGGCAGTGAGCGGATCCTGCCCGCCCCCGTCAGCTTCGTCGACATCGCCGGTATCGTGCGCGGCGCGAGCGAGGGCGAAGGCCTCGGCAACCAGTTCCTCGCGAATATCCGCGAGGCCGACGCAATCGCACAGGTGGTGCGCGGCTTCAGCGACCCCGACGTGGTGCACGTCGACGGCGCTGTCGATCCGGCAAGCGACATGGAGACGATCAACACCGAGCTGATCATCGCCGATATGCAGACCCTCGACAAGGCCATCGTGCGCCTTGAAAAGGAGCTCAAGAACAAGAAGATCGACGCCTCCGTCGTTGAAACCGCAAAGGCCGCCCGCGCCGCGCTCGACGAGGGCCAGGTGCTCTCACACGCAGGCATCGATCTTGAGCCGATCAAGGAACTCGGCCTGCTCACCGCGAAGCCGTTTCTCTACGTCTTCAACGTCGACGAGACCGTGCTGCAGGATCGCGCCCGCCTCGACGAACTCGCAGCGCTCGTCGCGCCCGCGAAGGCGATCTTCCTCGACGCCAAGATTGAGAGCGAGCTCATCGAGCTCGACGCTGAGGACGCCGCCGAACTGCTGGCCTCCATCGGCCAGGAAGAGAGCGGACTGGATCAGCTCGCTCGCGTCGGCTTCGACACCCTCGGCCTGCAGACCTACCTCACCGCCGGCCCCAAGGAGGCCCGCGCCTGGACCATCAAGAAGGGTGCCACTGCGCCGCAGGCCGCAGGTGCGATCCACACCGACTTCGAGAAGGGCTTCATCAAGGGCGAGATCATCTCCTTCGAAGACCTCGTGGAGTGCGGATCGGTGGCTGAGGCCCGCGCCAAGGGCAAGGCGCGCATGGAAGGCAAGGACTACGTCATGCAGGACGGCGACGTCTGCGAATGGCGGTTCAACGTTTAGGAGACCTCAGCGACGATGAGGGCCTCAAGCCGGCTGCAGGTGAACCAATCGGCCGCGAGCGTTTACTCGTTCCTGGCAGACGTTTCAAACGAGACGCTGTGGCGCCAGTCGATTGTCGGCTCACGTTACGTCGATGCCGACGCTCCAGAGCTCGGAGTGCATGGGCAGACAGACGTTCAGATGGGATCACGGGCGCTCACGATGAGCTGGGAGATTTCCCACCTGACGGTCGGCGAATATGTTGCATGGCGTCCTTGTTCGGCTCGGTGGCTGCAACGCCCGAAAGAGGCCGTGGCGGGAAAATGACAGCTCGCCCAGGGCCTTCGGATCGTGCTCCGCGCTCGCGGTGAAGCGGCCTACAGGGGCGGGATTCGAGGATCAGAGCCGGCGCCGATGAATCAGTTGGTGGAGTGCTCAAATCTCTCATAGGATGAGTGCGGCGAAATCGCGATGACAGTTGGGATGACATCGTTGATTTCCTAGGCGTCCCGGGCATGGCGGCGCTGATCGGGGTTTCGGGCGCGCCTGCTGGCGCGGCCGAACAAAGGGGAAGGCTGCGCGCGCGCAGCTGGGGGATACATTGAAGAAGCTCTTCTCAGTGGCTGTGACCGGCGTACTCGCTGTGCTGTTGGCGTTCACGGATGTGCTGGGTGGGGCCAGCTCGATCCCCGCTGCCGTCGCCGACGAACTGCCCAGCATTACGCTCAACGGCACCGTGAGCGCCGGCGAGCCGGGGTATCTCAACCCGAAGGCCAGCGTGCTCTCGACGGGTACGGAGACGCGACTGAACTACCGCCTCGTGCCTGGATGGGCATCGGGCGCTGCCAGCGGCGTCCGGGTGATGATCCACCTGCCGTCGCTCGAATACGACGAGGCCACCGGCGAGTACCGGGTGCTGCCTCGGGATCGCGAGCCCAGCAAGCTCGGCGTGCAGGGCCGCGTGAGCGCCGGTGGTGGCTGGAACGTCATCTCCGACACGACGATGCGCGGCGGTACCCTCATCATGGAGTACGACGGCGACCTCGGTGCCGGCACGAACCCCGCCTTCGATATCTTCCTCACCACCTACAACGACGGCACCGAAGGCCCCTACGGAGGCGTGCCGGAGGGCACGACCTTCGAGGTGAACGGATCAGTCTCCTACGACATGTTCAACCGTGTCGAGGGCTCGTCGTGGAGCACCCCGCACGATCTCGACGACGAGTCGCGGGTGTCGGTGATCTCCTCTGACCTGAAGTGGGAGACCGCCATCGAGTCGTATGTGCCCGGCGGCGGACCCGACCTGGTGCCGATCTGGGATCGCTACCAGTACATCGAGTACATGTACTCGCTTTCGAACACCTCGACCAATCCCGCCGCGAACATCGACGGCTATTCGGTCACCTTCGACATTGACTCCACCGCCAGCAGTGTCAACGGCATCATCCCCTTCGATATCAACAGGTGGGTGCACAACGAGGGTGGAGCGCCGACGCCCAACCCCGACCGCAACTACACCTCGGGGCAGTTCATCGGTGTGCCGGGCGAGGGCGGCATCCTCATCTACGATGTCACCGACTGGGATGGCGAGAGTGAGCTCACCGAAGAGATCCCCTACACCTACTCGGGCACGGGCATGATCTCCATCGACCGCGAGCACGGCGCGAACAAGCAGCCGATCACCCCCGACGGGGCACAGGGGCCCAGCGCGCGGAAGTACCTCATCTCGCTGCCGCTGAGCCGGCAGGGCTTCCCGAGCCCGCCAACGAAGTTCAAGGTCACCGCCATCACGAACGTGCTGTTCGCGAAGACCGCAAACTGGGCAAAGACTCGGCTTGTCGAGCGAGAGATCGTCGCGCCCAGCTACGACTTCACCTTCTCGCACACGACGAAGCAGAACGACGTCGTGTACGGATACGAGACCTACAACGAGATCGCGGATCTCAAGAGCGCTTCGAACGCCCCGGTGTTCGATCCGCGGATCACCTACGGCGTCGACCCCGACTTCGCTATCGACAGGGTCAGCTACGAGTTTGACAAGGCCGAGAAACGCTTCGAGAACGCCAAAATCGTCTACTCCTACACCGACAAGAAGACCGGCGAGAAGGTCACCAAGACCCTGCAGCCGACACTGCGCGACGAGGCCGACACCGGCATCGTCACCCTCACCTTCGACCTGTCCGAGCTGAACAGCCTCGACTGGGACCGCAAACTGTCGTTCAGCCTCACCGGCCGCGTGAACCCGGGCGCCAGCCTGCCCGTCACCATCAAAATCTTCGGTGAGCCGTATCGCGTCGGCCCTATGAACTCAGAGGCCACCGTCGTCTACATCGAGAAGATCGCGAGCAACGACGACTTCGGCGAGAACACCACCTACACCGAGGTCGAGCACACGGCGAAGCGCGACGTGAGTTTCAACGTGATCTACCCGAAAGAGGTAGTGCCCAGCATTCAGATCAGCATCGACGGAAAGGGGCCCCGTGCGACGGTGCCTTGGAACGCGAAGAGCACGATCGATTTCCTGTTTGGCGTGAACGACACTGTCGCAGCGAACTCCACCACCACGCTGGTGCTCAACAGCGGAGCGGAACGACTCAAAGACGCCGAACTGATCCTCAAGGAGGCGCTCTTCGCCCAGGCAGAGAACGTCAGGGCCAGCTACGAAACCCTCGACGGCAAAACCGGGGTGCTCGATCTGAGCCAGTACACCGGAAGCGGAGATTTGCGCGTCGCTCTGCCGGCAGGAGTGGCGAAGGTGCTCATCGAGACCGACAAGCTCGGTTCGAACGGGGCGGTGAACTTCGCGTCAGTCGAGGCACGGGTCGGTGAGAAGCTCGACAAGCAGCACCTCGTGACGGCCGAGATCCGCACCTACCAGCCGAAGCCCTACGACAAGAACACGAAGCGACAGGCCACCGGCACAATCGATATTCAGCTGCCTAACGAGCTCATCCCGGCTGTTGACGTGGTGGGCGTGTACGGTGCGAGCAAAACTCAGAACACCACCCACGTGGGCTACGAGTCTCGCTTCGGGGTCGAGTACAAGCTCGACACGCTGGGAGTGAACTCTCCTTCCTCGGAGTACGTCATCGACATGCTGAAGGCGACGAAGACAGGCTCACTCGTCTTCTCGAAAATCGCACTGCAGAGTGCCTACCTCGACAATGCCTCCGATGTTCGCATCATCTTCGTGGATGCTGCCGGCACCAAGCAGTCCTTCACCCAGGCCGAGGTCGCCTCGGGCGAGGTGACGCTCAGCAACATCGCCAAGATCATCATCTCGGGAAAGAATCTCAGCCTGAAGGGGCTGCAAACCATAGCCATCGTCGACTACGACGCCGACATCGAGATGGGCTCCTCGCAGACAGTTCGCGCCACGTTCACCGGCACGCAGGAACCTCCCTACTCCGTTGAGAAGACCGCCACGAAGAACAACCAGATCACGGTGCGCGAGACCAAGACCGGGGTGCAGATCGAGGGCGTCAACCAGGTCACCCGCGGGCTCGGCGCCGGCAATACCTATTCGATGGAGATCTACCGCCCCTGGAGCTGCGACAGCTACACCTGCGTGATCCACGACTACACGCTCGATCAGGGGTACAAGTCGCTGGGCGGATTCACCTCGACGATCACCAGGCCCACCGCCACCTACGACAACAACAACCAGCGCGTCAGCCTCGACGTCAACATGCCCTTCGAGCACTTCGACCTGTACTACCTCAAGATCCGCGATGAGATGCGCCCCTACATCGACACCGTGAAGATCTACCGCATGGTGGGTGGAAAGGAACAGCTCTGGAAGACGGTTCCCGGCAGCGCGTGGGTGGAAAACAGCCAGGAGGGGTCACGATTCTGGCGAATCAACACCGCGCGCCCCGACATGGCCGACGACCAGCTCTTCGCGAGCTACGGACAGTGGCAGGGTGTTGCGGAGCACCCCTACTACAAGGAAGCCTGGGACGCAGACGTGCGACCCGAGGCCCCGGTGTCGCGAGTAGAAGTGAATCTGCAGTTCACACGCGACAGCAACAGCGCCGCGCCGCAGATGGCAGGCGTCAACAACGACGTCGTCGAGTACATGGGTCGTTTCCACTCCTCTTCAGTCACGGGCAAGAAGCCCACGGTGCTCACCTCCACCGACCGTATGGGCCTGAAAACAGTGCTCACCCGCACAGCCACGCACTCAGTGAACTCCCTTGTCGCCTACCCCATGGCCGAGACGAGCACGGGTGCCAACGACAACACCTCGCTGCCTGACAAAGTGATTCCGATGGGGCGGATCGGCGAGTATCTCGCGAGCATCCGCAATGTGAACACGTATCAGCCCAGCAGGTCCTACTGCCTCGGGCACGGTCCCGATGTGCACGTTCCTGCCGCTACCGAAGCCGACGAATGGCTCTGCAGCTATGATCCGGCCTCCTTCCACGACGAGATGATCTACGAGTTCACCTATCCGGCGAACCCGAAAGAAGACCCCGTCTACAACCTCGAAGCGAAGTACTTCACCGTTGCCGCCTCAACGACGCTTCAGTACCTGACAGGGGTGCGCGCATTCGACGCGCAGGGCAACGCTGTCGAGATCCGCTTCGACGCACCGCTGTCTGCGGCAGCGCGCTTCGACTACGACAACACCCAGCCGCGCGGGATCCACGACGACGGAGACGGCACCTTCACGGTCTCCTTCGGCGCAGAAGGCGGCCACCCGAAACGCTTCGAGGCGATCTTCTCGAAGGTGGCAGGATTCGGCGAGCGCACCGCGGAAATCGCGGGCGCCACCCCTGACACCCTGGGTGCATCGCTCGCCGAGGTCGATGTGCGCGTCGGCGGCGTCGTGAACGGCAACAAGGCGCTGCGCGGCACCACCAAGTTGTACCGCGTGCCCGGCGATACGGGCACGAAGACCCTCATGAGCACCACGAGCGCAACCCTCACCGGCTACACGCCGAAGCTCGGCGCAAAGCTCAGCATGGTGTTCAACGACGGTGCCACCAAGGTCTACGACTACGCAGCCAACGGTGTCGACCCCAACACCACGCGGGTTGCTGTCGGCATTGAGAACAGCTCCGAAGCCGACATCAAGGACGCCGTCATCAACGTGCGCCCCGATGCCGCGTTCCGCACGCGCGCCATCGAGATCCCCTCCGACATCTTCGCGGGGGACTGGTCTGTGCAGTCGGTGGTGGTTTCGCAGGGCACGAAGCACGTCACTCTCGACCTGGCTGACTTCACTGACCGGGGCGACGGATTCCACGTCTTCAAACTGCAACCGCTGTTCGACGACGGCACGCTCACCACACAAGACGTGCCCGTGGTGCTCGGCGGCACCGCCACGCTGCGCAAGCAGCACCTCGACAACATCGCGGTGAAGTTCGTGCCGAGGGACGCATCAGTAGGGCTGTGGGGATCGATCACCCGGGCGGCCTCCGCTGATCCGCTGCCCACGAAGATGCGAGAGGGCGGCGATGTCTTCCTCGCCGGCGTCTGGGTTGACGAGGAGGCCGGCGGCGCGAGCTGGCAGTCGAAGCCATCGTTCGCTACCGACCGCACCAAGGGTGCCACCGAAACTCTCATGTACCACACCACGTTCAACACGAACGCCGTGGTGACCTCGTACAACACGATCTCCGTCTCAGCGGGCGGCACGAACAACAGCGACAAGCCCACATACACGCTCTCGAGCGCGTCGGGGCAGGCGGCACCGCGCCTCTTCACCCGCGTTGCGAGCATGGAAACGCACGCTGTGCATTTGCAGCAGAACTTCGAACGAGCAGCGGATCCCGCACTCTTCTACGACGCCGACACGGGCGCGCAGATCGACTACCGCAATATGGCAGTCGGCGACACCACGAAAGTGCTCTACGAGCTGCGAAACGTCGGAAAGGCGGCCGCAGGCGATGATGCGCCGGGCGCGCTTCCCGTCTTCCGCCCCATCGCGCACATCGAAGCACCCGCAGGGCTCAAGATCTCGGATGTGCAGGCGAGCTCCGACTTCATGCGAGGCGACCCCAACCGTGCGGCCCGCCTCCTGGAAAGCCCCAACGCCGCAGTAGAGGTGGCCCCGGGTGCTGTGACGATCGCCACGCCCAACACCAAGCGCGCCGACGTGTCGTTCGACGTCACCCTCAACGATCGCGAATCGGTGTTCTTCTACGTGGAGTTCACCGCGGTGAACGACTTCGGGCCCGGGCTCGGCGCCACGCAGGCGAAAACCCCGCAGTGGAATGCCTATGCGCGCCCCGCCTACACGCACCACTTCATGAGCTACGACAGCACCGGCGTGAACGGCACCCGCATCACCGGCACCACCACCACGAAGAACTACGACGGCGACAGCTTTGCGGAGTCCCTGGGTCAGGTGCAGAACCACCTCTACCGCTATTCCGACCCGAACCAGCTCGTCATCGAGAGCCGATTCGACCAGGAGAACGTCTCGGGTGAGACGATGACGCTCACCGTCAAGAACATCCGCAACGAGATCCTGCACAACAACACCGACCTCGATCTGAACATCACGCTCGACGCAGGTGCGCTCGGCGCATTCGAGCTCACCGCGTTCCCGAAGCCGCAGTACCCCGCGGGCTTCACCGGAACCTTCGGCGCGAGCGAGACTGGCGTCGCGGAGCCAAAGGTGTTCTTCAAACACGGCAATGCCTGGGTGCCCGTGGCCGACTTCGATTCTGCCGTGCACTCGATGGCTGCGATCAACGAACTGCGCGTCTCCTACGGCACCGTGCCAGCCATGAACCCGGCCACCGGCACCGTCTTCGAGGCAGTGCCCTTCACGATCCCCGGCATCGGCCACTGGCGCACCGCGGGAGCGGCGACCACGAAGTCATATGTCATCACCTCACAGGCGCGCACCACGCTCACCCACCAGGATGACCAGTGGCAGCCCGTCGGCTCGTACACCTACCTCGCCTCGGCGAATCAGCGGGTATACAAGGCGATCCCCGGTGTCGAGTTCAACATCCAATCCTTCGGCACCGCCGCTGAGGCGGAAGCCAGCTATGTCGGTTCGAAGATCGGCAAGAGCGAGTACGTCGCGGGAGACGCGGTGTTCTACAAGCTGACCGCGAAGAACCACACGACCAGGCAGGGCACGGCTACGGACACTCCGTACGGCAAGGCGCCGCTGCGGCGCCCCGTCATCTACGACAAGCTGCCGCAGTACCTGCAAACCGGGCTCTCGCAGTACGTGAGCGGCGGCGAACTCGACGTGCAGGCGGCGATCGACGCCGGTGCGCTGCAGATCGTGGTGCGCACCGAAGCCGGCCAGTCGCGGGCGTTCACCCCGCCGAAGGTCACCGTGCGATCGGCCAAGGGGCTTGACATCGCCGGCTCCCAGACCTTCAACAAAGCGGGACACAACAACGGCTGGGGATTGCTCTCGAACGCCGAACCGCTGAACACCACCGCGAACCCCGCCGACCAGATCGACTTCCAGGTGTTCAGCTACGAGTTCCAGGACGAAACCCTGGGCCGCGGCGAGCAGATCGAGATTATCTACCCCTCGCGGGTGCGCACCGACATCCCGCTGCCCCGAGCCGACTACGCCGATGGCACCCCCGTGTTTGCGCCGCTCTTCGGCTGGTACGCGAGCAACGTGCCCGTCGCGAACTCCGCGATGAACACCTCCATGGATATGGCGTCGCTGCTGCACGACGCCGGTATCACTGGCGAGCGCCCCGCAGAGCTGACCGAACTCGAGTTCCTGTCGAACTCCTTCTCGTGGCAGCCCGGCTCGAATGGGCAGCGCCGCCACCCGAACAACTCCTCCGGTTCGAACCTGCAAAGCACCTTCTACGACGAGACCGCGAACAAGCAGAAGTCGCACCCCGCCTACCTGCGTGAGGGGTATGCCTCAGGCAACGACACATACAAGAACGACCTCTACCTCACCTTCGCGGCAGCCGATCTGGAAGACAACTTCCGATACGCCGCGAAGGGGCGCGTCAACGACGGGGCGGTGCAAGCTGACGAGCGCATTCTGTGGGCGCAAGACGGCATGCAGTTGAGCCGCGCCTGGCTGTATGGCGCGAGCGAGATGGTTCCTGCTGTGAAACGAAAAGCGTACGGCACCGATCCCGCGAACTTCTACGAGCACGACGGCACCCTCAACTCGTACAACCGCGAACGGCTCGGCTACACTCCCTACGTCGACGACCCGTACACCTACGCCGTGGAACTCCACGAGCGTTTCACGGTGCGGCTCCACGCCGCGAACCTCGGCGACCGTGCTGTCGAGAGCGGCCTCGAGTACACCGAGATCCTCCCGCTGGGCATCACACCATACGAGGAGGACGGCACCACCCCGATTGGCATCACCGCGGCCGACGGAAACGGGAACTCGATTCCGAGCACCTTCGAGGTGATCCAGACCCCCGAGAACGACCAGGGATATCGTGCACCGGCACAGTCGCAGGAGGCCGGATCGTATTCCGCCGCGACGCTCGATGACGGTGTGCCGTATGTGGTGCGGGTGAAGGTCGCGACGCCGCTCACAGGCATGTTCAACGCGCCCAGTTCGAGCACCAACGACAAGTACCAGCGCGTCGAGATCGGGGTGCGCGTGTACGAGGAGCGCCCGCCGGCCACAGTCGCTGACGCCACACGCCTTTCCGGTGTCTCGTACTGGCACGACCAGTTCACGCTCACCTCGATCAAGGAGGAGGAGTACCTCGAGATCTACGGCGCCACCTACGGGGGCTTCAGCGCCGGCATCAACCAGAACAACACCTGGCGCTACCCCAATGACGGCATGGCACAGGGCATCGAGGTCAACGATCTCGCGTACTACTTCGGTAGCTACACCTCCTACTTTGCCGTTGAGCCGTGGGGTGCCTACATTCGCGGCATCAACGCGCAAGGCACCACGACGACCTCGGGTGGCAAGCCCGCCATCGTCACCGGTGACCAGATCGCGATGCGCAAGCCGACGCTTCGCGTATGGAGCAAGCCGGAGAAGGATCAGTACGCCAGCGGCATCGATCCAACGATTCAGGATTTCAGCGTCGATCTCTACGAGGAGTTCACGCTCCACTCGACCGTGGAGAACCAGCAGCTGGAGGGGCTGGGAGAGTACAACCGGGTGAACAGTGGTTACAACTACTACTCGGGTGACAACCTCAATGACGACATCTGGCGGTATGCGCCGCAGACCATCGGTGGCGCTCGCGGCTCATGGTTCGAGCCGACCGTCACCATCGCCCTGCCCTACGGCGTGGCACCGGTACTCGAGGACGGCTCCTATGGCCGCTACTATCGCGACCTCGACGAGCAGCAAAACGTCAAGTTCACGGCCACTGTGAACGACATCAGCTACCGCTCATCAACATTGCGAAAGCCCGTCACCGAGTTCTTCGATGTGCGCGTGGAGATCGTGGAGAGCACTGTCGGCAAGCGATTCGTGCTGCACTTCACCGTCAATCAGGATCGCGCAGCCGACGTGGCCTACGGCCAGTCGCTCGTGATCTCGCCGCGCGTGGTGACCATCGACACCCCGACCTTTGGCCCCGACACGGACGACAGCCGGTACCAGGAGGTGCTCACCTTCGCAAACACCGAGCGCCCGGTGTTCAACCCGGTCGTTTCGGGCAGGTACACCACAGGCTCCCCAACCTCGCTCACGGAGCGAGACCAGGCCACCGGCTACCCCTATGTAAAGTCGTCGAACGGCCTGACCATCACCGCGAACGATCGCAACAGACGAGACACGACGAGCACCTGGAACACCAACATGGGTGTGCTGAAGGTGACGGAACGCCTCATTGCTGCGACGAAGAGCTACCAGGGATCCACTGCGATTTCGCTCAACAGTAATGTCCCGTGGACGGAACCAGGCGACACCTTCAGCCCCGAACTGCCGAACGACAAGCACGCCAAGTTCGGTGCCTACGGCGGCACCCTTCTGAACCTGCGGAAGCCCTCCATCACGAATGTGACCAAGGTCGTCGCCTATCCAGGTGCTTCTGAGGCGGAGAGTATCAAGGTCGACGCCGCAGGCAAGTACTGGTACACGACCCAGGTGACGAACGCTCCCGACCCGAACGTCAATCCCTACGAGATGATCAAGACCGCCGGCGATGTGCACAACTCCCGCTTCGTGGTCACGCAGCACGTCATCGAGTTCGCTGAGGCGACGGGGGAGGTGCGTCTGCAGATCGGCAACGAAATCTACGACCGCGCTGCCTTCGAAGCGATGGGCTACACCGTTGAACGGGTGACTCCCGCCGTGGTGAAGGTGGGCGAGCACCGCAATCGCATCCAGTGGCTAGTGACCCCTCCCGCGAACGAGCGCGGCACCCGCGGCGAATTGCAGTCGGGCCAGAGCTTCAAGCTGTTCACCCAGGTGCAGCTCGTGGCCGGCTACGAAGACAACGAAGTGTCCGAGGATCCCACCTGGAAGACCCCGGATCTCATCGTCGACTCATACGTGTCGCTCATTACCGACGACACGAGCCTGATCCCGACCGACGGCTCCTCGACGCAGCGACCCGAAGACTTCATCGTGCAGTCCGCGGCATCGATGGGCTACCACAGCTACGCCTCCGATACG
Source organism: Leucobacter sp. VD1 (assembly GCF_037150695.1). Taxonomy (NCBI): domain Bacteria; kingdom Bacillati; phylum Actinomycetota; class Actinomycetes; order Micrococcales; family Microbacteriaceae; genus Leucobacter; species Leucobacter sp. VD1. The sequence goes on from NZ_JBBCPO010000003.1 coordinate 302,620, forward strand.
GGCGCTGCCGTCGACATCGACGGCAATGGCGACATGGCCGGACGCTACGCTACCGATGCGGCGCAGGTTGAGATCATGAAGCCTCGCGCAGAGGTGCGTGTGAACACGACGCGCCCCCGCATCGCCTACTCCAACGGCATGTCCGGCGACAACTACTTCAACTCCTCAGACACGGTCGAGTACCTCGTGACCCACGCGAAGAACTCGGGTTCGGGTCTGAAGGAGTTTGTCGTGGAGAACATACTTCCCACGCACAAGACCAACGACACCACCGTCTCCGTCAGCGGACTGCCGCTGACGACGACAACGATGTACCTGACCTCGGGTGCGTGGGAGCTGCCACAGGCGACGCTGGATCACCTCGCCGCCGACGGCACCGACGTCGATGATGCCTTCCGCAGCTACGTCTACGTGTCTCATGAACTCGCAGAGAACGGCTACGAGGGCGGCGACTGGAAACTGCTCAACCCCGGTGGCAGCTCGATTCTCAGCAATGAGAAGCTGACCTTGAACACCAGTGCTGAGCGCACCGATGTCAAGAAGTTCCGCGTGGTGGTGAAGGCGCTTCAGCCGGAACGCTACCTGGTGCCGCAGGGCCTGCGTCTTGACATCGACGCCGACCCCGTTGCCGCGGGCAAGCAGTCGGTGCTCGACACTGATCCCACCAACCAGAGCATCACCCAGTACCCCGCCTCGGTGACCGACAATGCCGTGCGGGTGGGGCTGCGCGCTTCGTCGACGGCGAAATCGACGCTGTTCATCTTCGGTACCGCACAGGCGTGGGGCAACTATGTGAGCACGAGTGTGTCGAAGCTCGCCCAGAGCCAGACCCGCTCCTACCTCACACCGTCGCGCCCCGTCGTCAATGTGAAGTACGACGCGCTCTACTACCGCAGCGATTCGTCCCGCCCCGCGACCGAGCGTTTCGGCTGGTCCGACATCATGGCCATCGCGCCGAAATCGTCGCCGCACCTGAAGTTCACGGGCGAGTTCATCAACGCCGACGACACCATGTGGTCGCGCGATGAGGACAACACCTACTCCGAAGACACCCTCGTCGACCCCTTCGTGACGTTCCAGTTGCCGACGGTGATGGAGTCGGGAGGCGCGTTCACCTATGTGCCCGCTGACCAGATCACTCCCGAGCACCCGCTCAGCAACGAGCACCGTTCGCGCTACTCGCTGACGGGTAAGGAGAAGAACCTCTGGACCTGGAAGCTGGTGCGCGCAGACGGCAGCGAGGCGAGCCCTGATTCGCACTTGAAGTACACCGATCTCTACGCGGGACCGTGGCCTGGCTTCGACCGCAACGTCGTGTCGATCTGGTTCGAGGGCAATGTCTACCCCGGTGACAAGATCGTGGTCGAGTTCATCGGGGCTGTCGACGCCTACTCGCCGGGAGCCGAAGCAGAAGACCTGAAATCGCGTGCGGTGGTCACCAACAGCACCGGTCTGCTCTACCCGCTGAACTCGCAGCAGAACTCGGGCAACCGCTTGGGCTACTCGACCGACTTCACCGACTTCAACAAGAACAGCCTGATGAACGACAGGCTCGTGTTCTCGGAGCGCACCCTGTTCCAGTACGAGACCTACGACAACTTCGGTAAGCGCAAGATCGCCTACTCCGATCTGAACCGGGCAGGCACCGTGGCGCCGGAGATGACCCCGGTGCGCGAGGGCGGCGACTTCTCCTTCGAGGTGTCCGTTGACAACTCGAAGGAATCGGGAGACCGGGCCTACCCCTATCCGATCCTGTACGACGTGCTGCCATTCTCCGGCGACACCTCCATCGGCAACGCAACTCTGCAGCGAGGCTCGCAGTATTCGGCGTGGCTGCGCAGCGACGGGATGAAGTTGGAGCGCGAGGGTGCCGAGAAGAAGACGTACCAACCCAACGAGTACACGGTCTACGTCGGTCCCTTCACGAAGCAGGGCGGCAAGATCGTCGACGCCGCGATGGTGCCGCACGCCGATGCCGTAACCGAGTCGTTCTACGACTCCCTCGGCACCCCGGGTGCGGCCTCCACGGTGCGCGACCGCCACTTCGTGAAGCTTGATGAGCTCAAGGCCGATCCCGAGCTGCTGAAGCGGGCCAAGACCCTCCTCGTGCTCTTCAACAACCCGACCGAGCAGCTGCCCGGTCAGAGCAAGCTCAAGTTCACCTACCAGATGAAGGCTCCGCTCAACGCCCCGGCCTACCTCGAACAGTTCGACGATGCCGAGCGCAAGCCGAACGCGGCGCTCTGGAACTCCTTCATGGCGACGCAGCGCGTGAGCCGCTTCATCCCGCAGGAATCGAACCTTGCCGGCTCCTTCGTTACCGAGAAGCGGGATCACGTCTACCTCGGCAACTACGTGTGGCACGACGTGAACTACAACGGCGTCCAAGACGAGGGCGACCCCTTCGTTGACGGCAACGGCCGCACGCTGCTCAAACCGTCGAAGGATCTCAATTTCGACGGCAAGATCGACGACCCGGGCATCAACGGTGTTCGCGTCAGCCTGCTGACCCCGAAGGGCTACAACGTCGACGCGCTGGGCAACCCCATTCATCAGGTGGGGAACCAGTGGGAGGTCGTCGACGAGGCCACGGGCAAGTCGGTGCTCGACGAGGTCTTCCTGCAGCCGATCCGCTCGGCGGGCCCGCTGACAACGCTCACGGAGACCGACTACAACGGCAATCACGGCTATTACACCTTCTCGAACATTCAGCCGGGCGACTATCGTGTGATGCTCGAGTTCCCGAAGGCCTACGACTCGTTCTCGGCCACGACGACGGAGGTGTTCAAGCGCGCGGGCGTGCAGGTTTACGCGCCGGGCAAGACACTCGATGTGCCGGCTCCGGTCGACAACTCAGCACTGAGGACGATCAGCGAGGCGGCCAGGGTAGACAGCTCCACCAGTGATGCCGAGCGCATGAGCTTCGATTTCGGCGTCGCCGAGACACTGCGCGTCGGCGGCATGGTGTTCCAGGAAGGCATCGACTCCCTCGATGGCTACCAGGCGGGACCGGCCGAGCCCGGCATCGCCGGCTACCACGTGTACCTGAAGCGCATGAACGGTGAGACCGCCGTCGACGCCTACGGGAAGCCGATGGTCGCTGTGACCGACGCGCAGGGCAAGTACGCCTTTGACGTATTGCCTGTCGACCGCGAGTACTACATCGAGGTGACCGACCGTAACGACGGCTTCAACCCCGAGTGGGTGGTTTCGCCGTTCGTGCATCACATCGACCCCTTCACCGAAGCGAACGACAATGACGGCTTGACCGAGAAGGGGACGAAGGTCGTCAAGACCAACACGCTGCGGTTCGATCTCGAAGGGCTCTTCGCCTCGGGCTTCGCCGATCGCGAGTCGGTGAGTATCGGTTTCTACGAGAAGTCGACCTCAGGTGTGATCGGCAACCGGGTTTGGGACGATCTCAACCGTGATGGCGTGCAGGATGACGGCGAGCCGGGCATTGCGGGCCAGGCGCTCTCCCTGCAGCAGTACGTGCGTCCCAGCGGAGGGGAGTGGACCCGCACCGGCTTCACGCAGTCCACGGTGTCGAACGCCGACGGCTATTACTACTTCACGAAGGTGCCGAGCTCGATCTTCGAGGCTGGCGAGCCTGTCGAGACGAAGTACCAGGTGGTGGTCGATCGGCTCGTCGACGGCTACACCTTCGCGCTCGCCCATCAGGGTTCGGCGGCCGATGCCGCTGAGTTCGACTCGGACTTCTTCCCGAATGGCACGATGCACCGCAACGCGAAGGTGGGCGACTACCTCGTCAGCATCGGCGACTTCGATGAGGCGACGGGCGTGATGTACGGCGTCAACGACAACACCGTCGATCTCGGCCTGGTCGCGCACGCGCGCTCGACGCTGTCTGGGGAGGTGTTCATCGACACCGACGGGGACGGCGTGAAGAACGACGCCGCGAAGGCCGAGAAGCGCTACACGGCGACGCTCGAGGTGCTGCACCAGGGTGCCTGGGTGGAAGCCAAGCAGGACGCGCAGGGGTTCATGATCGAGCCGGCAGCGGCGCAGAGCACGGATCGCCCGATCCGCAGTACCGCGGTTTCCTCGTATTCCTTCGACAAGCTGCACATCATTGATTCGGTGCAGCGGGTGCCCTACGAGTATCGGGTGCGGGTTTCCGAGATCCCGCTGTGGCAGGCTGTGACGAAGCTGCATGTCGGTGCTGATCCGGCGCGCGACAACGACTTCGTGCACGATGCGCGAACCATCGCCAACTCGGCGGTCTCGGATACGCGTATCCTCGGAAAGCTGCAGCAGGGTCAGCTGCTGCCGATCGATACCTTCACCGGGGTGCCGGCTGAGCACGTCGATCTCGGCCTCACCGAGTTCGAGACCGAGGTGACGATCGGCGATCGCATCTGGCATGATCGCGACGGCGACGGCGTGCAGGATACCGGTGAACCCGGTCTCAAGGGTGTCGACGTGGTGCTGAATCGGGTGGTCGCGGGTGCGTTGGTGCCCGTCGAGCGCACGCGCACCGGCGCCGACGGTGCCTACGAGTTCACCGCGAAGGTTGCAGACACTGACCCCGCAAGCCCCGGCTATCAGACGCCGTACGTGTACGCGGTTGAGTTCAATCTGAGCTCGCGGCAGACGCTTTCGCCGACGGTCGTCGACGGCGTGGTGACGGAGTCGAAGTTCGCGAACCTGGAGCTTGCGGGTGCTCCTCGATACAGCCACGCTGTGCAGGATCCCCGCCACACCGCGGTTTCCGAGGAGGTCACGCTCGTTGCGGCCGACGCGAACGGCTATGCGCTTTACGACACGGCGGCGAGCACCGAGCTTGTCGACGGCGGCGTCGTGGTGCATGATTCGGTTCGGGTGATCGGCGACACCGTCTTCGATGACCGTGATCGCGACGGTGTGCAGTCGGCCGGTGAGCCGGGCCTCGGCGGGCTCACCGTGAAGCTCTTCAAGCTGAACCGCGACACCGGCCTCTGGGAGGCCTCGCAGGGGGCTGGCACATCGTCGTCAACGGTCACGGACGCCAACGGCGAGTACCGCTTCGCGGTTGAGGTGGCGGATCTCGACAAGGCTTCTCCGCACTATCGTGAGGCCGAGGAGTACCGTGTGCTCGTCGAGGCTCCTGCGAATATGCGTCTCGTGGAGATCGGCAATGCCTTCTTCTACGCGGGCGCCGCGGATGTCGATGGCATTGCGATCGACAAGCCCTTCAGCTACGTGCTGACCGATCCGATCAGCCTGGTCGAGTTCGGCGTTGACGGCGTTGATCTCGCGACTGCGCATGATGTGCTGACCGCTGATGCTGGCTTCGCGGTGTACCCCACCTCGGTGGTCATCGGCGGCCGGGTGTGGGACGATGCTGATCTCAACGGTCTGCAGGATGCCGGCGAAGCAGGTGTTGCGGGCCGCACGGCGGTGCTGTGGGAGCTGATCGATGGCGAGTGGCAGGAGATTGCGGATCTTGCCGGGAACAGCAGCGTGCAGACGGGCGCCGACGGGGTGTACGCCTTCGAGGTGAGTCCGACTCACTATGAGGAGCACGAGCCCGGATTCCTCGCACCGCGCGAGTACCGCGTCACCGTTGAGCGTGAGGGGTACCACGTGTGGTCGCCGATGAACGTTGGCGATGACCCGGCGATCGACAGCGATATCAGCCCCGCTGAGCCTGATTTCGGCACGCGTTACACCGGCGTCACTCGTTCCTTCGCGATTGCGGATCAGAACGGCGGTGTGGTCGATGTTGCGAGTGTGCGTGATGATCGCGCTATGGATGTCGGTCTGAAGGTTTACGATCACGAGGTGCTCATCGGTGGAACGGTTTGGGATGACACCGATGAGGACGGCCGCCAGCGGTCTTCCGAGCCCCCGTTGCCCGGCCAGCTGGTGACGCTGTGGGAGCGGATCGACGGCGAGTGGCGGGTTGCGGAGGATGCCCGCGGGCATGCGACCCAGCTCACCGACGACGCCGGCCGCTACGAGTTCGAGGTGTACCCGACGAGCTATGACGAGGAGTCGGACGCCTTCCTGCAGCCGAGGGAGTACCGCACTACTGTCGGCGAGCCCCAGGGCTACCGGCTGAGCCGTGGCAGTCTCGTGGCCGGCCTGGAAGAGGGGCGTGTGGTCTCCGCGAGCGCGCAGATCTCCGAACTCGATGAGGACGGCAAGGTCGATCTTTCGGCCAGCCGCGACGACCTCACGCTCGAGTTCCCGTTTGCGGCGGTGCCGAAGCCGGCTCTGGCGCTGACGGGTTCTCAGTCGATCCTCGCCTTCGGCGCGCTGGTGCTTGCGCTCGGCGGGCTCGTGGTGCTCATTGGTGTGCGGCGTCAGCGAAGCAAGCGCGGAAGCGAGGCGGCCTGATGGAGGGGAACGCGGTGAAGGAGCAGCCGGATCAGCCGGGTCAGTCGGGTCAGCCCAGCTCTACGCAGCCGGAGGCGGAGGGGCCGCGCACTCGGCGGTCCCTCCGGCCGAGACGGTCTTCCCGACCCAGGCGCAGGGCGGTGTGGATCGCCGCTGCGGCGGTGCTCGCGGCAGTGGTGGTCGCTGCGCTGCTGTGGACGAACTGGCCGAAGTCTGGTGCGGAGCCTGTGACGCTCGGTGGTGTTGAATACACCAGCAATGTGCGGATGGAGGAGCAGGGCGGCTACGTGTACGCCTACATCCCCGTCAACTCCGATGCCGGTGGGGTGGTGATCGAGGTCGCCGACGCGGAGGACAACCGCGAGATCCGCGAGTTCCTCGACAGTCTCGACACGCTGTTGCCGGGGGAGCACGTGCTGGCTCTGAGCGAGTCGAATCTGCACATCATTGTGGACGGCATGTCAGAGGGCTGACCTCGCTAGCCGAGCACTGAGAATCCGGGGGAGAGGGTGCCCCGTCCCGTGAGGGCAGCAAGCAGCTGCGGCCCGTCGCCGGCTGCCACGGCGAGTTCAGCGGCAAGCGCGACCGTGCGCTCCAGCACACGGGTGGGAGGGCCGGAGTGCACCCCCGTTGCCGTTGCGATATCCATCCCGTGCACCACCAGCTCAAAGGTGCGCGTGGGGAGGTAGTCGCTGAGGCGGATCCCGCCAACGATGCAGGTGATCACGGGGTTTCCGGCCTCGCGCACCAGGCCGGTCACCCGATCCGCGATCCGCGAGAATGCCGCGACTGGATCATCGCCGAGCGCGTCGCCCGCGGCCACGCCGCGCGCGTGCACCTGGTTCGGATCTGCACCAGTCGCGATACCGGCGCGCCTGAAGTAATCGGCCGGGCTGGTGATCTCCGCCCGCTGCGCCGGCCTGTCGAGGTACTGCTCAACGGTGAGGAGCGCGCGACTCGTGTGCCCCACGAGGGCGCGCAGATCCCAGGTGCCCAGGCCCGGAGCGGCCCAGTCGGGTGCGACGATGCCCGCTACGACGGTGCTCACCCACTCTGCTGAGGCGCTGAAGTCGGCGACGGCGGATCTCGCGGTGTCTAGCGTGTCGTGCTGCATCCTCCTAGTGTGGAGCCACAACAGAAGGAGCACCAGATGGCGGAGCCAACACAGGGACCGAAGTCGTACTTTCCGTCGATCGAAGCGAAGTACGGTCGATCGATCGACGAGTGGATCGCTCTGCTGCGACCCCATGCGGGCGAAAAGCACATGGAGCAGGTCGCGTTTCTGAAAGAGCAGGGCATGGGCCACGGGCACGCGAACGCCCTCGTGCACGTCTTTCGCGCCGAGCACGACGGGGCATAGCTGCCAGGGGCTTTTGCGTCGCGCCAGGTAGGCGCATACTGGGGTGATCGTCACCCCGCGCAAAGGAGCAGACCATGCCGCACACCCTCGCAACGTACATCGCACTGCCCGGCACCACAGGTGAGGCGATGCAGCACTGGCACGAGATCTTGGGCGGTGAGCTGCAGATCATGAGGTACGGTGACATGCCCCCGATGGAGGGGATGCCGTTCACGCCCGATCCCAAGTCGGTCGCCCACTCGACGCTCGTGCTGCCCGATGGTGCCGGAGTGATCGCCGGCGGTGACTCCATGGACGACGGCACCGACTATCCCGTGCGCGGATCCGCCTACTCGATGCTCTACACCACCGACACCCCCGATGAGGCGCGTGCCTTCATCCAGAAGTTCCTCGACGGCGGCGGCACCGTGGGCATGCCGTTCGAGCAGGCTCCCTGGGGCGATTGGTACGGTCAAGTGTTCGACCGTTACGGCGTGATGTGGTCGTTCTCCTGCGACGCCGCCTGAGCGGTAGCGTGGAGGGGTGATCGACCAGACCAGCCCCTCCGTGCACTCCGTCGTGGTGGGTGAGGCCGCGCCGCACCGCGTGGTGTTCCTGCACGGCCTCTTCGGGCGTGGCAAGAACCTCATGCGCATCGCGACGGGGCTCGAACCGGAGGCGCAGAGCCTGCTCGTCGACCTGCCCAACCACGGCCGCTCGGCCTGGACCGAGGCCTTCGACTACGTCGAGATCGCCGATCTCGTTGCAGAGCATTTGCGTGCAGGGTTCGCCGCCGACGGGCAGGTCGATGTCGTGGGGCACTCGATGGGCGGCAAAGTGGCGATGGTGCTCGCGCTGCGCCACCCCGAGTTGGTGCGCCGACTCGTGGTGATCGACATCTCGCCGGTCGCCTCAGGATCCTCGCGCGGCGAGTTTCGTCACCTGCTCGAGGCCCTCGCCGGCCTCGACCTCGGATCGGTGACGCGGCGCTCGGACGCGGATGAGGCCCTCAAGGCTGCGATTCCCGAGAGCGGCGTGCGCGGCTTCCTGCTGCAGAACCTACGCCGCGGAGAGCACGGTTTCGAGTGGGAGCCGAACCTGCGGCTGCTGCGCGAGCAGCTTCCGGCAGTGATGGGCTTCCCTGATCTGCCGGGGCTGACATTCACCGGGCCTGTGCTGTGGATCGCGGGGGAGCGCTCCAGCTACGTCTCCGACGAGGATGCGCCGGCGATGCGCGCGCTCTTCCCGCGCACGGTCAGAATGACGGTGCGTGGCGCCGGCCACTGGGTGCACTCGGAGAAGCCCGACGAGGTCGTCACGGCGCTGCGCACCTTCCTGGGCGGCTGAGGCGACCCGGCCGCGGCTGTCGATATGGGATCTGCCGAAGATATGCCCGATCCCGCGGGAAACGACATATATTGGGCAGATCCCAGACCGACGGTGCCGGTGTCGTGTTGCCCGATCAGCGAGGCGGGGTCACGCCGGTGAGGAAGGCCCGCCGACGCAATCTCAGCCCCATCCGAACGGAGGCGACTACGCTGGCGACATGAGCACAGCCGCAGTCGACAGTTTCGAGACAGGATCGGACGGCTCCGACGACGAGATCACCATCTCCGCCAGCGCACTGCGAGCCCTCGGCGATCAGATGCAGCGCTTCCTCCTCGAATACCGCTTCGCCATGCAGGAGGTCGAGACCAAGCTCGCGATCCTGCGCGAGGAATTCCTGCACATGCACGAGTACAACCCCATCGAGCACGTCTCGAGCCGGGTGAAGTCTGTCGACAGCCTCGTCGACAAACTGCAGCGCCGCGGCCTCGGCAGCGACTTCGACGAGATCCGTCGCGAAATCCACGACATCGCCGGCGTGCGCGTCACCTGCGCCTTCATCCGCGACGTATACCGGCTCTTCGACCTGCTCACCCAGCAGGACGACATCACCGTGCTCGAAGTTGAAGACTTCATCAAGCACCCCAAGCCCAACGGCTATAAGAGCCTGCACGCGATTATCTCAGTGCCTGTTTACCTCTCGACGGGCAGGGTGGACGTTCCCGTCGAAGTGCAGTTCCGCACCGTCGCCATGGATTTCTGGGCGAGCCTCGAGCACAAGATCTACTACAAGTACGCTCGCCGCGTGCCCGACGCCCTGCTTGCAGAGCTCAAACACGCCGCCGACACCGCAGCCGAACTCGACACCCGCATGCAGCGCCTGCACGTGCAGGTGCACGGAGAACCGCCGTTGCACACGGCACCAATCGAACTGCGCGGTCTGCGGCAGTAGAGTCGGGGCGTGGAAAACGAACATCTTCCCGGCGGATCCGGTGGCGTCTGGCGTCGGAGCACGCCCAGCGGCGAGATCCGTGTGCACCGTCCCACGGGCCCTTGGACCCCTGCCGTGCACGCCCTGATCGCACACCTGCACGCACGCGACCTCGACGGCGTGCCCCAGGTGCACGGCTTCGACGCCGATGGGCTCGAAGTGCTCGACTACCTGCCAGGGGAGACACTCAACCCCGAAACCGAGCAGCCAGGCGAGCAGGCGCTCACCGGGGCCGCCGCCTGGATGCGACGTTTCCACGACGCTGTGAGCGACTTTCGCCCAGGTCCGCTGGAGTGGCGGCAAGGCACGCAAGATCTGCGCCCCGACGAGCTGATCTGCCACAACGATCCCGGCCTCTACAACTGGGTGGTTGCGGGCGGCACCTTCGCGGGCATGATCGACTGGGATCGCGCCGGCCCAGGTCGCCCCATCGACGACCTCGCCTTTCTCTGCTGGTCAGGGGTGCCGCTGCTGCGCGAAATCCCCGTCGCCGAAGCGGCACGCAGGGTTGCGCTCGCCGCAGAGGCCTATGGCGGGATCGCGCCGGGCGAGCTGCTCGACGCTGTCGATGCGCGCATGGAGCTCATCGCGCAGCGCTGGCGTGCCGGTATCGAGCGTGGCGACCCCGGCACGCTCGCGCTGCGGGATTCGGGTGTAATGGATCGCCACCTGGAGCGGGTGCGCGGCTTCGACGCCCGCCGGGAGGGGATCCGCCGACTGCTGTAGCGAGCACTAAACCGCGGTGAGCTTATGCCAGACTGGAGCCGAGACTACCGGAGAGGGTCGTTCGGAACGGCCCCGTGAGGAGTACCAGCATGACGAGCACCACCACGACGAGCGGAGCAATGCAGCTCGGCCTGGCCGACGGCGGGATCGAGACGGCACTGACTGACAGGCTGGGGCAACGACTGCCCGAGTTCGCGGCATTCACGCTGCTCGACACTGTGGAGGGGCGCGAAGCGCTCCGCGAGTACTACCGCCCGTTTCTGCGGCTCGCGATCGAACACGGGCGCCCGCTCGTGCTCGACACCCCCACCTGGCGCGCCAACACCGACTGAGGTGAGCGCCTGGGCTACGAACAGCGGGCCCTCGACGCCCTGAACGCCGACGCCGTAGCGCTGCTGCGCGAACTCGACGAGGACGAGGGCGACGAGTCGATCGAGGTGGTGGTGAACGGCTGTGTCGGCCCGCGCTTCGATGACCACTACATCGAGGGGCGGCGCATGACCGAGGCCGAGGCCGAGGCATATCACGCGCCTCAGGTGAACGCACTCGCCGAGGCCGGAGCGGATCGGATCACCGCGGTAACCACGCTCGACGCGGCCGAGGGCATCGGCGTGGTGCGTGCTGCGCAGGCCGCCCGGATGCCTGTGGCGGTGTCGTTCGTGGTGGGCGAGGATGGGCTGCTCGCCGATGGCAGCACGCTCGCCGCCGCCATCGGCGCGGTTGACGGCGCGACGGGATCCGCCGCGATTGGTTTTCTGGTGAACTGCGCGCACCCCTCCGCCGTGGCAGAGGGCCTGGCCGCCTGCGGTGCGAGCCCGGAGCTGGAGCGCCTCATCGGCTTCCGTCTGAACGCGGCGCACGTCGGCGACGACGGCCCCGGTGACGGCCCCGAGTCGTTCGCCGCGCTCGAGGCCGGCCTGCGCGAACTCGCGCCGAACGCGAGCGTCTTCGGCGGCTGCTGCGGCACGGACACCCCGCATATCGCGGCGCTCGCTGCTTTGCTTCCCTAGGGGGTGCTCTGAATCGGCCTCGCCGGTTATTGGGCCGAGGGTGGTTGTGGCTAGGCTGGTGTCGTGAATAGAGACCCATTCGAGGAGCTGTTCGGAGCGTCGTCGAAGAACGACGCTCACGAGTCTGCACCGGCGCCGGTCCCCGCCCGCGAGCGTCTGGCGTACGAGCAGGCAGAGCGGGTACGCACCTCCCAGCTCCCCGCGAGCAAGCGCACCTCCCCGGCTGATCCGGGCGACGGATCCGGCGATCGCGCCGCTCGCGCGAAGCCCTGGATCGTCGTCGGTATCGTCGCCGTGCTGGCGCTCATCGCATCGATCATGATTCTGAACCTCGCTCGGGGCCCCCAGGAAACGCCGCAGCCCGCGACCGACGCGACTCCCACGCAGACGCCGAAGACGACCTCCCCGGCGAAGCCCAAGACCACAAACGATGACGATGACACGTCGACGTCGCAGCCCAGCGGCCCGCCCACCGTCGACGTCGGGCCGACCTACGACATGGCGATCGGACCCTGGAACGCGACCTCGCAGATCTCGCAGCGCTTCGGTCCCGTCAACTTCAATATCCCTGACGGCGTGAATCTCGTGCTCACCTCGGACCTGCTGTCGTCGTTCCCGGACTCGTGCGCCGCGATGCGCGAGGGCTGGGGTGCCACGAAGACCGACGCAGGCTATGTCGTGCGCAAGCCCGCCACGCGCTGTGCTGCGGCTCCCGAACTCTACGACGAGGTGTGGGGGCTCACGGACGCCTGGGTGCGCACGATCCGCTGAGCATCGTTTCGCGCTATCCGGCGAACAGTGCCGGCCAGAGTGCTACGGCGAGCGGGTAGCCCACGAAGCTGACGATGTCGAGGATCCAGTGGGCCACGATCAACGGGAGGGACCGGCCCCATCGCTGGTACGCCCAGCCGAAGACGAGGCCCATCACCACGTTGCCGATGAAGCCGCCAAAGCCCTGGTACAGGTGGTAGCTGCCGCGCAGCAGCGCGCTCGCGATTACCGTCGCGACTGGCCCGACGCCCAGACTGCGCATCCTGTCGAAGAAGTAGGCGACCACGATCAGCTCCTCGCCGAGGGCGGCCCTGAGTGCTTGCAGCACGAGCACCGGTACCGTCCACCAGAAGGCATCGAGGGCTGTCGGCACCACCGTCGTGTTGATGCCGATCCACCTCGCAAACAGATAGAACCCCAGCCCGGGCACGCCGATCAGCGCTGCCAGCGCAACACCAGCGCCGCTCTCGCGCAGCCACCAGCCGCGCCGCGGGCCGCCCGGGCGGGTGGGGGTGCCCAGCCCGAGCCTCCCGAGATGGGGGCGTCGGTCGCGCCAGAGCAAGAAGACCACGAGCGCAACCGGCGCGAGCCCGAAGGTGAAGCCGAGCAGTTGGTAGATCAGATCGAAGACGGGGCTCTCGGCGAGAGGCCGGTTGATCGTGGCCGTCTGCGCGCTGAGCGCGGCCTCGCGCGTTAGGCGCTCGATGATAGTCACCACCGCATACACACCCGAGGCCCCGAAGGAGAGCGCGAGCACGATGCCGAGTTCCCAGCGCAGCCGCGCCGGAGATTGAGGTTGCGTCACCGCACCAGCGTATAGAGAGCGAAGGCCCGGAGACGGTGTAGGTGCGGCAATGGCTCTGTTCGCGGCGCAATCTCCCAGGAACATGTCGATTTCGTACAGTTCTGCCCGCGAAGTATGGAAGAAGATTCTCGGACTCCTACAGACCTCCATCACGATGCCGTTACAGACACTGTTTTGCGCAGACGCCTCCCCGGCTGTCGTTAGGCTGGGGAGGTCATTTCGAATTCATCCGGGGCGGAAGCCACATCGGCGTGCCCTGACCGGATGGAACATTTCAAGGAGGAAACCTCGTGAAGCGATCCAAGATTGGCTTCGGGTTCATCGCTCTGGCGGCGGCGGGCGCGCTTGCGCTCTCCGGTTGCACCGGCGGCGGCTCGAACGGCGGCGGCGAGGCCGCAGCCGGCGGCATCATCACCGTCAATAACACCGAGCCCCAGAAGGGCCTGATCCCGGCGGACACCACCGAGGTCGGCGGCGGCAAGGTCGTCGATTCGCTCTGGGAAGGCCTCGTTTACTACGATGCCGACGGCGTGACCCAGATGGGCGTTGCCGAGTCGATCGAGCCCATGAACGACACCAACACCCTGTGGGAGGTGAAGCTCCGCGACGACGCGGTCTTCTCCGACGGTACCCCCGTGCTCGCCCACAACTTCGTGGACGCCTGGAACTACGCTGCGAACGTCGACAACGCGCTGGGCAACCAGTACTTCTTCAGCGCTATCAAGGGCTTTAGCGAGACCGATCCGGTCGAGGCCATGGAGGGCCTGAAGGTCGTCGACGACCACACCTTCACCATTGAGGCTTCGCCCGATTTCCCGGACCGTCTCGGTTACTCGGCGTATTACCCGCTGCCCGACGTCGCATTCGAGGACATGGAGGCCTTCGGCCAGAACCCGATCGGCAACGGCCTCTACAAGCTCGACGGCGAAGGCGCCTGGAAGCACGACGAGTCGATCAGCCTCGTGAAGAACGACACCTACGTCGGCCCGCGTGAGGTCGCGAACGACGGCATCGAGTTCAAGGTCTACGCCTCGCTCGACGCCGCCTACACCGATCTGCTCGCCGGCAACCTCGACGTGCTCGACCAGATCCCCGACACCTCCTTCGCGGTGTTCCAGGACGAGCTGGGTGACCGCGCCATCAACCAGGCCGGCGCTCTCACCACCACCCTCGCCATCTCGACCAGCCTGCCGCACTTCGGCATGGACGAAGAGGGCAAGCTGCGCCGCGCCGCGCTCTCGATGGCTGTGGACCGCGAGGAGATCATCGACGTGATCTTCGAGGGCACCAACGTTCCCGCGGTCGACTTCACCTCGCCCGTGGTCGACGGCTACGCCGACGACCTCGCCGGTAAGGAGAAGCTCGAGTTCAACCTCGACGAGGCCAAGAAGCTGTGGGCTCAGGCAGACGCCATCAGCCCCTACGAGGGCACCATCGAGGTCGCCACGAACTCCGACGGCCCCCACCAGGTGTGGGTTGAGGCTGTGGCCAACCAGTGGGCCACCAACCTCGGCGTCTCGGCCGCTCCGAAGCTCTACCCGACCTTCGCAGCCTTCCTCGACGACCGTGAGGCCGACGTCGTCGGCGGTCCGTTCCGTGCCGGCTGGCAGGGCGACTACCCGGGTGCCTACAACTACCTGCAGCCCCTCTACTACACGGGTGCCAGCTCGAACCACGGCTTCTACTCGAACCCCGCGTTCGACGCGAAGCTCGATGAGGCCGTGCAGCAGAGCGACCACGAGGCCCGCAACAAGATGCTGAACGAGGCGCAGGAGATGCTCCTCGAGGACATGCCCTCCATCCCGCTCTGGTATCAGGGCACCACCGGTGGGTTCTCGGAGAACGTCGACAACGTCGCGTTCGGTTGGAACTCGGTGCCGATCTTCAACGAGATCACCAAGAAGTAACCCTTAGCGAGGGCCCCGGGTCTCAGACCCGGGGCCCTCGCCTCGTCTCGGCGCGGTGCGCCGAGCGGCCCTTTTCTTCCGAACCGAGAACGCTGCAGTTCTCGGCTTCGTGTTTCCGCCTAATTGCGAGAGAATACGCAACATGTCAACCCACACCGAACGGGGAGGAACCAGCTCGTGCTGAGATACATCCTCTTCCGTCTGCTGCAGGTGATCCCGGTGCTGCTGGGAACCACCTTCCTCATCTACTTCATGGTCTTTGCGATGCCGGGCGATCCCATCGCCGCAATGTTCGGCGACAAGCAGCCGAGCGAAGCGGTGCTTGAGCGCGTGCGCGCGCAGTACCATCTCGATCAGCCGTTCATCGTGCAGTACCTGCTCTACCTCAAGGGCATTTTCGTCGGCGACTTCGGCGTCAGCTTCTCGGGGGAGCCGGTCTCGCAGATCCTCGCCCGCACCTTCCCGGTGACGATCAAGCTCGCCGCGATGGCGATTGCCATCGAGCTCGTGCTCGCCGTGGTCATCGGCCTCTTCTCGGGGCTGCGCAAGGGCAAGCTGTTTGACAACGTCAACCTCATCATCGGCCTGCTGTTTATGAGCATCCCGATCTTCGTGATCGCATTCATCGCGCAGTTCGGCCTCGGCCTCAAACTGGGGTGGTTCAAGCCCACGGTGAGTTCGGGCGCTCCGGTGCAAGATTTGCTGCTGCCCGCAATTGTGCTGGGCGTGAGCCTGTACGCCACGAGCATGCGCCTCACGCGCGCCTCCGTGATCGACACGCTCAACCAGGACTTCGTGCGCACGGCCTACGCGAAAGGGCTCAGCCGCCGCCGGGTCATCCCCGTGCACGTGCTGCGCAACTCCCTCATTCCGACGATCACCAACACCGCAACAGACTTCGGCGTGCTCATGGTCGGCGCGACGGTCACCGAGGGCATCTTCAACGTGCCCGGCGTTGGCAACGTGCTCTTCCAGGCCATTCTGAAGGGCGAGAACGCCACGGTCGTCTCCTTCGTCACCGTGATGGTGCTCATCTACCTCGGCGTGAACCTGGTCGTCGACCTGCTCTACGCCGTGCTCGATCCGAGGATCCGCTATGCCTGATTCGCAGAACCAGTCCCAGCCCGGGCGCAGCGTGCGCCCTCCGATCGAGCACTTCGTCGCTCCGGTCGACGAAACCCCTGTTGTTCCCGTCGATGCGGTGCGCATCAAGGAGAAGAAGTCGAACCTCTGGCTCGACGCCTGGCGCGATATGCGGCGCCGACCCATGTTCTGGATCTCGGTGGTGATCATCCTGGTGGTCGCGCTGGTCGCGCTCTTCCCTGGCATGTTCACCCAGGTGGATCCGCGAGCCAGTTCCCTCGCGAACTCCAACGGCGCCCCCACCGCAGGGCACCCGCTCGGCTTCACGAAGCAGGGGTACGACGTCTATGCGCGCATCATCTACGGCGCATCGACCTCCGTCTCGGTGGGTCTCATCGTGATCACCATCACCTTCGTGGTGGGCACCGTTATGGGCGCGCTCGCCGGGTTCTTCGGCGGAGCGCTCGACACCGTGCTCTCGCGGATCGGCGACATCTTCTTCTCGATCCCCTACATCCTCGCCGCTGTCGTCGTGATGAGCGTCATGCAGGAGTACCGCAACCCGCTCGTGATCGCCTTCGCGATCGGCGGCTTCTCGTGGCCGATCACCGCGCGCATCGTGCGCAGTGAGATTCTGAGGGTGAAGAACGCCGACTTCGTGATGGCTGCCGAGTCGCTCGGCCTGTCGCGCTTCGCAACGCTCGTGCGGCACGTTCTGCCGAACGCACTCGCACCGGCCATCGTGGTGACCACGCTCTCGCTGTCTTCGGCCATCGTGGCCGAGGCGACGCTTTCGTTCCTCGGGGTCGGCCTGCCACCCGGGCAGTTCATCAGCTGGGGCAACGACATCAGCGCCGCGCAGCTTTCGTTGCGCACCGACCCCATGCCCCTCATCTATCCGTCGCTCGCGCTCACGGTCACCGTGCTGGGGTTCATCCTGCTCGGCGAAGTTGTGCGCGATGCGCTTGACCCGAAGGCGAGGGCCCGTCGATGAGCGCAGCCAATCAATACGAGCAGGCCGCCAAGCCGCTGCTGAGCGTGCGCGATCTGCGGGTCGCGTTCGGCACGAAGAAGCAGCCGAACGAGGTGCTGCACGGCATCTCCTTCGACGTGTACCCGGGCGAGACCGTTGCGATCGTGGGCGAGTCGGGATCCGGCAAGTCGACGACCATGCACGCCGTCATCAACCTGCTGCCGGGCACCGGCCGCACTACCGGCGGCTCGGTGCAGTGGAACGGGCGCGAGCTCGTGGGCATCGGTCGACGCGATATGGAGTCGATCCGCGGGCGTGAGATCGGCCTCGTGCCGCAGGATCCCATGTCGAACCTCAACCCGGTGTGGTCGGTCGGCTTCCAGGTGGAAGAGGCGATCCGCGCCAACGGGCTGGCGAAGGGTCGCAAGGAGGTCAAGCAGCGCGCCGTCGAGGTGCTCGAACAGGCAGGTCTGCAGAACGCCGAGCAGCGCATGAAGCAGTACCCTCACCAGTTCTCGGGCGGTATGAAGCAGCGCGCGCTCATCGGCATCGGTCTTGCCGCGAATCCGCAACTGCTGATCGCCGACGAGCCCACTTCGGCGCTCGATGTCACCGTGCAGCGCGTGGTGCTCGATCACCTCTCCTCGATGACCGAGCAGCTCGGCACCGCCGTCGTGTTCATCACGCACGACCTCGGCCTTGCTGCCGAGCGCGCCGAGAAGCTGATTGTCATGTACAAGGGCAACATCGTCGAGTCGGGTCCGAGCCGTGAGATTCTGCAGCATCCGCAGCATCCCTACACCAAACGCCTCGTTTCGGCTGCGCCGAGCCTCGCCTCGCGGCGAATCGGCTCCGACGCTGTGGTGCCGGCGGCACCCACCGAGAGTTTCGATCTTGCGGCCCTGGCCGAGAGCGAGAAGCCCACGGTGAAGCACGGCGAACCCATGATCGAGGTGCAGGGGCTCGGCAAGGTCTACAAGATCCGAAAGGGCAACTTCGGTTCTGAAGATTTCCACGCCGTCTCCGACGCCTCCTTCACCGTGAACCGCGGTGAGACGATGGCGCTCGTGGGCGAGTCGGGGTCGGGCAAATCTACGATCGCGAAGATGGTGCTGCAGCTGGAGAAGCCCACGACGGGTTCGATCCGCATCGGCGGTGAAGAGACTGCGACGCTGTCAGGGCGCAAGTTGTTCGATCTGCGGCGCACCCTGCAGCCCGTCTTCCAGGATCCCTACGGTTCGCTTGATCCGCTGCACAACATCGGCAACACGATCATGGAGCCGCTGAAAATCCACAACGTTGGCGATACTGCGAGCCGGAAGGCGCGCATGTTCGAACTGCTCGACCAGGTCGCGTTGCCGCGCGAGCTCGCCACCCGCTATCCGAACGAGCTCTCGGGCGGGCAGCGGCAGCGCGTCGCCGTCGCACGTGGTCTCGCGCTGAAGCCCGACATTCTCGTGCTCGACGAGGCTGTCTCGGCGCTCGACGTGCTGGTGCAGGCGCAGATCCTCGATCTGCTCGCCGAGCTGCAGCAAGAGCTGGGGCTGACGTATCTGTTTATCACTCACGATCTCGCGGTGGTGCGACTCATCGCCGACAGGGTGTGCGTGATGCAGCAGGGCCGCATCGTGGAGCAGGCAACGACTGCTGAGGTGTTCGAGAACCCGCAGCAGGAGTACACGAAGAACCTGCTCGCTGCGATTCCCGGCGCGAAGATCGAGCTCGGGTTGAGCTGAGTCTGCGCAGGCGCGCTGCGCGGCGCAGACGGGAGGGGCGGATCAGCTGATGCTGATCCGCCCCTCCGGCGTTTCTGCCCCGCGCAGCAGGAGTGTGGGCGTGCGGATTGGGTGCGCGCTCAGGCGCCGCGACGGTAGAGGAGCGCGCCGATGCCCCCGAGGGTCGTGGCGGTGAGCACGAACAACGACATCGGCAGGGCGGTGTGCTCGCCCCAAGCGCCGACGAGGGGCGACGCGAGGCCGCCGACGGCGAACTGGCTGGCCCCGAGCAGCGCGGATCCCGCTCCTCGCGAGGTCTCGGCGAGGCTGAGGGCGAGAGCGCTCGCGTTCGACATGATGAGCCCGGTGCCGCCGGTGAGGGCAAAGGCGCAGACGATGAAGAGCGGGGGTGAGAGCGCGTCGGTGAGTGCGGCGGTGGTGAGCGTTGCGCCGGCGGCGAGGGAGAGGCCGCTGCCGATGAGCAGCATGCGTGTGGCGGGCACGGTTCCTGCGAGTCTGGCGTTGGTGAGGTTCGCGAGGATCATCGCGAAGGCGCCAGCTGCGAAGGCGAGTGAGTACAGCAGGGGCGGCATGCCGAGCACCGCTTGACCCACGAAGGGCGAGGCGGAAATGTAGGCCATCATGCTGCCGAAGCCCAGGCCGAAGACGCAGCTGAGCAGCAGAAAGCGGCGGTTTGCGAGCAGCTTGCCGAAGCCTCGCAGCGCGGTGCGCACACCTGAAGATGTGCGGTGCTCGCGGGGGAGCGACTCGGGCACGAGAATCAGCGCGAGTGCGAACATGGCGGTGGCGATGGCTGCGAGCGTTGCGAGCACGGCGCGCCAGTCGCCGAGGGTGAGGATCGCACCGCCCACAGGAGGGGCGAGCAGCGGGCCAAGCCCGACGAACATCGCGATGAGGCTGATGGCGCGGATCGCGTCGGCGCCCTGGGTGAGATCGACGGCGATCGCGCGGGAGACGACGACCCCGGCAGAGCCCGAGATGCCCTGCACGGCGCGGAGCGCGACGAAGACGGCGATGTTGGGAGCGAACACCATCGCGATGCTCGATGCGGCGAAGACGGCGAGTGCGATCACGAGCACGGGGCGGCGGCCGCACTGGTCGGAGAGCGGGCCGAGCAGGAGCTGGCCGAGGCCCATGCCGATGAGGAACGCGGTGAGGGTGAGCTGCACAGACGACGGGGCAGCGCCGAGGTCGGCAGCGATTGACGTGAACGACGCGAGGTACATGTCGGTCGCGAAGGGGCCGACGGCGGCGAGGAACGACAGTACGGCGAGCAGTCCGGGGGAGAGACGATCGCGCGCGAACATCTCCCGATCATATACGATCTGCGGCTCGGGCTGCGGGGCGTGAGCGCGACTGGGCAGGGCGCTCGCGCGCGCGGAGGGGCGAAGCGCCCGATCCGCCATGTCCGTAATACCAGACAGAGGCACTGTGAACCGCGTTGTCGCGGGCCGCGCAGCGCGCTGGAATAGGGGAAGACCAGCGGATCGCTCCGCGACCCCCACGAAAGGACCACTCATGGCTCTTCCCGGCGCCCGCCCCGTCCGTGCCCCTCGCGGCTCTGAGATCTCCACGAAGAGCTGGCAGACCGAGGCCCCGCTCCGCATGCTCATGAACAACCTCGACCCCGAGGTTGCCGAGCGCCCTGACGATCTCGTCGTCTACGGCGGCACCGGCCGCGCCGCCCGCAGCTGGGCGGCCTACGACGCAATCGTCGACACTCTGCGCGACCTCGAAGAGGACGAGACGCTGCTCGTGCAATCGGGCAAGCCCGTCGGAGTGTTCCGCACGAACAAGTGGGCGCCCCGCGTGCTCATCGCCAACTCGAACCTCGTGGGCGACTGGGCGACGTGGCCCGAGTTCCGCAAGCTCGAGGCCGAGGGCCTCATGATGTACGGCCAGATGACCGCGGGCTCGTGGATCTACATCGGCACCCAGGGCATCCTGCAGGGCACCTACGAGACCTTCGCCGCCGCCGGCCGCAAACTGCAGGGCCAGGGGCGCATCGAGACCGTCGAGGGTAAGGGCTCGCTCGCCGGCACCATCACCCTCACCGGCGGCTGCGGCGGCATGGGCGGCGCGCAGCCCCTCGCCGTCACCCTGAACGACGGCGCCTGCCTCATCGTCGACGTCGACAAGACCCGCCTCGACCGCCGCGCCGGCAAGCGCTACCTCGACGAGGTCGTCGAAGACCTCGACGAGGCGCTCGCCAAGGTGCAGCAGGCGAAAGACGAGCAGCGCGGCTGGTCGGTCGGCCTCGTCGGCAACGCCGCAGAGGTGTTCCCCGAGATTCTGCGCCGCCACCAGGCCGGCGAGGTCTCCATTGACCTCGTCACCGACCAGACCAGCGCCCACGATCCGCTGTCGTACCTGCCCATCGGCTACCGGGTCGAGGAACGCCTGCAGCGCGCCGAGGCCGACCCCGAGCAGTTCACGAAGGACGCGCAGGCGTCAATGGCCGCGCACGTGCAGGCCATGGTCGAGTTCCAGGATGCCGGCGCCGAGGTGTTCGACTACGGCAACTCGATTCGCGACGAGGCGCGCAAGGGCGGCTACGACCGCGCCTTCGAGTTCCCCGGCTTCGTGCCGGCCTACATCCGACCGCTCTTCTGCGAAGGGCTCGGCCCATTCCGCTGGGCGGCACTCTCGGGCGACCCTGAAGACATTCGCGTCACCGACGCGGCGCTCAAAGAGCTCTTCCCCGAAAACACGCACCTGCACCACTGGCTCGACGCCGCAGCTGAGCGTGTCGAGTTCGAGGGGCTGCCCGCCCGCATCTGCTGGCTCGGCTACGGCGAGCGGCACCAGGCCGGCCTGCTCTTCAACAGGCTCGTCGCCGAGGGCAAAGTGAGCGCCCCGATCGTGATCGGCCGCGACCACCTCGACTCGGGATCGGTTGCATCGCCCTACCGCGAGACCGAGGCCATGGCCGATGGCTCAGACGCGATCGCCGACTGGCCTCTGCTCAACGCGCTCACCGCGACCTCATCCGGCGCGACCTGGGTGTCAATTCACCACGGCGGCGGAGTCGGCATCGGCCGCTCCATCCACACCGGTCAGGTCTCGGTGGCCGACGGCACCGAACTCGCGGCCGAGAAGCTGGAGCGCCTGCTCACCAACGATCCAGGGATGGGCGTGATCCGCCACGTCGACGCAGGCTACGAGCGAGCGGCCGAGGTTGCGGAGGAGCGCGGGGTGCGGATCCCCGTCGCGCCGACCGTGCGCAACACCGAGCGGGCCTGGTAGCAGGGGGCCGGGCGGGGCGATCCGCCACCAACAATGAGAGAGTGAAGCCATGAGCGAAGCACACGCATCGGCCGCGCCGACCCTGCTGATCGACAACATCGGCGAGCTGACCACCAACGACCCCGGCCTCGGCGACGGGGTGGGTGGGCGTGTGCGCGACGCCGCCGTGGTTGTCGAGGGCGGGCGGATCGCGTGGCTCGGCCCGGCTGCGGCGGCGCCCGCCGCTGACGAGCGCGTCGACGCTGCCGGGCGGGCGGTGCTTCCGGGTTGGGTCGACTCGCACAGCCACATGGTCTTCGCGGGGGATCGCACCGCCGAGTTCGAGGCGCGCATGGCCGGTGAAGCGTATGCCGCGGGCGGCATCAACGTGACGGTCGAAGCGACCCGCGCCGCAAGCGAGGCAGCGCTCGCCCAGAATCTTGCCCGTCTCGTGGCCGAGGCGCGCCGCGGCGGCACCACCGTCCTGGAGACGAAAACCGGCTACGGTCTCACCGTCGCAGACGAGGTACGTGCCGCACGGGTCGCCGGCGAGCAGGTCGAAGCCGTCACATTCCTGGGGGCGCATGTGGTGCCGGCCGGGCAGGATCCGCTCTCCTATCTCGATCTCGTCACCGGGCCGATGCTCGAGGCCGTCGCCCCGTATGTGAGCGCCGTCGACGTGTTCTGCGAGACCGGCGCCTTCGACGAAGCCGCCACGCGGCGCGTGCTCGACAGCGCCCGCGAGGCGGGCCTCGCCACCCGCGTGCACGGCAACCAGCTGGGGCACGGCCCCGGTGCGCAGCTTGCTGTGGAGTACCGTTCGCTCAGCGTCGACCATCTCGGCTTCCTGAGCGACGACGACATCTCAGCGCTCGCAAGCTCATGGGCCGATGGTCGCGGCACCGTGGCGACCGTGCTGCCCGCCTGCGATCTCTCGACGCGCATGCCGCTCGCCCCCGCCCGTGCGCTGCTCGACGCCGGCGCCGTGCTCGCGATCGCGTCGAACTGCAACCCCGGCACTTCGTACACGAGCTCGATGGGCTTCTGCGTGGCGACCGCAGTGCTGCAGATGGGTCTCACGATCCAGGAGGCCGTGCGTGCGGCCACCCTCGGCGGTGCCATCGCGCTCGGCATGCACGAAGACGGCTGGCGTGATCCGCGAGGCACAGCCCAGGCCCGCGTCGGCACCATCGCACCCGGCGCCCGCGCCGACCTACAGCTGCTCGACGCGCCCTCGGTGACGCACCTCGCCTACCGGCCGGGCATGCCCCTCACCGCCTCAGTCTGGCGCGCGGGCGTGCGCGAGGTTTAGGGCGATTCGCGCCCCGGGTGCCCGCTACTTCGCGGTGCGTCGACCGTAGATGCGGGTCGAAAGCACCTCGGCAGCGCCCCGCACCTCGGCTGCGAGTTCGGGGAGGCGGTCTTCGGGCACGCGCTCGTCGGGGAACGTCACCGCGATGGCTGCGACAGGCCAGCCCCGGTGGTCGAGCACGGGCACGCCCACGGAAGTGAGGCCCGAGGTGACCGATCCGCGCTCCAGGGCGAAGCCCCGCGTCACCGTCTCATCGAGCACCGCGCGCAGGCGAGAATAGCGGTCGATGCCGTCGCCGGACTCGTGCCGATGCACGAAGGCGCGCTGATCGGGAAAGAGGGCGCGGGCCTGTGCTTTCGGCAGCGCCGCCAGCACGGCGCGGCCGCTGGCCGTCAGATGCATCGGGAGACGCACGTCGACGTCGGTGATGAGCGGGGGAGCGCCAGGCGCGCGCTCCTCGATCACGTAGAGCACGTCTCGCCCATGAGGCACCGCAAGGTGCCCGCTCATCCGAACCCTGTCGACGAGGGCGGCGATGAGCGGGCGACCGATGCGTGCGAGCGGTTCCTGGCGCTCGTAGGCCGAGCTGAGCGCCACGGCGGCGAGCCCGAGCCCGTAGCGCTTCTCCTCGGGCAGGTGCATGACGAAGTCGTGCTCTTGCAGCGTCGAGAGCAGGTGGTAGACGGTCGACCGCGGAATGCCGAGCTGGGCGGCGATCATGGTGGCGGGCAGGGGCCCGCGCGATGCCGCCAGCAGGCTCAGGATGCGCAGCGTGTGATCCGCCGCGGGAACCTTCGGAGTGGCCATGCTTCGCAGCCTACCTTTCCGGTCTCGCGCGGGTGCCGCGACGCTGCAGCGAGAGACGCTCAGGCGAGCGGTGCGCCCAGCTGCGCTTCGACGACGTCGAGCACGCTTCCCGTTGCCACCAGCTCATGAGCTGCGGCGATGCTCGGCGACAGGAACTCGTCGGTGTCGGGGGCCGGGATGCGCGTGCGGAAGAGCGCGTGCACGGCAGCCGTCGATGCTGCGGGGGAGCCCGCCTCGTGATCTTGCGCGCGGAAGTCGAGTGCCCGGGTGGATGCGAGCAGTTCGATGGCGAGCACCCGCGACAGACCATCGATCGCGCGACGCAGCTTGCGGCCGGCATGCCAGCCCATCGAGACGTGGTCCTCCTGCATCGCCGACGACGGAATCGAGTCGACCGAGGCCGGCGCGGCGAGGCGCTTCAATTCTGAGACGATGCCGGCGGCGGTGTACTGCGCGATCATCAGGCCCGAGTCGAGGCCGGCGTCGGCGGCGAGGAAGGGCGGCAGCCCGTGATTCCGGGACACGTCGAGGAAGCGGTCGGTGCGTCGCTCGCTGATGGATGCCAGGTCGGCGACCGCGATGGCGAGGAAGTCGAGCACGTAGGCGACGGGTGCCCCGTGGAAGTTGCCGTTCGATTCGACGCGGCCGTCGAGCGTGACGACTGGGTTGTCGACAGCGGATCGCAGCTCGATGGCCGCTACGCGGGCAGCGTGGTCGGCGGTGTCGCGCGCCGCGCCGTGAACCTGCGGGGAGCAGCGCAGCGAGTAGGCGTCTTGCACGCGGGTGAACTCGCCCTCGCGGGGGCGCTGGATCAGATTCGAACCGGCGAGCACTGCGCGCATGTTTGCTGCGGCTGCGGCCTGGCCAGGGTGCGGACGCAGGGTCTGCAGGTCTGCTGCGAACACAGCATCGGTGCCGGTGAGTGCTTCGACGCTCGCGGCGGCGGCGACGTCGGCGGTGTGCAGCAGCGTGGTGAGATCGTGGAGTGCGAGGCAGAGCATGCCGAGCATGCCGTCGGTGCCGTTGATAAGGGCGAGGCCCTCTTTCTCGGCGAGCACGAGCGGTGCGATACCGGCGGTGGCGAGGGCCTCTGCGGCGGGGATCGGGGCCTGGTGCGGATCTTGCCCGATCCGCACGAATCCTTCACCCATGAGGGTGAGTGCGCAGTGGGCGAGGGGGCTGAGGTCGCCCGAGCAACCGAGCGAGCCGTACTCGTGCACCACCGGGGTGATGCCGGCGTTGAGGATCGCGACGTAGCTCTCGACGACCTCGGGCCGCACGCCCGTGCGACCCGACGCGAGTGTGTTGATGCGCAGCAGCATGAGAGCGCGCACCACTTCGCGCTCGACTTCGGGGCCGGTTCCTGCGGCGTGTGAACGGATGAGGCTGCGCTGCAGCTGCTGCCGCTTCTCGACGGGGATCTGCACCTTCGCGAGGGCTCCAAAGCCTGTTGAGACGCCGTAGTGCGGGCGGGTGTCACCGGCGAGGTCTTCGATAATGCGGCGGCTTTCGGCGACGCGGGCCAGGACGGCGGCGGGGATCTCGACCCGTGCGTTGTGGCGGGCGACCGAGACGACATCGCCGACGGAGAGGGGAGCGTCGCCGAGGATGACGGAGGTGGCTGCTGGTGCGTTCGCGTTCATGGATTCGATCTCATCGCACGCGGCGGCTCGGGTCCAGAGCTTTCCCCATTCGCCTGTCTGAAACCCCAGACACTCGATCCGCTCATCATCTCAGATCTGGAATCACAGACAGCAGCAGTATGTCGGGGAGGAGACTTCGGCACCCGCAGCTGTTAGCTTCGCAGGCATGAGCCACGCAACGCCCGCCCCTCCAGCCCTCTCGCACGACCCTTCCTGGCCCCGCACAGGCGGCTGGTCGGCACCCGACGGCACCCCCGCCGACCTTGTGCTCGTTGGCATCCCCACCTCGCAGACCTCGCTCTCCCCGACGAACGCCTACGAGACACCCGCCGCGGTGCGCGACGCCCTGCGACGCTACTCCAGCCACGTCGTCGCCGAGAGTGCACCCGACGCACGCGGCGACGAAGCCGAACTGGTGCTCGACGAAGCGCTGCGCATCATCGACGCCGGCGACCTCGCAGACCCCGACACCGAAGAAGGCGAGCGGCTGGCAGCCGAGCGAGTGCGACAGCTCTCAGAAACCGCGCAGCTGCTCGTCGCCCTCGGCGGCGACAACGCCCTCACCGTGCCGGCCGCGCTCGGCGTCGCGGGGGCCGATCTGGCAACAGCCGGTCTCATCACACTCGACGCCCATCACGACCTGCGCGACGGTCGCAGCAACGGCTCACCGGTGCGGCGCCTCGTCGAGCTCGGCCTCGACCCCAGCCGCATCGTGCAGATCGGCATCGCCGACTTCGCGAACTCCCGCGCCTACCGCCAGCGCGCGAAGGAGCTTGGCATCACGGTGATCCACCGCAGCGAACTGCGCACCCGCAGCCTCGCTGAGATCGTGGGTGAGGCGCTCGCCGTCGCGGGTGCCGCAGGCGGGCCGATCCACGTCGACCTCGATGTTGATGTGTGCGACCGTTCCGTGGCACCGGGCTGCCCCGCTTCCATTCCCGGCGGTATCACCGCCGACGAGCTGCGGCTCGCAACGAGGCTGCTCGCCGCCGACCCCCGGGTTCGCGGCATCGACATCGCCGAGGTAGATGCGACGGCCGACGCCCCCGACGGGCGCACGGTGCGGCTTGCGGCGCTGCTCGTGCTCGAAGCCGCCGCTGGGCTCGCCGAACGGCTTGGCCGGTAGTCTCGACCCTCGGAGGCCGCACCCCGCGGCCACGGCAGGCCACGAAGGGACACGGTGATGAACGCGAACACCAGCCTCGGTGACTCGGTCGCGGGCCCCGCAGCCGGTGCCGGTGGCCTCCGCCGTGGCCTCACCGCCCGTCACATCCGCTTCATGGCGCTCGGCTCGGCGATCGGCACAGGCCTCTTCATGGGCTCATCCGGAGCCATCCAAACCGCGGGGCCGGCGGTGCTGCTCGCCTATGTGATCGGCGGCGCGGCAGTGTTCATGGTGATGCGCGCGCTCGGCGAAATGGTGGTGCGGCACCCCGTGTCCGGCTCCTTCGGCCAGTACGCGTCGCGCTACATCCACCCCTTCGCCGGCTTCCTCGTGGGCTGGAGCTTCGCCTTCGAAATGTTTCTGGTGGCCGTGTTCGACGCGACCGCGATCGGCCTCTACATGCGCTTCTGGTTTCCCGAGGTGTCGCAGTGGGTGTGGGTGCTCGCGGTGGTCTGCTGCATCGCGGCGATCAACCTCGTCGGCGTGAAAGTGTTTGGCGAACTGGAATTCTGGTTCGCGCTCATCAAGATCGCGGCCATCATCGTGCTCATTGCGGTGGGTGTCTGTGTGATTCTCTTCGGCTTCGGGGTGGCGGATCACGATCTCATGGGCGTGCACAACCTGGTGGATCACGGGGGCTTCATGCCCCACGGCGCCTGGGGTCTGCTCGCCTCCTTCACCATTGTGATGTTCGCCTTCGGAGGGATCGAGATCATCGGCGTCACGGCGGGTGAGGCGCAAAACCCGAAGCGGGTGCTGCCGAAAGCGATCAACTCGGTGCCGATCCGCATTCTGCTCTTCTACGTGCTCACCCTCGGCGTGATCATGTGCATTCAACCGTGGACCGAGATCACGGGGGAGACGAGCCCGTTCGTCTCCCTCTTCGAATCGCTCGGATTCCGATCCGCCGCCGCAGTCTTCAACATCGTGCTCATCACCGCCGCACTCTCCGCGATGAACGCCGACATCTTCGGAGCGGGGCGCATGCTTCACGGGCTTGCCGAGCAAGGTCAGGCGCCGCGCGCCTTCACCCGAACGACGCGAGCCGGGGTGCCGATCCTGACCGTCGTTACGATGATCGTCGGCCTGCTCATCGGGGTGGTGCTCAACTTCCTCTACCCCGACCAGGTGCTCTTTCTGCTCGGCGCGCTCGCCACCTTTGCGACAGTGCTGGTGTGGCTGGTGATCCTCATCGCCCACATTCGCATGAAGGACGAGATGCGCCGCGACCACCGCCTGCCGAGCGAGTTCCCTGTGCCGCTGTGGCCCGTGGCCTCCTGGCTCACCGTGGGGTTCATCGTCCTCGTCATCGTGATGGTGGGCATTGTGCCTGAGTCGCGGCCCGCGCTGGTGGTAGGGCTCGTCTGGGTGGCGCTCCTCGGCGCCTGCTACCTGCTCTTCGTGCGCGGCGAAGGGCGCAAAGCCTACCCGCTGCTCGACACCACCCTGCCGATTGAGGTCGCAGACCGCCGGGGTGCGCGGCGTTCGCGTGCGGGCGAGTAAGTCACCCGTGCGGTTCGCAGTCTCGCCATGTAACATAGAACGTTCGCTGTTTCACGTTCGTTAGGAACCATCTATGGCTCTCGCCACTCGCGAAGACCTCCGTAACGTCGCCATCGTCGCACACGTCGACCACGGCAAGACCACCCTCGTCGACGCCATGCTGCGTCAGACCAACTCGTTCGACGCCCACGCCGAGGTCGACGACCGAGTCATGGACTCCAATGACCTCGAGCGCGAGAAGGGCATCACCATTCTCGCGAAGAACACCGCGATCACCTATGAGGGCGCTCACGCGAAGAATGGCCCCATCGTCATCAACGTGGTCGACACCCCCGGTCACGCCGACTTCGGTGGCGAGGTCGAGCGCGCGCTCTCGATGGTTGACGGCGTTGTGCTGCTCGTCGACGCATCCGAGGGCCCGCTGCCGCAGACCCGCTTCGTGCTGCGCAAGGCGCTCGAAGCGCACCTGCCCGTGATCCTCGCGGTCAACAAGACCGACCGCCCCGACGCGCGCATCGAAGAGGTCGAGAGCGAAGCGCAGGATCTGCTGCTCGGTCTCGCATCC
The DNA here is from genome assembly GCF_037150695.1 of Leucobacter sp. VD1. Classification (NCBI taxonomy): domain Bacteria; kingdom Bacillati; phylum Actinomycetota; class Actinomycetes; order Micrococcales; family Microbacteriaceae; genus Leucobacter; species Leucobacter sp. VD1. The sequence goes on from NZ_JBBCPO010000003.1 coordinate 331,849, forward strand.
GACCTCTCCGAGGATCACCCCGATATCGACGTTGACGCCGTGCTCGACGTGCCCACCGTCTACCTCTCCGGCCGTGCCGGTGCGGCAAGCCACAACCGTCCCGCAGACGGTGCGCTGCCCGACAACCCCGACCTCGAGCCCCTCTTCGAGACCATCCTCGAGCGCGTGCCCGCCCCCGTCTTCGACGACGAGCACCCGCTGCAGGCCCACGTCACCAACCTCGACTCCTCGCCGTTCCTCGGTCGTATCGCGCTGCTGCGCATCCACCACGGCTGGATCAAGAAGGGCCAGAACGTGGCCTGGGTGAAGCACGACGGCACTGTGCAGAACGTGCGCATCACCGAGCTCATGCTCACCAAGGCGCTCACCCGCTACCCCGCCGAGCAGGCCGGCCCCGGCGACATCGTCGCCATCGCAGGCATCGAGGACATCACCATCGGTGAGACCATCGCCGACGCAGATGACGTGCGCCCGCTGCCGACCATCACGGTCGACGAGCCCGCCATCTCGATGACCATCGGCGCCAACACCTCGCCGCTCGTGGGCAAGGTCAAGGGTCACAAGCTCACCGCCCGCATGATCAAGGATCGCCTCGACCGAGAGCTCATCGGCAACGTGTCGCTGCGCGTCGTCGACACCGGCCGCCCCGATGCCTGGGAGGTGCAGGGGCGCGGCGAGCTCGCGCTCGCAATCCTCGTCGAGAACATGCGCCGCGAAGGCTTCGAGCTCACCGTCGGCAAGCCGCAGGTGGTCACCCGCGAGATCGACGGCAAGAAGCACGAGCCCTACGAGCACCTCACGATCGACACCCCCGAGGAGCACCTCGGCGCGATCACCCAGCTGCTCGCGGCGCGCAAGGGCCGCATGGAGAACATGGTGAACAACGGCACCGGCTGGGTGCGCATGGAGTTCATCGTGCCGTCGCGCGGTCTCATCGGATTCCGCTCGGAGTTCATGACGATCACCCGCGGCACCGGCATCGCGAACGCGATCGCTCACGGCTACGACGAGTGGGCCGGCGTCATCAACACCCGCAACAACGGCTCGATCGTGGCCGACCGTGCGGGCGTGGCAACGCCGTTCTCGATCATCAACCTCCAGGAGCGCATGAGCTTCTTCGTGCAGCCCACCGAAGAGGTCTACGAGGGCATGGTTATCGGTGAGAACTCGCGTTCCGAAGACATGGACGTGAACATCACCAAGGAGAAGAAGCTCACCAACATGCGCTCCTCCACGGCCGACAGCTTCGAGTCGATGACCCCGCCGCGCAAGCTCACTCTCGAAGAGTGCCTCGAGTTCGCTCGCGAAGACGAGTGCGTCGAGGTCACCCCCGAGAACGTGCGCATCCGCAAGGTCGAGCTTGAAGCCTCGCTGCGCGCCCGCGCCGCGTCGCGCATCAAGAACCAGAAGTAGCAGCGCGCTGCTGAGGGCCGCCGCCAGATCCGTTTGTTCGGGGCTGGCGGCGGCCCTTGGTGTTTCTGGGGCTTCCTTCTCCTGTTCTTCTCGCTCGCTCTCTCCCTCTCCCTCCCTCCTTCCCTCCCTCCCTCCCTCCCTCCCTCCCTCACCTTCCCCTCATCGAGGTCACCCGTGTGGTCGTTTGCGGTGAGCTGAAACGACCACACGGGTGACCTCGATGCAGTGCAGGGGCGCTCCGCTGAGCGCTCTGCGTGGGATTGACGCCGCAGGGTGGCGTCGCTACCGTGTGGGGTGACAGCGCGACGGAGGGAGCGGCCATGGAGCTTGTGATCGGGATCGCCGCGCTGCGGCCCTGTGGGGCGGATCGATCGTGATCGGTGTGCGTATCGACCCTGCGGATCCGCGCCCGCCGTTCGAGCAGTTGCGCGCGCAGCTCATTGAGCGGATCATGACGCGGCAGTTGCCAGAGGGCACGAGGCTGCCATCGGTGCGGCAGTTCGCGGCGGATCTTGCGCTGGCGCCGAACACGGTTGCACGCGCCTACCGCGAGCTCGAAGCCGAAGGGTACCTTGTGACGCGGGGGCGCAACGGCACGACTGTGGCAGCTATTGCGCCTGTCGATGAGGCTGCGCAGTTGCGGGCGGCGGAGCTGGTGGCGGCGTACGTAGAGGGGATGCGGGAGCTCGGGTTCGGATCCGAGGCGATCGTGGGGGAGGTGCGCCGGGCTCTATGACCCGGCGCACAATCCGCTTGGGTGTGTTCAGCGCTGCGGGAACTCTTCGCCTGCGACCACGGTGAGGCGTGGACCGGCGTTGCGCAGCATCTCGGCGCCGTCGGCAAAGGGGTCGACGTCGAGCACTGCGAAGTCGGCCCGGCGGCCAGCCGCCAGAACGCCGCGGGTGGTGCCCCAGCCGCACGCTTCTGCGGCACCGCGGGTTGCGGAGATGAGGGCGCGTTCGAGGTCGAGGTGCAGCTCAGGGTGGTTGGCGGGCAGTTCGGGGCGGTGGGGAGAGCGCCGCGTCACCGCGATGAAGAGGTTCGGCAGCGGCGCATAGGGTGCGGTGGGGGCATCGGTGCCAAGCGCGATCCTGGCACCTGCGGCGGCGAACTCGGCCCAGGGGTAACCGCGCTCGACACGCTCGTCGCCAAGTTGGCTGCGCCAGGCGCCCTGCACCGCGGGGTCGGAGTGCACGGGCTGCACGGAGGCGACGGTGCCGGATTGCGCGATGCGTTCGGCGGCGCGGCGGTCGACGTATTCGAGGTGCTCGATGCGGTGCAGCGGCCCATCGGCACCGTTGGTGCGGCGGGCCGACTCGATCATGTCGAGCGCGAGATCAACTGCTGCGTCGCCGATCGCATGCATAGCGACCTGCAGGCCTGCGGCGTCGGCGGCGATGACGATGGGTTCGAGCAGTGCCCGGCTCCACAGCGGGTCGGGGTGTGCGCCGTCGGCGAAGGGCGCCGACATTGCGGCGGTGCCGCTGTCGATGACGCCGTCGATCCACACCTTGATGCCGGCGATGCGCAGCAATGGATCGGTGTCGCCGCGTTCGGAGGCTCGGGCGGCGACGCGGTCGCGGATCCGGATGGCATCTTGCAGCTGCTGTTCCAGCGTCTCGGGGTCGGCGGAGGTTTCGACGCGGAGGTAGCCGGCGACGGGGATCGGCAGCGCGCCGCCCTCCCAGGCTCGTTCGAGCGCCTCGAACTCCGCGCGACGCAGGCCGAGGTCGGCGACCGCGGTGGTGCCTGCCGCGCGGTAGCTTTCGAGGGCGCGCAGCAAGGCATCGTCGCGCACGGTGTCGTCTTCGAGCTGTTCGATACCGCCGCGCATGAGCACGAGGGCCGCGGTTTCGAGCAGCAGGCCTGTCGCGTCTCCGGCGGCGTCGCGCACGATGGTGCCGCCTTCGGGGTCGGGGGTGTCGCGGTCGATGCCGAGCTCGCGTAGCGCTGCGGTGTTGACCCAGCCGGAGTGCAGATCGTTCGATACGAGGTAGACGGGGCGGTCGGTGACGACGGCGTCGATCATGCTGCGATCCGGCTGCGCACCTGCGAGCGGTTGCAGCAGCCAGCTGCGGCCGAGCACGCGCGGGGCGCCGGGCTTCGCGGCGGCGGCTTCCGCGATTCTGCGTTGCATCTCGGGGAGGTCTTGCGCGTCGAGCAGGTCGACCTGCGAGAGCGAGCGGCCGAGGTTGACGAGGTGGCTGTGGGCCTCGATGAAGCCGGGGGTGACGAGCGCGCCGTTCAGTTCGATGACGCGGGTCGTGCCGGGGTGGTGCGCGGCCAGCTGGTCGGCGGCGGCGACGGAACCGGCGAAGCGGATCGCCCCGTCGCGCACCAGCAGGGACTCTGCCCAGGGTTGTGCGTCGTCGGCGGTGAAGATGCGCCCGCCGCGGTAGTGGGTGAGTGAGTGCGACATAGGTCCTTCCCGGTTTCCATATAGGGTATCGGCTTGCCGGGGTGCCCGAGGGGACCTCCGATTTTTGCCCTGGCCTGAAACGCGCTAGAGTAAAGCTCGCGTGAAAACGCAATCGGGATGTGGCGCAGCTTGGTAGCGCACGTCGTTCGGGACGACGGGGTCGCAGGTTCAAATCCTGTCATCCCGACCACGAAAGCCGCGGAAACCTCATGGTTTCCGCGGCTTTTTCGGTGGGTGAACTCGACCCGGCCACGGGGAGACTACTCCAACTCACGTGAGCAGGGGCGAGGACTGCGCCCCTGATGTGGCACGGCTGCGGCTCCCACAGCCCCTCCACGCGAGTACGCTGAGCATATGGTGGATCGCAACGACGCTCTGCCCGTGGTTCGAGCCGCGGGTCTGTCGGTTCGGCGCGGCCGGCGCACGGTGCTCGACGGCATCGGCTTTGAGATCCCGCGCGGGCAGGTCACCGGGCTGCTCGGCCCGTCGGGGTGCGGCAAGAGTACGCTGATGCGTTCGATCGTGGGCGTGCAGGCCGGGGTCGCCGGCGAGCTGAGCGTGCTCGGTGAGCGGGCGGGGTCGGCGCGGTTGCGTCGCCGCGTCGCCTACGCCACACAGGCCGCGTCGGTGTATGACGATCTCACGGTTGCGCAGAATCTGCGCTATTTCGCCCGCGTGCTCGGGGTTTCCAAGGGCGATGCGGATCGGGCGATCGAGCAGGTGGGTCTCGGCGAGTACGCCGGACATCGTGTCGAAGCGCTGAGCGGTGGGCAGCGCAATCGTGTCTCATTGGCGGCCGCACTGCTCGGGGATCCCGAGCTCGTGGTGCTGGACGAGCCCACTGTGGGCTTGGATCCGGTGCTGCGGGTGGAACTGTGGGGGCTCTTCCGGGAGCTCGCGGGCACGGGCACCACGCTGCTCGTCAGCAGCCATGTCATGGACGAGGCGCTGCGCTGCGACCGCCTGCTGCTGATGCGCGAGGGGCGCATCATCGCCGACACCTCACCTGGGGCCCTGCTTGCGCAGACCGACACCGACGACCCCGAGGCGGCATTCCTCGCGATCATCGCATCGCAGCCGGGCGACGGCACCTACCCGGTCTCGCCCCCGAATCCCACCGATCCGCCTCACCACGGGCGCCACAGCGCCGACAGTGCCGCTGCTTCAGGGGAGGCGCGATGAACCTCTCCCGCAGCTGCTCCACCGCTGGCCGCGTGCTGCGGCAGCTCAGCCACGATCCGCGCTCCATCGCCCTGCTGCTGCTCATGCCGAGTCTGCTCGTGGGCCTCTTCGCATGGCTGTTCGACGCGCAGCCGGGCGCGTTCTCGCGGCTCGGCGGGCCGATGCTCGCGCTGTTCCCCTTCATTCTGATGTTCATCATCACCTCGGTGACCACACTGCGGGAGCGGCGCTCGGGCACCCTTGAACGGCTGATGACCACCCCGCTCGGCAAGGGCGATTTCATCGTGGGGTACGCGCTCGCCTTCGGGCTCGCCGCCACGGTGCAGGCGGTGATCACTGTCGGCTTCGCGGTAATCGTCTGCGGGCTCGAGGTTTCCGGCCCGCTCTGGCAGCTCGGGCTCGTCGCCGTGGTCGACGCGCTGCTCGGCACCGGGCTCGGGCTGCTCGCCAGCGCCTTCGCGCGCACCGAGTTTCAGGCCGTGCAGTTCATGCCGGTGCTCGTGTTCCCGCAGATCCTTCTCGGCGGCCTGCTGATGCCGCGCGATCAGATGCCCGACGCGCTGCACACGATCTCCGACTGGCTGCCCCTCAGCTACGCGATCGACGCGGTGAACGCTGTGACGCGGGGCGACGAGGGCTGGGATCTCGGCCGGCCGCTCATCGTGATCGCCGCGGTGACGCTGGTGGCGCTCGGGCTCGCCGCGCTCACCCTGCGCCGTCGTACGCCGTAGATGAGAGGGGCGGATCGGGCGGTTCGCGCCGCGGCTGTACGTATTCACGCCCGTCGAGCGGCGGCCCTTCAGGCCTCCGCCCGGCGGTTCCACAGCTGATGCGTGAGGCCGCTCGCGCTGGCGACCGTTTCGAGCGTGAAGCGATCCTCGAATCCGGTCACGCCCTCCCACAGGCTCACCCCTCGGCCCAGCGTGATGGGCACGACGATGACGTGCATGAAGTCGACGAGATCGGCGCTCAAAAACTGGCGGATCGTTGTCGGGCCGCCGCCGATCCGCACATCCTGATCACCCGCAGCCTGCTGTGCCTGCCGCAGCGCCTCCTCCGGCCCGGAGTCCATGAAGTGGAAGCTCGTGCCGTTCTCGAACACCATCGGTTCTCGCGGGTGATGGGTGAGGATGAAGCAGGGCGTCTTGAAAGGCGGCTCGTCGCCCCACCAGCCGCGCCAGCCGTCGTCGGGCCACGGCCCCTGCTGTGGGCCGAACTTGCGTCGCCCCATGATCTCGGCACCGATGCCCTGGCCCCACATGCTGAACAGTGCCCGGTCCAGCGTCACCGGCTCCGCAACCCGGTGCACACCCTCGATGACTCGTCCGTCGAACCAGTCGAAGAGGTGACGGGCGCCGCCGATCGGCTCATCGAAGGTGACGTACTCCCCGGCGGAGAACCCGTCGAGCGACACGAACTGATTGTGCACGCGCGTGCGAGTCATGATGCCTCCAGCGGATCGGGCGGGGCCGGCCCCCGCTCGGCTGAGCGGGCGTGACCGCGCACTCGCAGAGTAAATGATTGGGGCCAGTCACGCCACCCCTGACGTTTCTGCTCCTCAAGAGGTTGAAATGATGAGGGCTCCGTGCTTGCTCGAGAGAGCAGGCACGGAGCCCTCGTGCTAAACCGGGTTCGTGACGCAGCGTCTTGTGAGGCTATGAGGAAGAGTTCTCCAGCTGGGCGGGAGACGACCCCGAAGCCTGAATTGTCGAGGTCGCGCCTGCGGTGCTGGTCGACCGAACTTCTACCTTGCGCGGCTTTGCTCGCTCGCTCACCGGGATCGTGACGCAGAGAACGCCGTTGTCGTAGCTGGCGCTGATGCGCTCAGTGTCAATCCCCTGCCCCAGGCTCAGCTGGCGCAAGAAGCTCCCTGCGGTTCGTTCGCGGGTGATCCACTTCACGTGTTCGGCCTCCGGCAACGTGCGCTCGGCGCGGATAGTGAGAAGCTGCCCGTCGACATCGATGTCGACTGAACCGGGATCCATCCCGGGCAGGTCTGCCGTCAGCAAATAGTGGTCACCGTCTCGATAGAGATCCATCGGCATTTGCCGAGGCCCGCGAAGCGGATCGGAGAGGAGTGCATCCGCAATGCGTTCAACGTCGCGGAAGGGGTTGTAGCTGGCCATATTCGCACCTTTCTCTCATCGACTGACTTGTGTGTTGAAGTTGAGCTAATGCGACTCAACTTGTCTTGAGATTAGCACTCGAGCATTGAGAGTGCCAGATAGTTCGCTGATGGCAAACGCCGCGCAAGGTGGGTGCTGGTGGGTGGCATAGCACCGCGCGCTCCCCGCCCGCAATGGGCAGCGGCCAGGGCCTCGCGCTCGGTAGACTGCGGGCAGAGAGTGCAGGGGGTGCCATGACCGAGATGCAGGACATGACGGGCGGGCGCGAGCTCGTTATGGTGTCGAACCGGCTGCCGGTAGACCGGGTAGTCGAGCCCGACGGATCAACCTCGTGGCGCACCTCGCCAGGAGGCCTTGTCACCGCCGTCGCACCCATCGTGGAGCAGCTCGGCTGCCTCTGGGTGGGGTGGGTCGGCGCCGCCGATGAAACCCTTGAACCCTTCGAGATCGGCTCGATGCGGCTCGCACCCGTCGAACTCAGCGAAGACGACGTCGAGCTCTACTACGAGGGCTTCTCGAACGGCACGCTGTGGCCGCTCTACCACGACGTGATCGCCCGCCCCGACTTCCACCGCGTGTGGTGGGACCGCTATCAGCGGGTGAACCAGCGTTTCGCCGAGCGCGTCGCGCAGCACGCTGCGCAGGGCGCCATCGTGTGGGTGCACGACTATCAGCTGCAGCTCGTGCCCGAGATGCTGCGCGAGCTGCGCCCCGACCTCACCATCGCGTTCTTCCTGCACATCCCCTTCCCGCCCAGCCGCCTCTTCGCCCAGCTGCCCTGGCGCAAACGCGTCGTCGAGGGGTTGCTCGGTGCTGACGTGATCGGCTTCCAGCAGGTCACCGACGCGGTGGCCTTCCGCACGACTGCCGAGCGCTTCACCCGCGTGCCCGCCCTCGGCAACACCATCGTCGTGCCCGGCACCGCAGAGCACCATTCCCGCACGGTGCTCGCGCAGGAGTTCCCCATCTCCATCGACGCCGCAGCCTTCGCTGAGGTCGCCGCGCGGCCCGAGGTGCAGGAGCGCGCTCGCCAGATCCGCGCAGAACTCGGCAACCCGAAGACGGTGATGCTCGGCGTCGACAGGCTCGACTACACGAAGGGCATTCGCCACCGGCTGAAAGCTTTTGACGAGCTGCTCAGCGATGGCGAGATCGACGCCGGCGACGTTGTGCTGGTGCAGGTGGCGAGCCCGAGCCGAGAGCGAGTCGACGCTTACCGGCAGCTGCGCGACGAGGTCGAACTCACGGCGGGCCGCATCAACGGCGAGCATGGATCGCTCGGCCACGCCCCCCTCGTCTACCTGCACCGCGGCTACACCCGCGACGAGATGGTGGCGCTCTACCTCGCCGCCGACGTGCTGCTCGTCACCCCCTTGCGCGACGGCATGAACCTCGTCGCCAAAGAGTATGTGGCCTGCCGCACCGACGAGCAGGGCGTGCTGGTGCTGAGCGAGTTCGCGGGTGCCGCCGACGAACTGCGTGACGCGCTGCTCGTCAACCCGCACGACATTGAGGGGCTGAAAGCGGCCGTGGTGCGTGCCGTGCACATGCCCCGCGAAGAGCAGCGCCGCCGTATGCGCTCCTTGCGGCGCACTGTCTACGACAATGATGTGGCCCACTGGGCAACGGGATATCTCGGAGCGGTGCGCGCCGCCGCCGAGGCGCAGCGCCCGAGCCACACGGGCGAGCGCACGGAGCCGATTCAGGTCAGCACGGCGTTCGTGCCGCGCAGCATCGACGACCGGGTGCGCCGCCTCGCGGCGCTGCCGCAACTCATCGTGGCGAGCGACTTCGACGGCACACTCGCGCCCATCGTGCCCCGGCCACAAGATGCGCGAATGCTGCCCCGCGCACGGCAGGCGCTCGAAGTGCTGCGCAGCGCGCCGGACACCTACGTGGCCGTGCTGACGGGACGCTCGCTGGCAGGCCTCGCCGAGACGGGGCTGCAGAGCGAGGGCTGGATCGTGTCGGGTTCGCACGGCTCTGAGCTGACCGGGCTTGACGTGAGCATTGCGACGGGGGATGCCCCGCTGCTGGGCAGCCCGCTCACTGAGGAAGAAGATGAACGGCTGCAGCGGGTGGTGCGACGTTTCGAGCGGGTGCTCGGCGGTGAAGCTGGGGTGCGTCTGGAGCGCAAACCGTTCGGGATCGCGGTGCACACGCGGCAGGTGCCCGATGCGCAACAGGCGGAGGAGCTGCTGGCTGCGGCGGTGGAGCTGGGGCTCGCTGCGGAGATGCATGTGCGCGAGGGCAAGCAGGTGCGTGAGTTCTCGGTGCGGGACTCGAATAAGGGGTCGGTGCTGCGCAGCATTCGCGAGGCGCTGCCCGCGGCTCCGGTGTTGTTTCTCGGCGACGACGTCACCGACGAAGATGTGTTCACCTCGCTCGGCCCCGACGATCTCGGCATCAAGGTGGGTGATGGGGCCACCGCGGCGGTGGAGCGGGTGCCCGACCCTGAGACCGCCACGGCGGTGTTGGCCTTGCTCGCGGAGCTGCGCACCGGCGTCGTGATCGGTTCGGAGTAGCTTTGGGGCGGATCGCGGTGCCCGTTGCCGTGCCTAGCGTCTGCGCCCCTGCGAAATCAACCCCTCTGACACGGTTCTCCTCTGACCTTTACGCTCGAATCTGAGCCGGGCGCACCGCGCTGCCCGGCAGAGGTTAAAGGAGGGCGACATGGCAGCTGACGAGTTCCGCAGTTTTGGGGTCGAGGAGGAATACCTGCTGCTCGACGCCGGGAACGGCACGCCGAGTGATCTGGCCGCTGAGCTTGTGCGTTCGGCGCCGCGCTCGGTTGCTCCCGCCGAGCGCGAGTTTTTCTCAAGCCAGCTCGAGACCGCTACTCCCGTGTGCCGCACCGCCGAAGAGGCGCTCAGCACGCTCACGGAGTTTCGCAGCGCACTGTCGCGGGAGGCGGCGGATCGCGGCATCGTGCTGGCGGGCAGCGGTCTTCCGCCTGTGGGCGGCGACGAAGCTGGCACGGTCACGCCGAGGTCGCGTTATCGCGAGCTGGGCGCGCAGCTGCGCAACGCGGCAACGCACCAGTATGTGACTGGCACACATGTGCATGTGGAGATTCCGTCGCCCGATGCGGGCGTGGAGGTGCTGTCGAGGCTCGCTCCGTGGGCGCCGGCACTGCTCGCAATGACCGCGAACTCGCCGCTGTGGTGCGGTGAACCGACAGGGTTCGCGAGCTGGCGACATGTCATGAACATGTCGTGGCCGGTGGCGGGGTTCCCGCCGGAGTTCGCGAGCGGCGATGAGTACACGCACGCTGTGGAGCAGCTTGTCGAGAGCGGGGTGCTGCTCGATGCCGGTGTGGTGACGTGGCTTGCGCGGCTGTCGCAGAACTTCCCCACGATGGAATTGCGGATCGCTGATGCGCAATTGGAGGCTGAGGATGCGGTCTGCTTCGCCGTGCTGGTGCGGGCGCTTGTGGATCGGGCGCTGCGCGACGCTGAGGCGGGGAAGGCGAGGCCGCGAGCGGCGGCCGGCCTCGTGAACGGTGCGATCTGGATGGCGGCCCGAGACGGTCTCGGAGCCGAGCTCATCGATCCGCTCACCGCGCGCCCAGAGCCGGCCTTCGACACCCTCGACCGCATGGTCGATTCGGTCGAGGCCGAACTGCGCCGCACCGGCGATCATGACCGCGTGCACGGCTACGTCGAGCGCCTCCGCGGCACCGGCGGCCCCGCCCGCCGCCAGCTCGAACGATTCGAAGCGGGCGGTCTCGAAGGGCTGGTCGGCCTCTACCGCGAGAGCTCCGGCGTGGGCTGACCCTAGCGGGCCATCAGCTCGTCTGTCGCGACTCCGGGCATCGCGAGGGTGACACGGGTGCCCCATGGATCATCGAGCGCGAGCGTTCTGCCGTCTGAGGCGAAATCGATGTTATGACGGCGGAGACGTTCTGCAACGGCATCGAGTTCCGACCGGTCGGGCACAGTGATCGAGACATCGGCCAGGCCGAGCTGTGCCGCGCGGGGCCCGGCACCGCGACTGTTCCAGGTGTTCATAGCGATGTGGTGGTGGTATCCGCCGGCTGAGGCGAAGAGCGCTCCAGGATATCGACTCTGGGTGATCTCGAACCCGAGGGTGTCGATGTAGAACGCTCGCGCGGTTGCGAGATCTCCGACCTGAAGGTGGACGTGTCCGACGGTGCCCGCCTGGGTGGGTGCGGCAGTGACTGCCTCCGGGCTGAGGTGCTCGCGAAGAAAGGCATTGGGGTCGAGAAAGATGGTGTCCATCTGGATCTCGCCGTCGACCCGTGTCCATTGCTCTCGGGGTCGATCCGTGTAGAGCTCCACCCCATTGCCCTCCGGATCGGTGAAGTAGAACGCCTCGCTTACGAGGTGATCGCTCGAGCCGGTGAAGGTGCCGCGGCGGTCTTGCGCTGCGCGGTAGACCGTCGCCGCGAGACCCGCGGCGTCGTCGAAGAGGAAGGCCGTATGGAACAAGCCTGCCTGACGCGGATCGACCGCGGGAAGGTTCGGTGTGTGGATCAAGCGAACGAACGGGGTCTGCCCGCGACCGAGTACACGATGCGTCTCGTTGCCCTGGGCTTCCTCTTCGAGGGGCTCGAGCGCGAAGGCGCCCGAATAGTAGTCGGACATGACCTGCATGTCACCGACGCGGAGTGTGACCGGACCCATGGTCGTCTGCGCGTTCAGTATCTCGTCGTGAGTCGAGGTGCTCATGATGTTTCCTATCTTGTCGAGGTGCCATGCGGCACCTCGACATCAACGTGGGGATGCTACTTCGCGATAGCGAAGCCACCGGTCCAGGAGATCTTCTCGCTCGCGGCGAGTGTGAGCTGGAGGAAGCCGAGTGCTTCCAATTCATGTGCACGGCTGAGCGAACCGGCGTCGAGGGCGGCCAGCCCGCCCGCGATGATCGCCCCGGCAAGCTGAGCCTTCGCCTGCGCGTCATCGCCCGCGATCAGGACCGTAGTGGTCTCGCCGCCGACCTGCTTGCTCACAAGGGTCGCGGCGAAGTTGGTGTTGAAGGCCTTGAGCACCTTGCTCTGGGGAAGCCGTGCCTGGATCGCTGCCGTCGCCGAGCTGCCTTCCGGCACTACCAGAGAGTCGAAGGTCTCGAAGTTCAGTGGATTGGTGATGTCTACCACCGTTTTTCCTGCGAGCTGGTCACCGTGCGCCGCGAGGATGCCCTCGACCGCTGGATACGGCACGGCGAGCACGACCACGTCACCCGAGATGCTCTCGCTCTGCAACTGCTCGCGCGAGAGGTGCGACACTCTGGCGCCACCGGCGGTCAGGACACCGCCGATCGCGGATCCCATGTTTCCTGTGCCGATGATCGTGTAGCTGGTCATGATTCGTTCCTTCCGGTTAGTGGTGTCCGGTAACGCCGAGAGATTACTTGTAGATGAAACTAACACAAATTGCTTGCGTCTACAACTAAAGTTAGGATGGATGATATGAGCCGACTGAATCAGCAGGAGCGTGTTGCCATTGCGCGTTTGCGAGCGATGCTCGAACTGCTGCCCACAGAGCTGGACCGCCGAATCGCAGGTGCGGGGGTCACATCGTTCGAGTTCACGCTCCTCGAAGCGCTCTACGAGGCTGAATCCCATACGTTGCGGCTCAGCGCCCTTGCCGCGCGTACGAACGCAACCCTTCCGCGTCTGTCTCGCGTGGTTGACAGTCTTGAACGAAAAGGGCTCGTGGTTCGATCGGTCTGCGCGGCAGACCGGCGGGCGACGAACGCGACACTGTCGATGGACGGGGTCGCGGCCTATCGGCGCGCTTTGCCGCTCTACAGTGATGCGGTGAAGTCGCTCGTGTTTGCCGGCCTCGGAGAAGAGGGCGCCGCTCGGATCGCAGAGGTCTCTTACGGGATTCTCACCCAGCTCGATCCGGACCGACGCTTCGCCGTCACCGAAAGTGGGTGCGGAGCCGATCCTGCACCGAACGCACGCGGGGGAGAAGTGGAACGTTGTTCGGCCGACCCTGGGCCCGTTCCTTCGGACTGCCCGGCAGACCCCGAACCGATATCAGGGTGATCGAAGGCCGGGCCGAGGATACACGGCCCGATTCGCTCGAAGGCTGTTCTTCTGCGTGCTCCTTTTCTGAGCGCGAGATTCCACACGCCCGGCGCAGTATGCTGCTCGGGGAAACGAGCCCAGGTGGCGCTCAGCCGCGGGCGACAGCTGGACGCCTGGCGGGGCCTCAGGCGGTGGCGCTGGCGACGAGCTCACGGGTGAAGGGGTCGGTGGGATCGGCGAACACCCGCTCCGTCTCACCTGACTCGACGACGCGACCGTCGCGCATGATGAGCACGCGATCGCACACGCTGCGCACCACGGCGAGATCGTGCGATACGAACACGAGCGAGACGCCTTGCCTCTCCTGCAACTCCCGCAACAGTTGCAAGATGCCCGCCTGTGTGGTTACGTCGAGCGCCGACACCGGCTCGTCGCACACCAGCACATCGGGGTCGGCGGCGAGCGCCCTCGCGATCGCGACGCGCTGGCGCTGACCGCCCGAGAGCGTCGCTGGCCTGCGACGCAGATACTCGGGGCCGAGCCCCACTAGCGCGAGGAGCGCCTCGGGGGAGCGAGCGGGATCGCGCAGCGAGGCCGACAGGATCCGCTCGACCCGCCAGCGCGGATCGAAAGTGGCGAGCGGATCCTGCGGGATGAGCCGCACGCGGCACCCCGGGTCGACGCGCTCGACCGTACCCGCATCCGGTTGCTCGGCACCCACGAGGAGGCGTGCGAGCGTGCTCTTGCCCGCGCCAGACTCACCAACCACGCCCACAGCCTCGCCCCGTCGCAGCACTAGGTCGGTCTCGTGGAGGCCAGCGCTGGCACCGGTGGGAGCCGGGAAGCGACGGGCGGCACCGCGCAGTGCGAGCAGCACGGGGGAATCGAGGGGCGGGGAGACGGCACGGCTCGCCGCCCCCGGTTTCGGGCCGCGCGGGATCGCCGCGACGAGCGCGCGGGTGACGGCGTGGGCGGGCCGGTGCAGCACCTGCTCTGTAGCACCCTGCTCGACCACGCGACCCCGATCGAGCACGACGATGCGGTCAGCCACACGGGCGACGCTTGCGAGATCGTGACTGATGAGCAAGACCGCCGTGCCCCGCTGTGTCACCTCTTTGAAGAGCTGCAGCACGCGGCTCGCCGTGGTGGCGTCGAGCGCGGTGGTCGGCTCATCGGCGACCAGCAGCGCCGGCTCGTGCACCAGCGCCGAGGCGATCAGCGCACGCTGTCGCATCCCGCCAGACAATTCTCCCGACCGCTGCCGCAGGCGCGATGCGGCGTCGGGGAGGCCCGCCGCCTCCAATGCGCGGATCACGGCGGCCCGCCGCTCACGGCGGCCGATCCCGCGCACCGCCAGTGCCTCGCCGACCTCGGCTTCGATGGTGCGCAGCGGATCGAGCGACTGCAGTGCATCCTGCAGCACGAGCGCTACCTCGCGCCCACGCAGCCCCCGCCACCGACGCGGCGTGAAGGGGCGCACGTCGTGCCCGACCGCCTCGAAGGAGTGGGCCGCCACGGTCCACCGCGGATCCGCCTGAATAAGACCGAGCAGCGTGCGCGCGAGCACCGACTTCCCAGCCCCCGACTCGCCCACCACCGCAACGCACTCGCCGGCGTGCACCCGCAGATCGATGCCGTCGAGCACCGGCGCACCGCCGCGCAGCGTCACGCTGAGCCCCTCGACGTCGAGCACGACCGTCGCACCCGCTCCTGCCTGAGTCGAGCTAGCCACGAGCAGCCCCCAATCGTCGCCCCAGCACCGTGAGCGCCCCCGCGACCAGCACGATCGCGAGACCCGGGCACACCGTCATCCACCAGGCCGTCGTCAGATACACGCGCCCCGCATTCAACATCGCCCCCCACTCCGGCGAAGGTGGCAGCGCGCCGAGACCGAGAAAACCGAGCGCCGACACCCACACAATGGCCTGGCCAATCCCGAGCGTCGCAGCCGAAGCCAACGGCCACAGCGAGTTCGGGGCGATGTGTCGCACGAACACCTGTACCGGCCCCACCTCGTCGAGACGCGCCCACTCCACATAGCCGCTCGCGGCGATGCCGCGCACGCGGGCGCGCAGCATTCGTGCGTAGCCGGGGATCGTGGCGAGGCCGATCGCGAGGATCGACGCGGTGGGGCCGGACCCCATCACCGAGATGAACAGCAGCGCCATCACGAGCGTGGGCAACGCGAACAGCACCTCGAAGACGCGGCCGAGCGAGCTGTCGAGCCAGCGCGGGCCGAGCCCCGCCGCGAAGCCGAGCACCGCCCCAAAACCGATCCCGATACCGGTCGCCGCGAGGCCGATGCCCACCGAGGCGGCGGCTCCGTGCACGACGCGGGTGAAGAGGTCGCGGCCCGATTCGTCGGTGCCGAAGAGGTGTGCCAACGAGGGCGGCTGGAAACCATCGGCCGGGTGCACGGCGAGCGGATCACCGGGGGCCAGCAGCTGCGGTGCGCAGACCGCGATCAGCGCGACCACGAGGATCGCCGTGCTGATCCATCCCGACCATCCGAAACTCCGGGCGGCATCGAACCCGGCACCGCGCCAGAACGCGGTGCCGACCTGGCTCCCGCCGATCCGCATCGCTCTCATATACGCACCCCGTCCCGGCGGCGCAGCCGCGGATCCACCCACTGCTCAAGTACATCCGAGAGCAGCATGATCCCCACGTAGAGCAGCGCGATCACCACGACCGCTCCGATCACCACCGGTACATCGCGCACAGTCGCCGCCTCGAGCAGCATCCTCCCGATGCCCTGCCGTGCGAACAGCGCCTCAACCACCACCGCGCCGCTCAGCAATGATCCGTATGCCCAACCCGACAGAGCGAGCGCCGGCAGTGCGGCGTGGCGCAGCGTGTGGCGCAGCAGCACCCGGGCCTCCGACGCGCCCCGCGAGCGCGACGTGACGGCAAAGGGGGCGTCGTCGGCCTCGATGAGCGAGCCCTGCAGCACATGCGCGAGGTACCCCGCGATCGGCACCGCGAGCGTCACCACGGGCAGCACGAGCCCCGCGGGCGTCGATCCGCTGGTGGCGGGCAGCAGGCCGAATCCGCTCACGAAGACGAGGATCAGCACCGCACCCAGGAAGAACTGCGGCGCCACCGACGCCACTGTTTCGACGCCGGCCATCGCTGAGCGGATTGCGCGGCCGGCGCGGCCGTGACCGGCGAGCGCCACGACGAGCGCGCCGCACACCACAAGCACCCAGGCGAGCAGCAGCGCGAGCGTCGCGATGAGCAGCGTCGGCGGTAGGTTCGCGGCGAGCAGTTCGGTCACCGGCTGCTTCCGGGAGTAGGAATCGCCGAACTGCAGGGTGACGGTGTTCCAGAGTTGCGCGAGATACTGCACGACGAGCGGGCGGTCGAGCCCGTAGGCCTCCCGGGCCCGCTCCGTCGCCTCGGCGCCCGCCTGCGAACCAGGGCCGCCCATGATCGCCTCGAGCGGGTCACCGGAGAGCCGCAGCGCGAAGAACACCACGGTGGCCGTCAACCAGACCACCAGTAGCGCAGACCCGAGCCGCCTCGCGACCGCGCGCGCGATCCGTCTGGCTGTCACGTGTACTGCCCCTCGGCTTCCTCGTCTCTCCGCTTCAGCCGAGACGCGCGTTGACGAAGGTGGGCGTCGCCACGGTGCCGAGCGTAGTCACACCCTCGACGCCCTTCACCAGGAAGTGGTTCTGCTGATCGTAGAGTGGCAGCACCGTGAAACTCTCGAGAATGCGCTGTTGTGCGTCGGCGTAGAGCTTGGTGCGCTCAGCCTCATCGAGCGTGGCCGAGGCCTGATCGAGGATCGCATCGAGCTCGGGATCCTTGAGCTGCGCGTTGTTCGCGAAGTAGCCCGAGGGCGCCGGGATGGTGCCGTCGGAGTGGTAGAGGATGCGCAGCACGTCGGGGCCGACTTTTGTGTAAGGGGCGCTCACTGCCTCGTACTCGTGCGCCGCGAGAGCGCCGTACCAGCTGCTCAGATCGACAGGTTCAATCACCACATCGAAACCGACGGCCGCGGCGTTCGCCTGGATTTGTTCGAACAACGACTGCTCGGCAGCCGTCGACTGATTGGTGCTGACGGGGAAGCGCACGGTCAGCTTCGCGCCGTTCTTCTCGCGCACCCCGTCGGATCCCATCTCCCAGCCCGCCTCGTCGAGCAGCTTCGCCGCAGCCGCCGGATCCGTGCCGAACAACGACTTGTCGGCAACCGCAGTGGGTTCGACGCTCGCGAGCGGCGAGTAGGAACGGGAGGCTACACCCTTGAAGAGCGAGGAGATGCCCGGGTTTGGGTCGGCGACGCGAATGAACGCCTCGCGCACGCGCACATCGTCGAAGGGAGCCTGACCCGAATTGAGCTCGATACGGTTGACCGCGCCGGGGCGAGGGGCGTCGATGTGCTCGATGCCCGATCCGCTCTGCTCAGCAGCGACGATGTCTGCAGGCAGCGGGTTGTCGATGACCTGCACCTCGCCAGCAGCAAGCGCCGCGTTGCGGGTGGCCGCGTCGGGGATAAACCGCCACTCAATGCGTTCGATGTGGGCCGGGCCCTCATGGTCGGCCTCGGGGCCGGGGGTGCGGTAGTCGTCGTTGCGCACCAGGTCGACCTGCTGCTGCGGGGTCCACGACTCGACAATGAAGGGGCCGGTGCCGATGGGGGCCTGGCAGTTCTGCTCCATGCCGCGTGCGATGCCGGCGGGCGACTGGATCGCGGTCCACTGCTGGCTCAGTGACTCGAGCAGCGCCGAGTCAGGGGCCGAGAGGTGGAAGCGCACGTGCGTATCGTCGATGGTCTCGATCTCGGCGATCTTCTGCACCGCAAGGTAACCGGTGGAGGACTGCGTATTGGGATCTTGCAGGTGCTCGATGTTCGCCTTGACTGCTGCGGCGTCGAGCGGTGTGCCGTCGGTGAAAGTGACGCCGTCCTGCAGGGTGAAATCCCAGGTCAGGCCGTCGTCGCTTGCCTGCCACTCGGTCGCGAGCCACGGCTGGATCTTGCCGCTTGAGTCGCGTCCGACCAGGGGCTCGAGATACTGCGTCGAGATGAGCGCCTGTGGGTAGTTGCCGCCCACATGCGGATCGAGGCAGCTCGGTTCGGCGTCGCCGGTCGCGTAGACGAGGGTGTCGCTCTGCTGGTGGTTGGTGCCGGCAGAGCTACAAGCGCTGAGTGCGAGAGCGGCGACCGCGGCGAGTGCAAGAGGCGTGAGCTGGCGGCGATGGTGCGGGGACATGGCGGTGCGAAACTCCTCAGGGTGCAACGACCCGAAACTATTTGTTAGATCCGGTTCAACAAAGCTATCTTACATGCGGGTTGGTGTTGTTGCCCCCCCGCGCTTCGCCCCTGGGCGCCACAGCTCAGACCGGGGTGAGATAGGAGGGAGAGACAAGGGTGCGGGGTAGTGTGGTGGGTATGAGAGCTTCGCGTGGGCGGCCGCCCGCTTCCTCCCGCGAGGTGCTTGCCGACGCGGCCTGCGAGCTGTTTCTTGAACAGGGCTACGAGGCCACCTCGATCACCGAGATCGCGCGTCGCGCCGGGGTGAGCCGCTCCAGTTTCTTCAACTATTTCGCCGGCAAATCAGAGATCTTGTGGTTCGTGTTCGATGGGCGGATCGACGCGCTGCTCGGCGCGCTTGACGATCCGGCGCAGCCACTCGCCGACGCGCTCGCCGTGTTCGCTGCGGGTGAGGCACCCGATACGCTTGCGCTCGCGATCGTCGATGCCCGCACGATGGGGGTCGAGCAGGAGCTTGCTGCGGGGCGGGCAGCGCGCCAGCTGCGGATCGGCACCGCCATCGCACACAGGCTCGAACGCGACGGCACCGAGTCGGTGCGCGCCGCCGTGATCGGGGCCGGCTATGCGGCGGCACTCGTAACTGCGGTGTGGGAGTGGGCGGATCGCGGCGCCGGCCGGCACCCCCTCGATCGCGCGCTGGATGACGCAATCGCGGTTGCCCGAGAGGTGCTTTCAGCTCCCTCGAACTAATGCTGGCGCAGGTGGCGCAAGTGGCGCAGGAGCCGCCTGACCCGCTACAGCTCCGCCGCGAGCCGCGTGCCCTGCGCGATCGCGCGCTTCGCGTCGAGCTCGCCGGCCACGTCGGCGCCGCCGATGAGGTGCGTCACGATCCCGAGGGCCGCGAGTCGGTCGTGCAGTTCGCGCGAGGGTTCCTGGCCGGTGCAGAGCACGACAGTGTCGACGGCGATGGTTTCAATGGCAACGGTCTCAGCGGTGCTCCCGCGCTCCTCGGTATGCAAAGCGGTGGATCCGGCTGCCCCGGGCGGCTTGCTGCCTGCAGCCGTCTCGCCCGCCTGCAACCGCACCCGTAGACCGTCGTCGTCGATGCCGAGATACTCGGCGCCGGCCACCATGCGCACTCCGCGCCGCGCGAGTTCGGTGCGGTGGATCCAGCCCGTCGTCTTGCCGAGCCCTGCCCCCAGCTTGCCTGCCTTGCGCTGCAGCATCACGACACTGCGTGTGGGCCGTTCCTCGACGGGCGGGCGGAGGCCGCCGGCACCAGTGAAGTCGCGGTCGACGCCCCAGTGCGCGAGAAACGCGTCGAGTGCCGCCGGATCCTCAGCCGCCGCGTCGCTCCATCCGGGATCGTCGGCGGGTGCCGTTAAATACTCGGCGACGTCGAAGCCGATACCGCCGGCACCGAGGATCGCGACGCGATCGCCCACCGGGGCCTGTTCGCGCAGCACATCGAGATACCCGAGCACGCTGGGGTGATCGACGCCGGGAATGTCGGGTCGGCGCGGCACCACGCCCGTCGCCACCACAATCTCGTCGAAGCCTTCAGCGGCTAGGGCCTCGGCTGTGGCCCGATGGCCCAACCGCAGCTCGACGCCCGTTTCCACGATCCGCACCCCGAAGTAGCGCAGCGTCTCGCGGAACTCGCTCTTACCCGGCACCTGCAACGCCACGTTCAGTTGCCCGCCGATGCGATCCGAGGCTTCGAACAGGGTCACCGCGTGACCGCGCGAGGCCGCCGTGGTGGCGCAGGCGAGCCCTGCCGGGCCTGCACCGACAACCGCGATCCGCTTCTTCGTAACCGTCGGGCCGATGACGAGATCGGTTTCGTGCCCCGCGCGCGGGTTCACCAGGCAGGAAGCCGGGCGACCGGAGAAGGTGTGGTCGAGGCAGGCCTGATTGCAGCCGATGCAGGTGTTGATGCGCTCGGGGGTGCCCGCGGCGGCCTTGCGCACGAACTCGGGATCGGCGAGGAACGGCCGCGCGAGCGACACCATATCGCCGCAGCCCTCAGCGAGCAGCCGCTCGGCTGTGGCGGGGGTGTTGATGCGGTTGGTGGTGATGAGCGGGATCGATACGGCGTCGGCGAAGCGCCGGGTCGCCCACGAGAACGCGCCGCGCGGCACCGAGCTTGCGATGGTGGGCACGCGGGCCTCGTGCCAGCCGATGCCCGAGTTGATCATGGTGGCACCCGCGGCTTCGACGAGACGCGCGAGCTGCAGCGCCTCGTCGAAGGTTGCGCCGTCGGGCACGAGTTCGAGCATCGAGAGCCGGTAAATTACGATGCAGCGCTCGCCGACGGCCTCGCGCACGCGGCGCACGATCTCGACGGGGAAGCGCAGCCGGCCATCGAGGCTGCCGCCCCAACGGTCGTCGCGGTGATTGGTGCGGCGCGCCGTGAACTGGTTGATGAGGTAGCCCTCGGAGCCCATGATCTCTACACCGTCGTAGCCGGCGAGTTGGGCGAGGCGGGCCGTGCGGGCGAAGTCGTCGATGGTGCGCTCGACCTCGGCGTCGGTTAGCTCGCGTGGGGTGAGCGGCGAGATGGGAGCTTGGATAGGGCTCGGGGCCACAATGTTGGGGTGCGCGCCGTAGCGGCCGGCGTGCAGAATCTGCAGCGCGATCCGCCCACCCTCCTCATGCACGGCGTCGGTGATGACGCGATGGTGGGGCAGTTGCTCCTCGGATTCGAGGGTGGCGGCGCCCGGGGTGAGTCGCCCCTCGTCGTTGGGCGAGATGCCACCCGTCACGATCAGCGCGGCACCGCCGCGGGCGCGTTCGCGGTAGAACGCGGCGAGACGCTCGGCGCCGTCGGGGGCCTCTTCGAGCCCGAGGTGCATCGAGCCCATGAGCACGCGATTGGGCAGCGTGACGAAGCCTAAATCGAGGGGCGTGAGGAGGTGTGGGTACGTCGGCTCTGACATGGATCCCCGTTTCAGTTCGGAGGCGGTGCCCCGAATGTAGTGCGAGCGGCGAAGCGCTGTCGAACCGGGTGTGGCGAGTGTACAAAACAGGGTGGAGTGAGGGGGTGCGTGCGTAGCTCGGCTGCCAGTGTGATGCGGGATGCTCGGATCGCGGCTGATCGAAACACGGGGTGCGCGAACGACCCGGCCGGGCGATACTGGAAGCGGATCGCGCGCGGCGAGCAAAGGAGACGCTGATGGGCCTGTTGATCTATTCGATGGTCGTTTCGGCCGACGGCTACACGAAGGATGCGGCGGGTGGCTTCGACTGGGGCATGGCGAGCGAGGAGCTGCACGCCGTTGTCGCGGAGGCTACCCGATCCGTCGGCACCTACCTCTACGGGCGCCGCATGTACGAGATGATGGTCTACTGGGAGACCGCCGATCAGGACGCCGAGATGCCGCCAGGGATCGCGGAGTTCGCGAGACTTTGGCGAGCTTGCGACAAGATCGTGTACTCGACCACGCTCGACGAGCCACGCAGCGCCCGCACGACGCTGCGCCGCGCCTTCGACCCTGACGAGATCCGTGAGTTGAAGCGCACACTCGAGCACGACCTCACGATCGAGGGGCCCGAGCTCGCGGGCCACGCCCTGCGCGCCGGGCTCGTCGACGAGTTGCAGATCTACCTCGCGCCGGTGGTGGTGGGCGGCGGCACGCGGTTCTTTCCGGATGATCTGCGCTGCGAACTCGAACTGCTTGAACAGCGCAGCCTTGAGAACGGGATCGTGTATCTGCACTACCGGCTGCGGGGGTGAGCGTTGGAGGATGAGGCACTGAAACGAAAAGCGGGGGTGCGGAGCCGAAGCCCCGCACCCCCGCCGGTGTCGCGCTGTGCTTAGAGAGCGCGGATGTTGCTCGCCTGCAGACCCTTGGGGCCCTGCTCGACGTCAAACTCGACGCGCTGGTTCTCGAAGAGGTCGCGACGGCCGTTGCCCTGGATAGCGCTGAAGTGCGCGAAGACGTCGGAAGCTCCGTCGTCGGGGGTGATGAAGCCGAAGCCCTTTTCGGAGTTGAACCATTTCACGGTGCCGATGGCCATAGTGTGTTTCCTTCGTGTGTTGCTGGTCGCAAAGAGCGACCGGGGTGCCACGGCGACGGCGCCGACGTGGAGACTGGTGGTGCGTGCTGCGGCGGGCCGCAGCGATAAAACGTGTCTGGACTGCTCCAACGTTCGGCATTACTGGTCTTGCGGCGAGCCTATCCCAGATGCCGCAAATGCGACAGTCTCGTGACCTTCTTGTGTCCTTGGCGAAGGTGCGCTCTCGGCGTAATTCACTTATAGTCAGTTTGACTATAAGCTGCTGATGGTGGTGCACAGGATGCCCGCCGCCATCAGATGAGCACCGAACAGGGAGTATCGTGCCCTACGAGACCGCGAGCGTGAGCGAGCGCCGAACCATGCCCCCGGCAGTGGCGGTCTCGACAGTCGCCTTCGCGCTCGTGCCACCTGAGGACGCGCTCATCGGTGACACGATCACGGGAGCAGTCGCTGAAACAAGCGCAGCCGCGGGTGCTGGGATCACGCTCTGGCTGCCGCTGGTGCGCCGCACACGCGCACCCTTTCATGGGTGCTGGGCATTGCCTGGCGGTCCTACCCGCTGGGATGAGACTCTTTCCGACACGGCGCTGCGCACACTCCGCGATGCAGTGCGGCGCGATCCCGGCTACCTGGAACAGCTCTACTCCTTCGGCGGTGTCGAACGCTCAGCCGAGGCGCAGCGCCTGGTCACCATCGCTTACTGGGCACTCTATGGAGAACGCGAACTGCTCGCGTCGCCCGTCGCGGCCGCCGACACAGCAGAGCACGCGCGCACCCGCCAACACCCGCGACGCTGGGACGACCCCGAGCCCTTCGACAGCGGGGCGCGAGCAGACGGCCGACCAGGCCGCGAAACGCGGAGCACTCAGGCAACCCGCGATCCGGACCCCAATGTGGCCTGGTTCTCAGCCGACAACTTGCCCGACCTGGCCTTTGACCACGCCGATATTGTGGCCTACGCCCTCGCACGGTTGCGCTCGAAAACCGAGTACGAGGCCGTGGCGCACCGCTTCCTGGGGCCGGTATTCACCCTCGGGCGGCTGCGCGCCGTGACCGAGGCCGTGCTCGGTGAGGCCGTCGACCCCGCGAATTTCAGACGCCAGGCGCTCGCACAGGGCCACCTCGTCGACACCGGCGAAACCGAAACCGGCACGCGGCACCGCCCCGCACGCCTCTACCGCTTCCGGGAGGATCCGCAGCGGCCCCCCGGCCACCCGGGCCGGCCAGCCGCGCCCCACAACCCCGCACCGAGGAGCACAGCATGACGAGCGTGCACGAACTCATCCGAGCCGCCGCCGAGCGCGAACGCACCGCCCGCCCCCCGCAGCAACCCGCTGGCGGCCAGGCCTCGCACCGTCGACCTATCGCCCTGCGGGCTACGGGCGTCTCCAGCTGCGACTCCGGCCTCGCCAGAGACCCCTGGGCCATCGACCGCGCCCCCGGCTACGGGCCCGGAGCGTCGGCACCTGACCCGATCCCCGGCGACGCACCCCGCCAGGGGCCGCTGCCCCAGCGCTACACCGACGCCAGCGATGCGCAGCTGCACGAGTGGATCGTCGCAGCCAAGCAGCAGCTCGGCGAACGGGTGCGAATCCTCGGCCACTTCTACCAGCGCGACGAGATCGTGCAGCACGCCGACTTCGTGGGCGACTCCTTCATGCTGGCGCAGGCTGCAAAGGCGCACCCCGAAGCCGAAGCCTTCGTGTTCTGCGGCGTGCACTTCATGGCCGAGACCGCCGACATCCTCTCCGGGCCTTCGCAGGCAGTGGTGCTGCCCAACCTCGCAGCCGGATGCTCCATGGCCGATATGGCGACGATCGAGCAGGTGGAGCGCTGCTGGGAGGAGCTGACCGGGGCACTGGGCGCCGAAACCGAGAACGGTCTGCAGCCTGTGATCCCGGTGACCTATATGAACTCATCGGCCGCGATCAAAGCCTTCTGCGGGCGCAACGGCGGCATCGTCTGTACCTCGTCGAACGCCCGCACGGTGCTCGAGTGGGCCTTCGAGCGCGGCCAGCGCGTAGTGTTCTTCCCCGACCAGCACCTCGGACGCAACACCGCGAAGGCGATGGGCATCTCCGAAGAGCTGATGCCGCTATGGCGGCCCCATCTCGCGCTCGGTGGCAACACCGTCGAGCAGCTGAGCGAGGCGCGCGTGATTCTCTGGAACGGCTTCTGCTCGGTGCACAAGCGGTTTACCGTGCAGCAGATCGAGCAGGCGCGGGCAGAGCACCCGGGAGTGCGCGTGATCGTGCACCCCGAGTGCCCTGCCGCGGTGGTCGAAGCCGCAGACGGCGCGGGATCGACGGAGTACATTCGCAAGGAGATCGAGGCGGCGTCGCCCGGCGATGTGATTGCGGTGGGCACCGAGATCAACCTCGTCAACAGGCTGCAGGAGCAGCATCCCGAGCTGACGGTGTTCTGCCTCGACCCGGTGGTGTGCCCCTGCTCCACCATGTATCGCATCCACCCCGCGTATCTCGCTTGGACGTTGGAATCGCTCGTTGCGGGCTCGGTGCCGAACCGCATCGTGGTGTCGGATGAGGTGGCCGGCGACTCCCGCGTCGCCCTCGAGCGGATGCTCGCGGCACGACCATGATGCTCGTCGTCGGCTCGGGGGTTGCGGGGCTCTCCTGCGCGCTCGCAGCGGCTCGGGCGGGTGCGGCGACGGCGCTTGTCGTGCCAGGTCGGCTGGAAGCGGGCGGTGCGAGCGGTGACGCTCGCGGCGCGGTGGGCGGCAGCACTGCGCTGGCGCAGGGCGGCATCGCGGCGGCGATCGGCTACGGAGATACACCCGAGGCGCACCTTGCCGATACGGTGGCTGCTGGGGTGGGGCTCGTCGATCTCGAAGCCGCGGCTGTGCTGACCCGTGACGGGGCTGCGGCGGTGCGGCAGCTGCTGCGACAGGGCTTCGCGGCGGATCGCGCGGCGTCCGGCGCCCCGCGTCTGGGGCTGGAGGGGGCCCACGGCTACGCCCGCATTGTGCACGCCGGCGGCGACCGCACGGGTGCGGTGCTGCACAGGCATCTGGTGGCGCTCTTGCGTGCCGAGGTGGCGGCCGGGCGGATCGAGCTGATTGAGGAGCGGGTCGCTGTCCAGCTGCTGAGCGATGCCGGCGCGGTGAACGGTGCTGTGCTGCAGAACTTGGTGGACGGATCGCGCGAGACCTGCCGAGCCGATGCGGTGGTGCTCGCCACTGGTGGCTACGCCGGGCTGTATGCGCGCTCAACCAATCCGGCATCATCGCGGGGTGAGGGAGTGATGCTCGCCGCCCGTGCCGGTGCGGTGGTCGCCGACCTGGAGTTCGTGCAGTTCCATCCCACGGTGCTCGACGGTTCGGGTGTGCTCGTCTCAGAAGCCGTGCGCGGTGCCGGAGCCGTGCTGCGTGACGGGTCGGGGGAGCGATTCATGGTGGGCAGACACCCGCTCGCCGAACTCGCACCGCGCGATGTGGTGTCGCGGGAGATGCGGCGAGTGATGCAGGAGCGAGGGGAGCCGAGGTTGTGGCTCGACGCGACGGGGATCGAACGTGGGGGCGGCCCAGGCACCCTGGCGCGCCGCTTCCCGGCGATCACCTCGGCCACAACCGCAAGCGGGTTTGACTGGCGCCGCGAGCCGGTGCCGGTGTCACCTGCCGCCCACTACACGATGGGCGGTGTGGCGTCGGATCTGCGGGGTCGCAGCTCGGTCCCCGGGCTCTTCGTAGCCGGCGAGACCGCCGCCACGGGGGTGCACGGGGCGAACCGGCTCGCCTCGAACTCGCTGCTCGAAGGCCTCGTGTTCGGTGAGCGGGCGGGCCTCGCCGCCGCCGACTTCGTAGCTTCGCGCGCATCCTGGAGCTTGGAAGGGACAGGGATGCGCGCGCTCGTTGCCGAGGCCGTGCCTGAGACGGTCGGGCTCGGGGCAGGGGTCGAGGGCAATCTGGGAGCTGGTGCTGGTGCTGGTGCTGGTGCTGGTGTTGGTGCTGGCGCTGGTGCCGATGCTCGTACTGATGCTGATGCTGATGCTGATGCTGCAACTGGTGCTGCGGCTGCCGCCAGCTCCGATGCAGGAACACCCGTGGCGCAGCAGCCCGAGCACAGTGAGTGTTCCGCGGCGAATCTGCGCGCGATGATCGCGCTCGCCGCCGAGGCCCGCTGCGAGTCCCGCGGCGCCCACCAGCGCATCGATGCGCCCGCCACCGATCCGGCCCAGGCGCGGCGCCGCGGCTTTGTATTCGAAATCGCAGATCCGCCGGCCCCGACGTGTGCTCGCCGTTCCGCGCCGCCACGTCTTCCCGAGCGGCTCGCCTCTGTGGCACCCCAACCCGGATCAGTGCCTCCTGCATCATCCCCCAGGCACGCGCCAGCCGAGCCCGTGCTCGGGCCCAACCACCCACAGCAGAGGAGCCTCGCGCAGTGCTAACCCCCCACCTCATCGAATCCGTCGTGCGCGCAGCCCTCGCCGAGGACACCCCCTGGGGTGACCTGACCGTAGAGCTCGCCATTCCTGCGGGCGCCGCCATCGACACCAGCCTTGTCGCACGGGAGACAGGGGTGTTCGCCGGAGGAGCGCTGCTCGTAGAGACCTTCCGCCAACTCGACCCGCGCATCGAGGTGACCGAGCTCGCCGAGGACGGAGCTGCCTTCGAGGCGGGGGCCTCGCTCGCCCGCATCACAGGCCCGGCCCGCGGTGTGCTGACGGGGGAGCGGGTGGCGCTCAACCTCTGCCAGCGCCTCAGCGGGATCGCAACCCTCACCGCCGAGTACGCTGCTGCCGTCGCCCACACCCGCGCCCGCATCGCCGACACCCGCAAAACCACGCCGGGCCTGCGCGCGCTCGAAAAGCATGCGGTGCGCGCGGGCGGAGGAACGAACCACCGCTTCAGTCTTTCCGACGCGATCATGGTGAAGGACAACCACCTCGCCGCTCTCGGTGCCGTCGACGATGCCTCCATCACGGCTGCGCTGCGCGGCCTGCGAGATCGCGCCGGACACACCACCGCGATCATTGTGGAGGTCGACAGACTCGAGCAGATCGCACCCGTGCTCGCCGCAGCGCCGACCGGCATCCTGCTCGACAACTTCTCGATCCCCGAGCTGGTGGAGGGCGTGCGCCTCATCGACGGCCGCGCTGTGGTGGAAGCGAGCGGCGGGGTCGATCTCAGCACTGTCGCGAGCATTGCGGAAACAGGTGTGGACGTGATCTCTGTCGGCCGACTCACCCACGGCGCACGAGCGCTCGACCTGGGACTGGACGCGCGATGAGCGTGCGCGCGGCCGGAGTTGCTGCGGACCGCACGCACGCCACCGAAGTTCGAAGAGATCGCCGCTATCTCGATGCCGCCGCGACGGCGCCGCTGCGGCCGGAAGCGCGCGCGGCGATGCTCGCGGTGCTCGATGCTGGGCCTGCCAACCCGTCGAGCGTGCACCAGGCCGGACATCGCGCGCAGCAGACACTGCAGGCCGCGCGAGCGGCCATCGCCTCCGCGCTCGGCGCCAGGGAGAGTGAAGTAGTGCTCACTTCTGGTGGCACCGAAGCCAACAATCTTGCGATCATCGGGCTGGCCCTCGCCGCGCCGCGCGGGCGCCACATCGTCACCACACCGATCGAGCATCCCTCGGTGCTTGAGAGCTGCCGCTTCCTTGAGCGCGTGCACGGATTCGAGCTGAGCGTAGTGCCCGTTGATGCACAAGGCAGCGTCGATCCTGCTGCGATCCGGGCGGTGCTGCGCGACGACACGACGCTCGTCTCGGTGGGGCTCGCGAACGCCGAGATCGGCTCCGTGCAGGCTGTGCCCGAAATCGCCGCGGAGGCTCGCGCTCGCGGAGCCCTCATGCACACCGACGCGGTGCAGGCGGCGGCTTCGTTGCCAGTCTCGTTCGGTGCTGGCGGGAGCGGTGGTTCCGGGCCTGGGGCGGCCGTCTGGCCCGGACCCGAAATTGACGCCATGACTGTGGCCTCGCATAAATTTGGCGGCCCGCAGGGAGCCGGTGCGCTGCTCGTACGCGCGCAACTGCCGATCGAAGCTCTGCTGCACGGCGGAGGGCAGGAGGGCGGTCGACGCTCCGGCACTGAGAACGTGGCGGCGATCGCGGGTTTCGCGGCAGCCGTCACCGCTTCCTCGCACGACATCGGCAGCCGCGCCCTCGCCCTCATGCGCAGCCGCGACGAACTTGTCGAGCGTGTGCTTGCCGAAGTGCCTGGCGCCCAGCTCACCGGGCATCCGATCGAGCGCCTGCCTGGGCATGCCTCCTTCGTGATGACCTCCGCGAGCGGTGAATCGCTGCTTATCGCGCTCGACGCGGCAGGCTTCGCGGTCTCTTCCGGATCGGCCTGCGCTGCAGGCAAAGACGAACCCTCGCCGACGTTGCTCGCGATGGGCATCCCGCCAGAGCTCGCGCAGACGGCGGTGCGCTTCACTCTCGCGAGCTCGCTCAAAAGTGCCGAAATCGAGCGCGTGGTGGAGGTGCTGCGATCGGAGATCCGCTCGCGCTGAGCTGCGCCGACACCCGCACGGGCGCGGCGCGAGGGCGCTCACGCCGCCCTCGACAACGGCCGTGGGAGCACGTGCATCGATGGCGGCGCTGCGGTAAGCCGCTCAACCATGCGCGCGAGTTCATGCTGCGGATCGATGGCGAACGCCGCGTCGAGTTGACTTGCGGCGACGGATTGGGATCCGCTCAGCCACCACAACCAGGCGCTGAAGGCGAGCAATGCCGGCCGCAGCTCATCGGGTGCCACCGACGCTGCCTCGACGAGCCGTGTGCGCAGCGGCGGCACACGCTGCATCTCGGTGAACTCGAGCGAGAGATCTGCGAGCAGGCGGCGCAGCGACCAGCCCGGTGTGCGGGAAGGCGAAGGCCCGCTGTCGAGATCGACCGGCACCGCCACGAACTGGGCCGGCCCGATGTCTTCGGCGAGTTCGACGGGGAAGAGCGGCCGGGTGAGCACCCCGAGAGCGAGCAACAGCCACCTGTCGGGCAGTTGTGCGCAGCGGATCAGACGCGCCGACATCGTGGGAGAAAGGGGTTCGTTCAGGTCGAGCAGTGCCGCGGTCACCTCTGCGGTGTCGCGCATCCAGGCGTAGGCCTCCGGGGGAGCAGGATGTGTGTGCTGTTCGGCCTCCACCGCGGTGAACTCCCGCCGCACAGGCACCGGTGCGCGCCCGGGCACAGGGGTGCCGCCTGCGGTGCGCCGCCGGAAATGCGCGGCTGCATACGGGGGCACTTCTGCGAGTGCGGCGAGCACCGCATCACGAGTCTCGGGGTCGGCTTCGGGGATTGCGCCGAGTTCGTTGATGTCTTTGGGGGCGGAGGCGCCCGGCTCCGCATCGAGCGCGAGCGGGCTCTCCGCAATTTCGCTGAGGGGGTGCCCGCCCGTGGGAGCACTCGGATCGAGAAAACTGATCCAGCCGTCTGGTGCTTGGCAGCACAGCTCGCGCAGGAAGATGCCTTCGCGTCGCAAGCGGCGCTCGAGGCGCCGTGCAAGCGCCCGCCACGGTGGCCCGTCGGCCTCGGCGAAGGTTCGGCTGCAGGTCATCGCCACGGCCGGCGAGGAGCTGACCCCTTCCCCGAGCCCGCGCAGGGTTGCGCTGATGAAGTCGAGCAGAGGTGCGACATGTCGGGGTGATTCGTCAGGAGGGAGATCGAGGCGCATTGCCCGGTTCGTGCGAGAGCCGGAGAAGAACACGATGAAGATGCTGTCGGCGGCGGTGTAGCCGACGAGATGGGGCAGAGCCGCGAGGAAATCTGCGGTGCCGTGGCATTTCAGAACGCGGAGCGAGGTATCGGAAGCGGTGTCATGAGTCATGGTCCTATCCTGCGCTGGGCGAGCACACGCATGGGGCCTATCCACAGGCCAACGGCCGATTCGAGTGATCTCCACCCGAATCGGCCGCCTGTGGGCGAAGTGCGGTGATCCGCCCCTGCCCGAAAAAACCGAAGAACCCAGCTACTCGACCAACTTGCCAGCTACAGAGTCGTCGGCGTCGGCGTATGCCAGCGCCCGGAACGCCTCAGGGGCCTCCGGCAGCGGTTCGAACACCACACCCGCAGACGGCGACCACACGAAATTGCCGCGCAGCTCATCATTCTGATCAGGGAAATCAGAGCGGTTGTGGCACCCTCGCGTCTCGCGGCGCTCAAGCGCGCACTCCAGGGTGGCGCGCGCGGCAAGCATCGAACCGTAGAGATCGAAGGCGTGGGCGAGATCATCGAAACCCGCGATATCCGGGTGCGCGGTGAGCTGCGAAACTCGTTCCTCAAGCGCGTCGAGCTTCGCGAGGCCTGCGCGCAGGCCAGCCTCAGAGCGCACCACACCGGCGTGCTCCGTCATGAGGTCGCGCAGCGCCCGCTGCAGGCGACGTGGGCTTTCGGTGCCGCCGCCCGTGAGCAGCCCCTGCATCTCGGCGCGTGCCTCGGCAACAGCCGCCGGATCGCGCTTGATCTCGGTCAGCCCAGAGACATAGTTCGCGGCATCGGAACCGGTGATCCGCCCGTACACCAGCAACTCGATGAGGGAGTTGCCACCCAGTCGATTGGCGCCGTGCAGCCCGCTCGACGCCTCGCCGATGGCATAGAGCCCATCCACTCCGGTGCCGTGATCCTCCGGACGCACCCACACGCCGCCCATTGAATAGTGGGCTGTCGGGGCGATCTCGATGGGTGCCTCGGTGATATCGAGCATCTGCAGATCGATCAGGGTGCGATAGACCCGCGGCAGCTTCGCGAGGATCTGCTCACGAGGCAGATGTGAGACATCGAGGAAGACGCCACCATTCGTGGTGCCACGGCCCTCGATGATCTCGGTGTAGCTCGCAAGCGCGACCCTGTCACGGGTAGACAGCTCCATGCGTTCGGGATCGTACTTCTCCATGAACCGCTCGCCGAGCGCATTGCGCAGGATGCCGCCCTCACCGCGCGCGGCCTCGGAGACAAGGGTGCCTGCGGCATCAGCGGGTTCGAGAATGCCCGAGGGGTGGAACTGCACGAGTTCGGCGTCGCGGATGCGGGCTCCCGCGAGCACCGCGAGTCGGAACGAGTCGCCCGTGTTCTCGTCGCGACGCGAGGAGGTGTTGCGCCAGATGCGGGTGTGGCCGCCTGCGGCGAGGATCACGGCGTCAGCGTGGATCACGACGGGGGTGCCGTCGACGATGTCGAAGCCGTAGGCGCCGAAGATGCGACCGTCGCTCACCAGCAGGCGGGTGATGTAGATCGTGTCGATGATCGGCACGCGCAGTTCGGCGGCGCGGCGCATGAGGGTGCGCTGGATCTCCAGGCCCGTGTAGTCGCCGGCGTAGCAGGTGCGACGGTACTTGTGTGCGCCGAAGAAGCGCTGGCTGATCCGGCCGTCGGCCTCGCGGGCGAAGGGCATCCCCCAGCGTTCGAGTTCTTCGATGCCCTGGGTGGCGCCGCGAGCGACGACCTCGACAATGGCGGGATCGGCCAGGAAGTAGGACTCGCGCAGCGTGTCTGCTGCGTGCTGCTGCCAGCTGTCTTCGGGGTCGACGGTGCCGAGGGCCGCGTTGATGCCGCCGGCGGCGAGGGTGGTGTGCGCGTCGTGGGCGCGGCGCTTGCCAACGGCGAGCACCTGCACACCGCGTTCGGCGAGTTCAATGGAGGCCCGCAGGCCGGCACCGCCTGTGCCGATGACGAGCACGGAGGTCGAGAGGATCCGCTCGTGGGGAGCGGATCCGTGAATGTCAGTGGTTGCTGCGATGGTGTTCATGCGGACCACGCTAGGCACCCAGCGACGATTACTCCAATGAATAGATTGGATCATGACGATGCGAATAGGCTATGGACATGAATCTCGAACAGCTGCGCGGCTTTGCCGAGGTCGCCCGCACCGGTCACTTCACCAGAGCCGCTGAGCACCTACACCTTGCGCAGCCCTCCCTCAGCCGACAGATCGCGAGCCTCGAAGGCGAGCTCGGCGTCGAGCTGTTCCACAGGGCCCGCGGCAAT
The DNA here is from genome assembly GCF_037150695.1 of Leucobacter sp. VD1. Classification (NCBI taxonomy): domain Bacteria; kingdom Bacillati; phylum Actinomycetota; class Actinomycetes; order Micrococcales; family Microbacteriaceae; genus Leucobacter; species Leucobacter sp. VD1. Next base: position 364,172 of record NZ_JBBCPO010000003.1, read on the forward strand.
GTGACACTCACCGCGGCGGGGGAACGCCTGCTACCGTTCGCGCGGCGCATGCTCACCGACGCCGAGACCGCACGCGGCGAAATGGCCGAGCTTGCGGGTCTGCGGCGCGGGCGCATCAGGCTGGGTGCCACACCCACCCTCTGCACGAGCCTCGTGGCCGATGTGCTCGCCGAGTTTCGTGGCCGGTACCCCGGCATCGACATCGAGATCCTCGAACGAGGATCGCGCAGCCTCATCGCAGCGCTCATGGAGGGGTCGCTCGACCTCGCCCTCATCGTGACGAGCGTGTCGTCAGATGCGGCGCGTGCGGTGCTCGAACGCGAGCCCATCCTGAGCGAGCGTTTGGTCGCAGTCTCCGCCGCGGAGGAGCGAGACCCTTTCGCCGGGGCAGCAGCCGTCGGGCTTGCCGAGCTCGCTCAGGTGCCCCAGGTGATGTTCCCCGAGAACTACGATCTGCGAGTCGCGATGGATGCGGCTCTGCGCAGGGCTGGCATCGCGCCGCTTGTCGCCGTCGAGGGCGCCGAGATGGATGCGGCGCTGAGCTTCGCCGAGCGGGGCATCGGTGTTGCGGTGGTGCCGGCCATGGTGGCAGCGGATCGATCCAAGCTGCGCGTCACACCGCTCGCGGGCGATGGTCTCACCCGCACGATCAGCGTGGCCCGCCGCTCAGACATGGCACCCACCCACGCCGGCGCGGCAATGCAGGCCATCATCAGGGAGATCGCCGACAGGCTTGCCGCGACTGAGCACGGCCTCGTCGCGCGGGCGTGAGGGCTGGTGTGAGGGCTGATGTGTGTGTGTGTGTGTGTGTGGCAGCGCGCCGGCATCGTGAGCGGGCATGCCCCGGTGAGTGCGCGCTTCGCGGGCACCCGCGCGCTCAGCCCTCGCGGCGTGAAACCAGCTCGGCGATGGCGATCGGCGCGTAGGGCGAGGTGCAGTTCGGGGGCGTCGGGTAATCCTTGAGCACTCCGAGGCGCTCGCCGATCGCGATAGCTCGGTCGCGATACTCCGGGTTGCAGACTCCGATCTGGGTGAGGCACCAGTTCATCGACCACTGCAGGCGATCCGGCGCATCCTGCATGCCCAGCTCGATCACATCGAGCAGCATCCCGGCGTCAACACCCTCGGGTTGCTTCGCCACTCGCTCCGAAGTGAGCTCCCAGCCGGCGCTCGCCACCACGGGGTCGTCGTCCATGAGCCAGATCAGGCGCAGCTGCTCGGCGTGGGGGCTCTTCTTCACGATGTAGTTGACGAGCCAGCCGTGCACCTTGGGGATGACCGCTTCCCGCAGCATGGAATCGAGCTGGGCCTGGGTGAAGTCGCGAGGCTTGGCAATGAGAGTGGCTACGAGCCGGGCCGGCGTGTAGCCGGTAGCCCACAATTGCAGTGCAAGATCCTGATTCTTCTTCAGCGGCTTCGCGATCTCCCGCAGCCGCGTGAGGTTGACCCCGTGATCGTCGCCGTGGCGCTCGTTGACCGCACGCACCTTCGGATCCTCCAGCGCTTCGAGCGCCGCGACGATCTCGGCGACCGTGCTGTCGAAGGTGATTGCGGCGCTCACGCGCGCTGCCCCTCGACCTGGCGCAGATCCGCCTCGAGTGCGACCCAGCCGAGCATCGCGCACTTCACCCGCATCACGAACTTCGCGACGCCCTGCAGGGCGACGGCATCGCCCAGCAGCTCTTCGTCGGGTTCCCCAGCGCCGCGCGCCTGAATCATCTCGCGGAACGCTGCGATCCGCAGCTGCGCCTCCTCGATGGTGAGCTGTTCATCGCGCACCAGCTGAGACAGGATCGAAGCAGACGCCATCGAGATCGAACAGCCCTGCCCCTCCCACGCCAGCCGCTCGATGCGCCCGCTCTCGGCGTCGACGGCAATTGAGAGGTCGATCTCATCGCCGCAGCTCGGGTTGAACTCGTGATGCGACGCGGTCAGGGCGCCATCGGGCGCCTCAAGCGCTCCCTTGCCCACCGGGCGCTTCGAGTGATCGAGGATCAGTTCCTGGTACAGTCCGTCGAGCGCGCTCACGCCGACACCTCCACTCCGAAGTACCGCTGAGCGCCGCGGAGCGCGTCGAGAAAACGATCGATCTCGTCCTCGGTGGTGGTGAGGTGCACGCTCGCACGCGTCGACGAGGCAATGCCGAAGGCCCGATGCAGCGGCTGTGCGCAGTGGTGGCCCACCCGCACCAGCACCCCTTGCTCGTCGAGAAACTGGCCCACATCGTGGGCGTGCAGGCCCTCGACCGACACCGCTGCGAGTGCCACTCGCTGCGCGGGGTCGGCGGGGCCGAGCAAGCGCACACCGGGGGTCTCCTCGATGCCTGCGACCAGCCGCTCCACGAGCTCGTGCTCGCGGGCGGCAGCACGCTCCATGCCGACGGCCGAGAGAAACTCGACGGCCGCGCCCAGGCCGACAGCCTGCGAGACGGGCTGGGTTCCGGGCTCGAAGCGCATGGGCGGCGGCATGAACTCGGCCGACTCCATGGTGACGCGGGTGATCGCGGATCCGCCGGTGCGTGACGGCGGCAGCGCGGCCAGCAGCTCGGGGCGACCGTAGAGCACGCCGACACCGTTGGGGCCGAGCATCTTGTGACCTGAGAACGCGGCGAAGTCGACACCGAGGGCGTCGAGGTCGACGGGAATGTGCGGCACCGACTGGCAGGCATCGAGCACGGTGAGCGCGCCGACGCTGCGCGCGAGTGCGGCGAGTTCGGCAACGGGCGCGACGTAGCCGGTGACGTTGGAAATGTGGGCGAAGGCGAACACGCGGGTGCGTTCGGTGAGCGCTGCTCTGGCGTCGTCGATGGTCCAGGTGCCGTCTTCGCGCACGGGAATGTAGCGGAAGGTCGCACCGGTTCGGGCTGCGAGCCGCTGCCACGGGATGAGATTGGCGTGGTGCTCGGCCTCGGTGACGAGGATCTCATCACCCGGCCCCACCGCGAAGCGTTCGCTGCCAGGCACACCGAGCGCCGGGTTCGCACTCGCCTCTCCGATGCCGAGGGCCACGATGTTCAGGGCATCGGTGGCGTTCTCGGCCCACACGATCTGCTCGGGCGCAGCCGCGCCCACGAAGCGGGCGACCGCGGCGCGGGCACCCTCGAAGGCTTCTGTGGCCGCCCCCACGGCTCCGCTCGTGCCGCGGTGCACGGCGGCGTTGGCGGTTTCGAGGAATCGCCGTTCGGCGTCGAGCACCGCGGCGGGCCGCTGCGAGGTCGCCGCAGCATCGAGATAGGCCGGAGGCGTCGGGAGACCGGCCTGCAGCGCGAAGTAGGGGAAGGCCGCGCGCAGTTCGGCAACCTCCGCTGGGGTGAGAGCAGACATGGTCTCCATTCTTCCACCCGGGCTTGTGCCCGTGGAACCTCTCGGTACAACGCCTGCGAGCGGGCCCCTATTCCGGAGGGAGATCGCTGAAACCCGCACCCGGATAGAATCTGACCCGTGGTGAGCACTGTCGTCTACGAGATCCTGCAGCTGTCTGGCATTCTCGCCTTCGCGATCTCAGGAGCGCTCGTGGGTGTGCGCCGCCGACTCGACATTCTCGGGGTGGTGGTCGTCGGCTCGTTCACGGGTGTCGGCGGTGGCATCGTGCGCGACATGCTGCTCGGCGTGCACCCGCCCGTCTCCTTCTTGCACTGGCCGAACCTGGCGGTCGCGCTCGTGGGCTCGCTCGCGGTCTTCTTCATTCACCCGGGCATCACGCGGATCCGACACTTCGAAGTGGTGTTCGACGCCTTCGGTCTGGGGTTGTTCTCTGCGAACGGTGCCGCGACGGCGCTTCTCGCAGGCCAAACCCCGCTCACCGCGATCCTTGTGGGCACGATCACCGCGATCGGTGGCGGCGTGATCCGCGACGTGCTCGTCAACACGGTGCCGGGGGTGCTGACACGCGAGCTCTATGCGGTGTCTGCTCTCGTAGGTGCCGGGCTCGCCGTTGCGATCATGGCGCTCGGGGGCGGTGATGGCCTGGCATCGCTCGTGGGCGGTGCGGCGGCGATCGTGCTGCGCCTCACCTCGGTGGCTCGCGGCTGGCACCTGCCGAAGCCGCGCATCGGGCGCGAACCCGAACCCTCAGAGAGCTGAGGCGGCGTCCCAGCCGGCTTTAGTCGAGCTCGATCGGCCCCGTGCTGATCCCCGGTTCGCGGCCTGCCGGGGTGAGCACCCAGTTGGCCACCCCCGCAACCACCGCGAGCACCGCCGAGACGAGCGGCAGCACCATCGCCGCGCGCGTGCCCAGATCGGCCGAAACCACCCCGGTGACGGCCGCCGCGAGCGACTGGCCCACCATGAGACCCGAACCGAGCATCGTCATCACGGTCGCCGAGCGCCCCTCGGGGCTGCGCCGCGCCCCGAAACTGTAGAGCGTCACGAGCATCGGGCCGATCCCGATCCCCATTATCGCGAGGCTCAGCAGCATGCGCGGCAGATCGTCGGCGGTCTGCAGCAGCGCCGTGCCTGCGAGAATCATGAGCGCGAACACCAGCCAGCGGGCCCGCAGCGTGAAACGCGCGGGCAACAGCGCCACCCCGATCGCGAAGATCGCCGACCCGATGCCCATCACGCCGTAGACGAGACCGGCACTCTCGGCGTCGCCGCGATCCTGCATGAAGGAGGTGAGCGAGGTGAGCATCGAACCGAAGAACAGCCCCACTGTGAAGATGCCGAAGACGGTGATGAGCAGCGCCGGCCGCCACAGATGCGAAGCCGGTGCGAGGGTGGCGGCGCGCTCTTCGGCGCTCTTCGCGGGTGCGCTGGTGCGGTGCACCGCGAACGCGGTGACGAAGCAGAGGGTGAGGATCGCGGCTCCCGCGATAGGGGCCCACGCTCCGAGCGTGGTCGCGAGGGCGCCCACCGCGACCGGACCGAACACGAAGATTACTTCGTCGGCGGCCGACTCGTACGCGAGCACTGTGGAGAGCAGGCGCGGCCGCCGCTGCCTGGGCAGTTCGCTCGCAATGATCGTGACGAGGCGCGAGCGCGACATCGGTGAGATCTGAGGCACTGTGGCGCCTACCGCGAAGGAGGTGAGGAACAGCACCCAGGTGGGAGCGGGGCTGAACGCGACCCAGGCGAGCGCGCCCAGCAGCGCACTGTTGACGGCCCCCGCGATGAGCAGGGTGGGCCGCTGACCGAAGCGGTCGGCGGCTGCGCCGATGAGCGGGCCGACGCAGGCGATGCCGAGCCCCACCATTGCCGAGTTGAGGCCGCCAAGTTCGACGGAACCCCGCGCCGAGACCACCAGGGTGAGCACGCCGATCACCATCATCGCGAACGGCAGCCGCGCTACGAGAGCGATCGGATAATAGGCGACCCCGGTACGCGAAATCAGGGAGTGGGAGGGCTGCTCGGCGCTGCGCCGCTCGGTCTCATGCATAGCCGACCGAGTCTAGCAGCGCGAGCCGCGGTGCGGGCCAGGGCATACCCCGGCCCGCGCCGCGGAGGAAATTCAGCCGAGGGAGACGCCCTGCTGCGTCAGGAACGCCCGAAATGCCTCAGGGTCTTCGGGATCACCCGGGTAAGGCACGCCGTCGACCAGCACGAACGGGGTGCCCGTGACCTTCAGCCCGGCTTCCTTCGCACCCGGCACCGGGTTGGCGAACGACCAGTCGTTGAGGGCCTGCGCGAAGGGTACGAAGCGCTCCTGCTCGATGCACGAGCGGGCGTCGTTGTTCAGCCCGCCCGTCGCGCGGTCGAGCTCGGCGATGAGCGCGGCGTTGTCGTGGCCGGCAATTCCTTCCTTGGGCTGGAAGCTCTGGGCGAGCAGCGCCTGGTGCGCCTCCCACGTTGCTTCGGGCTGGGCGTCGGCGACACATTCGATGGCACCGGCCGCGCGCGAGGAGTATGCGCTGCCCGCGGAAACCCTGTCGAGGAAGGTGAGCGGGTGGATCTCCACGGCGGAGCCTCCCTGCAGCACTGCCTCTTCGAGCGTGTCGGCGTTGGCTTCTTCGAACAGCGAACAGAAGGGGCAACGGTAGTCGAGGTAGACGCGGATGTGGTGCTGCGCGCCGATGCCGGCGGCGTCGACGGGGGCCGGCACAGCGTTGCCGCTGGGAGCGTCGGAGGGGAGCAGGTCTACCGCGCCGTCTCGCTCGACGAACACAATGCCGCCCGTCGCAAGGTTCGCCGGCCACTCCACAGCCGTCGCCTCATCCGAACCGCCCGGGGCTTCCGCCGTTGACGCGGCACCGGTCGTGTCTGAGCCGCCGCGCAGCTGCACCGTGGTGTACCAGACCATGAGGCCCGTGAAGAGCAGGGCGACGAGCGCTGCGGCAATCCAGATCATGGCGCGCTTTGTCCCTCGCTCCGCGGCTGCGGTGTGCGTCGCGGCGAAGGGATTGGCGGGTGGCGTGGCGCGCTGCGGATCGGCGGGAGTCTGCGGATCGGGGGTGATTTCGCTCATGCCGACATTCTGGCAGTGCTGCCCGGAGAGTTCCCCGGGCACGGCGGAGCGCGGCCTCTCTCTGCACGGGGCCGCCGGGGCTGCGCACGCGAGGCAGGGCCTACGATGGAGGCATGATCCTGCTCGCGGCCACCCCCATCGGAAACCTGGGGGACGCCTCGCTCCGCCTGCGCGAAACCTTCGAAGCCGCCACCGTGATCGCCGCGGAGGATACGCGCCACACCGCGCAGCTGCTGCGCCTGCTCGGCATCGAGAACCGCCCCGAGCTGCTGGCCCTGCACGACCACAATGAACACGAGAAGGCTGCGGCGCTCGTCGAGCGCGCCGAAGCCGAAGACGTGGTGCTCGTGAGCGATGCCGGGATGCCCACGGTGTCCGACCCCGGCTTCCGCGTCGTGCAGCTCGCCGCCGAGCGCGGCGTCGCGGTGAGTGCGATCCCCGGCCCCAGCGCGGTCATCACCGCGCTCGCCGTCGCCGGCCTTCCCACCGACCGCTTCGCTTTCGAGGGCTTCTTGCCGCGCAAGTCGGGGGAGCGGTCTCGCGCCCTCGCGGCGCTCGCCGCCGAGCGCCGCACACTCGTGTTCTTCGAAGCCCCCACCCGTCTCGCGGCATCGCTCGCAGACCTCGCGGCCGAGTTCGGGGCCGACCGCCCGGCTGCGGTCTGCCGTGAGCTCACGAAGCTGCACGAGGAGGTGCGCCGTGGGACGCTCGCCGAACTCGCCGACTGGGCCGCGGAGGGCGTGCGCGGTGAGATCGTGGTGGTTGTGGGCGGTGCGCCCGAGGTTGTAGTGTCGGCAGACACCGCCCTCGCTGAGGTGCAACAGCGCGTCGCCGAAGGCGAGCGCCTGAAAGATGCCACCCGCTCTGTTGCGGAGGCCACCGGTCTCTCGGCGCGCGAACTCTACGCCGCGGCACTCGACGCGCGATCCGCTGCTGCTCCCAGCTGACGGAGATACGAATAGGGAATACTGAAGCGGTTGCCAGTTATCCGTCACATGTCAGGAAGTCAGCTACCGTGAAAATCTCCTCCGTTCTCCTGCCCGCGGCCCTTGCCGGGGCTCTGCTCTTGACAGGCTGCACGGGAGGAGGAACCGGTAAGGACGCCTCGGGCGAGGCCTGCGTGCCGGCCGGTGACGCCAGCAAGAGCATCGCGGTGAAGGGCACCGTCGGCACCGATCTCGAGATCACCTCGAAGACGCCGGTGAAGGCGAAGGAGATGGAGCGCTCGGTGCTCGAGCAGGGCAAGGGCGATGTCATCAAGAGCGGTCAGAGCATCGCGGTGTCGATGGCGATGTTCAACGGCGCAGACGGCACCAGCCTGCAGCAGTTCCCTGAGAGCGAAGTGCCGTTCGTCAAGGATCAGCTCATGCCTTGGGCGTACGAGGGCATTCGTTGCGCAACCTCCGGCGAGCAGGTCGCCCTCGTGGCACCCTACGCCGACATCTTCGGTGAGCAGAAGGCCGAGGAAAGCGGTGTCGAGGGTCTCACCGAGAAGGACTCCATCGTGGTCGTCATGAAGTTCGGCAAGATCACCGAGGGGTCTGACGCCGCCGGTGCCGCAGGCGAACCCGGCACGCTCGACGCCGACAAGCTGCTGAAGAAGGCCGAGGGCAAGGCTCAGAAGGCTCCTGAAGGCTTCCCGACGGTGAAGCTCGCCGACAATGGCGAACCCACCATCACCATCCCCGAGGGCGTCGAAGCGCCCACCAAGCTCGAGATCGCGACCCTCATCGAGGGCGACGGCGAGAAGGTCGAGCCGGGCGACCGCGTCTACGTCAACTATCGCGGTGTGATCTGGCGCACCGGCGAAGAGTTCGACTCGAGCTGGACCCGTGGTGAGCCCGCCAACTTCACCACCGACGGCGTGATCGGCGGCTTCTCCAAGGCGCTCGTGGGTCAGAAGGTCGGCTCGCAGATCATCTCCGTGGTGCCCGCGGAAGACGGCGGCTACGGTGCCGACGGCCTCACCCAGCGCGGCTTCGAGGCCGACGATGTGATGGTCTTCGTGCTCGACATCCTCGGCACGGTGCACGCCGACGCCGAGAGTAAGTAACGCACCTGCCGAAGCCCGCCCCGCGACACAGCTGCGGGGCGGGCTTCGTCGTGCCCGCAGCGCGGTAGGGGACGGGCTGACAGAATGGACAGTATGAGGCGCATCGTCATTCTCGGGTCAACGGGTTCTATCGGCGAGCAGGCGCTCGACGTGGTGCGCAAGAATCCGTCGAAGTTTCAGGTCGTCGGGCTTGTCGCCGGCAGCCAGGCGGATCGGGTGCGCGAGCAGGCCGACGAATTCAATGTGGAGCACACCGCACTCGGTGCGGTCGACGCCGCGAAGCTGATCCGCGAGGTACCCGCCGATGTGGTGCTCAACGGGATCACGGGATCCATCGGTCTCGGCCCGACGATCGCGGCGCTCGAAGCCGGTCGCACCCTCGCGCTCGCCAACAAGGAGTCGCTGATCGTGGGCGGAGACCTCGTCACAGGCCTCGCGAAGCCCGGACAGATCGTGCCCGTCGACTCCGAGCACTCCGCCATCGCGCAGGCACTGCGCTCAGGCAGCGCAGACGAGGTGCGACGCCTCGTGCTGACCGCGTCGGGCGGCCCCTTCCGTGGGCGCAGCCGGGAGTCGCTGCGAGATGTCACCCCGGCACAGGCCCTCGCCCACCCCACCTGGAACATGGGTCGCGTGGTGACCACGAACTCGGCCACGCTCGTCAACAAGGGGCTCGAAGTGATCGAGGCCCACCTGCTGTTCGGTGTCTCCTACAGCGATATCGACGTCGTAGTGCACCCGCAGTCGATTGTGCACTCGATGGTGGAGTTCATCGATGGCTCCACTATTGCGCAGGCTTCGCCGCCGGATATGCGGCTGCCGATCGCGCTTGGCCTGAGCTGGCCGAACCGGGTGGCGCACGCCGTGCCGCCGCTCGACTGGACCACCGCGAGCTCATGGGACTTCGAACCGCTCGACTCGCAGGCATTCCCGGCCGTCGATCTGGCGAAGGAGGTGGGGCGCGCGCGGCTCACCTACCCCGCCGTCTACAACGCCGCCAATGAAGAAGCTGTCGAAGCGTTCCATGACGGCCGCATCGGCTTCCTCGACATCGTCGACACCGTGCGCGATGTGCTCGAAGCCCACAGCGCCCCGGACACGCTCACGCTCGAAGCCCTCGCCGAGGCCGAGCGCTGGGCTCGCGAGCGCGCCCAGCAGCTCATCGCCGCCCGCGCTGCGCGCTGATCCGCCGCCGCCGCTGATCCGCTGCCCGCGCTTCGCTACCCAATCGAGGCCAAATGTGGTCGCGTGTCGCGCCGCGTCACGGCACAGAGTGACCCCGATTTCGACCTCCGAGCCCTCCCCGCATCTCCACAGCGCAGCACAGTAGCCTGAGCGGGTGATTGAGGTGCTGCTCTACGTGTTGGGGATCCTGATCGTGCTCGTCGGGCTCGCGGTCTCGATCGGCCTGCACGAACTCGGGCATCTGCTGCCCGCGAAGCTGTTCGGCGTGAAGGTGACGCAGTACATGGTCGGCTTCGGCAAGACCCTGTGGTCGCGCAAGCGCGGCGAGACCGAGTACGGCATCAAGGCGATCCCGCTCGGCGGTTACGTTGCGATGATCGGCATGTATCCGCCGCAGAAGCCGGGGGAGGCGCCGCGCGAGTCGACCACGGGCTTCCTCAACACCGTGGTCGAAGAGCGGCCCGCGCTGGGTCATCGCTCGGCCGGTGACGTCGTCGCCGAGGTGGAGCGGATCGGTGATCCTGAAGCGACCGCGCCCCATGCCGCCCCGCAGAGCGTCATCGACCCGGGCGCGGGCGAGGTGCGCGGTGGCATCGCCGGCATGGTCGATGACGCTCGCATCGCGAGCGCCGAAACGATCCAGGCTGGCGAGGAGCACCGCACCTTTTACGGGCTGCCGGTGTGGAAGAAGATCGTGATCATGCTCGGCGGCCCGCTCATGAACTTGGTGCTCGCCTTCGTGTTCTTCGCCATTGTGCTCGTGGGCTTCGGCGTGCCGCAGAGCAGCACCACGCTCGGCAGTGTGAGCGAGTGCCTGCAGCCGGCCGGCAGCACCCAGACCGCCTGCGCCGCAGGCGACCCTGCCGCGCCCGCGGCGGCAGCGGGCATGTTGCCGGGTGACACCATCCTTGCCGTGAACGGAGAGAAGATCACGAGCTGGGAGCAGTTCCGCGGCATCGTGTCGGCTGCGCCGGGGCAGTCGCTGCGCGTGCTCATCGAGCGCGACGGCTCTGAGCAGACCCTCACGATGACCCCGGAGGCGAACACGCGTGCGGTGGTCGACGCGGCGGGCAAACCCGTCACCGATGCTGCTGGCGACCCCGTCACCGAGACCGTCGGCATGATCGGGGCGGTCGCCGCGACCGAGACCGTGCCCCAGCCGATCACCGAAGTGCCCGCGTTCGTGGGGCAGAACGTCGAGCAGGTGGCCGGTGTGATTCTGCGCCTGCCGCAGCGCATGGTCGACACCTGGAACGCGGCGTTCGGTGCAGAGGAGCGCGACCCCTCAGGCCCGATGAGCGTTGTGGGCGTCGGCCGGTTGGCCGGCGAGATCGTGAGTCTTGACGAGGCACCGGTTGCGGCGCGCGCTCAGAGCGTGATCGGGCTGCTCGGCTCGCTCAATGTGGCGCTGTTCGTCTTCAATCTGGTGCCGCTGATGCCGCTCGATGGTGGGCACATCGCGGGCGCCCTCTACGAGGGGGCGAAGCGGGGCATCGCCAGGATCCGCCGCAAACCCGATCCCGGCCCTGTCGACACCGCCCGCATGGTGCCCGTGACGTTTGCCGTGGTGGTGGTGCTGGGTGCGATGTCACTGCTGCTCGTGTACGCCGACATTGTGAAACCGGTGTCGCTCCTCGGCTGATCTCGGAGCGGGGTGCCCGCCTAGACTTGGCGTCGTGAACGAGCACTTCTCCGAGCAACAGGCGCCTGAGCCGCGGGTATCCGAACCGCAGGCGCCCGCGCAGCCCGCCGAAGCTGCCCGCAGGCGCCGCGTGATTGTTTGGGGTGCGGCCGCTCTTGCGGCGGTTCTGGCGGGAGCCCTGGTGTGTGTCGCGGTGAGCTCAGCTGAGGAGCGGAATGCCCGCGACGCCTACCGTGCCGCTGTGGCGCGGTGGCAGGCCATCGGTGGTGACGCTGCGCCAGGTTCGCTGTCGTCTGAACTGCAAGGGCTCGACGGTGAGATCGCGGCCGCTCGGGAATTGGCGGCGGTGCTGCCCGAGGCTCTGGTGGGGGTCGACGCGAGAACTGCGCTCGAAGGTGCAGCAACAGCGGCTCAGCAGACGGCGGCGCAGCACGGCGGGGCGGGCGACACACGGGGGCCGGCATCCGTTGCGGAACCCGAGGATGCTGCAAAGCTGCGTACCGCGACCCAGCGGATCGAGGCCGCGATCGCCGCACGCGAAGGGGCAGGGCAGAGCGATGACGCTGCGCTTGCGGCTGTCACCGAGCAGCGCCGCGCGGTTGTGGCCGCTGTGGATACTGCGCGTGGCGCACTTGTGACTGTTGTGGCGGATCAGGCGGCGGGGTTGACGGGAGCATCGGCCGAGGCCCGTCAGGCGCTTGCCGCGGCGGGCGAATCGCTCGCTGCGGCGCCTGTGGCGGAGGCGGCCGCGTCGGCGACGGCGCTCACCGCCGCCCTTGACGCTGCGCGAGCCGAGCACGAGGCCGCCGCCGGGCCGGCCGCCGCGGCGAACATCGACGATCCGGCTTCGATCGCCGTAGTGGTGAACAAGCAGCGGCCCCTGCAGCCGATCTCGTGGGAGCCCGGTGATCTGCGCATGCCGGCGGGCATCCCCAACCCCAATGGCCAGCCGCTGCGAGCAGAGGCCGCCACCGCGCTCGAAGCGATGTACGCCGAGGCTGCGGCGGCGGGCGTGCCCTTCATCATCACCAGCGGGTATCGCGGCTACGGCCTGCAGTCGTCGCTGTTCGAGAGTTACACGGCGCGCGACGGGCTCGCTGCTGTCGAGACGTATTCGGCGCGCCCGGGGCACTCGGAGCACCAGACGGGGCTGGCCGCCGACCTCGACGACGGCTCGGGGTGCTCGCTCGACAGCTGCTTCGGTGACACCGCGGCGGGTCGCTGGCTGCGTGAGAACGCTCACCGCTTCGGGTTCATTCTGCGCTATGACGCCGGCCAGCAGCCTGTGGTCGGTTTCATCTACGAACCGTGGCACTTCCGCTACGTCGGCGCGCAGGTGGCCGGCGATATGCGGGCGCGCGGGATCGCGAACCTCGAAGACTACTTCGGCCTGCCCGCCGCTCCGACTTACTGAGGCGTCATCGGGCGGCGTTCAGCGGTCGGCGCTAGACTCGTGTGCGTGGCAGCAGTGAATCTAGGAATGCCGAAGATCCCCGAGGTCCTCGCCCCCCGGCGCAAGACCCGCCAGATCAAAGTCGGTTCGGTGATGGTGGGCGGCGACGCCCCTGTGTCGGTGCAGTCGATGACCACGACCCCCACCACGGACATCAACGCGACGCTGCAGCAGATCGCCGAGCTCACGGCCTCGGGCTGTGACATCGTGCGCGTCGCGTGCCCCTCGCGCGACGATGCCGAGGTGCTGCCGATCATCGCGAAGAAGAGCCAGATCCCGGTGATCGCCGATATCCACTTCCAGCCGAACTACGTGTTCGCCGCAATCGATGCCGGCTGCGCTGCGGTGCGCGTCAATCCGGGCAACATCCGCAAGTTCGACGATCAGGTGGGTGAGATCGCGCGACGCGCGAAGGCCGCCGGTGTCTCGATCCGCATCGGTGTGAACGCGGGATCGCTCGATCCGCGCCTGCTGCAGAAGTACGGCAAGGCCACGCCTGAGGCGCTTGTTGAGAGCGCCGTCTGGGAGGCGTCGCTGTTCGAAGAGCACGACTTCCACGACTTCAAGATCTCGGTGAAGCACAATGACCCGATCGTGATGGTGAAGGCGTATCGTCAGCTCGCCGAGCGGGGCGATTGGCCGCTGCACCTCGGTGTGACCGAGGCCGGCCCCGCGTTCCAGGGCACGATCAAGAGCGCCACGGCGTTTGGCATCCTGCTTTCGGAGGGCATCGGCGACACGATCCGCGTCTCGCTTTCGGCACCCCCGGTCGAAGAGGTGAAGGTGGGACTGCAGATTCTGCAGTCGCTCAATCTGCGCGAGCGCAAGCTTGAGATTGTTTCGTGCCCGTCGTGTGGTCGCGCACAGGTTGACGTGTACACGCTGGCCGAGCAGGTGACGCAGGGGCTCGAGGGCATGAGCGTGCCGTTGCGCGTTGCCGTGATGGGCTGCGTGGTAAACGGCCCAGGCGAGGCGCGCGAGGCTGATCTGGGTGTTGCGAGCGGCAACGGCAAGGGCCAGATCTTCGTGAAGGGCGAGGTTATCAAGACCGTGCCCGAGAGTGAGATCGTCGCAACGCTCATTGAAGAGGCGAACCGTATCGCTGACGAGATGGGCCATACGGCGGGAACGGGCAAGCCCGAGGTCGTCACGATCTGAGCAGGGGCTCTCACCGCGGCCGTGCGTGTCGCACCCTTGGCCTCGTAGACTCGAAGCATGGACGACGGGGGAGTGATCGCGGGCCGCGATGATCTGCGGGAGCGGATCGCCGCTCTGCTCGATGAGGCCGGTGTGCGCGGGCAGCGCAAGCTGGTTTCGCAGCTCGTCGAGACGAGTCTGGGGCTGGGACAGGATGGTGCGAGCCGCGCCAATTTGAAGCTTTCGGCGGCGGCGCTCACCGAGATGCGCCGAGCCTTCGATATTTTCGCGGCGCACGAGGGTACGCCGAAGGTCACGATCTTCGGTTCGGCGCGCATTCGGGCCGGTGACCCGCTCTGGGAGCAGGCCGAAGCTGTTGCCAAGGGTCTTGCCGAGCGTGGCTGGATGCTGGTGACGGGGGCTGGCCCCGGTATCATGGAGGCCGCGGTTCGGGGTGCCGGCCCGGAGCATTCTCTGGGCGTGTCAATCAGGCTGCCGTTCGAGGAGAAGCCGAACGACATGGTGAACCAGGACGGCAATCGTGTGGCGATGAAGTATTTCTTCACGCGCAAGCTCATGCTTGTGAAAGAGTCGAGCGGGTTCGTTTGCCTGCCGGGCGGCTTCGGCACGCTCGACGAAACCTTCGAACTGCTCACCCTGCAGCAGACGGGGAAGGCGGTGCCGACTCCGATTGTGCTGCTCGATCGGCCCGGTGGCACGTTCTGGCGAGGCTTCGAAACCTTTGTGCGTGAGCAGCTCGCCGACTATGGGATGGTGGCGCCCGGCGATCTTGATCGGGTGCTGATCACTGATTCGGTCGATGCTGCAGTGGCCGAGATTGCCGGGTTCTGGAGCAACTACGATTCGCTGCGGTGGGTTCCGGATCGCGGGGTGACTGCCGAGCTCGCTCCTGGGGCGCAGCCCGAGCCGGGCGCACCTGCCGCCCCGGCGCTCACCCTGCCAGTGCAGTACGACCGTTTGGTGCTGCGGTTGAGGCGTGCGCCGAGCGAGCGGCAACTCGCCGAGCTGAGCGATCGCTTTGCCTGGCTGCTCGCGCGGGGACGTATCGAGTGTGCGCAGCCCTCGCCGGAGGAGCTCGCCGACAGAGACCGTATCGATCTGCCGCGTATCACGCTGGTGCCGCAGCGGCGCGCGATCGGCGAGCTGCACCAGCTCATCAGGGCCGTGAATGCGCTCGCGGAAGAGGAGACGCTGCCGGGGTGATGATCGCCCTGCGCCCCGCCCACCCGCTACTGTGGTGCGGGTGAGCGGAACGGATGCGCCTGCGGGCATCGTGATCACCGAGCTGTCGGGTGTTGAAACCGGTAACGGTGTGCTGAGCGGGCTGCGTCTCGCGGTGAAAGACAATATCGACGTCGAGGGTGCGCCCACGACGGGCGGATCCCGCATCTGCGGTCACGAAGCGGCCCTGGCGACCGCGCCCACTGTGGCGGCGCTTGCGAGCGCTGGCGCGAGGCCCGTCGCCAAGGTGAACCTGCACGAGTTTGCCTACGGGGTGAGCAGCGACAACCCCTGGCACGGCAGGGTGCCCAACCCGCGGTACCCCGAGCACGTGCCGGGTGGTTCCTCCGGCGGCAGTGCAGCGGCGGTCGCTGCCGGGCTTGCGGAGTTGGCGCTCGGCACCGACACGGCGGGCTCGATCCGCATTCCTGCTGCGTGCACGGGAACCGTGGGGCTGCGTCCGCGCAACGGGGTGCTCAACCTTGCCGGCGTGCAGCCGTTGTGCCCTTCATTCGACACCGTGGGGCCGATGGCGGCGAGTGTCTCGCTTGTCGCCGAGGCCTGGCGGGTGCTCGCCGACGGCGCGCCGGGCGGTCGGGCGCCCGGGCTGGTGGAGGGAAAAGCTGCGGGTGCCGAGCGGGTGGGCGTTTGCGGTGATCCCGACCCTGCCGCGCTGCGCCTGCTGGGCGAGCTCGGTGTGGAGCTCGTGCCCGTGACCCTGCCGCTCGCTGAAATTGAAGAGGCGTTCTGGCCGGCGTTTCGCGCCGAGATCGCGCGCGAGCATCAGGTGAGCTATCCGCGTTTGGCCGAGGAATACGATCCGAATGTGGCCGCGAAGCTGGCGGGCACGCAGGGGGTCTCCGTTGAACGGTACCGTGCAAGCCGCGATCGGCTTGCGGCCCTGCGCCAGCGGCTGCTCGATGATTGGGATCGGCTCGGAGTCACCGCCGTGGTGAGCCCGGTGCTGGGGATGCCGCTGCCCCGCGTCGGTGAACGCGAAGAGGACTATCGTGATCTGCTTGGGCTCTACGCGGTGCCGGCTTCGGCGCTTGATCTGGCCGCGCTCGCGATCGGCGATCTGCAGATCACCGCGCACAGCGAAAGCGAGGTGCTCGCACTGGGAGTTGCGCTCGAAGGGGCCGGGCTCACGCCGGTGCCACCGCGTCTCGGCTGATCGCCTCACGGAGTCGGCGCACGAGACGCTGCGCGGGCTGTTGCGGCGCGCGCCGCGAGACGAGCGCCCACACGCGCCGCGACAGTGCGAGCTCGGGCACGTCGAGTACGCGCACGCCGGAGGGAAGCTCACCAAGCGCCACCTCGGGCATGAATGACGCGGCGTAGCCACTGCCGATGAGTTTCAGTGCGACCGTGAAGTCATCACAGCGTGCGACGACTCTGGGGCGCAGTTCGCGGGCCGAGAATGCGCTCTCGATCTCGGCGATATCGCTGGAACCGGGGTGGTGCAGGGTCCACGGTCGGCCCACCAGTTGGGCGGCGCTCACGGGGCCGTGCCCGTGCAGATCCCAGCTTTCGGGAACCACGACGCGGTAGCGGTCTTCGCCGAGGTATTCGGGGTGCACGGAGTCGGGCCACGATAGCCCGCTGTCACCGACCTGGTAGACGAGCGACACGTCGACCTCTTCGCCATTGCGGAGGGCTTGGATGGCGGGGGAGGGATCGCGCACCGTGAGACGCACCCCCAGCAGCGGCTCGTCGCCGAGCTGCTCGGCCAGAAATTCTGGAAAGAGGCGGTGCGCGAGGCTGGCGTAGATGCTGAGGCGCAGTTCTGCGCGAGTATCGAGCCCGGCACCGGCCGCGGCCTCGAGCAGTGTGTCGAGGTCGGCGAGAACCGTGATGGCGTGCTGCGCCATGACCTCGGCGGCCTGGGTGGGGCGCGCGCTGCGCGCCGTGCGTTCGAAGAGGCGGATCCCGGAGTCGTGCTCCAGTGCGGCCATTTGCTGCGAGACCGCAGACGGCGTGTAGCCGAGGCGGTTGGCGGCTCCCGCGAAGGAGCCCAGGCGCACGACCTCGAGCAGCGTGCGCAGGTGGATCGGATTGAGCATGAGGGCCTCCGCTCGTGAGAAGCATCAGTTCTGCTGATGCTCAGCGTAGCCGATTCGCGCAGACGTGAAGTGGAATACCGAGAGTGTTTTGCCCTAGCCTGAGCCTTGAGCAGGCTTCGAAGGCGATGCGAGAGGGTAAGTGATACTAATGGTTTCCACACTGTTCCAACATGGGATGATCCGCTCGCTTGAGTCAGAGAACACCGTGTACGAGGCCATGCTCGTCACCGACGGGCGCATCGTCGCCCTCGGAACTGAAGCCGAACTGCGCCAGCTCGCCCCCGCAGACACCGAGATCGTCGCACTCGACGGCGGCGTAGTGTTGCCCGGCTTCCACGACGCGCACTTCCACATCGGGAACCTCGCTCGTGAGCTCGAAGCGCCCGATCTGCGCGGCGCCGCCTCTCTCGACGAAACGCTCACCCGGCTGCGCAACTGGGCAGACACCCACCCCGGCGAAGGATGGGTGCTCGGCGGCCGCTGGGATCGCAATCTCTGGCCCGCCGGTCAGATGCCCACCCGCCAGGCCCTCGATACACTCTTCAGCGAGCGCCCGGTGTCCCTCCCCAGCGTCGACGGCCACGCCGTCTGGGCGAACACCGCGGGTCTGCGAGCCGCGGGCATCGATGCCGCAACCCCAGACCCCGTCGGCGGTCGCATCGAGCGCGAGGCCGACAGCAACGAACCGAGCGGCCTCCTGCTCGAAGCCGCGGGCGACCACATCCGCGACTGTTCGGAGGCCGCGCTTGTCGCCGAGCTGCACGAGCTCCTCGAACGCGCCCAGCAGACCCTCCTCGCCTGCGGCATCACGCAGATCACTAACTTCGAAGGTGAAGACGTGCGCGCAGGCCTCGAACGTCTGCGCTCCGACGGGCGCCTCGCGATCCGCGTCCACATCGGCGTCGCGATGAGCGACCTCGACCTTGCCATCACCGAGGGCAGGCGCACCGGCCGCGGTGACGACTGGCTCACCGATGGCCCAGTGAAGCTCTTCTCAGATGGCGCGCTCGGATCGCACACCGCGCACCTGCACGACGACTTCACGGGCGAGCCGGGCAACCACGGCATTGAGGTGATTCCCTTCGACGAACTCTGCGAGCTCGTGGAACGGGCCGTCAGCAACGGCATCGCCGTCGCCACCCACGCCATCGGCGACCGCGCCAACACCCTCGTGCTCGATGCTTACGAACGCCACCGCGACCTCACCGCTGCAGCCGGCCTCACCAACCGCATCGAGCACGCACAGCATCTGCGCTGGGACGATGTGCCACGATTCGCCGCACTCGGGGTTGTCGCCTCGCAGCAGCCCATCCACTGCACAAGCGACTTCCCGCTGAGCATCGAACTGCTCGGCGACCGCGACATCGCCCACTACCCCTGGCGCTCGCTGCTCGACTCGGGGGCGCTCGTCGCCTTCGGATCCGACGCCCCCGTCGAACCCGCGAATCCGCTCTACGGAGTGCACGCCGCTGTCACCCGCGAAACCCGCGAGGGGCAGCCCCCCGGCGGCCGCGAGCCCGAGCAGCGGCTCACCCTGCTCGAAGCGCTGCGGGCCTTCACCGAGGGCGGCGCAAGAGCCGCGGGCCTCGCCCACAATGTCGGCAGACTCGCCCCAGGCTTCCTCGCAGACTTCATCGTGCTCGACCGCGACATCTTCACCGTCGAACCGCACGAGATTCCCGCGATCACGGTGCGCACCACCGTCGTCGGCGGCCGCATCGTCCACTGCGCAGCCTGACGCTGCACAGCAGGATCCACTCCGCGCACACCGAGGTGCGCATCCACCACCCACGAATGGAGAACCAGATGAAGAACAGCACGCGAGCACTGCAGCTCTCGGGAGCGATCGTCGCGGGGGTCGCCCTGCTCGGACTGACGGCCTGCGGCGGGCAGTCTCTCAGCGATACGGGTTCCGGGGCGAAGGCCTCGGGTGAGGTCGAGTTCATGGCCGTGCCCGACGAGGAGAAGGCCAAAGACATCATCGAGGGCATCGAGCCCTCTGAGAAGGCTGCGGCGCTGCTGCCCGAGCAGTTCAAGAACGACGGCCTGCGCTGGGTCACCTCCGTCGGCTACCCGCCCATGGAGGAGTGGGCTTCTGACGGTGAGGGCATCATCGGCGTCGATCCCGCTCTTGGCCACGCCATCTCCCGCACGCTCGGCGTCTCGATGACCATCGAAGACCAGGAGTTCAACTCGATGATCCCCGGTCTCATCTCGAAGCGCTACGACGTGCTCGCGAGCTCCATGACCGACAACGCCGAGCGCCGCGAGACCACCACCTTCATCAACTACGTGAGCGCCGGCAACGCCTTCCTCGTCGCCACCGGCAACCCCGAGTCGATCAAGGTTCCCGCCGATCTCTGCGGCAAGATCGTCGCCGTCGTCGACTCCGGCTCCTCCGCCGGTCTCGCCGAGGAGTACTCGGCCGAGTGCGAAGCCGCTGGCAAGGCCCCCTACGAGATCCTCGCCTTCGACGGCGACTCGCCCGCCAACCTCGCGGTGCAGAGCGGCCGCGCCGTCGCCACGATCACCGACTACCCCGTCGCAGCTGCCCGCGCGGCCGACCCCGAGAACAAGATGGACGCCATCGCGATCGAGGGCGGCGAGAGCCTGTGGGGCCTCGGTGTCGACAAGTCGAACCAGGAGCTGGCGGAGGCGATCCAGGCCGCGCTGCAGGAGCTCATCGACAACGGCACCTACCTCGAGATCCTCGAGGCCTGGAGCGTCGAGGGCATGGCCATCGACGAGGCCACCATCAACGCCGGCGCCTGAGCCGCACCGCGGGCATCGCACACGAGAACGCAGGAACCGAGAGGAGGACCGCGATGAGCGGCACTCGAACAGAACCCTTCCGAGGGCCAGGAGGCGCGACGATCGAGATCGCACCCAGGCTGCACGTCAGCCGATGGGTGGTGGGAGCCATCGCGGTCGCCGCCGTGCTCTGGGCCGTGTCGATCGTGGTGTTCAACGAGAACATCAGGTGGAATCGGGTCTGGGAGTACCTCTTCTCCCCGAGAATTCTCGAGGGCGTCGTGGTCACCATCTGGGTGAGCATCGCGGCCACGATTCTCGGCCTCGTGCTCGGTGTGGTGCTCGCGGTGATGAAGCTGTCGAAGAACCCGGTGCTGCGGTGGATCGCAGAGGGGTACATCTGGTTCTTCCGCGGCACCCCGGTGCTCGTGCAGCTCATCTTCTGGTTCAACCTGGCATTCCTGCTGCCCTACATCACGCTGCAGGTACCGTTCACTCAGATCGGCGTGCGCTGGGACACGAACCAGCTCATCAGCGGCTCCGTGGCGGCGCTGCTCGGTCTCGGGCTCAACCTCGCCGCCTACTTCGCTGAGACGGTACGCGCCGGCATTCAAGCGGTCGACCGCGGTCAGCGCGAGGCGGCGCTTGCGGGCGGTATGACTCAGGGCCAGACCATGCGTCTGATCGTGCTGCCGCAGGCGCTGCGCATCATCATCCCGCCCACGGGCAACGAGTTCATCTCGATGCTGAAGACGACCTCACTCATCGTGGTTGTTGCGGGCAATGACCTGATGACCAATGCGAGCCGCATTTACAAGCAGAACAACCTCATCATCGAGCTGCTCATTGTGGCGAGCCTCTGGTACATGCTCATGACGGCGATCGCCACCTATCTGCAGTCGCTGCTCGAAAAGCGCTTCGGCGAAGACCGGGTGCGCCTGGTGCGCGGCCCGGGCTTCAGCCAGCAGCTGATCCGTGCTGCGACGGGAGCGATCACCCTGCCCAAGAGCAAGAAGGCTGAGAAGGAGGCGGCGCGATGAGCGAACTGTTGGTGGACGCGCGCGGAGTGCGCAAGTCTTTCGGACCAAACGAGGTGCTGCGGGGAGTCGACTTCACCGTGCGTGCGGGTGAGGTGAGCTGCATCATCGGCCCCTCTGGCTCGGGCAAATCGACGTTCCTCCGCACGATCAACGCGCTTGAGACCATCGACGCCGGCAGCCTGGTGGTGCAGGGCGAGCAGGTGGGCTATGAGTTGCGCGGTGGGAAGTATCACGAGTGGTCTGACGCGCAGCTTGCGAAGTTCAGGTCGCGGATCGGCATGGTCTTTCAACGCTTCAACCTGTACGGCCACTACGACGCGATCGAAAACGTCGCGGCGAGCCTGATCCACGTGAAGCGCATGTCGAAGGCAGAAGCGCACGCCCGCGCCGAACAGGAGCTCGCTGGTGTGGGGCTCGCGGATCACATGCGTAAGAAGCCGCACCAGCTTTCGGGCGGGCAGCAGCAGCGCGTCGCTATTGCGCGGGCGTTGGCGATGGACCCGGAATTGATTCTCTTCGATGAGCCGACGAGCGCCCTTGACCCCGAGCTTGTCGATGAGGTGCTGGAGACAATGCGTCAGCTCGCGGATGGCGGTATGACGATGATCGTGGTGACGCACGAGATCGGCTTCGCGCGGGAGGTGGGTGACACGCTCAGCTTCTTCGATGAGGGCAAGGTGCTTGAGCATGGCACCCCGGAGAGCGTGCTTTCCGGCAGCGACTCGCAGCGGATCCGGGGCTTCCTGGATCGGGTCCGGTGAGCGCGATCCGCGGGGGCGACCGCGCGGTGATCGGGGTGCTGGGCGGGATGGGGCCGGCGGCGACCGCCGACTTCTACGCGAAGATCGTGCAGGCCACACCCGCGCAGCGCGACCAGGATCACCCCCGCACGCTGATCTGGTCGGATCCTTCGATTCCTGATCGCACCGGGGCCCTTCTTGCGAGCGGGCCTCACCCCGGCCCGCAGCTTGCGGCTGGTGCGCGGATGCTGGAGCGCTCCGGAGCCGATGTCATCGCGGTGCCGTGCAACACCGCCCACGCCTTTCTCCCGGAGATCAGGGCAGCGGTGGGTATTCCGGTGCTCGACATGGTGCTCGAGACGCGGAATCGGGTGTGGGAGATGTTGGAGCCCGGGGGACGGGCTGGGTTGCTCGCCACCGATGGCACGATCCGGGCACGGCTGTACGAGGAAGCTTTCGCTCAGCGTGATGAACCGCTGCTCGTGCCCGATGCTGCTCAGCAGGCTCGGGTGATGGAGGCGATCCGCCAGGTGAAGGGCGACCCTGTCAGCGCTGCCGCGGCGCAAACGCTGTGCGCAGCGGTTGCCGAGCTTGCCGAGCGTGGCGCTGGCGTGGTGATTGCGGGGTGCACTGAGATTCCGGTCGCGCTCGCCGCTGCGGAGGGTCTTGCGGTCCCTGTAGTCGACTCGACCGAGGTGCTGGCGCAGGCGGCAGTGCAGTGGGCTCTGACCCACTCGAGCAGCAAACAAAATGAGGAGATCGAACGATGGAGCGCATAACGGCGCAGGAGAGGCCTCGGCTGGATGAGCTGGGGATCGGGTCGGGCAAATATGCCCGAGGCCCGATCAATGCGATCACCGACGTGGCAGGCGTGCGGGTGGGGCATGCGACGATCTCGGACGAGCGTTACAACACGGGCGTCACCGCGATTGTGCCGGAGCAGCTCACCCCCGAGCGGCGTTCGCTGCCGGCCGCGCTGGCGGTGGGCAATGGCTACGGCAAGATCGTGGGTGCGACGCAGCTGCAGGAGCTCGGCGCGATTGAGACTCCGATCCTACTGACGAGCACGCTGTCGGCGTTCCGGGTCGCCGATGCACTGGTGGCACAGCTGCTCACGCAGCCGGGTCACGAGCAGACGACCACGATCAATCCTGTTGTCGGCGAAACGAACGACGGCGCGCTTTCGGCGATCCGCGACCGCCCTGTGGGGCCTGAGCAGGTTGCCGAGGCACTCGCTTCGGCTTCTAGTGGCCCCGTCGCCGAGGGGTGTGTGGGCGCAGGCACGGGCACCACCGCGCTCGGCTACAAGGGTGGCATCGGCACTGCGTCGCGTCTCGCCGCGATCGGCGAGACTCCGTACACGGTCGGTGCGATCGTGCAGAGCAATTTCACTGGCATGCTGCGGATCGCGGGAGTACCGATGCCAGCGGCCGAGATGTTGCCCGAGCCCTCGGCCGAGACGATCGGCAATTCTTGCATGATCGTTGTTGCAACCGACGCGCCGCTTGAGTCTCGCCAGCTTGCACGCGTCGCGCGTCGCGCGGTCTACGCGATGCGCGGAGTGGGTGCCGACTTTGATCAGGGCAGCGGTGACTACGCGATCGCGTTCTCGACTGCGGAGCCGGTCGCGCCGCCGCGCGACGAAGATCTCTCGCCCCTGTTTCACGCCACTATGCTCGCGGTTGAGGAGGCACTGATCAATTCGGTGTTGCGCGCTACGACGCGCCGCGGGCCGGAGGGGCGGATCGGGCACGAGATCCCCATCGATGAGGTGCGCCGCCGCTTGGCCGCAGCCGGGGCAGCGGAGCTCGAGTAGTCAGCGTCGTCGACTCGCCGAATCGGAAGATTCCCTGTTCCCAGCCAGATCCCAGGCCTTTCATAGCCCAGCGATAAGCGTCTTTTGCACCGTAGGATAGAGATGCTACACAGGTGTGTGGAAGATAGGGGAATCGCAGATGAGCAGCGGGGCGGGTGTACTGGCGAACGTCCGCGAGCGTGCCACGATGTACTCCGTCGCAACCGCGACGCTGTGCGGAGTCTTCGCTGTGCTGCTGCTGGCTGACATGCTGCTGGATGGCGGCCCCCGACTCGGCGTGCCCCTCACGATCGTGGTGATGGTCCTCTCCGTGATTGGCGCGATCGGCTTTCTGCTGCTGGGCGACCGTTTCGGCCTGTGGCCGGCAGCCGTGATCGTCGCCGCTAACGGCGTGCTGATGGTGCTCGACTTCACGGTGCTGCGCTCACCAGACAACACTGTCGGTTCCGTCATTCAGATGCCGGTGCTTGCGCTCTACCTCGGCATTTTTCTGAAGCCGCTCGCGGCGAGAATCATCGAAGCCGTTGTGCTCGTGGCGGTGCTCTCCGCAGCGGTGATCGGTCATGTCGGAGCCGACGTCTTCTACGGCGGGCGCAACCTGCTCAAGATCCTCATCTTCGTGTGGCTCTGCCTGGAAGCCGGCATCTACGCCCAGAAGCGCTTCAAGCTTGAGACGCACCGCGACGGCCTCACCGGTCTGCTGAACCGGCAGGGGCTCATCGATCGCGCTTACGTCGAGCGAGCGCGCGCCACCCGCTTTGAGCACCCCGTGAGCGTGGCGATGATCGACCTCGATCGTTTCAAGCAGGTCAATGACACGAAGGGGCACAGCGCCGGCGACCATGTGCTGCGCGATCTCGCGATGCAGTGGAAGTCGCAGTTGCGCGAGAGCGACATCATCGCCCGGCTCGGCGGTGACGAGTTCGTGGTGGTGCTGCCAGAAACCGATGAGACCACCGGGCGCAAGGTCATGGAGCGACTCAACAAGCAGAGCACCCACCCCTGGTCATGGGGTTTGGTCGAGTGGCGGCCCGAGGAGAAGCTGGGGCTGGTGATCGCGAGAGCCGACCGCGAGATGTACCGCGACAAGGCCACCCGCCGGGAACCTGCGGAGCGCTAAACGCGGGTGGTGCGGGCCGAAGCTGCAGTGCGGTGCCGGGGCGCCGCGACTCAGGTCACGGCACCCACGTACTCGGCAAGGTGCTCGCCGGTCAGTGTCGCACGCGACTCGACGAGATCCCGCGGCGAGCCCTCGAACACGATAGTGCCGCCCTGCTGCCCGGCCCCCGGCCCGATATCGATGATCCAGTCGGCGTGGGCCATGACCGCCTGATGGTGCTCGATCACGATCACGCTCTTGCCCGCGTCGACGAGCCTGTCGAGCAAGCCCAGCAGCTGCTCGACATCGGCGAGGTGCAGTCCCGTGGTGGGCTCATCGAGCACGTAGACCTCGGCGTCTTCGAGCATGTGGATGGCGAGCTTGAGGCGTTGCCGTTCGCCGCCGGACAGCGTCGAGAGTGCCTGGCCCAGCTTGATGTAGCCGATGCCGACATCGACGAGCCTGCTGAGAATCTTCACCGCCTTCGGAATCTTCGATTCCGGTGCCGAGAAGAACTCCAGTGCCTCAGCCATCGACAGATCGAGCACCTCGGCGATGTTCTTGCCGCCGAATGTGTACTGCAGCACCTCGGCGTCATAGCGTTTGCCGTCACACACCTGGCACACGCTCTCCATTGTCGCCATCATGCCGAGGTCGGTGTAGATGATGCCCGCCCCCTTGCACTCGGGGCAGGCACCCTCTGAGTTCGCGCTGAAGAGTGCCGGCTTCACGCCGTTCGCCTTCGCGAACGCGGTGCGCACGGGATCGAGAAGGCCCGTGTAGGTGGCAGGGTTCGAGCGGCGCGAGCCCTTGATCGCGCCCTGGTCGACCGCCACAACACCGTCACGATTCGACACGTAGCCGTGGACGAGCGAGCTCTTGCCTGAGCCGGCCACGCCGGTGATCGCGCACAGCACGCCGAGCGGCACGTCAACGTCGACCCCCTGCAGGTTGTGGCGATCCGCCCCTCGCACCTCGATCGCTCCTGATGAGCTGCGCACCGCGTCTTTCAGACGAGCGCGGTCGTCGAGGTGCTGGCCGGTGAGCGTGCCAGAGGCGCGCAGCGCATCGACGGTGCCCTCGAAGCAGATCTCGCCGCCGTCGGCGCCGGCCCGGGGCCCGAGATCGACCACGTGGTCTGCAATCGCGATCATTTCGGGCTTGTGCTCGACGACGAGCACCGTGTTGCCCTTGTCGCGCAGCTTCAGCAGCAGCTGGTTCATGCGCTGGATGTCGTGCGGGTGCAGGCCGATGGAGGGCTCGTCGAAGACGTAGGTGGCGTCGGTGATGGGGGAGCCGAGGTGGCGGATCATCTTCGTGCGCTGCGACTCGCCGCCGGAGAGGGTGCCCGTGGGGCGATCGAGACTCAGGTAGCCGAGACCGATCTGCACGAAGGAGTCGAGAGTTTCGCAGAGTTTCGCGATGAGCGGTGCCATGCCGGGATCGTCGATGCCGCGCACCCACTCGGCAAGGTCTGAAATCTGCATCGCGCACACATCGGCGATCGAACAGCCATGGATCTTCGAGGAACGGGCGGTCTCGTTGAGGCGGGTGCCGTCGCAGCCGGGGCAGGCGTGGAACACGATCGCGCGATCCACGAACGCCCGGATATGGGGCTGCATCGCCTCGCGATCTTTGGAGAGCATCGACTTCTGAATGCGAGGGATGAGCCCCTCATAGGTGAGGTTGACGCCCTCGACCTTGATCTTTGTGGGTTCTTTACGAAGGAGGTCGTCGAGCTCGGCGGGTGTGAAGTCGCGGATCGGCTTGTCCATGTCGAAGAGATCGGCGAACAGCCGCCCCCACCAGCTGTCCATGCTGTAGCCGGGCACCTTCAACGCCCCCTCCGAGAGGGACTTGTCAGCATCGTAAAGTTCGTCGAGGGCGAAGTCGCTCACCGAGCCGCGACCCTCGCAGACGGCGCACATGCCACCCAGAATCTCGAAACTGCGGCGCTCCTTCACCGTCTTGCCGCCCTTCTCGAGCGTGACTGCACCGGCGCCGCTCACCGAAGCCACGTTGAAAGAGAACGCGTTGGGTGAACCGATGCGCGGTTGGCCGAGCCGCGAGAACACGATGCGCAGCATCGCATTCACATCGGTGGCGGTGCCCACGGTCGAGCGCGGATTGGCGCCCATGCGCTCCTGATCGACGATGATCGCCGTGGTCAGCCCCTCGAGCACATCGACGTCTGGGCGCGATTGCGAAGGCATGAAGCCCTGCACGAAGGCGCTGTAGGTCTCGTTGATGAGGCGCTGCGACTCAGCGGCGATGGTGCTGAACACGAGCGAACTCTTGCCCGAGCCCGAAACCCCTGTGAAGACCGTGAGCCGGCGCTTGGGCAGCTCGACGCTCACGTTCTTCAAATTGTGCTCGCGAGCACCCTGCACCCTGATGCGGTCATGGCTGTCAGCAGGGTGTGCGGTGGTGCGTTCCTCGGTCATGGGGAAAGCGTAGCGCGGGCCTCCGACATTGCACTTCTTCATTCCTGATCGGTGCGTACCGAGAACTTTCGGTCCGCGACGAGCGCCGCCAGGCGCTAGCCTGAGAGGCATGCCGAGCACCACAGCGGGATCGCAGCTGCAGCCGGGAGCGGTGATCGCAGCCCTGCTCACCGTGCTCGCCGCACCGGCATTTTTCGTCGCCGAGCTGCCGCTGCTCGGCATCGCGCTGCTCGCGGGCGGCATGCTCACCGCTTGGGCGGTGTCGAGCCGCCCCCGGAGCGCTGAGCCCGGCGCAGCTGCGGGATCCGCCACCGCGGGAGCGCGATCAGCCGCCGATCGAGCCGCATCCGCCCCCCGCATGCCCAGCCTGCTGCGCGACCTTTCCCTCATCGCGATCGGCCTGCTCATCGTGCGCACCATTCCGCTCGCCGCCGAACTCGACAACTGGTCGATGCTGAAGTTCACCCTCGCCCTGGGCGGTGCCGTCGCCGTGCCCTACGCCGTCTCGCGCTGGGGGTACCGCGACCGCGCCGTTGCCTTCCCGTGGCGGGCGGGCCAGCGCTGGGGGCGACTGCACTGGTCGTGGCTTGCGGCGGTGCTCGTGCTGGGGTGGCTCATCCTGCCCTGGTATTTCATCGGCTCCGGCGTGTACCGCAACTGGCCCGCCGTCGATGACGGCGACCTCATCGCCCGCCTCTTCGTCGGCGTCGGCGCCGTCGGCATCTGGGATGAGCTGTTTTTCATCTGCACCGTGTTCGCGGTGCTGCTGCGGCACTTCCCTCCCTGGCTCGCGAACGTGCTGCAGGCGATCGTCTTCGTGTCGTTTCTGTGGGAACTCGGCTATCGTGCCTGGGGCCCGCTGCTCACGATCCCGTTCGCGCTCGTGCAGGGCATCATCTTCCTGCGCACGCACTCGCTTGCCTATGTCGTGACCGTGCACCTGCTCTTCGACGCGGTGGTGTTTGCCGTGCTCGTGCACGCCCACAACCCGCAGCTCTTCGACGTGTTCGTGACGGCGCCGTAGGGGCTGCCCCGCCCCGCCCCGCCCCGCTTCGAGTCGGCCTATTCGTACCGAGTCTGCCGACGGTTCGCGCGCATTCCGGGCCGGGTCTATACTTGCGGGCCGACTCAATTCCCAGAAGAGCGGGAAGGGGCGGATCAGCTGACGGCGGGTCGTGGCTTGCCGGAGCATCCCGGTCTTTCGTATGGTCAGGCGAGCGCAGTTGTGCCGTCATCCGTGTTGAGACAGGAGCCCACCGTGTCCCTTCCGCGTTCGAGCCTCGTCGAGAGCGCCGCCGCCCACGTCTCCGCGCATCTCACGGAGCCCGTGCTCCACCATTCCGTGCGCGTCGCTGAGCTCGCGACACGCATCTCCGAGTTCGAACAGCTCCGGATCGACCCCGACCTCCTCTGGGTTGCGAGCCTGTTCCACGACTTCGGGACCGTCGCCGGGGCCGAGACTCCCGAACGATTCGAGGTCGTCGGGGCCCGGGAGGCGGTGCGATTTCTCGGCACGCACGGTGTGCAGGGCGACGCCGCGCAGGAAGTGTGGGACGCGATCGCGCTCCACACTTCCCCGCATATCGCCGAAGCACGAGGCGGCCTCACCCGGGCGATCCGGCTCGGCGTGCTCATGGACTTCGGCGACGACGTGCTCGCGGACTCCGCCGCGATCCGGGCTGAGCTGGAGCTCACCGCGCCACGGCTGGACATCGAAGTCGTGCTCGCGGACGCCGTCGTCGGGCAGGCGTCCGCCTGCCCGGAGAAGGCTCCGCCGTCGAGCTGGCCGGGAGACCTGTACTCATGGCATCTCGAGCATCCCGAGCACCGCGGGAGGAACGCCGCCTTCTGAGCCGCCGCATCCGCGTTCGAGCGGCGCGAGATCCCCTACGCCGGCGACGACCACAGCAGGTGCCCCTTCCGGCTCGTCCCGGTACGGCCTAGTCGGAGAGGAGCACCGCGAGACGGCGCACCGCGAACTCGTATCCCTGCACGCCGCACCCGACGATCACGCAGCTCGCGATATCCGACACGAAGGAGCGGTGGCGGAACTCCTCGCGCGCGTGCACATTCGAGATGTGCACCTCCGCGATCGGCAGCCCGACGCCCGAGAGCGCGTCGCGGATCGCCACCGAGGTGTGGGTGAAGGCGGCGGGGTTGATGATGATCGCAGCGCACTCCTCGCGTGCGGCGTGGATCGCGTCGATGAGCGCGCCCTCGTGGTTCGACTGCACCGCGCGTACCTCAAGGCCGAAGGCCGCGGCGGTGCGCTCGACGAGCGCCTCGACGTCTGCGAGGGTGTCCGCGCCGTAGATCTCGGGCTCGCGCGTGCCGAGCAGGTTGAGGTTCGGGCCGTTTACCAGGAGCAGCCTTCTGGACATGGTGCGTTCCCTCCGCGTCGACGTGTGCCTCCATGGTACCGCCGGGGTGCTGCTCTCTCACTCCTGCCCCTTTTTCCAATTCCGCACCGACGGAGCGCGGCGCTCTCCCGCCTCGTGTCACATCAGAGGGCCACGCCGCGACCGCCTGCAGTGGGCTACCGTAGATGGGTGACTGACCAGCAGCCCCTGCCACACAAGAGCTTTGACCCCTCGACCTTCCGCGATAAGCCCGTCTCCTTCGTGCGCCGTAGCGGTCGCATGACCCCTTCGCAGGTGCGGGCCTGGGAGGAGCACCGTGCGAAGTACGTGCTCGATATTCCGCACGGGGCCGCCGCCACGAGCGTCGCAGACGGAGCGACAGGGGATCCGCAGCAGATTTTCGGGCGGATCGCGCCGCTGGTTGTCGAGGTCGGATCGGGCCAGGGGCACGCGATTCTGCACGCTGCCGAGACGCGGCCCGACACCGACTTCCTCGCGGTCGAGGTGTTCCGCGCCGGGCTCGCGCGCACCATGATCCGCGCCGAGCTCGCCGAGCTCGACAATCTGCGCCTCGCCGAGGTCAACGCCCCCGAACTGCTCGAGAAATACCTCCCCGAGGGCTCGGTGTCGGAGATCTGGGTGTTCTTCCCCGACCCCTGGAAGAAGGAGCGCCACAAGAAGCGCCGCCTCGTGAGCGACGACTTCGCGCGCATCGCGCACCGCGCGCTGCAACCTGGCGGCGTGCTGCGCCTCGCAACCGACTGGGAGGACTACGCCGAGCAGATGCGTGAGGTGCTCGACGCGGCCCCGGGCTTTACGCGCAACTTCACGGGGGAGTGGGCGGATCGCTTTGACGGGCGCGTGCTCACCGCCTTCGAGCAGAAGGGCGCCGAGAAGGGTCGCGAGATCCGCGATCTCAGCTACCGGCGCGCGTGAATGTCGGGGGTCGCCTCTAACATGTGAATCATGAGCGAATCCGGCCCCTCCCTCTCGCAGCGCCTCGACGCACTGCCCTTCACCCGCAAGCACGGGCGCGTGCTGACGGGCTCGGGGCTGGGGTGGGCGCTCGACGCAATGGACGTCGGCCTCATCTCCTTCATCATTGCCGCGCTGGTGCAGCAGTGGGGCATCTCGAAAGGAGAGAGTGGCCTCATCGCCTCGGTGGGCTTTCTTGGCATGGCGATCGGCGCGAGCCTCGGCGGCCTGCTCGCCGACCGTCTGGGCCGCCGTCAGGTGTTCGCGATCACGTTGCTGGTCTACGGTGTGGCGACGGGGGCCAGCGCGCTTGTCGGCGGCATCGCGATGCTGCTCGTGCTGCGTTTCTTCGTGGGCCTGGGGCTCGGGGCTGAGCTGCCCGTCGCCTCGACCTATGTGAGCGAGTTCGCACCCGCCCGTATCCGTGGGCGACTCATCGTGATTCTCGAAGCCTTTTGGGCGGTGGGGTGGACCGCTGCGGCGCTTATCGGCTACTTCGTGGTGCCCGCCTCAGAGAACGGCTGGCGCTGGGCTTTCGCGCTGGGTGCGATCCCCGCTGTGTACGCCCTCGTGGTGCGCTGGGGGCTGCCCGAGTCTCCGCGCTGGCTCGCCGGCCGGGGGTGCACCGCAGAAGCTGAGCGGATCGTCGCGCAGTTCGAGGCATCCGCAGGGGCTTCCCGCACATCACCGGTGCCTGCGGTGGGTGCCGGTGCTGCGCCAGACGTCGCAGGCAGCGGGCTGTCGGGGGCGAATGTCGCGGCGCGGTCGCGGGTCGCGGCGCTCTGGTCGCCCGAGTTCCGTCTGCGCACGGCATCGATCTGGCTGGTCTGGTTCTGCGTCAATTTCGCCTACTACGGCGCGTTCATCTGGATCCCCAGCATTCTCGTCGATGCCGGCTTCGATCTCGTGCGCTCCTTCGGTTTCACCCTCATCATCACGCTCGCTCAGCTGCCGGGCTATGCGGTGGCGGCCTGGCTCATTGAGGTGTGGGGGCGGCGGCTCACGCTGTCGGTGTTCTTGCTCGGCTCTGCGGGTTCAGCGGTGGTGTTCGGCACGGTGCACGCCGAGGCGGCGATTATTGCCTCAGGTATGGCACTGTCGTTCTTCAACCTGGGGGCGTGGGGTGCGCTCTACGCGGTGACCCCGGAGATCTATCCGACCTCACTGCGCGCCACCGGCGCGGGTTGGGCGGCCGGAGTGGGGCGGATCGCTTCCATCGTCGCGCCGCTCGTTGTGCCCCTGATGCTCGTTGTCGGGGGAGCGGGCCTGACGTTCGCGGTGTTCGCGGTGTTCTTCTTCGTCGCGGCGGGTGCCGCATGGGGTCTGGTAGACCGGCGCGGCCAGGCGCTCGACGACCGCTAGAGCACCAGGGCCCGCCCCGTGCGCCGCGTGCCGAGCGCGACGAGCGTGCCGACCGCTAGAGCGCCAGGCACCCGAGTGCCCGCGCGCCGCGCCTGCCACCCCGCGCGCCGCGCCTGCCACCCCGAGTCTCCCCACGTCAGCGCTCACGCAACAGCACCGATCGACGTTGGTGCACCTCGAATCAGGGAATCGAGGTACACCAACGTCGATCGGTGCGTGAAGTGCGGAGGCCGGTGGTTAGCGAGGGCAGCTGCACCGCTCGGCGGCGGGCACACCAGCCAGGGCTTCTTCGACGTGTTCGCCGCAGCCCACCCAGCTCGGCTTTTCGCAGTTCTGGCAGCTCACTCGCTGGCACATGGCGGTTCTCCTTCGGTCCAGGTTCCGCGGTCGCGGATCGCAGCTTCTATTGTGGAGGCTGCCGTCGCGATCCGCTATTCCACGATGACGGGTTCGTTGCCCGGGATCGCCGTCCAGCCGAGGGAACCCCCGTTGAATTCGACGACGTCGTGCCCTGCCCTGCGCGGCGCGGCGCACTCGCGGTGACGCTGCCGCGCACAGCGTCGATGCCGACGCGCACGGGGTGGTCGCGCATGATCTCGGCTTCGACGCGCGAGCCGCTCAGCAGCAGGAGGTGGCGGTAGTTTCGGCCGCGGTGTGCGTGCCGCCGCATCAGTCGTTTCTGGGCACCGAAGCCCTCACTGCGGCGACGTGCTGGCCGCAGTCGGCTCAAGTTGGTTTGGTGCATACGCGGCATTGGGTGGGGCGGCACATGGGGTTACTCTCGATTCGCAACATATCCCCGGTGGTATCCGTGTCGGTAAATATACCCCCTGGGGTATCATGGTTGTCGAGTTCGATTCCCAGAAGGAGGTTCCGAAATGAACGATGCGGACAGTGATACGGGTGCTGTATTCGGTCACGACCCCGAGGCCAAGCGAAAGGTTGTGAACAGGCTCAAGCGTGCGCAGGGGCAGCTCGCCGCTGTGATCGACGCCGTCGAGGGCGACGCGCACTGCCGAGACGTGGTGCAGCAGCTGGCCGCGGTGTCGAAAGCCCTCGACCGTGCCGGGTTCCTGGTGATCTCCTCGTCGCTCAAGGAGTGCCTGCTGAACCCCGACGCCGATGGCTCGCCGCAGCCGGACGAACTCGAGAAGCTCTTCCTGTCGCTCGCCTGAGGCCGTGGCGCTGGCGACCCTGCGAAGTGCGCTAGGCTAGTCGCGGCTGCCAGTGCTCGCCTCCGTAGCTCAGGGGATAGAGCGCCGGTTTCCGGTACCGTAGGTCGGGGGTTCGAATCCCTCCGGGGGCACGATATGCAGCCATGATGTGGGGCGTTTGGGTGGAAACACCCAAACGCCCCACAGGTGGTTCTGGCACTGGATAGGCTCGCTGCAGACGGCGCCGCCTGCGCGTCGCGGAGGGCGAAGCGATATGAGCGAAGTGACCGATACGACTACGGCAGTCGCAGCTGCGCGTGGCTCACGCCGCAGGCTGGGATTCTGGGTACTCGTCGGCGTGCTCGCGGCCTCCGGAGTAGCGATGGCGTTCATCGTGCTGTTCGGCCTGGCGGAGTCGCAGGCGTTCTCGCTCACTTGGCGGGTGTTCATCGCCGATGTGTTCCTCATCGCGTCACTGGCGGCGCAGCACGTGTGGCTGAGGCGCGCCATATGGGTCGGCACTGCGGTCACATTCCTGCTGGGTGTACTCGTCACTTTCTGGCCTGACGACGCCTACTACGTCGAGTGCGATATTTCCTCTGGCCTCGACTCCGAGCAGTCGCAGCGCACAGCATCCGGCCTGCTCAACGATCTGAACACCGCCGCGTACATCATGCTGGTGGCGCTCGTCGTGCTCGGCTTCCTTTCGCTCGGATACCGCTATCTTCACCATGAGCGGCTGCTGCGACTCATCTACATCGCAACATTCGTCGCTGGCCTCGCAGCTGCGTCCAGTTGGGCGATCGAAGCGATTGCGCAGAGCTGGCTCGACAGCCCTGTGCAGCTCGGCATCCTGATTCTCGCGCTCACCGCGGCCGCGATCGTGATTATCGCGGCGCTGGTGCAGCGGAAAGCGTGGAGGGATCGCGAGGCGGCGACTCCAGATCGTGCGGCGCCTGTGTCGGGGCTCACAACTGCGCGCTTCGACGATCCCGAGCTGCGCGCACTGGTGCGACGCTACGTGGACGAGTATCTGGAGGAGCGCGGCCGGTGATCCGCGATTTCCGCGTCTCCGTGCGGCCCCGGGATCGTTCGCCGTTGCGGCCCACAGCATCCTCTAGAGTTGGCTCATGACCGGCCTCATCATCGCTGCAATGCTTGCGATCCTGATCTGGTCGATGCTGAGCTCTCGGCTGCGGCGCTGGCAGATTTCCGGCCCTGTTTCCATGGTCGCGTGCGGCCTCGTCGCTGGGTTCGTGGTTTCTGGCGAGTTGATCGCCGGGCTCAACACGGATCTCGCTGAGCGCACAGTCGAGCTGATTCTCGCCGTGATCCTGTTCGTCGATGCCACCGAGGTGCGGGGCGGCTTCCTCGCAGGGGAGCGGGGGATTGTCGCCCGTTTGCTGGGAATCGCGCTCCCGCTGTCGCTGGTGCTCGCGGTGCTGTGCGGGATCCCGCTTCTGGGCGGATCGCCGCTGCTGGTGGTGGTGATCGTCGCGCTCGTGGTGATGCCCGTCGACTTTGCACCGGCGGGGGAGCTGCTGCGCGATTCCCGCATTCCGCAGCGTCTGCGTCACAGCCTCACCGTCGAGAGCGGGTACGCCGATGCGATCCGTTCGCCGCTGTTCGCTGTGGCGCTGCTCGCCGCCTCGGCACCCTCGCAGGAGCAGTCGCTGCTCGATGTCGTGGGGCACGCGATCCCCGAGATCGGCTTCGCGGTGCTCGTGGGTGTCGGCACCGGGTTGCTCGCAGGCCTGCTCGCGCGTGCGGCGATGGCGCGCGGCTGGACGTCGACGCACGGCATCAGGCTGGGAACGGCGCTGCTGCCGTTCATCGTCTACGGCGGGGCCATCGCGCTGCACGGCAACGGCTTCTTGGCGGCGTTTCTCGCGGGTATCGCCTACAAGAGCACTCGTGTCAGGCGTGAGCCCTCGGGCGACGAGGTGATGCGCGAGGAGGTTTCGTTGCTCGACGAGATCGGGGTGCTCTCCTCACTGGTCATGTGGTTCGTGTTCGGTGCGGCGGCAGCGCTGGTGTTCCTCGCTCCGCTCGACTGGGCCGCGGTGCTGTACGGCCTGCTCGCGCTCACACTGCTGCGGGGCGTGCCGGCGCTCATCGCCCTGCTCGGAAGCCGCACCGGGCTACGAGAGCGCGTAACGCTCGGGGTGCTGGGACCGCGGGGCACCTCAACAATCATGTTCGGGCTACTTGCCTTCAACGATCTTGACGACGACCCCGCGAACACCGTGCTGTACGTCACGGTGGTCACGGTGCTCGGCAGCGTGCTGCTGCACGGGGTGCTCGGATCGCGGCTCGTCTCGGCGCTCGGCTGGCGGGGCGGTCTGCCTGGCGCACGATCCGCAATGACCGGAACAACGCAAGCATGAGTCACGCAGCGGTGCCGGGTGTTGACGCGGTCTTTGAGAACGGGTGGATCTACACTGGACTCGAAGACGGGCCGCGGTTGGCGGGTCTCGCGATCGGGGGCGGGCGGATCCTCAGCTGCGACCCCGAGGAGATTGCCCGGCTCGCTCCCCGGGCAGCCCAGCGCATCGACCTCGACGGTCGGCTGCTGCTGCCCGGATTTCAGGATGCTCACGCCCACCCCGTGATCGCCGGCACCGAGCTGCTCGGCTGTGATCTCTCGGGCTGCGCCGACGCTGAAGCTGCGCTCGCCGCGATCAAGGCCTATGCCGAAGCCAACCCCGAGCGGGAATGGATCATCGGAGCGGGCTGGTCGATGGATGCCTTTCCCGGCGGCACCCCCACGCGCGGACTGCTCGACGCGATCGTGCCTGATAGGCCGGTGCTCCTCGAGAACCGCGACCACCACAGCGCCTGGGCCAACACGCGCGCCTTCGCCGCCGCCGGCATCGACGCAGGTACCCCCGATCCGCCCGACGGGCGCTTCGAACGCGAAGCCGACGGCACCCCCGCAGGCACAATGCACGACGGGGCGATGTTCCTCTTCGAAGCGGTGCGCGCAACACCGAGCGACGAAGACGCCTACGCCGGCCTCCTCGAAGCGCAGCGACGCATGCTCGCGCTCGGGGTGACGGCCTGGCAAGACGCCGCAATCGGAAGCCTCATGGGTCGCCCGGATACCCTACCCATCTATCTGCGGGCGCTCGCAGCGGGCACTCTGCACGCCCGCGTGCGCGGCGCACAGTGGTGGGATCGCACTGCGGGTCTCTCGCAGCTCGCGGGGCTGATCGAGCGCCGTGACGCGGTGGCGGCCTTGCACCCGCCGGAGCGTTTCTCTCTCGGCACCGTGAAGATCATGGTCGACGGCGTCGCGGAAAGCCGCACCGCTGCCATGCACGGCCACTACCGCGACGCTGCCGGGGCATCGACGGGCAGCACCGGTCTCGCGTTCTTCCCGCCGGCGCAGCTCGCCGAGTTCGTCACCGCGATCGATGCGAGCGGCATGCAACTGCACTTCCACGCCCTCGGCGACCGGGCGGTCACCGATGCGCTCGACGCGCTGGAGCGCGCCCTGCGCACGAACGGCAAGCAACACCTGCGGCACCACCTCGCCCACCTCGAAACCGTAGCCCCAGCAGACCTTGCACGCTTCGCCGAGCTGGGAGCGACCGCGAATCTGCAGCCACTGTGGGCGGCGCACGATGCGCAGCTCGATGAGCTCGTCATCCCCTTCCTCCCCGCCGGCGTCGAAGCGACCCTGTACCCCTTCGCGGCACTCGCGTCAGCCGGAGCAGCGCTCGCCGCAGGCAGCGACTGGCCGGTGTCGTCGCCGGACCCCGTGCAGGCGATCCACGTCGCCGTGAACCGTCGACGGCCAGCTTCTGCGGCACCGCCACTGGGCGAGGCGCAAGCGCTCACCGTCACCCAGGCCGTGAACGCCTACACCTCCGGTTCGGCTCGCGTGAACCACCTCGACACCGTCACAGGCCAACTCAGGCCGGGTGCGTTCGCCGACATCGCGATCCTCGATCGAAATCTCTTCGCCATCGATGCCGCCGAGCTGCACACGGCCGTTGTCGACGAGACCTGGATCGCGGGGCAGCGGGTCTACTCACGTTCCGGCGACTGAACACCGACTCGGCCGCGCAGAAGTGGCCTCCGATCGACGGGTAGACTGGACACTTGTGACGCCTCAAGAACTCGCCAGCGCCCTCGCCCGCATCCTGACCGACATCGTCGCCGCCCGCGGCCTCGATATCGAGGTCACCGAGCAGGACACGCAGGTGGAGCGACCCAAGAACCGCGACCACGGCGACTGGGCCTCGAATGCCGCCATGAAGTTCGCGAAGCGGATCGGCACGAACCCGCGCGAACTCGCCGAGGAGATCGCGGCGCGCACCGCCGAAATCGACGGCGTCGCGAAGGCCGAAATCGCGGGCCCCGGCTTCATCAACATCACGCTCGACGCTGCAAGCGCCGGCGAGACCGCGCGCCGCGTGGTCGAGCAGGGCGAGGCCTACGGTCGCGGCGACGCACTGGCCGGTCAGAACATCAACCTCGAGTTCGTGAGCGCGAACCCCACGGGGCCGCTGCACATGGGCCACACCCGCTGGGCGGCGCTCGGCGACTCGACGGCTCGGGTGCTGCGCGCAGCCGGTGCCTCCGTGACGAGCGAGTACTACATCAACGATGCCGGCGCGCAGATGGACAAGTTCGGGCGCTCCGTGCTCGCTGCGGCGCTCGGCGAAGATGCGCCGGAAGACGCCTACCCCGGCGAGTACATCCAGTCGCTCGGCGCACGCGTGCGCGAGCAGCTTCCTGGCCTTGCAGAGCTCGCCGCAAGCGATCGCGCCGCCGCCCTCGAGCAGGCCCAGGAGCTCGCCTACCAGCTGCAGCTCGCCGAGATTCAGGATTCCCTCGAGCGCTTCAACGTGCACTTCGACGTGTTCTTCTCGGAGCGCACCTTGCACGCCCCCGCAGAGGACGGCGGCAAGAGCCCCATCGAGGCCGCGATCGATCGCCTGCGCGAGCAGGGCCATGTGTTCGACGAAGACGACGCTGTCTGGGTGCGCACCACCGACTTCGGTGACGACAAAGACCGCGTCTTCACCCGCGGCAACGGAAACTACACCTACTTCGCTGCCGACGCCGCCTATTACCTGTCGAAGATGGACCGCGGCTTCGGCGAGAAGATCTACCTGCTCGGCGCCGACCACCACGGCTACATCGGCCGTCTCACTGCGATCGCCGGCGCGGCCGGAGACAACATCGAGACTGACATCACGGTGCTGATTGGCCAGCTCGTCAACCTCAACGGCGCGCGCCTGTCGAAGCGCGCGGGCAACATCATCGAGCTCGACGACCTGCTCGAGTGGCTCGGTAGCGACGCGCTGCGCTACTGGTTGGCGCGCTACCCCGCGGATTCGCCGCTGGCGCTCGACGGTGAAAAGCTTCGCAGCCGCACCAACGACAACCCGGTGTTCTACGTGCAGTACGCGCACGCTCGCACCTGCGCCGTCGACCGCAACGCGGCGACGGCCGGCGTCGACCGCAGCACCTTCGTTCCTGAGCTGCTCACGCACCCGACCGAGGCAGATCTGCTCGGCAAGCTGCAGCAGTACCCCGGTATCGTCGCCGGCGCGGCCGAGCTGCGCGAGCCGCACCGCATTGCCCGCTTCCTTGAAGAGCTCGCAGCGGCCTACCACCGCTGGTACGACAACTGCCGCGTGATCCCGATGGGCGAAGAACCCGTCGAAGATCTGCACCGCACCCGCCTGTGGCTGAACGACGCTGCGGGTCAGGTGTTGCGCAACGGCCTTGACCTGCTCGGGGTCTCGGCTCCCGAGCGTCTCTGACGCGGAGCGCACACCGTTATGCGCGAGCGGAAACCCCGCTGGTGGATCAGGCTGCTGGGCGTGCTCGTCGCGGTGGCGCTGCTCGCGGGCGCTGCTGAGGTCGCGCTGCGCCTGATCGTGCCCGACACGATCCGCAGCGCCGCCCGTGTGGGCCTCGGTCTTTCAGCCGATCACCCGGTGGAGGTTTCTCTCGGCGGATCCGCGCTGCTCTACGCCCTCCGGGGTGGCGTGGGCGATGTGACGGTGACGGTGCCTGACGCGCCCCTCATCGAGGGAGTGCAGGCCGACGCGACCGTGCACGCCGCGCTCGTGCCCTTCAATCCGATGGTGGGTGAGATTCACGGGGCCTCGGTGTCGTTGCGGGTGGATCGGGAGCAGCTCGGTCCCGTGGTGAATCTCGTCACCCAGGGCGTCGCTCAGACGGGGGAGGTGCAGGATGGCTCGCTCGTGGTGGGGCGCTCGATCGACCTCTTCGGGCAGTCGATCCCGCTCTCGGCGAAGCTGGGGGTGGCTGTCGCGGGTGCCGGTGAGATCGAGATCGAACCGCGCGGCGTAACTGCGGCGGGGCTCGACTTGAATGCCGAGCAGCTGACGCAGGCCGCCGGTGGGCTGCTCGATCCGCTGCTCCGACCACAGGTGCTGTGCGTGCGTGAGCAGCTGCCGCGCGGTGTCGCGCTCACGGGCATCACGCTGTCGAGCACCGGATCGGCGACGATCACCGCCGATTTGGACCCACGCATCGTCTCAGATGCGCAGCAGCGCGAGAACGGCAGCTGCGAGGGGTAGCAGACCT
The DNA here is from genome assembly GCF_037150695.1 of Leucobacter sp. VD1. NCBI lineage: Bacteria > Bacillati > Actinomycetota > Actinomycetes > Micrococcales > Microbacteriaceae > Leucobacter > Leucobacter sp. VD1. The sequence continues at coordinate 403,660 of NZ_JBBCPO010000003.1, forward strand.
AGCGGCGCCAGATCGTGCTGCCGTGCTGCTGCACGGGGCTCTTCGTGCGCTCGAAGTGTTCGATTCGGATTGCTGCACGCGGTTAGAATCCCGCGGCTCGCAGGGCGAGCCAGGCGGCGGTGCGGTCGTCGGCGCGATCCATCGACAGGCCTGTGAGCTCTTCGACACGACGGATGCGAGCCGCGAGCGTTTGACGGTGGATGTCCAGTCGTCGGGCCGAGGCGCGGTGGCCCCCGTGCTCTGCGAGGAACACCCTGAGGGTGTGGGCGAGTTCCCCGTGCGCGCCTGATGCGTCACGCAGCGGGTCGAGCAGGCTGGTGAGGGCGTCGCTCGGGGTGCCGGTGAGTGAGGAGAGCACGAGGTCGACGGTCGGCAGCTGCGTGTATCTGTGCACGGTCTCGCCGTCTTCGAGCGCGGTATCGAGGGCCTGCCTCGCCTGTACGGCGCTCTGCGCGAGGGCCTCCGCGGGAGCTGGAGCGCCGAGGCCGAGGTGCACTCGCGCGCCTCCCATCGGGCGCAGTGCCTCGACGAGTTTCGCGAGTTGCTCCGCGAGTTCGTTCCGCACGAAGCCGCGCACCGGCCCTGTGCCAGAGGCGAACATGTGCTCCGCGCCGAGTTCGTCGAGCCAGCGGCGCAGCAGGCGTTCGAGATCCACGGTGCGGGTTTTCGTGCCGAGTGCGAAGGCGGTGAGGCTGGGCTCGTGCACTTCCCAGCGGCGCAGCAGTTCGCGTGCCGGCGGGCCGCCGGCGTCGAGCGTTGCGATCAGTGCCTCGCGGCCCAGATGCTCGGTGAGCGAGGGGTCATGGGTGCGCAACAGGAGGTCGAGGAGGGCGGCCGATTGTGCGGCGAGGTCGCGGGAGTGGGTGCGGGATCGAGATCGTGACGCGACGACAAGGTATCCGGCGAGATCGCTGTCGGAACCGACCTGGTGCAGTTGCAATCCGACGTGCCGCACGCGCACCGGCCGGCCGAGAGCGACGGCGACCGCATCGGAGACGTGGAGTCGCCCCGCTCCGGCGCTGCCAATGAGTTGGCCCTGCGCATCGAGCAACACGGCCCAGCCGTCGAGACGGTGTGCGAGCTCGGCGATGACGGCGGTGACGCCGCCGCGGCGGGCGACCTGGGTGAGTACGTTGATGCCGGCGGTCACGAGCCTGTCTGCGGCGGCTCGGTCGTCGGCGATGAGGGCGGTGAGGGTGGCGTGGAGGGCGGACCCTCCGTGGCGCGCTCCGAGGATGGCGGTCATGCCGTACCGTTCGAGCGCGGCACGCAGTTCAGCGGTATCGCTGTCGGTCACGAACACGGCACTGAGCAGCGGATCCTCAACGCGACGGTTCCCGTCGTCGCCCGCGTTGCCGCCGCCGTCGGGGTTCGATGCGGTGGCGCGCGCCGCCGCGAGGCGACGCAGGAGTTCTTCGGCGTCGCCGGTGACGAGGGTGGCGTATTCGGGGTTGCCCACGACGACGAAGGCCTCGATCGGGGAGACGCCGTCGACGGGCGTGCGCTCACCCAGACGCTGGGAAATACAGCTTCCGGCGATCGCTCGCGAGATCGCTTGCAGGTCCAAAGCCACGGGCTCAGTGTACCAAGTGCACAAGGTAATCGAGGCGTTTCGACACTTGGTGCAGTGACAGTGTACCCGTCAGGTCCGTAGCATCGCTTCAGTCGCTGCGAGTCGCGGCCTCGTCGGGTCAACGGCCCGGGGTGCCCATCGCACGAAGCAATTGATCGAGACAAAGGAGTTCACCATGAAGGCTGTCGTGTTCCGCGATCCTGCCACCCGCGCCGAGGTGGCGGATGTCACCCTCGCCGCTCCCCGGGCCGGAGAGGTGCGCGTGAAGATCGCCGCGGCAGGTGTCTGCCACTCCGACCTGCACGTCAAACGAGGGGAGTGGGATGCCCCAGCGCCCATGATCATGGGGCACGAGGGCTCCGGCGTCGTCGTGGAGCTCGGCGAGGGCGTCACCTCGCTCGCCGTCGGCGACCACGTCGTGCTGAGCTGGGTGCCGCCGTGCGGCGAGTGCCGGTACTGCTTGCAGGGGCACGAGGCCCGCTGCCAGAAGGTGGCCACCGTCGTCGCACCGCAGGGGGTGCTCTTCGACGGCACTTCGCGGCTCAGCCTCGGTGATGAGACGATTCACCACTACCTCGGCGTCTCATCGTTCGCCGAGGAGGCGATTGTGCCCGCCTCGGGTGCCATCAAGGTGCGCGATGACGCTCCGCTCGATGTGATCGCCGTAGTCGGCTGCGCTGTCGCCACCGGCGTGGGTGCCGTGCTCAACACCGCCGCCGTCGAGCCCGGCGCGACCGTGGCCGTCATCGGCTGCGGAGGCGTGGGCCTCAACGTAGTGCAGGGTGCGAAGCTCGCCGGCGCCGAACGCATCATCGCGATCGATATCGTGCCCGAGAAGACGCGCATGGCGCTGCAGTTCGGGGCAACCGACCGCATCGACGCCTCCGAGCGGGACGCAGTGGAGCAGCTGTTCGAACTCATGCCCGACGGCGTGGACTACGCCTTCGATGCGATTGGACGCACCTCCACCACCGAGCAGTCCATTCGCATGCTCGGCCTGGGCGGTGCCGCCGTCATCGTGGGCCTGCCGCCCACGGGTGCCCGGGCTTCGTTCGAGCCCCTCGTGCTCGCCGAGGCCGACCAGCGAATCCTCGGATCCAACTACGGATCGGTGCGCCCCTCCATCGACATCCCCGCGCTCGTCGACAGGTACATGGATGGGCAGCTGAAGCTCGATCCGCTGATCTCAGGCCGACGACCTCTTGACGAGGCCGCCGCGGCGCTCGATGACCTCGAAGCCGGCGGCGTGCTGCGCACGCTGCTCATTCCGTAGACACCCCACCATTAATCAGCTCATAGGAGAGAATGATGACCCACACCACAGAACGGAAGGTCGACGCCGGCCTGCGCGAAGGGGTGATGTCCGGCCCTGAACTCGGGGCCCAGGCCATCGCCAGCATCGCGCCGAGCGCCGTGATCGCCTTCACCGCTGCTTCCATTTTCCTCGGCGCCGGCAACGGCACCATGATGGCGTTCGTGCTTGCCACGATCGTGATCCTGTGTGTCGGCTACATCGTCACCGTCTTCGCGCGGCGTCACGCCTCCGCGGGCTCGCTGTACACCTACGTGTCCAAGGGTCTCGGCCCGAGCGGCGCCTTTGCAGCTGGGGTCGCCCTGCTCATCGGCTCGTGGGGCATCGCGGCCGGATCGCTTGGTGGTGCGGTGTCGTACGCCTCCGACCTGCTGCAGCTGTTCGGCGTGCCGGCCAGCGGCACCGTTTGGCTGGTTGTGCTGACAGTGATCATCGGCGGCCTTGCGACGTTCTTCACGATCCGCGGCATCCGCATCTCGGCGCGCGTCTCCCTCGTGCTCGAGCTCGTGTCGGTCTTCATCATTCTCGTGCTGCTCGTCGCGGCCCTCGTCTGGCTCGGCCCTGACGCGTGGGATCCTGCACAGTTCTCGTTCGAGGGGGTGCCGTTCCAGGGCGTCGCCGCGGGTATGGTGCTCGGCATTCTGGGCTTCGTGGGATTCTCCTCGGCCGACGCTCTCGGCCGCGAGGCGCGCAACCCGCACACGGCCATTCCTCGTGCGATCATGTGGAGCGCAGTGGTTGTTGGTGTGCTTTACGTCTTCGCCGCCTACACGCAGATTGCCGTTCTCGGCGACGAACTAGGCGAGGTCGCGAGCCCGCTGCAGGCCATCAACGACCGCATCGGGATGCCCGCCTGGTTCGCGCCGGTGCTCGTGTTCGGTGTTGCTGCGTCGTTCTTCGCCGTGGTGGTCGCGCCCCTCAATGTGGTCGGCCGTATTGTCTACGTGATGGGGAAGGAGGGCATGGTGCCCGAGCGCTTCGGCCGCACCCACGAGACCCACCTCACCCCGCACCGGGTGCTCCTCATCGCCGGTCCCGCAGCTATCGTGCTCGACGTGATCCTGCTGCTTGCAGGCACGCAGCCAATGGATATCGTCGTGTGGGTCGACACTTACGGCACCTACGGCTACATGGTGGCCTACGCGCTGGTGGCGATCGCGGGTATCGTCTACACGAAGCGTGCCGGTATCCCCAACCGCTTGGTGTGGCTGTGCGCGGTGGTCGCGGTTGTGGCCATGGTCTACGTCTTCTTCGCGAACGTGTGGCCGGTGCCTGCCTTCCCCATGAACGTCATTCCCTACATCTTCGCCGCCACGATGCTGCTCGCCTTCAGTCGCTTCTGGTGGATCAAGGCGAACCGACCCGAGGTGCTGAAGCATGTGGGCAACACCCACACGGCAATGCTCGAGGGCGTGGGCTAAGGGTCTGTCGCCGAGTCCGATGGGATACTCCGATGGGACGGCTTCCGCTTCGCGCGGGTGCCGTCCCGTCGGCATTTCTGCGGTGTTCCATCGTCACAGAGTGTTGCGCGAACTGATCCGGGAATGTCGGCACGGTAAGCTGGAGGGGTCCGTTCCGAGGGAGACCTCCGTTCGCACGGCTTCAGGGGCCAATCCGGGTCCGCTCGCCAGAGGTGCACGCCTTCGCGAGCGTGCGCACGACACCGTATCTGACCGCCGAGGAAACCACTGATGACCGAGCCGCAGCCGCGCTCTGACGCCGCCCCCGTCGAGGCGCACGTCGACGCGAACGCCATCGATCCCCGCGTCTTTCCGCCGTCTGCCCGCCGTGGCAGCCGTTGCGGCGCGCTCAAGCTCGGCGGCATCCGCGCTGCGGAACTCACCGCGAAGCACGGCTCTCCGCTGTACGTGATCGACGAGGAATCCGCTCGCGAGCGTGCCCGCGAGGTGCGTGAGGCGTTGCAGCGCGAGGCAGAGCGGATCGGCACCGAAGCTACCGTCTACTACGCGGGAAAGTCGTTCCTCTGTGTCGAGGTCGCGCGTTGGATGGAGGAGGAAGGCCTCGCCATCGATGTCGCAAGCGGGGGCGAGCTTGCGGTCGCGCTTGCTGCGGGGGTGGATCCGGCGCGCATCGGCTTCCACGGTAACAACAAATCGGAGCGCGAAATCGCGCGCGCGGTTGAAGCCGGAGTCGGCACGATCATCATCGACAGCGAGATCGAGACTGAGCGGATCGCGGCCGCCGCGAGCGCCGCAGGGCGTCGGCAGCGGGTGCGTCTCAGGGTGAACAGCGGTGTCCACGCCTCGACCCATGACTTCCTGGCGACCTCGCACGAGGATCAGAAGTTCGGCCAGCCGCTTTCGGAAGCTCCTCGTCTGGTGGCGGCGATTCTCGCCCACGACAGCCTCGAGTTCGTGGGCCTGCACTGCCATATCGGCTCTCAGATTTTTGCGACCGACGGGTTCCGCGAGTCGGCTCGTCGCCTGCTCGGCATGTACCCCGAGCTGGAGCGTTTGGCGGGCGAGCCGATCCCCGAGCTGAATCTCGGTGGCGGGTTCGGCATCGCCTACACGAGCGCTCAGGCGGATGAGGCACCGGCCATCGCTGATATCGCGCGCGAGCTCGCCGACATCGTGGCCGAGAGTGCTCGGGAGTTCGGTGTCGCGCTTCCCAAGCTCGCGTTCGAGCCGGGGCGTACGATCATCGGCCAGGCCGGTGTGACTCTGTACACGGTGGGCACCACGAAGCGGGTGGCCCTCGCGGGGTCTGACGTGGCGGCCGACCCCGCCGATCTCGGCAGCGAGACGAGGCTCTATGTAAGCGTCGACGGGGGCATGAGTGACAACGCCCGTCCTGCGCTCTACGGCGCCGACTATCAGGTGCGCATCGCGAACCGCGAGAGCGACGCAGAGCCTGCGCTCGTGCGGGTGGTGGGCAAGCACTGCGAGTCGGGCGACATCGTCGTGCCGCGCGACCTGCTGCCTGGCGATGTGCGCCCGGGCGACACCCTCGCTGTGGCGGCGACGGGGGCCTACTGCTGGTCGCTCGCGAGCAATTACAACTACGTCCCCAGGCCGCCCGTGGTGGCGGTGCGGGAGGGCGCGTCGCGTCTCATCGTGCGCGGCGAGACCGAGGACGAGCTGCTCGCCAAGAGCGTGTTCCCGGCACCCGCCCCGTAAGTGTCGGTGGTGGCAGGCAGACTGAACCCACGGTCAGCCGGCTGCCAACGTTGACAGCTGAACAGATTCCCCAATGAAACGGAGATACGAAGTGAACGAGTACCGTGACCTGCGGGTCGCGCTGCTGGGCTGCGGCTCGGTCGGCGCACAGGTGGCCCGGCTCATCATCGAGCACGGCGATGAGCTCGCCGCGCGCGTCGGCGCGCGTCTCACGCTGGCCGGGATCGCGGTGCGCAGCCTCGATGCGAAGCGCGACGTCGAGCTGCCGGCTGAGCTGTTCACCACCGATGCCGAGCGCCTGGTGCAGGGCGCCGATATCGTGGTTGAGTTGATGGGCGGAATCGAGCCCGCCAAGACACTGATTCTGCAGGCGCTGCAGGGCGGCGCAGACGTGGTCACCGCGAACAAGGCGCTGATCGCCGCGCACGGCCCCGAGCTGTCCGATGCGGCCGAGCAGGTCGGTGCGCAGCTCTCCTACGAGGCCGCGGTGGCGGGTGCGATCCCCATCATCAGGCCGCTGCGCTGGAGCCTCGCGGGTGATCATGTCACTCGTGTCATGGGAATCGTAAACGGCTCCACCAACTACATCCTCGACCGCATGGACCGTTTCGGCGACAGCGCCGAGGATGCCATGCGGGTGGCGAGCGAGCTCGGCTTCCTCGAAGCCGATCCGACCCTCGACGTCGAGGGCTATGACGCCGCGCAGAAGGCCACCATTCTTGCGAGCATCGCGTTCCACACCGATGTGCCCGTCGACGCGGTCTACCGCGAGGGCATCACCTCGGTCACTGCCGAACAGATCGAGGCGGCCAAGCACGCCGGGTACGTCATCAAGCTGCTCGCAATCGCCGAGCGGATCACCGCGACTGATGGCACCGATGGTGTCTCGGCTCGTGTCTACCCCGCGCTCATCAGCCGTGAGCACCCGCTTGCTGCGGTGCACGAGGGCAAAAACGCCGTCTTCGTCGAGGCCGAGGCCGCCGGTGAGCTCATGTTCTACGGCGCGGGCGCGGGCGGCGTGGAGACTGCCTCTGCGGTGCTCGGTGATCTCGTCTCGGCTGCGCGGCGCCACGTTGCCGGTGGCCCCGGCATTCCGGGTACGCAGCACGCCGATCTCCCGATCCTGCCGGTGGGCGAGGTCAACACCGCCTACCAGGTGATGCTCGAGGTGCGCGACAAGCCGGGCGTGCTCGCGGCGATCGCGGGCATCCTTGCCGAGCACGGAGTGTCGGCTGCGAGCGTCGAGCAAACTGTCGAGCGCGGCACCGATGCGGAGGCCGCTCGGGCTGCTCTCGTGATCGGCACGCACACGGCACGCGAGGCTGATCTTGCGGCCACAGTCGAGGCGCTGCGCTCCTCGGACATGGTGATCGAGGTCACCAGCGTGCTGCGTCTGGAGGGCAAGGCGTGAGCGCGGCGACGGAGAACGGCGGCGCTGCAGGAATCGGCCGCGGTGTGCGAGTGCGCGTGCCGGCCACCAGTGCCAACCTTGGCCCTGGCTTCGACACCCTCGGCATTGCACTCGCCCACGGCGATGAGCTGACCGCTACGGTGCGCGAGGCTCCTGGCGCGACCGTGCAGGTGTCGGGCGTGGGGGAGGGCGAAGTGCCCACCGACGCCTCCAACCTCGTAGTGCGCTCGGCTGCGCACGTTTTCGAGCGTCTGGGGCGCCAGCTGCCCGGGCTCGACGTCACCGCCCAGAACCGCATCCCGCACGGTCGCGGCATGGGATCTTCGGGATCGGCGATTGTGGCGGGCGTCATGATAGCGGCGGGCCTGCTGCAGAGCGACCCCGTGGCTCCCGTCGAGCTGAGCGAAGAGCAGCTCCTCGGCTTCGCGACCGAACTGGAGGGCCACCCCGACAATGTGGCGCCGGCGCTCTTCGGCGGTCTCACGATCGCCTGGACCACGCCCGACGGCCCTCGTTTCAAGCGCCTCATGGTGCATCGCGGCGTCGCGCCCCTCGTGCTCGTGCCCAGCTTCACGATGTCGACTGAGCTCGCGCGCAGTCTGCAGCCGAAGCATGTGCCCCACGAAGATGCCGTCTTCAACGTGTCGCGCTCCGCACTGCTCATCGCGGCGCTCACGCAGAGCCCCGAGCTGCTGCTCGAAGCCACTGAAGACCGGCTGCATCAGAACTATCGCGGTGACGCCATGCCTGCCACCCGCGACCTGATCCGCGAGCTGCGCGAGGCTGGTCATCCGGCCGTGGTGTCGGGGGCGGGGCCCTCGATCCTCGTGCTCTCGAACGGCCCGGCCGATCGCCTTCGCGCCGTCGACTTCGTGACCGCCGAGCATGCGGATTGGCGGCCGCTCACCCTGGCCGTCGACACGAAGGGTGCTACAGTGGAGGCGATCCCCGCCTAGCACTCGTGCTGAGGGGCAGCGCAGTCGGCAGAGTATCGTCTGTGTCGGCTGCTCTCCCGCAACGGCTGGTGGATCGTTCCCTCACCGAGACGACAGGTCTGGTGATCCCCGAAGCACACGCTGTGCATCACCGCGGATGGGCTGCGCCGAATGCGCACGCCGGCTCCGAGGTGTTCCGAAAGGAAGAACGATGGAATCGAACGTCGAAGAGACGACCACTGCCCCCGCAAGCGAGGAGACCGCACCCGTGCGTCGCCGGGCGTCGCGCCGGGTGACCGCTGCGGCGGGTGCCACGAGCGAGGCCGCGACCGCGGTTTCTGCTCCTGCTGCTGAGGCTCCCGCGGCCCAGGTGTCGGCTGCTCCTGCCGCCGACGCCGCTGAGGCTCCGGCTGAGGCGCCGAAGAAGCGTGCGACTCGCAGCCGTAAGAAGGTTGCTGAGGAGGCGCCGGCGGAGGCTGCCGCTGAGGCACCCGCCGAGGCTGCCGCAGCCGATACCGCTGAGGCTCCGGCTGAGGCGCCGAAGAAGCGTGCGACTCGCAGCCGTAAGAAGGTTGCTGAGGAGGCGCCGGCGGAGGCCGCCGCCGAAACCCCCGCCGCCGCGAGCCCCGAGGCGTCAAGCCCCGCAGCCGACGCTGCTGAGGCAGCCCCCGCCAAGCGCGGTCGCTCGCGCCGTGCGCAGGCCTCCGAGGCGGCACCGCAGGCCGAGGCCGCGAACGATGCCACCGCAAACACCAGCGCCGATCAGGCCTCCGAAGGTGGCCAGGCGCAGGAGCGCAAGCCCGCGCAGAGCGGCACCGCGCAGGGCGATGCTCCGGCTGAAACCGCGAAGAACGACGCAGACAGCGACGCCGAGAAGGGTGGTCGCGGCCGCAACCGTCGCGGCCGCGGGCAGAAGAACGAGAACGGCGAGTCTGCCGAGACCGCTGAGCAGGGTGATGAGGCCAAGGGCCGCGGTCAGAACCAGAACGGTCAGAACCAGAACGGTCAGAACGGCCAGGGCAAGGGCGACTCCGCCTCGCGTTCGACCCGCACGCGGCAGCGCGACCGCAAGCGTCGCGGCCAGAACGATGATCTTGAGCCGGAGATCACCGAAGATGACGTGCTGCTTCCCGTAGCCGGCATTCTCGATGTGCTCGACAACTACGCCTTCGTGCGCACGAGCGGCTACCTGCCAGGCACGAGCGATGTCTACGTCTCGCTCGGTCAGGTCAAGAAGTACGGCCTCCGCCGCGGTGACGCCGTGGTGGGCGCCATCCGTCAGCCCCGCGAGGGCGATACCGGTGGTCGCCAGAAGTACAACGCGATCGTGAAGGTCGACACCGTCAACGGGCGCACCGCTGAGGAGAACGAGCAGCGCGTCGATATCGCCGATCTCACTCCGGTTTTCCCGCAGGAGCGTCTGCGTTTCGAGACCGCTCAGGAGCGTTTGCTCGGCCGCGCCATTGACATCGCGGCTCCTGTCGGCCTCGGCCAGCGCGGTCTGCTCGTGCTGCCCGCTTCGGCCCACGGCACTTCGGTGATCACCGAGCTTGCCCAGGCCGTCACCGCGAACCGGCCCGACGCGCACCTCATGGTCGTGCTTGCGAACGCGCAGCCCGAGGAGATCACGCACCTGCAGCGCACCGTTGCCGGTGAGGTCGTGGCGGCAAGCTTCGATCGTCCCGCAGAGGATCAGGCCACTGTCGCAGAGCTCGCCATCGATCGCGCGAAGCGCCTGGTCGAGCTCGGGCACGATGTGGTGGTGCTCGTCGATTCGCTGAACCGCTTTGCCCGCGCCTACGCACAGGCCCAGCACGTTTCGACCCGCCCCGCACTCGAGGCGATCGACGAGTTCGCGCTCGGCCAGATCAAGCGCCTGCTCGCGGCTGCCCGCAATGTTGAGAACGGTGGCTCGCTTACCGTGCTCGCAACGGTGCAGACGAAGACCGGGATCGCCGCTGACAAGATGCTGCTGCGCGAACTTCGCGCGATTGCGAACAGCGAGATCCGCTTCGAGCAGGGCGTGCCCGGCACCATTCCCGCCGTCGATATCGCTGCTTCGCTGACCCGCAACGCTGATGCGATGCTCGGCGCTGAGGAGGCTGCGGTGCTCGCAGGCATCCGCTCGAGTATCGCCGCCGACGATGACGCTGCCGAGCAGCTCGCCGAGCGGCTGCGTGCCACGGCGTCGAACGCCGCGCTGCTCGCTGAGCTGCAGCGAGGCCGCGCCTGATGTTCGAGCAGGTCGAGGGCCTGCTTGCCGAGCACGCTCGGCTGCAGGATGAGCTCGCTGATCCCGCGCTGCACGCCGATGCTGCGCGCGCGAAGAAGGTGAACCGCCGGTACGCGGAACTCAGCAAGATCAAGGCTGCCCATGAGCAGTGGCAGCAGCTCGGCGACGACCTCGAGGCCGCGCGCGAGCTGGCCAAGGAGGATGACGCCTTCGCCGAGGAGATCCCGGCTCTTGAGCAGGGGCTTGCCGAGGCGCAGGAGAAGGTGCGCCGACTGCTGATTCCCCGCGATCCCGATGATGCCCGCGATGTGATCCTCGAGATCAAGGGCGGTGAGGGTGGCGCAGAGTCTGCGCTGTTCGGTGCTGATCTGCTGCGCATGTACATGCACTACGCGGAGTCGAAGGGGTGGAAGACCGAGATCCTCGAGAAAGACGAGAGTGACCTCGGCGGCTACAAGAACGTGCAGCTGGCGATCAAGTCGAACGCGAGCGATCCGTCGCAGGGCGTGTGGGCGCACCTCAAGTACGAGGGTGGTGTGCACCGCGTGCAGCGTGTGCCCGTCACCGAGTCGCAGGGGCGCATTCACACCTCGACGACAGGGGTGCTCGTGTATCCCGAGGTCGATGAGCCCGAAGAGGTCGAGATCAATCAGAACGATATCAAGATCGATGTCTATCGCTCCTCGGGCCCCGGCGGCCAGTCGGTGAATACGACCGACTCCGCGGTGCGCATCACCCACCTGCCCACGGGCATCGTGGTGGCGATGCAGAACGAGAAGTCGCAGCTGCAGAACCGCGAGGCGGCCATGCGCGTACTGCGTGCTCGCTTGCTCGCGAAGCAGCAGGAGGAAGCAGCGGCTGAGGCCAGCGCGCATCGTTCGAGCCAGATCCGCACGATGGATCGTTCTGAGCGCATCCGCACGTACAACTTCCCCGAGAACCGCATCGCGGATCACCGCACGGGGTACAAGGCGTACAACCTGGATCACGTCATGAATGGCGCGCTCGAGCCCGTCATTCTCTCCTGCATCCGCATGGATGAGGAAGATCGCTTGCAGGCGCTCGGGCAGTAGCCCGCAGCCGAGACGGCGTCGATGGCCTTTCCTGCGGGAGAGGCGGTCGGCGCCGTTCGTCGTTGCTGGCGCATACGAACCGAGGTGCGTCAACCGAACCTTTTCGACGGATTTCGAACCAGGTTGATGCATTTGCTTCGAAATGAGTGAATTTGCCCCGAAATTGCGCAGAAAAACGTTGTTCTCTGGGCTGTGGGAGCGTTACGCTGATGCCATGACCACAGCAACGATCCCCACTCCCATCACCGGGCCGCTCGTCACGCTGCGCGCCCCGCAGGCAGCCGACGCAGACGCCCTCCTCGCCATCCTCACCGAGCCCGAGGTGGCCGTCTGGTGGGTCGGCTACACGGCTGAGCGCGTGCAGCGCGAGATCCTCGATCACCCCGAGTACGTGCGCGTCATCGAGGTGGAGGGGCAGTGCGTCGGCGCGATGTTCGTGCTGCGCGGCAGCGACGCCGAGTACCCCACCACGGTGATCCACATCTTCCTGAGCACCGCCTTCCGTGGCCGCCGTATCGGCGAAGAGGCGCTCGCGCTCGCGATTCGCAAGGAGTTCGCAGAGGGCATCTCCCGGATCACGCTCGACCCCAACATCAACAACGACGGCGCGATCCGCAGCTACGAGCGGCTCGGCTTCCGCCGTATCGGTGTGCTGCGCGATTACCAGGTGCGCCCGGGCGGCCACCTCGAAGACGCGCTCTTCATGGATCTCACTCGCAGCGACTTCCCCGACGGCCCGCCGCTGCCTCCCCGCGACTGACCACGCCACGGCGTCGCCGACCCTGGGGGAGGAGTACAGTTGAGCCTATGCGTACGGCTCGGCCACTCCTCCCCTGGGTGGTGTGGAGCGTAGCCGCAGTCGCCTACGCGGTCGCCATTATCAACCGCTCCTCACTCGCGGCGCTCGGCCCCGCCACGCAGGAGCACTTCGGAATCGACGCGACTACGCTCTCGATGTTCGCGATGATCCAGCTCGTGGTCTATGCGGGCCTGCAGATTCCGGTCGGCACGCTGCTCGACAGGTTCGGCTCGGCGACGATGATCTTCTCTGGCGGCCTGCTGATGGTGGCCGGGCAGATCATCATGGCCACAGTCGCCGACGTGCGGCTCGCGATTCTCGCGCGAGTGCTCGTGGGTGCCGGCGACGCTTGCACCTTTATCAGCGTGATGCGGTTGCTTCCCGAATGGTTCGCAGTGCGCCAGCTTCCCACGGTCAGCCAGGTCACCGGGCTGATCGGGCAGGCCGGACAGCTCGTCTCGGTCACTCCGCTGGCTCTGCTTGTGGGCGCGGCAGGCTGGGCGACGGGTTTCTTGGGTGTCGCCGCTGTTGGCGTGCTCATCACGCTGCTCGGCGCGGTCGTGCTGCGGGATCGCCCCGGCACCGGCACGCTGCTCGAACGGGTGACGGGGCGGCCAGGGGCCCTCAGCCGCAACGCGCGTTCGCTGGCAACGCCCCCGCCCACCGGTGTGGTCGAGATGGCCCCGCCTGCTACGGGGCTCATCCCGGTGGGGAAGCCGCCGCGCATCCGCGCCCTCGGATTCTGGGGGCGGATCCGCAGGCTGTTGCGCATCCCGGGTGTACGGCTCGCGTACTGGGTGCATTTCACCACCCCCTTCGCGCTGAACTCCTTCGTGCTGCTCTGGGGCACACCCTTCTTGGTGGGTGGTATCGGCCTTTCGCCGGCTGCGGCGAGCGGCCTGCTCAGTCTCACTGTGGTGTCGTCGATGGTTGTCGGGCTCGTGCTCGGCCCGATCAGCTCCCGCTTCATCGAGCGCCGCGTCTGGATCAGTGTCGGCATCGCCGTGGCGATCGCGGCGTGCTGGATCACGGTGATCGCGTGGCCTGGCACACCACCGATCGCGGTGCTGATCGTGTTGCTGGTCGTCATGCCCTTCGGCGGCCCCGGGTCGATGATCTCCTTCGAAGTGTCGCGCTCGCATACGCCGCGCAGCTTCTCTGGCTTCGGCACCGGGCTCGTCAACACGGCGGGCTTCACCGCCTCGCTGCTCGTGATCGTGCTCATCGGCTTCGTGCTCGACCTGCAGGGTGCCGGCTCCCCTGAGAGCTATTCGCTCGGGGCCTTCAAAGTGGCGTTCGCAGTGCAGATCCCGTTCTGGGTGCTCGGCATCACGATGATACTCGTCGAGCAACGCCGCACCCGCCGCTGGATGGACGAGCATGGCAGGCGCCTGCGCTGAACAGTGCCTGATCTAAGCAGGTCTCAGATCACGTAGAAGTCGGCGAGGTCTGGGGTTTCAGCGAGTGGTGCACCTCGCCGGGGCCGGCCCGCAGCGGGGATGCCGGTGAGGGTGGTCCACGGCGGTGCGGAGTGCACCACCACGGCGTTCGCCCCTACGGCGCTGTCGTGGCCCAGCTCGATGTCGCCGAGCACTTTTGCGCCGGCACCGATGATCACCCTGTCTCCGATGGTGGGGTGCCGTTTGCCGCGGCTGTGGCCGGTGCCGCCGAGTGTGACACCGTGGTAGATGAGCACGTCGTCTCCCACCACGGCGGTCTCGCCAATGACGACGCCCATGCCGTGATCGATGAAGAGGCGGCGACCGATCGTGGCTCCGGGATGGATTTCGATGCCCGTGAAGAAGCGCACGAACTGTGAGATCGCGCGCGGGAGGAATCGCATGCCCCGGTGCCACATGGTGTGGGAGATGTGGTGCCACCAGACGGCGTGCAGACCCGAGTAGATGAGAAACACTGAGAGGCTGCCGCGCGCTGCCGGGTCGATGGCTTTTGCTGCGTTGATGTCCTCGCTGATGCGGCTGAAGATGCTCACGGTGTCCCTTCTGCGCTGGGTCTCGGGAAATGCAACACCGGGCCCGCGCGGAGGATTCCCGCGCGGGCCCGGTGGTCGGTGATTAGACGTTGAGGTCTTCGTACAGCACTGTCGAGAAGTAGCGCTCGCCGAAGTCGGGCACGATCACGACGATCTTCTTGCCGGCGTTCTCGGGGCGCTGTGCGAGCTGCGCGGCGGCCCAGACGGCGGCTCCGCCGGAAATACCTGCGAGGATGCCTTCGTCGGTGCCGAGGGCGCGGGCTTTCGCGATCGCGTCCGGCAGGGCAACGTCGATGACCTCGTCGTAGACCTCCCTGTTGAGGATGGGGGGCACGAAGTTGGCGCCGAGGCCCTGGATCTTGTGGGGGCCTGCGGTGCCCTCGGTGAGCAGCGGCGAGTCGATCGGCTCGACGGCGACCACGGAGATGTTGGGGTTCTGCTCTTTGAGGTAGCCGCCCGCGCCCGTGATGGTGCCGCCGGTGCCGATGCCGGCAACGAAGATGTCGACCTGGCCGTCGGTGTCGTTCCAGATTTCGGGGCCTGTAGTGGCCCTGTGGATCGCGGGGTTGGCGGGGTTTGCGAACTGCTGGGCGAGCACGGCACCGGGGGTGTTTGCGGCGATCTCCTCAGCCTTGGCGACGGCGCCCTTCATGCCGAGCGGGCCTTCGGTCAGTACGATTTCGGCGCCGTAGGCGGCGAGCAGCTTGCGGCGCTCGATGCTCATCGTCTCGGGCATGGTGAGGATCACGCGGTAGCCGCGTGCGGCTCCGACGAAGGCGAGGGCGATGCCGGTGTTGCCGCTGGTGCCCTCGACGATCGTGCCGCCGGGCTGCAGTGCTCCTGAGGCTTCCGCGGCATCGACAATGGCAATGCCGATGCGATCCTTGACGCTGCCAGCGGGGTTGTAGAACTCGAGCTTCGCGTAAACCTCGGCTTGGCCCTCGGCGACGCGGTTGAGTCTCACGAGGGGGGTGTTGCCGAAGGCCTGGGTGATGTTGTCGTAGCTGCGTGACATGGGTGTGATCTCCTCCAGAGGGGTCGAGCGGCGAAGCCACCCCAAACTATAGCGTGTCGTTATCTGAGAATGTGGTATCCGTTATGCATGCGACGCCCTGTTACGCCGTGTCGAGCGGTGCTGTTGCCCGCACGGGTGATTGAGGCCGCGGGTAAGGTGGGGGAGTGAACGAAGCGATGCGCGATGCGCGAGACGTCAGGGCCGTGCTACAGGGGCTGCGCGAACGGTTCGAGGCTGCTGAGATCGCGGATCCGTCAGCAGATGCCGAACTCCTCGTCGGGCACGTGCTCGGCGCCTCGCGGGGCCGCGTGCAGGCGCTCGACGTGATGGGGGCAGAGCTTTCGCCGGAGCAATACGAGACGCTGCAGGCGCTCGCTGCGGAGCGGGCGCGCCGGGTGCCGCTGCAGCACTTGACGGGGCGCGCCCCCTTCCGTCGTCTCGAGCTCTCGGTGGGCCCGGGCGTGTTCGTGCCGCGACCAGAGACCGAGACCGTGGCGCAGTTCGGCATCGACGAACTGCGCGGCCTGCCAGACGCCGAGCCGCTCGCGGTCGATCTGTGCACGGGCAGTGGCGCGATCGCCCTGGCGACCGCGCACGAGGTGCCTGCGGCGCGGGTCTGGGCCGTCGAGAAAAGCGCTGAGGCGCACGCGTGGGCCGAGCGCAATGTGCGGGAGTGGGGTGCTGGCCGGGTCACGCTGGTGCGCGGCGATGTGGCAGAGCTCGATCGAGAGGGTCTTGCGGCCGATGCTGGCCCCGGTGCATACGATGCCGGATCCGCATCCTTCCTCATTCCGGCCTTCGAGCCGCTGTGGGGGCGTGTGGCGGTGCTCATGTCGAACCCGCCGTATGTGCCGCGCGATATGGTGCCGCGCGACCCCGAGGTGCGCGACCACGATCCCGCTCTGGCTCTCTACAGCGGTGTCGACGGCCTCGATCTGATCCGTGTCATCAGCAGGATCGGCCTGCGGCTCGTGCGGCCGGGCGGCCTGCTCGTGCTTGAGCACGCCGAGATGCAGGGCGCCGCGATCCGCACCCTTCTCACCGCGGATGGTTGGAACGGTGCTGAGACGCACCCTGATCTCACCGGCCGCGACCGCGCCACGCTGGCGAGGCGCTGACCTACCCGGTCCGGCACCGCGCACGCCCAGCCGACCGCAGCACTGCGAGAGTAAGATGGGCGGTTATGGCCGAGGTCTTCGATTGCTCTGACAGTTCCCAGCTGCTCACCGGAACGCGCACCGCGCGCCGCGCGATCGGCAGCGGGCAGCTTGTCGTGCTGCCCACCGACACCGTGTACGGCGTCGCCGCAGATGCGTTCTCGCCGGAGGCCGTGCAGCGGCTGCTCGATGCGAAGGGCCGGGGGCGGCAGTCCCCGCCGCCCGTGCTGATTCCCAACACAGCTACGCTCGCAGCCCTTGCCGCCGAGGTGACCGAGCCGTTGACTGCGCTCGCTGAGGCCTTCTGGCCGGGGCCGCTCACCATCATCACCCGAGCAAACCCATCGCTGAGCTGGGATCTCGGTGACACTGGCGGCACCGTTGCGCTGCGTATTCCGAACCAGCCGCTCGCCCTCGAACTGCTGCAGGAGACGGGCCCGCTCGCGGTCTCTTCTGCCAACCTCACCGGGCAGCCGGCCGCTCAGAGCGCTGCGGCCGCGCACGAGATGCTCGGCGACTCGGTCGAGGTGTACCTGGAAGCGGGGCAGGCCGCTGGCGGCGGTGTCGCTTCGACGATCATCGACGCGACGCGGCTGACTGCCGAGGGCGGCGAACTGCGGATTCTGCGCGAGGGCGGTGTGAGCCGCCAGGCGCTCGCCGAGGTGCTGCCGCAGGCCGTCTTCGCGGACTGACCGAGGGCCGAAAACTGATGGTGCCCTACCTGGTGGTTGCGGCGGTCGCGGTGCTCGTGACCGCTGTGGCATCATACGCGGTGCTGCAGCTCAGCCGACGCTACCGGCTCGCACCCGAGGTGCGCGATCGCGATGTGCACCGCACCCCCACGCCGCGACTGGGCGGCATCGCCATGTTCGTGGGCCTGCTCGCCGCCTTCGCCGTCGCCGGTGCGCAGCCAGAGTTCGCGCCGCTGTTCACGCGCGGGCCCGAGATGTGGGCGCTGCTGGGGGCGTGCGCGATGATCGCCGCGGTCGGGATTCTTGACGATCTGCTCGACCTCGACTGGATGGTGAAGCTCGCGGCGCAGCTGGCCGCTGCCGGCCTGCTCGCCTGGAACGGTGTGCAGATCGTTTCGCTGCCCTTCGGGAACACGCTCATTGTCGGATCGCCGGCAGTGAACTTTGTGATCACGGTCTTCCTCATCACCCTGGTGATGAACGCCGTCAACTTCGTCGACGGCCTCGACGGGCTGGTGGCGGGGGTCGCCATCATCGCGAACTCGCTCTTCTTCATCTACACCCGCCTGCTGAACGAGCAGATCGGTCGCGTCGACTCGGTGGTGTTCGCGAGTTTCATCGGCATTGTCGTTGTGGGGATCTGTGTGGGATTCCTGCCGTTCAACTGGCATCGCGCGCGCATGTTCATGGGCGACACCGGCGCGTTGCTGGTGGGGTTGCTGATGGCGACCTCGACGGTGTCAGTGACGGGTCAGCTCAACCCTGCCGCGCTCGACCAGAAACTGGTGCTCGCGAGCTACATTCCAATCATTCTGCCGATCGCGGTGCTCGCGCTGCCGCTCGCCGACTTTTCGCTCGCTGTGGTGCGACGCTTGAGGGCCGGCAAGAGTCCATTCTCGGCGGATCGCCAGCACTTGCACCACCGTCTGCTCGATATGGGGCATTCGCCGCTGCAGGCAGTCTTCATCTTCTACCTGGGCACGGCAGTGCTGTCGGTCGCGGTGCTGCTGGTCTTCACGCAGCAGAGCTGGGTGCTGCCGGTGGTGGTGCTGGTGGTCGGGGGAGCGGCCTGCGCGCTGCTGCTGTTCTTCCCCGTGGTGCGAGTGCGCGCACGCTTCGCCCAGCGGGGATTG
This sequence comes from Leucobacter sp. VD1, assembly GCF_037150695.1. NCBI lineage: Bacteria > Bacillati > Actinomycetota > Actinomycetes > Micrococcales > Microbacteriaceae > Leucobacter > Leucobacter sp. VD1. Next base: position 422,126 of record NZ_JBBCPO010000003.1, read on the forward strand.
ATACCGTTGACGAGGCGGGGATCACCCGTCGAGGCTCCGGGCGCCGAAGGCGCGGCCGCGAGCGAATCGAATGAGAGGATCCCCGAGTGAGCGACGCAACCCAGCCCGAGTCGCAGGAGACGCCCGAGCAGGGACCCCGGCCGATGCCGGCCTCGCAGCCCGTCCTGCTGCGCGCCCTGCGCTGGGGCATCGCAGCTACTGCGGTCCTGATGGTCGTCTTCGCGGGCATCGGATGGCTGGTGTCGGGCGGTGAGGGCGTGGTGGGTGGCCTCATCGGCACCGCGATGGGCGGCTTCTTCCTGCTGCTCACTGTGGGCAGTATCGCGTTTGCGAATCGCTTTGTCGAAAGCCCCTCGTACATCGGCATCTTCTTCGGCATCGTGCTCGGTTGCTGGCTGCTGAAATTCATCGCCTTCATCGTTTCCGTGCTGCTGCTGCGCGGCCAGCCGTGGCTCGACACGCAGATCCTGTTCTTCGGTCTCATGGCGAGCGTGCTTGTTTCACTCGCGCTCGATGTGGTCGTGGTGACGCGATCGCGGATCCCGATCATCTCCGACCCGGCGTGATCTGCGGGCGCTGCGAGGCGCCCGGTTTCATCTGAGGCAAAAACCTTGCTAGGATTGAAGGGTTCCCAGCCGGGACGCGCTACGCGCATGCCTGTGAGCACTGGGGGCACGACCATCGTTCGCCGTTGTGCAGTGCTGATCTGCACCCCGAATCAGGAGAATGGCGCTGTTCGCTAACGCTGTGCAACTCGTGGCCCCTGTCATCTATACCTCGGAGGAGGGTGGATTCCACCCGCCGTCGATTGAGGAATTCTTCCCCGACGCGATCTTCTTCGAAGGAACCATCTTCCAGATGGACCGCATCATGATCATCCGCGTGATCATGGCTGTGCTCGTGCTCGTGCTGTTCTGGCTCGGCACCCGCAAGATGCGTGTCATCCCCACCCGCGGTCAGTCGCTCACCGAGATGGCGCTCGACTTCGTGCGCGTCAACATCGCGGAAGATCTGCTCGGCAAGATCGACGGTCGTCGCTTCCTGCCGATCCTGAGCGCAATGTTCTTCATGATCCTGGCGTTCAACGTCACGGGCATCGTCCCGGGCCTCAACGTTGCGGGCACCGCCGTCATCGGCACCCCGCTCGTGCTCGCCGTTGTCTCGTACATCACCTTCATCTACGCAGGCATTAAGAAGAGCCCGAAGAACTTCTTCAAGAACTCGCTCTTCCCGGCAGGCGTGCCCAAGCCGATCTACGTCATCGTCACGCCCATCGAGTTCATCTCGACCTTCGTGATCCGCCCCGTCACGCTCACCCTTCGTCTGCTGATGAACATGATGGTCGGCCACATGCTGCTCGTGCTCTTCTTCGCAGCGACAAACTTCTTCATCCTGTACGCCGGCGGGTTCTTCCCCGTGCTCGGTGTCGTCACCTTCGGCTTCGGCTTCGCATTCACGCTCTTCGAGATTCTCGTCGCCGTGCTGCAGGCCTACGTCTTCACGCTTCTCACTGCTGTCTACATCCAGCTCGCGCTGGCTGAAGAGCACTAAACCAACCCGGGTTCGGCAACCGCCGCACTCAACACACGGAAGGAAACACATACTGTGTCTGTTCTCGCTCAAGTTTCGGGTAGCATCGCCACCGTCGGTTACGGTCTCGCCGCCATCGGCCCCGCCATTGGTGTGGGCATTGTCGTCGGCAAGACGATCGAGGGCGTTGCTCGCCAGCCCGAGCTCGCCGGCCGCCTGCAGGTGCTGATGTGGATCGGTATCGCGTTCACCGAGGCCCTCGCCTTCGTGGGCATCGGCACCGCCTACATGTTCGGCTACTAAGAAACGTTCCCCTTTACTAACGTTTCGTAACCTGACATGAGAGGAGGCAGCGATGATCAACACAATCGTTGTTGCTGCTGAGACCGCGGACAAGAACCCGCTGCTCCCCGCGACCTACGACATCGTATGGTCGGGAGTCATCTTCGTCATCCTGCTCATCGCATTCTGGAAGGTCTTCCTGCCCAAGATGCAGGCGATGCTCGACGCTCGCGCCGAGGCCATCGAGGGCAACATCGCCAAGGCCGATGAGGCTCAGGCGAAGGCGGAGGCGGCGCTGCAGGAGTACACCGCGCAGCTCGCAAGCGCTCGCGAAGAGGCCGGCGTGATCCGCGAGGACGCCCGCGCCGATGGCGACAAGATCCGCGCCAAGGCCCGCGAAGAGGCCGTTGCCGAGCAAGCCCGCATCGCGCAGGCCGCCCAGGCGCAGATCGAGGCGGAGCGTCAGAGCGCTGTGGTCTCGCTGCGCAAGGACGTCGGCTCGCTGGCCCTCGGTCTCGCTTCCAGCGTGGTCGGCGAAACCCTCGCCGACGACCAGAAGGCGTCGGCGCTCGTCGACCGCTTCCTCGCTGATCTCGAAGCATCCGAGAAGGCGGCGAACTGATGGGAAGCGCGTCACGCGAAGCACTGGCCCAGGCGCGCACCGCGCTGCGGGCGGGACTCGACCCGGCCACCGGCGGCGCACTGCTGCAGGCGACGGCTCGGATTGCCGAGAGCCCCGCGCTCGCCTCGGCACTCGGCGACGCCTCGGCGAGCGCTGAGGCCAAGGGGCAACTCGTCGCACGGCTCTTCGGCGGGCTCACCGCTGACGCGCGCTCCGTGCTCACCGCAGCCGTCCAGGCGCGCTGGTCGAACGTCGAGGAGTTCGTCGCGGGTGTCGAGGAGCTCGGCCTGCGCGCCGAGGGTCTCGCCAACGCGGCGCTCTCCGACGAGCTGCTCGCGGTCGCTGATCTGATCGATCGCAACCACGAGCTCCAGCTCAGCCTCGGCAGCAAGCTCGCCGATCCCGCCGGCAAGGTGCGGCTCGTGCAGCGACTGCTCGAGGGCAAGGCCTCGGCCTCAACGGTCGCGGTCGTGAGCCACCTCGTCGCGAACCCGCGCGGTCGCAGGCTCGACGCCTCGCTCCGCAGCGCCGCTCGCATCGCCGCCGACCAGAACGGCAGCGATCTCGCGACAGTCACCGTCGCGACACCGCTCTCGGCGGCTCAGCAGGAGCGGCTTGCCCGCGCCCTTGAGCAGTCGGTCGGTCGTTCCGTGAAGATCACGACGGTGATCGACCCCGAGCTCATTGGCGGCGTGCGCATCCAGATCGCAGACGACGTGATCGACGGCAGCGTTCGCGCCCGCCTTGATGACCTCCGACAGCAGCTCGCTGCATAGGGCACAACTTTTCACCCCGGGGGCGGCGCTTCCGGATCAGACAGAGGAAACGAAATGGCAGAACTCTCAATCAGCCCGGACGAGATCCGCGACGCGCTGAATGACTTCGCAGCGTCGTACGAGCCGGCCCAGGCGGAGAAGACCGAGGTCGGCACCGTGGTCGACGCCGCTGACGGCATCGCCCACGTCGAGGGCCTCCCCGGCGTGATGGCAAACGAGCTGGTGCGCTTCGCAGACGGCACCCTCGGCCTCGCACAGAACCTCGAGGAGAACGAGATCGGTGTCGTCGTGCTCGGCGAGTTCACCGGCATCGAGGAGGGCCAGCAGGTCACCCGCACCGGCGAGGTGCTCTCGGTTCCCGTGGGCGAGGGCTACCTCGGCCGCGTGGTCGACCCCCTCGGCAACCCGATCGACGGCCTCGGTGAGATCACCGGCGTCGAGGGCCGTCGCGCCCTCGAGCTGCAGGCCCCCGGCGTCATGCAGCGCAAGTCGGTGCACGAGCCGCTGCAGACCGGCATCAAGGCGATCGACGCGATGATCCCCGTTGGCCGCGGCCAGCGCCAGCTCATCATCGGTGACCGCCAGACCGGCAAGACCGCAATCGCGATCGACACCATCATCAACCAGAAGGCCAACTGGGAGTCGGGCGACACCACCAAGCAGGTGCGCTGCATCTACGTTGCCATCGGCCAGAAGGGCTCGACCATCGCTTCGGTGAAGGGCGCGCTCGAGGACGCCGGCGCGATGGAGTACACCACCATCGTCGCCTCCCCGGCATCCGACCCCGCTGGCTTCAAGTACCTGGCGCCCTACACCGGTTCGGCAATCGGCCAGCACTGGATGTACGACGGCAAGCACGTCCTCATCATCTTTGATGATCTGTCGAAGCAGGCTGAGGCCTACCGCGCCGTGTCGCTGCTCCTCCGTCGCCCGCCGGGGCGCGAGGCCTACCCGGGCGACGTCTTCTACCTGCACTCCCGCCTGCTCGAGCGCTGCGCAAAGCTCTCGGACGAGCTGGGTGCCGGCTCGATGACCGGTCTTCCGATCATCGAGACCAAGGCGAACGACGTTTCGGCTTACATCCCGACCAATGTGATCTCGATCACCGACGGCCAGATCTTCCTGCAGTCCGACCTCTTCAACGCGAACCAGCGTCCGGCGGTCGACGTGGGTATCTCGGTGTCGCGAGTCGGCGGTGACGCACAGGTGAAGTCGATCAAGAAGGTCTCCGGTACCCTCAAGCTCGAGCTCGCCCAGTACCGTGCCCTCGAGGCCTTCGCGATGTTCGCCTCGGATCTCGACGCGGCCAGCCGCAAGCAGCTCGAGCGCGGCGCCCGCCTCACCGAGCTGCTCAAGCAGCCGCAGTACACGCCGTACCCCGTCGAAGAGCAGACCGTTTCGATCTGGGCCGGCACCAAGGGCTTCCTCGATGATGTCCCGGTTGAGGACATCCTGCGCTTCGAGCGCGAGTTCCTCGACTACCTCGGCCGCAACTCCGAGGCGCTGAACACGCTCCGCTCGACCAACGTGCTCGACGACGACACCGTCGCCGACATCACCGCGCAGATCGAGAAGTTCAAGAGCGAGTTCCGCACCTCGTCCGGCAAGAGCCTGAGCGAGCAGTTCGGTGCGCTCGACGAGGCAGAGATCAAGCAGGAGCAGCTGGTCGTCAAGAAGTAGTGACGGACCCCGGTGGGGGCGTCAGCCCCCACCGATCCCGAACCACCTCGACCAGCCAGCCCCGACCAGTACAGGAGAGACATGGGAGCGCAACTTCGGGTCTACCGGCAGAAGATTCGTTCTGCCCAGACGACCAAGAAGATCACCCGTGCGATGGAGCTGATCGCAGCCTCTCGCATCCAGAAGGCGAAGGCACGCGTCGAAGCGTCGACGCCGTATGCCACCGCGATCACCCGTGCGGTGTCCGCGGTCGCCACGCACTCGAACACCGCACACCCGCTGCTCGTCGAGGCCGACAAGGTCGAGCGGGCGGCAGTGGTGATCTTCACCTCCGACCGCGGTCTCGCGGGCGCCTTCAACTCGCAGGTGCTGCGGGAGGCGGAGCAGCTCACCGAGCTGCTGCACGAAGAGGGCAAGGAAGTTGTGTACTACCTGATCGGCCGCAAGGCCCAGGGGTACTTCTCCTTCCGTCGCCGTGCTTCGGAGCGTGTGTGGACCGGTGACACCGAAACCCCCGCCTTCGAAACGGCGAAGGAGGTTGCGGAGTCCCTGCTTGAGGTCTTCGCCCGCCCCGCCGCCGAGGGCGGAGCGCAGGAGATCCACCTCGTCTACAACCGCCTCATCAGCATGGTGAGTCAGGTTCCCGAGGTGCACCGCCTGCTCCCGCTGCAGGTTGTCGAGGGCGTCGCCGAGGCGACAGAAGCCCCCGAGGCGCTGTACGAGTTCGAGCCCGACGCTGACACGGTGCTCGACAAGCTGCTGCCGGCCTACATCGAGTCGCGCATCTTCAACGCCATGCTGGAATCGGCTGCGGCGAAGCACGCTGCGACGCAGAAGGCGATGAAGTCGGCGAGCGACAACGCCGACACGCTGATCCGCGATTACACGCGCCTCGCGAACAACGCCCGCCAGGCCGAGATTACCCAGCAGATTTCCGAGATCGTAGGCGGCGCCGACGCGCTGTCGAGCTAAGAAGCACGAAGAGAGAGAAACATGACCGAAACCGCCGCAGTGGCGACTGAGGCCGCAACGAAGGTTGTCGGGCGGATCGCTCGAGTGACCGGCCCCGTCGTCGATATCGAGTTCCCGCACGACGCGATCCCCGGCGTCTACAACGCTCTCGAGACCATCGTCAACATGGGCGAGGGCGCTGAGCCCTTCAAGCTCGTGCTCGAGGTTGCGCAGCACCTCGGCGACAACCTCGTCCGCGCCATCGCACTGAAGCCGACTGACGGCCTTGTGCGCGGCCAGGAGGTCGTCGACACCGGTGACTCGATCACCGTTCCCGTTGGTGATGTCACCAAGGGCAAGGTGTTCGACGTTACGGGCAACGTGCTCAACCTCCCCGAGGGCGAGACCATCGAGGTCAACGAGCGCTGGAGCATCCACCGCACGCCCCCGGCCTTCGATCAGCTCGAGTCGAAGACGCAGCTCTTCGAAACCGGCATCAAGTCGATCGACCTCCTCACCCCGTACGTGCAGGGCGGCAAGATCGGCCTGTTCGGTGGTGCTGGTGTCGGCAAGACCGTCCTCATCCAGGAGATGATCCAGCGCGTGGCCCAGGACCACGGCGGCGTCTCGGTGTTCGCCGGTGTCGGCGAGCGCACCCGTGAGGGCAACGACCTCATCCACGAGATGGACGAGGCCGGCGTCTTCGACAAGACCGCTCTGGTGTTCGGCCAGATGGACGAGCCCCCGGGGACGCGTCTGCGCGTTGCCCTCTCCGCGCTGACCATGGCGGAGTACTTCCGCGATGTGCAGAAGCAGGACGTGCTGCTCTTCATCGACAACATCTTCCGCTTCACGCAGGCCGGTTCCGAGGTGTCGACGCTGCTCGGCCGTATGCCCTCCGCTGTGGGCTACCAGCCGAACCTCGCCGACGAGATGGGCATCCTCCAGGAGCGCATCACCTCGACCCGTGGCCACTCGATCACCTCGCTGCAGGCCATCTACGTGCCCGCCGACGACTACACCGATCCGGCCCCGGCGACCACCTTCGCCCACCTCGATGCGACCACCGAGCTCTCGCGTGAGATCGCCTCGAAGGGTCTCTACCCCGCCATCGATCCGCTCACCTCGAGCTCGCGCATCATGGATCCCCGCTACTTGGGCGAGGACCACTACCGCGTCGCCACGACGGTGAAGCAGATCCTCCAGAAGAACAAGGAGCTCCAGGAGATCATCGCGATCCTTGGTGTCGACGAGCTCTCCGAAGAGGACAAGATCACCGTGGCACGCGCGCGCCGCATCCAGCAGTTCCTCTCGCAGAACACCTACATGGCGAAGAAGTTCACCGGTGTTGAGGGCTCCACGGTTCCCCTCGCGGAGACCATCGAGTCGTTCGACGCGATCTGCAAGGGCGAGTTCGATCACGTCGCAGAGCAGGCCTTCTTCAACGTGGGCGGCATCTCCGACGTCGAGGAGAACTGGGCCAAGATGCAGAAGGATCTGGCCTAAGTCATGGCGCTCAACGTGAGTGTCGTCTCGGCCGATCACGAGGTCTGGACGGGTGAGGCTGCTCAGGTCGTCGCGAAGACGGTCGAGGGCGAGATCGGCATCCTCAGCGGCCACCAGCCGCTGCTCGCCCTGCTCGCGCAGGGTGAGGTGCGCGTGACCACTGCCGGTGGTGAGAAGATCGCGGTTGACGCCGAGGGTGGTTTCCTCTCGGTCGATCACGACACGGTGACCATCGTCGCCAGTCGCGCGAGCGTCGCCGCCTAACACTCGGTCGCTGCACCCCTGACCTCGGGGCCCGGAACACCAATCGGTGATCCGGGCCCCGAGGCGTTTCCGGGGGAGGAGTCGCTAGGCTGGAAGCACCATGAAGATCCTGCTGCCCCCCTCTGAAACGAAACGAAGCGGCGGTGAAGGATTCCTGCGCCCCGCCGAGCTGCGCGCGCACGAGCAACTGCACCATGCCCGCGGCAGGGTGCGCGCCGCGCTTGAAGAGTTGAGCCGCGGCGACGAAGACATCGCCGCGAAGGCACTGAAGCTCGGGGTGAAGAACCGTGATGAACTGCAGCACAATCTGCGACTCGATGAAAGCGGCGTGCTGCCCGCCATGGAACGCTACACGGGCGTGCTCTACGACGCTCTCGACGTGCCGTCGCTGAACGCCGCAGAGCGCGCGTGGCTCGCTGAGCATGTGCTCGTGCAGTCGGCGCTGCTCGGCCTCGTCGGCGCGGGGGACCGAATCCCCGCCTACAGGCTTTCCGCAGGATCCCGCCTGCCAGGCCTCGGTGTCCCGCTCAAACGCGTCTGGAGCGAAGCGCACGCCAACATTGAGTGGGCCGGGGCTGGTCTCGTGCTTGATCTGCGCTCGAAAGACTACGCGGCCCTGGCGCCGTTGCCCAACGATGTGGGGTACGCCCTCCATGTTGTGCAGCGCGGCGACGACGGCGCAGTGCGCGCCCTCAACCACTTCAACAAGGCGGCGAAAGGCGACCTCGTGCGGCGCCTCGCCCGATCCGCCGCCCGTCTCGACACCCCGGAGCAGTTGCTGGACTGGGCGCAAGCCACCGGCCTCGAGCTCAGTCTCGATGAGTCGTCGCGCGTGATCACCCTGGTCACCGAGCCCGGGGCGCCCGCGGCGCGGTCGTCGGCACACAGCACGGCACGGTAGAATACTCTGGTGTCTCAGAGGTGGAAGCAGTGACCGCGCGCGGTGAAAACGCGTCGCGTCGACGTCTGCGCTACCGCAAAGACAGCGAGCTCGAGATCGAACTCTCGTGGTTTGCCCTGAGCGACGTCGGAAATCGACGTGAAACCAACCAGGACAGCTACGTCGCCATGCCCCCGATCTTCGCCGTCGCCGACGGCATGGGGGGCCACTCGGCCGGCGAGATCGCCTCCGCCGCAGTGGTGCGTCGACTCGCCGAACTCGGCGGCACCGAGAACGCCACCGAGCGCGACATCGACGAACTGCTCGGCGATGCTGTCGAAGACATCGAACTCGATGCCGGGGAGACCGAGCTCGGGGCCGGCACCACTGTCACCGGTGTTTGCCTCAGCACCGAAGACGAACCCACCTGGCGGGTCTTCAACATCGGCGATTCCCGTGTTTACCAATACTTCAAAGGTGCCCTCAGCCAAATTACCGTCGATCACTCCGTCGTGCAGCACCTCATCGACACCGGTGCGATCAGCGAAGAAGAAGCCGAGGTGCACCCGCATGCGAACGTGATCACGCGCGCTGTCGGTTTCAACGAGGCCCCGATCCCCGACTACACCTCGCTCGCCCTCATCCCGGGCCAGCGCCTGCTGATCTGCTCCGACGGGCTCACGAAAGAGCTCACGGACATCGGCATCCAGCATTACCTGGCCTCGCAGCCCACCGCAGAAGACGCCGCTCGCACGCTCGTGCACCAGGCGCTCGACAACGCGGGCCGCGACAACGTCACCGTGATCGTGATCGACGTGCACGCCGTCGGCGATGTTGTCGATACCGGCAGCTTCGAGGCCTCGGGCCTCGAAATCACAGGCTGAGGCGGATCGCCCCGCACGCTGTTCCTGCGCGCCGCCCGCGCGAGCCTGCTTGCCCCTGCACCCGCTTGCCCTTGCACCCGCGCATAGCTACGCCCTCGAAAGGCGCATTTCGCATCTGAGGGCGGGCGGATTCATGCGAAACCCGCCTCTCGGCGGGGCGGCCGGGGTGATGGGTGTGGCGGGTGAGGAGGGTGTGGCGGGCGCGGCGGGTGTGGCGGGCGTCAGTGCGGGGAGGAGAGAGCATGCGAAACCCCGCCGCCTCAGGGGAGGCGGCGGGGTGAGGTGGCACGGGTTGGATCCGCCTACGCTGCCGCGAAGGCGGCGTCTAGCACATCGATGACGTCGGCGATGAGTTCGTCGCTCATCTTGAGCGAGGGCAGGAAACGGATGGCCTGATTGTGCACGCCGGTGCTCAACAGCACCACGCCCTGCGAGGCCGCGAAGTCGACGACGTGTGACACGAGCTTCGGGTCGGCCTCGAGTGTGCCGGGCTTCACGATCTCGATCGCGAGCATCGCGCCGCGGCCGCGCACCTCGGCGATGCTGTCGTACTTCTCGGCGAGGCGTCGCAGGCCTGCGGTGAAGGTGGCCTCGATCCGCTTCGCTTCTACGAGCAGGTTTTCGCGTTCGATCTGCTCGAAGACCGCGACGGCGGCAGCGCAGGAGACGGGGTTACCGCCGAAGGTGCCGCCGAGGCCGCCCGGCTGCGACTGGTCCATAATCTCGGCGCGGCCAGTGATGCCGGCGAGGGGGAGGCCGCCGGCGATGCCCTTCGCCGAGAGCACGATGTCGGGCTCGACGCCGAACTGTTCGATCGAGAAGACGGTGCCGGTGCGCGCCATACCCGCCTGCACCTCGTCGGCGATGAACACGATGCCGTTCGCGCGGCACCATTCGGCGAGCGCCGGCAGGTAGCCGTCGGCGGGCACGATGAAGCCGCCCTCGCCCTGGATGGGCTCGACGACGAGGCAAGCGAGATCTTCGGCGCCGGCCACCTTTTCGAGGTGGGCGATGGTGCGGGCCGCGGCCTCGGCACCGCTCAGGCCGTCGTGCAGCGGGTAGGAATTGGGAGCCTTGTAGATGTCGCCGGCGCGGGGGCCGTAGCCGAGGGCGTAGGGAGCGGCCTTGTGATTCATGCTGCTGGTGAGCATGGTGCGGCCGTGGTAGGCGTGTTCGAGCACGGCGACGCCGGGGCGGCCGGTGTACTTGCGGGCGATTTTGACGCCGTTCTCAACGGCTTCGGCACCGGAGTTCATGAGCAGGGTCTTGTAGGGGTGCTCGGCCGTCGAGCCAGGAACGTGCTTGGCGAGGTGCTCGGCCACCTGCACGTACGGCTCGTAGGGAGTCATTGTGAACAGGGTGTGAGTGACCTTGTTGAGCTGCGCGGTGGCCGCTGCGACGACGGCGCTGTCGGTGTGGCCCACGGTGGTCACGCCGATGCCGCCGCAGACGTCGACGAGGTGGTTGCCGTCGACGTCGACGAGGATGGAGTCATGCGAGCGCTCGATGTAGACGGGCAGCACGCTGTGCACTCCGGGCGGCACGACCGCGCGGCGACGCTCGTGGATTTCTCGTGAGCGGGGCCCGGGAATCTCGGTGACAACGAGACGCTGCTGGGGAATTGACGATTCGGTGACTGGCGCTGCTTCGCTCATGCTCTCGATCTTACTCTCGGGTGGCTGGGACGATTGCGGCGGCACAGCACCGGAGCGCCAGCGCTAGGCTGGCCGCGTGGGCGACGTGCATGAGTACCGCGTGGGGATCGAGTGGACCGGCAACCGGGGGACCGGCACGAGTGGGTACCGCGACTACGGCAGGCAGCTGCTGATCCGTGCAGCGGGCAAGGCCGCGCTCGAGGGTTCGGCCGATCGCACCTTCCACGGCGACGCTGACCGTTGGAATCCCGAGGAGCTGCTGGTCACCGCGCTCGCGCAGTGCCACATGCTCTCGTACCTGCACATGGCCGTGCGCGCGGGCGTCGTAGTGACGGAGTATACCGACGAGGCGGTGGGCACGATGCGGCAGGAGGGGTTGGGTGGCGCGTTCACGGAGGTGGTGCTCCGGCCAAGGGTTGCTGTCGCCGAAGTTTCGATGGTGGAGGCGGCGCTCGCGGCGCACGCTGCGGCACGGGACGCGTGCTTCATCGCGAACTCGGTGAACTTCCCGGTGCGGCACGAGCCGGAGATCGTGGTCGCAGGCTCGGCGTAACACGGACGAGCGTGTCGGTGGTTCCCAATAGAATGGCACCCATGGCACTCGACCAGCAGGCACAGTCCTCCTCGTTCTTCATCACCACCCCGATCTTCTACGTGAACGACGCCCCCCACATCGGGCATGCGTACACCGAGGTGGCGGCTGACGTGCTTGCGCGGTGGCACCGGCAGGCGGGCGATGACACCTGGTTCCTGACGGGCACCGACGAGCACGGCCAGAAGATTCTGCGCACCGCCACGGCCAACGGCGTTGCGCCGAAGGAGTGGGCGGATCGCCTCGTCGAGTCGGCATGGAAGCCGCTGCTCGGCACGATCAACATCTCCAACGACGACTTCATTCGCACCACCGATGCGAGGCATGAAGAGGGCGTCGCGAAGTTTCTGCAGAAGCTCTACGACGACGGCCACGTCTACGCCGGTGAGTTCGAAGCGCTCTACTGTGTGGGCTGCGAGGAGTTCAAGCCGAAGAGCGAGATCGTCGACGGCGAGGGCGCTTTCGCCGGCGAGAAGGTGTGCGCGATCCACTCGAAGCCCCTGGAACTGCTGCAGGAGAAGAACTACTTCTTCAAGATGAGCGCCTTCCAGGATCGCCTGCTCGCCCTCTACGAGGAGCGCCCCGACTTCGTGCAGCCCGCGAGCGCGCGCAACGAGGTCATCGCTTTCGTGCAGCAGGGCCTCGAAGACCTGTCGATTTCGCGCACCTCCTTTGACTGGGGCATCCCGATTCCGTGGGATTCATCCCACGTCACCTACGTGTGGTTCGACGCGCTGCTCAACTACGTCACCGCCACGGGCTACGGCGCCGACACCGAGCAGTTCGAGCGTCGTTGGCCGGCGACCCACATCGTCGGCAAAGACATCCTCCGCTTCCACGCGGTGATCTGGCCGGCCATGCTCATGGCCGCGGGGCTCGAGGTGCCGCGCCACGTCTTCGCGCACGGCTGGCTGCTGGTGGGCGGCGAGAAGATGTCGAAGTCGAAGCTCACGGGTATCGCACCGAACGAGATCACCGACACCTTCGGCTCTGATGCCTTCCGCTACTACTTCATGCGCGCCATCTCCTTCGGGCACGACGGCTCCTTCAGCTGGGAAGATCTGGCGGCCCGCTACCAGGCCGAGCTCGCCAACGGCTTCGGCAACCTCGCCAGCCGCGTGCTCGCGATGAATCAGAAGTACTTCGAGGGTCGGGTGCCGCAGGCCGGCAGCGAGGAGCAGCCGGCCGACGCCGCGATCCGCACCCTCGCGGCTGACGTTGCTGCGCGTGCCGACGAGCGCATTTCGGCCTTTGCGATCCACGAGGCGCTCGCCGCTGTGTGGGAGCTTGTCGATGCTCTGAACGGTTACATCACCGAGCAGGAGCCGTGGGTGCTTGCCAAGGATCCCGCGCAGCGCGACCGTCTGGCTGCCGTGCTCTACACGACCACCGAGGGCCTGCGGGTGCTCGCTGAGCTGCTCGCGCCCGTGATTCCGCAGGCCGCTGCGAAGCTGTGGACGGCCCTGGGTGCCGAGGAGACGCTGGGCGCGCTCGCCGAGCAGCCGATCCGCGAGGCCGGCCGTTGGGGCCGTTTGCTCGCAGGCACCGAGCAGCAGCGCATCGCTGTGCTCTTCCCCCGCATCGAGATCGACGGCGAGAACAAGTGACCGCCGCGGAGGTTCCCGCCGGCGGGCTGCGCAAGCGGAGCACCGGCCCGGCGGCGTCGGGATCGGGGTCGCGCGATCTGAGCCGGCCCGAGAACCCCGAGCCGCTGCCCATCCCGGTCTACGACAACCACGCCCACCTCGAGTTCGAAGACGGCGTCGATCAGCTCGACCCGCTCGATTCGCTCGCCAGGGCCGAAGCGGTGGGCGTGCGCGGCATCGTGCAGGTCGGCACTGACCTGGAGACCAGCCGCTGGAGCGCTCAGCTCGCGGCGAGCGACCCGCGCGTGCTCGCTGCGGTCGCGCTGCACCCCAATGAAGCGCCGCGACTGTTCGCTGAGGGGCTGCTGAGCTCGCACCTTTCTGAGATCGCGCGGCTTGCCGCGCAGTCGCGGGTGCGCGCTGTGGGCGAGACGGGCCTTGATTTCTTCCGCACTGGCGAAGACGGTCGTGCGGCGCAGATCGAATCGTTCGAGACGCACATCGAGATCGCAAAGGCCAACGGCATCGCGCTGCAGATCCATGACCGCGACGCTCACGACGAGGTGGTGGCGACGCTGCTGCGCGTCGGCGCCCCCGAGCGCACCGTGTTACACTGCTTCTCGGGCGATGCGCGGCTGGCCCGCGTCTGCAATGAGCACGGCTGGTACATGTCGTTCTCTGGCACCTCGACGTTCAAGAACGCGCCGGCGCTGCGCGAGGCGATTACGGTGGCGCGTCCCGAGCTCGTGCTCGCCGAAACCGACGCCCCGTTCCTCACACCGGAGCCGTTCCGCGGCCGGCCGAACGCCCCCTACCTGCTGCCGCACACGGTGCGCCGCATGGCCGAGACGCTTGACGAGCCCCTCGCGGAGGTGTGCGCGCGCATCGCGGCGAACACCGAGCGCGTCTACGGCACCTGGGAGGTCGGCGGCAATGACTGACGCCCCAGCACACCCGCGCCTGCTCGGCCCGAATGAGGTGCGCGATCTCTCCGAGCGGCTCGGGGTCTCGCCCACCAAGAAGCTCGGGCAGAACTTCGTCATCGACCCGAACACGGTTCGCAAGATCGTGCGGCTTGCCGGAGTGAGCGCGGGCGATCGCGTCATCGAGATCGGTCCCGGCCTCGGCTCGTTGACGCTCGGTATCACCGAGGTGGGCGCCGATGTCACCGCGGTCGAGATCGATCGGCGTCTTGCGGCTGAGCTGCTGCAGACGGCGCGTGCGATGCAGCCGGAGGTGTTCGCCGACCCCGATGCTCCTCGTCTGCGTGTCATCCACACGGACGCGCTCGATCTGAGCGCCGAGATGCTTCTGGCCGCCCCGCAGCCGCCAGAGGTGCTTGTGGCGAACCTGCCCTACAACGTGTCGGTGCCGATTCTGATGCATCTGCTCGAACTGATTCCGGGCCTCCGCGGCGGGCTGGTGATGGTGCAGGCCGAGGTCGGGCATCGCATTGCGGCGGGGCCCGGCTCGAAGGAGTACGGCGCTCCAAGCGCGAAGGCTGCCTGGTATGGGGATTGGCGGATCGCGGGCTCAGTGAGCCGCCGCATCTTCTGGCCGGTGCCCGGCGTCGATTCGGTGCTTGTCGGCTATGAGAAGCGCGCGCAGCCGAGGGGTGATGAGCGGGAGCGGGCGCTGGTGTTCGAGCTGGTGAATGCGGCGTTCGCGCAGCGGCGCAAGATGCTGCGGCAGGCCTTGCAGCCGGTGCTGGGGGAGCTCGATGTGGCGGTTGCGACGATCGAGGCTGCGGGCATTGCGCCGACCGCGCGGGCCGAGCAGCTCGGCATTGATGAGTTCCTCGCCATTGCTCGGGAGCATCTCGCGCGCGGTGACGTGCGCTAGCGTGTAACCATGAGCGCGATTCGGGGGCGAGCGATCACGGTGCGGGCACCGGGGAAGATCAACGTGTTCTTCCGGGTCGGCGCGCTGCAGGACGACGGCTATCACGATGTGGCCTCGCTGTATCAGGCGGTGTCGCTGTTCGAAGAGGTCACTGCGGTGCACGCCGACGGTTTCTCGGTGCGCTTCACCGGCCCGATCGACGTCAGCGGCTTGGCGACTGATGCGTCGAATCTGGCGATCCGCGCGGCGCAGCTGCTGGCCGAGCGCACGGGCTATGCGGGTGGCGTCGATCTGACGATTCTGAAGCGGGTGCCGATTGCCGGTGGTATGGGCGGCGGCTCGGCCGATGCCGCTGCAACGCTGGTCGCCTGTGATGAGTTGTGGGGCACTGAACTCGGCCGTTCGGGGCTGCTGCCGCTCGCTGCGGAGCTCGGCGCCGATGTGCCCTTTGCCCTTGAGGGTGGCACCGCGGTGGGCACAGGGCGCGGCGACGAGCTCAGTCCGGCGCTTGCGAAGGGCACCTTCCACTGGGTGCTCGCACTTTCTGATGCGGGGCTCAGCACACCGGTGGTGTATCGGGCGCTCGACACGCACCGCGACGCGCATCTGCGCGACCTCGGCAGGCAGCCCGAGCAGGTGAAGGTGGACACTGCTGTGCTGCAGGCGGTGCGGGTGGGTGACGCCGACTCCTTGGCTGATGCCATGCACAATGATCTGCAGGTTGCGGCGCTGAAGCTCGCCCCCGAACTCGCCGAGTTGTTGGAGCTGGGGGAGTCGCGGGGCGCGCGCGCCGGCATTGTTTCCGGATCGGGGCCCACGGTGGCGTTCCTGGTCGGTGATGCCCAGGAAGCTGCCGAGCTGCGCAGTGTGCTGACCCGCGCGGGGGTGCGCGCGCTCACCGCGACGGGACCGGTCTCCGGGGCGCGCATGATCTGACCGCTGCGCTCGCGTGTGTGCGAGGTGGTTGGAATACCGAGACGGCCGTCGTGGTTGCACCCGGCATGACTGAGACGATCCGCGTCGATATCTGGTCAGATATCGCCTGCCCCTGGTGCTACATCGGCAAACGCCGCTTCGAAGCGGGAGTTGCCGCGTTCCGTGAAGCGCACCCCGAGGTTGATTTCGAGGTGGCGGGCCACAGCTTCGAGCTGGCCCCTGACACGCCCCTCGATTTCACGGGCAGCGAGGTCGATTTCCTGGTGCGGCACAAGGGTATGCCGGCCGCGCAGGTGGAGCAGATGCTCGCGCAGATGACCGAGCTCGGGGCTGCTGACGGCGTGGTGTTCGACTTCGCCAGCGTGAAGCACGCGAACACCGCCCGAGCGCACCGGATCCTGCACCTGGCCGCCGAGTCGGGGGCGCAGGATGCCGTGCAGGACCGACTGTTCCGCGCCTACTTCGCGGAGGGGGAGGATCTTTCCGACCCGGAGACGCTGGCGCGTCTGGGAGCCGATGCCGGCCTCGATCCTGAGGCTGTGCGTGTGGCGCTTGCAGATGACATCTACGGTGAGGCGGTGCAGCGCGACATCACCCGCGCTCGTATGCTCGGGGTGAACGGTGTGCCGTTCTTCTTGCTCGACCAGAAGTACGGCATTTCGGGTGCGCAGAGCGCCGAGGCATTCGCTGGCGCATTCGAACAGGTGCTCGGCTTCCGTGCTGGCGCGAGCACCGAAGACCATCCCGCAGATCAGGCGTGAAAGGAACGACGATGAGTGACAACAGGGACGCGACTGCGATCGCAGCTGAGGCCGTTGAGGCTGAGATTCAGGCGGGGCTCGACCCGGCGGCCGGGCTGCAGGGTGCTGCCGGCTTTGCCGATGCCGAGTCGCGCGAGATTCTCAACCTGCTGAATGATGGCGAGGCCGCCGGCTCCTGTTGTGGTGGCAGCTGCTGCGTGTAATTGCGGCTCGCTGAGGCTGATTCGGCCCCGGCGAGAGGCGGTGTTCCCGTGACGGGCGGGCGAGATCGTGCCGCATGGCTATTTTTGGATTGTGACTAAAAGTAGTTTGCGTCTATTCTTGTGTCTATGAGTGAAGACACGACGCTGCTGCCGCGCACCCGCGCGACCCGGCCCGGCTGGCTGCCGTTTTCGATGGTCGTCGCGACGCTGGCCGCGATCACGGCGGTGCCCGTCGCGCTCGAGGTGCTCGCCCCTGAGCGTGCCGATGGCACCGTCGGTGTCTTCGAGCGGGTCGCGCTGAACGTCGACGCCGAAGGCGCCTTCGGTATCGGCGGCTTCATCGCCCCCGAGGGATGGCTGCGCGAGAGTGACGAAGCCGTGGATGGTGGCGGGGAGGCAGAGCCTTCGAGTTCTGCCTCGTTCGTCTCCGCCGCGCAAGACGTGCGACTCGAGGCCAGCCTGCACTTCGGAGCCGACGACGCGGATGCGTTGCTGCGTTCGAGCAGCCCCGCAGGCACCGCGATCCTCCCCATCACCTCGGCACCGCATGGTGAGGGAAGAGAGATTCGTATGCTCGAGTACGACCTCGACGTCGGTGGCGGATTCACGCAGAGCTTTGCGATGTGCACGGATCGCGCACCCTACGTGTGCCTACGCTTCGACGTCGAGATGCTCGACGATGCCGACAGGCCCGGCACCATCCGGCCAGACATCTCAGCCGTTCTCGACTCTGCGGAGGTGTACTGATGAGCCCAGAAGCGATGACCATCACCCAGCCCCGATCCCCGCTCGGGCATCGGCGTCGCCCCGTGCTGTGGCAGCCGCAGCAGCCCGTATTCTGGCTGTGGCTCGTGCTCACCGTACCGAGCGCCGTGCTGCTGATCGTCGATGTCGTGCGACGCACGGAGAGCGTTGCGGGGCTCGCCGCGGCGACAGTGCTTGTCGGTGCACAGGGAGCGGTGCTCTGGCTGCTCATCCGTGCGATACCCCGCTTCCGCCGTCAGCCGCTCTCCCTGCGCCTGGCAGCGCTGCTGTGGGGTGGGACGTTCGCGATTATGGCGGCCAGCGCCCTCAACACGGTCAACTCCGACGCACTCGACCGCTACGGCCTCACTACGCTGTCGGCTTCGATCAGCGCGCCCCTCAACGAGGACCTGCTGCGTTTCCTCGGCATTCTCGTAGTGCTGGTGCTCGCCTACGGGCGACGGATCACCGTGATGGACGGCGTGCTGTACGGCTTCCTGGTCGGTGCGGGCTTCGAGCTCGTCGAGAACCTCTGCTACGCGCTGCAGAGCACCGACGTTGGCGAAACGCTGGGGATCGGCCTGGCGCGGTTGCTCGTCGGCTTCGCGCTGCACGCCCTGTGGTCGGCGTTCTCCGGGGCTGTGCTCGCGTACTGCCTCTCGCGCACGCAACAGCGCCTCGGAGGCCGTTGGCTGCTGCTGATTCCCGCGATCCTCGCCCCGATGCTGCTGCACGCTGCATGGGATTCCCCACCCCTCTCGGTGATCAGTGCCGTGCAGCTGCTGCTGTTCATCCTCCTCTATGGGGTCACGCTCGCGCTGTTCTGCTGCGCTGTCGCGTGGGGTCGGCGCAGCGAGTTCGTCTGGTACACCGAGACGACGGGGTGGGGCGGTGCACGCCGCGACTTCGCCAGGCTGCCACGCAGTGAGCGCAGAGCGCTCGGCGCGACAGCCATCGCGCAAGAGCGCGACCAGGCCGAGGCGAGCATCCCGGCCGCGTGACAGGCGACCGCTTGCGGCGCTGAGCATGCCAGTGGCGCACCCCGGCACAGCATCCGTGAGCCGTCCGACCCACCGCGAACTAGACTGGACGGGTTATGGCTCATTTGCTGGGGGCTGAGGCCCTGCACCTCGAAGTTCCAACCAAGACCGTCTTCGACTCGGTGACGCTCGGCGTCGCCGAAGGCGACCGCATCGGCATCGTCGGCCGCAACGGCGACGGCAAGTCGAGCCTGCTCATGATGCTTGCCGGGCGTCGCGAGCCCGACGGCGGCCAAGTCACCGTGCGCAGCGGCACCACGATCGGCGTGCTCGACCAGGCCGACGTGTTCGACGCAGGCGAGACGGTCGGACACGCGATCGTGGGGGTGCGGCCCGAGTACGAGTGGGCCGGAGACCCGCGCACGCGCGACGTGATCGCGGGGCTCGTGGGCGACCTCGACTGGGAAGCGCCGGTCGATGCGCTCTCGGGCGGGCAGCGCCGCCGCGTCGCCCTGGCGAGGCTGCTGGTCGGCGACTTCGAGATCCTCTTCCTCGACGAGCCCACGAACCACCTCGACGTCGAAGGCATCGCCTGGCTCGCCGAGCACCTGAAACGGCGCTGGCCCGCCGGTCAGGGCGCGCTGCTCGTGGTCACGCACGACCGCTGGTTCCTTGACGAAGTGTGCACCGCCACCTGGGAGGTGCATGATCGCATTGTGGAACCGTTCGAGGGCGGCTACGCCGCGTACATCCTGCAACGGGTGGAACGTGACCGCCAGGCCGCGTCCATCGAGCAGAAGCGGCAGAACCTCGCCCGCAAGGAGCTGGCGTGGCTGAGGCGCGGGGCCCCTGCGCGAACCTCGAAGCCGAAGTTCCGCATCGACGCCGCGAATGAGCTCATCGCCGACGTGCCCGAGATCCGCGACCGCGTCTCGCTGCAGTCGATGGCCGTGCAGCGGCTCGGCAAAGATGTGGTGAACCTGCACGATGCAGGCGTCTCCTACGGCGATCGCGTGATCCTGGAAGACGTCGAGTGGCTGCTCGCCCCGGGCGAGCGCACGGGCATTCTCGGAGTGAATGGTGCCGGCAAATCGACGCTGCTGGGGCTCATCTCGGGCGATGTCGAACCCACCTCGGGGAGGGTGAAGCGCGGCAAGACTGTGAAGGTCGCCACCCTCACCCAGCGCCTTGATGAACTCGCCGAGCACCTGAACGAGCCCGTGCGCGTGGTGATCGCCCGTCTGCGCACCAGTTTCACGGTGGGCAGCGGGTCAAAGGCTCAAGAACTTACCCCGGGGCAGATGCTCGAACGCATGGGCTTCACGAGCGCGCAGCTGTCGACCCCGGTGAAGGACCTCTCGGGCGGGCAGAAGCGGCGCCTGCAACTGCTGCTGATCCTGCTCGACCAGCCCAACGTGCTGATTCTCGACGAGCCCACGAACGACCTCGACACCGACATGCTCGCCGCGATGGAAGACCTGCTCGATTCCTGGCCCGGCACACTGATCGTGGTGTCGCACGATAGGTACTTCCTGGAGCGCGTGACCGATCAGCAGTACGCAATTCTCGACAAGCACCTGCGGCACCTGCCCGGCGGGGTGGATCAGTACCTCGAACTGCGGGCGGCGCAGGATCGCGCTGCCGAGCCTGCCGCGGCAGGATCGGGCGTGTCTGCGGCCGCGGCTGGTGCTGGGGCTGCGCTGACCGGGGCCGAGCTGCGCGCCGCCCAGAAGGAGCTCTCTGCCGTGGAACGCAAGATGGAGCGCCTGCAGGCCGACATCGCGAAGTCGCGTGACGGCCTCGCCGACCTCGACCAGACCGACTACCAGCTGCTGAACGTCGAGATGGCGAAGATCACGGCGCTCGAAGACGAGGTCGCGATGCTTGAGGAGCGCTGGCTCGAACTCGGAGAGCAGATCAGCTGACCCGGATGCGCGGAAAGCCTTGAGTGCCCGAGGGTCTTGCTGCAGGGTCGCGCCCCTCGCCGAGAGGAGAAAAACGCGCGCTCCTGGCGCTGGGAACACGCAAAATCCGCCTCTCGCGACACCGCTGCGGCGTTGCCGGGGCGGTCCTCCAGGGGGCGGGGTGTGGGGGCTACCAGGCTCAGCGGCCTTCGCGGTCGAGCTGTGCGGCGACCGCGCCCAGCACTGCGTCGGGCGAGCCAGAGGCGTCGTAGACCGCGACGAGCACCCGCTGCCGACCGCCCTCGGCCGTAAGCCAGCGCTCGTAGAGCGCGGTGAGCCTGTGCAGATCGCGCGTCACCGCGCGGGGGGCGTCGGTGATCCGCTCCCGCAGCCAGTCGCGCAGCGCGGCATTGTGTACCGCCACGAGTGACGCTGCGAGCGACGGCGCCACCCAGTCTGGGGTGGCAGGCTGCTGTACGCGGCGGATGTAGCGCGCGAAGACGCGTTCGTAGCGGTGGGTGATCACCAGCTCGCGGTCGCGCAGCGCCGGGCGCTCGTGCATGAGTTCGAAGCGCAGCCGGGCGGCTTCGGGATCACGCACGAGCAGGCGCAGCACATCGGCGGTGCCCTCGACAAGCGCCTCACCGGGCTGTAGTTCTGTCGCGTCGAGGAAGTCTGCGAGCTGGGCGAGCGCGTGATCGTGATCGGCGAAGATCACATCGTCTTTGCTGCCGAAGCGCCGGAAGAAGGTGCTGCGGCTCATGCCGACGGCATCGGCGAGGTCGCCTGCGGTGGTGGCCTCGTAGCCGCGCTCGGCAAGGTGGCGGATCGCGGCGACGGAACTCTGCTGATCGGCTGGCACGGTCGGGGGCTTCGCTGGCATACGCTGAAGGTATCACGGTTTGGGGTAATTGAAACTGGGTTTCACTCATTGTCGCCAAGTTTTCATTGGGGATGACTGCCATGATCTGTGCGAAGCGTCTTGACATGGGACTGCGTCTCAGTCATGCTCGAAGCACGCGCCGAATCGTCGTGCCCATCGCAGCGACGCCAGACCCGACGGCGCAGGGAGGATCCCCAATGTCGCAGAACCGCACCTCGCCCCTCGCTCTCGGAACACAGGAGCCCGAGTACCACCTCTGGGAGCCCATCGACCCTGACGTGGCCGGCGTCTTCCGTGGCATCTCCGCCGACGACCTCGCCTACCGCGACCGCGCCCGCGAGTTCGTGCAGCAGGAGGTGCGCCCCGTGATCGCAGGCATCTGGGATCGCGCCGAGTACCCCCTCGATCTCGCGAAGCGCCTCGGAGACCTCGACCTGCTGCGCGACGGCGTCGACGTGCCCGGCTTCCCCGAGCAGAGCCTGCTCGCCGCGAGCCTCACCACGATGGAACTGTCGCGCGGCGACGGCTCCATCGCCACGATCGTCGGCGTGCAGGGCGGCCTGGCCCTCCGTTCGATTGCGGAGTGCGGTTCTGAAGAGCAGCGCCAGCGATGGCTCGAACCCATGTCGCGCGGCCTCGAACTCGGTGCCTTCGCATTGACGGAGCCCACGCACGGCTCAGACTCGGTGAGTCTGGAGACCCGCGCCGAGGCCATCGAAGACGGCTATGTGATTACGGGCCACAAGAAGTGGATCGGCTCCGGCAGCGTCGGCCGCATTGCCGTCGTTTGGGCGCGCGGCGATGACGGGCAGGTGCAGGGGTTCATCGTGCCGCAGGATGCACCCGGCTACAACGCCACCACGATCGAGGGCAAGATGTCGCTGCGGGCCATCTGGCAGGCGCACATCGAGCTCGACGGCGTGCGCGTGCCCATGAGCGCGAAGCTGCCCGGAGCCCGCAGTTTCAAGGACACCGCTCGCGTGCTGCAGGCCACCCGCCTCGGCGTGGCCTGGGGTGCCCTCGGCCAGGCGACCGCCGTGTATGAGACCGCCGTGCACTATGCGGGGCAGCGCGTGCAGTTCGGCCGCCCCCTCGCCGCCTCGCAGATCGTGCAGTCGCGGCTCGCTGCGATGCTGTCGCAGCTCACCGGCCTGCAAACGCTGCTGATGGCGCTGACCCGGGCCGAGGAGCGGGGCGAGCTGTCAGGGCCAGGCGCGTCGCTCGGCAAGTACACGGCTACCCGCACGGCCCGTGACATGGTTGCGAACGCCCGAGATCTGCTCGGTGGCAACGGCATCCTGCTTGAAAACCGCGCGGGCCGCCACTTCGCCGACATCGAGGCGCTGCACACCTACGAGGGCACTGAAACCGTGCAGGCGCTCATCATCGGCCGCGACATCACGGGGGTGTCGGCCTTCGCCTGATCCGCACATTTCCTGTGAGCGAGTCGGATCGGCGGCCGCAGGCGGCTGCCCGCAGCCGTCGATCCGCAGCTCAGCCGCCGTGCCTGGCGCTGTCGCCGAGATCGGGCAGTTCGACCGCTGCGGTGAGCGGCCGTCCTTCGCGGATCAGGCGGCGCTTCGTGACCGCCCACATCGCGCCGAGCACGATGAACCAGACGGGCGTGAACAGCAGCGGGAGCCGCGTATCCTCGGCGAGTGCGAGGGTGACGAGGATGAACGCAAAGAAGCCGAGCACCACCCAGGGCACGATGCGCGGGAATGGCGTTTTGAACGAAGACGCCTGGTGCCGCTCCGGGTGCTTGCGCAGGAACATGATGAAGCTGATGGCGATCATGCTCCAGATGAAGAGGATGAACGTCGATGCAACCGAGGTGACGAAGGTGAAGGCCTCAATGACGCTTTCGCCGAGCAGTAGGATCGGCACCGCCGAGAACACGAACACTGCCGAGAAGAACACGGCCCGGCGCGGCACGCCGCGGCTGTCGGTGATGGCGAAGCGAGACGGTGCATGCCCGTCGTGGGCGAGCGCGTGCATCATGCGGGTGCCCGAGTAGAAGCCGGAGTTAGCGCTCGACGCTGCCGAGGTGAGCACCACCAGGTTGATGGCGAAGGCCGCGGCACCGAAGCCGGCGTAGGCGAAGGTGGTGACGAACGGGCTGCGGTCGGGGTCAAGCTTGTCCCACGGGGTGATGGCCATGATGACGGTGAGCGCGCCGATGTAGAAGATGAGCACGCGCACCACGATCGAGTTGATGGCGCGCGGCAGATTGCGCTGCGGATCCTTGGTTTCGGCGGCTGCGGTGCCGACGAGTTCGACGCCGATGAACGAGAAGATGCCGAGCTGGAAACCGAGCAGGAAGCCGCTCGCGCCGAAGGGGAACATGCCGCCGTGATCCCACAGATGGGCGAGCGAGGAGCGGGTGCCGGTGTCGGGGTTCTCGAAGCCGGTGACGAGCAGCACGATGCCCGTCGCGATGAGGGCGAGAATGGCCACGATCTTGATGATGGAGAACCAGAACTCGAACTCGCCGAAGAAGCGGACGGGCTGCAGGTTGAGCACGGTGAGCACTGCTGCCGTGATAAGCGCGGGCAGCCAGGCGGGGATGGAGGCGTTGATGTAGGAGACGTAACTGGTGATCGCGATGATGTCGGCCACGCAGATCACCACCCAGGTGATCCAGTACGTCCACGACACGAAGTACCCGGCCCACGGGCCAATGAGGTCTTTGGCGATGTCGCCGAAGGTTTTGTAGTTGAGATTGGAGAGCAGCAGCTCGCCGAGGGCGCGCATGAGGAAGAACATCATGCAGCCGATGACCGCGTAGATGAAGAGCACGGAGGGGCCGGTGAGACTGATCACCTTGCCCGAGCCGAGGAACAGGCCGGTGCCGATGGCGCCGCCGATGGCGATGAGCTGCAGGTGTCGGTTCGAGAGACCTCGCTGGAGTTCCTCGTGCGGCGCTTGGGTCGCGGTCTCAGTCATGCTCGTCTCTTTTCGGTCGGGCCGTGGGGTGTGACCGATTCTAGCTCCGGCGCGGGTCATCGTTTGCGCCGATCAGCGCTCGCAGGGCGACGGTGACAGTGCGCTGTGCGTCGTCGGCGGAGAGCTGACCGGTGAGCCAGCGGCCGGAGAGGCCTTCGACGAGGGCGGTGAGGATCAGCGCGGTGGCGTCCGGGTCGGTGCGCGGGGCGGCAGCCACGATCAAGCGCCGCACCTCGCGCTGCCAGTCGGCGGTGGCGCGCGTAACAGCGGCGGCCTGTTCCTGGTCAAATACGGCCGCGGCGCGCAGTTCGTTCCACGCCGTCGACCCGGCTCGCACCTGCGGTTCGTCGCCGAACTCTGAGCACAGCAGCGCGGCAAGGCGCGCGGTGGGGCCGGTGGCATCTGCTGCAACGGCAGCTTCGGGGCCGGGATTGTTGATGGTTGCGGATCCGCCCCCTGCCTGCGCGCGCTGTGCGGCGCTCTCGTTCACATGGTGGAGAGCGGCCTGCAGCAGACCGTCTCTGTCGCCGAAGTGGTAGGAGAGCAGCCCTATCGAGACACCGGCCTCGCGGGCGACGTCGCCCATGCGGAAGCCGCGCAGGCCACCGCGAGCGATGACGCGCTCGCAGGCCTCGATGATGCGCTCCCTGGTGTCGCTCGCCATGATTGCCCTCCGTGCGCCGCGCGGGAGGCGCGGGGTACTTGACACCCGGCCTTCCAGAACTGAAACTATTTTCAGGATACGGCGCATGGCCGACCGCGGCAATCATCCGAACAGGCCGCACCAGCAGAGAGATGAGGGTTCCATGAGCGATCGCACCGACGCGTTCGAACTGATCGAAGCGAGCATCGACGATGTGCTCGGCGCGCTGCGCCGCGGAGATATCACGAGCACCTGGCTCACCGAACGCTACCTGGCCCGCATCGACGCCTACGACAGCGGCGCTGACGGGCTGCACGCCGTCGTCGTGCCGAACCCCGAGGCGCTGGCCCAGGCCGCGGAGTCGGACCGCCGTTACGCCGCAGGCGAGGCGCGCGCGCTCGAAGGCGTGCCGTTCACCGTGAAAGATTCGTACATGGTCGAGGGACTGACGGTCGCCTCGGGCTCGCCCGCGTTCCAGAACCTCATCGCCCAGTGGGATGCGTTCTCGGTCGCGAAGCTGCGCGAGGCCGGCGCCGTGCTCATCGGCAAGACCAACATGCCCCCGATGGCCGACGGCGGTATGCAGCGCGGCGTTTACGGCCGCGCCGAGAGCCCCTACAATCGCGACTACCTCGCAGCCGCCTACGCGTCAGGTTCTTCCAACGGTTCCGGCGTGTCGACGGCGGCCAACCTCGCCGTCTTCGGCATGGGTGAAGAAACCGTGTCGAGCGGCCGTAGCCCCGCCTCGAATAACGGGCTGTGCGCCTACACGCCGAGCTGGGGCGTGCTCTCGATCCGCGGCAACTGGCCGCTGTTCCCCGCCCGCGACGTCGTCGTGCCACACACCCGCTCGATGCCCGACATGCTGCGCCTGCTCGACGTGCTGGTGCAGGACGATCCGATCACGCGCGGCGATTTCTGGCGCAACCAGAGCGTCGTCGCCCTGCCCAAGCCGAGCGAGCATCGCCCGGCCTCGTACCTCGACGTCGCCGATCCTGCGGCGCTCGCGGGCAAGCGCTTCGCAGCGCCGAAGATGTACCTCGGCCAGGATCCCGCCTTCCCGATCGCGGTGCGCCCCTCCGTGCTGGCGCTGTGGGAGCAGGCGAAGGCTCGCCTCGAAGCGCTCGGCGCCGAGGTCGTGGTGACCGATTTCCCGCTTATCGAGCAGTACGAAGGGGACAGACCCGGCCAGGAGAACGTCGGTGCGCTCGGCGTACTGCCCGAAGGGTGGATGGAGACCGAGTTCACCGACTTCCTCGCCTTCGGCTGGGACGACTTCCTGAAGGCCAACGGTGATCCCGCGATCCCTGAGCTCGCCGTCGTCGACCCCGACCAGATCTTCCCACAGCCTCCCGGCACGTTGCCCGACCGCTACGAAGAGGTCGAAGACTACGAGAACCGCTACCGCGAGACCGTGGCCTACGCGAAGCGCGGCATTCCGGATCCGCGCGAGCGCGGCGACTTCGCCGCTGGTCTACGCGCCCTCGTGCAGCTGCGCGAGGAGCTGTTCGAACGCTGGCTCAGGGAGAATCACTTCGACGGCGTGGTCTTCCCCGCGAACGCCGACGTGGCACGCGAGAACGCCGAGCGCGACGTTGAGGCCGCCGATCACGCCTGGTCGAACGGCGTGTTCTTCTCGAACGGCAACTACGCGCTGCGCCATCTCGGTATTCCGACGGTCACCGTTGCGATGGGCGTGATGAGCGATATCGGCATGCCTGTCGGTCTCACCTTCGCGGGCGCGGCATACGATGATCCGGCGCTGCTCGGGTACGCCACTGCGTTCGAGGGTGGCGGATCGGGCACGCTGCGACAGCCACCCGTTTCGACCCCCGCCCTGCCTGAGGACGGCGAGCTGCCCGCGTAGTTGTATGGGTGCACGGGCCGCGTGCTGATGCGAGGGTCGTCTCCCTGCGGGGAGGCGGCCCTCGTATCAGTTGCCGGGCGTTGTGGGCTCGTCGAGTTCGGGGAGGGTGATCGGGCCGGTGACCGGTTCGAAACGGTCGACGCTGAGCGCGAGGCGACGTAGCAGCACTGAGAGGCGATCACGCTCGGAGCGAGCAAGCCCTCCGAGAAGGCGCTCCTCTGCGTCGCTGAGGCGGGTCATGGCGGCGTCGACGAGGGTGAGACCGTGTGAAGTCATCTCGACGAGCACACCGCGACCGTCGTTGGGGTCGGTGAGGCGGCGCACGAGATCGCGCTCGACCATGCGGTCGATGCGGTTGGTCATGGTGCCGCTGGAGACCATGGTCTGCTGCACGAGCACTTTGGGGCTCTGCGTGAAGGGTTCGCCGCCGCGGCGCAGCACGGCGAGCACGTCGAACTCCCAGGAGGCGAGCCCGGATCGTTCGAAGGCGTGTGCTCGTGCGCGGTCGAGGTGCTTTGTGACACGCCACAGGCGCGAGAAGATCGTGAGCGGCGCCAGATCGAGATCCGGGCGTGCTCGGGTCCAGTCTGCGATGATCCGATCGACCTCGTCCTCGTGCTTCATCCCTCCATTATCCGGGTTCAATAGCTGAGCTTCGTGAGGTGCGCCCCGATTTCCGGGTAGCGCAGAGGGTGCCGGGGGAGGTGAATGTTGTGGTCGGGGGCCGAGTGGCCCGGTCGCGGCCACGGGGAGGCGTATGATCTGGCAGACTTGTACGGTGCCGGTTTCGGTGCGATCCGCCTTGGTGTAATGGCAGCACGACAGCCTTTGGAGCTGTTAGGTCTAGGTTCGAATCCTAGGGGCGGAGCGGTATTTCGATGCGAAGCATTGAAATACTGCTCCGTTCTGCGCTCACAAGCGCAGGCGATATGTAGGGAAGCGAAGCTTCTCTGTGTGTTGGGAGCGGTGTTTCGATGTGAAGCATGGAAAGGAACCTGCCCGACCGGTTCCGAATCCGGGATTGAAGGAGACACACCATGTCAGAACGCTCGCTCGCCGTTGTGATCCTCGCCGCGGGGCAGGGGACACGGATGAAGTCGTCGTTGCCGAAGGTGCTGCATCGGATCGGCGGTCGCTCGCTGATCGCGCATGTGCTCGACACTGCGGCAGCTTTGACGCCGCAGCAGATCCTTGCCGTGGTGCGTCACGACCGTGATCGGGTTGCGGAGGCGATCCTCGATCATGCGCCGGACACGGTGATTGTCGATCAGGACGCGGTTCCGGGCACCGGTCGTGCGGTTGAGCAGGCGCTCGCTGCGCTGCCGGAGCACTTCGAGGGCTCGGTTGTGGTGCTCTCGGGGGATGTGCCACTGATCGATGCGGCCACGCTCGATCGTCTGGTGCGTGGGCACCTCGATGGTGGCCGGGCGATGACGATGCTTTCGGCGATCTTCGAGAACCCGACGGGTCTCGGCCGGATTCTGCGCGACGCGGATGGTGCGGTCACCGGGATCGTTGAGGAGAAGGACGCCACGGAGGCGCAGCGCCGCGTCACCGAGATCAATGGCGGTATTTACGTGTTCGAGCGTCGTGCGCTCGAGTCGGCGCTTGCGCAAATCGACACGAACAATGCCCAGGGCGAGAAGTACCTCACTGACGCTGCAGCTCGGATCCTGTCCGGGGGCGGCACTGTCGAGGCCGTCGCCACTGATGATCCGTGGATTATCGCGGGAGTGAACGACAGGGCGCAGCTCTCCGAGGCCGGCCGCGAGCTGAACCGTCGTATCGTGCGCGAGCACCAGCGAAACGGAGTCACGATTCAGGATCCGGCTACCACCTGGATCGACGCCGATGTGTCGATTGCGGCTGACACCGAGATTCTTCCCGGCACGTTTTTGCAGGGGGCCACGACGATTTCGGCCGGTGCGGTGATCGGCCCGGACACCACGCTTGTCGACTGCGAGGTGGGCGAGGGTGCGCATATCCGTCGCAGCGAGGCCACACTGGCTGTGTTCGGCCCCGGTGCCAGCGTCGGCCCCTTTGCGTACATCCGCCCGGGTTCTGAGCTTGGCGCTGGTGGCAAGATCGGCGCGTTCGTTGAGACGAAGAACGCGAAGATCGGTGACGGTAGCAAGGTGCCGCATCTCAGCTATGTTGGCGATGCCGTGATCGGTTCGGACAGCAATGTGGGTGCCGGCACGATCTTCGCCAATTACGATGGCGTGCAGAAGCACCAGGCCGTTGTGGGCGATGGGGTGCGGATCGGCTCGAAGAATGTGCTGATCGCGCCAGTTACCATTGAAGATGGCACGTACACGGCTGCTGGCACGGTCGTGCGCAAAAACGTCCCCTCAGGGGCGCTGGCGCTGAATGTGGCGCCGCAGCGCAACATCGAGGGGTGGGTAGCCGAGCATCGGCCCGGCACGAGCACCGCGGAAGCGGCGGAACGATCGAACACTGCGAAGAACGGCGGGAAGTAGTACATGAGCAAGATCGAGATGGCGGGGCAGAAGAAGCTCGTCCTCATCACGGGCCGGGCCTACCCCGAGCTCGCCGAGCAGGTTGCCGCCGAACTCGGCGCCGAGCTCGTTCCGACCGACGCGCGCACCTTCGCGAACGGTGAGCTGTATGCGCGCTTCGACGAGAGCGTGCGCGGCGCTGACGCGTTCGTGATCCAGTCGCACACCAATCCGATCAACGAGTGGCTTATGGAGCAGCTCATCATGGTCGACGCGCTGAAGCGGGCTTCTGCGAAGCGCATCACCGTGGTGGCGCCGTTCTACCCGTACTCGCGCCAGGACAAGAAGGGCCGCGGCCGCGAGCCCATCTCGGCGCGCCTCGTCGCCGACCTGTTCAAGGCTGCGGGTGCTGACCGCATCATGTCTGTTGACTTGCACGCGCCGCAGATTCAGGGCTTCTTCGACGGCCCGGTCGATCACCTCTTCGCGATGCCGGTGCTGCTCGACCACTTCAAGCGCACCATCGACCGCGACGATCTCACCGTCGTGTCGCCCGATATGGGCCGCGTGCGTGTCGCTGATGTGTGGAGCGACAAGCTGGATGCGCCGCTCGCGATCATTCACAAGCGCCGCGATCCGCTCGTGCCGAACCAGGTCTCGGTGCACGAGATCGTGGGCGAGGTGAAGGATCGCTGGTGCGTGGTTGTCGATGACATGATCGACACCGGCGGAACGATTGCGAAGGCTGCGGAGGCGCTGAAGGCGAACGGTGCGAAGGGTGTCACCATTGCCTGCACGCACGCGATCTTCTCGGGTCGCGCGACCGAGCACCTGTCACAGGATTTCATCGACCAGGTTGTGGTGACCGACACGCTGCCCGTCGGCCCGGAGAAGCAGTTCGACAAGCTGACGGTGCTGCCGATTGCCCCGCTGCTCGCGAAGGCGATCCACGAGGTCTTCGAGGACGGCTCTGTGACCAGCATGTTCGAAGGCGCGGCGTAAGCAAAAACGCGCCAGTAACGGCTGAGGGCCCGGGAGCATCGCTCCCGGGCCCTCAGCCGTTACTGCGTGGTGCGGTTAGTGCTCGTCGACGACGACGATCGCCTCGGTGCCGTAGGCGCCCGGTTCGGTGCCGTGGCCGATTCGCTGGTACACCTCGGGCTTGCGCGAGCGGAGCACGAGGCCCCACACGATGCCGATGATGCCTGCCGCGAAGATGAGGCCGGGCAGAATGAAGGTGGTGGCGTCGGGTTGTTCCTGGCTCAGCATGAGCTGGAAGTTCGCGAGGATCATGATGAACACCCAGAGCAGTGCGAGGCCCGAGATGATGGGGGCGACGACGGTGGTCCAGATGCTCAGCCCGCGGCGGTCGCGACGGAAGAATCCGATGACTGCTGCGGCAATGATGGCCATGAGCAGCACGAGTGCTGCGGCGCCCGTATTGGTGAGCCAGGTGAACATGGTGAGCACGGGGTAGAGGAATGCCATCTCACCGAACATCGCCTCTGCGGCGCCGAAGGCGTCGCCGGCGAGGGCGAAGCCTGCCACGATGATGACCGCGATGATGGTCTGTGCGACCGATCCGGCCCAGGGGGCGCCATGCTTGCTGGTGTGCGCGAACCAGGAGGGGAGCACGCCTTCGCGGCCGAGTGAGAAGAAGTAGCGCGCGACGGCATTGTGGAACGACTGCAGCGCCGCGAAGAGGCTGGTGATGAACAGCAGCGTCATGATGTCGGCGAAGATGACGCTGGTGTGTTCGCCCATGAAGACGAACATGAGGTCGGGGCCGAACTCCTGCGAGGCGCCGACGATGCTCGACGGGCCGATGCCGACGGAGAATGCCCAGGCGCTGAATGCGTAGAAGACGCCGATGATGGCGACGGCCGCGTAGGTGGCGCGGGGTACGGTGCGCTTGGGGTCTTTCGCCTCTTCGCCGTAGATGGCGGCGCCTTCGAAGCCCATGAAGGCGGCGACGCCGAAGACGAGGATGATGCCGAGTGCCGGGCCGAAGAGCTGAGTGGGGTCGAGGGTTGCGGCTGACACGCCTTCGGGGGCGACGTTCAGGGACACGATGTCGAAGATGATGACAACGAGGAACTCGAGGCCCACGAGCACGCCGAGTACTTTGGCTGAGAGGTCGACGCGGTTGACGCCGAGCACGCCGACGACGACGATGCAGAGCAGGATCCACAGCCACCAGGGTGAAGCGAAGCCGAACTTTGCTTCGAGGAACATGGAGAGCTGGAATCCGAACAGCCCGTAGATGCCGACCTGCATGGCGTTGTAGGCGACGAGGGCGATGAGTGAGGCGCCGACGCCGATGGGGCGGCCGAGGCCGCGTGAGATGTAGGCGTAGAAGGCGCCTGCGTTGGTGATGAAGCGGCCCATGGCGGTGTATCCGACGGCGAAGACCGTGAGGATGACGGCGATGAGCAGGAAGCCGAGCGGCACGCCAAGCGAACCGGTGACGGCGAAGGAGGTGGTGACGCCGCCGGCGACGACGGTGAGCGGCGCTGAGGCCGCGATGATCATCAGGGTGATCGCGGGCACGCCGAGTGTGCGGCGGCTGAGCCCCGCGTCGTGCGGCGCTTCGGTGGGGACTGCTGGGGCGGTCATGGTGGTTTCCTCTCGGGATGGCTGCGTTGCCGATGCGCCGAGGATGGCGCCGGAGGCATGCTCGTGTTGAGTCTATGAATCGGCAGGTGATGCGCGAAGAGGAAGGCTGTGCTGAGCGCGCACGGGGGTTGATGATGCGCGCAGTGCTGTCCAAATGGATAGTTGCGGATCGGGGAGTCTGTGGTGCGTGTGTGCGAGAGAGTGCGGCTGATGCGGTGCCGTGAATGGGCCCGCGCCGGGCCCATTCAAGGGGCGCTCACGCGGTGGCGAACGCGGCCCGTACCTCCGCGTGGGGCAGGGCGAAGCTTGCGTGGCTATTGCGGCCGACGGTGTCACGGGCCGCGACAAGGGCATTGAGCACCGCTTCCTCGGTGGCTTCGACGACGCCTGCGAAGAGCGGATCGATGCGCCCCCAGGCCAGGTGCGAGATCTGCTCCACGACAGGCCCGGCCGCCATGCGCGATCCGAAGGAGCCCTCGTTTGCCGTCGAAAAGGCCAGGAAGATGTCGCCTGAGAAGTGGCTGCCCGTGGTGCCGGTGCGGGCGAGCCCAAGCGGTACGCGGCGTGCGAGTGCTTCGCACTGGTCGGGGAGCAGTGGGGCGTCGGTGGCGACGACCACGATGACGCTGCCGGCGCCTGGCACGGCGCGAGCACCTGCGAGTTCCTGTTCGAACCAGTTGCTCGTCTCCATCGGATTCGGGGCCTGCGAGGCGCGGCCGAGCGGCCGACCGACGACCTTGAGCTCTTCGCGTGAGCCGAAGTTAGCCTGCAGCAGTACGCCCACCGTGTACGACTCGTCGCCGATGCGCACAGTGCGCGAGGCGGTGCCAGTGCCGCCCTTGAAGCCGTAGCAGTTCATGCCGGTGCCGCCGCCGACGTTCCCCTCGGCAAGCGGGCCACCGCTGGCCGCATCGAGGGCCTGCTCGGCATGCTCGGGGTGCACGGTGTCGGCGTTGATCGAGTTGAGGTAGCCATCCCAGGTCTCGCCCACGACCGGCAGCATCCACGCGGCCGCGCTCTCGGGGTGATGCGTTGCCATCCAGCGGTCGATGCCGCGGTGCACCGCGCCCACGGCGTGCGAGTTGGTGATGGCGATGGGGGCCTGCAGTTGGCCCGACTCCTCGATCCAGCTGCGACCCGTGAGTTCGCCGTTGCCGTTCAGCACCGCGACGCCCGCAGCGCAGGGGAGGCCTGCGCGGTCTCGTCCGCGGGGCAGGATTGCGGTGACGCCGGTGCGAGCGATAACGGGGGAGTCGTCTGCGATCGTCACGTATCCGACTTCGAGGCCGGGCACATCGGTGATGGCGTTCAGCGGGCCCGGCTCTCCGTCGAGGGGCACGCCGAGATCGCGGGCGCGCGGCGCTGCGCGAGGCGATTGCTGCTGCGGTTCGGGTGAGTGATCCGAAGTATTGAACATTGTTTAATCCTTCCGTTTGTGATTACACTACCGTTCAGAGGCGATGGATGCGATTGTTTGATCGACGTTCGAAATGCCTCCGAGATTCGATGACAAAGGAGTCGACATGTCAGCACCGTCCACCACAGTAACGGCGACGCAGGACGGAGCGCTCGCCGCAGGCAGACTCGGCACCTGGGACATTGTCTTCTTCGTGATCTCAGCAGCGGCACCTCTCACTGTGATCGTCAGCGGCGCCATCACCTCCTTCCGCATGGGCGGCATCGGCGCCCCCGGTGCCATCCTCTTCGCAGGGGCCGTGCTCATCTGCTTCGCGCTCGGCTTCACTGCCATGTCGCAGAGCGTGCGCAACGCCGGGGCGTTTTACGCTTACGTTTCCCGTGGGCTCGGCAAACCCGCAGGCCTCGCGGTCTCCTCGGTGACGGTGTTCGCCTACGTGGCGCTCGTCATCTGCTTCTATGGCTTCATTGGATTCTTTGCCGAGTTCACCTTCGCCGAACTCTTCGGGCTCGAACTGCCCTGGGGTGTCTACTCGATCGCGGCCGTGCTCATCGTGGGCCTGCTCGGCTACAACAAGGTCGACGTGGGCGCGAAGGTGCTCGCCGTTCTGCTCACCCTCGAGGTCGCGATCCTGCTCGTGCTCGCCGTTGCGGTGCTCACCGACGGCGGCCCCGAGCCCGCAAGCTTCGCCTCCTTCGACCCGCAGCATGTGTTCTTCGCCCCCGGCGCCGGCGCGCTCCTCGTGATCGGTTTCGGTGCCTACCTCGGCTTCGAGAGCACCGCCATCTACGCGGAGGAGGCGAAGCGCCCCGAGCGCACCGTGCCCCGCGCCACGATCATCGCAATCGCTTTCCTCGGTCTCTTCTACGCCTTCACCTTCTGGATCCTCACCCTCGCGTTCGGTGCCGACGGCCTCATCGAGCTCGCCCGCAGCGACGCCTTCGAGACGCTCGTCATCGAGGGCACCGGCAACTACGCCGGCGCATGGGCGGCGTTCGTCATGAAGATCCTCATCGTCACCAGCTTCTTCGCCTGCGTGCTCTCCTTCCACAACGCCTGCACCCGCTACCTCTTCTCGCTCGGACGTGAAGGGCTACTGCCGCGGGCACTGGGGCGCACCAGCGCCCGCAGCCAGTCGCCCGCCCTTGCAAGCCTCGCGCTCTCGGCCATCTCGCTGCTCGCCGTGCTCGTCGCCCTGCTGCTGCGCGCCGATCCCTTCCTCGGGCTCGCCATCTGGACCTACGCCACAGGGGTGCAGGGGCTCGTCTTTGCGCAGGCCGTCACAGCCGTCGCAGTGGTTTGGTACTTCGTGAAGGATCGCCGCGGGCACAGCGTGTGGCGAGTGATCGTGGCTCCGGCCATCGGTGCCGTGGGCCTCATCATCGGCTACATCCTCATCATCACCAACTTCGAGGTGGTCACCGGGCTGACAGGCCCCATGAACCAGGTGCTGCTACTGCCGACGCCGATCCTGTTCATCGGAGGCATCATCGTGGGCCTCGTGCTCAAGCGCCGCAAGCCCGCTTACTATGCCAGCCTCACCGAATCGGTGCGGGTCGTGCCGCAGCCCGTTTCCGAGTGAGGTCGCACCCGGGCCGGTAGGCTGACACCATGAACGCGACCGCGCGACGCCGCCACGAACGCCGCGAAGACATCATTCGCGCCTTCTGGCGGGTTGCGCGGTCGCGTCCCCGCAAAGCGGTCAATGTGCGCTCCGTCGCGGCCGAAGCCGAGATGAGCCCCGCCAATGTGCTGCACTACTTCGCGAGCCTCAACGAGTTGCAGATCACCGCGCTCGCAGGCGCAATGGAGCAGTTCAGCGAGCGTCGCCAGCGCATCATCGACAGACCCGAAACCGCCACAGCCCGCATCTACGCGCTCATCGAGGCCGGCGTGCCCGACGAGATTAGCGACGAACTGCGCTACGTGTACGAGAGCGTGCCGATCCTCGCCGAGCATCCCGAGTACCTGCCGGCGCACCGCGCCCTCACCGAGCGTCAGATCATGCTCTACCGCACAATCATCGAGATCGGTGCGGGCACAGGGGAGTTCACCCTCGCCTCACCGCCAGGCATGATCGCCCGCAACCTCGTCGCGCTCGAAGACGCCTACGACCTCTACCCACTCGTGGGCGACCGCACCCCGCGGGAAGAGTGCCGCGCCGCGGTGCGCAGCTACGCCGAGCTCGCGCTCGGCATCGCGCCGCAGGAGCAGTAGCGCTCGCGCTGCTTGGCCAGGCATCGGCCCGGCTCGCGGACGGATCGGGATCCGGATCCGCCCCCACATGCAAATGGGCCCGGGCGCGCACTGCGCCCGGGCCCATCGAGAACCGCTCCCTAGAGCGTTTCGCCGAGCTTGAAGCCCTTCACATCGTCACCCTCGCGGGTGTACGAGAAGCCGTCGGCACCGATGGTCACGGCCATCTCGCTGTTGTCGGTGCGGGCCACGACAGGCTGCGGGTTGCCGTCGAGGTCGAGCACGAGCGAGGCGTCGGTGTACCACGACGGCACGACGGGGTTGCCCCACCAGTCACGGCGCTGGTTGTCGTGCACATCCCAGGTGACGACGGGGTTGTCCGGGTCGCCAGTGTAGTAATCCTGGGTGTAGATCTCGACGCGGTGGCCGTCGGGATCGCGCAGGTAGAGGTAGAACGCGTTGGACACCCCGTGACGGCCCGGGCCACGCTCGATGTGGTCGCTGAGACGCAGCGCGCCGAGCTTGTCGCAGATCGCGAGAATGTTGTGCTTCTCGTGGGTGGCGAAGGCGACGTGGTGCATGCGGGGGCCGTCGCCGCCCGTTGCTGCGGTGTCGTGCACGGTCGGCTTGCGGCGCAGCCAGGCCGCGTAGACGGTGCCCTCGTTGTCCTGGATGTCTTCGGTGACCCGGAAGCCGAGATCCTGATAGTGGCGCACCGCGCGAGGCACATCCGGGGTGACCTGATTGAAGTGGTCGAGACGCACCAGCTCGCCCGGCTTCTGCAGGTCGTAGCGCCAGGCGAGACGCTCGACGTGCTCGGTCTGGTAGAAGAACTCGTAGGGGAAACCGAGCGGATCGACCACGCGCACCGAATCGCCGATGCCCTTCACGAAGCCCTGCTCGTTGCGACGCACATCGCAGCCGAGCTCGGTGTAGAAGGCGACGGCCTTATCGAGATCTTCGGGGGTGCGCACCCGGTACGAGAACGCGGCAACCGCGGCGACCGGGCCCTTGCGCAGCACCAGGTTGTGGTGAATGAACTCTTCAGTCGAGCGCAGGTAGACGGCCTCGTCGTCTTCCTCGGTCACGTAGAGACCGAGCACGTCGACGTAGAACTCGCGTGACGCGGCGAGGTCGGTGACGACGAGCTCCATGTAGGCGCAGCGGAGGATATCAGGTGCCTCTGCCTGCGGGGTGGCCACAGGGTTGTTCGACTCGATCGGGGCCTCGGTGGTGACCCAGAAACCCGAGGAGGTCTTGTCGCTTTCGTTGAGTTTTGCCATGGGGAGCGTCCTTGCTGTGTGAGGGAGGGGGGGAGGGGGCGGATCCGGGCCGCGCGGCGCGGCGGCCCGGATCACGAAGGTTACTTGCCGGCGCCGAAGCGGGGGAAGTGGGCCGTGCCGAGCGTGATGTGCACAGCCTGCTGGTCGGTGTAGAAATCGATCGAACGGTAACCGCCCTCGTGGCCGAGGCCCGAGGCCTTCACACCGCCGAAGGGGGTGCGCAGGTCGCGCAGGTTGTTCGAGTTGAGCCACACCATGCCGGCCTCGACAGCGTGCGCGAAGTTGTGCGCGCGCTTCAGATCGGAGGTCCAAATGTAGGCCGCGAGGCCGTACTTGGTGTTATTGGCGAGCGCGAGCGCTTCTTCTTCGGTGTCGAAGGGGGTGATCGCGACGACGGGGCCGAAGATCTCCTCCTGGAAGATGCGAGCGTCGGGCGACACATCGGCGAAGGCAGTCGGGGCGACGAAGTTGCCCTCGGGGAAGCCTTCGGGGCGGCCCCCGCCGGCGATAAGGCGACCCTCGCTCTTGCCGATCTCGACGTAGCTCATGACCTTCTCGTAGTGCTCGGGGTGCACGATTGCGCCCACCTCGGTCTTCGGGTCTGAGGGGAGGCCCACCACGATGTTCTTGGTGCGCTCGGCGTAGCGCTCCACGAACTCGTCGTAGATGCCGCGCTGCACGAGGATGCGGCTGCCCGCGGTGCAGCGCTCGCCGTTCAGGCTGAACACGCCGAAGACGGTAGCGTCGAGCGCGGTCTCGAGGTCGGCGTCGTCGAAGACGACGGCGGGGCTCTTGCCGCCGAGCTCCATCGACAGGCCCTTCAGGAAGGGTGCCGAGTTGCCGAAGATGATCTGGCCGGTGCGGCTCTCGCCCGTGAACGAGATGAGCGGCACGTCGGGGTGCTTGACGAGCGAGTCGCCGGCCGACTCGCCGAAGCCGCCGACGAGGTTGAAGACGCCGTCGGGGATGCCGGCCTCACGGAAGATCTCTCCCCACAGCGAGGCCGAGAGCGGGGTGAACTCGGCCGGCTTCAGCACCACGGTGTTGCCCGTCGCGAGGGCCGGGCCGAGCTTCCACGACTCGAGCATGAAGGGGGTGTTCCACGGGGTGATGAGGCCCGCGACGCCGATCGGCTTGCGGTTCACGTAGTTGATCTGCACACCGGGCACCTTGAAGGTGTCATCGTGCTGGGCCACGATCAGGTCGGCGAAGAAGCGGAAGTTCTCGGCCGCGCGACGCGCCTGACCCTTGGCCTGCGTGATCGGCAGGCCGGAGTCGAAGCTTTCGAACTGCGCGAGCTGCTCGTCGCGCGACTCGACGATGTCGGCAACCTTGTGCAGGATGCGCGAGCGCTCGCGGGGCTTCAGCTTCGGCCAGGGGCCCTCTTCGAACGCGCGCTTCGCTGCGGCGACCGCGAGGTCGATGTCGGCCTTCTGGCCCGAGGCGGCCATGATGTAGGTCTCGTTGGTGACGGGGTTGAGCACCTCGAACTCTTCGCCGCCGACCGAGTCGACGTGCTTGCCGTCGATGAAGTGGCGGATCTTGTCTGGCAGCCCTGCGGGCTTTTCCTGGGTCATGCTTTCGCCTCCGGTAATGGGTTGCGGGTGTGGGTCTATGGGGTGTCAGGCGGCCTGAATCGGATGC
This sequence comes from Leucobacter sp. VD1, assembly GCF_037150695.1. Taxonomy (NCBI): domain Bacteria; kingdom Bacillati; phylum Actinomycetota; class Actinomycetes; order Micrococcales; family Microbacteriaceae; genus Leucobacter; species Leucobacter sp. VD1. The sequence continues at coordinate 460,658 of NZ_JBBCPO010000003.1, forward strand.
CTGTCGCTCGTGTGCTTGTGCTCTTCCGCGTGGGTGAGCACGGCGTCGAGGGTGGCGGTGCGGTGTGCGCGGGCCATCATCTCGATGTCGAGCGGATCTGCGTGGCTCTCGATGAGTCGCAGCAGCCGTTCGTGTTCTTCGACCGATTGCTGCGCCCGCCCCGGCACGAAGCTGAAGGACGAGTTGCGCAGCACCTTCATGCGGTTCCAGCCGCGGTGCACGAGGTCGAGAATGTGCGGGTTGGGGCAGGTCTCGAAGAGCACGCTGTGGAACTCGAGGTTGAGTTCGGTGAATCGCAGCGGATCGAAGGCCGTGAGCGATTCGCGCATGGTGTCGTTGACGGCGCGGGCCCGGGTGATCTGGTCTGCGGTGATGTGCGGCGCGGCGAGCCCGGTCGCCGCGCCCTCGACGAGCGCGAGGGTCTGCATGGTGTGCAGGTATTCGGTCTCTTTCACGAGGGAGACCTGCGCGCCGACGTTGCGCTCGAAGGTGACGAGCTGCTCTGCTTCGAGGCGGCGGATCGCCTCGCGCACCGGCACCACCGACATATCGAGCTCGTTGGCGATGGTGGCGAGCACGAGCCGGTAGCCGGGCACGTACTGGCCGCTGTCGATCCGGCTGCGGATCAGGCGGTATGCGCGCTCGGACTTCGATTCGGCGGCCATGATTACGCCTGCGCTTCCTGCTCGCCGCGTGAGGCCTCGTACTTCGCCTTCCATTCGGCGTTCATGGGGAAGAGGCCGTCGACGGGGGCGCCCAGCGCCACCTGCTCGGCCACCCATGCATCTGCTTCTTCCTGTGCGGCGGCTTCGCGGGCCACTTCGTCGAGCAGGAACGGCGGGATCACGATGACGCCGTCGCGGTCGCCCATGATGATGTCTCCGGGCTGCACGGCCGCGCCGCCGCAGGCGATGGTGACGTCGGTCTCCCACGGCACGTGGCGTCGGCCAAGCACGCTGGGGTGGGCACCCTGCGAGAAGACGGGAATGTCGAACTGCTGCACGGCTGCGAAGTCGCGCACGCCGCCGTCGGTGACGATGCCGGCGGCGCCACGCACCTGGGCGCGCAGGGCGAGCACATCGCCGACGGTGCCGGTGGAGGGGATGCCGCGGGCCTCGACCACCAGCACCTCGCCCTCGTTCACGGTGTCGAAGGCCCGCTTCTGGGCGTTGAAGCCGCCGCCGTACTGCTTGAACAGGTCGGGGCGGAAGGGGATGAAGCGCAGGGTTTTGGCGGTGCCGAGGATGGTGTCGCCCTCATGATTGGGGTGCACGCCGTCGATGAAAATGTCGACGTAGCCGCGCTTGCGCAGCGCGGCCGACACGGTTGCGACGGCTACGCCGTCGAGCAGTTCGCGGATCTCGGCAGTGAGCGGGCTCGCTTCTGCCGGCGCGTCAAGCGGAGTGGCGCGGCCTGCTGCGACGGCTGCCGCGTGCTCTGCTTCGCTGCCCCAGGCCTCGATGCGCTGCATGTTGTCGACGGCGGGGGTGTTGCCGAAGTCGCCGAAGGCGTGCTCGCCCTGGGTGACCCTGGTGATGAGGCGGCCGGTGGAGGGTGCGCCGGGCGCCTTCGGCGCATCGACCTCGACCTCGACCACGTCGCCGGGGATCACTACGGAGGAACCTGCGGGGGTGCCGGTGAGAATCACGTCGCCGGTTTCGAGGGTCATGTGCTGCGAGAGATCGGCGACGAGCTGGCCGAAGGGGAACTTGAGGGTGTCGCTGGTGTCGTCCTGCGCGAGTTCGCCGTTTACCCAGGTGCGCACGCGCCACTGATCCTGGCCGATGCCCTCAGTGGGGATGGCCTGGGGGCCGATGGGTGTGTAGCCGTCGCCACCCTTGTTGCGCACATTGGAGCCCTTGTCGGCGGCGCGCAGATCGTAGAGGCCGAAGTCGTTGGCGGCGGTGACGTAGGCGACGTGCTTCCAGCCGTCTTCGGGGGTGACCCAGCGGGCGGGTGCGCCGATGACCAGGGCGATCTCGCCCTCGAAGGCGAGCAGTTCGGTGCCTGCCGGGCGCTCGATGGTGCTGCCGGTGGGAGCCAGCGAGGATGCCGGCTTGAAGAAGTAAGAGGGGAATGCGGGGGTGCGGCCGCGCTGCGCGATCCGCGACGGGTAGTTGAGATGGACGGCGATGATCTTGCCGGGGGTCTCGATTCCGTACGTCATAGCTACCTCGCTCATCTGGCTCCGTCCCAGGACGGAGCTCGTTGTATTTCTTATCGTATACGATCTGGATGGGTTTGGGAAGTGCGCAGATCGATCCGCCGCTTCCCAACGCGCAGAGCCCCGAAGTCGCACTGCTTCGCCGCGGCGACAGGCACTTCGGGGCTCCACGGTGGCGTGCTAGTAACTGGCGCGCTCAGCGGTGGCCGCACCGGTAAAGCGATCCACCAATGCCTCGGTCTGGCGCGCGAGAATCGCAACATCCGCGCCCACGGCCACGAACGAAGCCCCGGCAGCGATGTAGCGCTCAGCATCGGCCTGCACAAAAGCGTTCACCCCCACAGGCTTGCCCGCCGCAACCCCGGCAGCAATCGCGTGCAGCACCGACGCCACCACCTCGGGATGGCCCTGCTGCCCGAGCAGCCCCATCGAGGCTGCGAGATCAGAGGGGCCGATGAAGATCGCGTCGACCCCATCGACGGCCACGATGCGTTCCACATCTGCGACCGCCGCAGCCGACTCGATCTGCACGGTCAGGCTGATGGTCTCCGAAGCGCGGCCCAGATACCCCTCCACCCGATTCCAGCGGGCCGAGCGCGCGAGCGCCGAACCGACACCGCGCACCCCGCCGCCCGCGGAACCGTCCGGGTAGCGCACCGCTCGCACGATCTCCATGGCCTGCTCGGCAGAGTCAACCATGGGGATCAGCAGATTCTGCGCGCCCAGGTCGAGAAACTGCTTGATGGTGACGGTGTCACCGAATGGAGGGCGCACCAGCGGTGCCACAGGATACGCCGACATCGCGTAGAGCTGCGCAAGCACCGACTCGAGCCCGTTGGGGGAGTGCTCGGCATCGAGCAGCACCCAATCGCAGCCGCTGCCTGCGACGATCTCAGCGGTGACGGGGCTGCCGGCGCAGGCCCACAAGCCGATCAGCGGGCGCTCGGCGGCGGCCAGGCGTTCGCGCAGCGTCGCCGGAAGCTCTACACGAAGCGGCATGTCACCGAACCCAGCTCGTGGTAGTCGGCGTGCACAGTGTCGCCGCGCTCCACCCACATCGGCTTGGTGAAGGAGCCCGCGAGAATGATCTCGCCGGCTTCGAGGCGCTGCCCGTGCTGCGCCAGCTTGTTCGCGAGCCACGCAACGCCGAGGGCGGGGTGGCCGAGAATCGCGCCCGCGACGCCGGAGTCTTCGATGGTCTCGTTGCGGTACAGCAGAGCCTTCGCCCAGGTGAGGTCGAGTTCATCCACCTTCACCGGGCGGCCGCCCATCACCATGGCACCCATCGCAGCGTTGTCGCTGATGGTGTCGACGATGGTACGACCCTCGAGTTCCAGGTGCGAGTTGAGCACTTCGAGCGCGGGCACCACATAGGCAGTGGCGTCGAGCACATCGAAGATCGAAGTGTTCGGGCCAGACAGCGGCTTTGCGAGCACAAAGGCGAGTTCGACCTCGATGCGCACGTTGGAGTAGCGGTCGAACTCCAGCACGGAGCCGGATTCGTAGACCATATCGTCGTGGATAACGCCGTAGTCGGGTTCGGTAATGCCCGTGGCGAGCTGCATCACCTTCGAGGTGAGGCCGATCTTGTGCCCCACGAGGCGAGCGCCGGCCGCGATGCGACGATCCGACCATACCTTCTGAATCGCATAGGAGTCCTCGACCACCATGCCGGGGTAGCGGGAGGTGAGCTTCGGCAGGATCGCGCGATCCTTGTCCGCCTGCACCAGTTCATCCGCGATGGATTCGATCTGTGACTGCTCGAGCACGAGGCCTCCAATTCTGCGTGTGCGCGGAGCTGCGCTCTGCAGCCCCGCGTCGCCTGACTGTGATCGTATACGATTCGCCCGGCGTGGCGCCAGTGTTGCGTCACTTGCGAACTGTGTCTTTTTCGTGACATTTCTGCCACAGCGCTCGACTTGTTTTTATTGTCAACGTGCGTAGAATGAAATCCGACGGCACGCCGAAGTGACGTCCATCGCATCTGATGGGACCCTATTCCCGGGCTGCGCGGTGGAGCTGCAACGGTGCCTCACCCTCACCCACATCTCCGAAGACGAGAGAAGTAGACATGATGAAGAAAACCCTCACGGGCCTCGCAGCAGTCGCTGCCGCGGCGCTCGCGCTGACCGCCTGCTCATCAGGCGGATCCGCTACCGATAACGGGGGCGCGAGCGGCGAAGGCGCCGTAGCACCCCTCAATATCGGGAACTTCCTTGACGTCACCTCATGGGATCCCGCCCTCGCCGACATCGGCTTCGACGGCCCCTACCTGTCCGCAATCTACGACCCGCTCGTCGTTGACAATGGCAAGGGCGAGCCCGAGCCGGCGCTCGCCACCAAGTGGGAGATCTCCGACGACTTCAAAACCATCACCATGGACCTGCGCACCGACGCTGTCTTCTCCAACGGTGAAGAATTCAACGCCGACGCCGCAGTCAAGAGCCTTGAATACCTCAAGCAGGGCGTGCGCTCGCAGGAGGCCTACACCAAGGTCCAGAGCTTCGAAGCCGTCGACGCAGACACCATCGCGATCCACCTCACGCAGCGCGACGACACCATCCTCTACTTCATGGGTCTCGGCCGCAGCTACATGATGGCACCCTCCGCCATCGACGACGGCAGCCTCGCCACCGCCCCCGTCGGCTCCGGCCCCTACACGCTCTCCGATTCGAGCGTCGCCGGCTCCGAATACCACTTCGACAAGGTCGCAGACCACTGGGCCGCCGCCGACTTCCCCTTCGATCCGCTCGTGATCTCGCCGCTCAGCGATCCGACCGCGATGCTCAACGGCCTCGAAGGCGGTCAGTTCAACCTCATCTACGGCGACCAGACCGGCATCGACATGGCCGCCGACAACGACTGGAACGTCAGCTCCGGCGTCGCCACCTGGGTCGGCCTGCAGTTCACCGACCGCACCGGATCCACCGAAATGGGGAAGCCCCTCGGCAACCTCAAGGTGCGCCAGGCGCTCAACTACGCCTTCAACGGCGCTGAGATGCTGGGCGCGATCGGCCAGGGTGCCGGCGTCGACACCAACCAGGTGTTCCCCGCCGACACCACAGGCAACCTGCCCAAGCTGAACGACCTCTACGCACCGAACATCGAAACCGCCAAGAAGATGCTCGCAGAAGCCGGCTACGCTGACGGCTTCGAGGTGAAGATGCCGATGGCACAGCCCTTCCAGGCATGGCAGGCCACCGTCGAGCAGGTCTTCGGCGAACTGAATATCAAGGTGACCTGGGACGAATACCAGTTCATGGACTACATGGGCAACGCCCCCACCTACCCGATGTTCATTGGCGTGATCTCCATGGATGGCAACCCCGTCGCCACCGTCGAGCGTCAGATCGTCAACCCGCAGTGGTACAACCCCAACCCGGGCATCGACGGCTTCCCCGAGATCAAGGCGCAGGCTGACAAGGTCTTCACCGCCGAGCCGGGCGAAGCGCAGACCGCCGAGATTGAGAAGCTCAATACGATGGTGACCGAGCAGGCCTTCTTCTCGGTGTGGTACCAGGCCAACAACGCCTACATCTCCACCTCGGAGTTCACCGTCACCCCGGTGATCGGCATGATGTTCCCGACCCTCCGCCACATCAACCTCGAAGGTTGATCCGCCCCTGAGCCCCGTTCCTCGCAGCTGTTGCAAGGAACGGGGCTCAGCGGCCGGGCCCACCCGAACCTCCTCGTCTTGAACGCGCGACGCGAGTCGCAGCAGCTCGCCACCCGCGATGCTGCGACCCGCGTCGCCCGCTCAGCACGACGATTTGTAAGAACTCGACCCAGGAGATCCGATGCTCTCATTTACGCTCAAGCGGCTGCTCTCGGGGGTGATCCTGCTGTTCGCCGTCGCAACAGGCACATTCTTCCTCGCGCACGCCGCGATCCCGGATCCCACCCTCGGCCTGCTCGGCAGCGCAGCCACGCCGGAGGCGCAGGCAGCGCTCGCGCAGAAGATCGGCACCGATCGCCCGCTGCTCGTGCAGTTCGGCGATTGGATCGGCGGCATGCTGCGCGGCGACTTCGGTGACTCCTGGAAGAACTTCCAGCCCATCGGCAAGCAGATCGCCCTGAAACTGCCGGTCACCCTCTCCGTGGTGACCGTCTCCATCCTGCTCTCGGCAGTGCTCGGCGGCGTGCTCGGCGTCATCGCAGGCCTCCGCCCCAACACCTGGATCGATCGCGCAGTCAAAGCCGGATCCGTGATCCTCTTCGCGCTGCCGGGCTTCTGGGTCGCCCTCGTGCTCGTGATGACCTTCGCGGTGCAGCTCAAATGGTTCCCCGCCGTCGGCTACACCCAGCCCTCACAGTCAGTGGGTGGCTGGCTGCAGTCGATCACCCTCCCGGCGATCGCCCTCGCACTCGGCGCGATCGTGATGATCGCCGAACAGCTGCGCAACGCCATCATGCAGGCCGACCGTCAGGACTACGTGCGCACTCTACGCAGCCGTGGTCTGCCCCAGTGGCGCATCGTGATCCACCTGCTGCGCAACGCCGCCCCAGCCTCGCTCACGATCCTCGCCCTCATGTTCGTCGGCCTGCTCTCGGGCGCCATCGTCGTCGAGCAGATTTTCGCCCTGCCAGGCATCGGTGCCATGACCCAGGGCGCCTCCCAGAACGGCGACATTCCGATGCTGCTCGGCATCACGGTGATCACCGTCATCTTCGTCGTCATCGTCAACTTCCTGCTCGACATCCTGCTCGGCTGGATCAACCCGAAGGCTCGTGTGAAATGACCGCCCCGATCACCGACACCGTCGCAGACGCCGTCGACTCGCGCGGCGGCAGCCGCGGCTCGACGTTCGCCCGCTTCCTGCGCCGCCCCGCCGGCGCCATCACCACAGCGATCTTGCTGCTCATCGTGCTCGTCGCGGTGTTCGCACCCTGGCTCGCGCCCCACGACCCCAACGCCGTCGACCTCGAACTCACCCGCGCGCTGCCCAGCGCCGAGCACCCGCTCGGCGGGGACACCACCGGCCGCGACGTGCTCAGCCGCATTATCTGGGGCACCCAGATCACTCTGTGGGGCGCCCTCGTGGCAATCGTCACCTCCCTCGTGATCGGTGTGCCCTCGGGCCTCGCCGCCGGCTACTACGGCGGTGCCGTCGACCGCATCGGCACCTGGATCAGCGATGGCCTGCAGGCCATCCCGGGCATGATCATCCTGTTGATCGTCGCCGCGGCCTTCCGCAACGACTTCACCGTGCTCATGATCACCGTCGGTGTCTTCATGGCCCCTGGCTACTTCCGCCTCACTCGTTCCACCGTCATGGCGGTGCGCGGCGAAGCTTACGTCGACGCAGCGAAGGTGGCGGGCCTCTCCGACATTCGCATCATGGCTCGCCACGTGATCCGCGCCGTCATCGCCCCCATCGTCATCCAGTCGGCCCTCACCGCAGGCATGGCGATGGGCATGCAGGCCGGCCTGCAGTTCCTCGGCATCGGCGGCGGCACCACCCCCGGCTGGGGTGCCGCGATGAACGAGGGCTTCCGGGTCATGCGCACCGATCCGCTGCTGCTGCTGTGGCCCTCGCTCGCGCTCGGCATCACCATCGCCGCGCTCGCCATCATGGGCTCCACCCTCGCGGACGTCATCAGTGTCAAGACCCCCACGCTGTCGCGTCGTGAGCGGAAGCGGATCGCGCGCCTCAACGCCGAGAAGAAGCCCGCCGGTGCCACCACCACGACTACCGGCTCGATTTCGGTCGCCGCCGTCGACTCGGCTGTGCGACTTGAGAATCTGCGCGTCAATTACGAAACCGCTGATGGTGAGGTCGAGGTGGTGCACGGCATCACCCTCGATGTCTCACCCGGCGAAGTGCTCGGCATTGTGGGGGAGTCGGGATCGGGCAAGTCGCAGACGGTGTTCTCGATGCTCGACCTGCTGCCCAAGTCGGGCTACTACACGGCTGACGCGATTTGGATCGGAGGCGAGGATGTCACCACGCTGTCCAAGCGCGACCGGGCTCAGTTGCTCGGACACGAGATCGGCTACATTCCCCAGGAGCCGATGTCGAACCTCGATCCTTCATACACGATCGGCTACCAGCTGACCGAGCCGCTGCGTGCGGTGCACGGCATGAGCCGGGCCGAGGCGCGCGACCGGGCGCTCGCGATGCTCGACCGCGTTGGCATCGTCGACCCGGCGCGCGTGATGAAGTCGTACCCGCACGAGCTTTCGGGCGGTATGGCGCAGCGGGTGCTCATCGCCGGTGCAATCGCGGGTCGCCCGTCGGTGCTTGTCGCCGATGAGCCCACCACGGCGCTCGATGTGACCGTGCAGGCGGAGGTGCTCGAACTCCTGCGCGAGCTGCAGCAGGAGTACAACATGGCGCTGATCATCGTCACGCACAACTTCGGTGTCGTCGCCGACCTGTGTGATCGTGTTGTCGTGATGCGCTCGGGGTCGATCGTCGAGATCGACGATGTCGAGCCGATCTTCGCGAACCCGCACAGCGATTACACCCGCGAACTCATCGCGGCATCGCTCGACGGTGCCGAGAGTCGCGCCGAGCTCGACGCCGGGCTCGCCAGCACCGCACCCGCCCACCCCGGCGCCGTCCACGCCACGAACGAGGAGCAGCACGCATGAGCGAGACGATCAAGTCGCAGGCCGCGCCGGTGGTGCAGCCGTCGGTGCACGGCGAGCCCCTGCTGCGGGCCGAGAACGTCGTCGTCGAGTATGGCTCGCGGCGCAAGCCCAACCGGGTGCTGCACGAGGTTTCGCTTGAGATCGGTGCGGGGGAGTGCGTGGGTCTCGTCGGTGAGTCAGGCTCCGGCAAGTCGACGCTCGGCAAGGCGATCCTCGGCCTCGTGCCCGTGGCGGGCGGATCGATCACCTTCGATGGTCGCGACATCACGCACCTCAAGGGTCGCGCGCGGCGCGACCTCGCCTCCGATATTCAGGTGGTGTTTCAGGATCCCTACGGATCGCTGAACCCGATGATGACGGTCGGCGACATTCTCTCCGAGCCGCTTTCGACGGCGGGCACCTCCCGTGCCGAAGCGCGCAAGGTGGTCGGTGAGATGCTGGAGCGGGTGAACCTGCCCGCGAACGTGATCGACCGCTACCCGAGTGAGTTCTCGGGAGGCCAGCGGCAGCGGATCGCGATCGCTCGCGCACTCGTGCGTCGACCGCGGCTCATCATCTGCGACGAGCCTGTCAGCGCCCTCGACCTCACCACGCAGGCGACGGTGCTCGACCTGCTCATCGAGTTGCAGCGTGACACGGGGGTGTCGTACCTCTTCGTGTCGCACGACCTGGGTGTGGTGCGCCGCATCTGCCACCGTGTCGCTGTGATGTACCGCGGCAACCTGGTCGAGATCGGTGACGGCGAGGTGGTGACGCGGGATCCGAAGCACCCCTACAGCCAGCGCCTGCTCGCAGCCTCTCCCGTGGCCGATCCTGCACTGCAGGCCCAGCGCCGCGCCGAATGGCTCGCCCTCCGCGAAACCTCCGCTGTTTAGGCACTGGCCCCGAGGTCTACCACCTGCCCTTGCCCCTGCCCCGCAGCTCTGCTTCGACGTTTGTGCCCGCCTCGGTCTGTGAGAGTCGTGGGCAGGCACGGAGGGGAGCTGAGCGGGCAGGGGCGGGGGATCTGGGGTGTGCGGAGGAAGCGGTGGGGAGCGGGGAAAGCAATGGGGGAGGTTCGGCGTGGCGGCACGCGATCCGCGGTAGGCTTGTATGATGAGCAATTCTGAATACGTCGACGCAGGCGAGCCCATCGAGACCGCCACCGACGAGGCCTCCACCGAGGCTGCTGTACCGGCTGAAACCCAGCCCGAAGTTCCCGCGGAGGCCGAGACCCCGGCTGACACCGCATCCGAGACCACCCCCGAGTCCCCCGCCGCCCCCCAGACCGACGCTGACGAAGCCGCGCCAGCAGCATCCGAGGCGCCGGCCTCCGCGCCCGCTGAAGCTGAGCAGGCTGCCGAAGAAGCTCCTGCCGAGAAGTCCACCGAGAAGGCTGCTGCCGAAAAGCCGCGCACCACCTTCGCTGATCTCGGGCTGAACCCCGACGTGCTGCGCGCCATCACCGATGTGGGGTACGAGAACCCGTCGGCGATCCAGGCGGCCACGATTCCCGTGCTGCTCAGCGGCCGCGACGTTGTGGGTCTCGCCCAGACCGGCACCGGCAAGACCGCGGCGTTCGCCCTGCCGATCCTTTCCCGCATCGAGCCGGGCCTCGGCGTGCCGCAGGCCATCGTGCTGGCACCCACCCGCGAGCTCGCGCTGCAGGTCTGCGAGGCCTTCGAATCGTACGCCTCGCACCTGCCCGAGGTGCGGTTGCTGCCGGTCTACGGCGGCCAGGCGTACGGCCAGCAGCTGAGTGCGCTGCGTCGCGGCGTCGACATCGTCGTGGGCACCCCCGGCCGCGTGATGGATCACCTCAAGCGCGGTTCGCTCGATCTCTCGCAGATCAAGTACCTGGTGCTCGACGAGGCCGACGAGATGCTCAAGATGGGCTTCGCAGAAGACGTCGAGACGATCCTCGCCGATACCCCCGCTGAGAAGCAGGTTGCGCTGTTCTCTGCGACGATGCCGGCCCAGATCCGCCGCATTTCGCAGCAGCACCTCAACGACCCGCAGGAGGTGAAGATTGCGGGCAAAACGCAGACCAGCTCGAACATCACCCAGCGCTACACCGTAGTGTCGTACACGCAGAAGCTCGATGCGCTCACCCGCATCCTCGAGGTGGAAGAGTTCGACGGCCTGATCGTCTTCACCCGCACCCGCGGCGATTCCGAGCAGGTTGCCGAGAAGCTGCGCGCCCGCGGCTACTCCGCCGCCGCCATCAACGGCGACATCCAGCAGGCGCAGCGCGAACGCACCGTGCAGGCGCTCAAGGAGGGCAAGCTCGACATTCTCGTCGCAACCGATGTGGCGGCGCGCGGTCTCGACGTGGAGCGCATCAGCCACGTCGTCAACTACGACCTGCCGATCGACACTGAGAGCTACGTGCACCGCATCGGCCGCACCGGCCGCGCCGGCCGCACCGGCGACGCCATCAGCTTCGTCACGCCGCGCGAGCGTCGCCTGCTCAGCGCCATTGAGAAGGCCACGAAGCAGCCGCTCACCCAGATGCAGCTGCCGCGCGTCGACGAGGTCAACGCGACCCGTCTCTCGCGCTTCGACGACGCCATCACGGCGGCGCTCGAAGAGACCAAGCGCATCGAGGCCTTCCGCGACATCATCGACCACTACGTGCGCCACCACAACGTGCCCGAGGCCGATGTGGCCGCCGCGCTCGCCGTGGTGGCGCAGGGTGACACGCCGCTGCTGCTCACCGAATCCGACGACCGCAAGTTCGAGCGCGACCGTGCGCAGGCTGCACGCTTCCTCGAGGACGGTTCACGTGATCGCGCCCGCGGTGATCGCCCCGAGCGGGGCGATCGGAGTGAGCGTGCGGATCGCGGCCCCCGCGAGCGTCGTGACGATCTGGCCATGTACCGTATCGAGGTGGGCCACCGCCAGAAGGTGAAGCCCGGGCAGATCGTCGGCGCACTCGCCAACGAAGGCGGCCTGTCGCGTGACGATTTTGGTCGCATCCAGATCCGCGATGAGTTCACCCTGGTCGAGCTGCCGAAGCAGCTGTCGGCAGAGGCGCTTGAGCGGCTCGGACAGACCCGCATCAGCGGCAAGCTCATCGAAATCACAGTCGACAAGGGTGGTTCGTACGGTGGTGGCCGCGACCGTTTCGAGCGCGGTGGCCGAGGCGATCGCAATGACCGCAACGACCGTTCGGGCGGCTACCAGCGCCGTGACCGCGACGAGCGCGGCGGCTACGGCCGAGGCAACGGTGGCTACGATCGCGGTGGCAACGGCGGCTACGACCGTGGTTCGCGCGATGAGCGCGGCGGCTACGACCGCAACCGCAACGACCGCTCGGATCGCGGCGGTTACGACCGTGGCGCCGATCGTGGCGGTTACGACAAGGATCGCGGCGGACGTGGCTACGACCGCGGCGGTGACCGCTACGATCGCGGTGGCAGCCGAGACGGCGGGTTCCGCGACAGTGGCAAGCGCGACGGTGGATTCCGTGACGGCGGCAACAACCGCGCCGATGGCAAGCGCAAGCCGCGCTGGTAATCCGGTCAGTCTCTGACGAACGCTTCGAAGCATCGACGCTTGCGGCCCGGGATCTCTCAGACGAGAGATCCCGGGCCGCAGGCGTATTCAGGGCTGGTGTCGTCGCGCTGGCTGCACCGGTCGACGATTGCGTGGCACACGAACCGATCGTCGGCTCATGCCTCGCACGGTCGGCCCCTGCGTCGGAGCCGATGCTCAGACCGTGGTGAAGACCTTGCTCGTGATGCGCCACACGCCGTCGCGCTTGATGAGCCCAAAGTGATTGCGGAAGTCGGCCCCGAGAAAGCCCCGCTCGTCGAGCACGGCGTGCGCGATGTCGCCGGTGACTGACACGCTGTGAATCTCAGACCCATAGTCCGGGCCCGACGGCTCAGCCGTCGCCACAACGTTCGCCGCGAAATCGGCGCCGCTTATCGTCACGTAGTCGGGGCCGAGGTAACCCCACATCACCGCGTTCGGGTCGAAGGCGTCTCGCACGACCTCAGCGTCGGCGGCCTTGCACCCGTCGACGTACTTCTGCACTGCGGCCTCGACCGCGGCTGCTTCACTCATGACTGCTGCTCTTTCGCTCTGAACTTGGAGATGTGAGGTGCATCATTGGCACGAAGGGGGAGCGCTCGCGCACCGAACGCTCCCCCTTCGCACCTGCTTCAGGATCAGCGTCCGCTGATCACCTGGGGTTCGGCGACAGCCTTCAGGCCCTCGACACCGAACTCGCGGCCGTAGCCCGACTTCTTCGCACCGCCGAACGGCACCATCGGGTGCAGTCCACCGTGCGAGTTGATCCAGGTGGTGCCGGCCTGGAGACGGCCGGCCACCTCGAGCGCCTTGGCGCGATCCTGCGTCCACACCGAAGAGCCGAGACCGAACTCAAGCTCGTTCGCGAGCTTGATGACCTCGTCGAGGTCGGTGTAGCGGATCACCGGCAGCGCCGGGCCGAACTGCTCCTCGACCACGAGGTCATTGTGCGGATCGATGTCGGCGACAATCGTGGTCGGGTAGAAGTTGCCAGGGGCGTCGCGATCCGGCTCACCGCCGAGCACCACGCGAGCGCCCGAGGCTTTCGCGGCCTCGACCAGACGGTCGACGGTGTCGAACTGGCCGCGGTTCTGCAGCGGGCCGAGCACGTTGTTCTCGTCGAGGCCAACGCCCATCGGCACGTTCGCCGCGAACTTTGCGAGCTCATCGACTACGGCGTCGTAGACCGAGTCGTGCACGTAGAGGCGCTTCAGCGCGGCGCAGGTCTGGCCGGTGTTGATGAACGCGCCCCAGAACAGATCCTCGGCGATGGCCGCAGGATCCACATCGGGAAGCACGATACCGGCGTCGTTGCCGCCGAGCTCGAGCGTGAGGCGGGTCACGTTGTTCGCTGAGGCTTCGATGATCTGCTGGCCCACCGGCGTCGAACCGGTGAACATGATCTTGCCGATCTTCGGGCTGCGGGTGAGCGCATCGCCCACAGTGCGACCGGGGCCGGTGACGATGTTGAGCACACCCTCGGGCAGCACCTGGTTCATCACAGCGACGAGCGCGCGCACCGACAGTGCGGTGGTGTCGGCGGGCTTGATCACCACGGTGTTGCCCATGCGCAGCGACGGGGCGATCTGCCAGATGGAGATCATCATGGGCCAATTCCAGGGCGAGATCGCACCCACGACGCCGATGGGGCGGTAGTGCATCTCGGCGTAGCCGGACTCGTCATCGATGAGCACCTCAACAGGAAGGGGAGTCTCGGCAGCGGTGCGGGTCCACGCCACGCAGCCGCCCACCTCGAAGCGGGCATTGGGGCCGTTGAGCGGCTTGCCCTGCTCGCGAGACAGCAGCTCGGCAAGCGCCTCAGCCGAAGCCTCGATCTTGTCGGCGGCCTGGTGCAGGTATGCACGGCGCTCGTCGTCGCTGAGCGCCGCCCACGCGGGCTGCGCAGCTTCGGCTTTATCGATCGCGGCCTCGAGATCCTCGATCGACTGCTTCTGCACCTTGCCGATCACCTCGTCGGTGGCCGGGTTGACCGAGTCGCGCGTGTCACCGTCGGTGGCGACGATTGCGGCGAGCAGGCTTTCGTAGGTTTCCATGGATCCTCCAGGTCAAATACCGCTAGACATCATCAGGGTAGCTCTCTGCGCAGGGGCGGGCTTGACTCGTGCGGTGCCCCCGTTGTCTCTGAGGGAACAGTCGGCACGGGCCCCGTCGCGGTGCCCGGAAGAGATACCGCTTCGGCCTCCGCCCGCGCCTGCCTGGTGAGCGGGCGCCGCGCTTCAGCGGGTGCCAGCCGTCGAACTGCGAGCCAACCGACCAGCGCAGCCGCGGCCGACGCCGCGGCAATGCTCGTCGCCATCGTCGCAGCCGAACTGCCGGCGAGCGCCGACACCAGCGGCGCTGCCACCGCACCCGCCGTGAACATCGCCATCCCCAGCAGCGCAGACGCGGTGCCGGCCCGGGCGCCGTGCCCGCTCAGCGCGAGCGAGGTGCCGTTCGGCCCGCCGAGGCCTGCCGCCCCCAGATACAGGGCGAGCAGCGCGATGAACACGGGAGCGGGTGCCCCGAGCAGCGTGACACCGAGCAGCGCGAACGCGGCCACAGCGCCCGCGAGCTGTCCCGTCAGGTACATCCGGGCCGTGCCGAGTCGGCGAACGAACACCCTGCTGAGTTGCGCGCCGCCCAATTGTGCGAGCGCGTTCATCGCGAAGACGAGGCTGAAGAGCTGCGGTGTGAGCCCGAACTGGCCCTGCAGCACAAAGCTCGACATCGACAGGTACGAGAAGAACGCCGCGCCGCCCACACACGCCGCCAGCATGAGCGCCACGAACAGCGGATCGCGCAGCACCACCGAGGCGTGGCTCGCCGTGGTGCCGAGCACGTTGCCCGAGTGCCGGCTGTTCTCGGGAAGCGACTCGCGCAGCCCGAACACTGCCACGAACACGAGCGCGAGGCCGATCCCGGCCAGCACGAAGAAGATGCCCCGCCAGTCCATCACCCGTGCCAGCTGACCGCCGATCACCGGTGCGATGATCGGCGTGACGGAGGTTACGAGTGCGAGCAGCGACAGCATTCGCGACAGCTCGATGCCGTGGAAGAGGTCGCGCGCGACGGCCATACTGATCACTACGCCAGCCGATCCGGCAAGGCCCTGCAGCAGTCGCGCTGCGAGCAGCACCTCGATCGTCGGGGCCACCGCGCACACTACCGAGAGCACCGCGAACAGCACCACCCCCACGATCAGGGGCCGCTTGCGCCCGTAGCGGTCAGACAGCGGGCCGGCCACGAGCTGCCCGATGCCGAGCCCGATCATGCACACCGACATGGTCGCCTGTGCGAGCGCGTCAGAGGTGCCGAGGGTGCGGGCCAGCTGCGGCAGTTGCGGCAGGTACAGGTCCATCGAGAGCGGGCCGAACGCTTCGAGCAGACCGAGCACCAGCGTGATGCGCAGCAGCCCCATCGGCCGGGCGGGGGAGGCCCCCGCCCGGCGGCGCGTGCGCGCGCTCATCGGGCGAGGATCCGGCGCCACCAGCTGTCGCGGGCGTCGTTCGCCGCCCGCGACACCGTGGCGTCCGGCGAGAACCCGGTGAAGCCGTGATAGCCGCCCGACCAGACGTGCAGTTCGGCTTCACCGCCGGCCGCCCAGATGCGGCTCGCATAGTCGACGGATTCGTCGCGGAACACTTCTGCCGATCCGACCTCGATGAACGCGGGCGGTAGCCCGGACAGGTCTGTGGCTCGGGAAGGTGCCTGATAGGGGTGCACGCGCTCGCCGCCGCGGTCAGCGCCGAGTGCGGCATCCCAGCCGGTGTCGTTGTTGTTGCGATCCCAGGCGCCGATGCCGTCGTACTGCCACGCCGAGACCGTCGCGTTGCGGTCATCAATCATGGGGCAGCCGACGAGCTGCCCGGCGAGTGCGGGGCCGCCGCGATCCCGTGCGATGAGCGCGACTGCTGCCGTGAGACCGCCGCCTGCCGAGGCTCCCGAGACGACGATGCGTGCCGGGTCGATGCCGAGCTCGTCGGCGTGCTGCGCCATCCATACGAGCGCCGCGTAGCAGTCTTCTGCCGCAGCGGGGGCGGGGTGCTCGGGGGCGAGCCGGTACTCGACCGCGACGCCAACCGTGCCGAAGCGCTCGGCGAGGTCGATCAGCTCGGCGGTGCCGAAGAAGCGGGTGCCGAGCACGTAGCCGCCGCCGTGGATGCCGAGCACGGCTGGCCGGGCAGGAGCGGAACCGGCGGGCGTCGCCGCCTCGCGGGGGCGCACAATCGTCACCTCGACGTCGGGGGCGCCCGCGGGGCCGGGGATCGTGCGGTGCTCCCACTCGATGGCGCGGCCATCGGCCTGCACCTCCATCGACGGCGTGATCGAGGCGAAGTGGGCGCGGTTCTCGAGGATCGTATGGGCGCGTAGCGGGATCCGCTCGACGAGGTCGAGGAAGAAGGCGAGGCCAGCTTCGAGCTCGGGGTCGTAGGGGACCGTCGCGGGGCGGGTTTCCGGCTCGACGGCGCGGTACGGCTGCTGGGCGGTCATCGCTCGACCCCCGCCCCGATCATGCGGGCGATCCACGAGTCGCGCGATGCGAGCGCGGCCCGGGTGATCTCGGCGTCGGGCATGTACATGTCGAAGCCGTGGCAGCCGCCGGACCAGACGTGCAGCTCGGCTTGGCCGCCGGTGGCCCAGATGCGGGTGGCGTAGTCGATGTCTTCGTCGCGGAACATCTCGGCAGCGCCCACCTCGATGAAGGCGGGTGGCAGGCCGGAGAGGTCGGAGGCGCGTGATGGTGCGGCGTAGGCGGGTGCCCGGTCTGATTAAGCGAGTTCCTCGCCGAGTACGCATTCCCAGGCGAGCAGGTTCGCGTCGCGGGTCCAGGTGCCGATGCCGTCGTATTGCAGGCTCGACACTGTGGTGTTGGTGTTGTCGAGCATGGGGCACAGCAGGAGCTGCCCGGCGATCGCGGGGCCGCCGCGGTCGCGGGCCATGAGCGACACCGCCGCGGCGAAGGCACCGCCCGCACTGCCGCCCATCACGATGAGACGACCTGGATCGACACCCAGCTCGTCGGAGTGCTCCGCGACCCAGCGGGTGGCGGCGTAGTTGTCTTCGGCTCCCGCCGGGTACGGGTTCTCGGGGGCGAGGCGGTATTCGACGTTGATGCCGACCACGCCGTGGCGCTCGACGAGGTCGATGACGCGCCCGTGCTCCCAGCTGCGATGGCCGACGATCATGCCGCCGCCATGGAAGTTGACGAGCACGGGCAGCGGATCGGGGCCGCGGTCGGCCGGCGCGAACACGGTGATTTCGAATTCGGGGGCGCCGTGGGGGCCGGGGATGAGCCGCTCTTCTGCGGTGATTGCGCGGCCCGCGACGAGCTCTGCGCCGCTGGGGAAGCCGGGGCCGAGCCCGGGTTCGCGCATGGCGGCGAGGGTGTCGCGGCTGAGGCCGGGCTGCGGTGCGGCCGCGAGCGCGTCGAGCACGGGGGTGATCTCGGGGTCGAATGGCACGGGTGGCACGCTGGGGCGGCCGTGGGCGACGGGGCGGGCGGATCCGGTGTCTGCGGTGGCTTCGGTGCTCATGATCACGGCCCTTCGGGGCTGACGAGGCCGCGGTCTGCCCAGAACGGTTCGACGCGTGCTCTGATGGTGTCGGCTCCGATGCGGTCGAGCAGTTCGAGGCTGCCGAGGTTGGCTTCGAGCTGTGCTGCGCTCGACGTGCCGAAGAGGGTGGTCGCGGTTGCCGGGTGAGTGAGGGTGAATGCGATGGCGAGCTGTGCGGGGGTGCCGCCGAGTTCTTCGGCGAGGGCGACGAAGGCGGGCACGTCGTCGATGATGCGCTGACGGATGCCGCCGGGGTCGCGGCCGACTTCACGCTCGGTCGAGATCTTGCCGGCGAGGTAGCCGCCCTCCATCACGTCGGAGGCCTGCATGGAGAGCCCCTGCTGCCAGAGCTTCGCAAAGGGTTCCCCGTCGGGGATGGAGCGGCGGGAGACGCTGTACTTGAGCTGCGCGATTTCGGGGGCGGCGATGCCTTCGGTCGCGGCGATGTCGAGCAGGGCCTGCACGTTCGACGCCGACCAGTTGTTCACGCCCCAGGCCCGGATGAGGCCTGCGCGCTGTAGCTCGTCGAGGCTGAGTGCAATGTCGCGCAGTTCGAGGTCGTCGCGGCGCAGGTCGCCGAGAATGACGAGGTCGGCGTGGTCGTCGCCGACGCGGAAGAGCGCGTTTTCGAGCTGGGGGCGGAAGCCGTGGTCGGCGTCCCAGCCTTCGAGCCAGAGCTTTTCGGAGAGCAGGTATGAGTCGCGGGGCACGCCCACGGCGCGGATGATCGCCGAGAACAGCACATCGGTGAAGGCGGGCGGCATGCCGGGGGCGCCGTAGACGCCCACATCGAAGAGGTTGATGCCGCGGTCGATGGCGGTGCGCACCATGGCGACGGCGTCTTCAAAGTGCATGCGGTCGTAGATGTGCCATGAGCCGAGGGCGAAGACGGAGGTTTCGAGCTCGCTGCGGCCGATGCGGCGGCGGGGAACGGGGGTGGTCATGGGGAATCCTTTCGTGGGGTCTGCGTGCGGCGCTGCGGCGGATCAGGCGGCGTCGATCCGCGGATCGATCACGGCTTTGACCTCGCCGAGCTGGTGCATGTTTGCAATGCGGTCGGAGGCCTCTGCGAGGCCGCAGGGCTGCGAGAACAGCTCGTCCCAGGGGAAGCGGTCGGCGAAGGTGCGGAAGAACTCGATGGAGCGGAAGTAGTCGGAGACATCGCCGTTGAGAGAGCCGACGACGGTGAGTTCCTTGCCCATGATGGCTGAGAGCGGGAAGGGGTCGCCGGTGGGACCGGTGGAGCCGACGATGGCCACGGTGCCGCGCTGGGCGGCCATGCCGATGGCCTCGGGGCCGATGCTCGGCGCGCCCGCGAAGTCGAGCACGAGGTCGGCGCCCTGGCCTCCCGTGATCTCCATGACGCGCGCGATTGTCGCCTCGGAGCCGCCCGCGATGTCGATGGTGTGGGTGGCACCGAAGCGCTCGGCGAGTGCCAGGCGGGGGGCCGGCGCTCCCACTGTGATGACGGTGCCGGCGCCGGAGATGCTGGCGACGGCGGTGGCGAACAGCCCGAGCGCGCCGGATCCCTGCACGACGACGCGGGATCCAGGGCGCACTCCGCCCGCGCGGTCGAAGGCACGCAGCACCGTCTTCGCGGCGCAGCCCGCGGCGGAGGCCCAGGTGTCTTTGACCTCGGCGGGGAGGCGCAGCTTCTGTGCGCCGGGGGTGACGTAGGCGTATTCCGAGAGGCCTGCCGTGGCGTAGGGCGGCACGTCGCTGCGCTGCAGGAAGCCGTAGCCGCGTCGGGAGCATGCGACGGGCTGGCGCAGCACGGTGCAGCCGAAGCACTGACCGCACACCGATTCGGACCAGCCGATGCGGTCGCCCACTGCGAGGGGTTCTCCGAGGGCGTCGACGGTGCCTTCGCCGACTGCGATAACCTCGCCTACCATTTCGTGCCCGAGCACCATGGGCAGCATGCCTGGGAAGGTCATTTTGCCGGCCCAGATCTCAATGTCGGTGCCGCAGAGGGTGGTGCAGGTGATGCGTACGAGGGCGGCGCCGGGCTCGACGCGGTCGGGGAGGGGCAGCTCCTGCATCTCGAGCGGGGCTCCGTGCTCGGTGAGCACGGCTGCGCGCGTGGATGTGGGAATCGTCATCGAAAGCTCCATTCCGTGGGATATCGGCATGGCGTCGTTGCCCGGATGCCGAGGATGTGGTTTTATTCTACATACGTTGACCCAAGCGGGAAGCCCCGATTCACTGACGAGTCGCGGGCCTCGCTGTTGCGAGAGAATCCACTGAGACGGAGCGCATCAATGACACCGAAGCGGAGCGCATCATGACGCGGCGCAGTGCGGCGACCACGGGCGGCAGTGCCGCCACGGCATCAGAACCATCAGCCGATCTGGTGCTGATCGGCGGATCGGTGCTCACGATGGACGAGGCCGGCAGCCGCGCCGAAGCGGTTGCAGTGGCGGGGGGTCGCATCCTCGCCGTCGGCGCACAGGCCGACATCGAACCGCTGATCGGCGCGAACACCCGCGTGATCGACCTCGACGGCCGAGCACTGCTGCCCGGTATCAACGACTCCCACCTGCACGCCGCCTGGCTCGGAGCCCGCTGGCCCCACACCTTCTTCGGCGCCCCAGACCCCGAAGTCGCGGCACAGCTGAGCGGCGCGCTCGCCGTCGACCGCGAGGCCCGCCGTGCCGCGATCCTCAATGCCGGTCGCATGCTCTCCGAGCTTGGCATCACCAGCTACACCGAACCGGGCATCGGTCCCGGTGAAGACGACGGCGAAACGGGCTGCTTCCACAGCGAAGTGCTCGACGTCTACCGCGAACTCGCCGCCGAAGGGGAGCTGCAGCAGCGCGTCACCATGCTCGCCCTATACGGCGTGCTCGACGGCCCGAGCGACGTCGAAACCGTGCTCTCCGGCATCCGCGAGCGTGCCGCCGCCGCACCCGAGCCCGAGCCCACCTGGCTCAATGTGCCCGGCGTCAAGATCTTCGGTGACCTCATCCCGCTGTCGCGCCAGGCCTGGACAGACCGTGCCTATGATGACGGCACCCACGGCGACCTGCTCGTGAACGGTGACAGCATCGAGCAAAAGGCCGAGGGCCTTGCCGAGATGATCCGCGCCGCGCACGCCGCAGGCCTGCAGATCGGCCTGCACGCCACCGGCGACCGCACCATCGGCCTCGCCCTCGATGCGATCGCCGAAGCCGCCGCCCAGCCGGGCGCGCCGACTTCCCAGCAGCTCGGCCACGTCATCATTCACGGCGACCTCGCCACCTCCGATCAGGTGCGGCGCATGGCTAAGCTCGGTGTCTGGTTCAATGCGCAGCCCGGCATCGCAACCATCACCGGCTCGTGGCTTGCCTCGATGATGGGGGCTGATGCCGCAGCAGAGGCCTGGCAGTTCGGTGCCGCGCTCGATGCCGGCGTGCTCGTGCTGTCGTCTGATGCTCCGGTGCTGCACTTCGACTGGCGACACTGGGTGGCTGCCGCCGAGGAACGCATCGTGATGATGGGCGGTGACGCCTCACCCGAGGTCGCTAGTGCCCGCTTGCACCGCCTGCTGCGCGCCTACACTGCGGTGCCCGCGGCGCAGGATCGTGCGGCGTCGTGGAAGGGCACCGTCGAGGTGGGCAAGGTGGCCGACCTGGTGGTGCTCGCGCGCGATCCCTTCGAAGTGGGGGCGGAGGGCCTGCCCGAGGTGCCCGTCGATCTCACCGTGCTCGACGGCCAAGTGATCTTCGAGCGATAGCCGGAGCACCTGCAGCGGGGCTGGGCTGGCCCAGGCCCGCCCCGGCGCCGTTGCAGCCGGCGCTGCCGGGGGTGGGGTGGATCGGCGCTGCGCCGATCCACCCCACCCTCAGAAGATCAGGTGAGCAGCTGGCCGCCGTCGACGGCGAGGCTCACACCGGCGATGTGACCGGCCTGCTCGCTCGCGAGGAACACGACGGACGGAGCGATGTCGGTGACCTTCGCGAGATCGCCGAGGGGGATGCGGCTCGACCAGGCTGCGCGCGCGGGTGACCCTTCAGGCATGCCCATTTCGAGCATCGGGGTGAGCACGGGCCCAGGGGCGACCGCGTTGACGCGAATGCCGTGCGCGGCGAGTTCGATGGCGGCCCAGCGGGTGACGGAGTCGACGGCGGCCTTGCTCGACTCGTAGGCGCCCATGCCCGGGGTGGGCTGGCGGCCGCCGATCGATGAGATGTTGACGATGCTGCCGCCGCCTCCGGCTGCGATGCGGTGCTTCGCGAAGGCCTGGATCATGGTGAAGGTGCCGATCACGTTGACCTCGAGGATCGAGCGGTAGGCCTCGGGTTCGAGCTCGGTGACGGCGCCGTGCACCGAGAGGATGCCTGCGTTGTTGACGAGCACGTCGACGCTGCCGCGTGCTGCGAGGCTCTGGAATGCCTGTGTGACGGCGGCTGCGTCGGTGATGTCGAGGGTGAGGGCTTCGGCTCCGAGTGCCTCGGCGGCCGCGGAGACGGCTGCCGTGTCGCGGTCGGCGAGGATCGCGCGGTCGCCCGCCGCGATGAACGCGCGGGCGATGCCCTGCCCGATGCCGCCGGCGCCGCCGGTGATGAGGACGGTGCGGGATCCGGCGCTGCCGGGGGTGGGTGAGGTCACGGTGACTCCTTCGTCGAGGCTGGTGTGGGGATGATTCTGGGCGCCGCTGCGGTGTGCGCTGGATCGATCAGCCTTTATATTATACGATCGTAGAAAATAAAGGGAGTGCGGATCTGCGGCAGCAGCCGCGCGCCCCGAAGTCGACACTGCGAGGAGGCGGTTGTGGCATTCACAGGCAAGGTTCCCACTCGAAAGCTCGGGCCGGGCGGACCGGAGGTGCCGGTATTCGCGCTCGGCTCCTGGAATATCTGGGATCGCATGGAAGTGGCGGATCGCCTCGCGCTGATCAACCGCGCCGTCGAAGCCGGTTCGGCATTCTTCGACGTCGCCTACTACAACATGGGGCCGCACGCCGAGGCTTCGCGCACCGACCTGCTCTTCGGCGAGGCCATCCGCGAACTGGGCCTCGCCCCCACTGACTACCAGCTCTGCGGCAAGCTCTGGCTGTGGGAGTACCCCCAGACCGGCTTCGCCGGACAGATGGACGTGTCGCTCGAACGCATCGGGGCGGGCGCGGGCGGGCCCGAGAGCTTTGACACCGTCGTCGTCGGCGACTTCATGGGCGACATCGATATCGCCCAGGTGGTGCGCGACGTGCAGGCCGAGATTGACCGCGGCAGCTTCACGAGCTGGGGGGTCAACAACTGGCCGGCCGAAGCGCTGCAGCTCGCGCTCGACACCGTCGCGGCAGAGGGGCTCACTCCGCCCAGCTTCGCCCAGCTGAAATACGGGCTGGTGAGGCGCAGCATGGCCGAGGGAGAGTTCTACGGCCGCTGGTTTACAGAGGGCGTGCTGGCGCTGCAAGCGTCTGACGCTTTCGAGGGTGGCATTCTCGTGGGCAAGCTCAGCCCCAAGCGCAAAATCGGCGCCGATGTGGGTGGTATTCGGGAGCGCATCGTTGCCGCCTACCCCGAGGTGCAGCGCATCGCCGACTCCTTCGGCGCGACCCCGGCGCAGCTCGGCATTGCGTTCTGCCTGGCGAACCCCGCCACCGCGAACGTGCTCTTCGGGGCGTCGAGCGTGCGCCAGTTCGAGGACAATCTCGGCGCGATCCCGCTGCTCGAGAGCGTGGGGGCTGAGCGGATCCGTGAGGCTGTGGCGGGTCTCTGGCTCGACCGCGAGGTGCGTGCCGACGGCGTCTGGGCCCCGCCGGCCGCCTAGCCGGGGCTGCCGGCCCGTCGGCCGGTGCTCGCCCGTCGGCACGTCTGCCCGCTGAGTCGGCCTGTTCATACCGAGTCGGCCCCCAGTTCGCGTGAATTGGGGGCCGACTCGACGCGCGGCCCTTGTGGGCGGGGCCGCTACTGGGCGAGGAAGTGGATCGCGGCCTCGCGGAACTCGAGGCTGTCGAGCGCTGCCCGGTGGTCGCCGGGCACGTGAGTGAGCGATGCCTGCGGCAGTGCGTCGGCCATCTGCTCGATGCCCTGCGTCATCTGGTCGTCACTGCCCGCAACGAGCAGTGTCGGCACCGCGGGGCCACCCTGCTGGGGTGCGAAGGGCTCGCTTGCGAGACCAGGGATCAGCTTCGCGAGCGAGGCGGTGTCGCGGCCGGGCGCTGAGATCATGCCGGCCATCATGCCGACGAGAGGGTTCGTGGGCTCGGCTCCACCGAGCACGGCGTCGAGCTCTGCGGGGTCGACTGCGGTGAAGGGCTCGAAGGCGCTGAGGCCGCCGAGCACCAGGCGGCGCACGCGGGGTGACGCGGCGGGCAGCTCCCAGGCGAGTCGCGAGCCCAGCGAGTATGCGATGACGTCGAGGTCGCCCTCGGGGGCGACGGTCGCGGCGGCATCGAGGATCGCCGCGACGACGGCCGAGGTTGCGGCCTCGTCGGCTGTTGCGATGGCCGGGCTGTCGCCGTGGCCGGGCAAGTCGATGGCGATGACGCTGCGACCTGCAGCTGCCAAGGCCTCGGCCCAGCCTGTGTCGAGGAAGTCTTCGGATGCGCTCGACGCGAAGCCGTGCAGCAGCACCACGGGGGGCTGCTGGGTGTCTGCGGCGGGGAAGTGGTGGACGCTGAGTGCCATGATCGACCTTTCGACGGTGAAACGGGAATCGGGGGACGGGAGCCAGCGAGGCGGCTGGTGGTCTGGGCGGGTTGTGAGCCGTGATCGGCTCGGCCTGGCGCTGACTGCGCCGCCGGAAGGCGAGTGGCATGATCCGCCATCGCTATTTTTCTATGTTAGTAGAAAATAAACTCCCGCACCGCTGGACATTTTATGTCTACGTATGTAGAGTTTCCGGCAGGCCACACCACGGACACCGTCGTCCCGTTCGAGCGGGGCGGCCCAGAATCGTAAGGAACGACTCGCATGACCGCAACCCCCTCACGCATCGTCGACATCGCCATCGGCTTCATGGGCGCAAAGCAGCTCGACAACGCCGCCCGCATCGGCCTCTTCAAGGCACTCGCCGACGGCCCCAAGAACCTCGCCGAGCTGGCCGCCGCCACGCAGCACTCCGAGCGCCAGGTGCGCACCCTCGCCGACGCGATGAACAGCCTCGGCCTGCTGCGCCGCGAAAACGGCGTCTACTCGCTCGAAGCCGACGCCGAGAAGTACCTCTCGGGCAAGGGAGAGATCGACCTCACCCCCTTCATCGCCTTCCTCGGCGACATCAGCTACAAGCAGTGGCTCGGCTACGAGAAGACCGTCGACAGCGACGAAGCCGGCACCCTCGACCTCGATGAGGCCGGCTGGGGCGACTTCATGGCCGGCGTGATGACCTACAACGCGCTGCACGCCGAGCAGTTCGGCGAGGCCTTCGACTTCTCGCAGTTCCGCAACGCCCTCGACTTCGGCGGCCTCGCCGCCGGCTTCTCGGTGGCCGCCATGCAGCAGAACCCCGAGCTCACCACCCGCTTTGTCTACGCTCCCGGCTTCACCGAGGGCATCGCGCAGGCCGCCGAGGAGGCCGGCGTCGCCAACCGCATCTCGCTCGAAGAAGGCCCCACCGAGTCGACCGAGCCCGGCGGCGAGCACGACCTCGTGCTGCTCACCCACGTGCTGCACCGTTTCGACGAGGCCCAGAACCAGGCCATCCTGCGTGCCTCCCGTGGCGCCGCAGCCGACGGCGCCACGCTCATGCTGCTCGACTTCTTCCTCGACGAGGACGACACCCAGCGCCCCATCGACGCGCTGCACGCCGGCGAGTACTTCAACATCGACGGCACTGTCGTGTACCCGATCGCGCAGGTCGAGGGCTGGCTCGCCGAGACCGGCTGGAAGTTCGACCGCCTCGTCGCGCTGCCGGGCAGCCCGCGCGTGCTCGTCGCAACCGCGGTCTAATGTGCTCTGCGCCGCGGGGCCGGGGTCGATGCGTCGGCGCCCGGCCCCGCCGCGTTCGCGCCGCGGCTGTTGCGCCCGAGTCGCCGCTCCCGGCCCCCGCCCCTATGACGATCACCGGAGGATCGCAATGCCCGTCATCGAGACCGTGCGAGCACCCATCGAGGCGAGCTCAGTGGGGCTCGTGCTCGCCGCCGAAACCATCCTCTGCGCCCCTGCGGAGCGCCGTGGCAACGCCGGGGTGCCCGCCGGTGACGCCGAGTTCGAGCGCAGCCACGTCGACATGCCGGCGTTGGGCCGGCTCATGCTGGGCGCGGTCAACACCGACGATCGCACGCTCACCGCGCCCGACGCAGAGGGTGCCCTCGACCTGCTCGCCGCAGCCGTGGGCGAGGGGCCCGTACCGCTGATCGTCGCACTCGCCGGCCAAGGGTCGACGGCCCGCCCGGGCGCGCTCGCGTGCCTGAGCCAGGCCAGCGGCGTCGCCATCGTGCGTGGCATCGACGGCACCGGCGGGGGCGAAGCCGGCGCGCGTGGTCACGCCGATGAGGATCTCGATTCCGCTCCTGATCCCGATGCCGCAGCTGCCATCATCGCCGCCGAACTCTCGGCCGCCGAGCACCCCGCTGGAGTCGTCGGCACGATCCCGCTGCCCGATGCGGCCGCCCCTGCTGAGCAGCAAGACCGGGCGAGGGCGTTGATACGATCCGCTGCCGCTGCCGCCCGAGCCGCGGGGGTCGCCCTCGTGCTGGCACCGGCGGCCGATCCTTGGGCCGTCGCACCGGCACCCACAGACGTCAGGGAGCGCTTCGCAGACCTCGCGCCGGCACTCGCCGATGTCGACGCGGCGGGCCTCGACCGCTCGCGCGTGATCCTCACCGGCACCGCCGGCCTCATAGCGAGCGAGCGAGGTCACGGCGTCGACCTCGAGAGCCTTGACGCCCTCCTCGATCTCGGCCCGGCGATCTGCTTCGACGACCTTGGGCGCATCCCGAACGTGCGCACTGTCGTCTCCGACCACGACATCGCCATTGCAATCCTGCGGGCAGCCGAGCGCGGCACGGCGAGCCGAATCATGCTCAGCAGCGGGATCCGCAACAAGCACAGGCTCACGGCCTTCGGTGGCAACGGGCTCGAATTCGCGGCGACGCAGTTCTTGCCCTATCTGCGCATGCTGGGAGCCGACGACGCACTCGTGAGCGCAGTCGGCGGCGGCAACGCGGCCCGGATGCTCGCACGCACGACCCTCGAGGGAGCAGCGCAATGACGGATCGCAACACGCAGGCGGCGCCCGCGCTCGACGGGCTCGAGATCCCGAACCTCGAAGGGCTGGTGCAGACCGTGCTCGGCCCGGTGCGCCCCGAGCAGCTCGGCCCCACCCTCATGCACGAGCACATCTTTCTCGACATCAGGCGCCCCGCTCACACCGCCAACCCCCGCCCAGGGGAGTGGGATGCGGCAGCCGGGGAACCGCTCACCCTCGATACGCTCGCCGCTGTGCGCCGCGGCCGCCCCAACATCGACAACGATGTGCTCGGCGACTTCGACACCGCACTCGACGAGGTGGGCGACTTCGCGCGCCAGGGCGGCGGCACCATGGTCGAGGTGACCCCCAGCGGTGTGGGCCGCGACGCGGGCGCGCTCGCGAGGCTCAGCCGCGCTTCGGGTCTGAACATTGTGATGGGGGCCGGCTGGTATCAGAAAGACCTGCACCCGATCGGCTTTGCCGAGCGCAGTCTCGACGAGCTTGCCGCCGAGATCGTGCGCGACATCGTGGTGGGTGTCGGTGGTGCGGCCGCTGGCGGGGCGCTTCCCGGCTCCGCGATCCGCTCGGGCATCATCGGGGAGGTGGGCGCCGAGGGCGACCCCGTCGACCTTCAGGAGATGCGCAGTGTGCGGGCCGCAGGCCGCGCCTCCGCAATCACTGGTGCCCCGATCACGCTGCACATGGGCGGCTGGGGTGAGGCGAAGCTGCGGGTGCTCGATGCCCTCGAAGAGGAAGGGGCGGATCCGCGCTCCGTCGTCTTCGGGCACGCCGGCAGCATCGCCGACGATATGCCCCTCGCGCGCCGGCTGCTGGCGCGGGGCGTCACCGTTGAGGCAGACTTTCTCGGCACCACGGGCAGCCCGTGGGGCACGCTGTTTCCGTTTACCGACCGATCCGTGGCGCGTGGCTTCGCAGAGCTGGTGGCAGATGGATGGGGATCGCAGCTCGTGCTGGGCGGCGATGTGTGCCAGCGGGTGCAACTGCGGCGCTACGGCGGGCACGGCTACGGCTATGTGATGGAGCACTTCCTGCCGGTGCTCGCCGAGTTCGGTGTCGCCGCAGAGGCCATCGACCGCATCATGGTGGAGAACCCGGCGCGGGTGCTCACCTTCGGGGCACCGCGGGGACGCTGAGACCGGGGCACCCGGATCGCCCCGGGTCGCCAGGGTGGCGCAGGGTTTCAGGGGCGGCGCAGGCGCGCGACGAAGTCGGTGACCTGGGCGTCGAGCACGGCGCTATTGAGGTGCTCCGGGCTCACGACCCGGGTGACTGTGGCGCCGATGTTCATGAGCACGATCTCGCTGACGAGTTGTTCGTCGGGCGTCTCTGTGACGATGTCGCCGTCTTCGCGTCCCTCGCGCAGATACTGCAGGTATCCGGCCTTCCAGCTGGTGAGATGCTCGCCGTAGTCGTGGTCGATTTCGCTGCTGAAGGCGCAGCGCTCCCAGAAGGAGAGCAGCACGCGGGCCGCGGTGGCGTCTTCGTTGGTGGGCAGCGTGTAGCGCATCGACATCTCGAGCGCTTCGATGCCGCGCTTGCCGGCGACGTGTGCTGCGAGGCGGCCCTGGATGCGTGACAGGGAGCGCTCGTAGGCACCCTCGATGATCGCATCCTTGCCCGAGAAGTAGTGCTTGAGTGCGCCGTTCGCGAAGCCGGCCCGCGAGGCGATCTCGCGCATGGTGGCGGCTTCGATGCCGCCCTCCACGATGAGCTGCCAGGTGACGTCGACGATCTCTTTGCGTCGCTGATCGTGGTCGATGATCTTCGGCATTGAGGCATCCTTCGGCGAGCTGGCGTTTTCTCCTCCAGTGTAGACGAAAAGCCGCGCTCGGAGGCAGGAACGCCCCGCGCCCCGCGATCCGCCGCCCTGTGATGCGCGACCGCCTCTGATCCGCGCCCACCCACCCTGATCCGCCCCACCTATGCCCCAACCCCGCCGAAGGGAGAAAAAACCGCCGGAATCCGCCACCCAAGCCGCATTTTCCTCCACTCGACGATCCTCACCCCGCCCCTCAATTGACCTCAACCGCAGGCGTCTTGCGCCTGCGAGCACGAGTCTGGGGTTGCGCTCGACGCGGGGGCATTGGCGATGCGAGGCTGAGCGGGGTGCGGCGAAGGAGCCGCACGCGAGAGGAGTTCTGATGTCGGAGCATTCTGTGTCTGGGCGCGCACCGAAGAGCGCGATCGTGGTCGGGGCGGGTTCGGCCGGTTCGGTTGTTGCCCGCCGGCTCGCCGATGCCGGGGTCGAGGTGACCCTGCTCGAGGCGGGCGGGGAGGACACGAACCCCGCGATCCACGATCTCAGCCGCATGGGCGAGCTGTGGCACTCGTCCGACGACTGGGACTACTACACGACGCCGCAGCCGGGCGCGAACGGCCACCGTCTGCACTGGCCGCGCGGCAAGGTGCTGGGCGGTTCGCACTCGCTGAACGCGATGATCTGGGTGCGGTGCGTGCCGCAGGATTTCGATCACTGGGCTTCGCTCGGCAACGAGGGCTGGTCGTGGGATGACGTGCTGCCTGTGTACCGCGCGATTGAGAACTATCGTGGCGGGGGCGACCCGGCGCTGCACGGCGCCGAGGGTTTGCTCGACGTGACTGATGAGTATGAGCTGTCGCCGATCCAGCAGTCGATCATCGATGCCGCGGTCGAAGAGGGCCTGCCGCACAACCCGGACTACAACGGCGCATCGATCGAGGGTGTGTCGCAGCAGCAGATCACGGTGCGCGACGGCAAGCGCTTCAACACGTACATGGCGTATGTGAAGCCGGTTCGGGATCGCCTCACCGTGGAGGTGGGCTGCCATGTGCACGAGCTGATCTTCTCGGATGACGAAGACCATGCCGGGCGCCCGCGCGTGGTGGGGGTGCGTTTCGCGCAGGGCGGCGAGGTGCGCGAGCTGTTCGCCGACGAGGTGATTCTCGCGGCTGGGGCGATCGATTCGCCGCGGGTGCTGTTGCGCAGCGGTATCGGCCCTGCTGATGAGCTGCGCGAGGTGGGGATCGAGCCGCGCGTCGACCTGCCCGGTGTGGGCAAGAACCTGCACGACCACTATCTTGCGCCGGTGATCTTCGACACGGAGAAGCCGATCGACCCGCCGCGTGAGGGGGTGTCGGTGACGCAGACACACCTGTTCTGGAAGAGTCGCGAGGAGCTGGATCGCCCGGATACGCAGCCCATCAACTTCTCGGTGCCGATGTACGGTGATTTCCTGGAGCCGAAGGGCGCCAACGGCTTCTCGCTGATGGCGGGGCTCGTAACGCCTGAGTCGCGTGGCGAGATCCGCCTGTCTGGGCCGAACCCGGGGGATCCGCTGGTAATCGACCCGCAGGCGCTCACGGCTGAGCATGATGTTGAGTCGCTGGTGGCCTCGGTGCGACAGTGTCGGCGCATCGGCAGCCAGGCGGCGCTCGCCGCCGCGCCCGACGAAGGCGGCTGGGGTGCGACCGAGGTGTATCCGGGCCCGTCGGTGGGCGACGGCGACGACCTCGTCGACTACGTGCGCAACACGGTGGCGACGTATCACCACCAGGTCGGCACCTGCAAGATGGGCGTCGATGAGCTGGCTGTGGTGTCGCCGCGCCTCGCGGTGCACGGCGTTGATGGCCTGCGCGTGATCGACGCGTCGGTGATGCCGCGGGTGACCACGGGCAACACGAATGCTCCTGCGGTGCTGATCGGTGAGCTGGGCGCGAAGTTCGTGCTCGCCGGTGAGCGTTAGGCGGATCGCGGTGGCGTCGCCGGGGATTCCGGCTCTCGCGCCGGGCCTGTTCGAGGGCCGCACCGTGCTGGTCACGGGCGGCACCTCGGGCATCGGCTTGGCGGCTGCTGAGGCGTTCGCGGGGCTCGGCGCGCGCGTGATCGCGGCCGGGCTCGGCGCTGATCGGGCGCGGGTGTCGCCGGGGCTCGATGTCGAACTGGTCGAGGTCGACGTCACCGACGATGCCGCATTGCGCGCGGTGGTGGCGCGGCTCGACAGGCTTGATGTACTCGTGCCGGCCGCGGGCATCAGCCTGGGGGAGCGCGAGCTCGAGTGGGAGGCCTTCAACACGGTGCTCTCGATCCAGCTGGCCGCGGTGTATCGCATCGCTGAGCTGACACGCCCGCTGCTCGCAGCGTCGGGTGGCTCGGTGATCACGATCGCGTCGATGTTCGCCTTTTTCGGGGGCGGATCGCGGGTCGCGTATTCAGCGGCGAAGGGTGGCGTGGTGCAGCTCACCAAGTCGCTCGCGGAGGCCTGGGCCGGTGACGGCATCAGGGTGAATTGCGTGGCACCGGGGTGGATCGAGACGCCCCTTGCAGACGGCCTGGATGCCCGTGCGAAGGAGCGGATCCTGTCGCGCACGCCGCTCGCCCGCTTCGGGGCAGCGTCGGAAGTGGCCGCGGTGATCGCGTTTCTCGCCTCGGATGCGGCGTCGTTCATCGACGGTGCGGTGCTGCCTGTCGACGGCGGCTATTTGACGACGGCGGTGTGACCGGGAGGGCACCGGGAACTTCCCGGTGCCCTCCCGGCATGCTCTTCTTGTGCGCTCGTTGGGCACCCGCCCGGATCAGGCGGCGACGGTGCGGAAGCCGGCGTTGCCCATCGTGGAGTCGGGGGTGTTGCTGGAGCGAGCCGAGTTGCGGTAGCGGTTGCAGTAAGAGGGGTGGCAGAGGTAGCTGCCGCCGCGCAGCACCCGGCGTTCGTCGCTGCCTGCGCGGTTGTGCTCGTCACTGTGCTCGTCACCCCGCTCGCCGCCGCGCAGTTCGTCGCCATCTGGCCCGCGAGGGTTCACGAGCGGGGCGACGGCGTAGTAGCCGGGGTCGAAGCGGTCGGCGCACCATTCCCAGACGTTGCCGATGGCCTGCCAGAGGCCGTAGCGGTTGGGGGTGAAGGAGCGCACGGGTGCGGTGCCGATCCATCCGTCGGCGGCGGTGTTGTGGGCTGGGAAGGTGCCCTGCCACACGTTGGCGCGCCAGACGCCGTCGCTGCCGTCGATCGGGTCGTCGCCCCAGGGGTAGGTGGCTCCTGCGAGCCCGCCACGGGCGGCTCGCTCCCACTCGGCTTCGGTGGGCAGGCGTCGCCCGGCCCATGCGCAGTAGGCGAGGGCGTCGTGCCAGCTCACATGCACGGCGGGGTGCTGTTCGAGCCCGGCGAGTGACGAGGCGCGACCGCCGGGGTGCCGCCAGCTAGCGCCTCGCACCCCGATCCACCAGGGAGTTCCGGCGATGGGGCCGGTGATGTCGGCGGTGGGGGCTGCGACGAGCAGGTGGAAGACTGCGGAAGCACCGGTGCGTTCGGCGTCGGTGACGTATCCGGTGTGCTCGACGAAGCGAGCGAACTGCGCGTTCGTGACCGGGGTTGCGTCGATCTCGAAGGCGTCGAGTGTCACGGGGTGGAGGGGGAGTTCGCCGTCGGCGGCGAGGCCGTCGCCGGAGGAGTCGCCCATGGTGAAGGTGCCTGCCGGGATACGGCACTGCTCGATTTCGTGCGCTCCTGCCGGGGCGGGCGCGGTCGCGGGCAGGGGCGCGGTCGTCGCGTCGGGGCCGCCGACTGGCGTTGCTCCTGCGGGTCTGGGGGTTCCCAGATGGAGTGGTACGGGGGCCGTAGCTTTCTTCGGTGCTGCGGCAGTTGCCGGCCCGCAGCAGTGCGGAGTGTTCTGCTGGTCGCTCACTGGGCCGTGACCTCCGGGATGTGTGCGAGAGCGGCGGCTGTCGGGTGCTCTGGGGCCTCCGCGTCGCGCGAGGCCGTGTGAGTGGCTGCCCGGTCGTCGCTGGGGTGTGTCGTTGAGCCGATGCTCGAGAGCAGGGTGTCGAGCGAGGCCCGCATGCGCTCGTCGGTGGCGAACTCGGGCATGAGTAGTTTGATGGTCTGCCAGCCCATGTTCGCCGCGGCGATCTCGTCTGATGCCGTGGTCAGGTCGATGTGCGCCGGAATCTCGCCGGCCTCGCGGGCTTCTTCGAGCATGGTCATGATGCTCGTGCGCCAGCGCTGCGCATGCTCTCGTTGTGTTTTCCAGAAGGGGCGGTGTTGTGCCGCGTGGTTCCAGAATGCGAGCCCCACCCGTGCGTGCAGTGTGCCATTGTCGCCGAAGGGGAGCACTGCGAGGCAGAACTCGCGGAGGGCGTCGATCCCGTGCCTGCCGGCGGTGCGGGCGGCAATGGTGGTGTCGGCGAGTTCGCGGGTGCGGAGGAATGCCGCCATGAGCAGCGATTCCTTATCGGGGAAGTACCTGGCGAAGGCGCTGTGCGTGGTGCCGACCTCGGCGGCGATGCGACGCATGGTGAGTTGGTCGAAGCCGTCGCGCGCGATGATCTGCCAGGCGGCCTCCGCGATCTGTTCGCGGCGGGCGTCGTGGTCGACGATCTTCGGCATGCGTCTCTCGTTTCCAGGCTGGGGTGCTCCCAGCGTATCGAGTGATTCATTTGTGACCAAATGGTCTCGAAAGTGTGTTACGTTTTGGAGACCGGTTGGTCTCTAAAGTGGAGGAGTGCAAGGTGCAGCGACCCGATGTCCGTGGATACGAGGGGTTCGGGGGAGCCGTCGAAGAGTTGGCCTCGGCCTCGACCCCCTGGTACCCGGAGCCCGTTCGCGCCGCGACCGGAGCCCCGAACATCGTGGTGATACTCGTCGACGATCTCGGCTTCAGCGACCTTGCGCCGTTCGGCGGTGAGATCGACACTCCGCACATCGACAGCTTGGCGCAGCACGGTTGGACCTTCACCGGCTATCGCACCGCCCCGCTCTGCTCGCCGGCCCGCGCCTCGCTGCTCACGGGGCTCAACCCGCACCGGGCGGGGTTCGGTCTCGTCGCTCACGTGGATCCTGGCTATCCGGGATACACCTGCCAGCTTCCCGAGGATTCCGCCACTCTGCCCGAGTCGCTGCGCGCCGGAGGATACGCCACCTTCATGGTGGGCAAGTGGCATCTCACCGTCGAATCGCGCATGCACGATGGTGCAGACAAATCTTCCTGGCCGCTGCAGCGCGGCTTCGATCGCTACTACGGCTGCATGGATGGCTTCACCACCCAGTACCATCCGCACCGTCTCGTGCGCGACAACTCGGTGGTGGACGTGCCGGAGTTCGCCGACGATTACTTCCTCACCGATGATCTCACCGAGCAGGCGATCGCGATGATCGACGAACTGCGGGTCAATGATGCTGAGAAGCCATTCCTGCTCTACTTCGCGCACACCGCGGTGCACGGGCCGGTGCAGGCGAAGCCCACTGACATCGAGAAGTACCGGGGCCGCTATGAGGCTGGGTGGGACGCGCTGCGAGCAGAGCGCTTCGCACGCCAGCGGCAGCTGGGCATCGTGCCCGAGGGGGCGGTGCTGCCCGATGACGATCGTGCCGGAGCCGGGCGGATCCCCTCTTGGGATGACCTCGACCTCTCGGAGCGGGAACTCTTCGCGCGGCACATGGAGGTCTACGCGGCGTCTGTTGACGAGGTTGACCAGAGTCTCGGGCGCCTGGTTGCGCGCCTCGAGGAACTCGGCGAGCTCGACAACACGATCATCGTGGTCGCAAGCGATAACGGCGGCACTGCGGAGGGTGGCTTGGGCGGCACCCGCAGCTATTTCTCGCAGTTCTTGGCGGGGTTGCCGATGCCCGAGGGTTGGGTGCGTGATGTGCCGCGGCCGGTCGATCTCATCGGCGGCCCGCGCGTGCACGGCCACTACCCAGCCGGGTGGGCGCGCGTGTCCAACACGCCATTCCGCTCGTTCAAGGGCTCGCTCTACGAGGGCGGGGTGCACGCGCCTCTCATCGTGTCGTGGCCCGCGGCCCCCGAGGAGTTTGGCCCCGCCGGGAAGCGGCATCAGGATGCATTTGTGTCGGATCTCGCCCCGACGCTGCTGGAACTCGCGGGTGTCGCTCCTCTTGCGCAGCGCGCGGGGCTCCCGACGCTCGGATTCGACGGGGCCAGTCTTGCTCCGATGCTGCGGGATGCTGCCGCTCCAGGTCGCGAGCGGCAGTACTTCGAGGTGGCCGGCTCGCGGGCCCTGGTAGACGATGGCTGGAAGGCGATTGCGCCGGTGCCCCCGACGGCGGGCGTTGCCGACCCGGATGAGTGGGAGCTCTACCATCTCGCTGAGGATCCGACGGAGACTCGCGATCTGTCGGCGGATCAGCCGCAGCGGGTGGCTCGGCTCGCGGAGTGCTGGCGCGAAGAGGCGTGGCGCAACACGGTGTTTCCCCTAGCCGATGATGGTTCGTTGTTCTCCAACCGACCGGAGACTGAGCTGCCTCTTGCGGAGCCGGTGACGCTGGTGCCGTTCCGTCCTCCGCTGGAGCGTTTTCGGGCGGCGCAGCTGACGGTGCTGAAGTCGTTTGCGGTGGAGGCGTCATTGGTGCTCGGCGAGGGCGCGGCCGGTGTGGTGGTCGCGCACGGTGATCAGGGCGGCGGGTATCTGCTGGCGATCGAGGACGGCGCGCCGCTGATCTCCTTCAACGCGTACGGGGAGATGCACCGCGTTCGGGGCGAGGTACTCGAGCCGGGAGCGCGCGAGCTCGTGCTGCGCGTCGATGAGCTGGAGGGGCTGCGCTGGCGGCTGCGGCTGGAGGTCGACGGGGTGCTCTCGGCTGAGATTCCCGAGGTGCCGATGCTGCTGGGAATGGCGCCGTTCACCGGTATCAGTGCGGGATACGACTACGGCGGGCCCGTCGACTGGGAGCTGCACGAGCGGCACCGCACCTTCCGATTCTGCGGCGGTGATATCGCGCGTCTCCGATATCTGCCCGGAGCGCGTTCCCGCCATGATCGCACGGTGATCCACGCGATCGGCGCGGCGGCTGCGGCCGTGGCCGAGTAGCCGACGCTCTCAGAGGTTTTGCAAGATCCAATCCCAACACCCTTCTCGAAAGGAACACTATGAAACGCATCCTCGCCACTGTTGCCGGGGTCGCCGTCGCAGCGTTGGCGCTCACCTCGTGCGCAAGCGCAGGTGACGCCGCAGACGGCGGGCAATCGAGCGCCCCTTCGGAGCTCAAGATCGGCAATTTTCTCGATCTCGTCACCTGGGATCCGAGCGCCGCGGATATCGGCTTCAATGGCCCCTACCTCTCCGCTGTCTACGATCCGCTCATTGCGCTCGATGGCGAGGGTCAGCCGGTGCCGGCGCTCGCCACCGGGTGGGAGGTGTCTGACGACTCGCTCACGATCACGATGGATATCCGGGATGACGCTGAGTTCTCCAATGGTGAGAAGCTCGACGCCGATGCGGTTGTCGAGAACCTTGAGTTTCTGCAGCGGGGCATCGTCTCGCAAGAGGCCTACTTGAACGTCGAGGGCTTCGAGGCGGTCGACGCCGACACAGTGGAGATCCGCATGAAGCAGCGGGATGACCGGCTGCTCTATTTCATGGGGCTCGGTCGCAGTTACATGGTCGCGCCCTCGGTGATCGAGGCCGGCACGGCGGCTGAGGCGCCCGTGGGATCGGGGCCGTACACGCTGAGCGATAGCACGGTGCCGGGTGCGGAGTACCACTTCGATCGGGTGGCGGATCACTGGGCCGCCGATGAGTTCACCTTCGATAGCGTGACGATTGTGCCGCTGCAAGATCCCGCGGCGCGTCTGAACGCGATGGAAGCGGGTCAGGTCAACGTCATCTTTGCCGATGCGTCGATGCTCTCGACTGCAGAGTCGAACGGGTGGAGCGTGGCGCGCAAGATCGCCTCGTGGGCCGGGTTGCGGATCAACGATCACACGGGGAGCCAGGTGCCTGCGCTCGGTGATGAGCGCGTGCGGCAAGCGTTGAACTACGCCTTCGACGGTGCGTCGCTGCTCGACTCCGTCGCTCAGGGGCTGGGGGAGCCGAGCCGTCAGGTGTTCGCAGTGGGGTACCCGGGCTATGACGCCGCCATCGACGAGCGCTATGCGTTCGACATGGCGAAGGCGAAGCAGTTGCTCGCCGAGGCTGGATACGCTGACGGCTTCGATATTGCGATGCCGATGGCGCCCGCGTTCCAGCCGTGGCAGCCGATTGTCGAGCAGACCTTCGATCAGCTGGGCATCCGTCTCACCTGGGATGAGTACCAGATGGCTGATTATCAGGCGAACGCCGGCACCTACCCGATGTTCATCGTCTCGTTGGCGGTCGATTCCGACCCTGTGGCAACGATCGCCCGTCAGCTAACTGTGCCGCAGTGGTACAACCCGAAGCCTGATATCTCGGAGTTTCCCGAGCTGCAGGCCCAGGTTGACACAGCGCTCACGGCTCCTCGCGGTGACGTGCAGGATGCCGAGATCGTGAAGCTCAACGAACTGATCACCGACGCGGGTTGGTTCGTGCCCTGGTACCAGTCCGACAATGTGTTCCTGACCGACCCGGGCATCGAACTCACCCCGGTGACGGGGATGATGTTCCCCACGCTGCGGCAGATCCAGCCAGCGGGCTGATCGCGGCACCCTGCGCTCGGCGGCCTCGCACGGATCGAAACTCTCGGGATCCGTGCGGGGTCGTCGTTACTTTGCAGACAGCTCGGCGATGATCGAGTCGATGCTGGCGATGATGCTGGTGTCGGTGGCCGCTTCTGGTACGAGCACAGCCATCATTTGCCAGCCGGCGTTGTGTGCGGAGACGCGGTTGACGGCGTTTTCGATGTCGATGTGGGGGGCGAGTTCGCTGTCTTCGCGTGCTTCGGTGAGGAAGCGGCGGATCAGGCTGCGGCGGCGTGTGATGTTTTCGTGGTGGATCTCCCAGAGTTCGCTGTCTTGGGCGGCGCGGTCCCAGAAGGAGAGCACGACGCGGGAGCGCTGGGGACCGTCGGATTCGAGGGGCATAAGTTCGAGGAACATCTGCCGGAGGGCTTCGAGCCCGCGCACGCCCTGGGTACGGTGCAGTGTGTGCTCGTGGGACTTTTGGAAGACTTCGAGGAAGGCTGCGGTGAGCAGGCTTTTCTTGTCGGGGAAGTATCGTGCGATGGCACCGTGGGCGTAGCCGGCCTCGGCGGCGATTTCGCGCATGGTGACGCGGTCGAAGCCGTCCCTGATGATGATCTGGGTGACTGCCTCGACGATGTGCGCGCGGCGTTCGTCGTGGTCCACGATCTTCGGCATGTGTCTCCTTTTTCTCCCTGAATTCTAGGGAGCTTGTCCAGTTTCAATGCACCGAAGCGGTTTTCGTCACCGCCTGGTGACTAATCGTTATCTGAGCGTTACCGAAAGTGGACGCTTGGAGATTATTCTTTAGTCACCGAATGGTGATTAATGGAATCGGTGCGCGTCATCGCTGCCGCCCCGGCCGACGAAGGAGTCGAAACACATGAAGAAGATCAACCGCCTGGTGGGCGCGCTCGCGCTGCTTCCGGTCGCTGCGCTCGTTCTCTCCGCCTGCTCTTCCGGGGGAGCAGCCGAAGCGCCCGCCGACGGTGGCGGCAGCGGCGAACTCACCACGCTCAAGGTCGCCACGATCGGCCTCACCTCTGACGGCAGCCTCATTGGCGGCATCGAGCAGGGCTTCTTCGAGGAGGAGGGCCTGAAGATCGAGACCTCGATTGTCGCCAATCCGCCGGCTGGCCTCGCCGCCGTGCAGAGCGGCCAGGTCGATATCGCCTACTCGCCCAGCATTCCGCTGCTCAACGCGCTCAGCCAAGGCGTCGATATCAAGGTGATCGGTGCTGCCGATGGCTACCCCGCGGATGCCTCCGAGATCGACGACCCTGCCAAGTTCGACGACACCGGGCTGTTCGCCGCAGTGGGCAGCGACGTGAAGTCGGTCGCCGACCTCGAAGGCAAGACCATCGCCGTGCCGGCCCGCAAGGCCCAGCTCGAAGTGGTGATCGCCGGGGAACTCGAGAAGGAGGGGATCGACCCCGCCACCGGGGTGAACTGGGTAGTGCTCGATTTCACCTCCGCGGTCGCTGGCCTGCAGAACGGCACTGTCGACGCGGCCGGGCTCGTGAGCCCTTTCACCACTGAGGCTGCCTCGGCCGGCGCCAAGCAGCTGTCGGCTCCCTCCATCGGCTTCTTCGAGACGGGGGCGACCGGCCTGTGGACCGCCGGTGCGGGCACTGTTTCGCAGAAGTCGGATGCGATCGCCGCCTTCCAGCGGGCCATCGTGAAGTCGAACGAGTGGGCCACCGAGCACCCGGAGGAGGCGATCAAAGCCGGCCTCGATTACACCGACTCGCAGCTCACCGTCGATCAGGTGAAGGTGCCCGTGTGGCCGACCGTCGTGAATCTCGAGGATCTTGAGCGGCCCAACAAGAAGATGGTGGCCCTCGGCTTCCTCGCCAAGCCGGTGGATCTCACCGGTGTGATCGTTTCGGAGTAACCTCGTGCAAGACTCTCGACTGCTGAAGTGGGGGATCGGCGCCCTCGGTGCGCTGATCGCACTCGGCATCTGGCAGTTGGCGGCGGCGGGCCCCCTTGCGGGCTCGCCGCTGCCCACCGCGGGCGAGGCGATCGGTGAGCTGAGCCGCCTGGTCGTCACTCCTGAGATGTGGTCTGCCACCTGGGATACCGTCTCGATGGCCCTCCTGGGTCTTGCGATCGCGACTGCGGCGGGTGTGCTGCTCGGGATCGGTGTCGGGGTGTCGCCGCTTGCGATGCACGCCACCCGGGTGCCGCTGGAGTTTTTGAAGCCGATTCCCCCGATCGTGATCCTGCCCGTCGTGGTGCTCGTGCTGGGGCCGACGGCTGGGATGGGCATTTTTCTGGTGTTCATTGGTTGCTTCGTGTCGATTGTGGTGCAGGCTTCCGCTGGCGTGTTCGACACGGACCCTGTTGCCAAGGCCACCGGCCAGTCGTACGGGCTGAGCCGGGCATCGATTCTGTGGAGCATTGTGTTGCCGAGTGCGTTGCCC
This sequence comes from Leucobacter sp. VD1, assembly GCF_037150695.1. Classification (NCBI taxonomy): domain Bacteria; kingdom Bacillati; phylum Actinomycetota; class Actinomycetes; order Micrococcales; family Microbacteriaceae; genus Leucobacter; species Leucobacter sp. VD1. The sequence goes on from NZ_JBBCPO010000003.1 coordinate 500,414, forward strand.
TATATCGGCACGGCGGTGCGGGTGGCCGCCCCCACTGCGCTGATCGTTGCGGTGGTGGCGGGCCTCATCGGTGGCGGCCCGGGCCTTGGCCAGAGCCTGGTGCAATCGCAGATCACGGGCAATCAGCCGCGACTGTTCGCCTATGTGCTTGTGCTCGGCATTTTGGGCCTTGTGGTGCAGGGCCTCAGCCAGTGGGGCGAGCGTCGCCTGCTGCACTGGCACCCCCAGTACCGAAAGCAGGTGTCCTGATGACCGTGACGTCGACCGTGCTCATTCGCACGCGTGAGGCGCGGCGCCAGCAGCGCAGTGGCCTCCCGAAGTGGGTGCTGATCGGTGCCGAGATTCTGGTGCCGATCCTGCTCTTGGCTGCGTGGTGGCTCGCCTCGGCGAACTCCACCAATACCTTCTTCCCGCCGTTGCAGACGATTCTTGAGCGGCTGGTGTCGCTCGCTGCGACTCCCGCGTTCTGGGGAGATCTGGGATCTTCGGTGGGCAATTTGCTGATTTCCTTCGTGCTCGCCTGCGTGATCGGTGTGGGGCTCGGCATCGCGCTTGGCATGTCGCGCTGGCTGTCGTGGCTCGTCGAGCCGACGATCCACTTCTTCCGCGCAATTCCGCCGGTTGCGCTGGTGCCGATCTTTGTGTCGCTCATCGGCTTCGGCAACGAGACGCGCATTCTTGCGATCACACTGTCTGCGGTGTTTCCGGTGCTCATTTCGACGATTGATGGCATTCATGCGGCGGATCCGGATCGCCGTGCGGTGGGCCGCATCTACCGCCTGGGCGGTTGGGACCGGATTTTCTCGGTGGCATTGCCGGAGGCGAGCCCGCGCATTCTTTCGGGGATGCAGGTGAGTCTGATCACCGCGTTTGTGGTGATGATCGCGAGCGAGATGCTGGGGTCGTCGATCGGGCTGGGTGCCCGTACGCTGCTCGCGCAGCAGTCGTTCATGATTGCCGACATGTGGGTTGGCATTCTCGTGCTGGGCATCATCGGCTATGTCGCCACCGCCCTGCTCGCTACTTTCCGGCGCCGCGTGCTGCGCTGGTACATCGCTATTCGACAGCAGGAGAAGAACCTATGACCGCCACAGTTGCTGCCGGGGCCGTGCCTCGTTTGAGCGTGCAAGGCCTCGCGAAGACCTATGACACGAAGAAGGGTGCGGTGCCCGTGATCGCCGACCTCACCTTCGATGTGTATGCCGCTGAGATCGTGTGCATTGTGGGCCCGTCGGGCATTGGCAAGACCACGTTGCTGAAGTGCCTGACGGGTTTGCAGTCGATCACTTCGGGGTCGGCGCGGATCGATGGCAAGCAGATCGATGGCCCGCCTGAGGAGATGGCGCTGGTGTTCCAGGAGTACACGCGCTCGCTGATGCCCTGGCTCACGGTGGAGAAGAACGTGCGCCTGCCGCTCAAACATTTGCGTCTGCCGGCTGCGGAACGAGAGGATCGGATTCGCGCGGCGCTCGCGGCGGTTGGGCTTTCGGGTGCGGAGTCGAAGTATCCGTGGCAGTTGTCGGGTGGGATGCAGCAGCGCGTGGCGATTGCGCGCGCGATCGCGTACCGCCCTGAGGTGCTCATCATGGATGAGCCGTTCGCTTCGGTCGACGCGCAGACCCGCTTCGAGCTCGAAGACCTCTGCCTGAAGATCCGTGATGAGTTCGGCATGACGATTGTCGTCGTGACGCATGACATCGACGAGGCCGTATATCTCTCTGACCGGGTGGTTGTGCTCGGCGAGCGGCCGGCGCGGGTGACTGAGATCATCGATGTCGGCTTTGGTCGCGTGCGCGATCAGATCGCCACGCGAGCGACGCAGGAGTTTGCTGAGCTGCGCACGGCGGTTTTTGAGCTGATCCGGCGGGCGGGTTAGCGTGGGCGAGCGTGCGGGCCGGGTAGGAGGCGACGGATCCCCGTCGCGCCGTGGCTACGAGGGGTTCGGGGGGCGTGCGGCTGAGTTCGCTTCTGAGTCGACGCCGTGGTGGCCGGAGCGGCCTGTTGCGGCGTCGGGGTCGCCGAATGTGATTGTGATGCTCGTCGATGATCTGGGGTTCAGTGATCTTGGCCCGTTCGGCAGCGAGATTCCCACCCCGCATATCGATGCCTTGGCCGGTGACGGCTGGGTGTTCACGAACTACCGCACTGCTCCGATGTGCTCGCCCGCGCGCGCGGCGCTTATGACCGGCCTGAATCCGCACCGTGCAGGGTTCGGGTATGTGGCGCACACTGATCCGGGGTATCCGGGGTTCACGTGCGAGTTGCCGGAAGATGCGCCGACGCTGGCGGAGTCGTTGCGGGCGGGCGGGTACGCCACGTTCGCGGTGGGGAAGTGGCATCTCACGCTCGAATCTCGTCTGCATGATGCCGCAGATAAGTCGTCGTGGCCGGTGCAGCGGGGCTTCGACCGCTATTTCGGCAGCATGGATGGCTTCACTTCGCTGCATCATCCGCACCGTCTGGTGCGCGACAATTCGGTGGTCGATGTGCAGCGTTTTCCTGATGACTATTTCTTGACGGATGAGCTGACCGATGAGGCGCTCGCCATGATTGATGAGTTGCGGGTCAACGATGCGGCGAAGCCGTTCTTCCTCTATTACGCACACACCTCGGTGCACGGGCCGATTCAAGCCAAGCAGGTTGATATCGAGCGGCATCGGGGGCGCTACGAGGCGGGATGGAATGCGCTTCGTGAGGCGCGGTTCGCCCGCCAGCGCGAGCTTGGGGTGGTGCCGCCGCACGCCGAGCTGCCCGCGGATGCGATTGCCGATGGGGACCGCATTCCACAGTGGGATTCGTTGAGCGACGAGGATCGTGCGCTGTTCGCCCGCCATATGGAGGTCTACGCCGCCGCCGTCGACGAGGTCGATCAGAGCGTCGGCCGGCTGCTCGCCCACTTGGAGCGCCTGGGCGAGCGGGAGAACACGATCGTGGTGCTTGCGAGCGATAACGGCGGCACCGCTGAGGGCGGGCCGAGTGGCACGCGCAGCTATTTCGCCCAGTTCGGCCACTCCGCCCCGGTGCCAGAGGGGTGGGTACGCGATGTGCCGCGCGAGCTGGAGCAGATCGGTGGCCCGCAGGTGTTCAGCCAGTATCCGACCGGGTGGGCGCGGGTGTCGAATACCCCGTTCCGCTCGTTCAAAGCGTCGACCTACGAGGGCGGCGTGCACGCGCCGCTCATCGTGTCGTGGCCGGCGGCGCCGGTGCGTGCTCGTGGTTTGCGTGATCAGTTCGTGTTTGTGTCGGATCTGGCACCCACGATCCTGGAGTTGACGGGGGTGCCTGCGCTCGCCGAGCTGCGGGGGCGGCGCACGCAGCAGCCGGATGGCGCAAGCGTGGCCGGGGTGCTGCGCGATGCGGCGGCCGAGGGGCGTGAGGCGCAGTACTTCGAGTGCGTGGGGCGTCGCGCGATGGTCGACGGCGATTGGAAGGCGGTGTCGCCGGTGCCGCCGTCGCGGGAGGATGGCGCTTCCGGCGGCGCGTGGGAACTGTATCACCTTGCCGATGATCCGACTGAGACTCGCGATCTTGCCGGGGTGGAGCCGGAGCGCACCGCGGCGCTTGCTGAGCGGTGGCGTGATGAGGCGTGGGGCAATGCGGTGTTTCCGCTTGATGATGACGACTCGCTGCATCTGAACCGCCCGGAGTCTGAGGCGCCGCTCGCCGATCCAGTGAACCTGGTGCCGTTCCGTCCACCGCTTGAGCGGTTCCGTGCGGCGCAGCTCACGGTGCTGAAGTCGTTCGTGGTTGAGGCGTCGCTCGTGCTGCACGGCACCGATGCGGGCGGTGCCGAAGCGGTCGACGACGCAGCCGGCACCGAAGTGCCTCACGCCGTCGCGGCCGAGGGCGTGGTGGTGGCGCACGGCGATCAGGGCGGGGGATACCTGCTGGCGATCGAGCACGGTGCCCCGCTGCTGGCGTACAACGCCTATGGCGACATGCATCGTGCGTGCGGTGCGGCGCTGCGGCCGGGGGCTCGCGAACTGGTGCTGCGTGTCGACGAGCTGGAAGGGTTGCGCTGGCGGTTGCGGCTGGAGGTCGACGGCGAGCTGTCTGCTGAGATCTCCGAGGTGCCGATGCTGCTGGGCATGGCGCCGTTTACGGGCATCAGCGTGGGCTACGACTACGGCGGGCCTGTCGATTGGCAGTTGCATGAGCGGCACGGCGGCGGGTTTCACTTCACGGGCGGCGCGATTGAGCGCTTGCGTTACGTGCCGGGTGCTCGTTCGCAGCATGACCGCACGGTGCTGCGCCAGATCGGCGAGGCTGTCGCCGATCTGGCTGATTGAGCCGGTCGCTCAGCCGAGGGGCAGCGTCTCCACCGCGAACGGGAAGACGACGGCCCCGCCGGTGGCGTAGTTGGGCACGTCGGCTTCGACGGCTTGGCCTTCGGGCGAGGCGAGCGCCGCCCCGAGGGCCGCTTCGTCTGCGAAGCTGGCCTGGAAGATGCCGAAGTACGGCCCCTCGCCGGGTTCGCTGATGCCGAGCGCGTAGGTGATCTCCTGCACGCCCGGCAGTTTGGCGCAGAGCGGCAGGTGGGTGCTGAGGTAGTAGTCGGTGAACGCGGCGCGGTCGGTGGGTTCGGGGTAGAGCACGGTGAGCTTGTGCATGTGGACCTCCTGGGGCGTGTGGGTGAGAGGGGCGGATCAGCTGCGGTTGAACACCCGACGCCCGGCGAACCAGGTCTCGTCGACGGTGGTGTGCACGAGCGTGTTCGCTGGGTGCTCGAGGGGGTTGCGATCGAGCAGCACGAAGTCGGCCGACTTGCCGGCTTCGAGCGAACCCGTCTCGGAGGCGAGGCCGAGCGCGGTGGCGCCGCCGATGGTGAAGGCCGCGATGGCTTCGTCGAGCGTGATGGCCTGTTCGGGCCAGAGAGTGCCCGGGTACTGGCCGCTCGGGTCTTCGCGGGTGACGAGGCCGTGGATGCCCTCCCACGCGTTCGGCGAGACCGACACGGGCCAGTCCGAGCCGCCCGCCACGACGGCGCCAGCGTCGAGCAGGTCGCGGTTGGGCTGCATGCGGTCGGCCCGTTCGCGGGGCAGCACTTCGCGGATCGCGTCGACGATGGGGCCGGGCACCCAGATGAAGGGCGAGATCTCGGCGACGACGCCGAGCTCCGCGAAGCGAGAGATGTCGTCGGGGTGGATGAACTGGCCGTGCGCCACGTGGTAGCGGGTGTCCGAGAAGCCTTCGCGGCGCAGCGTCTCGACCGAGTTCAGCACGGCGTGCACGGAGGCGTCGCCGGTGCAGTGAATCTTCGCCGAGATGCCGTGCTGGGCGACGCGGCGCAGCCAGTCGGTGAGCTCTTCGGGCTTGAGCAGGGTATCGCCGTGGTGGTGGGCGCCGTGCACGTCGTCGGGCAGGTAGGGCTCGATGAACGCGCCGGTGCGCGTCGGGGGCACGCCGTCGAGAAAGATCTTCACGAAGTCGGGCCGGTGGTGCTCGGTGCGGAAGCGCTCGCCGTCGAAGACGAGGTCTTCGCCCACGGGGGTGTAACCGAAGATTTCGTCGTTGATGAGCATCGATGACACGACCCAGGCGTTGAGTTCTCCGCTCGCGTCGAGCGAGCGCAGCGCCTCCAGGGTGGGCGTCGACACGGCGGCGTCCTGGAACGCGGTCACGCCGTAGGAGTTCAAGATTTCGACGCCGCGCTGCGAGGCCTGACGGTCCTGCTCGGCAGAGAGGCCGCCTGCGGCGTGCAGGGCGCGGGCGACGGGGATCCCGGCGGCTTCGAACAGCACGCCGGTGTGGCGGCCGTCGGCGTCGACGACCACGCCGTCCTGGTCGGGTTCGACGCCCGCGAGTTCGAGCGCGCGCGAGCTGACCCAGCGGTTGTGATGCGAGTCGTCGGAGAGCATGACGGGGCGCCCGCCAGCGGCCTCGTCGAGCTGCGCAAGCGCGTCGGCGGTGCTGAGTTCGCCGAGGCGGTCGCTGGCCCAGGGGCTGCCGACGATCCAGGCGTCTTCGGGCAGTGTTGCGGCGTGTTCGCGCACGGCGGCGATGATGCCGTCGAGGTGGGCGCCGATGGGCAGGCGCAGCTGGAACAGCTCCTCTTCGCCGGCGAGGGCGTGGTGGTTGTGGGCGTCGATGAGGCCGGGCATGACGAAGGCCCCTGCGAGGTCTCGCGATTCGGTGTCGGGGCCTGCGAGGGCACCGATCTCCTCGGCCGATCCGACCGCGAGGATGCGGCCGTCGGCGACGGCCATCGCTTCGGCCCAGGGTTTCGCTGGGTCGACGGTGTAGATGCGGCCGTTGGTGAGGATGAGTTCTGGGTGGGTGGTCATCGATGACTCCAGACGTGGGTGGTGGATGGGTGTTGCTATTTGCCGCAGGCGCAGCCGGGGTTGCCGCAGTGGCAGGCGTCGCCCGCGCAGCAGCGGCAGTCGGTTTCGGCGCAGCAGCCGCCGTCGCTGCCGCAGACGGTTGAGGCGCGGGCGTCTGCAGGCAGATCCATGGCGGGGTTGTGATCGAGGAAGCCGTGCGGTTTGAACCAGAAGCCCGAGTAGTCGACGGGCATGATGGGCCAGTCTTCGGTGCGCGGGATGTGGGTGGGGCCGAAAACGTGCCACAGCACGATGTCCTCGCCGTCGAGCGAGCGGTCGGCTTTCGTCCACTCGGGCAGGCCCGCGCCCGGGGCGTGGGCGCCGGGGTGGAAACCGGCCGGGTAGAGCTCTTCTGGGTGGTACTGGGTGCCCCACAGGTGCTTCGTCGCGAAGTTCGCGCGCCCGTGCACGGTCGCCTCGGGCTGCGCAGCGAGCAGCATCTTGCCCTCGGGAATTAGCCAGTAGGAGGTGGGCTTGCCGACGTGGTTGGTGCGGTGCGCTGAGCGCACTTCCCAGACGCGGCTGGTGAGTCCGTTGGCGAGGCGCTGCGCCTCTTGCTCGGTCTTCAGCTGGGTGTCTGACCAGGTGAAGGCGTTGCCGTAGGGGTTGTCGGGGCCGATGGGGATGCCGACGGCTTCGATCTCGTGCAGCGTGTTGTCTTCGCCGTCGATGGCCGCGTCGATGCGCGCGCAGAAGAGATGCTGGTGCACGGGGGTGAAGATGCCGGGGGCGATCTCGGTGCGGTGGGGGTCGTCGCTGCCGGGGGTTCCGGCGCCTGCGAAGACGATGCCAGTGGCTTTCGCCTCGACCTGGATGGAGCCGTCGAGGTAGAAATACCAGAAGAATCCGTAGTCGTAGTTGCCGATGGTCGAGAAGTAGCTCACCACGAGTCGGCGGCTGCGGCGCACTTCGGCGTTGCCGTCGAGGTCGGTGTGCTTCCAGAGGATGCCGTAGTCCTCTTCGTGCATGCAGATGGCCTGGGGGATGTTCACGGGGTGGCCGTGGTCGTCGGGCACGAAGGCGTCGAAGTAGTGGATCACGCCGAGGCAGTCGCAGCCGAGGGCGAGCGAGTTCGCGTTCTTACCGAGCAGGTATTCGCCGGCGTCGAAGTAGCTGATCCAGTAGCGGCTCACCGAGGTGTCACCGTAGGGCACGACCATTTCGGGCACGCTGGCCCGGTGCGCGACGGAGCGATCTTCGTCGCAGTCTCGGAAGGTGATCTGGTTGAGCACCAGGCCTTCCTGCTGGGTGAAGCCGACACGAAACTTCCAGTTCTCCCACTGCACGAGGCTGCCGTTGACCGAGAAGGAGGGGCCTTCGGGTTGTGTGATCTCGATGGGCTTCAGACTGGTGCGCGCGGGGCCTTGCACGTCGAGAGTGTAGTTGCCGTGCGCTTCGGGCACGGGCACGTCGCCTTCGTCGTCGATGCGGATCACGCGGCGTTCGGTGAGGTCGACGTGCACCACGAGCCCTTCGATGGGGTGGGCCCAGGGGCTGTCGGTCACGGAGAAGCGCAGGTAGGTGTGGGAGCGCACGAGGCGGCGGCCGATTTCGTCTTCGCGCCCGAAGAAGCCGGGTGCGAGCGGTGAGCAGAAGGCGAGTTCCATGTGCTCGGCGAGGCCGCGGCGGCGCATAGCGGTCTGCCACTCGGGGGAAGCCTTGACGATGGCGGCGGCGTCCTCGTACTCCTCGAAGAGGTACTGGGGCTGGCCGTAGGGGGCCTCGGTGTTGGGCAGCATCTGCAGGCTGTCGATCTCGCCGCGCGTGACGGCGACGATCGCCTCGGAGGCGACGCCGGTGCTGCGGTCCAGCAGGGTGACGCGGATGCGGCGGTTGAGTGGATCGCCCGGTTGCCATGCCGCGAGCTCGGCTTTCGGAGGGTCGACGGGCAGCATGCGCGGCACGCGGGTGTGCTCGCTGAAGTGGCCGGCTTGGGCGAGGATGCGCCGGGCTTCGGCGATCTCGGCTCCGGTGAGCGGATCGAGGGGGTGCTCGGCCGTCTCGGGGGTGGTGACCCGCTTGCCGTGCGTGTGGCTGGCGTCGGGCTGGTGCGGGCCGGCGGGGGCGTGCGTCATTGAAATCATCCTCGTCGTGGTGACCGGTGGAGCGTCCTCTCTCAGTATCCCAATCGGCTTGGCATTTGGATAGCGTGCGGGGCTCGTGGTCGTTGACCGTGGGTGCTGCGGGGTTGATCCTGCGGGCACGATGCCAGTGTGGCACCGCTCTCAGCTGCGCTGAGCCGCCCGCAGTTGACTCAGCGTGAAGAGTGCTGGGCTGCGAGCGCCCACCCCGTCGTCGTGACATCCGGAAGCGGCGATGATGAGGGTGGACGGGTCGCTTCGGCCCGCGACAACGGGCCTCGGGTGAAAGGAACCTCATGGCAGAGCAGAACAATGGTGTTCAGGGGCGGGTCGTCGTGATCACTGGCGGTGGCACGGGGATCGGCGCGGCGGTTGCCGAGCGATACGCGGGCGAGGGTGCCCAGGTGGTGCTGATCGGGCGTAGGATCGGCCCGCTTGAGGAGGTCGCGACCCGGCTCGGTGGCACCGCGATCGCTGCTGACGCCGCCGATGGCGAGTCGGCGCGGGCGGCTGTGGCGCAGATCCTCGAGAAGTTCGGTCGCATCGACGTGCTGGTGGCGAACGCCGGCGGCCACGGCTTCAATGCGGTGGGCGAGACCGACGACGAGACGTGGGAGTCGTCGATCCGTGTGAATCTCACCACGGCGTTCACGATGTCGCGTGAGGCGCTGCCGGCGCTCGTGGAGAGCCGCGGGCAGATCGTGGTGATCTCCTCGCTCGCCGGTGTCTTCGCGGGCCCGAAGGTGGCCGGCTACACCACCACGAAGCACGCGCTCATCGGGCTGACCCGGTCTATGGCGCGAGATTATGGCGTGCACGGGGTGCGCGTGAACGCGGTCTGCCCGGGGTGGACCCGCACGCCGATGGCGGATGCCGAGATGGATGAGTTCATGAACCATGTGCCTGAGCTCACGAGCCGCGATGAGGCCTACGGTCGCGTCACGCGCGATGTGCCGCTGAAGCGGGTGGGGGAGCCTGAGGAGATCGCCTCGGTGGTGCGTTTCTTGGGTTCGCACGAGTCGTCGTACATCACGGGCGCTGTGATCATGGCCGATGGCGGCGCGCACGTCGTTGATCTTCCCACGCTCGCATTCGAGCACGCAGGTATGTAGGGGCGGATCCGCTCTCGGCTCTGAGGCGTTCGCCTGTGGGGCCTGGGTGGATTCGTTTGCCGAGCCGAGGGTCGGGTGCCGACCACTGAACAGAAGGGAGTGGGACGATGGAGTTCCACCACAACGGGTACACCACTGTCGATCCGCGCATCGAGCCGGCTGCGGGGGTCGGACTGGACCGACCGGACGAGCTGCCCGAACAGGTCGATGTGTTGATCGTGGGCTCGGGCCCCGCCGGCATCATCACAGCCGCGCAGCTCGCACAGTTTCCGGGCGTCACCACGCGGATCGTGGAGCGACGGGCTGGTCGCTTGGAGGTAGGTCAGGCTGATGGGATTCAGGCGCGCAGCGTGGAGACGTTTCAGGCGTTCGGTTTCGCTGAGCAGATCATCCAGGAGGCATACCAGCTTGTCGATACCGAGTTTTGGACGCCGGACCCGGCGGATCCGCACAAGATCCACCGCAGCTCGACCACACCGGACACCCTCATCGGCATCAGTGAGTTTCCACAGCTGATCGTCAATCAGACGCGCGTGGCCGACTACCTCGCCGAGTTCGCAGAGCGTTCGCCGGCGCGGGGGCGGGTCGATTACGGCTACGAGTTCGAAGGGCTTGAGGTCGGTGAAGGCGAGTATCCCGTGGCGGTGACGCTGCGGCGCACGGCCGGCCCCGACGAGGGCAGCATACGAGTGGTGCACGCGAAGTATGTGGTGGGCGCCGATGGTGCACGCAGCCGCGTGCGGGCAGCGATCGGGGGCCGACTGGCGGGCGATCAGGCGATGCACGCCTGGGGTGTGATGGATGCGCTCGCTGTCACCGATTTCCCGGACACTCGCCGAAAGAGCATCATTCAGTCGGGTGACGGCGGCAACATTCTGGTGATCCCGCGCGAGGGCAACTATTTGGTGCGCTGGTACGTCGATCTCGGCGAGACCGGTGAGCACGACAATGGGGCTGTGCGTCAGACTTCGGTCGAGCAGATCGCGGCCCGGGCGAATGCGATCCTGCACCCGTACACCCTCGATGTGAAGGATGTTTCCTGGTGGAGCGTCTACGAGGTGGCGCACCGTCTCACCGACCGTTTCGATGATGCTGACGCGCACGAGGGCGGGCGGCGTGCCCCGCGCGTGTTTCTCGCGGGCGATGCCTGCCACACGCACAGCGCCAAGGCGGGCCAGGGCATGAATGTGTCGTTGCAGGATGGCTGGAATCTGGCGTGGAAGCTGGGCTATGTGCTTGAGGGTCGCAGCCCCGAGTCGCTGCTGCAGACCTATTCTGAGGAGCGGCGGGTGATTGCGCAGAATCTGATCGACTTCGACAAGGAGTGGTCGACGCTGATGGCGAAGAAGCCTGAGGAGTTCGCGTCGCCGCGTGAGCTTGAGGATTTCTATATCGCGACGGCCGAGTTTCCGGCTGGCTTTATGACGCAGTACGGGCCGTCGACGCTCACCGGCGATGGGGCCCATCAGGGTCTTGCGACGGGATTCCCGGTGGGCAAGCGCTTCAAGTCTGCTGAGGCGGTGCGGGTTGCCGATGGTGTGCTTGCGCATCTGGGCCATCACCACCGCGCGGATGGGCGATACCGCATCTACGCCTTCGCCGATGCGGGCGCCGAGGCATTGAATCGGTGGGCTGAGTGGATGCTGTCGTCGGAGCACTCCCCGGTGCGCCGGTTCACTCCGACGGGCGCCGACCTCGACAGCCGCTTCGATGTGAAGGCGGTCTACCAGGAGGGGTATCACGACATCGATCTGGGCCGTGTGCCGGCGTTGTTCATGCCGCGCCGCGGGCCGTTCCAGCTCATCAACTACGAGAAGACGTGGGCTGCCATTCCGGGCAACGACATCTTCGACGAGCGCGGGGTGAGCCGCGACGGTGCCGTGGTGGTGGTGCGGCCCGATCAGTATGTCGCGACGGTGCTGCCGCTCTCGGCGACCGACGAACTCGCCGCGTTCTTCGAGCCGATTTTCACGGCCGCCGAGTGAGACTACGATTCACTCCGACATCCGCAACAACCTCGGGGCTCGCTACGGTGATCTCTTGGGCGCCTTCAAGGATCGCTGCTTTCTCGGGCTTTGCGCCGTCTCGCAATTGACTTCGCACGGTGCCCAGACGGCGACGCCGGTCGCTTGACCGAACGAGGTCCCGGCTCAGTCGACGGTCGCCATGATAGAGAATGGCTTGCCAGTTGACCTGAGCATCGGGGTCGACGAGGTTTTGCTTGGGCTTCCGCGGTGGTTTGGGTGCGACATACAGCCAACTGACGAGACCGAGCACCGCGTCGACGATCGAATTGCGAAGTCCAATGTAGGAGATGGCCGCCCAAGTCGCCATGACGGCGTTGAAGCTCGCGAAGGCGAAGTTGCCCCAGTTCCCCTGGTTGAAGTCTCGGTAGGCCGTAACAATTGAGAACGCGATAATGACGTAAGGCAGTATCACGTAGGTCGCGGGCGCAGACGTACGCCCCTTGACCTTTGGCGTGCGGGCGAAGGGGATTTTCTGCCCTGTCACGCCCTGCTGCAGAGACTTCAGCACCCCAGCGAGGTTGACAGGAAGAAGGATGAGATTGAATCCGTAGATGCGGAAGATGTCACCGACTCGATGGCCGCTCGCGCGGAGATCGAGAGACTGAGAAATGAAGTAGGGCAGCGCCGCCGCAACGACCAGAGGGCTGAGGAGGCGCGAGTCAAACGGAAAAAAGAGCAGGAGAATGAGGCCAAAGCTCGCCCAGGCAATGGACGACATGTAGTTGGTTCGGAGGAGCTTTTCGGGGAGACGCACCCGGGTCGAGGTGCCTCTTCTCGCTCCGATCATCTCGAACATTTTCGGCATGATCAGCAACCCGCCATTCGCCCATCGGCGGCGCTGAACAACGAGCGAACCAAAGTCGGGCGGCGTCGCACTGTAGCTGAGGCGCTCGGGATAGTTCTCCAGCTCCCAGCCGTGTGCGCCAAGATCGATGCTCGACTCGGTGTCCTCGATGACTGTGCGGTCCTGCACGTAGGTGGTGATCTCGAAGCCGCCGACGGTCTCGGTAACCGCGATATCGTCAAGCGCAGCTTTGCGGATGACTGCGTTGGCACCCACCCAGAAGGTCGCGTTGAAATAGGTGAACCCCTGGTGCTGGATGTGCTGAAGGTCAGTTGTTGCACCGGCGATCCGCTCAATCCGTGTGGGGGCGCCACGGAACGAGGAGTAGGGGGTTTGAGTGACGGCGACGCGCTCGTTCTCGGGCTGCTCCAACAGGTAGACCAGCCGAACGCAGTAGTCACGTAGGAGCTGTGAGTCTGCGTCGAGCGTGAGCACGTAGCGTGAATCGGGAACCACGAGATCAGGCTCTCCAGCGTCGCGCTTACGCAGGCGCTCGAGAATATGTTCTCCAGTCCCGCTGGAAAGGCGATAGCTCCCTCCCATGAGCGAGAGGTACGAGTTCAAGTTCATCGCCTTGTTCGGCTCCTGCGAGAGCGACGCATATCGCTTCCGCTCGAAGGAGTCGAGATCTGCGCTGAAGATCCATACGAGTCTTTGATAGAGCTGCTGCAGGCGTTCTCGGTCAGGCGAGGAATGTTGCTCGTAGGCGGCGAGAAGGGCGAGGCGAGTGAGGCTCAGGTCATTCGAAAGGCCCAGGAGCACCTGCTCTGCGAAGAACTCAGCCATGTGGTCTTCGATCTTCTCCGAGGCTGCGAACTCATCGAGCCATCGGATTGCAGCGGTATAGGCATCTGCTGCGCGCCGCGCATCCTCGGGAACGGTCTCCGCTTGCGTCGTGGTCTCGAAGTGGCGCATCGCGTCCATCGCCTGCTGTCGAGGCACCTCAAGTTTCTCAGCGATCTCGCCGAGAAGCCCACGGGTGCGATTGAGGCGAGCCAGGGCATCCTCGCTCATGCCGCGTTCGTTGTCGTCGATCAGCAGCACAACGCGCAAACTGGGGAACTCCTGGAGCGCGGCCGACCAGAGGGTGTACCGCACGACCTCTGGCTCTTCGTCGTAGCTCGGAATTAAGACGGTGATGTCAGCTTCCGACTCGGCGAAGTGGGCGTCAATGAGTGCCCGTTCCACGCGCCGGTGCTCTCGAAACCGGATCAGGGCGCCATACCGAGCAATGAGGTACATGAGCGCGGAATAAGTCAATGAGGTGATCGTGATGCCGTATACCCAGGTCTGCACATGAAACACGAACGACTGCGAGGGATCCTCGATCGTCATGCGCAGGATGGTGGTGGTCATATAGGAGAACCAAGCGAGAATCGTGATCAGGATTGCCGCTCGAGCCCATACGATTGCCGACTTGCTCGGTCTCGAGTGCATGATCGCGAGCGGCTCCGAGCGGCGCTCTGCGCCCCACTGTCGCCTACGCCGAGGCAGCTCTGCCTGGGGTTCTTCCACCATTGCCTCCTCGGCAGACCTGTGTCTCGTTCGACGATGGTCAGTGAGCGACTCCGCTCATTTGGGTACCAACGAAAGGCGCTTGTCGACTCGCGACACTACCCGCCTTCGCGCACCATATAGCATAGTCGAGGGGCCGACCCAGTGAAGGTGACACTGTCCGTCGGATACCGACCAGTGTGAGGAGCGGTCGATGGCACGGTGGTTTCCGGGGCGCAAGCTTTCGTGGACGCGGCTTGGAATCTTGATCCTCGTCGTGGCGAGTTTGACGGGCGCGGCCTTCTACGGCTGGACCCATGAGCAGGACGTGAAAGCAGCTGCCGAGCGCACCCCCTGGTTCGATGCATACGTCGACGTGACCGCGACGCCCACGTTCCCATTCGAGTCTCCGCGCGAGGATGGTCGAAAGAACGTCGTGCTTTCCTTCATCGTCGCTGACCCAGCCAACACCTGCTCCCCTTCGTGGGGCGGCTACTACAGTCTTGACGAAGCCGAGTACTCGCTTGATCTTGACCGCAGATTGCAGCGTCTGCGCAACCTGGGCGGCACGGCCATGGTCTCCTTCGGGGGCCAAGCAAATTACGACATCGCCTATGGGTGCACAGATATTCAGTTGCTCGTCGAGGGCTACTCGAGCGTCGTTGAGCGTTATGGCCTGGGGAGCATTGACATCGACATCGAGGGTGCGTTCCTCCGCGACAGTGGCGGCATCGCGAGGCAGGCTGCGGCCATTCGTCAGGTGCAGAATGCTCGAGAAGGCGGGCTCGATGTCTGGCTGACCTTGCCGGTGTCGCCAGATGGTCTTACCTCCGATGGTGTGCAGGCGGTGCGCACCTACCTGGAAGCGAACGTTGACCTCGCTGGGATCAACGCAATGACCATGAACTACGGTTCTGACAGCAAGACCCCCCTTCGCCAGCTGGTCGAACGTAGCCTGCAAGCAACGCAGGCACAGCTGCGCTCACTGTACGCAGAGGTGAATGCGCCGATGGGCGACGCAACTGCCTGGAGCAAGGTGTCGGCGACCCCAATGATCGGCCAGAACGACACCCGCAACGAGCGCTTCACGCTCGCCGACGCTCAAGCGTTGTCAGAGTTCGCAGATCGTAAGGGCCTGGGACGGATTTCGATGTGGTCGGCCAATCGTGATCAGCAGTGTGCTGACAATTGGCCGGACCCGAAACAGGTCTCGGATTCCTGCAGCGGTGTCGAACAGGAGCGGGGAGACTTTTCGCGGATCCTGAGCAAACATCGCCCCGGCGAAATCTCCCAGATCGCGGAAGCTGTGGATACCGCTCGTGCTGATGTATCCCAGAAGGACGATCCTGATACCAGTCCATACCCGATCTGGAACGAGAAGGCTGCGTATCCTGCTGAGACGAAGATCGTCTGGAAACGCAACGTGTATGAAGCCAAATGGTGGACCGAGGGCGATCAGCCAGATCTCGCCAATGACTCGGGCTCACAACCCTGGCACCTCATCGGCCCTGTCCTCCCGGGCGAAAAGCCGCAGCAGCGACTTCGGCTCCCCGAAGCGACCTATCCGTCGTGGAGCAAAGACATTGAATATCGGCGCGGAGACCGCGTGATGTTTGATGGAGAGGGCTACGAGGCAAAGTGGTTCTCTGTGGGGGACAGCCCCGACGAGTCCCTCGTGCAGCCGCAGGAGTCTCCCTGGCGAGCGCTCACGGAGGCAGAGATTGAAGCCCTCGTCAGCCAGCAAGCTCCAGTTTCAGCTGATCCTGAAAATTGAAACGCCTTCGCTCGGAAAGCTCCGAGCTGCACCTCTATCTCACAGTGTTCGGTGGGCGGCGCGAGTGCCGTGCATGCCGCATCGGCTGATATTGACACTGATCGTTTGGGATCGCTCACTGTGCAGGTGCTGTCGGAGCCGACGCCTTCGGCTGCCCCGTTCAGTTTTGGTCTTTTCGAAATGTTGCCCTCGGGGCTCGTCTATGTGGCGACTCCGGCGCCGAGCGTGACGTTGCGTCCGCCGTCGGCTCAGCCGACCGAGCTGCTCGCCGGCATCGACTCTTCCATCGATGTGTCGCCGGGGTTTGTGATCATGATGCTTGAAGACCCTGGCTGCGCGCAGCTTTCTGCTGCGGGTGGGCACTCGCCGCTTGATCTCACGCTGTCTCGACGTCCTCGAATGAAACGCTCACCCACCATGCGGCTCTGCACTACGACCGCAACGCGATTTCGCCCGCTTTTGCGAGGACATTTTGGGGTGCGGTGCGGGTGAACAAGGTGGTTGAGGGTGGTGATGCTGCGGATCAGGCGGGGCAATGCCCGGTGTTGCAGGTGCGGCGCTGAGCGCCGGTGGGGTGCTGTTCTCACTGTTCGATCGCCGCAGACGCGAGGCGTAGAGAACTCCACGGCAGCCGTCTAAGCAGCCGCACGCACCAAAGCCTCCCGCCCCTTCGACTACCAGGGGCGGGAGGCTTTGGTGCGTGCGGACTCAGCCGCCTAGATACGCCTGACGCAGCAGCGCCTCATCGTCGGCGAGCTGCTTCGCCGGCCCTTGCGGGTGGCTCACCCGGCCGCTCGCCACCACCATCGCGTCGTCGGCGATGCTGAGAGCGAGATGCGTGAACTGCTCCACGAGCAGCACTCCCACCCCGGACGCCGCAATCTGCTGAATCAGCGGCAGCAACCGCATGAATACCACAGGCGCCAAACCGAGCGACATCTCGTCGATCAGCAGGAAGCGCGGTTTCGATGCGAACGCGCGGGCGAGCACCAGCATCTGCTGCTCGCCGCCCGACAGCAGCACCGACTGCGAATCGATGCGCTTCTCAAGCTCGGGAAACGACTGCAACACCGCCTGCACGCCCGCATCGTTTTTCGCGGTGAGCAGCAGGTTCTCGCGCACGGTCAGCGACGGGAAGATCGCGCGTCCCTGCTCGATATGGGCGATGCCCGCACGCGAGCGCTGCACCCGGCTCCACTTCGCGATCGACTCGCCGCCGAGTGTGATATCGCCGCCAGAGTGATCGATCACTCCCGATACCGATTCCAGCAGGCTCGTCTTGCCGGCACCGTTCGGCCCGACGAGAGCGACGATCCGCCCCTCCTGCAGTGTCAGATCGACATCCGACACGACCGGGCCCGCCCCGCGGCGCACCGTCACGCCGCTCAACCGCAGTTCGTTCATTGCGTTATCTCCGCATCTCCCATGTACGCGGCGACCACCGCGGGATCGTCAAGCACCTCGCGCGTCGGGCCCTGGGCGAGCACCTTGCCGAAGTCGAGCACGGTGAGCTCCGTGCACACCGAGCGCACCAGATCGAGATCGTGCTCGATCACCACGATCGCGGTGTCGAAACGCGACGGGATGCGTGTCAGTCGATGCCCGAACTGCAGATGCTCCTCGTGCGACAGGCCAGCCGCAGGCTCATCGAGAATCAGCACCCGAGGCCCGGATAGCACCGCAGCCGCCACCTCGATGAGACGTCTCGTGCCCACGTCGACGTTCGCCAGCTGCTCCTCCGGAGGCGGGCAGCCCAAGAAGGCGAGCGCGTCAGCAAGCTCATCATGGTCAAGACGCTTGCGCGCCACGAAACGCACATACGCCTCCACCGACAGCTGCGGCGGCACCCGATCCTGCTGGAAGGTGCGACGCAGCCCCTTCCGGGCCCGCGCTACCGGCGACAGCCGGGTGATGTCTTCGCCGTCGAGCAGCACCGTGCCGGTGTGCTGCGGCAGGAAGCCGCTCACCGCGTCGACGAATGTCGACTTGCCGGCACCGTTCGGGCCGATCAGACCCATGATGGAGCGCGGCCGCACCTGCAACGACACATCATCATTCGCCTTCAGTGCGCCGAACTGCACGCCCAGGCTGCGCACCTCGAGCACCGGGGCCGCATCCGCCGGAATCGGCTCCGCCGCCTCCGGCACCGCGAACACATCGAGCGCCGTGGTGCCCACATCGTTCGACGCGGTCTCGGCCTGGGCCGCACGGCGCTTCTTCGCGCTCTTACGGAAGCCACCGCGGATCACCTCGCCGAGGTTCGATCCACCGGTGATCGCCTGGATGCCGAGCAGACCGAAGATCACGAAGCCCCAGTCCTGCGGCACGCCCCAGCGCTTCAGTAGTTCGGGCACCAGCACCCACAGCACGCCGCCGAAGATGGCCATGTCGATCAGGTAGGTGCCGCTCATCACCGCGAGGATGTAGAACGCGATCGACATCAGCGGTGTGAAGCTCGACGCGTAGGGGATCCCCACCTGGCCCGCGAGCAGACCGCCCGAGACGCCACCGAGCGCCGCACTCATCGCGAACGCTGACAGCTTCGCCAAACGCACGCTCTGGCCCACAGCAGCAGTGCCGCGCTCGGAGAACGCCACAGCCTTCCAGCTGCTGCCCACCCGGCTGCGCTGCAGCAGGAACACGAGGTAAATGCAGACCACCAGCACGATCACCGCGAAGAAAAAGTACTCGCGGTCGCTCGAGAAGAGGCCGGGACGCTCCACCGAGAGCCCGTCCTGCTGCCCCGGGAACTGCGTCTGCACCAGCAGCACGTCGACAGCGGCGGCAGCGCCCAGCGTCACCACGGCCAGGTTCACGCCGCGCAGTCGCAGCGCCGGAAGCCCCAGTAGTACGCCTGCAAGAGCGGCGACCAGTGCGCCCGCAACTAGCCAGACGATGAAGCCGCCAGGCGCCTCGTTCTTGTTCAGGAACGTGACTACCCACGCGCCGATGGCGCTGAAGGTGAGCTGGCAGAGGGCGATGATCCCCGCCGAGCCGGTTACGATGCCGAGGCCGAGCAGCGAGATCGTCGCAGTGACCATGCTGATGGCAAGGTAGACAACGTATCCGGAGAGCCCGACACTCAGGGCCCAGCCGATCCCGATCCCGAGGATCGCGATGACAAGGGGCAGAACGGTGCGCAGGCGCCGATTAGCGAGCAGCATCCCACACCTCCTTTCGCTGCGACCACAGCAGCAGGATGACGATGAAGATGAGCGGCACGAAGTTGCGCACCAGCGCTAGCTCGTTGATCTGAGCCACCATGCCGTTGATGAGGCCCAGCAGCAAACCGCCGACTACTGCGAGATCCAGCCGCTTGAAGCCACCGAGCAGCGCCGCAGCTGCCGCGGGAATGATGAGCATCGACAGCGTCACCGCGTCGTTTGACTGCGTCGGGGCGATGATGAGGATCGTGATCGCGCTGACGGCGCCGGTTACCGCCCACACCCCGATGGCGAGCGGCTTCGACGAAATGCCGATGAGCTCGGCCGTGGTGGGGCGATCAGACAGCGCGCGCAGCTTCGTGCCGATCGTGGTCTTGCGCAGCACCAGCGCCGCAGCCACGGCGACAATCACCGCAAGCGTCACGGTGATCACGGTGACCCAGCTCACCACCACCCCGGAGATCGTGAACGCGGGGCCGTTGAAGATCGGGGCGAAGGGCTGCGGCTTGTTGCCGAACAAGATGTATGAGAGCGACATCAGCAGCAGGAACGGCCCCACAGTCATAGCGGATCGGGTCGAGAGATCCGCATCCGAAAGCCACGTTGCCGCGATCCACCCGATGAGCGCTGACAGCAGCGCGCCCACCAGAATCCCGGCGATCGTCGCCAGCCAGACCGGCAGGCCGAGCTTGCTGGCGAACCAGACCGCCACGAACGCGGCGAACATGCCCGTGGCCGCCTGCGCGAAATTGACGACGCGCACCAGGCGAGACATGAGCGTGAGTGTCACCGCGAACACGGCGTAGACGCCGCCGGCGGCGAGGCCCGAAAGCGCGCCCTGCAGCAGGGCCCCGCCGTTCACGGGTGCCTCCCCGGCGTGCGATGGGAAGTGAGAAGCATGGGAATCCTTCGAGGTCTGAAACGGAGTGCCCGGTGCGGCCGAAGCGAGTGCTTCAGCCGCACCGGGTGCGATTGCGAACCGGCCGCTACTTCGCCGGGATCATCAGCCAGTCTTCGGCTGCCTTCTCCCAGGCGTTCGTGCCCGACTTCAGCACGACGGGCCAGCCGCCGGGCTCGTAATCCTGCGCGGCGATCTTGTCGAACTGGTAGGGGTAGGCGATCATCGGGTTCTCGATCGGATCCATGTTGGCGAGGGCATCATTGACGCTCTCACGGGTAATGTCGCCCTCGATGCTCTGCAGCACCTCGACCATGAACGTCGCAGCCAAGTAACCACCCTGGCTGAAGGAGGTGAGCGTGATGTCGTTCTCCTCCATCAGTGCCTTCCAGTCGGCGTTGACTTCGCTGTCCTCAGTGAAGGGGTAGAACTCGGCGGGCACGTAGACGCCGGCGGCGCTGTTCGAGACAGCCTTCGCGAAGCTCTCGCTGTAGACCGAGGTGAGCATCAGGAAGGTGACGTCGTCCCAGCCCTGCTGGTTTGCCGCCTTGAGCATGCCGATCGCGTCGGGTTCGACGTTGTTCGTGACCACGCCGTCGCAGCCGGCCTCGCGAGCCTTCACCACGTATGGCGTGTAGTCAGCACCGCCGTAGGGCACGGTGTCATCGACGTAGACGGGCTTCTTGCCGGTGATCTCGCTCCAGCGATCCACTGCGGCCTGGTAAGCGGGACCGGTCGACCCGATCACGCTGGTGAGCACGCAGAGGTTCTCAAGGCCGAGCTCCTCCGAGCCGTACAGCATGGTGAGCGTGGTGTCGTTGAACGGGCCGATGTTCGCGGGGGCGATGTTGGGTGAGTTGAAGCAGCCGGGATCGACGCCGATACCCTGGATCGAGCGCACATTCTCCTGCTCGTAGTACTTCGCATTGATCTCACAGTCGAGCAGCGAGGCACCACCGACCAGAGCGACCACTTCGTCGCTGCCGACCAGCTCACGCGCCGAAGCGGTAGCGGTGGCCGGGTCGGCCTTGTCATCAGTGGCCTTGTACTCGATCATGTGGCCGTTGATGCCGCCTTCGGCATTGACCTTGTCGAAGACCGCGGCCGCCGCCTCTGAAGCCTCGGGAAAGGTTGCCGGGCCGGAGATGGTGTTGACGGAGCCGAGCTTGATCGGCGCGCCCTCACCGCCGCCGTCGCTGCCCGCGCAGCCGCTCAGCACGAGCGCGGCCGTCGCGGTCAGCGCGGCGGCACCCAGGATGCGTGATTTCATTGGTGTGTCCTCTCGGATGAGTGAAGGGGATTGGTGAAGTTCAGGTTCAGACGGGCTGCATATCTGGGTATTTGACATTGCCCAGCGGGTAGATGTGGCCGCCGGCGCGCGAGTGCTCGGACTCGCCGCTGCCGTTGATGCCGAGGAAGATGCCCGTGGTCATGAGCTGGTAGCCCAGATCGTGCAGCCACACGCTCGCGACGGAGATGCGGAACTCGCGGAAGCAGAAGAGGTAGAGGCCGTCATCGAGCTTCCACACCGTCGACAGGTCCATGTCGCCGTGGCCGCGCTGCACGCCCTGCAGGTTCTGCCAGGCGTAGCGCTCGGTCGACATGTAGACGTGCTCGTACAGGTGCTCGGGGCTGTAGCGGTAGAGGTTGCGCATGCCGATCAGGTCGCGTGACTCTGCGGGGGTGTCGCCTGTCGCGTCGATGCCCTCGACCTCGGCTGCGAAGAAGTCCTGCTTCACCTGCGGCTCGCCCTCTACGCGCTCGGCGTCGATGTGCGAGTGGGTGACGATCGCGCGACCGGTGCGCTCAGACCAGACCACGGTGACGGCCTCGCGATCCCGCGACTCCAGCGGCAGATTCACGAAGAACACATCGCTGCGCACCTGCACGGCATCGTAGGGGTCGTCGGTGCCGTCAGCGGCGATGCTCCCGCTCGCACTCCAGCTCGCCCGCTCCGTGCCGAAGTCGACGGTGAACGAGCTGCCATCGTCGAGGGTGAGCGCCAGCCGGCGGCCCTCGAGCGAAACGTTCGGCAGCCGGTACGTGTCGATGCCGGCTGCGAACTCGTCGTAGGTGGCCCACTCGTCGACACCGCGGCGCTCGTCGCTGGCGTCGGCGATCTGAGGTTCGGTCATTCTTCTTCGTCTCCTTTGATGAAGTCGGAATGCGCTGCGGAGGCCGCAACATCCGGAATACGATTCTCAATGTAGGCACTCCGGCAGCTTCGGTGGCCCGCGAGCACCGCCAGCGACAATGATCGTGCGCTATCGGTCAACGAGTATCACGACTCGGTTTCGGTGGCTTGCGTGCGCGATGCTTCGCGGGGGCGGATCGGGCCTGCGCGGGCACGCTTCGGGTCTGCACGCGGGGTGCCTCGGGCCCGCACGAGGGCGCGCCACAAGCGCTGCCTATGAGATGCGGATCGGGCGCGCGGGCAGATCAGCCCGCGCAGATATCTGACTGGGCGCGGGCCTGAGCGGCGCGCGCAGCATTCGCAGCAGCCGGCGCCGAAACGCGAAGCGGAGGTGCTTCAGATCCGCCGCAGATCACTCGGCGAAACGCCGTACGCGGCCTTGAACACGCGGCTGAAATGCGCGGCATCGGTGAAGCCCCAACGGGCCGCGATCGCCGACACCGTGCGGTCGCTGAGCACGGGGTCGAGCAGGTCGGCTCGGCAGCGTTCAAGCCGGCGCTCGCGAATCCACGTCGACACCGTGGTGTCGGCCTGCCTGAACAACGAGTGCAGGTGGCGGGTGGAGATGTAGTGAGCGGCGGCGATGTTGCCGGGGGAGAGGTCAGTGGCGGAGAGATGCTGATCGATGTACCCGTAGATTTTCTGCAGCAGCAGCTGATGCGGATCGCGCTGACCGGGTTCGGCATCGAGAATGCTCGAAAACAGCGTGCCCATCAGGTCGAGACTCGTGTGCGCGAGCTTCGCGCGAACCGGGCCCGACAGATGCGCCAACTGCGACGGAAACTGGGACAGGAACGCCGTGATCACCGGGGCGATGCCGCGGTGCTCCTGGCTCAGCGACACCGCGGTCAGCTGCTCTGTGAACGCGCTCGGCAATTCAAGCCGATCCTTCGGGAACATCATGATGAGATTGCGAAAATCCTCACCGAACAGCAGCGAATACGGCCGTGACGTGTCGTACACGGAGAGATCTCCCGGGCGCATCACCAGCTCTTTGCCGTCCTGCACCAGAATGCTGCTGCCCGACAGCAGCAGACTCACCTTGTAGTAGCCGCTGCCACCGTTCGCAATCGTCTCCGGAGTGCGCTCCACCAGGTGCGGCTTCGCCACAACCTCGGTGAACACCACGTCATCGGCATCCGCGGAGCAGAGGCGCGCCGCGAAGGGCTGACCTTGCTCGGCGCTGATCTCGAGTGGCACAAACGAAGACGACACCATGCGGCGGAACACGCCCAGGCTCTCGGCCTGCGTCGGCCGAGCCTCAGCGCGAGAGACATTCTGCTGTTCTGCAGTTGGCATGTCATTCACCTTTCTCATGATGCAACGCCCTTGAAGCAACACTCTGATTCGAGGATACCGCCTAAACCTCCGCAAGCACCTCCGAGAGGGTGTCGAGCAGCATCGGAAGCTCAGCCTCGCCGAACGCGAGCGGCGGGCGCACCTTCAGCACGCTCTCGTCGCGCCCGATCCGCGAAATCAGCACCTTGCGCGCCTTCATCGCCTCCACAACCTGCTTCGCGAGCTGCGGCGCCGGCTCCCCATCGATCGCAAAATCGAGCCCCAAGAACATGCCAACACCCTTCGCAGAGCGCACGAAATCATAGCGATCCGCGAAACCCTGGAAGCGCTCAGCCGCCACAGCGCCCAGGCTCTGCGCGCGGGCCATCAGACCTTCCTCGGCCATCTCCACCAGCACGGCCTCGCCCACAGCAGCCGACACCGGGTTGCCCGCGAAGGTGTTGAAGAACTCGTTCGTTGAGCCGAAAGCATCGAGAACGGCCTCGCTCGTCACCACAGCCGACATCGGGTGACCGTTGCCCATGGGCTTGCCCATCGTCACCAGATCGGGGGTAAGACCCGCATACTGATGGCCCCACATGTGGGTGCCGGTGCGACCGAAACCGCTCTGCACCTCGTCGGCGATCACCATGCCGCCAGCAGCCTGCACTCGCGCCGCGATGCCGCGCAGCAAGCCCTCAGGCACCCGCGGCATCCCCTCGGTCGAGAACAGCGGATCGAACAGGCACGCCGCCACTCCGAAGCCGGCCTCCTGCAGCGACGCAATCGCGGCATCGAGCTCGGCGAGCGTCTCCGCCAACACCTCGGCTTCGGGGCGCGGATCGCGATCCAGATCCGGGATCCGCAGCGGGCGCACATTCGGGTCGAGGGGTGTCGCGGTCTTCAGGCCCGTCGTAAGGCCCGCGAGCGTGATCGTGGTGCCGTGGTAGCTGTAATCAGACACGATCATGCCCGTGTTGCCGGTGAGCTGCCGGGAAATGCGGATCGCAAGCTCATTAGCCTCCGACCCTGAATTGCCGAAGAACACCCGATCGAGGACCGTGTCGAACGTTGCGAGCAGCTGCTCGGAATAGTCGACCACCCGCTCGTTCAAGTAGCGGGTGTGCACGTTGAGGGTCGCGGCCTGCTCGGCGAGGGCCGCCACCACGCGATCATTGCAGTGGCCCACATGCGGCACGTTGTTATAGCCGTCGAGGTAGCGCTCGCCGCTGGCCTCCGTGAACCACACGCCCTTCGCTGACACGAACTGCAACGGCTCGGAGTAGAACAGCGGTGAATACGGGCCGATGGTGCGGTTGCGGCGCTCGATGAGTGCGGCGGTGGAGGTCATATGGGGCTCCTCGGGTGGGAAAGCTTGGCGGATTGGGGAGTGGTGCGTCGAGCGGCGACGGGGTGCGTCAGGCGGCGACCAGTTCGCGCGACAGGCGCACAATGTGGGGCAGCACCGTGGTGGCGTGCCACTCGGCCGTGGGCTCGCCGCGGCGATCCGCCGCCCAGCCCAGGTAGGTGAGACCGCGGGCGAGCAGAATCGCAGGGAACACCGCAGAATCTGCGGCGTCGAGCGGGCGCACCGACTCGTAGCCTGCGAAGAGCGCGTCGCGGTACTCGGCGTACCGCGGGTGCGGCGTGAAGAAGTAGAGCGCCGTCGCGAGGTCGAAGAGGTGCCAACCGGCGGCGAAATCGTCGAAGTCGATGAGCACCAGGCCGTCGTCGGTGCGCAGCACATTCTCGGGGGTGAGATCGGCGTGGATGGGGCCGAAACGGTGTGCAGGGGTGCCGTACGCGCCGAGTTCGTCGCGGATCCGAGCAATTGCCGCGACCACCGCGTCGCGCTCCTCGCCCTGCAGCTCGGCAATGCGCAGCGGATCGCCCCAGGCGGGCTGCGGGCCGACGAGCCCGTCGAGATCCCAATCGTCGCGGGGTACCGCCATGCGGTAGCCGGAGCGCTCGGTGGCCTCGTGCACCTTGGCCGTGAGGCGGCCCAGTTCGGCGAAGTCGGCGGTGTCGATGTGGGCGGTGCCGGCGACCGCTGTGCGCTCGTCACCGAAGTTGCCGTGGTTGGGGATGAGGTGCTGCAGGTCGACCTGGTGGGCGCCCGCGGCGTGGTCACGGCCCACCACGCAGAAGCCGCGGCCGTTGCGGGCGGGCACGAAGTGTGGCACGGCGACGCCCTCGCCGTGCAGCGCTCGCACGAAGTCGAGCTCGCAGCCGAGCTCGTCATCCGAGTGGTAGCCCTGGCGGTGCACACGCAGCACGTAGTCGGTGCCGCCCGAGGTGAGGGAGAAGACGAAGTTCTCGCGCTGCTTGAGCAGGGAGAGTTCGGTGCCGGGGTCGAGGTCGTATCCGGCGAGTGCTTCGCGGGCGAGCTCGATGGCGACGGGGAGATCGACGGTGATCATGCGGGTCCTTCCGGCCGGCGCTGCCGGGTGACCCCGACAGAAAACTATACTCAGAGTATAGAAAGCGAACTCGGAGTGCACAAGTGCGGCTTCGGCTTCTACACTGAGGGCATGCAATCCGCCTCCACCGCGCCCCCCACGCTGCGCCAACGACGCCAGCAGCGCACGCGGGAAGAACTCGTCGACGCCGTGCTCGCCGTCATCGGCCAGGCAGGTCTCGCCGACACCACCATCGAGCGCGTCACCGCAGAGTCGGGGGTTTCCCGCGGCACCGTCTACGCCTACTTCCCGGGCGGCCGCGACGAACTGCTGCGCGCCGCCTACGCCCGCCTCGGTCACGGCCTCGTCGACCGCACCCGCGCCGCCGTATCCGCGGCCGACGACTGGCGCGGCCGCCTCGTCGCCCACGCCCGCGCCATGCTCGACCTCGCCGACGGCCCCCGCATCGGCCACTTCTACAACGTGTCAGGCCCCACCCTGATCGCCGATGGCGCCGAGCGCGGCATCGGATCGGGCGCGAGCATCATCATGATCCGCGAAACCCTCGAAGCCGCCCAGGCCGCGGGCGAAGTCGACACGAGCATCGACGCCGACTCCGTCGCCGCCCTGCTCGTCGGCGCCCTGCGAGAAGCCGCCACCGGCGTCGCCGCCGGCCACCGCGACGCCGATCGCGCCTTCGCCGCCTTCGCCCGCCTCATCGACGGCCTCGCCGCGCGGTAGCCGCGGGCTTGCCGCCGCTGCGCCGCCGCTGCGCCGCCGCTGCGCCGCCGCTGCGCTGCCGTTGCGCTGCCGTTGCGCTGCCGTTGCGCTGCCGTTGCGCTGCCGCTGCGCTGCGGCCAGATGCGCCCCGCCCTTCCGAAATCGGGGTCGGTTTTGGTCGCGTGTCATGCCGCGACACGGCCAAAAGTGACCCCCATTTGGGCGGTGGGGCGGGGCTCGGCGGGGCTGGTGGCGCAAGGCTGGGTTAGGCGGGGCAAGGCGGGATTAAGGCAATCTGCGGCCGAGAGGCGGATAACGCATGCTCAGGCGGGGGAGGGCGTGCGAAACTCGCCTTTCGGCGCCGAGCCGGGCCAGGCCGGGGCGGGGCGGCGCGGGGCCGGACCGCAGAGCGGGCTGCGTGCTAGAGCGCGGCGAGCAGGGCGTCGACGGCGGCGCGGGCGCGCACGGTGCGGCCCTCGTCGCGGTCGAAGTCGCCTATGAATACGTTGCCGAGCGCGGTGGAGAGCACGCCCTGCGCGGCGGCTTCGCGCGCGGCGGCCGGGGCGTGCGGTTTCGCCCGGGAGATGTAGGCGGCGAGGCGTTCGCGGGTCGACGCGTACGACGCCGCGAGCACGTCGGCGATATCGGCGTTCGTGCGCGCCAGTTCGACGAAGGCGAGTACGATCGCGTTCTCCGAGGTGGATGCGGCGAACTCGCCGCCGAAGAGGAAGGCGAGTGCGCCGTCGAGGTCGTCGACGGCGGCGGGCAGGATCGCGGGCTCGCCGTTCTCGTCGGCGTAGAAGGCGCGGGCCGCGTCGAGCAGCAGTCGGTCGCGGTTGCCGACGAAGTGCCGCACGTGCCCGCGCGACATGCCCGCGGTGTCGGCGATGCGGTCGAGCGTGGTCTTGCTGATGCCGTGCTCGGAGATGGTGCGCAGCGTGGCCTCGATGATCTGCTCGCGGCGTTCGTCGGCGACAGAGGGGCGGGCCATGCGCGTTCCTTTCGGTGCTGGGGCGGTCGCGGGGCTCGCGGCGCCTCCCCGAAGAATAGCGGGATCTTGCGGCGAACAAAAATTGTCTAGTCAGACTTGACTAAATTGCTTTCCACCCCCTAGCTTGGGTCTCACCCGGTCGCAGGGTTCACCCGGCGAAGGGCGCCTCGCATCGAGGGGAGGCCGTGCTGCACCGCGCAGACGGGTTCCTCCCGGTCGCCGCGCAGCCCTCGCCGTCGCCCCGGCCGCCACCGAACCACGTCCCGAAGGAGCGACATGACGACGCAGTACCATCGCCTCGGCCCGGCACCCGTGAGCCCGCTCGCTCGCGAGGAGCGGGTGCGCATGCGCGACGGCGTGCACCTCGCCGCCGACGTCTACCTGCCGGCGCTCGCGCAGTCCGCCGCGGAACGCTCCGCGCAGTCCGCCGCGCAGCGCGCAGCGGGGGCCGGCGCAGCAGAGGCCGGCACGGAGATGGGGCCCGGGGCGGTGGCCGACGCCGCGACGGCGCGCGACGAGACCCCCGGCGACACGATCCTGATCCGCCTGCCCTACGACAAGAGCGGCGAGTACACCTTCATCCCGCTCATCGCCGAGTACTTCACCGCGCGCGGGTACCGCGTCGTGGCGCAGGACGTGCGCGGCAAGTTCCGCTCGGAGGGCGACGCGCTGCTCTTCGTTAACGAGGTGCGCGACGGCTCCGACACCCTCGACTGGATCGTGCAGCAGCCCTGGTCGAACGGCCGCGTCGCGATGTGGGGCGACAGCTACTACGGGTACACGCAGTGGGCGGCGGCCGCGAGCGGTCACCCCGCGCTGAAGGCGATCGCGCCGCGCGTCACGGGCACCCGGCTGGGGGAGCCCGTGCACCGCGATCCGGGCGATCGCACGCGCGCTGTGGAGATGGGCATCACGAATCTCTACCCGCTCACCCACTTCTTCGGCAACGACACCTACCTGTGGGAGCCGGATTGGACGCGGCGCGATTTCGCAGCGCAGGCCGAGGCGTTCATCGCCGAGCGCGGTCGTCGTTCGATCTCGTACGACCAGTGGACGCCGCACCCGGTGACGCTGCCGCGCTTCCCGCTGGGGAGCCCGTTCGCGGGGCGTTCGGTGCCGGTGCTGCACACGATCGGCTGGTGGGACAACTGCGCTCCGCTCTCGTGGGCCGATGTGGCCGAGATCGCGCAGCACCCCCACTGGGATGCGCACCACTATCTGCGCATCGAGTCCATCGATCACGAGAATCACACGCTGCTGGAGTCGGCAGAGGAGCGGGTGGAGAATCGCAGCGCCGCCCAGGTGCGCGCCATGCTGCCCGCCTATCTCGACCCGGCGCTGGAGTTCTTCGAGGTCTTCGTGCGCGGCGAGGGCCGCCCGGGCGATGTGCCCCGCGTCAACTGGAACCTCGCGGGCACCGACGAGCTGCGCAGCGATGCAACGTGGCCGCCGTCCGGGGTGCGCGTCGAGACGCGATTCGCCACCGCCGAGGGTGGGCTGGCGGTGCAGCGGCCGGGTGCGGCGCAGGCTGAGAGCTGGGTGCACGATCCCGCGGATCCGGTGCCTTCGAGCGTGCCCGACGCCTTCTCGTACCTGCTGCACCTGCCCGACGAGGCGCCGATCGGCGCCCGCGGCGACGTGCTCGTCTTCGACGGGCCGGTGCAGCCGGCCGACGTCGACCTGGCCGGGCCGGTCCGGGCGCGGGTCGGCCTGAGCTCGACCGGGCCCGTCGCCGACTGCTTCGTGCGGCTGCTCGACGTGGCGCCCGACGGCTCCGCGCTCAGGATCGCGCGCGGCCAGCTGCAGCTGCGCGACGCGACGCGGCCCGGAGTGCTCGACATCGACCTCGGCCACGTGGGCTACCGGCTGCGCGCCGGGCAT
The DNA here is from genome assembly GCF_037150695.1 of Leucobacter sp. VD1. Taxonomy (NCBI): domain Bacteria; kingdom Bacillati; phylum Actinomycetota; class Actinomycetes; order Micrococcales; family Microbacteriaceae; genus Leucobacter; species Leucobacter sp. VD1. The sequence continues at coordinate 529,594 of NZ_JBBCPO010000003.1, forward strand.
CGGCTGCGGGTGCACGTGTCGAGCAGCGACTACCCGGAGTTCCTCCCGCAGCCGGGCACGGGCGCCGACCCGTGGACGGAGGGGGAGCGGATGCTCCCCAACACGCAGACCATCACGATCGGGGGCCCCGACGCCTTCGCCATCGACATCCCCGTGCTGGAAGGAGCACTCGCATGACCGCAGCAGAGACCCCCGCACTGCCCGAGCCGAGTCTCGAGTACGTCTTCGAGATCCGGGCGACCATCGACCCCGATCTGCGCATCGGCCGCAGCTCCGACGAGGTGCTCACCTTCACTCCGATCTCGGGAGGCAGCGTCGCCGGCCCCCGCTTGAACGGCGAAGTGCTCGCGGGCGGCGGCGACTGGGCGGTCGAGCGTTCGGGCACGGCGCAGCTCGAGGCGCGCTATCTCATCCGCGCCGACGACGGAGCCGTGATCGACGTGCTCAACCGGGGCTACTTCCGCGCCACCGACGAGCTGATCGCGCGCATGGAGCGCGGCGAGCAGGTGCCGGAGGGGGAGCCCGGCCTGTACTTCCGCACGGCTCCGGTCTTCCAGACCGATGCGCCGGCGCATCGCTGGCTTGCCGAGCACCAGTTCATCGGCCTCGCCCGCGACGGCGAGGGCGAGAACGGCGAGCCGCAGGTGTGCATCCGGGTCTTCGCGGTGCGATGATGCGCGGCGGGGGCGGGATCGCGCAGCGGATCGGCGCGCACGCGTGCCGGGGCGGCGCCGGTTCAGCGCGTGCGCGGCAGGGCGCGCAGCGCCGAGAGCGTGATCTCGCGCGTGCGTGCGGGGTGCCAGTGGGCAGGGTCTTCGGCGTTCGCGAAGTAGGAGCCGCGCAGCAGCAGGTAGCCGAGCTCGGTGGCGAGTTCGGGGTCGGCGTAGCCGGCGTCGCGGGCGGCGTCGTGCAGCACGGCGCGGTAGGACTCGGATTCCCGGCGCAGCGCGTCGCGCAGTGCGGGTTCGGTTTCGGCGTTCGCGACGATCTCGAGGATGAGGGCGCGCAGCACCGGTTCGACCTCGTCGGGTTCGGGCTCCCACGACACGAGCGCTTCGAAGCGTTCGGCCGGCGAGAGTCCGTCGGCGGCCCCCTCGTACTCGGCGCGCCAGCGGGCGCTGGCGCGGTCGAGCACGTTGAGGATGAGCTCGGATCGCGAGGGGAGGTAGTTCGTGACGAGGGTGGTGGATCCGCCCAGTTCACGGGCGACCGCGCGGATGGTGACGGCGTTCGCGCCGGAGGTGCGCGCGACGCGGATGGTGGCCTCGGCGATGGCTTGCAGCCGCGCTTCGCGGTCGATGTCCTTGGGCATATCGCGAGCCTAGCGAGCGATGAGACCAAAATGCAACATTGATGTACAACAGCGTTATATTATGATGACTGCGGGGCGGATCACCGACGATCCACCCCGAAGCGATTCCGAAAGGACGGAACCATGAAACGAAGCGGACTGGTCGTAGGACTGGCGCTCGGAACAGCGGCGCTCTTCGCCGTCACCGCCTGCGCACCCCGCGAGGGCGGCGCCTCCGAGAACCGCGCATCGGTCGACGAAGCCCAGCTCGTCGCCTCGCTGCCCGCGGCCGAGAACCCCGTCGACGAGGTCGTGTGGTCGGTCGTCGAGGGCGAACCGGCCACACTCGATCCCGGATCGTCCGCGACCGTGATCATTCCCAACCTGTGCGAGAACCTCATGCAGCTGCAGCCCGACTTCTCGATCGAGCCCGGCGTCGCGCAGAACGCCGAGTGGGTCGACCCCGTCACGCTCAAGCTCACCCTGCGTGACGACGTCACCTTCTGGGACGGCACGCCCCTCACCGCCGACGACGTGGTCTACAGCCTGCAGCGCGGGCAGAACCCCGCCTCGCAGTGGTACGCCGCCTTCGTGCTCGTCTCCGACATCGCGAAGACCGGCGACCTCGAAGTCACGATCCGCTTCAACGCCCCCGACTCCACCTTCCTCGACTCCCTCGCGGGCGGCGGTGGCGCCGTGATGAGCAAGGCCTACGGCGAACAGGCCGGCCCCTCGCTCGGCACCTCCGAGGGCGGCCTCATGTGCACCGGCCCCTACCAGCTCGAAGCCGGCGGCTGGAAGCCCGGCAGCGAGATCGTCACCACCGCCAACGAGAGCTACTGGGGCGGCGCCCCGCTCGTGCAGAAGCTCAAGTACGTCTTCGTCACCGACGGCTCGACGCTCACCACCGCGCTCACCGAGGGCGAGATCGACGGCGCCTTCAACGTGCCCCCGGGCTCGCGCGGCGCCTTCGAGGGCGACGGCGCCGGCAGCCTCATCGTCGGCCCCTCCACCGCCTCCTTCAGCTTCGGCCCCGCCACGGCCGAGGGCCCCGCCGCGAGCCCCGCGATCCGACAGGCCCTCAGCCTCGCCATCGACCGCGAGAAGTACATCGACACGGTGCTGAACGGGCTCGGCGAGGTGCAGAAGACCATCGTGCCCCCGTTCACCTTCAACCAGACCGAGGCCAGCGCCATCTACCAGGCCGGCTACGACGAGCTCGCAGCGCCAGAGGTAGACCTCGAACGCGCGAAGCAGCTCATCGCCGACAGCGGCGAAGACGTGAGCGCGCCGCTCGTCGTCGCGATCCCCGCCGGTGCCAAGGAGTTCCAGCAGACGGCCGCGATCATCCAGAGCGCCGGCAAGAGCATCGGGCTCGACATCGAGATCAACGAGATGCAGCCCGCCGACTTCGGCGCCATGTTCTACGATCCGGGCGCCCGCGACGGCATCGACTTCGTCGCCACCCAGGGCTACATCGAGACGCCCACCGTGGGCGGCTACCCCTCACTGTTCATGCTGCCCGAGGACCGCGGCGGCGTGTTCAACTGGAGCCAGTACTCGAACGACGAGGTCACCGCGCTCATGGAGGCCTCCCGCACCGCCGCCGACCCGCAGACGGCCGCGGAGGAGTTCGTCGCCGCGCAGCGCATCTTCGCCCCCGACCAGCTGCAGGTCACCCTCGCCGGCTCGTACCAGCTCACCTACCTCTCGGACGAGCTGACCGGCGCCACCACCTCGATCGCCATCTACAGCAGCCCCTGGGCGCTGCACCTCGGCGGCAAGTAGGCGCCCGTCCGGCGTCCGTCGCGGGCACCTCCCGCGACGGACGCCGGTCCGGGCACCCGCCCGCACGAACAGACCCCCAAGGTAAGGAACACACACGGTGAACGGACTCGTGCTGCGCACGCTGATCGGAAGGCTGGGCGGCCTGCTGCTGACCCTCTTCCTGTCGAGCGTCGTGATCTTCTCCGCCCTGCTGCTCACGCCCGGCGACCCCATCGCGGCACTCGCGGGCGGGGCGAAGCCCACCCCTGAGCTCATCACGCAGATCCGCGCGGAGTACCACCTCGACGACCCCATCTGGTCGCGCTACCTGCAGTGGCTGGGCGGCGTCTTCACGGGCGACTTCGGCCGATCCTTCGTCTACAAGACCGACGTGATCGACCTCGTCGCGCCGCGCTTCGGCGTCACCTTCCAGCTGGTGCTGCTCACTGTCGCCATCATCCTCGTGTTCGGCGTCGGATCCGGCATCCTCGCGGCGACCCGCGGCCCCGCGGTGGATCGCGCCGTGGCCGTCGCCACCTCGCTCGGCATGGCGCTGCCCACCTTCGTCGTCGCGATCCTGCTGATCTGGATCTTCGCGAAGAGCCTCGGGTGGTTCCCCGTGTTCGGCGAAGGATCGGGCGGCTGGGACCGGGTGTGGCACCTCATCCTGCCGGCCGTCTCCCTCTCGGTCATGTTCATCGCCTACATCAGCCGCGTCACCCGTTCCTCGCTCGTGGCGCAGCTGCACTCCGAGCACGTCGAGACCGCGAAGGTGCGCGGCATCCCGCGGGGCCGCATCTTCCGGGTGCACGTATTCCGCAACGCCTCGCCGCAGATCCTCGCGATCTCGGGCACCACCGTCGCGGGCCTCTTCGCAGCCTCCGCCATCGCCGAGCAGGCCTTCGGCCTCGGCGGCATCGGCTCGCTGCTCACCGAGGCCGCCGCGCGCAAGGATCTGCCCGTCGTGCAGCTCGTGTCGTTGCTGCTCGTCGCCATCTTCGTCGTGCTGAACGCCGTCGCCGACCTGCTCAGCGCCCTCATCGACCCCGACACCATCACCGCAGGGAGGCAGGCATGAGCGTCGCCCAGCTCGCATCCGGCCGTGCGCCGAGGGCCGCGATCCGCGCCGCCCAGAAGGACTGGATGTTCGTCACGGCCCTCGCCGTGTTCGGCGTCATCGCGCTTGCCGCGGCCATCGGCCCGTGGATCGCGCCCTACGACCCCACCGAGCTCTACGCCGGCGACGTCAACGGCGTCGTCTCCGCCGAGCACCCCTTCGGCACCGACGACGTGGGCCGCGACATCCTGTCGCGGGCGCTGTCTGGTGCGCGGGCCAGCGTGGTCGCCCCGATCTTCGTCGTGATCCTCTCGACCATCGCTGGCGCCTCGCTCGCGGTGCTCGCCGCCTGGTTCGGCGGCGCGCTGCGCGGCACCATCGCGCGCGTCGTCGATGTCATCTTCGCGATCCCGGGCCTCGTGCTCGCCGTGCTCGCCGTCGCGATGTTCGGGAAGGGGCTCGTCGCCCCCGTGATCGCGCTCTCGATCGCCTACATCCCCGTCGTCGCCCGCCTCACGCAGACCGCGGCGTCGCGCGAACTCGGCAAGCCCTACATCGCCGCGCTGCGGGTGCAGGGGGTGTCGAGCCTCGCGATCTGCTTCAAGCACCTCGTGCCGGCGCTCGTGCCCGTGGTCGCCGCGCAGATGGCCGTCGGCTTCGGCTACGCCATGCTCGACCTGGCCGCGATCTCGTTCCTCGGCCTGGGCGAGCAGCCGCCCGCCGCCGACTGGGGATCCATGATCGCGAGCGGCCAGGCCGGCATCCTCGCGGGCGCCCCCGAGCAGTCGCTGTTCCCCGCGATCCTCGTGGTGCTGACCGTGCTGTCGGTGAGCATCATCGGGGCCCGCGTCACCACCTGGGCAGAGGAGAAGGAACGATGAGCACCCCCGAATCCATCGCAGCACGTACCGCCACCGCCGCGGGCACCGCCTCCGCCGCACCCGTGCTCGAACTCGACGGGCTGTCGATCTCGATGCCCGGCCGCACCCTGGTGCACGACTGCACCCTCCACGTCGGCCCCGGCGAGGCCGTAGGCCTCGTCGGAGAATCGGGATCCGGCAAGACGCTCTCGGTGCGCGCCGTCGCCGGGCTGCTGCCCGCGCACTTCGAGACCGGCGGCGCGATCCGCATCCTCGGCCGCGACATCGCCGAGCTGAGCGCGCGCGAGCTGCGGGAGCTGCGGGCCCGCCGCATCGGCATGATCTTCCAGACGCCCCGCGCCCACCTCAACCCGCTGCGCTCCATCGGCGACTTCATGACCGAAGCGCTCGTCACGGTCGCGGGCGCGAAGCCCGACACGGCCCGGGCGCGGGCGCTCGACCTGCTCGACGAGGTCGGGATCACCGACCCCGCGCGCCGCCTGCGGCAGTTCCCCGCCGAACTGTCGGGCGGCCTGCTGCAGCGCGTGATGATCGCCGCGACCCTCGCCATGGATCCCGAGATCCTGCTCGCCGACGAGATCACGACGGCCCTCGACGTCACCACCCAGGAGGAGGTCATGGCCGTCATCGGCGAGCTGCGGAAGCACCGCGAGCTATCAATGCTGTTCATCACGCACGACCTCGCGCTCGCCGGTGCGGTGACGGATCGCGTCGCCGTCATGCGGCAGGGGCGCACGATCGAGACGCTGGGCTCGGCCACGATGCGCCGCGACGCCCGCGAGGAGTACACGCGCGTGCTCATGTCGGCGGCGCTGCCCGCGGATGACGGCGGATCCGGATCCGCCCGTCCGGCTTTCGGATCGCACCGATCTTTCGGAGCAGAGGCCGGGGGCTCATCCGAAGCATCGGCGTCGCCCGAAACATCGACGGGCGGGCGCCGCGACCCCGGCCAGACCCCCGCGCCGATCCTCGCGGTGTCGGGCCTGCGCAAGACGTTCCGGGTGCGCAGCGCGACCGGCGGCGGGCACGACACCTTCGTCGCCGTCGACGACGTCGCCTTCGATCTCGCCGCCGGCGGCTCGCTCGGCATCGTGGGCGAATCCGGATCGGGCAAATCCACCACCGCCCGCATCATCTGCGGCCTCGAACGCGCCGACGCGGGCACCGTGACCGTGGCCGGCGACGACTGGAGCGCCCAGGCGCGCGGCACCGCCGCCCGCCGCGCCCGCGCGAAGACGGTGCAGATGGTGTTCCAGGATCCGTACCAGTCGCTCGACCGGCGGCAGACCGTGCGCGAGTGCCTCACCGAGGCGATCCGCGTCCACCGCCCCCGCGACCCGCGCAGCACCCTCGACGCCCGCATCGACGAGCTGATGCGGCAGGTGCACCTCGACGGCGCCCTGCTCGACGCCAGGCCGCGCGCGCTCTCCGGCGGGCAGCGCCAGCGCGTCGCCATCGCCCGGGCGCTCGCCGCCGATCCGCGCATCCTCGTGCTCGACGAGGCGGTCTCCGCGCTCGACGTCACCACCCAGGTCGAGATCCTCTCGCTGCTCGACGCGATCCGCCGCGACACCGGCGTCGCGCTGCTCATGATCACCCACGACCTCACCGTGATCCGGCGCCTCTGCGACCGCGTCGCCGTGATGCGGCAGGGCGCGATCGAGGAGTACGGCACCGCCGACGACATCCTCGACGCGCCCCGCGCCGAGTACACGCGACTGCTGCTCGACTCCATCCCGCGCGAGGGGTGGAAGCCGCGCCGGCGCCGTCTCGGACGCACCTCGGCGATCCCCGTCGTCACCGCCGCCCAGCCCATCCCCGACATTGAGGACCTCGCATGACCCCCGCACCCGAACTCATCGAACCCGGCTTCGAGTACTGCTTCGAGCTGCGCGTGGACGTGGCCGACGCCATTCCCCTCGGCGGCGCGGACGACGGCGAGGGCCTGCATTTCGCGGGCATCACCGGCGGCGCGTTCGAGGGTCCCCGCCTGCGCGGGCGCATCCTGCCCGGCGGCGGCGACTGGTGGCACGGCCGCGGCCTCGCCGTGAGGCTCGACGCGCGCTACGTGATCGAGGCCGAACTGCCCGGCGGCGGGAGCGCCGCGATCGACGTGGTGAACCGCGGCACCTGGCGCACCGACCCCGACAGCTTCGAGCGCATGCTCGCGGGTGAGCACGTGGGCGAGCGCGAGCTCTACTACCGCACCGCCTTCGTGTTCCAGACCGAGCACCCGCAGCTGCAGTGGCTCGCCGAGTCGCAGTTCGTCGGCTACGCGCGCCCCGAACCCGGCCGCGTGGTGATCCGCGTGTTCCGGCTGGTCTAGCGCCAGGCGGGCCAGCCCGTCACGACCCCTCAGAAACGTCCTCAGAAAGAAGCCCCCATGTCAGCATCCGCAGATCTCTGCATCGTCTCCGGCCGCGTGTTCGACGGCCGCGCGCGCACCGTGCACACCGCCGTCGCCGTGCGCGCCGACCGCATCGTCGCGGTCGGCGACGACGCCGCCGTGCTCGCCCACCGCGGCCCCGGCACGCGCGTGGTCGACGCCCGCGGCGGCGCCATCCTGCCCGGCTTCGTCGACGCCCACGCCCACGCCGTATTCGCCGGTGTCGAGCGCCTGAGCCTCGACCTCACCCCGGCGACCACGGTCGAAGAGACGCTCGACCTCGTCGCCCGGGCCGCCGCGGAGCTCGACCGTGCCGGCGCCGCAGACGCCTGGCTCCTCGGCGGCGGCTGGGCGCACGAACTGCTGCCGCACCCCACCCGCCAGATGCTCGACGCGATCGTGCCCGACCGGCCCGTGGCGCTCAGCGACGCCGGCCACCACACCCTCTGGGCGAACAGCCGCGCGCTCGAGATCGCCGGCATCGACCGCGAAACCCCGCAGCCGGCCAACGGTCACGTCTACCACGACGAGCACGGCGACCCCACCGGCTACCTCAACGAGGGCGGCGTCGAACTGCTCGCCCCGTTCATCCCGGCCGCGACCGTCGCAGAGATGACCGAGGGCCTGCTGGAAGCGCAGCGCTTCCTGTGGTCGCTCGGCGTGACCGGCTGGCACGAGGCGATCCTCGGCGAGTTCAACGGCAAGGCCGACTGCACGCCCGCCTACCTCGCCGCGACCGCCGACGGCTCGCTGCGCAGCCGCGTCTCGGGCGCGCTGTGGATCCCAGCCGGCACCACCGTCGCAGAGGTGCCCGCGCTTGTGGCGCGCTTCGAACGGCAACGCGCCGAGAACGAGGCCGCCGGGCTGCCCTCCTCGACGTGCAAGGCGATGGTCGACGGCGTGCCGCAGGGCGAGACCGCCGCGCTGCTCGACCCTTACTGCTCCCACCCGCACTCCGGCGAACTGCACATCGACGCCGAGACCATGCGCGAGCTCGCGATCCGGCTCGACGCGCGCGGCTTCGCCCTGCACCTGCACGTCATGGGCGACCGCGGCACCCGCGTCGCACTCGACGCGATCGAGGCCGCCCGGCAGGCGAACGGCCCCGGCCAGCGCCACCACCTCGCCCACCTCTCGATGATCGCCCCCGAAGACGCGCAGCGCTTCGGCCCGCTCGGCGTCACCGCCAACATCCAGGGGCTCTGGGCCACCACCGACCCGTCGATGATCGCCGTCGTCGGCGAGGAGCGCTCGGCCCGCTCGTACCCGTTCCGCACCATCGTCGAGAGCGGCGCCGACATCGCCATGGGCTCCGACTGGCCCGTGTCGCTCGCCGACCCGTGGCAGGCGATCCACGTCGCCGTCAACCGCGCCCACCCCTTCGGCCCCGGCGCGGGGCTGCCGCCGCTCGACCCAGCGCAGGCCCTCACGCTCACCGAGGCGCTGGCCGCCTACACGAGCGGATCGGCGTCGCTCGTGCTCGGCGTCGCAGGCCGGGTGCGCGTGGGGGAGCGGGCCGACCTCGTGATCGCCACCGAGGACCCCTTCGAGATCCCCGCCGACCAGCTCTTCCGCGTCGGCACGGCCGTCTCGGTGGTGGCCGGCGACGTCGTGCACGAGCGACCCGCCGCCTGATCCGCCCCCGCCCTTGCGGACACTCCGCTGACCCCACACCCAAACCGTTCAAGGAAGCACACCTCATGAAGATCGTCATCGTGGGCGCCGGCATCGGCGGCCTCATCACCGCCCTCAGCCTGGAGGCCGCCGGGTTCACCGACGTTACCGTCGCCGAGCGCACCACCGAGATCCGCGGGCTGGGGGTGGGCGTCAACCTGCTGCCGCACGCCGTGCGCGAGCTCACCGAGCTGGGCGTCGCTGACCGCATCGCCGCGCTCGGCGTCGAACCCGGCACCCTCAGCTACTTCAACCGCCAGGGCCAGCCGATCTGGAGCGAGCCGCGCGGCCGTGACGCCGGCTACGAGTGGCCGCAGCTCTCCGTGCACCGCGGCCGCCTGCAGCTCGAACTGCGCGACCTCGTCGAGGAGCGCCTGGGCGACGTCATCAGACTCGGGCACCGGCTCGTCGATCTGCGCGACGGCGTCGACGGCGATCCGCACGTCCCCGGCGCGACCGCCGTGTTCGAACTGCCCGACGGTACCCGCAGCGAGCTCTCCGCCGACCTCATCGTCGCAGCCGACGGGATCCACTCGGCCGCGCGCAAACTGTTTTACCCCGCCGAGGGGGAGCCCGTCTGGAGCGGCCTCACCCTGTGGCGTGGCACCGCCCTCGTCGAGCCGATGCTCGACGGCCGCACCATGGTGATGGTGGGCGACGCCGAGCAGAAGTTTGTGGCCTACCCGCTGAGCGGCGTTCTTGCAGACGGCAGGCAGCGCCTCAACTTTATCGCCGAGCGCCGCGGCGAGGGCTCGCCCTCCGCCGACTGGAACCGCCAGGTGGAGCGCGGCCCCATTGCCGAAATCTTCGCCGGCTGGAGGACCGACTGGCTCGACATCCCCGCCGTCATCGCCGAGGCTGAAGAACTGCTCGAATACCCCATGGTCGACCGCAACGCCGTGCCGCAGTGGACCTTCGGCAGGGTCGTGCTCCTCGGCGACGCCGCGCACGCGATGTACCCCAATGGGTCGAATGGCGGCTCGCAAGCCACCCTCGACGCCCGCACCCTCGCCTACCAGCTCGCAACCGCGTCCTCGATCGATGCGGCGCTCGCCGCCTATGAGGATGCGCGCCGGCCCGCCACCGCACGCCTCCTCGAACTCACCCGCCAGACGGGCCCCGAGCGCGTCATGCAGATCGCGCGCGAGCGGGCACCCGAGGGCTTCGCCGACATCCACGATGTCATTCCGCGCGAGGAGCTGGAGTCGATCGCGGCAGAGTACAAGGTCGCAGCCGGCTTCCACCCCGAGCAGCTGAACGCGCGCTCCTCGCTTACCGCGCGGGTCGCGGGCGCTACGGATCCGCTCGCCACGGGCGGTGCGGTGTGACATGGGGAGGCGGATCCGGGCCGCGGCTCAGCCCAGTGTGCGAGATCATCGTCGAACTGGGCCAGCCGCGCGACTTCGGCGCGACGCGCGACGGCGAGCGGCGCTTTACCCCCATCCTCGGCGGCGAACTGCGTGGTCTCGCCCACGCCCGAGCCGGCGACGCCGTGCGTGGCCTGCGCGCCGCGATCCTGCCGGGCGGGGGAGACCGGCAGCTGCTGCGCGGGCAGCTGAGCCCGGTCGGTGGGGCGGATCCGCATTCGCATGCCATCCCCTCGCCGGCCGCGGGCCCTGCCGGTATGCCGGCCGGGGCCTCTGCCGCCGCGCCAGTCGTTGAGATCGACGCGCGCTACGACGCCCGCACCGAGCAGGGCGCGCTGATCGGCATGCACGCGGTGGGGGTGCGGCGGATCGGGCCCGACGGCGGGGTGTACTTCAGAGTGACGATTCGCTTCGAGACTTCCGAGCCGGCGCTGGCCGAACTGCAGAACGCGCTCTACGTGGCCGACGGCGTGCGCGAGGCCGACCGGGTGCGTCACACCGTCTACCGAGTCGACTGACGCGGGGCGCGCCGCTGCCGCGCCCCGCACTCACGAGAATCGGGGTCGCTGTTGGCCGTGTCGCGGCGTGCGACACGGCCAACAGCGACCCCGATTGAGTCTGCGGAGCGGAGTTGGGCTGAGCCGGGGCCGCGCGGCGGCCCCGGCTCACGACTACTCGGCGGAAACGTCGAGCCCGTTGACGCGCTGAATCTCGCGCTGATACTCGGCGACCACGGAGCGCGAGACCCGGCAGTCGAGCAGGATCGTGCCCTGAGCCCCGGCCTCGGTCCACGCGCTCAGCGCCTCCAGATCGGCGAGCCGCTCCACCCGCACGCCCTGCGCGCCGAGCGCGGTTGCGAGCGCCGCGAAGTCGACGTCGGGGATGAGCATCGGATCCTGCGCGAGGCCCATCTCGCCGTAGAGGTGTACCTCGGCGCCGTAGGCTCCGTCGTTCCAGACGACGATGACGCCGCTGGGGGAGGTGCGGATCGCGGTTTCGAGATCGGCGAGTGCCATCAGGCCGCCGCCGTCGCCCGTGCTCAGCACGGTGGTGGTGTCTGGGGCTGCTGCGGCGACGCCCGCGACTGTGGGGAAGCCGAGTCCGATGGTCTGGTAGGCGGTGCCCACCATGATCATGCGCTCGGGTGAGGCGACGTGCCAGCGCGTATTGGCCCAACCGATGAAGTGTCCGCCGTCGGTGGTGACGTGGCGGTTCGCTGGGAGTAGCTCGTCGAGGCGCGCCGCGACAGCCCGGGGGTCGAGACGGCCGTCGGCGCAGATGCCGTCGGGGTGGGCCTGCAGGCCGTTGTCGCGCACGCGAAGTGCGCCGCCGGGCTCAAGGCCGGCGATGCTTTCGCGCCATCCGCTCGGCTGTCGCCCTGCCGCTTGCAGTGCGCTCTGCAGTGTGGTGAGCGTCGCGCGTGCGTCGCCCTGCAGCAGCAGATGGGTGATGGGCCGGTTCGTCTTGGGCGGCGCAACCTGCTCGTCATCAATGCGGATCACGGTGGTGCCGGCGCCGAAGAGGTCGCCGAAGCGCATGGTGAACTGGTTGAGGCTCGCGCCGACCACGAGTGCCACGTCGGCGAGCTCGATGGTTTCCATGGCGGCCTGCTGGCCGAAGCCGCCGGTGATGCCGAGATCGTAGCGAGCGTCGGGGAAGATGCTGCGTGCGAGCGCGGTGGTGCCGGTGAGCGCGCCGAGCGTGTCTGCGATGGCACCGAGCTCGGTCGAGGCTCCTGCGAGGTGAGCTCCGCGCCCGGCGATCACGATAGGGCGTTCGGCTTCGAGCAGTGCGAGCACGGCGGCTTCGAGCTGGTGGCTGGCAGAGCCGCCGAGCCGTTCGGGCTGCGGGGTGACGGCGGGCGCGGGTGCGGGGGCTGCAATCTCGGCGACGGAGGCGCTGAGCGCGGCGAGCACGGCGGGGTCGCTGAGATCGATGCCGGCGGATCCCGCGGCGCCGGTGCCCGCGCCTTCGACGGGCGAAGCGACTGCGTCGGCGGTGACGAGGTCGTAGGGGATGCCGAGCACGACGGGGCGTCGCACGCGTCGCGCGTAGGCGACGGCCCGATCCACCGTGCGATCGATATTGGTGACCGAGAGCATATGAGTGCGCACGCCGAGAGCAGCGGCGAGCATTTCTTGGTCGACGTCCCAGGGGCGGGGGCCTGCGCTCGGCGCATCACCCACGACAACGAGCATCGGGGTGCGGGCCTGCGCGGCTTCGGCGAGCGCGGTGAGCGTGTTGGTGAAGCCGGCGCCGTAGGTGGTGGTGGCGATGGCGAGTTTGCCGCTCACCCGGGTGTAGGCGTCGGCGGCGGCGACGGTGCCGGCCTCGTGCCGCACCGCGGTGTAGGGCACGCCGAACTGGCCGAGATGCTCGATGAGGTGGGCGTTGCCGTTGCCCATGAGGCCAAAGCTTTGCCCGGAGTGGCGAGCCAGCGCCGATGCGAGGGCATGGGTGAGCGAGGGGGTGGTGGAGTCGGACATCACAGATCCTTGACAGATTCGATGGAATTGAGAACCGTGTATGTCTCGTCGGGCGGCAACCGTGCCTCCGCGACAGCAGCGCCCCTTTTTCGAGCGCCTTAGCCGGCCGGGTCGGATGCGCCGACCGAGCTGGACGGACCTATTCTAGTGACACATTCGGTCGTTCAAGCGTAATTCTGCGCGATCTCCTGCGCCGCCCCCTGCAGCGCTTCGACAATCTCTTCGAGCGTTTCGGGCAGCGAGAAGTGCACGACGGCCACAGCCGCGGGCGGTTCGCCAGGGATGCGCAGCGGCACGGCGACGCCCATGACACCCTCGACAACTTCGTGGCGGCTGAGGGCGTAGCCTGTGCGTTTTGCGGTGAGCGCGGCCTCGCCGAATTCGGGGCTGCCGAGCAGTCGCTCGCGTTCGGCGGCGGAGAGAGAGGCCTCCATGGCGTGCCCGGGGGCACCGCGTTCGACGGGGTGGCGCACGCCGGGATTGCGGGCAATCGCAGTCGCATTCGAGGGTTCGACCGTGATGAGGGTCACGACTTCGTCGATATCGAGCACGGTGAGGAACGCGGTCATGCCGAGCTTGTAGGCGAGCTCGGTGATTGCGGGGGTTGCTGCGGTGTGCAGGGCGGGGGCGACGCCGCGGGCGAGCGCTGTGAGTTTGGGGCCGAGGCGGATCCGCCCCGCATCATCGCGGGCCACGAAGCGCCGCTGTTCCAGTGTGCGGAGGATGCGGTAGGCGTTGGAGCGGTGGATACCCAGCCCCTCGGCGAGCTCGTTGATGGTGAGGGGTGCTTCCGCTTCGGCGAGCAGTTCGAGCGCTTGGAGTCCTCGTAAGAGCGTCTGCGATCCGGCGGTCGCGGACCCGCTCGCGGCGGAAGTGTTCATGAGGCATATTCTTCCCTAGGAATTGTTGCGCCGCGGTGTTGTGCGATCGCGTGCCGCGGTTTATTCTTGGTGTGCGATAATCAAACTTAATGTTCGAATAGTGAACATGAGGGCTTGGGCCCTTCTCAGTGAGGAGAAACAGTGCAGTTCCACCACCACGGATACGTTTCCACCGATCCGCGCGTCCAGCCTGCCGCCGGCGTCGGCATCAACCGTCCGGCCGACCTCCCCTCCGAGATCGACGTGCTCATCGTCGGCTCCGGCCCCGCCGGCATCACCGCCGCGGCCCAGCTCGCCCAGTTCCCCAACATCGTCACCCGCACCGTCGAGCGCCGCGACGGCCGACTCGTGCTCGGTCAGGCCGACGGCATCCAGGCGCGCAGCGTCGAGACCTTCCAGGCCTTCGGATTCGCCGAAGAAATCATCAAAGAGGCCTACCGCATCACCGAAACCGCGTTCTGGAACCCCGACCCCGAGAACCCCCAGAACATCGTGCGCACTGGCTTCACCCCCGACGACCCGCACGGCATCAGCGAGTTCCCGCACCTCATCGTCAACCAGGCCCGCGTCATTGATTACTTCGCCGAATACGCACGCCGCGCCCCCGCCCGCGGCGACGTCGACTACGGATACGAGTTCGTCGACCTCGAAGTCGGCGAGGGGGAGTACCCCGTGGCCGTGACGCTGCGCCGCGTCTCCGGCCGCACCGGAGCCGGCATCAACGCCGCAGAAGACGCCGACGCGAGCACCGGAGAAGACATCGTGGTGCACGCCAAGTACGTGATCGGGGCCGACGGTGCCCGCTCCAGCGTGCGACGCTCTATCGGAGGCTCCCTCCGCGGTGGTGCCTCCATGCACGCCTGGGGCGTCATGGACGTGCTCCCCAGCACCGACTTCCCCGACATTCGCAAGAAGTGCATTATCAACTCCGAGGCCGGCTCTATCCTGCACATCCCGCGTGAAGGCAACCACCTCTGCCGCATCTACGTCGACCTTGGCGAAACCGACGAGCACGACGGCGGCAAGGTGCGCGACACGCCCCTCGAAGATGTCATCGCACAGGCCAACGCGATCTTGCACCCCTACACCCTCGAGGTGCGCGACGTGCCCTGGCACAGCGTCTACGAGGTGGCCCACCGCCTCACCGACCGCTTCGACGACGCCGCGACCTCGCCCGACGGCAAGCCGCGCGTGTTCCTTATGGGCGACGCCTGCCACACGCACAGTGCCAAGGCCGGACAGGGCATGAATGTTTCGATGCAGGACGGCTGGAACCTGGGTTGGAAGCTCGGCTACGTGCTCGAGGGCCGCAGCCCCGAGTCGCTGCTGCGCACCTACTCGGACGAGCGCCAGGTCACTGCGAAGAACCTCATCGACTTCGACCTGGAGTGGTCGACGCTCATGGCGAAGAAGCCGGAGGAGTTCGACTCGCCGTCGCAGCTGCGCGACTTCTACGTGCAGACCGCCGAGTTCCCAGCCGGTTTCATGACCGAGTACGAGGCCTCCATGATCACCTCAGGGAAAGACCACCAGGCCCTCGCCGCCGGTTTCCCGATTGGCAAGCGCTTCAAGTCGGTGATGACCACCCGCGTCGCAGACGCCGTGGATATCCACCTCGGCCACCACCACCGCTCTGACGGCCGATTCCGCGTCTACGCCTTCGCAGACGCCTCGGGATCCGCCCTCGCCCGCTGGGCCGAGTGGCTGCGCACCGCCGAGCAGTCGCCGGTGAGGCGTTTCACGCCCGAGGGCGCCGATATCGACGCCTACTTCGACGTGAAAGCGGTGCTGCAGCAGGAGCACCACGATGTCGACATCATGGCGCTCGACGAACTGTTCCGCCCGCTCTCCGGCCCCTTCCAGCTCGTCGATTACGAGAAGATCTACGCCGCCAAGCCCGAAGACGACATTTTCGAGCAGCGCGACATCAGCCGCGACGGGGCCGTTGTCGTGGTGCGTCCCGACCAGTACGTGTCGGCGATCCTGCCCCTCGACGCCCCCGAACAGCTTGCGGCCTACTTCGAGTCGATCTTCCTGGAGCAGTAGCCTGTCAGTGCGCCGGGCACTCCGGCGCACTGACAGAAATGGGTGAGGCGTGCGAGCGGAGACCTTCGACAGCGTCGTGATCGGCGGTGGGGCGATGGGGCTCGCCGCCGCCTGGCAGCTCGCGCAGCGCGGGGCGCGGGTGGTGATGCTCGAACGGTTCGAAGCGGGCCACGCGCGCGGTGCCTCTCACGGCGCCACCCGCAACATGAACAACGCCTACGCCGACGCCCACTTCCTCGACCTGTACGACGAAGCACTGCGGCTCTTCCGCGAGCTCGAACAGCGCACCGGACGGCGGCTGCTGGTGCTCGACGGCCTCGTCACGCACGGCGCCGAGCAGCGCGTACAGCGCAGTTTCGAGGCCCTGCGTGCCCGCGGCGCTGCGGCCGAGATGGTGTCGGCCGCAGCGGCCCGAGAACGGTGGCCGGGGCTGCGCTTCGACACCGACGCGCTCGTCAACGGCGATGCCGGCCGCATCAACGCTGCCGAGACGCTTGAGGTGCTCGCCGAGCTCGCCGGGCAGCACGGTGCCGAGCTGCGCTACAGGCATCGGGTCGTGGGCATCGAGCCGGGTGCGGATCGCGTGACCATTACCGCAGAAGGGCCGAACGGCAGGGTGCGATTCGACGCTGAACGCGCCATCGTCGCCGCGGGAGCGTGGACCGCCCCGCTGCTCGACGGGCTCATCCCGCTGCCCCCGCTCACCGTCACCGAAGAGCACCCCGCGCACTTCGCAATTCGCCCAGGCTACGAGTCGGCGGCCTGGCCATCGTTTAACCACTTTCCGCCCGAGCTCGACGTGCGTGGTGGCAGCCGCGGCACTGTCTACGGCATGCTCACCCCAGGCGAAGGCGTGAAAGTCGGCCTGCACCTCACCGGTGAGGCCGTCGACCCGGAGGCTCGCACGTTCCGCGCCACCGATGCACTGCGTCGCGAACTGCGCGCGCACGTTGCCGAGTGGTTTCCCGGCCTCGACCCTGACACGGCCGAAGAGATCAGTTGCACCTACACTTCGACGCAGAGCGAGCGCTTCCTGCTCGACACGAGCGGGCGGATCACGATCGCGGCGGGATTCTCGGGGCAGGGCTTCAAATTCGTGCCCGCGATCGGCCGCGTGCTCGCCGACGCCGCACTGGGCAAGGCCCTACCCCCGGCCCCATTCCGCCTCCCATCCCATGCCTGAGCCTGCGCCACTGCCCCTGCGCTGAAGGAGAAAACGCGAAAGGCCCCGGGAACTGTACAGTTCCCGGGGCCGTTCGGGCGCGAGGCCCGTAGTGCGACTTACTTCGCGGCGAAGCGGAAGAGCTTCTTGTTCGCGAACTCCAGCATGCCGACCTTGCCGAGCTCGCGGCCGTAGCCCGACTTCTTCACGCCGCCGAAGGGCACGTCAGCGCCCTCGAGGCCCGAAGCACCGATGAACACCATGCCCACGTCGAGCTGGTTGCCGACCTGCTCGGCGCGCTCGAGATCATCGCAGATCACGACGGAACCGAGGCCGTAGGGCGAGGAGTTGGCGAGCTCGATCGCCTCTTCGTCGCTCGACACCTTGTAGAGCTGTGCGACGGGGCCGAAGAGCTCCTGGCTGTAGACATCCATCGAGGGGGTGATGCCGGTGAGCACGGTGGGCGTGAAGAGGTTGCCCTCGGGGGTGTTGTTGCCCACGAGCACCTCGGCGCCCTGATCGATGGCGCCCTGCACCTGGCTGGCGAGGTTCTTGGTGGCCTGCGCCGACGACAGCGGACCGAAGTCCTCGCCGTAGCTCTGGCCGCCAATGGCCGCGACGAACTTCTCCTTGAACTCCTCGAAGTGCTTGTCCATGACGACGATGCGCTTCGAACCGTTGCACGCCTGGCCGGTGTTCTCCATGCGACCGCCCACGGCGTGTGCAACAGCGTGGTCGATGTCATCGGTGTCGAGCACGAGGAAGACGTCCGAGCCGCCCAGCTCGAGCACGCACTTCTTCAGTGCGCGACCGGCCTGCTCCGCGACGATGGCGCCGGCACGCTCGGAGCCGGTCAGCGAGACGCCCTGGATGCGGTCGTCGGCGATGATGTCGGCGAGCTGCTCGTGGGTGGCGAACACGTTGACGTAGGCACCCTTGGGGAAGCCTGCGTCGCGGAACAGCTGCTCGAGTGCGAGCGCCGACTCGGGGCACTGCGCAGCGTGCTTGAGCACGATGGTGTTGCCGAGGATCAGGTTCGGCACTGCGAAGCGTGCAACCTGGTAGTAGGGGTAGTTCCACGGCATGATGCCGAGGATGACGCCGGTGCCCTGGTAGCGGAAGAAGGTCTTCAGACCGTCTTCGACCTCGAGGTGCTCGTCGGCCAGCCACTTCTCGGCGTTGTCGGCGAAGGCTGCGGTGATCGCACCCGAGAACTCGGCCTCGCCGATCGACTGATCGAGGGGCTTGCCCATCTCGCGGTTGATGATCGCGCCCAGCTCGTCCTTGCGCTCGTCGAAGAGCTCAGCGGCACGCTTCGCCAGTGCGGCGCGCTCGGCGACGGTGGTCTTGCGAGCCCACTCCTGGTAGGCCTTTTGAGCCGAAGCCAGGCTGGCCTCGATCTCTTCGGCCGTCGCGTCGGGGTACTCGGCGACGGTCTCGCCCGTGGCCGGATTAATTACGGCGAAGGTGCCCATAGATGACTCACTCCTTAGTGACTTCGTCGGGTGTCGGACACAGCCAAGTCTGGCACACCTCGGAGGTGAGCACTAGCGGAGGGGGCGCTCCTTTTCGCGTCGCCCAAGCCCGTATCGGGTGCAGTTCTCGACAGTGTATGGAGCAGAACGCTTCGGAATCCGCGGCAAATCGAGGGGAATGCCACAAGACGCCGGATCCGCCCCACCCATTTCTCAGATTCCATTCCGATGCAGCAGAATGACCCCATGGAGAAGCACACGCTCGGTAACGCCACCGACACCGGCCACATTCACGTTGGGAAGGGCCTCAACGAGGGTGCCCTCGGCGTCGTGGGGTCAACGGTCATCGGCCTTGCCTCCACAGCGCCCCTCTACTCGCTCGCAGCGACCCTCGGCTATGTGATCTTGGCCGTCGGCGCGCAGGCCCCGCTCGTGTTCATCATCGCATGTGTGCCCATGATCTTCGCGGCCTTCGCCTACCAGGAGCTCAACCGCGAGATGCCTGACTGCGGCACCACCTTCGTGTGGGGCACCAAGGGATTCGGCCCTGTGGTGGGATGGATCGGCGGTTGGGCCGTGGCGGTCTCGGCGATCATGGTGCTCGCCAATGTCGGCGAGATCACGGGCAAATACTTCTGGCTGCTGCTCGGCAACGAAGATTTCGCCAACAACCGGCCCATCGTCATCGCTACCTCGGTCGTGTTCATGGCGCTCATGACCTTCGTCAGCACCGTCGGCGTGCAGATCGGCGAAAAACTGCAGATGGTGCTCATGACCATCCAGATCGTGGCGATGGTGCTCTTCGGTGTGCTTGCCCTCTGGCACGCCCTTGATGGCAGCAACGCTGGCTCGATCGCTTTCGATTGGCAGTGGTTCAACCCCGCCCAGCTCACCTCGTGGTCCGGGTTCATCGAAGCGGTGCTGCTCGCGCTCTTCATCTACTGGGGCTGGGACACCTGCCTCGCGCTCAACGAAGAGACCAAGAACCCCCGCAAAACCCCCGGTCGTGCAGCGCTGTCGAGCATCGTGGTGCTCATCGTGCTCTACGTGGGCATCTCGGTCGCGGTGATGATGTTCGCGGGCTTCGGCGACACCGGCTACGGCCTCACCAACCCCGAGAGTCTCGACGATGTGTTCTCGGTTCTGGGCAGCGCGCTGTTCGGCCCCTGGGGTTGGTTCCTTATCCTCGGTGTCATGCTCTCGGCCGCGTCGTCAACGCAGACCACCATTCTGCCCACCGCGCGCGGCACCCTCTCCATGGCGGTCTACCGGGCGCTGCCGGCGAAGTTCGCAGAGCTGCACCCCAAGTTCAAGACGCCCTGGTTCTCGACCACCCTCATGGGAGCCGCGGCGATCATCTACTACGTGGGCATGTCGATCCTTTCGGAAGACATGCTCGCCGACTCGCTCACCTCAATGGGCCTCGCGGTCGCGCTCTACTATGCAATCACGTCGTTCGCCTGCGTCTGGTACTTCCGTTACACGCTGCGCGACAGCGCCCGCAATCTGTGGATGCGCGGCATCCTGCCGGCCCTCGGCGGCCTCATGCTCGCCTACGCGTTCGTGCAGTCGGCGATCGATATGTGGAGCACCGACTACAGTGAGACCGTGCTGCTCGGCATCGGGGGCGCGTTCGTGATCGGCATCGGCGCGATCCTGCTCGGTTTCGTGCTCATGGGCATCTGGTGGTTGCGCCCGAACTCGAAGCCGTTCTTCCGCGGTGAGAGCTTGAACCGGGACACCCCGGTGCTGGTGCCCGACGAGTGAGCGGGGCCGTGGCTCGGAGGCTCGGAGGGCGCGCGGGCGGCGGCTCCTGAGCCCGGGTGCGTGACCCCCGGAGGCGGTGTCGTGAAGGCCGTGCCGCGGCGCCTCCAGTGGCCGATCGCCCCCCGGGGTGCGGCATCCGAGCCGAATCGTAACTCGGTCTTCACCGGAGCGTGACGGGGCGTAACGCACCCGTCACGCGCCCGCGCTGCAATAGACGGCATGGGAACCCCGGTCACGGTAGCGGTCAGGCGGCAGACGATGCCGGCCCGCAGCGGCGATGCGGTCGCGTGGGTCGAGGAGGGCCTGCGGCTCGCCCGTGGCTTCGACGGGTGCCTGGGCGGCGGGGTGCTGCGCGACAGCGGCGACGAGAACGTGCTGCACGCGATCTACCGCTTCGCCGATGAGGCGGCGCTCGGCGGCTGGGAGCGCTCGGAGCAGCGCCGGCGCTGGCTCGAAGCGGGTTCCCCCTTCGTCCTCGATGCCCGGGTGCAGCGTCGCACCGGCATCGAGGGCTGGTTCGACGGTCCGCAGCTGCGGCGCAGCTTCGACGCGGGAACGGGTGGCGGGCGCACTGTGGTGGTGTACTCGGCGCCGCAGCGCTGGAAGCAGGCGATGGCCGTCTGGGTGGGCATGTACCCGGTGAACGTCGCTTCGTCGTGGGCGATCTCGATGCTGCCGTGGTGGGGGGACGCGCCCGTGCTGTTGCGTTCGGCGCTCGCAGTGACGGTGCTCGCCCCGCTCATGACCTTCGTGATGATGCCGGCCGTGACGCGGATGCTGCGACCCTGGCTGCGCCGCAACCCGGGGGCGATCCGCACGGAGCGCTCGCTGCTCGAGGCGCTCGACTCGCGGGCCGCCGCGGCGCGGCGTCCCGGTGAGGCGCGGCGCTGAGCGCGACGCGGCCTCGGGCCGCCGCTATCCTGACTCCATGGGGGCGTCACGGCGGCGCCCGCCTTGGGATGAGTGCGGGAGCGGACGATGACGGTGGAGCGTTTCGACACGATCGTGGTGGGCGCGGGTGTGGCTGGGCTCGCCGCCGCGCGGCTGCTGGCTGGGGCAGGTCAGCGGGTCGTGCTGCTCGAAGCGCGAGAGCGGATCGGCGGCCGCGTGCACACCGAACGCTCCGGCGGCCGCATCACCGATCTCGGCGCATCGTGGATTCACGGTATCGAGCACAGCGCTCTCGCCGAGACGTCGGCAGCCTTCGGGATGCCGACGGTCGAGTTCACCGTGGGCAGCTACCAGGCCGGTGGGCGTCCGATCGCCTATTACGGCCCCGAAGGGGACCGGCTCGACGCCCAGGCCACAGCGCAGTTCATCGCCGACGTTGCGCTTGTGGACGCGCATCTTGCGGATGTGATCGCGGCGGCTGCGCCCGCGACGAGCTATGCCACGGTTGCGGAGGCTGCGGTTGCGCGCGCGGCTGCTGAGGGTGCCTGGCCCGAGGATCGTGGAGCGAGGGTGCTCGAGTACCTGCGGCACCGGTCAGAGGAGCAGTATGGCGCCGACGCGACGTTGCTCGATGCCCACGGCCTCGACGACGATGCCATCGAGGGTGACGAAGTGGTGTTCCCCGAGGGCTATGACACGCTTGCCTCGCACCTCGCCGCAGGGCTCGACGTGCGGCTCGAACACGTTGTCACGGCGGTGACGCGCCGCAGCGGTGGCTCGGCGAGCAGTGACTCGGCGGGCGGCGTCGAGGTCGAAACCGATCGGGGGCGTTTCACGGCATCGCAAGCGGTGGTGACCGTGCCCGTCGGGGTGCTGCAGTCCGGGGGGATCGTCTTCGACCCGCCGCTGCCCGAGCCGATCGCCGAGGCCCTTGCCGGGCTCAGCATGAACGCCTTCGAGAAGGTCTTCCTGCGCTTCCCCGAGCGGTTCTGGGAGAGCGACGTGTACGCGATCCGCCGTCAAGGTGCAGCGGCGGCCTGGTGGCACTCCTGGTACGACCTCACCGCGCTGCACGGCGAACCGACACTGCTCACCTTCGCTGCGGGGGAGTGCGCCCAGCAGATCCGCGACTGGAGCGACGAACGCATCGTCGCCTCGGTGCTGGCGAGCCTGCGCGAGCTGTACGGGCCGGCTGTTCCCGATCCCGTGCACGCGCAGGTCACCCGCTGGCAGCAGGACCCCTGGGCCGGGGGCGCATACGCCTACATGACTGTCGGATCGCGGCCCGAGGATCATGACCTGCTGGCCACCCCGATCGACGGAGTGCTGCACCTCGCAGGCGAGGCCACCTGGACCGAGGATCCCGCCACGGTCACAGCGGCCCTCGCCTCTGGCCACCGCGCCGCCGAGCGAATCCTCGGACGTGAGCTGCCCTACAGCTCGCTGTAAGGCGGCAACTGAGCCGGCGGCAACTGAGTCTGGGGCAGCTGCGAGGGCGGTGCTTGCGCGCCCGCTTGCGAGTGGTGCGGAGACGGGGCGGCCGGGGCTGCGGCTGGGCTTGCGGCCGGTGCCTGGCCTGGCGCAGCAGCCGTAGCCGACCGCTGCGATGCGTTGCCCGCCGCAGCGCGCCGCGATCCGCCCCGCTTCACGGCCCTCACGATGAGCACCACCACCAGGGCCACCAGGCCCGCGAGCAGCAGCCACGGCAACAGCATGCCCGCAATCACGAGCGCACCGGCCGCCGCCGTGCCCAGCGAGCCGATACCTGCGAGCAGGCCCTCCCAGAAGTTCGCGGGGCCACCGCCGGGCAGCGCCGAGCGCGTCTGCAGCGAAACGAAGATCGTGGCTTCATCGACCTGCGATTCGAGCGACTTCAGCTGCGCGCGCAGACCGTCGAGCTCCTGCTGACGCTGCGACAGCGCCGTCTCGGCTTCAAGCAACTCGCTCGTGGTGGTGGCGTTCGCCATCAGCTCGGTGAGCCGAGTGACCGACTCTTCGAGCGCCGCCACTCGGGCCTGCAGATCGACATGGTCTCGCGTCACATCGAACTCCGAACGGCTCTGCGACAGCACCTCGCCAACGCCTGTGAGCTTGTCGAAGGCCTCGTCGAGGCGATCCTCTGGCACACGTATCGTGACGCTCGCAGAAGCACCCTGCTCGACGGTGTCGCCGCCGGAACGCTGCACCGTCGAAGACTCCACGCGACCACCCAGCTGCTCTGCAAGCTCGGCCACCTGTTCGGCGGCGGTGCGCGGATCGGACACTTCGAGCGCAACATCGCCTGTGCGGATCACGGAACGATCGGCCATGCTGCCCGAGGTTCCGCCTGTGGCGGGCAGCGCACCCTTCGACTCCGGTGCGACCGCGGCGTCGCCCAGCTGAGTGATGGGGCCGGGGGCTGACTGCCAGGAGGCCCCACCGGCACCGGGCACGCCAGAGCAGGCGGCCAACGGCATGACGAGGGCGGTCGCGAGAACCAGAGGGAGAACGATGCGGCGCTTCATGACCACACTCTATGGCGAGTCGGCGGTGCGCGCGAAGGAGTCTGCTGCGCCCGAGCTGTGCGTGGCGAGATCGTTATCTGGCGGGCGCAGCAGATCGCGATCCAGCTGTCGCGATCCGCCCCCGAATCTGGTCCCACCCGCACCGAGGTCACCCGTGTGGTCGTTTGAAACGCCTGGAAACGGCCACACGGGTGACCTCGGTAGAGGGCGGTGACGCGCAGCCCTAGTTCAGGGGGATCGACAGGGTGCCGGTCTCGGGCGGCGGCTCGATCGTTCGACCGCGGAGATCCGGAATCCACCGCATCGTGGCGAGCGAGAGCAGCGCAGCCACCAGCAGCACCAGCGCAGCCACCAGGATCGCGCCGCGCGCACCGAGCAAGTCGATGGCGATGCCGCCGAACGCCGAACCAGCAGCCACACCCACGAGCTGACCCATGCCCACCCAGCCGTAAGCCTCTGCGGTCTCCGAGAACTTCACCGTGGAAGCCACAATGTTCGACAGCGCAGCGAAGGCCGGGGCCGTGCCGAGCCCACCCAGGAACAGAAGCGTGCTCAGCCACCACATGTTCAAACTCACGAGCGCACCAGCAACACCGATCAGCACAATGCCGATACGCAGCGCCAGCGACCACGGCCGCATCTCGCGATGCCCGATCAGCAGACCGCCGACCAGCGAACCACCGGCGAACAGCGCGAGCACAATGCCCGACTCGATACTGCCGTGCCCGCCACCGTGACCGTTCTGCGCGAACGCCGCAACCACACCCGCCTCAACAGCCGACATCGAAGCCACGAAGAACAGACCCACCGAAGTGGCAATCACCACAGTCGGATACCGCAGCACCGCCCCGAAACGATGCTTCGACTGCTTGAGCTTCACCGCACCCACCGCGGGACTCATGATGAACCAGGCACCGCCCAGCAGCATGAAGCCGGCCGCGACACACAGGCCAACAGTGGTGCCGAACTGCGACGACACGAACACCGCAACCACCGGGCCGAGCACCCAGATGATCTCCTGCGCAGAAGCATCAAGCGAGAACAGTGCCGACAACTGCTTGCTGGGCACCAGCTTCGGGTACAGCGTGCGCACCGCTGGGGTGACCGGCGGGGTCGTGAGGCCGATAAGACCGGCAACGCCCGCCACTGCGACGAGCGGCATCTGCGCGAGGGCGATGATCACAAGCAGCGCGGTGCAGACCAGCGACGTCGCCGCCAGCACGGGGCGCATCCCGAAGCGGCCCATGATGCGCCCGCTCAGCGGCCCGGAGATCGCCTGGCCCACGCTCTGCGCCGCCAGCACCACACCCGCCGAGGTGAAGTCACCGAACGCCAGCTCCACATGCAGCAGCAGAATGATCGAAAGCATTCCGAACGGGAAACGGGCGAGCAACTGCGAGACGAGTACACGGACGACCCCTGGTTGCTGCGCCAACGCCCCGTAAATACCCATCAGATCAGTATACGTCTGGGATCGCTCGCGCACAGCGTGCGCAGCGACGGAATCACGGGCCTTGCGGCCCCAGATCTACGGATATCGATGCACACGGCTGTGCCCGGAAACACCTCGGGGGCGCTGCGGAGGCTGCTCGATGAGAGCCTCCGCAGCGCCCCCGAGGTGCGCGTGCCTGGTGCGCGATGCCGTGCGCGCGGTTCAGTCTGCTGTGTTCACAACGCGCGGTTCATGCGCGGGGCGGATCTCAGGCGCCAGGGGTGCTCGTCGAGTAGACGGAACCGCCCGAGCTCTGCGCCCGACGACCGCTGCGACGACGACCCGCCGAGTCGCCGCCCGCCGAGTGACCCTGGCCCTGCTGGCGCTGACCCTGCTGCGATCCGCCACGACGCTGACCCTGGCCCTCGCCCGATCCGCCACGACGCTGACCCTGCGGCTGCGCCGCCCGATCCTGACCGCCCTGGCGCGCACCCTGTTGACCAGCCGTAGCTGCAGCTGCTCCTTGGCCAGATGCGCGGCCGCGACCGCCGCGCGAGCGCTTGCGCTTCGCGTTCGCACCCGTGCTCTTGCCCTCACCAGCCGGCGCGTGGCCCGCGGCGCGCTGCTGCGCAGCCTGCGCGGCGGCACGCTTCTGCTCGGTGACCCGCGGATCCACCTTCGGTGCGACCTCGCCGATCAGCGCCAGCACCTCGGGATCGACGTGCTGCGCCATCGGGTTGACCTGCTTCGGTGCGACGCGGATCTTCGCGGCGCGCATGATCTGCTTCATCTCGCCGCGCTGCTCGGGCAGCACGAGCGTGACCACATCGCCCTCGTTGCCGGCGCGCGCGGTGCGGCCGGAACGGTGCAGGTAGGCCTTGTGCTCAACGGGCGGATCGACGTGCACCACGAGGTCGACACCGTCGACGTGCACGCCACGGGCCGCGACGTCGGTCGCCACGAGCACGCGCGCGTCGCCGCTGACGAACTCGGCGAGGTTGCGGTCGCGGGCGTTCTGCGAGAGATTGCCCTGCAGCTCCACCGCGGGGATGCCGCGTGCGGTGAGCTGCTTCGCGAGCTTCTTGGCCTGGTGCTTCATGCGGGTGAAGAAGATGCGGCGCGCGGTGCCCGAGGCGAGCGCCTCGATGAGAGCTTCCTTCTGCTCCTTGCCGGCGACCTCGAACACGTGGTGGGTGAGCTGCGGCACCGGGCTCTCGGCGCTGTCCACCGAGTGCAGGATGGGGTCGTGCAGGTACTTCTTCACGAGGTTGTCGACCCCGTTGTCGAGGGTCGCGCTGAAGAGCAGGCGCTGGCCCACCTTCGGGGTCTTGTTGAGGATGCGCGTGACCACGGGCAGGAAGCCCATATCGGCCATGTGATCTGCCTCGTCGAGCACGGTGATCTCGACGCCATCGAGATGCACGAGGCCCTGCTTCATGAGGTCGTCGAGGCGGCCGGGAGCGGCGACGACGATGTCGACACCGGCTTCGAGGGCGGCCTCCTGGCGGCGCTGCGGCACGCCACCGAAGATAGTGGTCACCTTCACGCCCACCGGGTCGGCGAGCATCTTGATGGTCTCGGCGATCTGGGTGACGAGCTCGCGGGTGGGGGCGAGCACGATGCCGCGGGGGCGGCTGGGGCGGCGCTTCGCGGCGGCACCGTCGGCGAGGTTCGCGACGAGCGGGATGCCGAACGCAATGGTCTTGCCGGAGCCGGTGCGGCCGCGGCCGAGCACGTCGCGGCCGGCGAGGGTGTCGGGCAGGGTGTCGCGCTGGATCGGGAAGGGTGAAGTCTTGCCGTTCTTGTCGAGCGCGTGCGCGATAGGCGCGGGAACGCCCAGCGATTCGAACGTGGGTGCATTGGTCTCGGTCACGGGGACCTTTCTGTGCAGTGCAGCGAGCGGCGGGGCGGCATCGTGGATGCAGGCGTGCCCGGGCCGTGCGTCGCTGCGGTCATCGGCGAGTGCGCGGGATCGCGCATCCGTTCGCCGCGGAGAGTCGCGGTGCGGAAGCACCGGTGCGGATCCGCCGGTCTGCGGGGATCACGCTTGAACATCAGCGACGATGGGGCCGGTACGACCGGCCCGTGCCTCCCAGCCTAGCGGGTTCCGACTGAAAACAGGTGATCGATATCGCGCGGAGAAACTCGTCCGTTCTGTCCCGCAGCAGAAGAAACGCCGATCTGCACGCGCCGGCTGCGCTCGAGAACGCGCCGCCGGGAGCATCCCTCTGGCATGATCAGGCCATGGGACGCATCACGATCCGAGATTTCCACGACGACGACCTCGACGCGGTCGTGCAACTCTGGTGGGAGGCACGATCCTCCGCAGAGCAGCCGGTCTACTCGCTCGCCGAAGTGACGGCCTCTTGCCGCGAAGACCACGCAGTGGTGGCTGTGCGCGACGAAAAAGTCGTTGCCGCGGCGGTCGGAAGGGCCGCGCACGCGCAGGGGTGGGTCGTGTTCTTCGGGGTGGCCGAGGAATCTCGCTCGGGCAATGTGTCTGGCGCGCTGCTCGATGCGCTCGAACGCAAGATGGCGCCGCTGGGGCTCTCCACGCTGTCGGTGCTGATGCCCGAGGGCAGCCGCCTCGATCTGCTCACCTCGAACGGCTTCCTGGTGCGGCACAGCCTGCGCTACCTCGAACGGCAGATGCCGGTGCAACGACGCGAACTCGACCTGTTGAAAGACGTGGGCGGCCGGGTGCTGCCGCGCCACCTCTGGGAGAACGTGGCGGGCATGCGCCGTGAGAAGCAGCTGCTTGAGGAACGGTTGGTGGCGCCGCTCGCGCAGCCCGATCTTGCGGATCGCTACGGCGTGGTGCCGCCGCACGCCGTCATGCTGTTCGGCCCGCCTGGCACCGGCAAGACCACGTTCGCGAAGGCGGTCGCGTCGCGGCTCGACTGGCCCTTCGTGGAGGTGTTCCCGTCGCGTCTCGGCGACGGCAAGACAAGTGTGGCGGCGTCGCTGCGCGGCATCTTCGAGCAGATCGGCGAGCTGGAGCACGGGGTGGTGTTCATCGACGAGGTCGAGGAGATTGCATCGCAGCGCAGCGATCCGCCAACGCCGACGCAGGGAGTGACGAACGAGCTGCTGAAGATCGTGGCCGACTTCCGGGCGCGCGAGGGCCTGCTGCTGGTGTGCGCCACGAACTTCGTGCGCGGCCTCGACGCCGCGTTCCTGCGGCACGGCCGCTTCGACTACGTGCTGCCCATCGGCCTGCCCGACGACGAAGCGCGTGAGGCGATCTGGCGTCGTTATGTGCCCACGCATCTCGCGAGCGATATCGACTTCGGTAGCCTTGTCGCCGAGAGCGCCGGGCTGACACCCGCCGACATCGAGTACGCGGCACGACGGGCATCGCAGGAGGCGCTGGCGCGGGCGCTGCGGGCGGGGGAGGGCGGATCCGGTTCGGGATCCCGCACCGACCTCGCGACCGACGACTACCTTGCCGCGCTCGCGGTGACCCGCGCCACTGTGTCGGAGGCGCAGCTCGCGACGTTCCTCGAAGACATCGAGACACTCGCGCGGCTGTAGGGGGCTCTGTCGGCCTGCGGGCTCTGTCGCCCTGCGGGCTCTGTCGCCCTGCGGCCCCCGCTGCCCCGATCCTTCCTTTCTCTGGCATCGAGGTCACGCATGTGGTCGTTTCGTCGGGGGTATAACGACCACATGGGTGACCTCGATGCGGCTCCGGGCCTGAGCTGCCATGAATGTCAGAGGGTGCCGATAGCGTCGTAGGCATCGAAAGGAGCGCCCATGTTCTTGCAAGATCGAGCCGACGGCCTCGGGCAGCGCGTTGTGACAAGCGCGAGCGACCTGACCGCGGCGAGCATGTGCGAGTTCGCGTTTCTGCGGCGCGTCGATGCGAAGCTGGGCCGCGACATCGCCGTTCCGCCAGACGACGATCCGATGCTGGCGCGTGCCGCGAAGCTGGGCGACGCGCACGAGGAGCGCACGCTTGAGCGATACCGGGCCGTGCTGGGCGAAGGGGCCCTGGGTGCGGCTGGCGGCGTCGTCGAGATTCCGCGCCCCGCTTCGATGAGCGAGGCGTCGCTCGGCGATGTTGCCGAGCAGACTCGGGTGGCGTTGCTCGGGGCTGCTGAGGTGGTGTTTCAAGCAACATTCTTCGAACCGCGGATCGCGGGGGCCGTGCCGGCTGAAAGCAGTGAGGCGGCCCGAGCAGAAGCGCCTCATCTCCCGGAGATCGGCTTCGTCGGCTTTGCCGACTTTCTGCGGCGACAGCCAGACGGCAGCTACGAGGTGCAAGACACCAAGCTGGCCCGCCGGGCGAAGACGACAGCCCTCATGCAGCTCGCGGCCTACGCAGAGCAACTGGAACACATCGGGGTGCCGGTCGCCCGCGAGGCTGTGTTGATCCTCGGAGACGGGGCGCGCTCGCGGCACCGCATTGCCGATATCGCGCCGGTGTTTCGGGCCCGGCGAGCCCGGTTGCATCGCTTGCTGCGCGACCGCCTGGCCGCCACCGGGCCTGACGGGCGGCGCGAGAGCGCGGCACCCGTGGCCTGGCTTTCCGATGGAGTTGCGGCGTGCGGTCGGTGCGAGGTGTGCGAGCTCGAAATCGGACAGGCGCGCGATCCGCTGCTGATCGCCGGGATTCGCCGCACGCAGCGCGACGCCCTTGTTTCGGCGGGGCATCGCACAATCGAGCGTGTCGCGGACCTGCTGCCGACGCTCCGGGCTGGGGCTGGGGCCGTGACCGAGGCCACCGTGGTCGAAGGGGTTGCACCGGCCGTGCTCGAACGGCTCGCCTCGCAGGCCGCACTGCAGCTCGAGGGCGACGACGCCGCGGTGCCGCCCTACCGGGTCATCGATCCGGCTGCGCTCGCCGCGCTGCCTCAGCCCGACCCCGGCGACCTCTTCTTCGACTTCGAGGGTGACCCCATGTACCGCGAGCCGGGGCCCGACGACTCCGCACGCTGGGGCCTCGATTACCTCTTCGGCATGGTCGACGCAAGCGAGCGCTTCACGCCGATCTGGGCGCACGACCTCGCCGAAGAGCGGCGAGCGCTCGAACAGTTCCTCGCATTCGTAGCTGACCGCCGGGCGCGCTTCCCCGGTATGCACATCTACCACTACGCCGCCTACGAGCGTACGCACCTCCTGTCGATTGCAGCACGCCACGGCGTTGGCGAGGCCGAGGTTGACCAACTACTGCGAGAACACGTGCTCGTTGACCTGTACCCGATCGTGCGCCGGGCGCTGCGCGTCGGTTCTCGCTCGTACTCGATCAAAAAACTCGAACCGCTCTACATGGGCAACGGACTGCGCGATGACACCGGCGTGACCAGCGGCGCGCAGTCTGTCACCGAGTACGCCGAGGCGAGCACCCAGCTCGCCTCAGGCACCGAGACGCAGCGCGCCGAGGGGCAGCGCCGGCTCGACGCGATTGCAGATTACAACCGCTACGACTGCGTCTCCACGCTGCGCTTGCGTGACTGGCTGCTTGCGCTTGCCGTCGAGCACAGCATTGAGCCCTACGCGGCCGAAGGCCCCACAGCAGAGACCGGCCCGCTGATCGAGGCCAGTCCCGTAGCGCGGGCCTTGATGGCCCATGCGGAAGCAGCCGAGCCACGCGATCGTGCCACCGCCGCGCTTGCGGCCAGCGCGATCGACTACCACCAGCGCGAGCAGAAATCATTCTGGTGGGCTCACTTCGCCAGGCTGATTGATCCCGTCGAAGACTGGGCTGACAGCCGAGACGTGCTGATCGTTGATACCGCTCGCAGTGGAGTCCTTTCCGGCTGGTCGATGCCGCAGCGGGCGCGCGTGCTGCGACGGCGTCTCCAACTGCGGGGCGATCTCGCGCCCGGCAGCGCCCTCCGAGAGGGCGGCGAAGCCTACGCGCTCTACGAGCACCCGGCACCCTTCCCGCAGCGCGGTGCAGCACCCGGGGCGCGCGGCGCGCGGCGCGTGCGCATCATCGAACGTCTCGACGACGGCGCAGTGATCGATGAAGGCGTTGGAGAGGCCGAGCCCTACACCGGGCTTCCAATCGCCCTCGTGCCAGGGCCGCCGCCTCCCGCCGGTGCGCAGAAGGGTGCGATTGAAGAGTGGGGTGCCAGGCTTGCCGCAGCGCTTGACGCTGGTGGCTTCCCGGCCGACCCCGTGGTCGACCTGATCCGCAGAACCCCGCCCAGGCTCAGAGGCGACGGCGCGCTCACTCAAGCAGCGCCTGTGGCCGGCCCAAACGGCGATACCGATGTGATTGGCGCCGTGGTGCAGAGCCTGTTGCGTCTCGATCGCAGTTACCTCGCCGTGCAGGGGCCGCCTGGCACCGGCAAGACCTACCTTGCTGCGCGCGTGATCCGGCGGCTCGTCGAGCAGCACGGTTGGCGCATCGGCGTGGTGGCGCAGTCGCACCGCGTGGTCGAAAATGTGCTCGAAGGCGTTGTCGCTGCGGGGCTGCCTGCCGCTCAGGTGGGCAAGGTGCCCCAGGGTGGTGCCCTCGACGAGGGTGACACGGCCCCCGCCTACACAGTGCTGCCCCGCAACGCTCACGCGCGCTTCGTCGCCGGGCATCGTGATTTCGGCCGCGGCTGCGTGGTCGGCGGCACCGCCTGGGATTTCAGCAACCCCGGGCGCTTCGAGCGTGCATCGCTCGATCTGCTGGTCATCGACGAAGCCGGGCAGTTCTCGCTCGCGCCTACGATTGCCGCGTCAATGGCAGCCGAGCGTCTTCTGCTGCTCGGCGACCCGCAGCAGTTGCCGCAGGTGTCGCAGGGAGATCATCCCGAGCCCGTCGATGCCTCCGCGCTCGGCTGGCTCCTCGGTGACTTCGAAACCGTGCCAGACGAACTCGGCTACTTCCTCGCCGAAACCCGACGCATGCGCCCCGAGCTCGCCGATGTGGTCTCCGAACTTGCCTACGAGGGGCGCTTGCACGCGCACTCCACTGCGGCCCAGCGCGAGGTGCACGGGGCTGGTCCGGCGGGGCTCGTGTGGCACCCCGTCGAACACCACGGCAACTCCACCAGCTCCGCCGAAGAAGCCGCGGAGGTGGTGCGCATCGTGCGCGAATCGCTCTCGGGCGCTGTGGTGGGTGCTGCTGGTGCTGGTGCTGGGGTGTCAGGTAGGCCGCTTACCCCTGACGATCTGATCGTTGTTGCCGCCTACAACGCGCAGGTCGAGGTGGTCGGCGAAGCGCTCATCGCCGCTGGCTTCGACGGGGTGCGGGTGGGCACCGTCGACAAGTTCCAGGGGCAAGAAGCGGTGATCGCGATCGTGACCCTCGCCGCTTCGAGTCCTGACGATGTGCCGCGGGGTCTTGAATTCCTGCTCCTGCGCAATCGACTCAACGTTGCGATCAGTCGTGCGCAGTGGGCAGCGCACCTTGTCTCCTCCGACAGGCTCGGAGAGGGCCTGCCCACCAGCTCACAGGGGCTCGTCGCGCTGTCCGGCTACCTCAGGCTCACCGAGCGCGCCGCACGAGCCGATCGCGAGGCGCTGCGGGTGGGGCGTGAACGATCGGTGCGTGAGCGAGCCGTGCATAGGAACGCCGCATACGCGGAGCCCGCGTCCGTGCTAGATCTGCCAGGGCGCGCTAGTTTGGAGGCATGGTGAGACCCGGAGGCCCATTCAAGACCCCACCGTCGCGACGGCTCGAAGCGCCCATCCCCGGGCAACTGCCGACCCCGACCTCGTCGTCGCTGCCTGAGCAGGCAAAGCCAGAATCGGTGCTGCGTGCCTCGGCACGCTCCGGCATCCCGGCCTTCGAAGTGATGCGCATCACCGACGAGATCGCCCGCCGCCGCGCCGCGGGGCACGACGTCGTCTCGCTCTGCGCGGGGGAGCCCAGCGCCCGCCCCGCTCCCGGCACCCTCAAACCCGCCGGCTATACCGGACCCCTCGGCACCGCGCCGCTGCGCGAGGCCATCGCCGGGCACTACCGTGCCTGGTACGGCGTCGAAGTTGATCCCGGCACGGTTGCCGTAACCACCGGCTCCTCCGGGGCCTTCCAACTGGTTTTCCTCGCGGCGTTCGACCCAGGCGATCGGGTGGCGCTCGCGAGCCCCGGCTACCCGGCCTACCGCAACATCCTCGCGGCGCTCGGCGTGCAGGTGGTCGAGATCCCCACCGGCCCCGACACCCGCTATCAGCCGACTCCCGCGCTGCTCGACGCCGCCGTGCAGGAGCACGGCCCGTTGGCCGGTGTCATCATCGCCTCACCGGCAAACCCCACAGGCACCATGCTCGGCCGCTCCGAACTGGAAGCGCTGGTGTCGTGGTGCCGCACGCACCGGGCGCGGCTCATCAGCGACGAGATCTACCACGGCATCACCTTCCCGCAGCCCGGCGACCCCGACCCGCGCGGGGTGTCGGTGCGCGAACTCGATGCCGAGGCGATCGTCATCAACTCCTTCTCGAAGTATTGGGGCATGACCGGCTGGCGGCTCGGCTGGGCCCTGCTGCCGGCGTCGCTCGTCGCGCCCTTCGAAGCTCTCGCCTCGAACTTCGCGCTTTCGCCGCCGGCCCCGGCGCAGGAGCTCGCCCTCTCTGCATTCACCGACGAGAGCTACGCGCAGCGCGACGCCGTCGTCGAGGGCTTCGCGCGCGCACGCGCTCTCATTCTTGAAGCGCAACCGCAGCTGAATTGGGGTGTTGCAGCGCCATCAGACGGAGCCTTTTACTACTACTCCGAGCTCGGCCCGCAACTCGAACGGTACGGCGATTCGGTCGCCTACGCCCGAGCGCTCCTCGAAGGCGCCGATGTCGCAGTGGTTCCCGGCGTCGACTTCGACCCGATCCGCGGCAGCCGGGCTGTGCGCCTCTCCTACGCTGCTGGTGAAGCCGCCGTAGCGGAAGCGCTCAACCGCATCATCGAGTTCCAGCGCTGAGTCGGCCCGTTCAGGCTCGCGTCAGCTCGCGCTCGCGTCCAGGCGGCCTATTCGTATCGAGTCGGCCCAATGTTCACGCAAGTTTCGGGCCTACTCGCTACGCATAGGCCGACTCGATGGCGGGGCCGCGGGTCGTGTCGTCAGAATCGGATCGGGGTTCCGGCGGCCACACCGACACGGCGTTGCAGGGCGTCATCCACGACGGCGCGCGGATCCGCCGTTTCGTTCACCGCGATGCCGAGCGATCGCAGCGCCTCAGCCTCGGCTCCACCGAGATCGAGCACCAGCGCGGTGACCGCCTCCGACAGCGGACCCTCGAGGCCCGCAACGGCTCGGGCGAACGCAGAACGTAAAGCTTTGCCCAGCGCGGCAGGGTCATCCGATCCCGCAGCGAGCTCAACCTCTGCGCTTGCATAGTTCACGCCATCACCAGAGAGCGACTCGACCACGACCGCGCCGCCGTTGAGGCGGGCGTGCAATTCGAGCACGCTGCTCGACGCGGCGGGCTTCGCGGTGAAGGGGAGCGGAATACCCGGGGCGGCCCCGGCAGCCGCATCATGCGAGTGCTCAGACGCCGCCGAACCGCCGTTGAAGGTGAACTTCAGATCCATACCCTCAAGCCTACGCCCGCCTCAGACACCGGCCGACCGCGCCCGGGCGACGTCAGCCCGCCGCGGTCTCAATCGGGGTCACGTGTGGCCGCGTGTCGTGCCGTGACACGGCAAAGAGTGACCCCGATCTTCAGGAGGGCGGAAGAGAGGGCAGGGCAGAGAAGGAAGGGGCGTTGCCACGTGCGGGTATCCTCCGCTCGCAGGCTCGCAGGCTCGCAGGCTCGCAGGCTCGCAGGCTCGCAGGCTCGCAGGCTCGCAGGCTCGCAGGCTCGCAGGCTCGCAGGCTCGCAGGCTCGCAGGCTCGTGCTCACGCAGCCACCTTAGATCCGGGCGATCTCCTGCCTGGGGCGCACGGCGAGGTCGGTGATCTGCACGTCGGCCGGCGCGTCGACTACGAATCGCACCGCACTTGCTACGGAGGAGGGGCGGATGTAGCGTTCGGGCGTGTAGGCGTCGGCGGGGATCAGCTGTCGCAGCATGTCGGTGTCGGTCTGACCGGGCGCGATCGTTGCCACACGCACGCGGTGCGGTTCTTCGTCGATGCGCAGCACATCGGCGACGGCGCGCAGCGCGTGCTTCGACGCGGTGTAGATCGCGTTGCCCGGCACGGGCCTGGTGCCCGCCCCGGAACCGATGAAGATGACGGTGCCCTGCGCCGCGCGCAAGAGCGGCAGGGCGTGCTTCGTGATGAGGGCGGGCGCGACCACGTTCACGGAGAGCTGCTGGTTCCAGTCGTCGGCGCTCGCGTCCGCGACGGCGCGCTGCTGCGAGACCGCCGCCGCGTGCACCAGCACATCGAGGCGGTCGAGACCCGCGATCCGCTGCGCGAACGCTTCCTCCTCACAAACGTCGAGTCGCCACGTCTCGGCGCCGGTCTCCTCGGCGACGGCGTCGAGCCTCGCGGCGTCGCGCCCGACGGCGATGATGCGGTGGCTACTGGCGAGCTCTCGGGCGATCTCGCGGCCCATGCCGTTCGATGCGCCTGTGATGACGGCGACGGGGCGGGGGTCAGACATGGAGCGCTCCTTCGAGTTGGGGGTGCGGTGCGGTGCCGTGGGGTGAGGCTTGGTCGGTGCGTGCGAGCGCGATCCCGAGTGCGCTGCGCGCGATGCGGTCGGTCTCGCGCAGCATCGGCGGGTCGGTGCCCGGCATGGGGCTGATGATGGTGCCGTGCAGTTGCTCGTCGACGGGGATACCCGCAACGTGCACGGCGGGGTCGTGTCTGCCGTCGCTCCCGATGAGCCGCCCGGTGGCGGCGTCGATCTCGAAGGCGCCGGTGACGAGTGCGGCGCCGTCGCGCGCAGCCACGCGGAAGGGACGGGCTCGGCCTGCGTCGAGGAGGGTGCGGGCCAGCGGATCGACCGTTTCGTCGAGGCGGTGGAAGTGCATCCAGCCATCAACGAGGGCGGGGGCGACGACCCGGGATCCGGCAACGCGCGCCGATTCGGCGACGAAGCCCTCGTCGCTGACGTGCACCGAGGCGTGCGGGCCGACGAAGCGCACGAGGCCGGCGTCGGCGAGGGCCAGCAGCTGCCTGTTGCGGAACGCGGGCGGGCCGGATCCGACCATGCCTCCGAGCGAGGTGAGCAGCGCGTAGCCTGAGCCGCGCGATTCTGCGTCGAAGCCGCCGAGGGTGCCGATGCGGGCCGCCGCCCCGCGCGCCGCGCTGATCGACCACAGGCCGGCTTTCACGGCGCTGTCGCGCCCCAACTCTGCCTCACGCAGGTCTGCTGCAGTGCGCTCACGCACGAAAGTGTCGAATGCTTCGGGGGAGGCGAAGTCGCGCTCGGCGGGGTGCATTTCACCGAGCAGGTCGAAGCGGTCGGCTGGGTTGGGGATGAACGGTGCGACGGCGGCTGCGATGCTGGCGGGTGCGCGGTCGAGGTCGTCACCGCCGGGGGCGGGATCTGGGGTGGCATCGTGCAGCAGTTCGTCGAGGGCCGCGATGATTGCGGCGCGGATCTCCCGCGGCGAAGCTGCGACGGCGGTGGGCCGCACCCGGTGCAGCGTTTCGACGTGGTCGATGTAGGCGTCGGCCACGATGCGCGGCCAGAGCACACGGTCGAAGTCGATGGGGCGGCGGATCGCGGCCCAGTCGACGCCCAGCAGCAGGCGCTGTTGCGGGTTGGGTGGCAGTGAGTGGTAGAGCGATTTGGCGCGGAATGGCACGCCGCGGTGGGAGGTGGCGTGCAGCACGGGTTCGCGGCCGGAGGGCAGGTAGCGCAGGCCGCTGGTGGTGTCTGGGTCGGGTGCGAATGCGCCGCCGCGACCGATGGTGAGCAGCGCCATGGCGTCGAAGAATCCCATGCCGATGCCGCGCACGATGGCGGGTTCACCTGCGGGTACCCGGCTCAGATCTTGTTCGATGGGGCTCGCGGGTCGCACCCAGACGAGCTCGGGCCGTCGCTCCAGCTCGTGCGCGATGGCGCGTTCGGCTGCGGTGTCTGAGCGCGGCATCCATCCGGTGGCGAGAATGACGGCGTCGGCCTCGATCCACCCCGCACCGTGCTCGCCCACCGCCGCAAGCTGGATGCGTTCGCGGGAGCTGTGGCGTTCGATCCCGACGGCGGTGGTGCGGTGGCGGATCACGCGCGCGTTGGGTGGGAGCAGTGCGACGGCCCGTTCGTAGCACCAGCTCAGGTATTCGCCGTAGAGGGCGCGGCTGGGGTGCGATTCGGGCAACGTGGCTTCAAGCTCGTCGCGGAAGTCGGCGGCGAAGCCCTGGCGGGGCGGAAACGCCTCGAAGGCTGCGACGTGGGGGCTGGGGATCGCCGCGACGGCCTTGACGGAGCGATCGGACGGAAACTCCGCGTGCAGGCTCAGTACGCTCCATTCGTAGAGCGTGGGGCCGGGAATCACCGGGCCTGCGAGGCTGCTGCCTGGCTCGGTGAACAGGGTTACGGCGTGCGAGAGCGTGTTCATGCACAGTTCGCGGGACTGTTCGGGGTGCCAGATTCTGCCGGCGCCGGAGGGTGCCGGGTCGATGACGTGCACGTCGATCGGCGGCGCATCGTCGCCGAGATTGGCGCCGATGCGTTCGAGGAGTGAGGCGCCGCGCGGGCCGGCTCCCACGATCGCGATAGTGGCTCGGTTCGCAGTGGACATGGTTCCGTTATAGGCCTGTTCGTCGAGAGAAGGGGTGGCAGATGACTGAATGTGACGCCCCGGCGGGGCGCCTCGTGTGTGAACTTCTGTTACACGATGACTTTCGCAGAAGTTATGCGAGCCATAACAATAGCTTTCGGTGCGAGAGACGCGCCAGAGCTGAAACGGCGGATCACGCATCGCGATCCGCCCCTGATCACCCCGAGGAGTACCCCATGAGAACACGCCGTATCGCCTGGATCGGAGCGCTGGCCGCCGTCGCGATCGCGATGACCGGCTGCTCCGCGGGCGGGGGGAGCGATAGCGGCGAGAGCAGCGGCGGCACCCTCACTTACCTCGAACCGCAGACCTGGAACACGCTCTACCCGCCGGCCGGCGGCTTCTATCCCAACGGGGGCGTGCTCAACCAGATCACCGACCGCCTGCTCTACCAGAACCCGCAGACGCTCGAGCTCGAGCCCTGGATCGCGGAGGACCTGCCCGAGGTCAACGCCGACGCCACCGAGTACACCTTCACCCTGCGCGAAGGCGTCACCTATTCCGATGGCACACCGCTCGACGCCGAGAACGTTGTGAAGAACTTCGACCTCTTCGGCAAGGGCGACAGCAACCGTGCGCTCTCCGCATCCGAAGCGATCAACAACTACGATCACGGCGAGGTCGTCGACGAGCGCACCGTAAAGTTCTTCTTCACCGCCCCGTCACCGGGCTTCGCGCAGGCCGTCTCCACCATCAACTCGGGACTGCTCTCGAACGCCACCCTCGACCGCAGCAACGAAGATTTCGGCCCGGGCAACGCGGCCGAAATCGTCGGCAGCGGGCCGTTCGTGATCGACACGGAGAAGATCGGCACCGAACTCTCGCTCACCACCCGCGACGACTACGACTGGGCACCGCCCTCGCTGAAGCATCAGGGTGCCGCGCAAATTGACGGCGTCGACTTCATCGTGGCGAGCGAGCCGAGCGTGCGCGTCGGCACCGTCACCTCCGGTCAAGCCGACATCGCCCGCACCATCCCCGCACCCGACGAAACCCAGTTCGAAGCCGACGGTCTCGAACTCGTTGCGGCCCCCACCAACGGCGTGAACAACAGCCTGAGCTTCCGCTTCGCGCACCCGCTGCTTCAGGACATCAAGGTGCGTCAGGCGCTCATTGCCGGAATCAACCGCGAAGAGATCGTCGACACGCTGTTCAGCGACAGCTACCCGCTCGCGACCGGCATCCTCGCGAAGTCGGCGCTCGGGTACACCGACACCTCCGACAACTACGTCTACGACCCCAAGAAGGCCGCGCAACTGCTCGACGAGGCGGGCTGGAAGGTCGGTAGTGACGGCATCCGCGAGAAGGACGGCCAGAAGCTCGTGCTCACCTTCAACGAGGCGCTGCCGCAGCCGCGCTCCAAGGAGGTTGTCACCCTGATTCAGGAGCAGCTGGGCAAGATCGGTGTGGGCGTGGAGCTGTTCGCCGGCGACCAGGCCGCACAGGACGCCGCGCGACTGCAACTCGACACCATCCAGGTCTACCACTCCATGGTTGGCCGCGCTGACTTCGACGTGCTGAAGTCGCAGTTCTTCTCCAAGAACCGCAACGCGCTGCTGAACCTCGACCCCGCCACCGGTGAGCTGCACGACCCCGAGCTCGACGGGCTGCTCTCGCAGATCGCCTCAGTGCCGACGGTCGAGGAGCGTCAGCAGGCCTCCGCAGCCGCCCAGCAGCACCTCGCCGAGCAGGCCTACGTACTGCCCCTCTTCGAGGAGCCGCAGCTGTTCGGGCTGCGATCGCAGGTCAAGGGCTTCAAGACTGAGTCGATCGGCCGCCCGTCGTTCTATGAAGTGACGCTGCAGCGATGACCCGAGGCGCAGTGCTGCGACGTGTAGGCCAGGCCGTGCTCGTGCTCTGGCTGGCCTACACGGGCGCCTTCGTGCTGCTCGCGGCGCTGCCCGGAGACGCGGTGATGGCCCGGTTCGGCAACCCCGACCTGGGCCTCACCCCGGATCAGCTCGAGCAGATCCGGGCCTCGTACGGCATCGATCAGCCGCTGATCGTGCGCTACTTCGAATCGATCGGCGCGTTCCTGAGCGGCAACCTCGGCTACTCGGTGCAGAGCGGTGCGGCAGTCTCCGATCTGCTCGCCGAGGCCCTGCCTTCCACGCTGACCCTCGCGGTTCTCGGACTCGCGGGTGCCGTGGTGCTCGCCGTGATCATCGCGTTCACTGCCTCGTACGGCAAGGGCGCATGGCTGCGAAGGGTGTTCCGCAACCTGCCGCCGCTGTTCGTCTCGGTGCCGGTGTTCTGGATCGGCATCGTGCTCGTGCAGATCTTCTCCTTTCAGCTGGGGCTCGTCCCCGTGATCGGCGCGAGCGACGCACAGGCCCTCATCCTGCCGGTGCTCACCCTCACCATCCCCATCGCCGCACCGCTTGCGCAGGTCTTCCTGCGCAGCATCGACGAGGTACGCGAGCAGCCCTTCGTGTCGGTGGTGAAGGCGCGAGGAGCCAGCACCAGTTGGCTGCTGTGGCGCGGCGTCGCCCCCAACGCACTGCTGCCGGTGCTCACCATGGCGGGCCTGCTTTTTGGGGAGCTTGTCGGCGGGGCGATCGTCACTGAAACAGTGTTCGGTCGCACCGGCATCGGCAGTCTCACCGCTCAGGCCGTCGCCAATCGCGACACCCCGGTGCTGCTCGCAGTCGTGGTGATCGCCACAGTGGTCTACGTCGTCATCAATCTGACCGTCGATCTGCTCTACCCCGTGCTCGATCCCCGTCTGCGCCAGACGCAGGCCCGCACACGGGCCGCCGCCGTTGCGGCGCAGCCCGCATCCGACACCCACGAACCCACAGGAGCCCCGCGATGACCGCCGTCGAAACCGCCACGGGCCTCGGCCCGGCACGCGGAACGCCGAACGCCGCGCGATCCGCCTCTCCATGGACCACCCTGCTGCGGCCCGGCCTCATCGTGCCGCTGCTCGTGCTGCTCATCGCGCTCGCGTGGGCTGTCGCCCCGGGGCTCTTCACCTCGCAGAGCCCCACCGAGACCGTTGCACCGGCCTTGCAGGCGCCGAGTGCCGAGCACTGGTTCGGCACCGACGCGACAGGCCGCGACCTCTTCTCACGGGTGGTGCACGGTGCCTCCCAGTCGATCTCGGCCGCGCTGCTTGCGGTGTTCGTGGGCTTCGCCTTCGGAACGCTCATCGGGGTTTCGGCGGGTGCCGTCGGTGGCTGGGTCGACGACGTGTTCATGCGCTTCGTTGAGGTGATGCTCGCGATCCCCACCCTGCTGCTGTCGCTCAGCGTGGTGATTCTGCTCGGCTTCGGCACCGCCAACGCGGCGATCGCGGTCGGAGTCACCTCGGTCGCAGTGTTCGCGAGGCTGTCGCGCGCCCAGGTGATGAGCGTGCGGGCCAGCGAGTTCGTCGAGGCCGCCTACGGTTCGGGAGGCACCTTCTTCGGCGTGCTGCGCCGGCATGTCATCCCGAACTCGCTCACCCCCGTCATCGCGCTCGCCGCCCTGCAACTGGGATCCGCGATCCTGCAGATCTCCACCCTCGGATTCCTCGGCTACGGAGCACCGCCCCCCACACCCGAGTGGGGCCTGCTCATCGCCGAGGGCCGCAATTACGTCGCCACCGCCTGGTGGTTGACGACGCTGCCCGGCCTCGTCGTGGTGCTCGTCGTGGTCGCCACCAACAGACTCAGCCAGGCCATCAGCTCAGGAGGACGATCATGAGCGAGCAGCCGCTACTCAGCATCCGCGATCTCGCAGTGCAGTATCGCACCCGTCATGGCCACGTCGACGCGGTGCGCGGGGTGAGCTTCGATGTCGAGGCGGGCAAGGTCACGGCTGTTGTGGGGGAGTCCGGATCGGGCAAATCCACGGTCGCCCAGTCGGTGATCGGACTGCTCGCGTCGAACGGCAGTATCTCGCGCGGGTCGATCCTGCTGAACGAGCGCCGCTTAGGCACCACCGAACTGGTGGGGCTCTCGGAACGGCGCTGGCAGGATCTGCGCGGCCGCTGCGTCGGCCTCATCCCGCAGGATCCCGGCAACTCGCTCAACCCCGTACGCACCGTGGGTCACTCCATCAGCGAATCCTTGCGCATCCACGGCAGGCCGAGCCGCGAGGAGGTGCGCGAACGTGTGCACGCGCTGCTTGAACAGGTCGGCATCGACGATCCGGTGCGCCGCGCGAAGCAGTATCCGCACGAGTTCTCGGGCGGCATGCGGCAGCGCGTGCTCATCGCAGCGGCCATCGCGAACAACCCCGAACTGATCATCGCCGATGAACCCACTTCGGCGCTCGACGTTACCGTGCAGCGCACCGTGCTCGACCTGCTCGACACACTGCGGCGCGAGACGGGCACGGGAGTGCTGTTCATCACGCACGATCTCGCGGTGGCGGCGGATCGCGCCGACAGCGTCGTGGTGATGCGCGGCGGCGAGGTGCAGGAATCCGGCCCTAGCGACCGAGTGCTTGCCCAGCCCGAGTCGGAGTACACGAGGCGGCTGATGCACGATGCGCCGTCGTTCGGCCGGGTTGTTGACCGGGAGACGCTGACTGTGTCGGGGGCGTCGGTGTGGGGCGCGGCGCCGGTGTCGGGCGGGGTGCCGGTGTCGGGCGGGGCGTCTGAGGTGGGCGCGGTGTCCGAACCTCGCACGGTGTGGGAGTCACCCCCGGAGTCGGAGTCGGAGTCAGACCCAGTGAGGGAGTCAGACCCGGTGTCCGAGTCTCGTAGGGTTTCGCCGGCACGAGTGGCGTCGCCACGTGCACTTCCTGAAACACTCGGTTCGGCTGCGGCCCCCCTGCTCGAAGTGCGCGGGCTGCGTCAGCAGTTCGGGCACGGTGCCGACGCGTTCGTGGCCGTCGATGATGTGTCCTTCACTGTCGCCCGCGGCACCACGCACGCCCTGGTCGGGGAATCCGGATCCGGAAAGACCACCACCGGTCGCGCAATCGCAGGCTTCGCAAGGCCCACTGCGGGCAGTATTCGCATCTACGCAGGCCAGGCCAGCGCTCCCGCATCCGGCCCGTCCGCGAACGGATCTGCCGCGAACGGACCCTCTGCAAGCGAGCCCTCCGCAGTGCACGCCCTCGAAGTCACCACCCTGCGTGGCCGAGAGCTGCGCGAGTTTCGACGCACCACCCAGCTCGTCTACCAAAACCCCTACGGTTCGCTCGATCCGCGGCTTTCGATCGGCCA
This sequence comes from Leucobacter sp. VD1, assembly GCF_037150695.1. NCBI lineage: Bacteria > Bacillati > Actinomycetota > Actinomycetes > Micrococcales > Microbacteriaceae > Leucobacter > Leucobacter sp. VD1. Next base: position 572,426 of record NZ_JBBCPO010000003.1, read on the forward strand.
GACGCTCTCCGAACCACTGCGCAACTTCGCGATCGGGTCACGGGCAGACCGGGCTGATCGCGTCGCTCACGCCCTCGAACTCGTTGCCCTCCCCGCCGACTTCGCGCACCGCCAGCCCCGGGAACTTTCGGGCGGTCAGCGGCAGCGCGTCGCCATCGCCCGGGCGCTCATTGTGGAACCCGAACTCGTGGTGCTCGACGAAGCAGTGTCAGCGCTCGACGTGACTGTGCAAGCGCAGATTCTGCGCCTGCTCGCCCGGCTGCAAGCCGAGCTGGGCCTCAGCTACGTGTTCATCTCCCACGACCTCGCCGTGGTGCGGCAGATCGCCGACACCGTTTCGGTGCTGCAGCGCGGCCGGCAGGTCGAGCACGGCGACACCGAGGAAGTCTTCGGCAACGCCCGTCACCCCTACACGCGTCAGCTCATCGACGCGATTCCTGGTGCTTCGCTCGCCTCGGGTCACTGGGTGATCTAGAGGGCGCGGCGGGCCTCGCTTCAGGCATTCGCGATTCGGCTGCTCCATTTCAATCTCCTTTCGAACGGAACCCTATGTCATCGAACACCCCGACCGTATCCCCGACCACTGACATTGTTGACGCCCTTGCGGGCATCGCTCCAGGCGATTCCCTCGACGAAGCACGCAGGCGGCGGCCCGAGGCGCGCACCCACGCCCAGGGCAGCTTCGACGCTCTGTTCGTGCCCGACGACCCCTCCCAGGTCACCCTTGCAGAGCGCGCCGCCGTGGCTCTATTCGTGGCACGACTGCACCAGCAGGATTCCGCGGTCGAGTTCTACGGAGCCCTGTTGCGAGAGACTGGCAAGGGGCTCGGGGCCGGGGCCGGTGAAGCTCTCGAACCGCTCATCGTCGCCGAGGCGGGACGAGCAGCGGGATCCGGACCCTACGGAGCCTTCCGCGCCGACAACGCTCCCGAGAGCACCGAAGGCCCCGTCTACAGCGTCTCCTCGGTCGAGGCTGCCTACGCGCTCGGCGACCGCCTTGCCGCGGCCCTCGAGCACGCTCACCTGCTCGTGCTGCACCCGCGTGATGCCGCACGCGGCTCGCTGCAACAGCTGCTCGATGCCGGGTGGAGCACCACTGGGGTCATCACGCTCTCGCAGCTGGTCTCGTTTCTCACGTTTCAGCTGCGAGTCGTGCACGGCCTCGAACAGCTGAGCACTGGCGAAGGCTCGCCCTTGCTGCCCGCACTCGCTGCGGAGGTGGCGCGTGCGGCAGAAGCCCGCACCGCAGGGGCGAACACCGAAGCCCCGGCGGCGGCTCGTGCCGAGCAGCTGCCGCCGGCCCCCGAGGTGCAGGAGCCGCCGCGCTTCACCCAGGACGTGCTCGGCTGGAAGCCGTGGCTGGAGCCCCTGCCCGTCGCCGAGTTCACCGAACGCCACTACGACGCGCTCGTGCAGCGCGACCGTGTGCACATGCCCTACTTCAGGCTGCTCGCGCGTGATCCCGAGGCGCTTCGAGAGCGCACCCTCACTGACCTCGACATCTTCACCAACACCGACGCCGGGCTGCCCCGCGCCGAGCGCGAACTCGCGGCTGCCGCGGCCTCGCGATTCAACGGCTGCGTCTTCTGCGCCTCCGTGCACGCGCGTTTTGCAAGCGAGAACGGCGCCGATCGGGCGGAGGTGCAGCGCCTGCTCGACGAGGGCGTTTCGGTGCGCCTGTCGCCCAGGCTCGATGCAATCGTCGATGCAACCGTGGCGCTGACCGCGACGCCGTCGCGCTTCGGCGCTGCCGAGATCGCCGCGCTGCGGCAGGTCGGCCTCGACGAGCTCTCGCTGCTCGACGTGATTCAGGCGGGCGCGTTCTTCAACTGGGCGAACCGTCTCATGCTCTCCATCGGAGAACCCACGCTCTGAGCGACCAGGACCACCCCATCGAGGTCACTCCTGTGGCCCTTTCCGAGTAGGAATCAGGGCCCCAGGGGTGACCTCGATGCATGCGAAGCATGGGGAGGGGCGACGTGGAGTGCGGATCGCGGGAGGGTGGCGGATCCGCACCCGGATCCGCCACTCCGCCGCAATCGCTGAAACGCCAGTGGGCCCCGCTTCCGAAGAAGCGGGGCCCACTGAAGCGCACTGCTCTGGATTAGGCCTGAGCGGCGAGAGTCTCCTCAAGCGATGCCGAGGCGAGCTCGGGGAACGCCAGTGCAACACCGTGGTTGGTGATGACGCCCTCGTGAGCGTTGAGGCCCTTGGCGAGCGAGGCATCGTCGTTCAGCGCCTTGACCCAGCCCTTGTCGGCGAGTGCGACGACGTAGGGGAGGGTGGCATTGGTGAGCGCCGCGGTCGAGGTCTCGGGCACAGCGCCGGGCATGTTGGCGACGCAGTAGTAGATCGAGTTGTGCACCTCGAAGGTGGGGTTGTCGTGGGTGGTGGGCTTCGAGTTCTCGAAGCAGCCGCCCTGGTCGATGGCGATGTCGACGAGCACGGAGCCCTGCTTCATCTGAGCGACCATCTCGTCGGTGACGAGCTTCGGAGCCTTCTCGCCCGGAATCAGCACGGAGCCGATGACGAGGTCAGCGTCCTTGAGTGCCTCGGTGATGTTGTGCGCATTCGAGGTGCGGGTCTGGATGCGACCGTTGAACTCGTCCTCGAGCTGCTTGAGGCGGGGAATCGCGATGTCGATGACGGTGACCTCTGCGCCCATGCCGTAAGCGATGCGAGCAGCCTGCTCACCGGCTGCGCCGCCGCCGATGACGACGACCTTGCCACGACGGGTGGCGGTCACGCCACCGAGGAGGATGCCACGGCCACCGTTCGCCTTCATGAGCGAGTAAGCGCCGACCTGCACCGAGAGACGACCGGCGACCTCGGACATGGGGGCGAGGAGCGGCAGGCCGCGGTTGGGCAGCTGCACGGTCTCGTAGGCGATGGCGGTGGTGCCCGATGCGAGCACGGCCTCGGTGAGTGCCTTCTCAGCTGCGAGGTGCAGGTAGGTGAAAAGCACCTGGCCCTTGCGCATCTTGTCGTACTCCGAAGCGATGGGCTCCTTGACCTTGAGCACCATGTCCGAGTCAGCCCAGACCTGATCGGCGCTCTCGACGATCTTGGCGCCTGCGGCGGCGTACTCCTCGTCGGTGATCGCCGAGCCGAGGCCAGCGCCGGCCTGCACCAGCACCTCGTGGCCACGGCGTGCCAGCTCGTAGACGCCAGCCTGCGTGATGGCGACGCGGTTCTCGTTGTTCTTGATTTCGGTGGGAATACCGACGCGCATGATCTGCTCCAGAGTGTTCGGAAGTGCGGTGTGGTCCGGACGCACCGCGACCCTCGATAGAGAAATCGCGACACGGGATGTCTTCGATTGTGCAGTATATTCGCTTTCCGCAAAAGAAACATGAATTCTCTTCGGAATTCATCGCTAAAGTGGTGAAGAACGGAGCGAATACGGAGCTGTGATGACTGAGGATTCGAAGAATCTGCGCCCAGATGTCGGGCTGGACCAGGTCGACCGCAAAATTGTGGAAGAGCTGCAGACCAACGGGCGCATCACCAACGCTGAACTCGCGGAGCGGGTGGGCGTCGCCGCCTCAACCTGCATTGCGCGGGTGCGCAGTCTCGTCAGCCGCGGCATCATCACGGGATTCACGGCGTCGGTCGACCCGCGGGCCATGGGGCTCGGCCTGCAGGTGCTCGTGAGCGTGACGGTGAGATCGGGTGCGCGGCAGCGGATCGCTGAGCTCAGTGACGAATTGCGCTCGCTGCCAGAGGTGATGCAGCTTTTCTTCCTCGGCGGTGTGGAGGACTTCATCATCCACCTTGCGGCACGCGATTCGGATCATGTGCGCGACTTCGTCATGGAGCATCTCTCGGCGCACCCGGCGGTGTCATCGACCCGCACCAGCATCGTGTTCAGCCACCACCAGAATCCCGTGCAGGCCTGACCTTACTGACCACGAGCTTGGCCGGCGAGGTGCTCAGAGCGCTGCCGGGGGCAACAGCCTCGTCTCGTAGGCGTCGAGCGCGAGCTCTGCCGCTCTGATGGCCTGTGAGCTGTAGCGACCGATTGCGCGCTCTTCGAGAAGCGTCTCGCGCTGCGCCTCCAGAGCGAGCCTCAGGAGCCGCTGGTAGGTCTGTGCCGGGTGCTCGGCGCCGTGGGTTTCGAGGGGCATCGTCGGAGCTGCGGCCGCCGCGAGAGGGATGAGGGCGCTGCGCGCGCTCGCGCGCGCCCGCTGCACTGCCATGTCGGTGTGCTCTTGCTGTTTGGGATCGCGCGCTGGTTGAGCGTCGCGTGCGGCCTCGCGAGTGCGTTCGTCTTCGCGTTCTTGTGCTTCGACGGCTTCATCGATGGCCTCGTTGGCGGCTTCGTAGAGGTCGCGGCTGAGCGATATCAGTTCCTTCTTCTGGTGCCCGGTGCCGGCGCCGTCGGGCCAGAGCTTGCGGATGAACACGGGCAGCGTGAGGCCATGCAGCAGCAGGGTGATGACCGCGACGGCGAACGCCGCCAGAATGATCTGCGGTCGATAGGGAACGGTAGTGGGGATCGACTGCGCAGCGGCGAGCGTCACCACGCCGCGCATACCGCTCCAGGAGAGCACCACGCCGTCGCGCCAGCCGAGTTGCTGCTCGCGCTCATGTTCGAGGTCGGCAGCAGATCGTTTGGTGCGGATGTCGAGCCTGCGCAGCCGGTCGCGGAAGCGGCCGTCGGCCTTTTCTGCGATGCCCGATTGTTGCACCCGTTCGTTGAGGTGGTTGTAGCCGGCGTTGCGTCGCTCGTAGCGCCGTGTCACCCCGCGCATGCCCATCAGGAGCGGCACCATGAAGGCCGAACGGCAGAGAATGAGCAGTGCGACGAGGCCCAGCGCGAGCATGCCGATGTGGGGGAGGCGCAGCTCGCTCTCGCCGACCTGAGCCACGAGCGAGTGCAACTGCAGCCCCATGACAAGGAAGACGCCGTTCTCGAGGAGGAACTGCACGGTGCGCCAGTTGAGTCGCTCGTTGGTGCGCGCAGATGCGCTGAAACGTTTGGACGCGTGGTGACCGGTGTAGAGACCGGTGACGACCACGGCAAGCACGCCAGAAGCCCGCAGCTCCTCGGCGGGGATGAAGGCGACGAAGGGCACGATGAACGAGATGATCGTGTCGTGCACCGGGCTGGTGAGCTTGGAGCGGATCCACACGGTCAGCCCGCCGATGACGAGGCCGACGACGACCGCCACTGCGACCGAGTAGAAGAATGCGCCCGTTGCCGGTGCGAGCGCGAAACTGCCTGCAACGGCGGCGGTCGCGGTCTTCAGCAGCACGAGCGAGGTGGCGTCGTTGACGAGGCTTTCGCCCTCGAGGATGGAGACGACCCGCTCGGGCATGCCGAGCCGTTTGCCGATCGAGGTCGCTGCAACCGCGTCGGTGGGGCTGATGACAGCGCCGAGGGCGATGGCAGCGGGGAGCGGGATCGCAGGCACGAACCAGTGCACGAGGAAGCCGACGGCGAGAGCCGAAATCACCACGAGCAGCACGGAAAGCCCGATGACGGGGCGGAAGTTGCGGCGGAAATCGACGATGGGCACGTTGACGGCGGCGGCATAGAGCAGCGGTGGAAGCACGACAAGGAGGATGATCTCGGGGTCGATGCTCACGAGCGGCATGAAGGGGAGGTAGCCGATGCCGATGCCGATGACGACGAGCAGCAGAGGGGCCGCGATGCCGATCTTGCTGCCGACGATCGATGCGCCGACGAGCAGGATCACCGCGATCACTGAGAGGAGGCCGAATTCCATGGCTCTAGGCTCTCACGTCTGCCACGCCTGCTGCTTCGATGGCAGGCTTGGGCGGTGCACGGTGTTGACGCCTCGGCTCGGGGTCATGAGGGATCTGCCGCGGATTCGGTGAGTCTGAGCTCGGGCGTCTGCTGAGCGTGAAAGGCGCCCCAACGTGCGGCCGACGATTCGAGCGCTCCAAGGTCGATGCGCGACCCGGGAAATGGTGAAAGTTCGAGGCCCGCGCCCTTTCGCGTGCCTCTCCGCCAGGTGCCGAGCACCCGGCCGTCTGCCACGACAGTCGCGAGGAACATGCCGTTGCGGCCGGGCACGATGCGTTCGAAGTGCTCGGGATCGAGCTGCGGTTCTCGGTCGGTGTATCCGAGCAGGTGCTCGTCGAACGACGGCAGGAGGAGCCATTCGGCGTCGCCTGACGCAACGCGGGAGAGCGGATCGCCGAGCAGTTCGGGATCGGCCCAGAGTGCGCCTGCGGCACCCTCGACAGCATCGAGGCGGAGCGGCACTAGGCGGCCGCTTTCGCTAGCGAGCGCAATCGCGCGGCGGGCCTCGCGCACGGTGAGGCCGGTCCACCAGGCGAAGTCGCGCTCGCGCACGGGGCCGCGGGCTGCGGCGTATCGGGCCGCGAGTTCTGCGAGGGCGTCGTCGCCATCGAGCTTGCGGGCATCGCGAATCCACTCGTCGGCGCGTACCAGCAGCGGTTCGGTGCCGTGAACGGGGCCGAAGACCGCCAGGCCATTCTGGCACAGCCACCAGATGAGGTGGTAGCGCCAGTTGCTGCTCCACTCGATGCCCGCGTCGGTCCAGGCCGCGGCGAGTGCGTCGCGGTCGAGCCCGCGGCCCCCCGCTGCGAGCCCGCTCAGTGCGTCGAGCGACACCTCGACGAGGGTGTCGAGCACCGCATCGCTGATGCCGAGAAACTCGCGCCGCTTCGGCGCACCGACGAGCACCCGGTGCGAGGTGGCCTGTTGCATCCAGCCGATGTCTTCGGCAGCGACGACATGAATGGTGCCGCGCATGGGCCAGGAGCGCACGACGAGGCCTGCGTTGAACGCGGCGTGCACATCGGCGACGCTAGTGCCAGGCGTTCGCACGCCCAGTGCCCAGCGCGAGGAGCGCCAATCTTGCCCCTGCGTCGCGAGCATGCGTCGCGCGGCCTCCGCGATCCGCTGTGGACCGTCTGACTCAGACGCATCGGCGGTTTCTACAGCCGCAGCGGTGAGGCCCAGCGCACGCATGCGCAGGCGCAGCAGCTCTGATGCGGTGATCGTGTCGGTCATGCGGTCAGTGTAAACCGGGCCACCGACATTGACGGGGCCGGCGGCACCAACAGTGCCGCCGGCTCCCTTAGAACCGGGCCCGGTGGTAAGGGCCGGGCGTGAGGCTCTCGGCCGATGGAGCGCGCAACTCGTGCGCCCAGCTCAGCGGCAGGTGCGGGTTTGCGAGCAGAGGCCGCCCCACGAAGATCACGTCGGCCTGCCCCGTGACGAGGATGGTCTCTGCCTGCGCGGCCTCGGTGATGAGACCGACGGCTCCGATCGCAATGGCGCCGGTTGGAAGCTCACGGCGCAGCTGCGCGGCAAGCGAGGTCTGGTAGGCGGGGCCGACAGGGATGCGCGCTGCCGGGGTGTTGCCGCCAGAAGACACGTCGATGAGATCGGCACCCTCTTCGACAAGCCACGCCGAGACCAGTTTCGCTTCGTCAATGTCGAAGCCGCCCGCAGTCCACTCGGTCGCCGAGATGCGCACGAGAATCGGCAGTTCGGGATGGCGGATGCGGATCGCGCGCACGACTTCGCGCAGCAGCCGTGCGCGGCGTTCGAGATCACCGCCGTAGCCGTCGCCGCGAAGGTTTGAGAGCGGGGAGAGGAACTCGTGCAGCAAGTAGCCGTGGGCTGCGTGCACTTCGACGGCGTCGAAGCCGGCGGCGACCGCGCGATCCGCTGCCGCCGCGAATGCTGCGACAACGCCCGCAATCTCATCGATGCCGAGTGCTCGCGGCGTAGCGAACTCGCCGAACGGCACCTCTGAGGGGGCCACAGTCTGCCAGCCGCCTTCACCCACGGGGATCGAGCCTTCGGGTGCGCCCGGGAGCCACGGATGGGTGGAGGCTTTGCGGCCGGCGTGCGCGAGCTGCACCGCGATGCGTGCGCCGTGGGCGTGCGCGGCGGTCGCGAGTTCCGCGAAGGCCGCCGTCTGATCGTCGTTCCAAAGCCCCAGATCGCGCGGTGAGATGCGGCCCTCTGGTGCCACCGCCGTTGCCTCAACAGTCACGAGACCGGCGCCGCCGCGCGCGAGCGCACCGATGTGCTGCAGGTGCCAGTCGCGCGGCACGCCGTCCTGCTGAGTGACCGAGTACTGGCACATCGGGGAAACCCAGAGCCTGTTGCGCACCTCGATATTGCGCAGCCGGATTGCTTGGAAAAGGAGCGGATCTGCCATGTCCCGAAGTGTATCGACTGCCCCTGACCGTTCTGCGGCAGATCTCGTGGACGGGCGTGCGGAGGGTTGCGGGGAGTCTGTGCGGCGCTTCGGGGGCGTGTGCGCAGCGCGATCGAACAGGAATGTCAGTGGTCTGTGGGAGGGTTAGTAGGGTTCCGAGACAGGTCGAAGGAGGCTCCGGATGCATGAGATCAAGTGCCCGCACTGCGGCAGGGCGTTCACCGTCGATGAGGCCGGGTACGCCGACATCCTGAAACAGGTGCGCGACCACGAGTTCGAGCAGCAGCTGCACGAGCGGCTCGAACTGGCCGAGCAAGACAAAGCGAGGGCGCTTGAGCTTGCGGCTGCGCAGTCGGCGGCCGATCTGCAGCGCGCCGCCGCTGCAAAGGACTCGGAGATCCAGGAGCTGCGGGCAACGATCGATGCAGCCGAGACCGCCAGGCGGCTCGCGGTTGCCGAGGCCCTCGGCGCGGTCGAGAAGGAGCGCGACGCGCTCGCGAGTGAGCTTGAGCAGGCGCGGCAGGAGAAGCAAGCGGCGGTGGATCTGGCCGAGGCGAAGCTCACGACCGAGCTGCAGCGTGCTGCCGCGGCGAAGGATGCTCAGATCCAGGAACTGCGATCACAGATCGAGACCGTCGAACTCGCCCAGAAGCTCGCGCTCGCCGAGGCCGTCGGCAGCGTTGAACGAGAGCGTGATGAACTGCAGAGCGGTCTCGCCCGTGCCGAGATAGAGAAACAGCTCGCAGAGCAATCGTTGAAGGAGCGCTACGAGACGCAGCTGCGAGACCGCGAGGCCGAGATCGAGCGCTTGCGCGATATGAAGGCCCGCCTGTCGACGAAGATGCTCGGCGAGACGCTTGAACTGCACTGCGAGAACACCTTCAACCGCTACCGCGCCATGGCCTTCCCGAATGCCTACTTCGAGAAAGACAACGATGCGAGCTCGGGCAGCAAGGGCGACTACATTTTTCGCGACCTCGATCCCGCCGGCATCGAAATCGTCTCGATCATGTTCGAGATGAAGAACGAGGCTGATACGACGGCCACAAAGAAGAAGAATGAAGACTTCTTCAAAGAGCTCGACAAAGACCGCACTGAAAAGGGCTGCGAATACGCGGTGCTCGTGTCCTCGCTCGAGCCGGAGAACGAGTATTACAACGACGGCATCGTCGACGTCTCGCATCGCTACCCCAAGATGTATGTGGTGCGGCCGCAGTTCTTCCTGCCGCTGATTACGCTGCTGCGCAACGGTTCGCTGAACGCCCTGAAATACAAGGCCGAGCTGGAGCAGGTGAAGGCCCAGAACATCGACATCACCAACTTCGAGTCGGAGCTCGACGCCTTCAAGGGTGCGTTCGGTCGCAACTACGAGCTTGCAACGCGCAAGTTCCACACGGCGATCGAGGAGATCGACAAGGCGATTGCGAGACTGCAGAAGGTGAAAGAAGAGCTGCTGGGGTCCGAACGCAATCTGCGCCTCGCCAACGACAAGGCGCAGGGCGTTACCATCAAGAAGCTCACCCGCAAGAACCCGACAATGGCGGCCAAGTTCGCCGAGCTCGAGAGCGGCATCGACGCATCCGCGGCCGAGTGAAGAAGCGAGAAAGCACACGCATGAACCTGGGATCGATGCTCGAAACCTCCTCCTTCGCCGAGGCCGACGAAGCCTTCGCGGCGTTCGAGGAGTGGGCGTGGGAAGAGCGCGGTTTGCGCCTGTACCCGGCCCAGGAAGAAGCGGTGCTCGGCATTGCTCTTGGCAGCAATGTGATCCTCGCCACACCCACGGGCACCGGCAAATCACTTGTGGCGCTCGGCGCTCACTTCATCGCGCTCGCAGAGCAGCGCCGCACCGTCTATACCGCCCCCATTAAAGCCCTGGTGAGTGAGAAGTTCTTCGATCTCGTCGCGGTGTTCGGGGCCGACCGGGTGGGCATGGTCACCGGTGACACCTCGATCAACCCGGATGCGCCGATCCTCTGCTGCACCGCAGAAATCCTGGCAAATCTCGCGATCCGCGACAAAGACGTCGACAATCCCGAGGCGGGCGGCATCACCCAGGTCATCATGGACGAGTTCCACTACTACGCCGACTCCGAACGGGGCTGGGCGTGGCAGGTGCCGCTGCTGCTCATGCACGACGCGCAGTTCCTCCTGATGTCGGCGACACTCGGCGATGTCACCGAACTCGCCGCCGACCTCAGCGATGCCACGGGCCGCGATACCGCCCTCGTCACAGGCGTGGAACGGCCCGTGCCGCTCAGCTTCAGCTATGCGGTGGCACCCGCCCACGAGGTGGTCGAACAACTCATCGAGCAGCGCCAGACCCCCGCCTATCTCGTGCATTTCAACCAGTCGCACGCCGTCGAACAGGCTCAGGCCCTCGCCAGCATCCGCATCGTCGACCGTGCCGGTCGCGACGAGATCGCCGCTGCGATCGGCGACTTCCGTTTTTCGACAGGTTTCGGCACCACGCTTTCCCGGTTGGTGCGCGCGGGTATCGGCGTGCACCACGCGGGAATGCTTCCCCGATACCGGCGACTGGTCGAGCAGCTCGCTCAGCGCGGTCTGCTGCGCGTGATCTGCGGCACCGACACGCTCGGCGTGGGCATCAACGTGCCCATCCGCACCGTCGTCATCACCGCGCTCACCAAGTTCGACGGTGAAAAGATGCGCCGCTTGAGCGCTCGCGAGTTCCACCAGATCGCGGGGCGCGCCGGTCGGGCAGGCTTCGACACCGAGGGCGATGTGATCGCTCTCGCACCCGAACACGAGGTCGAGAACGCCAAGCAGAGCGCGAAAGCGCAGGCGAAGGCGGCCTCAGGCAAGAAAGTGGGCAAAGGGCCGAAGAAGAAGGCACCGCCCCAGGGCTTCGTGGGCTGGAGCGAGCAGACGCTTGAGAAGCTCGTCGGCTCGCAGCCGGAACCCCTGGTGAGCCGCATGCGCGTGAGCCACTCCATGGTGCTCGGCGTGATCGGCCGCGGCGAGGAGTGGGAGGGCGAGGCTCTGAACACGATGCAGATGCTCATCTTCGACAGCCATGAGCCGAAGGCCCGCCAGTACGAGCATGCCCGCACCGCTATCGGCATCTTCCGCACGCTGCGCAACGGCGGCATCGTCGAGGTGCACGAGAACGAGCGCGGCGAACGCTTGCTGCGCCTCACCGTTGATCTGCAGGCCAACTTCGCACTCAACCAGCCGCTTTCTCCGTTCGCGCTCGCCGCGATCGAACTGCTCGACCCTGAGTCCGATGGCTACGCCCTCGATGTGATCTCCATCATCGAGGCCACCCTCGAAGATCCTCGCGCCATTGTGCGCGCTCAGGAGCACAAAGCCCGCGGCGAGGCCGTTGCCGCGATGAAGGCCGAGGGCATCGAGTATGACGAGCGCATGGAACTGCTCGAAGAGGTGACGCATCCGCAGCCGCTCAAAGAGCTGCTCGAAGAGGCCTTCAACGCCTACGCCCAGGAGGTGCCGTGGGCGCGAGACTATGAGCTGCGGCCCAAATCTGTGGTGCGCGACATGGTCGAGCGCGCTTTCGGCTTCCGCGATCTGGTCTCCTTCTACCAGCTCGGTCGCGCCGAGGGCGGAGTGCTGCGCTACCTCAGTGATGCCTACCGTGCGCTCGAACGCACCATTCCCGAGCAGTCCAAGACCCCCGAACTCGACGACCTCATCGACTGGTTGGGAGAGCTGGTGCGGCAGGTCGATTCAAGCCTCGTCGACGAGTGGGAAGAGCTCTCGAACCCGGAAGCCGCTGCGGCTCACGCCGCTGCGCTCGCGCAGGCGGAAGCTACAGGCGAGACGGTCGTGCCGCCCACCCGCTCCGTGCTGCGCAACGAGCGCGCTTTCACCGTGATGCTGCGCAACGCGCTCTTCCTGCGGGTGCAGGCCGCTGCCCACGAACGCTACGAACTGCTCGGCGAGCTCGACGGCTCAGCTGCGGGCAACTTCGGTGAGCAGCGTTGGCGCGATGCCTTGGCGGGTTACTTCACCGAGTATGACGAGATCCGCATCGATGCCGATGCTCGCGCCGCGGGGCTCCTCGAGATCGACAACGGCGCAGAAGCAGTGGCCGAGGGGGTCTGGCGCTTCAGGCAGGTGCTGCTCGATCCGGCAGGCGATCGCGACTGGGGGATCGAAGGCTTCGTGGATCTCGCCGCTTCAGAAGTCGAAGGAGAGCCTGCGGTGCGAGTGCAACGGGTGGGCCCGCTCGGCTGAGTGAGCCTGCGTGAACGCAGCTCCGAACAGGCTCATACTGCTTCAGTTGATGCTGTTTTCATAGGAAGGAAAGGCATAGACTGCACCCACGCTCGTTGTTTCGGGCTGGCATCGCGGGAAGGGGAGTTCGATGCATTCTGTCTTTCAGCGCTTGGTGGGCGTGATCATTATCGTCATCGTGCTCTGCGCAGTCGCCCTACTGATCTGGGGGGTCACTGCGACAGACGCCGAGACTGTCTGGAACCCGGTGCGGCTCACCCTCGCGGGAGCCTGGACGGTGCTCTACAACTCCGAGGTGCCTCGCGCCGGCATCTGGGGCGTTGCTCTCGCGGTCGCCCTGGCCCTTGTCGCGATCGTGGTCGCCACCGAGCGCATCGTTGCACGGCGGTACCGGCGCACCCCGCTCGGTGTGATCGAACGATCGCTCGCTCCGAAGCAGATCATGGACCGCTCTCGCGGGGTGTTCGCCGGGGAGGTGACGGTGACGGTGCTCATTCCTGCGCATAACGAAGAGGCGTCGCTGCCCGCTACACTCACCTCGCTCAAAGACCAGACGCTGCGGGCAGACCGAGTGATCGTGGTCGCCGACAACTGCACAGATGGCACTGTTGCCGTCGCGCGGCAGCTCGGAGCCGAGGTCTTCGAAACCGTGGAAAACACCCATAAGAAGGGCGGTGCGCTCAACCAGGCCCTCGCCGAATTGCTACCCGGAATGGGCGACAACGATTCAGTGCTCGTGATGGACGCCGATACCCAGCTCAGCGAGCGCTTCCTCGAAACAGCAGTGGCGCGGTTCCGCAACGACCGGGCGTTGATGGCTGTCGGCGGCCTCTTCAGCGGCGAAGAGGGTCACGGCATGCTGGGCCAGTTTCAGCGCAACGAGTACTTCCGCTACCAGCGGGAGATCTCGCGACGGGACGGTCGGGTGTTCGTACTCACCGGCACCGGAACGGTATTCCGTGCCATCGCGCTGCGCGCGGTCGCCGAGGCTCGCGGCCGTTCCATCCCGGGGGTGAACGGCGAGGTCTACGATACCTTTGCGCTGACCGAGGACAACGAGCTCACGATCGCGATCAAATCGCTCGGTGGCTTGATGACCTCACCTCGAGAGTGCATGGTCACCACCGAACTCATGCCGAATTGGCGGATGCTCTGGGCGCAGCGGTTGCGGTGGCAGCGTGGCGCCCTCGAGAACCTGGGAACCTACGGTGTTACCCCGCAGACGTTCCGCTATTGGAGCCAGCAGGTGGCGATCGGCTACGGCGTGTTCGCGCTCTTCGCCTACTTCGGGTTGATGTTCATCATGCTCACCGCGATGGACACCTGGGTGTGGTTCCCGTTCTGGCTTGGCATCGGTCTCGTGTTCATGGTGGAGCGCACCGTGACGGTGTGGCGGGGTGGCTGGCGCGCCCGCCTGCTCGCCATGCTCGTTTTTCCTGAACTGGTCTACGACTGCTTCCTCAACCTTGCCTTCCTGAAGGGCGTCTTTGAGATCTCGTCCGGCCAGAATGCGACCTGGAAGCATGTCGAGCACGCCCGCCCGGAGGCGAGCAGCGGCACTCTCCAGGCGCGCGAACCGAGGCATGAAGCCGCCGTCTCTGAACGTTCCGCTTCGGAAGGATAACGACAATGCTGCACACCGGAATCCTGTTCCCCGAAAGCATCCTCCAGAGCGACTGGTTCGGGGTCTTCGCAACCTTCGTTGCGATCAACACGCTGATCTACGTGGTGCTGGGGGTGTCGAAGCTCTTTCCGGTGATCCACTTCAGCTGGCGTCGCGGTGGCCGCAACCGCCGTGGCGAGACGCGGAGCATCTACCCCGACGCCGAGATCTGAGCGGCTACGCCCCGAAGAGGGTCATGCCCTCGGCGGGCACGAGCACCGCTGCAGCAAAGAGCCCGAACCACACCACGGCAGCGATTTGCACGCTGCGGTTGCGGAAGAGCACCATTTCCGGGCCTTCGGCGCGGCCCTTGTCGATGTCGGATGCGTAGTAGAGCACGATCGCGAGGAACGGCACCACCGAAGAGACGGTGAAGACCTGGTTGAAGCCCGCGATTTGGAAGGCCCAGAGCGAATAGCCGAGCACGAGCATCGTGCCCGACATCGCCCAGACGAACTGCAGGAACGTCACCGAATACTGGGCGAGTGTCGAGCGGGTGTAGGCCGTGGGGGCATGCTGAGCTGCCAGCAGCTCGGAGTACCGCTTCCCGGCGACCATGAAGAGCGAACCTGCCATGATCACGAGCATGAACCAGGCGCTCACCGGGATTCCGGTGGCGGCAGCACCGGCAATGCCGCGGAGACAGAAGCCAGTCGCCACGGAGAGCATGTCGACAACTTTGCGATGCTTCGCCCAGGTGACGTAGAGCGCTTGCAGTGCGAGGTAGGTGATGACGACGGCCCCGAGTCCCGCGGCACCCGTGAGGAACGGCGTGACGACGGCCCCAAGGCCGAGCACAACGGCGGTGCTCGTGGCCGTGCGGGGGGAGACCCGGCCGCTCGCGATGGGGCGGTAGCGCTTCGAGGGGTGAATGCGGTCTGACTCGCGGTCCATGAGGTCGTTCACGAGGTAGACCGTGGATGAAGCGGCGCAGAACACCACGAATCCCAGGAGGGACTGCAACAGCACTTGCGGTTCGAAGAGGCGGCCCGCCGCGAGGGGCACCGCGAACACGAGCAGATTCTTGACCCACTGCTTGGGACGCAGTGCTGGGAAGAGTGAGCGCATACACTCTATTCTCGGGGGTCGTGCGGCTGAATCGGGGCCATGCCTGCCCCGAGTCCCAGAATGGAGTCGATGTGCGCATCGCGCTGCTGTATCTGCTCTTCGCGGCAATCGCCACGGCAACGAACCTGCTCGCTCAGGCCGCAGTGGTGCGCATGCTTGACGGCACCTGGGCGGTTGCGGCGGGCGTGCTCGTCGGCACCTTGGCGGGGCTCGCAGTGAAGTATGTGCTGGATCGGCGGTACATCTTCCGATTCCGCTCCCGGAGCCTGTCCAATAATATGCGCACGGTTGTCATGTACACGCTGTTCAGTGTGGTGACGACGGTGATCTTCTGGGGGTTCGAGTTCGGGTTCGATTGGATCTTCGGCACTGAGGCGGCGCGGTACACGGGTGCAGTGATCGGGCTCGGGATCGGATACGCGGCGAAGTACCAGCTGGACCGCCGCTACACTTTCGTCGAGAGGGAGGGGTAGGCCCATGGATCTGGTCTCCTGGGGGCGTCGCGGCCGGCATCCGCATCGGGTGCTGCGGCCGGCGGATCCCGGCAGCGTTGCCAGGGCGATCACGAGCGGTCATCCTGGTCTGGCGGTCGGCCTTGAACGCAGCTACGGTGATGCGGCGCTCAATTCCGGTGGCACGGCGTGGGATCTGACCGCGCTCGACGCCTTTATCGAGTTCGATGAGGAGAAGGGCCTGCTGCGCTGCGAGGCTGGTGTCACGCTGGGCGAGATCCAGCGGGTGTTTTCTCGGCGCGGATGGATGCTCGCGGTGACACCCGGCACCCAGAACGTAACCGTGGGCGGTGCGATCGCGAACGATGTACACGGCAAGAACCACGCCGTCGCCGGCACCTTCGGCGGCCACGTCGAACGCATTGTGCTGCTGCGCACCGATGGTGAGCGCATCGTGTGCGGCCCTGACGAACGCGCCGACTTCTTCGCCGCAACCGTGGGTGGTCTCGGGCTGACAGGGGTGATCGTGGAGGCGACGATTCGCTTGGAACGGGTGGCGGGGCCGTGGCTGGAGACCCGCCGTGTGGCGTTCGGCTCGCTCTCCGAGTACTTCTCTCTGGTGAGGGAGAACACGGAGCCGTTCTCAGTGGGGTGGATCGATGTGGTCACCGATGGCGGTCGCCGCGGCATTTTCACCACTGCTCGGCCCTGCTCGGCCGAGCAGACGGCCGCGCTGCCCGCCGCTCAGCCGGAGCGCAGCCTCACCGTGCCCGTGACACCGCCGTTCTCGCTCGTGGGCCGGGCAACGCTGCCGGCGCTCAACAAGGCCTACTACTGGTGGCAGCGCTCAGGGGTCGGCACGCGGATCGAACACTACCGCGACTACGACTATCAGCTCGACGCGATCCGCGGATGGAACCGCATGTACGGGCCGCGCGGGTTCTACCAGTACCAGAGCACCATCCCGTGGGAGGGTGCTCAGGAGGCGACTTCCGAGATGCTGCACCGCATCGCCCGCTCAGGGCAGGGCTCGTTCCTGGGGGTGCTGAAGACTTTCGGTGACACCCCCTCGCCCGGCATGCTGAGCTTCCCGGCGCCAGGCGTCTGCTTCGCCCTCGATTTCCCAGACCTGGGCGAGCGCACGCTGCGGCTCTTCGCCGAGCTCGATCGCATCGTGTCCGAGGTCGGCGGTCGTCTCTATCCGGCGAAAGACGCACGCATGCCGCGCGAACTCTTCGAAGCCGGCTATCCGAGACTGCCCGAGTTTCTGCCGTTCAGGGATCCGGGTATCGAATCAGACCTCGCGAGGAGGCTTATCTCATGACCAAGCACACCACCAGTTCTGCGCTCGTCGTAGGTGCGACCTCGGTGATCGCGCAGCACATCATGCGACGCTGGGCCGACGCCGGTGCCGGTCGATTTGTGCTTGTGGGGCGCCACGCGGAACGGCTTGAGCGCGTCGCCGCCGACCTGCGGGTGCGCGGCCGTTCGCCTGAAGTGTCGATTGTCGCCCTCGACATGCTCGACCCCGAGGCGATCGCCAGGGCGGTCACCGAGGCGGCCGAGCAGGCAGACCCCGACACCGTGCTCATCGCGCACGGTGCCATGTACGATCAGCAGCGCATGCAGCAGGATCTCGTCCTCGCAAAAGACCAGCTTGAAGCGACGGGGGTGTCTCCGACGCTGTGGCTCGATGCGGCCGTGGGCCTGACCCGGGCGACACGGATCGCGGTGATCGGCTCGGTTGCAGGGGATCGCGGTCGCGCGAGCAACTTCTTGTACGGTTCGGCGAAGGGCATGGTCGAGCGGGCCGCCCAGGGCGAGCAGCACCGGCTGCACGGCACCGGCCGCCGCGTCAGCCTGGTGAAGCCGGGTCCCACTGCGACGCCGATGACGGCCCCGCTGCAGGAGTCGGGAGCCCGCCTGGCAAGCACCGATGCGGTCGCGGGGATTGTGGTGCGCGCTATCGCGGCAGGCAGGCCGGTCGTCTACGCGCCTGGCCTGTGGCGGTGGATCATGCTCGCCGTGCGGCTCGCACCACGGGCGCTGTTCGAGCGCACCTCGCTGTAGCGCGCGCCTCGCTTCGCAGCGGGTCTCGTTGCGAAGCGCACCTCGTGGTGGGGCGGGGCCTCAGTGGCGCGCCTCAAACGCGCCCCGATCCGCATCCAAAAGCACCCGCAGCATCATCAGCACCCTCAGCAACATCAGCACCCGCAGCCGGATGCGAACCGGGATCCGCCCCCGACTACACCGCGACCACCGAGGAGTCCTCATACTCCTCGGTGAGCCCGTGCGGGGTCTTCTCCCAACGGTGCGGGCTAAAGTACATCTGCCAGGCCGCCCGCCACGCCGCAACCGAGTGCAGAATCCAGTAGAGCGGGTTGAGCAGCGCAAAGACGGCGATGCGCCAGTTGTAGCGACGCCAGGCCGCAGCCCCAGCGAACATGATCATCAGCGCGTTCGATGCCAACATGTTGATCGTGCCGCCGATCACGAGCCAGTCGGGCAGATTGAGGCCGATGACGTGCACGCCCACATAGGTGATGATCGTGAAGCCGAGCACGAGCGGGTAGGCGAGGAACGCGAGCGGCGTGCCGATGATCAACGCGGTGAGCGTGATGAAACCCGGCAGCCCGTTCTGCTTCAACCACGCGACAGGGTGTCTCGCGTTGACAGCGCCCGTCATCATGTAGCCCTTGATCCAGCGGGTGCGCTGCTTCACCCAGGCGGGCACCTCGGCGCACGCTTCCTCCCAGGTGACAGAATCCACCACGCCGACCCGCCCGCCTTGCACGGCGATGCGCATGCCGAGGTCGGCGTCTTCGGTGACGTTGTAGGGATCCCAGGCGCCGAGGTTGCGCAGTTGATCGGTGACGAAGTGATTCGAGGTGCCGCCCAGGGGGATCGGCACATGCCAGTCGTCCATGCCGGGCAGCATCGAGTCGAACCAGTGCGCATACTCAACCGCGAAGAGGCGGGTCAGCACGTTGTAGTCGGCGTTGAAGTAGTTGAGTGCAGCCTGCACGCAGATCAGTGGGCGCTGCTCGTTGTTCTCGAGGCGCTGTTCCGAGCGGAAACGCTCCACAACTTGCCGCAGTTGCTGCGGCTGTGGCCGATCCTCGGCATCGTAGATCACCACGAACTCGCCCCGCGCGAACGCCAGACCGTAGTTGCAGGCGCGGGGCTTCGTCTGGGGGCCGCCGGGCGGCACGATCAGCATGCGCACATACTCTGGCGGGCGCATCGCCTTCACTGCGGCGATCGTCTCGTCATCGTCTTCTTCGAGCAGAAGCAGCACATCGAGCTTCGTCTTCGGGTAGTCGAGCGCGCCCAGATTGGTGACCAGCTTCGTGATGATGTTGGCCTCCCGGTAGGCGGGCACGAGGATCGTGTAGATCGGCAGATCATCATCCGGGATCGAGGAGACGGGCTCGGGCAAGCCTCTCACCTCACGCTGACGGTGCACCTCTGCGGCGAGGCTGCGCCGCCACACGCGGCGGAAGCTGCCGCGCACCCCGGCGAGCACTTTGAAGCCGACGTTGACGAGGAACATCGCGTTCGCGATTGCGAGCACCGTGATCGCGGTGACGAGCGGATCGAACACCGCGCCGACGACGATCACCGCAACGGCGATCACCGGCAGCGCGCGCTGCCACAAATTGAGGCCGTCTTTCGCTGAGGCCGAGTTGTCGCTGCTCGCCAGCGCCTCCGCGGCACCGAAGACGAGCGCGGCACGGCAGATCGACTGCACCACACGCACCAGATCCCAGTCGGTGGTGGTGACGAGCCGTACCTGATCGACACCGAAGCCCTCAACGATCTTCGCAGCCGCGGCCCTCTCAAGCGGGATCGTCGTGGCCACGGTCACCCAGGATGGTCCGTGCGCGGGGCGTTCAACGGCAATTGGCAGCCAGCCCCGCTCGATCCAGGTCTCTGCGGTCTCGGTGAGGATCAGCTCGGCGTCGACCTCGCCCCGTTCGTCGAGCTGCACGAGGTCGACGAAGGGGGCGCGCCACTGCTCGGCAAGTGCACGATACATCTCCATACGCTGCACAGCGCCGCTCAGAATGAGGTGGCGCCCCAGCTGTCCACCGCCCTCCCGCTGCGCGGCGAGCGCCTCCTCGAGTTGCGTCTGGGTGATGAGCCCGCGGTCGAGAAGGATTTCGCCGATGCGGCGCCGGTCACGGCCGGGCATACCGATCATGAGCCGTCCAATCGTCGGAGGATGCGAATGTCACCCTCGGAGAACACGACCTCGTACTGCGCGAGCACGGCAGGGTTTTCGAGAAGCGTCGCGTACACCTGATCGGCGACCGCGGCGCTCGACAGTGACGGCGCGTCGGCCACCGTGTAAAAGATCCAGCGCGCGTGACCGGCGGGATCGCGCAGCGCCTCGTCGAACAGGGGGCCCGTGGACCGGTTGAAGTACTCGTGCAGCGGCACGCCGATCTGCGGCAGCACCGCATTGCCGGCCGCGGATTCGTCCATCAGAATCCCGCCACCGTCGTAGTGATCACCCAGGTAGCGCGCTCCGGCATCGGTGCCGTTGCCATGTTTGATCTCAAGGTAGCCAGCACCCTCGGCGAGCACGGCGCTGCGGCCCGGGAGGTCGGTCAGCGACCAGGCCAGCTGGCCGGCGAACGCGACGATCGTCGCGACCGCGGCTGCGATCCCGAGCCTGCGAGCCCGCCGAGATCGCAGGCAGGAGTCGATCCACACCGCGCAGAGCATCGCCAACCAGGTCAGTGAGACCAGGGCGTAGCGGTTGTTCCACCAGTTCGTCGGCATCGTGTGCATATTGTTCAGGTGCGTCTGGCCGAGGTAGAGGCTGAGCAGCGAGAATGCCCAGCCAGTAGCCAGCAGCCAGACGATGAGCGCGCGGGTCTCAAGCCGGAACCGCGCGCACAGCGCGATGAGCCCGAGCGCCGCGACCGCGAGGGTGACCGCGCCGACGGTGCCGATAATGGCCCAGTGGTAGGCCCACAGCGTGAGGCCCACGGAGCCCTTGTACGCCAGAAAGCCCGACTCTGAGACAGGAGCCTGCAGTGCCGCCGCCGAGTAGGGGCCGTTCAAGAACTCCAGCGGGTTCTGGTACACCGCGAAGTTGTAGGAGACCCACCACAGCACGCCGAGCGCGGGCCACAGCGCAAAGGCCGAGGCGAGCTTCACTACGTGCTTCAGCGAGCGCTTGCGCCGCCAGGCGACGATGATCACGAACAGTGTGCCGCTCGCCACCAGCGCCCAACCCTCGTAGCGGGAGAGCACGGCACCGGCGGCGGGCGCGCCGCTGAACACCATCATCTCGCCGGCGCTCAGCTCGCGGGGCGAAAGCGCCCATGAGGCGAGCCCCGCAACCGAGGCGGTGAGGAACGCGATGAGCACGGGCTCGGTAAGCGCTGTCGTGTGCACGTAGAGCATGCTCGGGTTGGTGACGATGAGCCCGACGAGCACCAGGCGGGCGGTGCGGCCCAGGCCGATGCGCGCCGCGATCCGGTAGCTCGCCGAAGCTGTTGCGACGAGGCAGACGATGCCCAGCAGCGCCGCAGCCCAGCCTGTGGCCCACAACCAGTCGATAGCGACAAACGGCATCAGCAGCAGATTCGGCAGTGGTAGCCACACAGTGCCGAGCTGCGTGAAGCCTGGCGCCTTGCTGTCGAAGATGCGGCGTGCGATGGTGAGGTGGCTCTGCGCATCGGCGTAGGCGAATTGCATGTCGGTGCCGATGCTCCAGAACGCGGCAATGGTGCCCGCGATCAGCGCGATGGCCGCGACGATGAGGGTGCCCGGCACGCGGCGCCCGGTTGCGGGCGCGTCGAGCGCCGCCCAGGCCGCCCGAAAGCGGCCCGGCGCGGCCTCGGCCTGGATCACGAGCCGTCGCTGCGGCGCCCGGCGTCCGTTCCGGGCTCGGCCGCAGCGTCGTGAGCCGGAGCCGCCTCGGTGGCCGGAGCTGCGCTCGAAGCTGCAGCCGCAGGGGTCGCATCGGCGGGCAGCGGATCTGCGCCGGCGACCGGTTCGGTCTCGCCCGCCGCGGCGGCCTCGTCAGCAGCCTCGGCCTCAGCTTCGACCTGGCGCGTCGCCACTGCGCGGCGGCGTCGTGCGGCGGTGGCGATTCCCATGATCGCGAGCAGCAGTGCGAGGCCGCCGATTGCGACCCACGCGATCCAGGTGTAATCCTCGCGGTAGGCCTGCTGCGGAACCACGGCGTTGATGTCGAGCAGTTGGGGTGCAGCGTCGCTGTCGGACTGGAAACGCAGCACTCCGGAGAGGGTGTACCAGTCGGTGCCGGCGAGGTCGTCTGCGACGCTTACGAGCAGCGTCTCGGGGGTTTCGCCGTTGGGAGCCCACCCGCCGACGACCAGCAGATCGCGGTTGCCGGATTCGAACGACATGAGGGCGGCGTAAGGCCGATCGACGGCCACGGTCAGCTCGGTGCTGCCCGAGGGGGCGAGGGTGCGGAAGCGGTCGAGGCGCAGCGGGGTGCGCAGCGCGTTGGCCTGGTCTGGTGTAGCTCCTACGAGCAGACCGGGCTTTGTTGAGTCGATCAGTTGCTGCGCGGATTCGACGGTGATGTCGAGCTGGCGGCTCGACACCCGCTGCAGCGCGGCGATGACCGATCCGGCGGCCTGCAGTTCTGCGACGCTCGGGGTGTCCGAGCCTGTTGCGACTGCGAGGGTGCCGCCGAGAGCCTGTGGGAAGCGTTCGAAGCCGGGCGATACGGCCTGACCGCGATGGGCGGTCACCGTGCTGGCGCGGGCGTCGAGGTCGAGGCGCACTTGCGGCAGCAGTGATTCGTCGATGCAGGCGCCGCCTGCGGCAACCGCGGTCAGTCGCACGACGAGGCCGTTCGAGGCGCGCACGCTCGACGACGGGATGGTGATGGTGCGGTCGATGCGCGGATCGTCTGCGGAAATAGGCAGCGTGTCGACGAGCACATCGTTCCAGAGCACCTCTGCGGAGGCGATGGTGACGGCGTCGACGGTGCTGACAGCGCCGGTGAGGTGCAGGGTGTAGCCGTCGACAGGTCCGCCGAAGGCGTCCTGCGGCACACTGATGAAGCCGTCGGTGACGCCGTAGCCGCGCAGTGAGACGCTGGCGGTGCCGAGATCTTCGAGACTGAGGGAGAGAGCGGTGTCTGGCTCGGTGGCCGGGGCAGCAGCGAGGCCTTCGGTGTCTGCGGCGGAGGCGAGGGGGAGCCCTGCTGAGCCGAGCGCTGCCGCGGCGGCGGTGAGTGTTTCGGGGGCGCCCGATACGACGAGGCGGGGGACGCCCCGCTCGTCGGTGTCGATGCCGGTGACCGCGGCGCCGCTGCCAGCCTCGAAGGCGATGACGCGCTGGGTTACGGGGTCAACCGTGTCAGACGCCGGAGCGTCGAGCGACACCGAGGAGGCGCTGCCGAGGCGGTGCGTTGCTGCGGCCACCGCGCTCAAGCCCGCTTCGAGCAGCTGCGGATCGCCGCCGGTGACCACCTCGACCTGCTCAACCCAGGGGGAGAGGAAGGTGGCTACGGTCTCGGGCGGGGTTGCCTCGCCGGCGGTGTTGATTGCCGCGTCGGTGATGGCAAGGCGGGTGCCCTGCTCGCGCTGTTGGGTTTCGCTTGCCACCCAGCACACGAGGCCCGTGTTCCAGGGCAGCGAGAAAGAAATGTTGACGCGACCGTCGACGACGTCTTCATCGCTGAGCGCGAGGGTGATTTCTCCGTCGGCCGGGGTGACGGTGCCGAGGGATCGACGCTCGCTGCTCACCTGCACCTGGGCGGAGTCGTCGCCGGCGAGCAGTGACAGCCGGGCGGTGAACTCCTGCGGTGTGGTGCCGTCGGGCACGGCGAAGGGAAGCCAGATCGTGCCGCCGCTCGCGAGCTCGGCGCGCTCAGATCGTGACCGCGCAACCTCGGGAGCTGCTGCCGCATCGGGCGACTCTGCGGCGCTCTTGCGCTCGGCGGGATCTTCAGCCTGCGCCGGAGCTGTGGTGTCGGCGGGGTTGCTCGGCTGATCCGGAGAGATCTGCGTTTTCACGCTCGGGCCCGCAGTGGCGAAGGCCGGTGCGGCGCCGGCGCCGACGCTCGCGAGCACGAGGACTCCCGAGAGGATGGCAGCGGGTGCGCGCCGCAATCGCCTGTGGCCCGCGGTGCGAGTGGTTGAACCGAAACCCGGCGCACATGTGCTCATCGTTGGACAGCCTTCCCCCTGAAGAAACGCAACTCACCGCAATCCTACGGGTGTCGGCTTGTGAGATCAGGCCGAAGGGGTGCTCGCGGGGTACTCCGGCCTGCGCAGTAGGAGGTTTCACCCACTGGGCGCGGATTCGCACGCGGCATCGCCCGCTGCAGCGTGCCCCAGCGTGCCCACTAGAATTTCCCCATGCGCCTCGGAGTGATCGACGTCGGATCCAACACCGTCCACTTACTGGTGGTCGATGCTCACCCGGGTGCGAGCCCTGCCCCTTACCACTCGCAGCGATCGGTGCTGCGGCTGATGCGCTACCTCGACGCAGATGGCGCGATCGTGGAGGAGGGGGTGCGGCGCATCGTCGATGCGATCCGCGAGGCCGCAGACACCGTGCGCGAGATCGGTGTCGACGACATGATCGCCACCGCCACGAGTGCGATCCGCGAGGCCGCCAACGGTGAGGAAGTGCTCGCGCGCATCACCAGGGAGACCGGGGTGGTGCTGCGGGTGCTTTCGGGTGAGGACGAAGCGCGGATCACGATGCTCGCGGTGCGGCGCTGGCTCGGCTGGTCGGCGGGCGAGATTCTGCTCTTCGACATCGGTGGTGGCTCGTTCGAGATCGCGCAGGGCGCTGACGAGTATCCCGATGTGCAGGTGTCGTTGCCGCTCGGCGCGGGCCGATCCACGATCAACTTCCTGCCTGAGGATCCGCCATCGCGCGAGGCCGTTTCGCTGCTGCGGGCGCACGCCCGCGCCGAGTTCACGCGGGTGCGCGAGCAGATCTTCGCAGACCGCCCCAGGCCCAAGCGGGTGGTGGGCACCTCGAAGACGATCCGCTCACTCGCGCGACTCGTGGGCGGCCCCGCCGATCCCATCACCGGCGATCTCGCACAGTTACACTACGTCGGCCTGCGCGAGTGGGAGCCGACGCTG
The DNA here is from genome assembly GCF_037150695.1 of Leucobacter sp. VD1. Taxonomy (NCBI): domain Bacteria; kingdom Bacillati; phylum Actinomycetota; class Actinomycetes; order Micrococcales; family Microbacteriaceae; genus Leucobacter; species Leucobacter sp. VD1. The sequence continues at coordinate 597,096 of NZ_JBBCPO010000003.1, forward strand.
CGCGATATGCCGGGGTCGGTGCGCGAGTATCTGCCGGGTGTGACCCCCGAGCGTGGCTACCAGATCATGGCGGGCGCGGTGGTGCTGCGCACCGCGATGAAGGTGTTCGAGGTCGACACCCTCACCATCTCGCCGTGGGCGCTGCGTGAGGGCATCGTGCTGCGTTACATCGACGCGCTCGACGGAAGGGGCGCGGATCCCGTGTCAGAACCGGCCCCGGAGCTGGGGTGAGTGTCGTGCCGCAGGGGCCCGCGACCAGGGAGCTTGACGGAGGAGTCGACTGGACGGCCCTGCACGCCGCGGCGAACGCGGCCAAGGACGCCGCCTACGCTCCCTATTCTCGCTATCGGGTGGGTGCTGCGGCGCTCGTCGACGACGGCCGCATTGTCGCCGGCTGCAATGTGGAGAACGCCTCGTACGGGCTGACGCTGTGCGCGGAGTGCTCGCTCGTGTCGGCGCTGCACATGAGCGGGGGCGGGCACCTGGTAGCGTTCGTGTGCGTTGACGGCGACGGGGCGACGATCATGCCGTGCGGTCGCTGCCGACAGCTGCTAGCCGAGCACGCCGCCCCCGGCCTGCTGATTGAGACGGTCGCTGGTGTGCGCACCATCGACGAGGTGCTGCCGCTGGCCTTCGGGCCGCGTGATCTCGGGGCCTGACGGCCTCGAATCAATCGAGAGCGGCGATAGCGTCGCGAATCGCCTCGGCCAGCTGGCGCACCGCCGCGGAGGGCTGCTTGCCGGCGCCGTCGGCCGGAGCCGCGATGAGCAGGGAACGCACGAACGACGGATCGTCGATGGGGCGCAGCAAGACGCCCGGATGCTCTCGGGTGCTCGCGAGGCGGGGGAGGAAGCTGACGGCCATGCGAGCGGCCACCATGCCGAGCATGACTTGGAAATCATCGGTGCGGATCGCCACATCGAGAGTGTGCCCGGCCTGTGCGAAGGCGTCGATCACGATGGCGTCCATGGGGTCGTCCCAGGCAGCGGCGAAGAGCCAGCGCTCACGGCTCAGTGTGAGCAGTGCCGCGCGGTCGATGGTGGTGTGCGTCGCGAGCGGGTGCCCTTCCGGCAGTGCGAGCATAAGCGGATCGCGCAGCACCTCGGTGGTGACGATATCGGAGCGGAACGACAGTTCGTGGCCGGGCACCGAGTACACGATGGCGGCGTCGAGCTGCCTCCGGTTGACGTGCTCGACGAGCTGCGGCACCTCCTCGAGCACGGCGTCGAGTTCGATTCCGAGCTCGGTCACCTGCGCGACGATCGACGGCAGCAGTTTCGCGGCAGCGGTCGGGAACGTGCCGAAGCGCAGTCGCACGCGCCCCATCTGGGTGAGGTCGCGTGCGTCGCGCAGAGCGAGATCGGTGAGGGAGAGGATCTCCTCGCCGCGATCGAGCAGCAGCACGCCGACGGGGGTGAGTGAGCTGCCGCGCGAGGAGCGGTTGATCACTGCGGCACCGACTAGACCGTCAAGGTTCTTGAGGTGGTAGTCGACGGTCGGTTGGCTCCAGCCGAGGCGACGAGCGGCCCCGGTAACGGATCCCTCGGCGTGCACGGCTCGCAGAGCTTGGAGCTGACGCAGATCGATCATGGCATCCCACTATCCCATATCTGACGCAGGGGCACCTGCGGTACATTTGTCACATACAGGATATGTGGCTTCCGAGACGATACGGGGATTCACGATCGCGATCCGCACCCCCACCATGGAGGGATGCTCCACACCGCCGACCCCAGCCCCCTCACCGCGCTCGACACCGACACGAATGTTGCAGACCTCACTGCGGACAGCTCGCGCGCGGCCGAGCGGCAAGCGGTGCTGCGCCGGCACGCGGTAACCCCCTACGCAGACGCACTCGATCGCTACGTCGCGCGCGGCCCCATGCAGCTCATGGTGCCCGGGCACGGCGGCAACGATCACGGGCTCGCCTCCCGCCTCGCCGATTTCCTCGGCGAGCGCACCCTGCAACTCGACATCCCCATGCTCATCGATGACGTCGACCTCGGAGCCGACTCTCCCCTCGACCAGGCGCTCGCGCTCGCCGCCGAGGCTTGGGGTGCGCGCCGCACCTGGTTTCTCACCAACGGCGCCTCGCAGGCCAACCGCACCGCGGCACTCGCTGCCCGCGGTCTCGGCGAGCACATTGTCTCGCAGCGCAGCGCGCATTCGAGCTTCAGTGACGGCGTGCTCGCAGCGGGACTGATCCCCAGTTTCGTCTTTCCCACGGTCGATAACGTTCATGGCATGTCGCACGGCGTCTCCCCAGCGGCGCTCGACGCGGCCCTCACGGCAGCTGAGCGGGAGGGGCGGCCGGCTTCCGCCGTCTACATCATCTCGCCGAGCTACTTCGGATCCGTCGCCGACGTGCGCGGCCTCAGTGAGGTCGCCCACGCTCACGGTGCCCCGCTCATCGTCGACGGTGCCTGGGGGCCGCACTTCGGTTTCCACCCCGAGCTGCCGGAGTCGCCCGCGCGCCTCGGGGCCGACCTTGTCGTATCGAGCACCCACAAGCTCGCCGGCTCCCTCACCCAGTCGGCCATGCTGCACCTCGGCCACGGCCCCTTCGCCGACCGCCTCGAACCGCTCATCGAACGTGCCTTCACCATGACGGCCTCAACCTCGACCAGCGCGATCCTGCGAGCCTCCCTCGACATCGCCCGTCACTCGCTCATGACCGGCGAAGCCGAGATCGGGCGCTCCATCACCGGTGCCCGCCGTTTCCGTCAGATGCTGCGCGACGACCCCCGCTTCGGTGTCGTCAGCGACGGATTCGACAGCTTCGAAGACATCGTAGACACCGACCTGCTGCGCGTGCCCATCGATATCTCTGCGACTGGTGTCAGCGGCCACTGGCTGCGGCAGCGACTCATCGACGTCGACGGCATCCACTTCGAAATGGCCACAGCCACTTCGCTCGTCGCCGTCATCGGCGCGGGCAAGACCCCTGACTGTGAGCTCGTGCACCGCGCCCTCATCGCGGCGGTGGACTCCGAAGCAGCCGGCGTCGAGCGTGAGGCGCACGCCGCAGCGGGGTCCTTCCCCGCGCTGCCCGCGCCCGGTGCGCTGCGCATGACGCCCCGCGATGGCTTCTTCTCGCAGACCGAACTCGTCTCGGCCGCAGACGCCGTGGGGCGGGTCTCCGCAGACACGCTCGCGGCCTACCCGCCAGGCATTCCCAACCTCATTCCCGGCGAAGAAATCACTGCCGAGACGGTCGCCTTCCTACAGGCGGTCGCAGCGTCGCCGACGGGCTACGTGCGCGGCGCCGTCGACCCAGCGGTGGCCTCCTTCCGTGTCACCCGCAGCGCTTAGACTCAATCCCATCAACCGGCCGCAACGGCCCACACCGAACACAATCGACGACGACGTCTGGAGAACCCATGTCCACATCGCAGACGCTGCGCCAGCAGCTCTTCCGCGTGAAGCCCGTTCCGCGCGATGGCGGTGAGAGCGGCAGCACCCTGAAGCGCAGCATCGGGCTCTTCCAGCTCACCCTGATCGGCGTCGGCGGCACCATCGGCACCGGTATCTTCTTCATCCTCTCCGAAGCGGTGCCGATCGCCGGGCCCGCGGTGATCTGGTCGTTCATCATCGCGGCCACCGTGGCCGGCCTGTCGGCGCTGTGCTACGCAGAACTCGCGAGCAGCGTGCCGGTCTCGGGCTCCTCCTACTCCTACGCCTACAGCACCCTCGGCGAGCTGCCCGCGATGGGCGTGGCAGCGTGTCTGCTGCTTGAATACGGCGTATCGACAGCGGCCGTCGCCGTGGGCTGGTCGCAGTATGTCAATCAGCTCATGGGCAACCTCTTCGGCTTCCAGCTGCCCGCCGCGCTGTCGGCGGCCCCCGAAGAGGGCGGCATCATTAACCTGCCGGCCGTGATCCTGATCGCGATGTGTGCCTTCCTGCTGGTGCGTGGCACCTCGCACTCGGTCGTTGCGAACACCATCATGGTGCTCATCAAGATCGCCGTGCTGCTGTTCTTCGTCGCGGTGGGCATCACCGGCTGGAACGCCAACAACTTCGCCGACTTCGCGCCCTTCGGGTTCAGCGGTGTGATGACCGGTGCCGGCCTCATCTTCTTCTCATTCGTCGGCCTCGACGCCGTCGCCACCGCAGGCGACGAGGCGAAGAACCCCCGCCGCAACCTGCCGATCGCGCTGGTCGCCGCGCTCGTCGTGGTGACCACGATGTACGTGCTCGTCGCTGTCGCAGCGCTGGGCGCGCAGCCCACTTCCGAGTTCGAAGGGCAGTCGGCCGGTCTCTCGCAAATCCTGGAGAACATCATCGGGGCCACCTGGCCGGGCACGCTCGTCGCGGCGGGTGCCGTCATCTCGATCTTCAGCGTCACGCTCGTGGTGCTGTACGGCCAGACCCGCATCCTGTTCGCGATGTCTCGCGACGGTATGGCGCCCAAGATCTTCCAGAAGGTCAACCCGCGCACCATGACCCCGGTCGCCAACACCATCATCGTGTCGGTGATCGTCGCGATTCTCGCGGGCGTGCTGCCCATCAACTTCCTCGCCGAGATGACCTCGATCGGCACCCTCGCCGCCTTCACCGTCGTGTCGATCGCCGTGATGGTGCTGCGCAAGCGCGAACCCGATCTGGAGCGCAAGTTCCGCGTGCCGCTCTACCCGGTGATCCCGATCCTCTCGATCATCGGCTGCCTCTGGATCATCAAAGATCTGCGCCCCATCACCATCTTCGTCTTCCTCGGATGGACCCTCGTCGTGCTCGTATGGTGGTGGTTCACTGGCCGCAAGAACTCGGTGCTCGGTGAACAGCTCAAGACCGGCCTGATCCGCCTCGTCGGCCCCGGCCGGTACCGCGACGGCGACGCCGAGCGCGCCGCCGCCCACCTCGAGACCGGCACACTCAACATCCCCGACCTCGCCCCGGGCGATTCTGCTGCGGGTGATGATGCGGCACAGCACTCGGGCGGGTCGTCGCCCCAGGGCCGCGGAGACGAACGATGAGTGTCGTCGTCGGCGTCGCGCCGGGGCACTGCTCGCACGCCGCGGTAAGTCTCGCCGTGCTGCTCGCCCGCTCATCTGACCTGCCGCTCGTGGTCGTGGCCGTCGACGCCGCGGGCTGGCCGCCGCAGCGCCCGCTCAGCGGGGTCGACGGTGAATACCAGCGCTTCGTACGCGAACAGGCCGAAGCCGCCCTCGACGAGGCCCGGGCGCTCGTGCCCGACGACATCGACGCGAGCTACATCGTGCACGACGGGCCTAGTGCGCGGCGCGGCCTGCTCGAAGCCTGCGAGAAGCTGGGCGCGCAGCGGCTCGTCGTGGGTGCGAAAGAGACCGGCCCAGACGGCGAGGTGGTGCTCGGCTCCGTCGTCACAGGCCTGCTGCAGAGCGCGCACCTTCCGGTTGCCGTCGCACCGCACGGTTTCGAGGCCGCGCCAGGAGCCCGGCTGCAGCGTGTCACCGCCGCCTACAGCGGATCGGAGACCTCTGCCGAACTCGTGCTCGGCGCCGCAGCGATTGCGGCCCAGGCGGGGGAGGGCATCCGCATCGCGTCGTTCCACACCCGCCCGCGCGCCTTCCTCACCGCCAGGGTGGGGCGCGATGTCGAGAACGAGATCATCGAAGACTGGGAGGCGCAGATCCGCGAACACGCCGAGGCGATCCTCAGCACGATCGAGCAGTTCGAGCGGCAGCCCGCCTCGGTCGAGGTGGCCGTCGGCGCCGGCGACAGCTGGAGTGCCGCGCTGCGCTCAATCCCGTGGCTCGATACCGAGGTGCTGGTGGTCGGATCGAGCAGCCTGGGGGCGATCGCAAAGATCTCGCTCGGCTCGCACGCCGTCAAAATCGTGCGCCACTCGCCCGTGCCCGTAGTGGTGGTGCCGCGTCGCGCCACCGACGACTACGTCGCCAGGGGGCGTTCAACAGCCGCAGCCTGATGCGGGCAGTGGGCGGAGCGGGGCGCAGCCTCCCAACTCCGCTCACAGCCCGGTCGGGGAGCGTGATTCCCGCGACTTGTCCACAGATGCGGGGATGGGAGCCCGGAGCCGCTTGCGGGCCCGCATTCTGGAGCCATGACTCATTCCATGCGACCCGATGATCCCCGCCTCAACCGTCACCGCGTGTTCGCGAGCGACGCCGATCTGCACGAGCTGATCGAGTTGCTGCTGGCCCGCGCCAGCTGTCGCCAGCTGTGGTTGTTCGCCTTTGACGCAGGGCATCGGCAGACCGGGCCGCTGATGCCGATCGACGACCTCCCCGACAGCCCAGACGAACTCGTCGACACCGAAGACCTGGGGCTCGTGTCGGTTTCGCGGGTGCTTGCCGATCGCGCCGCGAAGATCTGCGATGTGCTCGATGCAGCTGCGGTAGTTCTGGTGTGGGAGCGCCGCGGCAGCGAGCGCTTCGACGCGCAAGATCTGGTGTGGGCCAGGGCGCTCGCGCACGAGGCCGCGCAGCAGGGCATCCGGCTGCGCACGCAGTTTGTGCTCTGCGACGAGGGCGTGCGGCAGCTGACACCAGACGACTACGCGTAGCGGCGGTGTGCTGGCAGCTCGATCCGCGCACCCCGGCAGCACGCCCGGCGTTCCGCGCTTGGCGTCCTGATTTGGAGTTGTGGTCGCCGATCGGGTAAAGTTATCTCTCGGTGCTGATCTCCCCGGAGTTCAGATTTCCGCCTTGGGATATGGTGTAATTGGCAACACTACGGTTTCTGGTACCGTCATTCTAGGTTCGAGTCCTGGTATCCCAGCCACTACAGCCCCGGTCTTCTGCGAAGACCGGGGCTGTTTCTGTGTGAGAGGTTCGCTCGCCCATCCCCGGTGCGGCCTGGCCCACTCGCCGCCGCGAGTCCACCCACCCACGATCCGCCCCCGATGGCTTCGAGGTCACCTGTGTGGCGCGCGTCATGAATCACGGAGGCGAGGCGCGGTTGTGGCCGCGCCTCGGGGACCGCGTGAAGGGTGCTACGAGCTGCGGTTCACGCGAGACACTCGGCGTGCACGCTGCTTGGCAATCCGATGGGTTTTCCGCCGTTTCAGGTAATCGGCGACAGGATCCTGATCCGCATCCCAATTGCGTTCCGTGATCGTATTCACCATTGAGCTGAGGGCAGCCGCGATCGGCACCGCGAACAGCGCCCCCGCGATGCCCCCGACCATCAAACCCGTGGCGACGGCGAGCACAACGGCGAGCGGGTGCACGCTCACCGCGTGCCCGATGATCAGCGGCTGCAATACGTGGCTCTCGATCTGGTGCACGAGAATCACAATGATCAGCATGATGACCGCGTTCACGGGGCCGTTGTAAATGAGCGAGATGAACACCGCCACCGCACCCGTGGCGATTGCGCCGATGAACGGCAGAAACGAGCCGAAGAACACGAGCACGGCAATGGCGAATGGGAGCGGCACCCCGAGCAGCACCGCACCCAGCCCGATACCGACCGCGTTGATAATCGCGACGAAGAAGATCTGCACCCGCACGAACTGGCCGACCGACACCCAGCCGGCCCGCCCTGCGGCGTCGACCGCGGCGTGCGCGCGCTTCGGCAGGAAGCCCAACACCCAGTACCAGACTCGCTGGCCGTCGAGCAGGAGGAAGATCAGCGAGAAGATCACCAGCAGGGTGCCCGTTAGCAGGTGACCGGCCGTGCTGGTGAACTGCAGAGCACCCGTCAGGATTTCGTTTTGGTGGGAGGTGATAGTGGCAACGATCTGCTGCATGAAGTGATCGATTTGATCGCTGTTCAGGCTGAACGGGGGCTGCTCGATCCCGTGCAAGAACTGCTGCCAAGCGGTCTGCGACCGCGCGGCCACGTCACCCAGGCCGTTGCGCAGCTGGGTCACGATGAGATTGACGAGGAGGCTGATCGCCGTAATAAGCGTGAGCAGCGCCGTAGCGACTCCGAACCCCTTCGGCAGCCCCCGCCGTTCGAAGAACGCCACAATCGGGTAGAGCAGCGCCGTGAGCAGGATCGCGATGACGAGCGGAATCACCACCGTGTGCAACACCATGATCAGCCAGACGACCACCGCAATAGCCAGGGCGATCACCACCAACCGCCAACTCCAGGCTGCTGCCACGCGGATGCCGAGCGGCAGCTCGTTCGCCGCGTTTTGAGGGGGAGAAACGTCGGTGCGCGGGGCTGCCCCGGCGCTGGGGGCCTGCGGGCTGCTCTGGTCAGTCATGGTGACAGCATATTTCGCTGAGGCCAGCTGTGCGCCCCAGGCCGCGGCCCCATAGTCTGAGGGGATGACTGCAACGCTCGTGGCGCACGGTATCGCGGGCGGCCACGCCCATCGCACCCTCTTCGACGGGCTCGACCTCACTGTCGCGCCGGGCGACGTGGTGGGCGTTGTGGGCGTGAACGGGGCCGGCAAGTCCACCCTGCTGCGCATCCTCGCCGGAGAATTGCAGCCGCAGACCGGCGAGATCCACCTGGCTCCCGGCGACGCCTTCGTCGGCTGGCTGCCGCAGGAGCACGAGCGCATTGCGGGCGAGACCGTCGCCGAATACGTCGCGCGTCGCACCGGTTGCGCCCGTGCGACCGCCGACATGGATGCCGCGGCCCTCGCCCTCGCCGTGCCGAACCCGCCGTCGGGCAGCCCCGACCCGAATGAGGTGTACGCAGCCGCGCTCGATCGTTGGCTTGCGAGCGGTGCCGCAGACCTCGAAGAGCGACTGCCCGCGGTGCTCGCCGAGCTCGGGCTCAACACCGCGAGCGCGACCGGCACGGCACCCGACACCCGAGGAGACGCCGCGACAGCCCCAAGCACCCGTGCCGCGGCCGCCGTCTCGGGATACACGCTCATGACCTCGCTCTCCGGCGGGCAGGCAGCCCGCGTGGGTCTCGCCGCGCTGCTGCTCTCGCGCTTTGATATCGTGCTGCTCGATGAACCGACGAATGACCTCGATCTCGACGGGCTCGAACGCCTTGAACGTTTTGTGAGTGGACTGCGCGGCGGCGTGGTGCTGGTGAGTCACGACCGCGAGTTTCTGGCCCGCTGCGTTACGCAAGTGCTTGAACTCGATCTCGCGCAGCGCAGCAATCGTGTGTTCGGCGGCGGCTACGAGTCGTACCTTGAGGAGCGTGCCATCGCGCGGCAGCATCGGCGCGACGACTACGACGAGTTCGCGAAGAAGAAGGCCGATCTGGTGGCTCGGGCTCGCACGCAGCGCGAGTGGTCGAGTCAGGGCACCCGCAACGCAATTCGCAAAGCTCCCGATAATGACAAGATCAAGCGCAAAGCCGCCGCGGAGTCGAGTGAGAAGCAGGCGCAGAAGGTGCGCCAGATGGAGAGCCGCATTCGCCGGCTCGAAGAGGTCGAGGAGCCGCGCAAGGAGTGGCAGCTCGAGTTCACAATCGGCTCGGCACCGCGCTCGAGCGCGGTGGTGGCGACGCTCAACGAGGCCGTGGTGACGCAGGGCGACTTCGTGCTCGGGCCCGTCTCGGTGCAGTTGAATGCGGCGGATCGCGTGGGCATCACCGGCCCCAACGGTGCCGGCAAGTCGACGCTGTTGCGCACGCTGCTGGGGAAGCGAGCACCGGATTCGGGCTCGGCCGCTCTCGGCGCCTCGGTCGCGATCGGCGAAATCGATCAGGCGCGCTCGCTCTTCGTGGATGAGCTGCCGCTGGCAGAAGCCTTCGAGCGGCAGCACCCGGACATGGCGAGCGCCGAGGTGCGTACGCTGCTCGCGAAGTTCGGGCTGAAAGCCGACCACGTGTTGCGACCCGGTGCTGAGCTCTCACCGGGGGAGCGCACCCGCGCGGGCATGGCGCTGCTGCAGGCGCGAGGAGTGAACGTGCTCGTGCTCGACGAGCCCACGAACCACCTCGATTTGGCGGCTATCGAGCAGCTCGAACAGGCGCTCGACAGCTATGAGGGCGCGCTGTTGCTCGTCACCCACGATCGGCGCATGCTGGAGAACGTGCGCCTCGACAGGCACTGGCGCATCGAAGCGGGCCGCCTGACCGAGACGTAGTGGCTCTGCGGCACGGCAGATCCGCGCCGGCGACCGCGCAGCGCCACTTCGCGCAGAAACCTTGCAGCTTGCGCAGCGCCGTGAGCGTGGATCGCGAGGCGTGCTCGCCTGACTCGCGCGCGCTGTCGCGGATCCGGCGGCAGCAAGGCCCGCAGCCGGGGTGATGTGCGACGCGTGCGGAGTCTTCTAGTGTTGGTTGTTTGGGGTGGCCCAGCGCGGGTGCCGCACTCGCGCGCACGGAATCTGAAGGAGCACAGCATGGGTGTGTCGAAGAAGAGCATCTTCGCGATGGTGGCGGTCAGTGCGATCGCCGTGTTCGGGCTCGGAAGCGCGACGCTCGCGGTGAGCCCAGCGTCAGCGACGCCACCCGAACCTGCCCCCGTGTGCGTGCCCGAGCCGAACGGTGAGCAGCTGCGGTGTTCGGTGAGTTACGTCTTCACCGGTGCGCCGCAGACCTTCACGGTGCCCGCCAATGTCACCTCGGTGGACCTCGAACTCGTCGGCGGGAACGGCGGTGGGCAGTGGGCGAACACCGACCCCACGCTCATCGGCAGCGGAGCCCGGGTCACGGGGACGCTCCCCGGGCTGGTCGCGGGCGAGACCCTGACCGTCGTTGTCGGTGGAAACGGCCGAGTGAAAACGCATAGCAGTCAGACCGAGAACAGCGGCTACAACGGTGGTGGGAACGGCACCGGACTCTGGTGGGTCGCCGGCGGTGGCGGGGCCACCGACGTGCGCCAGTATGGAAACAATCTCCTGGCACGTGTTGCGGTCGCCGGCGGCGGCGGCGGCGGTGTGATGACGGACGCCTCCGCCAGGGTCATCGCATCAGGCGGGGACGCGGGTGAGGCTGGCAGCGTTCCCCAGGCCGGGTGCGATGCCGCTCAGCCGGGAACGAGCGCGGTCGGTGGCTCCGGTGGCACGTGTGGATCGGCAACGCCGGGAACGGCCGGTACGCTCGGCGTCGGGGGTAACGGTGGTGACCGCCAAGGTGCTGGGAACTATCTCGGCGGTGGCGGTGGCGGTGGTGGCTACTACGGCGGCGGTGGCGGCGTCGGTGCGATCAACGGCCAGAGCTTCAACGGCTCCGGAGCCGGCGGCTCCTCCCTCGTGCCGGCGGGCGGAAGCGTTGCGCCCAGCGGCCGCGCCGCGCCGAGCGCAACCGTGAGCTATCTGATCGACATTGGGACCATCACCGTGACCTCGGTTGCGACGACCGCGCTCACCCAGGCCGCGTTCAGCGCATCGACGACCGGTCCGAGCAGCGAAACGATCGACCTGACCAGCCTCATGTCCGTGACCGGCGCCGGTCTCAGCTGCACTGGCAACGCATGCACCGCCGCGCTGGCCGGCTCCTTCCCCGTGAGCATCACCTTCGGAACGGGCAGCCGCTCCGCGACGAGCACCTTCACAGCGAGCAAGGTCGCGCAGACCATCGCCTTCAGCGGTGGATCCTTCACTGCAGGCACCCCATACGCCCTGAACGGATCGGCGACGAGCGGGCTTGGCCTGAGCTATGCGGTGCGCTCCGGTTCCTGCACCGTCTCCGGGGGCGTGCTCACCGCGAGCGCAGGCGGCACCTGCGAGGTCGAGGCCACGCAAGCCGGGAACGGGACCTACCTCGCGGCGACCCCTGTGGCCGCGTCCTTCACCGTCGCGCCGGCGCCGAAGCCCGCGCCGAAGCCCGAACCCACCCCGAGCGACCCGAAGGCCGGCCCGGCTGGGCAGCAGGGCGTGCTGGCGAAGACCGGGGTCGAAGCGGCGACGCCGGCACTGCTCGGGGGAGCGCTCGCACTGCTCGTTGGCGGAGCGGCGCTGCTGATCCGCCGGGCCAGAAGGAGTGCCTGATCGGCCTCGCTGACAGAATCCTCAGGGATCATCGGATGAAGCGTGGAAGAGCGTACAATTGACGTGTGAGCGTCACTGACCAACCCGACGAGAGCCACTCCTCGGACTTCATCTTCATCTGCCCGAGCTATCTCGAGTGCGTGCTCGCGGCGGGGGATGCGGGTGATCTCGATGCGCTGCGCGAGTGGTGCGCGGCGCTGCCGAAGAAGAGCTACGGTCGGGTGTTCGTCGAGGTCAGCTCCCCGGACCAGATCCAGCCGATCGAGGCCCCGCCGGGTGTGGGCATCACCTGGCTCGTGCAGCGTTCGCACGATGCGCTCAGCGGGGAACTACTGATGAGCGCCGCCAACGCCTGGCTCGATGAGTGGGTGCGCGCCGATCCGCTCAGCGGGCGCTACGTGCACCTCTGGGCCGGTGCGCGCGACAGCCACGAGGTGACCGAGCAGTGGGATCGCATCCGTGCTGAGCTCGCCGAGATCTGGGCCGCAGCAGCGGAATACCGCGAGCAGCACGCCTAGCGCGCCCGGGGGCTATGCCTTCTGAGTTTCTGGGGCAGTCGCCTTAACGACGCGCACCCGGGGTACCTCACACCATGACGTGCGATGCCAAGAACCAGCGATCCTTGTCGAGCTGCTGTGCGAGCGCGATCACGATGTCCTGGCTGGTCGGGTCGATCTCCTCGAGCCCCGAGACGGCCGCATACACAGTGGCGAGCACCGCATCGAGTTCGGCTACGACCTCGCGGATCGTGGCGTCGGACTGCTGAAACCCCTCGCTCGGCTCGGGCAGCGTCGCCTTCTTCGCGACGGTACCGATGCGGGCGTCGACGGGGAGGCCCAGAGCAACGATCCGCTCCGCGACCTCATCAGCGCCGTCCTGAGCGTGCGCGACGACCTCATCGAGAAACTCGTGCACGCCGATGAAGTTCGCGCCGCGCACATGCCAGTGGGCCTGCTTGCCGTTGACCGCGAGCGCGACCAGATCGCGCACAACGGGCGCGAGGTAGTGCTCCACACCGACTGACCTGTCGAGGTCTTCTTTCGAGATGACGACCGACTTGCTCTTGGCTTGGACCATGATGATGTTCGCCCCTTCACTCTGATGCTCGGGCCGGTTCGACCCGGTGCTGTCTACTGTGAACCTATTCGGGGCAATCTGCAAGCAAGGAGAGGCAAGCCTCACCCGTCGTGCGCCCGCCGTGTGTGCCTCCGTGCCACACCCCGCCGAAAGGCGAAAATCACATGGCGGATCGTGGTGCTTCCTGCGAAATCCGCCTTTGGTGAGGGTGGGCGGGGGTGGAAGGCCGAAGGGGGCGAAGCCGCGGGATCCGCAATCCTGAGAGCGGGTGCGGCAAGCCTCGCTAGCCTCGGAGCCAACCCGCGCACCCCGAAGGAGTGGACCATGTGCCGTTGGCTTGCCTATCTCGGATCGCCGATCCCGCTCGAAGACGTGCTCGTGCGTCCCAACCACTCGCTCATCGACCAGAGCCTGCTGGCGCGGAACCTGTATCTGCCGCACGACCCGCGCGCCGCGCAGTTCCGCCGCAGCGCATTCCCCACGAACGGCGACGGTTTCGGTGTGGCCTGGCGGGGCCGCGGCGGCACTATCGGCCAATACCGTCAGATCGAGCCGGCCTGGGATAGTCAGAACCTGCGGCACCTCGCCGCGCAGATCGAGTCGGGCTGCTTCCTGGCGCATGTGCGCGCGGCCCCCGGCGGCACGATCGCCGAGCAGAACTGCCACCCCTTCGTGCACGGCGGGTGGATGTTTCAACACAACGGCGAGATCAACGGATTCAGTGCCCTGAAACGCGAATTGACCCTCGACGTCGACCCGGGGCTCTACCCGTCGATCCTCGGCAACTCCGACTCCGAAGCCTGCTTCTATCTCGCACTTAGCTTCGGGCTCGCCGAAGACCCTGTAGGGGCGCTCACCCGCATGGTGGCGCGGGTGGAGCAAGCGAGGCGGGATCGCGGGGTCACAGCGCCCTTCCGCGCCACGATGTGCGCCTCTGACGGTGCGCAACTCGTGGTGCTGCGCTGGGTGAGCCCCGATGTGGCGGGGGCACAGGCGCCAACGCTATTCCACTCGGCGGGAGCCACGGCGCTGCGCACCATCGACGGGGGAGAGGAGCGACTGCCGCCGGACGCCCAGCTGATCGTTTCGGAACCCCTCGAACTGCACTGGAGCGCCCACACCTGGCAGGAGGTCGCAACGGGCACCATCGGGGTGTTTCGGCCCGGCGAGGCGCCGGTGTTCACCTCGATCGAGCTGGCGGTCTGAGCGGCCCTCGGCTCTGCCTCTGCGGGAGACCTTGGGGCAGCCGGAAGCTTCAGGGGCCCGGCTGCAGGTCTGGCCCACAGTTGTGGCCGGGCTCGCGCACCGGATCCGCCGCGAATGGTGAGCGCGCAGCCACCCGCCGCACCTCGGCGATCGTGCGCGGGTGGGCGAGGATACGGAAGTGCCCGCCGGTCTCGACGCGCACATTGCGGGCGCCCGGGAGTTCGCTGCCCTCGGGGATATGCGGATCGAAGCTTGGAAACACTGACACGATGCGCGAGTTCACGCCTAGGGTGCTGGCAAGCCGCGACAGCGTAGCATCGCGCGGCGAGAACGCGCGCAGTGTCGAACCGAGCAGGAAGCGCGCGTAGCGGGATCCGCCGAAGGGTGTCGCAATTGCGACCAAGGCGTTCACTCGCGGGGCCGACGCCCCGAACGACATCAGGTGCTTGCCGATCAGGCCGCCTTTGCTGTGTGCGACGATCACCACGCCGCGCAGATCGCGCTCCGCGAGGTACTCGTCGACGAGCCGCGCTCCTTCGGTGACGGGCACTCGGTTGCCTCGCAGCGGAGTCACCACATGCACCGGGTGGCCTCGAAGATGCAAATCGCGGATCAGCGGGAGCATGAAACGCCACGGCTCGTAGACGCCCGGGATCACCAGAACCGGCGTGCCGCTGCCCGTGTTGCAGGCGCGCGGATCCGCCCGAGAGCAGATCGCGGCCAGTTGCCGCCAGCCAGCGTAGAGGTAGTCGGCGAGCCACCAGGCGGCCTGGTTGATGAGCGGCGTGCGCTTCCCTCCCACCCGGGGGCTCTGTTGCTTGCGGGCCATGCCTCCATGATGGTCAGCGGGTCACGCCACCCGCAGCCCTTTGACAGCAACACGAGGCCTGCGGTAGGTGGGGATGAGATGAGACGCCGCCGGATCGGCGCGCTACTCGTGAGGCTGCGGCGCGCCCCGCAGCTGCTCGATCTCGGAAAGCACATTGCGGCGGGCGCGCTGCTCCCAGAGCTGCTGCGCGGTGCCGGTGCGGTAGATCGTGGGCTGCTGCAGGTAGTTGCTCAGGATGCGGGATCGGCCCGATGCAAAGTCGGGCTCGGAGACGTGCGCGTATTCAAGTCGCACGGCTTGTACGTACTGCTGGTAGCGGTGGGGCGCGGCGGCGAAGATCGAGAGGTCCGCGTCGAGTAGATGGGCGAGCGGGGTAGCCGGATCCAGAACCTCGCGAGCAGGGGTGGTTGCGACAATGTGCGCACCCACCCGCGCAACCAGCGCGGCATCAAGGGAGAACTGTGCGAGCGTGCTCGTGGCGAGCTGGGCAGATGCGAGCTCGTCGTCGCCGGTGCCCGTGTACACCGCATCGTGAAACCAGGCCGCCAGCAGCGTCTCCGCCGCCACCCGCTCGCCGCGCGTCGCGAGGTGATCGAGCGCGAGCAGAACATCTTCAAGGTGCCGCTCATCGTGATAGCTGCGGTGCGCCTCGTTCCAGCGGGCAATGAGGGTGTCACCGAGGTGCCACCAGCTGTCCTGCGCACCCCGTGCGGCACCCGCACCGACACGCTCCCCAAGGCTCGTCCACTCCGAAACAAGAAACTGCCGGCGGCGCACAGGCGTCACAGCCTGCCGATCAGCCTGCCGCACTCTCAGCCCCGCACCACGCAGGGCGTGCACGACGTCTCTCGCGGCGACGGGCCTCGCGCCGAGCGCTACCGCCCGCTCATACAGGGAGGCGGGCACGTCGTAGTGGTCGAGGTCGAAGCCGCGCCTGGGCACGCCCAGCTTGCGCGCGAAGGCGTGCAGCTCGTCGTAGCCGGAGTCGGAGACCAGGTGGCTCCAGAGCGTGCCGTGCGCTGGCCATGCGGGCGGGTCGATGAGGATCGCCATTCCCTCAGGGTACCGCCGCGGTGAGGCGGTGGCGGGAGCGGGCTGAGCCCCGCCAGGTAGGGTGATCGCATGACATCGACGTCGAAGACTCTCGTTACTGGATCAACGGTGCTCATCACGGGTGCTGCCCGCGGCATGGGCGAGCTCTACGCGCGCCGCGCCGTGAAGGAGGGTGCTGCGGCACTTGCGCTGTGGGATGTGGATCGGGATCGCGCGGAGGAGCTTGCCGCAGAACTCGACGGCCCGCGCTGCCGCGTGCGCGCCTATGTGGTGGATGTATCGGACAGGGAAGCGATTCGCGAGGCTGCACAGCGCACGGCTGATGAGTTGGGGGCGCCTGATGTGGTGATCAACAATGCCGGTATCGTGCGCGGCGCGCTGTTTTGGGAGCATGATCCGGAGCGTGACATCGAACTCACGATGCGCGTGAACTCCTTGGCTCCGATGTGGCTCACCCGTGAGCTGCTGCCCGCGATGCTCGCCGACACTTCTCGCCCGAAGCGCATCCTCAATGTCGCTTCTGCGGCGGGCACGCTTGCGAACCCGCGTATGAGCGTCTACGCGGCATCGAAGTGGGCGATGATCGGCTGGAGCGAGTCGCTGCGGTTGGAGTTAGCGCGTGACGGCCATGACCACGTCGCCGTCACCACGTTCTGCCCGAGCTACATTTCGACGGGCATGTTTGCGGGGGCTCGCGGGCCGCTGCTCACCCCGATCATGACCCCGGCGCGGGCTGCGCGGGCTGCGTGGGAGGGGATGCTGGCGGGCCGCCCGATCGTGTCGAAACCGTGGACGGTGAAGCTGGCCATGGCACTGCGTGGGGTGCTGCCGACGCGCGTGTGGGATGCGATCGCGGATCGGGTGTTCCACGTCTATTCGTCGATGGATCGCTTCACCGGTCGGGGCTGACTGCCCGCCGCCACAGCAATCAGCTCAGAGCGGGAGGGGCCGCCCGCGCAGCTGAATGCGACCTGGGTACGGGGGAGTCTTTGCCCTGTCTTTCTGACCGGATCGGTGCGAACCTGAGGTTATGGGTCAACTCATTTACGACGGGACCAAGTACACCTTCGAGGATCGCCTGCTTGCTCATGTGAAATTCGCGGTCGGGTCGAGGCTGCGCAAACAGGAGAGCTTCTTTCTGAGCTGGAGCTGCTCTCCCGAGGAGGGGTCGGGGCGCAATTCGATCTGGCTGTCCCCTGCCTGCCCACTCACGTTCCGCTTTTCTGGCAGCCGTGCCCCGCTGATCAACAAGACCTGGCTGTCGGTGCTGTCCGGCACCTCTCACGGCGGCCGCGGCATGATCATCATGGGCGAACAAGAAGCCGAGAGTTACGCGGCCAAGCACCCAGCTCCGTTCTGACGCGGATCGCGTTACGCTGATCGGTGGGGCACTCGCCCCACCGATGGAAGGGAGCCCCCGCAGTGCCTGTACCCGAGAGAGCTGCGGCCCTGAGCCAGGCACTGCGTGCCGAAGAAGCCTCTGATCGTTTGCAGGCGGCGCTGACCGCGGGCACTCACCCTGATGCGAGCTATCTTGAGCCGCTTGTTGCGCGCTGCGCTGTCGAACCTGACTTTTATGTACGCGACATGTTGACCTGGGCGTTGACTCGCTTGCCCCGCGACGCGGTGTTCGATCGCCTCCTTGCAGAGCTGTCGGCCGAGGTGCCGCAAGCGCGCAGCCAGGCGCTGCACACGCTGTCAAAGCTTGGCGATCCCCGGGCTTGGCCTGCGATCACCGCCGAGCATCTGCATGATTCCGACCCGGAGGTGGCTAGGGCGGCTTGGCGCACTGCTGCGGGTCTCGCCCCTGACGAGGCGCACTCGGCCCTCGCGGGGGAGCTGGTACTTGAGCTTGGGCGGGGCGATATCGAGGTCATGCGTAGTCTCAGCCGCGCGCTCGTAGAGCTTGGCGAGGCGGCGATTGCGCCCGTGCGAGGCGCTGATGATGGTTCTGCGTTGCAGCGGGCGCGCCACGCGCGAGCCACGCTGCGTTTGATCGAGGATCCTGAGGCGACGTTCACGCTCGATGGTGTGTGAGGGGCGGATCCGCGGTCAGTAGTGGGCTGGCGGATCACTGGCGGGGAACGATTCTTCGCCCCACTCGTCTACGAGGTCTTCCTGGCTTTGGTGCGTGGCTTGCGAGGTGCCGGGCCGTTCTGCAATGTCGTCTGGCGTTGTGTGTGGTTGCTGCGTGTCTGATCGCTGTGTTGTGGGAACTGTTGCCGCGGGGTTGAGATCGGGGTCCGTGTCACGGGCGGCTGCCGCCGAATGTGCGGCTCCATCCGCCCCGTGCTCCGGTCCGAAGGTGCGGCGGTCCTCACGGAATGCCCGTTCACGCGCGTACTCGTGCACCTCCCCGAACACGGCAGCCTGCTGCTGCGCGCGCGCCCCGAGCTCGGCGAAGATTTCTGGGTCGAGTCCCAGTTCCTCGGCGAGCTCGCCGAGGGTTTGCCAGACGCCGAGTTTGCCGATCACAGCGCTGCGCATCAGCTCGGCTTCGAGCAAGAGGGTGAGCGGCGAGCGGGCGAGCACCCGCCCGTTGCCCTTGAGGCGGCCCAGGTGTTCGCCGGCCCAGGCAACGGCTTGGCGGTAGCCGCGTCTGGGCAGACCGAGGTCGTCGATGATCTGCTGCAGGAAGGCGCGCTCCAAGCGGATCTCCTCGGCCGTCTCTGAGAGTCGAGCGTAGACCGGGGTGTCGATCGCAGAGGCTGCCAGGCGCTCGGCGCGGTCGGCGCCTGCGGTGGCGCCACTCAGGTGGTCTGACAGGTAGAGCCCGAGGAGTTGTTCCGAGATGCGGTCGGAGATCTGTGCGCTGGGCTGGTCGGCGTCGGCCGGCCGATCTTGCGGCCCGGTCTTGGCACTGTTGCCGAGATCGGTGTGCTTGGGGCTGAGTGGTCGCAGGGGGATGGATTCGCCTCCCTGCCCCTCGATGATGCCTCGCAGTAGGCTGCGCAGCGCGTCCGCTGCGCTGTAGTGGGGCTGCCAGTCGAGCTGTGCTTTGGCGCGGGTGTTGTCCATGATGGGCACGGCCATCGCCATGTCGATCCACCCCGGGTCGGCGGCAATGAGGCCGGTTTTGTGACCGCCGAAGAGCAAAGCCCGGACGAGCCGTGGCGGCAGCTCGACGTAGCGGCCGTGGTCGATGATGTCGGCGAGATCTTGGGGGCTGAGCACGTCATCGGCGCAGATGTTGAACGCGCCGCTGGCGCCCTGCACGACTGCCGCGACATAGGCGCGAGCCAGATCGTCGGCGTGTACCGCTTGCACCCCGTGCAGGCCGCGTGGGAGGGGCAGGGCCGGCGGTTTTGCACTGTCGAGCAGTTGCACAGGCATCCAAGCACCCAGGAACGAGCGCTGGATCGCTGAGGCAGCATCTTCTTGGAACACGAGCGCTGGGCGCAGCCGCGCAACGGTTACCTCGGGGTGCGCTGCGGCGAAGTCATCGAGCACGCGTTCCTGCGCCGCCTTGTCCACGCTGTAGTGGGAGGTGCGCACGCCCGCGACGGGCCAGCTCTCGTCGCGCCTTTCGAGGGTGAGATTCCGGTCTGGGTCCGGGGCGTATGCGCCCACTGAGGATGCGACGACCAGTTGCCGCACCCCGGCCGCGGCTGCGGCGCGGGCCACGCGCTCTGTGCCGTCGACGTTGACGCGGCGCAGCAGATTGCGCTCGGAGTTCGGCTGGATCAGCCAGGCCAGGTGGATCACCGCGTCGGCGCCCGCGAAGGCTGCTTCGAGTGCGCGGGAGGCTTCGCCGGCTGAGCTGCCGGCAGCGATGTCGATTGTGGCCCACTCGCAGCCCGCATAGGGTTCGGCTTCGGCGTCGGGCATACGGCGGGCGATGCCGATCACGGAACTCACTTCGGGAGCGTCCGCGAGGGCCTTGAGTACGGCGGTTCCGGTGTTGCCGGTCGCACCAACGACTGCTACTCGCATGAGGGCCTCCTGGCGGGTTGGGAGTGGGATGAACGGAAGGGGCGACGGCGCCGCTCAAGGAGACGGGGTGCCCCCGTTGACATTGAGTGTCTCGCCGATCACATAGCTCGACTCGGGCGAGGTGAGGAACACGTAGGCCGGCGCGAGCTCGGTCGGCTGACCGGCGCGGCCGAGCGGAGTGTCTTTGCCGAACTCGGGCAAGGCCTCCTTCGGCTGGCCGTCGGAGACCTGTAGCGGCGTCCAGATCGGCCCGGGGGCGACGGCGTTGACTCGAATGCCCTTGGGCGCGAGTGCCTGCCCCAGGCCTTTCGAGAAGTTGTTGATGGCCGCCTTCGTCGAGGCGTAGTCGAGCAGGTGGGTAGAGGGCTTGTAGGCCTGAATCGATGTGGTGTTGACGATGGTCGAGCCGGGCGGCATATGCGGCACCGCGGCGCGGCTGATGCGATACATCGCGTGGATATTGGTCTCGTAGGTGCTGCTCCACTGTTCGTCGCTGAGCTCGGCGAAGTCCTCGATCGCGATCTGTCGTCCGGCATTGTTAACGAGCGCGTCGAGGCCGCCGAGCTGTGATACGGCCTCGGCAACGAGCTGCTCACAGAAGTCGCGATCCGAGATATCGCCAGGAATCAGGATCGCGCGTTGCCCGGCTTCTTCGATGACCGCCTTGATCTCTTGCGCGTCGGGCTCTTCGGCGGGCAGATAGGAGAGTACGACGTCGGCGCCCTCGCGGGCGAAAGCGATGGCGACCGCGGCGCCGATCCCGGAGTCCGCGCCGGTGATGAGGGCCCGGCGCCCCTGCAGGCGGCCGGTGCCGCGGTAACTGTGCTGGCCGCGATCGGTCTGAGGCACGAGCTCCTGGTCGAGCCCGGGTTCTGGCTGATCCTGCTCGGGCGGTGAGATCCGGGGGAAACGGGTGACGGGGTTCTGAAACGTGAGCTGGTCGGTGTGCATGTCATTGGACACGGGTGCCTCCTTCGGTCGATGCAGATGGTCGGGGTGGATGGGGGCAGGTGCACTCAGATCAGCGGATCGAGCACCACCTTGATGCAGCGCTCGGTCTTCTGCTGGAGCATCGCATAGGCCTCGGGGGCGGCGGCGAGCGGCACTCGATGCGTGACGAGGTCGTCGGAGCCGCGGATCGCAGTGGAGGTGACCTCGATGACGGCGTCATCGGGATACTGCAGTGATGGATCAGGCACTGTCTCTACGGTGACGTTTCGCGTGCCTTGCCAGGTGAGGGCTCGCACGATCGCTCCTTCCGTCGCTGGTGGGCGCTGACTCACCTTCCATGCTTCCCGCCGCGGGTGCGTGCAACAAGGGCCTGGTAATCACAGGCCGCTTGCCGTATCGTCCGGGCGCGGGGCTTTCGCGCACGGGGCGGCCCCGCCCGCACTCAGCGCGTGCGCTGCAGCAGCATCTCGGCGGGGTGTTCGTCGAATTCGGTGCGGTAGGCCACGGTGAAGCGCGACACGTTCGTGAACCCCCAGCGCTGCGCGATCCCTGCGAGCGTGTCGCCCGGCACGGCGCGCAGCAGCTCGCCGCGGGCTCCGGCGAGGCGCGCTCGCCGCAGGTAGTCGCGCGGTGAGAAGCCGAGCGCGCGCTTGAATGCGTATTGCAGGCCTCGCGTGGAGATGCGTGCAGCGATGGCGACGTCGTCAACGGTGATCGGCAGGTGGGCGTGCGCGTCGATGTAGGAGAGCGCTAGTCGCACAGTTTTCGGTGCGGAGCCGGTCTGGGCGGTGCGCTGCATTGCGTCCGAGAGGGTGCTGGGGAAGGTGGTGAGCACGGTCCAGAGTGCGTGCCGTTCGAGTCCTGCAGTGGCGAGTTCGGCTCCTGATCCGGGGCCTGCGCTGCCGAGCGCCATGAGGCCGGAGGCGAGGTAGCGGAACGCGAGATCCCACTGCTGCCCGGCTTCGGTGCTGATGGTTTCAGGATCTTTCACTTCGAGTCGGAGGGTGTCGTCGCCTGAGATCTGGCGCGCGAGCTGTTCCGCGTGCGTGCGTTCAAAGGCGAGCGCGCGCACGGTTGCCCGGTCTTCCCAGCGTGCCCTGATTGGCTGCCCGGCGGAAGCCTAGGGTTCGTCTGGGCGCAGTTCGCGTCTGTCGCTTTCGCAGCCGCCGTCGCCGGTGGTGACGCGGCAGCTGAAGAGTTGGTCTTCGGGTTCGATCGAGGAGCGTACGCCGGCCGCAAGTTCGTAACGGATGACGGAGAGCGCGGGCGTTGACACCGAAACCCAGTCGAATTCGCAGCGGGTCTCGTCAACCTGTTTGAGTTCGGAGGAGGGTGCAAAGGTGTTCCATGTTTCGACGACCTCTGCGGCATCGGTCGACCTGAATTTGAGAATCTGTGGGCTATCACGCACTGAGGATCGGGTTGACCTTTCACGCTTCGGCGCACCGATGCGCGCGTCACTGAAGCCTAGCCCGGAAGAGTGTGCCATGTACAGCAACGCTCCGGTAGTGCGGTTGCAGGATGCGAACAATTGCTGCGCGGCGTGTCAGCCGTTGGGCTGTGTCGGCGGGGTGGTGGGGTGCTGTTTGATTGCTGCTGGAACAATACGCCTATGGGGTATTTGATTCACGGGGGGAACACGTATGAGTTCGAGGATCGGGTGCTGGCGCACCTGAAAACGGTAATCGGGCAGAAGCTGCGCAAGCAGGAGTGCTTTTTCCTGAGCTGGACGAAGTCACCTGAGACCGGCAGTGGCCGGGTGTCGGTGTGGTTGTCGCCACAGATCGCGATCGCGTTCAGGTTCTCGGGGAGCCGCCCGCCGCAGCTCAACCCTGACTGGCTGAAGGCCCTCACAGCACTGGCGCATACGCCGCGGGGACTGGTCGTTATGTCGGAGGATGAAGCTGAAAGCTACGCGCGTCGTCAGCTTGTGAAGATCTGACCTGGGGGGAGCGGATCTCGGGGGACGAGACCCGCAGCATCTGGGCGGCGAGGGGGTGTTTGCCCTGCGTGGGCAGGCATCCCCTCAGGAATCTGGTTGAAGCTCAATGTTCAGCTGAGCGCCGTTCCAAGAAGACCGTATCCCGCCATCGACCGGCTTTCGGGCCGTAAGTCATGAGCGCGATGCGTTCACGGGTTCCGACCACCCTGAACCCGTGTCTTTCGTGCAGTCGGATACTGGTGGCGTGTCCGGTCTGGATGCCGTCTACGTAGATCGACTTGACCTCTGGCCAGTCGCCTCTGCGCATGGTTCGGATGGTGACGTCTGTCATGGGATCGCGAGGTGCCCGACTGCTGTGAGCAATGCTCCCGGGGTGGCTGCGTAATAGGCCCATCGACCGCGCTGTTCGCGGGTAACGAGGCCTGCGTCGACGAGAATTTTCATATGGTGCGAGACCGTCGGCTGGGAGAGCTTGACGGGAGCCGTGAGGTCGCACACGCACATCTCCCCGGATGGGGAGTCGGCGATGAGAGAGAACAGCTTGACCCTGGTGGGGTCTCCCAGCGCTTTGAATACTCGTGCGAGAACTGCTGCCTGGTCATCGTCGAGTGGTGTCTCGCTGGGAGCGCAGCAATCAGCGCTGGAGGTTTCTGTGGGAGAAGGCTGGGCCATGATTCCATTCTGCCGCACATATTGACATTTGTCGATGCATGCTGAATCGTGGAATGCATAGATATTTATCGATATGTGGAGGTTGGGATGGAGCTGCCCGTCGTGGTGATCGGGGCCGGGCCGCAGGGGCTTGCGGCCGCCGCGCATTTGTTGGAACGAGACATTGAACCCGTGGTGCTCGAGGCTGGTGCCATCCCGGCGGCGGCGGTCGCCGAGTGGGGGCACGTGCGCCTGTTCTCGCCCTGGTCAGAGCTCATCGACCCGGCCGCTGCTCGGCTGCTCGCTTCGTCAGCGTGGACGGCCCCAGCGTCGGGCTACCCGACTGGAGCAGAGTGGATCAGCGCGTACCTCGCACCGCTCGCGGCGGCTCTGGGGGGCCGGGTGCGCTTGAATACTCGCGTCGTCGGTGTTGCGCGGAAGGGGCGAGATCTCACGGTCGATTCAGGCCGTGCGGAGCAGCCCTTCGTTGTACTCACCCGAGATTCGTCGGGTGTGGAGATGCGAATCGAAGCGCAGGCGGTGATCGATGCCTCGGGTACCTGGACAACGTCGTCGCCAGTGGGAGCGAGCGGGTTGCCTGCGATTGGTGAGAAGGAGGCGAGCGACGCCGGGGTGCTTGCTCACCGCATTCCTGACGCGAGGGAAGCCCGTGAGCTCGCGGGGCAGCATGTGGTGGTGATCGGCAACGGTCACTCGGCGGCGACTGCGATCGTGCAGCTCGCCAGCGTTGCACGCGAGTACCCCGGCACTCGCATTTCCTGGTTGTTGCGTCGAGGTGCGGTGGGGAATACCTTCGGTGGCGGTGAGGCTGATGAGCTTGCTGAGCGTGGAGCGCTCGGCTCTCGAGCGAAGGAGGCTGTCGAACAGGGTCTGGTTGCCCTCCTTACCGGATTCCGCACCGAAGCCATCGCCCTCACCAGCGATCGACGCGCGGTTGTCCGAGCTGAGGATGGGCGGGTGCTCGAGCCGGCTGACCGGCTGTTTGGGCTCACCGGGTTCCGGCCCGACTTGTCGTTCCTGTCTGAGATCCGCCTCGATCTGGATGTGCGATTGCAGGCTCCCGCGAAGCTCGCCGCTGAGGTGGATCCCAATGCTCATTCCTGCGGCAGTGTCCGGGCGACGGGTGCTGCGGAGCTGGCGCATCCTGAGCCGGGCTTCTTCATCGTGGGAGCGAAATCCTATGGGCGAGCCCCGACATTCCTCGCGATGACCGGCTATGAGCAGTTGCGTTCGATCGTCGCGTCGCTCGCGGGCGACCACGAGGCCGCGGCCCGCATCGAGCTTGTGCTGCCCGAAACTGGTGTGTGCGGGGGTTCCGGGTTGTTCGATAGCGCTGACGCTGCGACCGGCGGATGCTGCGAACCGTCACCGCAGCCGCTCACGCTCGGGGCCGTTCCTGACCGTTGCAACTGAGTTGGTACGGCAGGGCGTGGGGGCCGGTTTCGGTCGCCTCGCCCGGAGGCTTCGCATCAATCGATGAGATCGGCGAGTAGCGCCTCGATCCGAGCCTTGATGCTGTCGCGGATCAGGCGCACCGCTGCGATGCCCTGCCCGGCGGGGTCATCGAGCTTCCAGTCCTCGTAGCGCCTGCCCGGGAAGAACGGACAGGCATCCCCGCAACCCATGGTGATCACCACATCTGACGCCTCCACCGCTTCAGAGGTGAGTACCTTCGGCTGTTCGCCTGCGATGTCGATACCGACTTCGCGCATGGCCTTTTTGGCGATGGGGTTGATGTGCTCGGCCGGCATTGATCCGGCCGACCGCACCTCGACTCTGTCGCCGGCGAGGTGGCGGAGCCAGCCCGCGGCCATCTGAGAACGGCCGGCGTTGTGCACGCAGACGAACAGCACTGACGGTTTCTGCTCGGTCATGCTTCGTTCCGTTCTCGCGTCTGGTGCAGGCTTCGCCTCGCGGCTGGTCTATTGCCACATCTCTATATTGATGTTCGTCGATATGAATGGGCAAGTGGATTCATGAAACTTCACCGAGTGTTCACCGTAGAGCCGGGTCGGCAGCTACGCGGCGTCGCGGTCGAAGCCCATCGTGTAGGCGTGGGCCGCGAGCTGTGCGATGGGACCGCGGGCGGTCGCGCCGATAGTCGCTGTGAGCGCTCGGTGCCCGCGCGGGTGCCGTGCGCGCCCGATGCTGGTGTTGAGCCCCGCGAGCCGTGCAGCTGTGCGCGCAGAGGCGAGTCGCCGCCGCTCCCAGTGGTCGAGCGTGCCTTCGCTCTGACTCTCGCCTGCACCGCGCCGCAGCCACGAGGCGAGCGCCGGGGCGAGCGTCACCGCGTCGAGTAGGCCGAGGTTCATGCCCTGTCCACCGATCGGGCTCACTTCGTGGGCGGCGTCACCGATCACGAAGAGCGCGCCGCTGCGCATCCGGGGCAGCAAGACGCAGCGGATCGCGAAGCCCGTTGCGGTCTCGATGTTTGCGGCGAGGTCCTGCTCGCCGCTGCGCTCGGCGACTGCGAGGCGCAGCCGCTCGGCTCGGGCGGCGGCGTCACGTTCGGGATCTGTCGCGTCGCGCGATCCGGAACCGCTCTGCCAGCCCGACCCTGAACCCGGGCTGCTGAGCGGCCCATCCCAGGCGACGAGGCGCCTGCCCCCGTTGGAGAGGGGGAAGGACTCGACCACACCTGCCCCGTCGAGGGTGATGATCGCGAGGTCCCCGGGCTGCCCCGGCGCATGGCGCAGATCGGTCATGAGGTAGCTGTCGCTGTAGGCACGGCCGCGCGGCCGCGCTGCGGGGAGGAGCCGGCTGCGCGATCCGGCCCCCGCGGCCAGCACCACCGCCCGGGCGCGCACCTCCACCTCGGCACCGCCGACGCGCACCAGGAGGATCGCGCCCGGTCCGTCGGGCGCGAGCTGCTGCACCTCGGCATCCCGAATCGGTGCCGGCGCTCCGAAGGCGAGCGCAGCTTCCGTCACCGCCTGCGGCACGGCGGCCACGAACGGAAAGCGTCGCCGTTTCGAGTCGAAGCGCACCTCCCCGAGCACGCGGCCCTCGCGGGTGCGGGCGAGGCCGCGTGGAATGCGTGCCGCCTCTGTGAGCATGCGCTCGGTGGCACCCGAGGCTTCGAGCGCCGCAAGCGTGGGCGGGTGCACGCCGATGGCGCGGCTACCGGGTGCTGCCCCCTGACGCCGCTCGTACACGGCCACATCGACGCCGAGTCGTCGCAGCTCGGCTGCGACGCATAGCCCGGCGGGGCCGGCTCCGACAACCGCCACCTCGTGCTGCTGCGCGCTCACCTTCGGCTCCTAGCCCGATGCGTGGCGAGCACGCGAAACGCGGCGGGCTGCTCGGCGCGCCAGCCGTCGGGCAGACGCGCCGCAAGCTCGTCGCGGGTGTAGCTGCGCCTGATGCTGCGCAGCCCGTCGACGCGCAGGAAGGTGCCGGGAGCCACCGCCGCCGAAGCCACTGAAAATGCTGCGTAGGCGCGCGGGTCTCGGGCGATGTCGGAGTGCACGCACAGCCGCGTTGCGAGTGATTCCGAGTCGGCGAGTACGCCGGTGAGCTGTGCGCTGTCGAGGTGATGCAGCAGGTGGTTCGATATGACTAGCTCGAAGCGTTCGTCCGCTGCGGCGAGCGCGCGGCTGTCGCTCTGGCGGAAGCGCACGCCCTCGCTGTCTGCGCCTCGGGCCTGCGCCACGTCGATCGCGCGCGGATCAGGATCGATGCCGACCCCCTCCACGGTGAAGCCGTCGCGTCGCGCGAGCCGCAGCAGACGCCGTAGCACGTCGCCGCCGCCGCAGCCGATGTCGAGTATGCGCGCGGGGCCCGGGGCCGCGGCGAGCGCGGGGCGCAGATGAGTGCGGTAGACCAGGCCCCAGCGGGAGACAGCGCGGTTGACGATCCAGAACCGCCGGAGTGTGCGCCGCAGCGTCGCGGGATCGCAAGCCGGGTCGTCCATCAGCTCGGCAAGCTGCTCCTCACGATGCTGCAGGGTCATACAAGCTCCCGCTGCGCTTCGGATATCGCTGCTGGGGGCACCTGCTCAGAGCGCACAGCCTGCTTACCCTGCTCAGCAGGCCCCGATCTAGAGGCGGTTCCTGCCGTGCCCGTATGCAGCGTCAGCTTCGCGGTCTCCACTGTCAAACCGGGCCCGAAGCAAAGGCCCGCGATGCGCGCTCCGTCGGGAATGGAGTCGTCGGCGAGCATGCGC
Organism: Leucobacter sp. VD1; assembly: GCF_037150695.1. Classification (NCBI taxonomy): domain Bacteria; kingdom Bacillati; phylum Actinomycetota; class Actinomycetes; order Micrococcales; family Microbacteriaceae; genus Leucobacter; species Leucobacter sp. VD1. The sequence goes on from NZ_JBBCPO010000003.1 coordinate 624,725, forward strand.
TGCAGAATGAACAGGATCGTGGCGCTCGACATGTTGCCGAAGTCGCGCAGCACCGCGCGGGAGTGCGCCAGCGACTCCTCGGGGAGCCCCACGCCGCTCTGCACGCGGTCGAGCACGCTGCGCCCGCCGGGGTGCACGGCCCAGACATCCACTTCGCGCAGCGGGTCGCCGCCTCCGAGCATCGCCTCGACCACTCCGGCGATCTCGCGGCCGATGATGCGCGGCACCTCCGAGGTGAGCCGCATCTCGAAGCCGGTGTCGCCGATCGTCCAGTCCATGTCCTGCTCGCCCTCGGCGGTGATCGCCGTCGAGAACGCGCCAGCGTCGAGCCAGGGTCGGCCCGGCCGCGGATCCGCCGCCGTCACCACAGCGGCACCGGCACCGTCACCGAACACGGCCGAGGCGACGATCTGCTCCGGGTCGCGCGAAGAGCGAATGTGCAGCGAGCAGAGCTCCGTGCACACCACGAGCACCATCGCACCGGGGCTCGCCTCTGCGATGGCCTGCGCGGTGCGCAGGGCTGGGAACGCTGCGGCGCAGCCCATGAAGCCGATGTGGGTGCGTTGGGCGGTCACGGGGACGCCGAGATGCTTTACGAGCAGGTAGTCGGGGCCGGGCGCGAAGAAGCCGGTGCACGAGGCGGTGACCACGTGGGTGATCTCGGCGGCGTCGACCCCCGCCCTGTCGAGCGCCTCGCGGGCGGCCGCGGCTGACAGCGGCGGCGCTTCCCTGCGGTAAACGGCGTTGCGCTCGCCCGTGCTGGGCACGCTCAGCAGTTCGCCGTCGGCGGAGAAGAGCGTGCCGCCCGAGCCGATCTGACCGATCACCGAGTAGCGATGCTCGATGGCCGACTGGTCGAAGGCTGCGCCGATGAGGCGGGCGGTGAGGCGGTCAACGCCAGGCTGCGCCGCGAAGAAGTCGCGCGCCCGCCACTGGTCGAGCCTGGCCGTGGGGACGGCGGTGCCGATGGAGAGGATCTTGGTGGACATAACCCCATGCAAGCCCATGCGTGCGCTGTGCGGGAGGGGTTGACAGGGACGGTCGGTGCGCGCTGCGGAACGCGGTCGTGCCTGGCGGATCGGGGCTGGGATCGGAAGCAGGGGCGGATCCGCACCCGCATACAGCTCTCTAATCGGGGGCGCGATAGCGCGGCGCTTGCGTCGGCGCAAGCCCCTGTGGTGGAGCGCACGGGCGTTTTTACAATCGGCGGGAAGCCGCTCTGCGACGTGATGGGGCGGCAGCCACTAGCGAAGGAGAAATCGATGTCTCAGCGAAGCCTCGAAACCCCGACCGATCTGCTGCGCTTCCAGCTGCGCACTGCACTGACGATGGAGGAGGACTCGTTGGCGGCGCTGGGGGAGTTGGCTGAGGCGGCCCAGTCGAAGGACATCAAGAAGCTCTTCCGCCACCACTCCGACGAGACGCGGGAGCAGATTGAGAACTTGCGAAAGGTGTTCGGTCTGCTCGAGTTTCCTGAGTCGACGGCGGGTTCGCCCGCGACGAAGGGCATCTCGAACCAGGCGGAGAGCCTGATCGCCCGATCCGATAGCGCACTCCTCGACAGGGTGACCCTGTCCTGCGCGCTCGGCAACGAGCACTACGAGATCTCGGTGTACCAGTCGCTCATCACGGCGACGCAGGCCGAGGGTGCAGCCGACGCGGCGAAGTTGCTTGCCGAGAACCTCGACCAGGAAACGCACACCAGCGAGGAACTGCTGACCAGGCTGCGCGAACTCGCCTGATCCGGCCCTGATGTGCGCGTGCGGTGTCACCGCCCGCGCACATCAGGGTGCCGCGGGCGGTGGGGTGAGGAAAGGGGGAGGACATGGCGGGTGGTGGATCGCGCCGTCTGGCGATCACGCGCGAGGTCGTCGAGGGCGGGTTCGTCTACCGTGTGAACGGGCGCCGGATCACGAGGCGCGTCGAGGTGGAACGCCTCGACGCGCTCGCCATACCCCCGGCGTGGACGCAGGTGGAGATCGCCCGTTCTCCGCGTGCAAAGGTGCAGGCGCGGGGCCTCGACGCTGCAGGGCGCACGCAAACCATCTACCACCCGGCCTTCAGACGGCGGCAGGATCGGCGCAAATTCGCGCGGCTCGAACGCTTCGGGCGAGCGCTGCCCGGCTTGCGCGCTGCCGTCGACCGCGATCTCCGCCGTCGCCGCCTCAGCCGTGACCGGGTGACCGCCTGCGCGGTGCGACTCATCGATCAGCAGCTGTTCAGGGTGGGAAGCCCCCGTTACGCCGCGCAGCACCGCAGCTACGGCGTCACCACGCTGCGCGCGAGGCACCTGCGCGCGTCTGCGACCGCGGTCGAGTATGACTTCGTCGGCAAGAGCGGGCAGCGGCAGCGCGGGCGGGTGCGAGACGCGCGCGTGGCGCGGCTCGTCGCCCGGCTCGAAGAATTGCCTGGGCCGGAGGTGTTTCGCTTCTTCGATGAGGATGGGGTGGTGCGGCGGCTGCGCAGCCGCCACGTCAACGCCTATGTGAAGCGCCACATGGGGGAGGAGTTCACGGCCAAAGACTTCCGCACCTGGGGTGGCACGGTGGTCGTCGCTGCTGCGCTGCTGGCCCTCACAGACGAGCAGCTCGCCTCGGAGAAGGCCCGCACCGCTGCTCTGCGGGCAGGAGTGCGGGAGGCCGCCGCACGGCTCGGCAACACTCCCGCCGTCACTCGATCCTCTTACGTCGATCCACGGGTGATGGACGCCGCCGAGCGCCCGGAGACGATCGCGCGGGCGCGTCGCTCGCGCGCGCGGATGCGGCCGCGCCCCTTTCTCGACGACGACGAGCAGGGCGCGCTGGCGCTGCTCGCCGCATCTTCGACGCGCCAGGGGTCACAGCGCTGATCGACTGCTCTACTGGCACATCCGAGGTAACAGTTTCAGCTGCTGGCGCGGCCGTGTTCAGGTGCCGGCGCTGCCGTGGCCGGGCCCGCGGGCACAGCACCGCCCTCGTCGGCCCAATCGGATCCGACCTGATCATCGAGCGCTGGGTCGCTCAGCACATCGGCGTCGACATCGGGCTCGACGGCTGCGGGCACGGTGGGCACTGGGCCCGTGAGTTCCTTCGACGGCTCGGATGCGTTGATGGTCATGCTCGGCTCCTCTCGGCCGCTGGGCCCGGGCCTCGGGTAGACACGGTCGCGGTCATGCATCGACCGTAGCCGTGATGCGGTGAGACCTTCGAGGGCTTGCGATCCCACTGCGGATCGGCTAGCGCGCGTATACCCATTGCTGTTTGCCCTGTCAAGGCCTGTGTGAGTTCGCTTCCGGCGGCCACCATATGACTGGGAGTGCTGAGCGCTGCGCAGGCGGCGCATCAGACCCTGTACCTGCCTGAGGAGGTTGGACCGTGCAAACTGAGACCCTGCGATTGCTTTCCGTGCTGCCGCTTGCGGAACTCGTGGAGCTGGCCGGCGATCCCGTGCTGGCGAGGGAGGACGCGACCGGTGCCGAAATGTCCCTTCGCCTGCCGGTGATGTCGGACCCCGCCGATGATGACCCGGCCGCGCTCGGGCGCGCTGGGTGACGGCTGCCGGCTACTGGCAGGGCAGTCACGAGTAGTTGCCCGAGGAGCAGCGCACGGCGCTGCGGAGTGCGGTTCGCTGGCAGATCTTCACGATTGTGTATACCGCGTGCACGATTACCATCATTGCGTTCGTGATGGGTGATTCGCGGGCCATTCAGACGGCATGGTTCGAGGACATGCTGTCACTGCTGCCGCAACTCTCGTTCCTGGCCGCGCTGCCGTTCGTGCGTCGGTGTCCCAGCCGCGAACACCCCTATGGCTGGCACCGTGCGATGGGGGTCGGCCATTTGCTCGCGGGCGCGGCGTTGCTGGGTGTCGGCCTGAATCTCGCACTCGACGCGGCGGGCGACCTCATTGCGGGGGTAGTGACGGGGACCGTGTCGAGATCGGTGATGTCGAAGTGTTCGGTCACATGATCTGGCAGGGGTGGATCATGGTCGGCGTCATGGCGGTGATCGTGATCGGCCCGATCTGGTTGTATGGGCCGGCGAAGGCGCGGATCGCCCCGGTGCTCCACAGCAAGCTTCTGTTCGCTGACGCTGATATGGCGAAGGCGGATTGGCAGACCACGGTGGCCTCCATCGTGGGTGTGCTCGGTATCGGGGCGGGGATCTGGTGGCTCGACGGTGCGGCGGCAATCTTTATCGCGGTCGGTATCGTACGCGACGGCGTGAGCAACTGCTCGGCTGCGGTGCAGGATCTGATGGATCGGCGTGCCCGCAGCTACGATGGCAGTCGTCCGCACCCATTCGGCGACATGATCCTCGCCTATCTGCGGCGGCAGCATTGGGTTGCCGAATCTGGAATCCGGCTGCGGGATCAGAGGCAGGTCTTCCATGTCGAGGTCTTTGTGCGCCCCGTCGCGCGAACGGTGAGCCTGGATCAGCTCGCGGAGATCAGCGAGGGCGTGGCGGAGCTCGACTGGAAGATCCAGGATGTGGTTGTGGTGCCGTCCGACCCGATTCCCGATTTCGCTGACCGTCTCGATGACTCGGAGCCTCATCCCTGAGCTGCGGGGTGTGCCAACTGGCGGTCCGTGCGCAGCTCTGAGCGCACTTGTCAATGGCCTCCCGGGGCTGGGGAAGTTCGCCTACAGTCGCCGATATGACTGACCGTTGGCACACGACCTCGCTGTGGCGGCTCACCGGTCCCCGTATCGAGTCAGACGCATTCTCTTCCGATTCTTGCGATGCCGTGGTTGTCGGAGCCGGCCTCACTGGTTTGGCGACGGCAGTCTTGCTGGCGCGGGCGGGACAGCGTGTGTCCGTGCTTGAGGCGCGCCGCACCGGGGCGGTGACCACCGGTGGCACCACCGGCAAGCTCAGTCTCCTACAGGGCACCGTGTTCTCGGAACTGCGCTCGCACGCCGGAGACTCGGCACTGCAGGCATACGCTGAGGCGAACCGCGAGGGCCAGGCATGGTTGCTGAGGCAGCTCGCGAGCTGGGGCATTGAACCGGAGCGGCGCTCCGCGTACACCTATGCCGATGAGCCGTCCCAGCTCGATGTGCTGGAGCGCGAGCTGGACGCCGCTAACGCTGCTGGAGTTCCCGCGATCAGAACCAGCGAAATCGGACTGCCCTTCGAAACTGCGGGTGCGCTCGTGCTCGATGACCAGGCTCAACTGCATCCGATGGTCGTGCTGGCTGAACTCGCCGCAGAACTTCGCGAGCGCGGAGGGCGATTGGTGGAGCGGTGCCGCGTGACCGACGTGGAGCGGCACGGTCTCGGCGTGCGGGTGAGCTGCTCGCTCGGCGAGGTCGAGGCGGACGCCTGCGTGATTGCGAGCGGGGTGCCGATCCTCGATCGCGGGCTGTTCTTCGCAAAGCTGGAGCCGTCGCGGTCGTTCGTCGGGGCCTACCGTCCCGAGGCGAGCGTGCCGCTGCCGCGCGGAATGTACGTCTCGGTGGGCTCCCCGGATCGCTCGCTGCGCACCGCCGCCGGACGGGACGGCAAAGACCTGCTGTTGGTCGGAGGCGGTGCGCATGTCACCGGTCGTGCCATGCGCACCGATGATGAGGTGCGAGCGATCGATGCATGGACGGCGCAGCGTTTCGGCAGCCGGGGCCGTGAGTGTTGGTGGGGGGCGCAGGATTACCGCCGCCACTCCCGGGTTCCGTTCGCCGGCCCGCTGCCCCGGGGTGGCGGGCGCATCTTCGCAGCAACCGGCTACAACAAATGGGGCATGACGAACGCGGTCGCCGCGGCGCTCACGATTGCCGCCGATGTGCTCGGCGGGCATCTGGAGTGGGCGTTGGAGCTGCGACGGAACGCTCTGCGACTGCCCGAAGTGCAGGACGCGATCGGTGTCAATGCGGCGGTCGCGGGTCGCCTCGTCTCGGGTTGGACCGCGGCCGAGCTGCGGTCGATTGACGACGTCGGCCCTCCTGCGGAAGGCGAGGGCGTGGTTGCACGCGACGGTGCCTCTCCTGTGGGGATGGCGAAGATCGATGGTGAGATCTGCAGCGTGTCGGGGGTGTGCACCCACCTTGGCGGCGTACTGAATTGGAACGTCGCGGAGCGGTCGTGGGACTGCCCGCTGCACGGGTCTCGGTTCAGTGCCGATGGACGACTGCTCGAGGGGCCTGCGGTGCGGGATCTCGACCGCCTGGACGACGCGCAGCCCGAACTCTGAGCAGCCCCACTTCGCTACTCGGACTCGACCGCGGATACGCCGTGCGGAGCGCCCACTGGCTTCGACTCGGAGGAGCCGCGCTGGCGGAGGAAGATGGAGAACGCCACCATGCACCCCACCGCCAGCAGCTCGGACTGCCAGTTCTGGAGCGTGCGGTTCCAGAAGTCGGCGCTCAGCAGGTACTCGCCGAACGACACCGGGGGTAATCCGTGCTGCTGCTGTTCGGAGCTGTACACCACCGCCCCTGCCAGACCCTGCAGCGTCCATGACGCAAGGAAAATCGCACCCATGGTGAGCGCGAGCGAGTTGCTGTAGATCCACCGCCGCCAGCCGTGCACGCGCGCCCACTTCGGTGAGTCGGGCCTGGCGTGCTCGCCGACGAGCTGGTCCTTGTCGCTGCCGAGGCCCTCATCGCCCACTTTCTTCGACTCGGGGGAGCCACGCTGCACAAGCCACACGGTCGCCATGATGAACAGCAAGAACTGCAGAAACTCCGACTGCCAGTTCTCGGCAACGTCGACCACGAAGTCGGAGGAGGTCACGAAGGCGAGCCAGCTGCTCGGTTGCCCGCCATGCGATAGCTGCTCTTCGTTGTAGACGGAAAGCCCTGCGAACGACTGGGCGGCAAGCGTGACAATGAACGCTGTCGCGAAGCAGAGCGAGAGAGCATGGTCTCTGATGCGCATGTCAGCGCCCCGCCATCACAACCGCGAACATCGCGAGCAGCCCGAGTAGCACCAACCCCATCCATACCCAGAACATGGTCTTCATGCTGGTGATCGTAGAACCGCATCGATGGGTGCCGGTAGACCCTTGCGAAGCGCTCTCCGGGTGTGCGAACGTTCGCCGGGCCTCAGCGTAGCTGTTGACCGCGCGACTGTCGAGGGGTGGTGAGCGTGTTCACGGCAGCATAGCGTCGAGGCGAAGCGATGATCGTCGAAGGAACGCGTGCGTTCGCCGATGGAGAGGATGTGAGTGCAATGCCGAAATCGAAGACCCCGCAGTTGAAAGATCCCGAACTCTACGATCGCCTGCGCAAAGAGGGAAATTCCGAGGAGAAGGCGGCGCGGATCTCGAACGCCGCCGCGAGGGATGGCCGCTCGCAGGTAGGGCGGCGCGGCGGTCAAGCAGAGGACTACGAAGATCGCACGGTGAGTGAGCTGAAGCAGCGAGCGAAGGAGCTGGGCATCACCGGCTACTCGAAGCTGCGCAAGGCTGAGCTCATCGACACGATCCGCAGGCACTGAGACAGCGCCCCCGCGGTGGCATACTGTCACCGTGTCCGATACCCGATCCGCCGCTGCCCGCCGCGGGAGCGCGCATGCCGCCGCGTAGCGATCCGCACCCCTATCTGGCTGCGACGGCGGGGAGCGAGGCGTCGCGTCCGCCGCGGGTGCTCGCCCACCGCGGGCTTGTTGCAGCCGACGCGGCGTCTGCCGGAGTCGCGGAGAATACGCGCGCAGCGTTCGCCGCTGCTGAGGCGGCGGGCGCTCTGTACCTCGAGTCTGACTGTCGGGTGACGGCCGACGGTGAGGTGGTGCTCTTTCACGACGCCGAGCTGCGCCGGGTAACCGGTGATCCGCGGCGGGTCGCCGAGCTCTCGCTGCGCGAACTCTCCGCCATCATGGCGGGCCGGGGTGGCTTGCTGACGCTGGGTGAGGCGCTCGATGAGTTTCCCCAGGCTCGCTTCAATATCGATGTGAAGAGCGCCAAGGCAACGGATCCTGCCGGTCGCATCGTGGCGCCTCACGCGCATCGGGTGCTGCTCACGAGCTTCTCCGACGACTACCGGCTGCGCGCGCTGCGCTCGGCTGAGGCTGCTGGCGGGCTGCCAGCCACCTCGCCCGGTCAGCGGGGGATCGCCAGGCTGCTCGCGGCGGTCGTGTCGCGCTCGCGCTCGCTTGAGGCCCGCGCACTTGCAGGCCTCGACGCTCTGCAGATCCCGGAGCGGCAGGGCCCGCTCAGAGTGCTCAATGCCCGCCTGCTCGATGCTGCGCATCGCGAGGGAGTGGAGGTGCATGTGTGGACCGTCAACGATCCGCAGCGCATGGTGACTCTTGCGGATCGCGGCGTCGACGGTGTGGTCACCGATCGGGCCGATCTCGCACTCGCGACGCTCAGCTGAGCTGCGACCGGCCAGCACTTGTGCGTCACACTGCTGACAGGAGCAGCCGGCGCGTTTAGGCTGAGGGTATGGCAGCCGACGATGGCCGCGGCGAAACCGCGAATGAGCGTGCCGACCGCAACTGGAGCGAAATTCTGCAGGAGGTGCGCGTCACGCAGACCTGCACGCAGATTCTCGGCGGCTTCCTGCTCGCGGTGGCATTCCAGCCCCGGTTCACCGAGCTCGACGGGGTGCAGCGCGGGCTCTATTTGGTGCTGGTGTCGCTTGCCGGGGCGTCGACGTTGCTGGGGCTGTCGCTCGTGATGGTGCACCGCCGCTTCTTCGGCAAGCACCAGAAGGCTCGCATTGTGCGGCTCGGCAGCAGGCTGCTGATGGCGAACCTCATGGTTGTTGCGGTGCTCATCGCCGGGGTGACGGGCCTCATCTTCGATTTCGCCTGGAATCGGACTGCCGGTGCGGTGGCTCTGGGAGCGGCGCTGCTCATGAGTGTGGTGCTGTGGGTGTGCGTGCCGCTCGCCGGCACCGCGAAGGCGCCGGCGAGCGAGCAAGGCGACTAAGCGCTCACCTCTGCGGCTGCTGCCGATCCGCGCCCGATTACAGCGCGTCGCAGTGCCACGAAGAACACGATCATGCCGGCGGTGATGAAGATGTGGCCGAGCCCCGCGATGCCCGCGATCATTGCGCTGGATTCCTTCCCGAGCACAGTGAGGCTGCCGTGCCAGATCAGCATTGCGGAGGTGAGGATCACGCCGGCGTTGTACAGCCAGAAGAACCAGGCGAACAGCTTCGGGCTGCGCGAAATCACGAAGACCTTTTCGATCACGAGCACGATCAGCAGCACGATGAAGCCGAGGGTGAGCAGGTGCGTGTGCGCGAGGCCGAGCTGGGTGAACTTGCCTTCGGGGAAGTCGTTGAGCTTGGTGAACTCGCGGTAGAACAGGCCGGAGGCGACGCCTACGAGCATGTAGATGAACGCGGCGTTGAGGAGTTTCTTCACGGGGTTTCCTTTCAGAGGGTGGATCAGATGAGGCCGGTTTCCCTGGCGACGTGAATCGCGCGGGAGCGGCTGTCGACATCGAGCTTGGTGAGGATGTGCCCGATGTGGCTTTTCACCGTGGCTTCGGTGACGAAGAGGGTGCGGGCAATTTCTTTGTTGGCGGCGCCCGTCGACATGAGCTGCAGCACTTCGATCTCGCGTTCGGTGAGCTTGGGGAGCGGGCTGCGCATGCCCTTGAGCACGCGGGCTGCGAGTTCTGGGGCGAGCACCACATCGTCTCGGGCGGCCCGCTTGATGCCCTCGATGATCTCGTCAGGGGCGACATCTTTGAGGAGGTACCCTGCTGCGCCGGCTTCGATGGCACCGAGGATTTCGGCGTCGCGGTCAAAGGTGGTGAGGATCAGCACTGCCGGTGCGGGGTCGAGGGCGCGCAGGGCCGCGGTGGTGTGGATGCCATCGATGCCCTCACCCAGGCGAAGGTCGCAGAGCACCACATCGGGGCGCAGGTGGCTGGCGAGTGCGATGGCTTCCTCCCCGGTGGCGGCTTCGCCGACAACCTGCACCTCACTGGTGTCGAGCACGGCGCGCAGCCCGCTGCGCACGACGGGGTGGTCGTCGACGAGGAGCACGGTGGTGGTCATGGGGTCTCCGTTGCGGTCGGGGCGGTCGGGTCTGTCGAGTCTGTTTGGTCTGTATGCTGCGGCTGTTGCAGGGCGGGGCGGATCGGGAGGTGCACCGAAATCGCGGCGCCGTCCCCCGGGCTGCTCTCGATGTCGAGGCCGCCGCCGAGTTCGCGCAGCCGCCCGCGCATGAAGCGGAGTCCATAGCTGGTGGCAGCGGGTCCGGGATCAGTCTCCTGCTCCCACGCTGCGGCGTCGAATCCACGTCCGTCGTCGATGAGGTCGAGTCGCACGCTGTAGCCGTCGTCGATGAGGCTCATCACGACCCGGCTCGCTTCGGCGTGCAGGCGCACGTTGGCGAGGGCCGATTGTGCGGTGCGCAGCAGCGCCACTTCGACCTCGGTGGGGAGTGTGGGAAGGGTGGCGTCGACGCGCAGTTCCACGGTCAGGCCGGTTTCGTCGTGCAGGCGGTCGAGCATGCGCTGCAGTGCGGTGGCGAGGGCGCCGTTTTCGAGTTCGGTAGGGACGAGCGCGGCGATGATGCGGCGCACATCGGCGAGGCTGTCGCCGGCGAGGGCTTCGATCTGTGCGAGGGTGCGGATCGCATCGCGGTCGTGGCTGCGGTCTGCGCCGGCGTGGGCGAGCAGGCGGATCGAGGAGAGCGCCTGCGCAATAGTGTCGTGGATGTCGCGGGAGAGGCGGGTGCGTTCGGCGACGGCACCTGACTGGCGTTGGGCGAGGGCGAGTTCGTCTTGTAGTTCTGCGGTTTCGCGCTGCGCCAGGGTGAGGGAGTGCACGAGGCGTTCGCGTTCTTCAGCGTCGTGCAGCAGTTGGAGGTAGCCGCGGGAGATGCCGAAGGCGAACACTCCGCCGATGAGCGGGCCGAAGATGTTGGCGTAGCTAGTGGTGCCGTGATGCAGAATCGGCGCGACGATCACCACAGCCAGCACGAGCGCCGAGAAGAGCAGCCCCCATGGCAGAGGCAACAGGTGCCCGGCGAGCAGCCACAGGAGGAATGCGATCCACACGAACTCGGCGGAGACCGCCGTGGCGGCGACCCAGATCAGGGCGAGCCCGAGCAGCCACCACGCCACGATCACGCGGCCGCGGCTGCGTGATGGCAGCAGCGTGCCTGCGGTGTGCCAGGCGAGGATCGCGAGCCCTGAGATGATCGCGGCCGCGGCGTCGGTGCCGTCGCCGATGGCGCGGATCACGCCGATGAGGGTGAGCACTGCTGCGATGAGGTGCTGGCCGACCTCCATTGCGCGCACCACCGGGCGGGGCGCGGCGGTGGTGGCGGCGGCGTCAGTGCGCGTCAGCGGCGCGTTCACGAGGTTCATGCGCCAATTCTCCTCTCCCAGTTGCAAGATGTCCCGGCCACCAGATGCGATCCCCAAGCAGAGCGAAGAGCGCCGGCACGATGACGGTGCGCACTACCAGAGTGTCGACGATCACGCCCACGCCCACGATGAGCCCGAGCTGGCCGAGCGTGACGAGCGGCAGCACCCCCAGCGCGGCGAACACGCCTGCGAGCACGATGCCGGCGCTGGTGATGACACCGCCGGTGCTGGCCACCGCTCCGACGATGCCGTTCTTCGTGCCGAGGCGGGCGGCTTCGGTGCGTGCACGATGCACGAGGAAGATCGTGTAGTCGATGCCGAGGGCGACGAGGAAGAGGAACGCGAGCAGCGGCACCTGCAGGTCGAGTGCCTGCTGTTCGAAGAGCACCCGACTCAGCCAGGCCCCCGCCCCGATGGCGGCAACAGCGCTGGTGAGGTTCACGAGCAGCAGCACCACTGGGGCGACCAATGAGCGGAGCAGCAGCATGAGCACCACGAAGCTGACGGCGAGCACGAGCGGGGCGATAAGCCACAGATCGTGCGTGTTGCCGCTGCGGGCGTCGAGGTCGGTTGCGACGGCACCGCCCACGACGGCATCGGCTCCTGGCACGTCGTGCACGGCGTTGCGCACTTCGGTGATCTGGGTGAGGCTGCGGTCGGTGCTCGGAGCGTAGTCGCTGGTCACCATGATCTTCGTGATGCCCTGGTCAGCGTTCGTGCCGACGGGGTGGGCGCGCACCACGCCCTCCACCTCGGCTGCGGCAGCGACGACCTGATCGGCCGCGGCGCTGTTCGCGACGATGAAGATCGGCGCGGCCTCGCCCGGCGGGAAGTGCTCGGAGAGCACTTCGAGCCCTGCGGCCGACTCCGACGGCACCCTGAACTTCTCCACCTGATCGAGGCCGACCGAGGTGCCGATGAGGCCCGACGCCATCACGGCGAGCAACGTGAGGCCGGCGAGCAGGCTTGCGACGGGGCGGCGCACCACGCCAGAGGCGAGCTTGCGCCAGCCGCGGCCTTGGCGGGGCGCTGCGCCTGGGCGGGGCACGAAAGGCCAGAACACGCGACGCCCGCACACCGCGAGCAGCGGCGGCAGCAGCAACAGCACCGCGGCGAGGGCGATGAGCAGCCCGATGGCTGATGAGATGCCGAGTCCATGCGTGCCAGGGATAACGGCGAGCACGAGGGTGAGCAGCGCGAGCACGACGGTGACGTTCGACGCCACGATGGCGGGCGCGGTCTTTTGCCAGGCGGTGCTGAGCGCCTGGCGGTGATCCGCAGTGTGCAGCAGCTCCTCCCGGTAACGGGAGATGAGCAGCAGAGCGTAGTTGGTGCCTGCGCCGAACACGAGCACGCTGATGATCCCGGCGTCGAACTGCAGGTTCCAGGCCGCGCCGGCCGCGGCTGTGAGGCGGCCGGCGAGGCCGTCGGCGAGGGCGACCGCGACGAGCGGCACCAGCCACAGCACGGGGGAGCGGTAGGTGATGATGAGCAGGATCGCCACGATCAGAATCGTGACGAGCAGCAGCGTGAAGTCTGCGCCGGCGAATGATGCTGCGATATCTGCGCCGAACGCCGGGCCCCCGGTGACCTGAAGCGTGAGGCCTTCCGGTGCGGCGTCGGCAACGGCGTCGCGCAGCGTCTCGACAGTAGCGGCTGTGTCGCTGTTCGTCTCGCCGACGGTGATCGGGGTGACGATCAGGGCGGCCTTGCCGTCTTCGCTGACGAGCGGGCCTGTCGCGTCGGCGGCGGCTTGGGTGTCCAGCACCGGCAGCAGTTCGGTGAGCTCGTCGATTTGGGAGGTGCTGAGTTTCGCGCCGTCGTCGCGGGAAGCGACGACGAGCACCGATTGGCGATCCGCGTTCGGGAATGCTGCCATCAGCTCGCTTGCGCGGCTCGATTCTGAGCCTGCTGGTGCCTGGTCGTTGCGCGCCGGTGCGGTGGCCGAGCCGAAGGCGCCGAAGAGCGCGAACATGATGACGACGGCGAGACCGAGTGAGATCCATGCGCCGCGGCGGGAGGTGAGACTGTCGGCGAAGTGCCGATGAGCGCGAGAAACTGCCATGCTCCAAGCTCACCAGTCGGCGCTTCGCCGAGCATCGCGAAGAGGGAGGAATCGCATCTCATCCTTTTGGATGATGCGCCTGCCCCAGAGGTGCACCAGCCGGCGCGAGCAGCGACCGAGCGTTGCGGTGCTCGTGCTCAGGCGGTGGCGTCGCTTGATTCTGGCGGGGGGCAGCTGAGGTGGGTGGGCTTGCCCGGGCCGCCGCGGTTGATGCGGTGCGCGTGCATGGATCGGGTGCAGATGGGGCACTTCGGATCGGCCGGGGCCACGTAGGGCGGTTCGTTGGGATCGCCGAGCTGCGCGGGGCCCTCGAACTGGTAGATGAAGCGTTGGATTGCCGCATAGACGCCGGGCACGCCGTCGTAGGGGGTCGGGTGCCAGAGGTGTCGCTTCCTGCGCTTTTGTTCGCCCACAAACGAAAGAGTATCAGATTCGTTCGTGCCCTAACGAGCTAGACTGGGGAGATGCAGCATCTTCCCGACGACGCGCTCGAACTCGACCGCCAGGTCTGCTTCGCGCTCGCGGTCGCCAGCCGCAGTGTGATCGGCGTGTACCGGCCGATCCTAGAACCGCTCGGCCTCACCCATCCTCAATATCTTGTGATGCTGGCACTCTGGGGCGACGCCCCGCTGCGGTTCGGCGCGATCGCCGAGATGCTGCGGCTCGACCCCGCCACCCTGTCGCCCATCGTGAAGCGACTCGAGCACTCTGGGCTCATCGAGCGCGTGCCCGTCGAGGGCGACGAGCGCACCTTCGAGATCGTCCCCACCGAAGCGGGGCGGGCGCTGCGCGAGCGTGCGCTCGCGGTGCCTCCCGCCGTGGTCGAACGACTCGGGGTGCCCGTCGATCGTTTGCTCGCGCTCCGCGACGAGCTCACCACGATCATCGAGGCCGTCGACCGCTCCCGCTGACGGCACCCCGCGATCCGCACCCCCGCTGGGTGTGCCCTCGGCGCAGTGGCTGCCGCGGCAGCCGAGGCAGCGAGCCGACCCGCCGTATAGCGCACACGGCCGGTGCAAGGGAAGGGTCTGGTGTGCGCTGCTTCGCTGGATAGGCTGCATGCATGGCGGATCGGGCAGAGAACGCAGCACACGCAGAACGCGCACCGCACGCAGCGCAGGACCAGGAGAACGGCACGGAGCAGCGGCGCGCGGGAGGTATCGCGGGCCTCGCGAAACGCGTGATCGCGTGGGCGCTGCGGCTCAGGATCGTGCGCTCCTACTTGCTCTACGCGGAGCACCGGGGTGCGATGCTCGCCGACAGCATCACGTACCGCGCGCTGTTCAGCGTGTTCGCCGCGGTGCTGCTCGGCTTCTCGCTCGCGGCGCTCTGGCTCGGTGGTAACCCCGATGCGATGCGCGCGCTCGTCGACGCGCTCGAGAGCTTCCTGCCGGGGCTCACGGAGGTCGTCGACCCCTCGAAGATCGAAGCCCCCGCTGGGTTCACGATCGTGGGCATCGTCTCGCTACTCGGTCTCATCGGCGCGGCGATCGGTGCGATCACCAGTCTGCGCACCGCGCTGCGGGTGCTCGCCGACGAGGTGCACGAGGACGGGTTCTTCCTCTGGGTGGTGCTGCGCAACCTGCTGGTGGGCATCGTGTTCGGCGGTCTGCTGGTCGTGGCGGCGGTGCTGAGTGTCGCCGCCTCGGTGGGGGTTGATGCGGTCACTTCCTGGCTGGGGGTGGCTGATAGCGAGGTGTCTGCGTGGCTGACGCGGGTGCTCGGCGTTGTGGTGGTGCTCGCAATCGATACCGTTGCGGTGGTGGTGGTGTTTCGGCTGCTTTCGGGGGTGCGCGCACCCGCGCGGGCGCTCTGGGTGGGGGGTCTCTTCGGCGGGGTCGGTCTCACGGTGCTGCAGGAGCTCTCGGGCCTCTTCGTGCGCGGGGCCGCGTCGAATCCGCTGCTCGCCTCCTTCGCGGCGCTCATCGCGCTGCTGCTCTGGTTCAACCTGTCGGCGCAGGTGATCCTCATCGCGAGCAGCTACATCATCACCGCGACCCACGAGTCGCACGACCGGGTGCGGGTGAAGTACGGTGCGAGCACGCTCGCGCAGCGCCGCCGGCAGCGTGCGGAGGACGCGCTGCAGGTGGCGACCCGCGAGCTGCGGGAGGCGCGGAAGGCGGAGCGTGAGGAACGGGAGGCGCAGTCGGGGCGGGCGGATCAGCCTGCGGTGCCCGGCGCAGCGCGTGATCCGCACCCCGCCGGTGATCGCGATAGCGATGCCGCGCCTGCCTCACCGCAGTCTCGCTGAGGTGCGCCCTGGTCACCTGTGACGCGGGAGGGGGAGCGGATCGCGGCGGAGGTTGGGCTCGTGCCTGCGGCCGCCGTGCCAGCGCTTGCGGCGAAGCGGGCGACGATAGGCTGAGCGCGGAAGTGGAGCCTGAGCGGCTTCGCGCATAGGGCGTGCGCACCGTCGCACGCCACAACCACGCAACACGCGGGAGGAATCACACATGACTGAGCAGGCGGGCCGAGAGCCCGAGCAGACAGCATTCGAGGCAGCGCTGCGCGCCACAGTGGCGGCGCAGTTCGGGCACACGATGGACGACCTGCAGCGCCTCGTGCGCATCCCCTCGGTGTCGTGGCCGGCCTTCGACCCGGCCCACGTCGCCGCCAGTGCCGAGGCCATCGCCGTACTGCTGCGCGACACCGGCGTGTTCGATGTCGTCGACATCCGCCGTGCCCCCGTCGAGGGCGGCGAGGGAGCCGACGGTTCCGCACCCGAACTCGGCCAGCCCGCCGTCGTCGCCAGGCGCGAAGCGCGTAACGGTCGCCCTACAGTGCTGCTGTACGCCCACCACGACGTGCAGCCTCCCGGGCGCGACGAGGACTGGAACACGCCGCCGTTCGAGCCGACCGAGCGCGACGGCCGCCTCTTCGGCCGCGGCGCCGCCGACGACAAGGCCGGCGTGATGGCCCACATCGGCGCGATCCGCGCGCTCGCCGCTGCGGCCGAGGCGGAGGGGCGCGAGCTCGATCTCGGCATCGCACTCTTCATCGAGGGTGAGGAGGAGTGGGCGTCGCAGTCGTTCGGCAACTTCCTGCGCGAAAACCGGGATCTGCTCGCCGTCGACGCGATCATTGTCGCCGACTCGAGCAACTGGGATACCGAAACCCCGGCTCTCACCGTCGCCCTGCGCGGTGCGGTCGCCTTCAACATGAGCGTGCGCACCCTCGACCACGCCCTGCACTCCGGTATGCACGGCGGCGCGGTGCCCGACGCGATGCTCGTCACGGTGCGTTTGCTCGACACGCTCTGGAATGCCGACGGTTCGGTGGCTGTCGAGGGGCTGATCAGCGCCGACATCGATGCTCCCGAGTATGACGAGGCGCGGCTGCGTGAGGAGTCGGGCCTGCTCGACGAGGTGAGCCCGATCGGCCACGGTTCGATCCTCAGCCGTGTCTGGGCGCAGCCCGCGATCACGATCACGGGCATCGACGCTCCCGATGTGGCGAACGCCTCCAACACGCTTATCCCGAGCGTGCGCGTGCGGGTGAGCGCGCGCATCGCGCCAGGGCAGGATCCTGAGGCGGCGTATGCGGCCATCACGAAGCATTTGGCGGATCGCGCCCCATTCGGTGCGCGGGTCGAGTTCGAGGGCGGCGATCTCGGTCAGGCGTTCCTTGTCGACACGAGTGGCTGGGCTGTTGCGGAGGTGCGCGGTGCGATGGCCGATGCCTGGGACCGCGAGCCCGTCGATATCGGCGTGGGCGGGTCGATTCCGTTCATCGCCGAGCTTGTTGAGGAGTTTCCGACGGCGCAGATTCTCGTCACCGGTGTGGAGGATCCCGACGGGCGAGCGCACAGCCCGAACGAGTCGCTGCACATCGAGTCGTTCCGCAAGTCGCTGCTCACGGAGGCGCTGTTCCTCGCGCGGCTCGACGCTCGCACGAGCTGAATCGCCCGTCGCGGCATCTGCACCAACGCCGACGCCCCTTTCGACTGAGCTCAGTCGGAAGGGGCGTCCTGCTGTGCGTGGCTGCGCGTTTCAGTGCCGGTGCTGAGTGGCCTGCGACTCGTTTCCTGCACGGTTCATGTCGGGGATGCGGCCCGACGCCGCAGCCTCGGCGCGCAGCAGATCTCGGATCTCGGTGAGCAGTTCCTGCTCGCTGGGCCCCGCCGGCGCCTCGGGCTCCTGCTGATCGGTCTGCTGCAGGCTCTTGAGCTTGTTCATCGGCAGCACGAACACGAAGTAGACCACTGCCGCGACGATGACGAAGTTGATGAGCGCGCCGATGAGGGCACCGAACGCGATTGTGCCACCGCCTGGCAGTGCCACCTGCATGGCATTGTCGAGCGAGTCCGCTTTGAACACCACGCCGATCACCGGGTTGATGAGCGAGTCGACCACGCGCCCCACAACCGAGTTGAACGCTGCGCCGATGACGACGGCGACGGCGAGATCGATCACGTTCCCGCGCAGCAGAAACTCCTTGAAACCCTTGAACACCTACGATTCCCCCGTTCTGGTGGTGTGTTGTGCTGTGACAGACCTGCGCTTAGGAGCAGGCCATCGCATCCTCGAACATGGCGGTCATGAGATCACTGAGGATTTGACCGTAATCTGGATTGGTGATCGCGTTCGGGTCACCGGCGACTGCGACGAACCGCTCGTAGACCGCGCGGTTCGGGCTGTCGATGGCCGACAGCGCGACGTACGGGGCGAGAGCAGCCTCGGACCATGTGCTGCTGCTTGGCTCGGTTGCGGAGTCCAGCTCATTGAACGCCTTGCAGAACTCGGGGGAGCGGTCGCCCGAAGCGGCGTCTGACGAAGCACCGGGCCCGTCGAGCTCGCTGGTGCCGGGGATGGTCGACTCGATCTCCGACTGCAGCTCGTCAAGCTCGGTGCTGTAACGGTCGAGCTCGGAACCGAGGTTTGCGAAGAGCACGCTCCAGGCGATGATGATGCCGGCACCAATGAGCACGCCTGCGCCGCCGAGGATGAGGCCGGTGAGTGCCAGGCCCTTGGGCTGACGCTTCTGCATCGCCAGAATGCCGAGGATGAGCGCGGCGATGCCGACCACGACGGTTATGACGCCGCCGACGAAGGGAATCCAGCCGAAGATCATCGCGCCGACCACTGCCACGATGCCGAGGATCAGCGCGGTGATCGCAAGACCCTTCGGCGCGCTGGGCGCGGGGGCGTAGGCGGGGTAGCCCGCGCCGGGCGCGGCGGGGCCGGTCGGTGCGCCGGGTGCGCCCGCGCCGGCAAACGCCTGCTGCGGAGGCACCGGCGCTGCTGGCGGGGTTGCGGGTGCTGTCGGTGCGGCGGCGACCTGCGGTGCCGGTGCGGCTGGTGTAGCTGGTGCAGCTGGTGCAGCTGGTGCAGCCGGTGCAGGGGCGGCCGGTGCCTCTGCTGCGGGCTCGGGCAGCGCCGTGGTCGGCTGCTGATCTGCGGGCTGCTCGGCCGCTGTCGGCGCGGGCTGCTCGGGTGCTGCCGCTGCGGGCTGCTCGGGTGCTGCCGGCGGCGTTGCAGAAACCGGCGGAACCGGTGTCTCAGGTGTTGTGGGATTTCCAGGATCGTTTGTGTCGGACATTGCCCCTGCTGCTCCTTCATCATCTGCGGAGCCCTGGGCCGGTCACCGAGAGGCGCGCGGCCCGTGGATCCGCTTGTGCTCTGTTGTGCGCGAGCCGTCGATGACCCCCACCATCCTCATCCTACGTCGTCCATGCGACAGATGTTCTTCAGATCGCGGCAGCAGTCGTGGCGCGCGAGGGGAGTAGCGTGGGGGTATGGAGTTTATCGGCGCGATGCCCACGGTCGACCTCACCTACTCCGATGTCTTCCTAGTGCCGCGGCACTCGGGCGTCGGCAGCCGGCTCGGGGTCGATCTCACCCCCACCGACGGTACTCCGGCAACCTTGCCGCTCGTGGCCGCGAACATGAACTCGGTGACCGGCCCGCGCCTCGCTGCAGTGCTGGCGCGGCGCGGCGGTCTCGCGGTGCTGCCCCAAGACCTTGCGCTCGCCGACACCGCACGCGCGATCCGCTGGGTGAAAAGCCAGCCCGTCACCACCGACACGCCCCTGGTGCTGCCCCCGCATGCGACGGCCGCCGATGCCTTGCGGCTCATCCCGCGGGCTGAGGGGCAGGCCGTGGTGGTGGCGGATCGCCCCGACGAGCATGTGCCGGTGCCCGCCGCTGGCATCCGCGGCATTCTCTCCGCGGCGAGGCTTGCATCGGTGCCCTCCGATGCGCAGCTGGGTGATCTGGTGATTGGTCGCGCACCGTTGCTCTCAGCGGATGAGCTTGCGGATCCGCGCACCGCATTCGATGCGGTCACTGCGGCGACACGCGCCGATGATGAGCGGGCGGATCAGCCCGGCGTCGATCAGCATTCCGCCGAGGCTGTGTGCGTGGTCAGCGGGGGAGCCCTCATCGGCACCCTGTCGCGGCGCTCGGCGCTGCGCCGCTCGATCTACCGCCCCGCGCTCGACAGGGACGGGCGGCTCGCGGTGGCAGCGGCGGTGGGCATCAACGGCGACGTCGCGGCGAAGGCCCGCGAGCTTGCCGCGGCGGGGGCCGACGTGCTCGTGATCGATACCGCTCACGGGCATCAGGCGGGCATGATCCGCGCTATCCAAGCCGTTGCAGATCTCGGCCTCGGGCTTCCGATCGTGGCCGGCAACATTGTCACCGCAGACGGCGTGAACGACCTCGTTTCTGCCGGGGCCACGATCCTGAAGGTGGGCGTCGGGCCCGGCGCGATGTGCACCACCCGCATGATGACAGCCGTGGGGCGCCCCCAGTTCTCAGCGGTGCTCGAAACCGCTCAGGCAGCTCGCGAACTCGGCGCGCACGTCTGGGCCGACGGCGGCGTGCGCTACCCGCGCGATGTCGCGCTCGCGCTTGCGGCTGGAGCGGCTTCGGTGATGATCGGTTCCTGGTTTGCCGGCACAGCCGAATCGCCGGGCGAGCTGCGCACCGATCCCGATGGCCGCCAGTACAAGGAATCGTGGGGCATGGCGTCGACGAAGGCGGTGCAGGGGCGCTTCGGCGGCCTTGACGCTTACGAGCGTGCCCGCAAGGAGCTTTTCGCCGAGGGCATCTCCTCCTCGAAGATATACCTCGACCCGCTGCGGCCCGGCGTCGAAGACCTCATCGACATGATCACCTCGGGGGTGCGTTCCTCGTTCACCTATGCCGGCGCCGACTCGCTGCGCGAGTTCCATGTGCGCGCCCGCGTGGGCCTGCAGTCGGCGGCGGGCTACGAAGAGGGCAAGGCGCTGCCGGTCTCCTGGTGAGGGGCAGATCTGCCGCACGTACGAGCCGCGCAGCCGCGCCGAATAGGATGGTGGAGTCGGCGCGCACAGCCCGACGGCGAACCCGACAAGCACACGAGGAGCAGCGGTGAAGTACATCTCGACCCGAGGCGGCATGGCGCCGGCACCCTACAGCGAGATCCTGCTGGAGGGGCTCGCGACCGATGGCGGGCTCGTGATGCCAGAATCGGTGCCGCAGCTCACCGCTGAGCAGCTCGAATCGTGGCGCTCTCTCTCCTATGCGGAGCTCGCCACCGAGGTGTTGGGGCTCTTCGCCACCGACATCCCGCGCGACGACCTCGCCCGCATGTGCCGCGACGCATACAGCAGCCAGAACTTCGTCGCCGCAGAGGTGGTGCCCGTCACGCCGCTCGAAGACGGAATCTCGCTCGTCGGCCTCTCCGAGGGCCCCACGCTCGCCTTCAAAGACATGGCGATGCAGTTTCTCGGCCAGTCCCTTGAGTACGTGCTCGCGAAAACCGACCGCGCGCTCAATATCGTGGGGGCCACCTCGGGCGACACCGGTTCGGCCGCAGAGTACGCGCTGCGTGGCAAAGAAGGCATCGCCGTGTTCATGCTTTCGCCGCAGGGCCGCATGAGTGCGTTCCAGCGGGCGCAGATGTACTCGCTCACCGACGAAAACATCCACAACATCGCCGTGCAGGGCGTCTTCGACGACTGCCAGAACCTCATGAAGGCGCTGTTCGAAGACCTCGAGTTCAAGCGCGCCCACGACCTCGGCGCCGTCAATTCGGTCAACCTGGGCCGCGTCAGCGCCCAGGCCGTCTACTACTTCTGGTCCTGGCTGCGCGCGAGCGACGCCGTGCCAGCCGCAGAGCGCGCCTCCTTCGAGATCTCGGTGACGGTGCCGTCGGGCAACTTCGGCAACATCTTCTCCGGCTACCTCGCGAAGAAGATGGGCGTGCCGATCCGCCGCCTCGTGCTCGCAGCCAACGAGAACAATGTGCTCGACGAGTTCTTCCGCACGGGCGTGTATGCGCCGCGCGGCGCAGCCGACACGCACGCGACCTCGAGCCCGTCGATGGACATCTCGAAGGCTTCCAACCTGGAGCGCTTCGTGTTCGAGGTGCTGGGCCGCGACCCCGAACGCCTTGCGGCCGCGTGGCGCGAGCTTGCCGAAACGGGACGCATCGACCTCACCGCCGAGCAGCCCCGCTTCGTCGAGGAGTTCGGCTTCGAGAGCGGCACGAGCACGCACGCGGATCGCGTGGCGACGATCAAGTCGGTGTTCGACGCGAGCGGCACGGTGATCGATCCGCACACCGCCGACGGTGTGAAGGTGGCCCGCGAGCACCTGGAGCCCGGCGTGCCGATGCTCGTGCTCGAAACCGCGAAGCCCGAGAAGTTCCCCGAGATCGTGTTCGAGGCAACAGGCTCCCGCATCGGCCTGCCCGAGCACCTCGCAGGGCTGCTCGAGCTGCCGCAGCACGTTACCGAGATGGACGACGACGAAGCCGCTCTGCGTGCCTTCGTCGCCGAACGCGCCGTTTCCCGCTGACGCCCTCGGGTGCACGGGCCGCGGCCGCCCGTGCTGAGCCTGCGCCCGTACGTGCCCGCGATCCGCACCTCGCGATCCGCATCCCGCGATCCGCACCCCGCGAACTCATCGAGGTCACCCGTGTGGCCGTTTGCTGCGACCGATAACGACCACACGCGTGACCTCGATATCGCATCGACGCGGCCCGGGCAAGGGGGCCGGCGCTCTCGAACACTGTCGGTAGCACCCCGTAGGGTGGAACCCAGCAAAACAGGGAGGCTGACATGTTCGGTGAGCGAGCAAGGCGAGCACTGGAGCACAGAGTCGAACGGCTCGAACGCGGGGGAGAAACGCCGCAGGGTGCGCTCACGCAGTCGCGGCATCTGAAGCGGGCCGGCGGTGCGTGGGGTGACAGCTTCGGGCTGCTCGCCACACGGTCGTTGCAGATCATCATCGTGCTGATCCTCACCACTGGCGTGGTGATCGGCATGAGCACACTCAGCACCGTGGTGATCCCGATCCTCCTCGCGCTCATCTTCGCGAGCACCTTCGCACCCGTCATGTCCTGGCTGCGCGGGCACCGGGTGCCGTCGGCTCTCGCGACAGTGCTGGTGCTGCTCACCATTGTGCTGTTGCTTGCCGGCGTGGGCTGGCTCATCGTGTGGGCGGTGCGCGACCAGTGGGATGAGCTTTCATCGCAGGCTGAGACCGGCCTCCAGCAGGTCATTGACTGGGTGAAAACACTGCCGTTCGCGCCCGACCACGACCAGCTCGTCGAATGGCAGCGGAACATCACTGATTTTCTGTCCGGCTTCCTCACCAGTTCGCAGTTCGGCTCGGGTGCGCTGGCAGGGGTCGGCATCGTCACAAACTTCGTGACCGGGCTGATCCTCATGGGGGTAGTGCTCTTCTTCTTCCTCAAAGACGGCCCGCAGATCTGGCGCTTCCTGCTGCGCCCCTTCGAGGGCGAGGCGCTGGCGCGCGCCGAGCGGGCGGGTGACAAGACCGTGCAAACGCTCGGGCACTACGTACGTGGCACCGCATCGGTGGCCGCCGTCGATGCCATCGGCATCGGCGTCGGCCTGCTGATCCTGCAGGTGCCGCTGGCGCTGCCGCTCGCCGTGCTCGTGTTCGTGCTCGCCTTCATCCCGATCGTGGGCGCGACGCTCGCCGGTATTCTGGCAGCGCTCGTGGCGCTCGTCGCGAACGGGCCGCTGAGCGCAGTGCTCGTGGTCGGTGTGGTGGTGCTCGTCAACCAGCTCGAGGGCAACTTCCTGCAGCCGGTGCTCATGGGGCGAGCGTTGAAACTGCACTCGCTCGTCATCCTGCTCGCCTTGACCATCGGCACCGTGCTGAGCGGGGTGCTGGGTGCGGTGCTCGCGGTGCCGATCGCCGCGGTGGTGTGGGGCATCATCCAGGTCTGGGATGGGCCCGATCTTCCCGCGAAGCCGTTCCGACGCAAGCCCGGCGAGGTCTGATCTCGGCGGATCGCAGGGCGTCGAGTGCGGTGCGCGGAGTCGGCGCGGGGGAGCGACGGTGCGCCCAATGCTAATATTTGGACATGGTTCAAATTCGTACACGGTTTCGATCGGGATTCCTCCGCTGGGCGGGCTTGTTCCTCGCTTCCGCTGCGGTGCTCGGCGCTGCGGGGCTGGCGCAGCCGACGGCCGCTCGGGCCGAGCTAACGGCTGATGTGACGACCTCGACCAGCATCACGACGTTCGTGCCGCCGACGACGTACGGCAACTCGCCCATCTACTTCGTTACGGTGTCGCTCCCGAGCGCCGCCAACCTCAGCGGTGAGGTGGTGATGATCGAGGCCGATGGTGTAGTCGCAGGACGCGGGGTTCTCGGCTACAACGGGTCCGGCGGCTTCGCGGCGATCGTTCCCGTTGTGAACCTCGCCGCCGGCGATCATGATCTGGTTGCGCGTTTCGTGGGCAAAGAAGGCGATGCGACCTTCCCCGATCGCGTTCTGCCCTCAGAGAGCCCGGTGCTCCCCATCACGATCGCCCCGGCCGAGAGCAGCACCGCGATCACGGGTGCGCCCACCTGGGCGTGGGCCTTCGCTCCGATTGACGTTACAGCGCATGTGACCTCTCCGGCGGCCGGAGTGAACGGTCGGGCGGCGTTGCTCGCAGACGGCGTCGAACTCGCCACCGCCGAGCTGCAGCCGAATGGTGCGGTACAGTTCTCCGCCGTCGCCGCACCCGCGGCGACGGCCGGTCTTACCGTGGCCTTTCTCGGCGACGCTGCGGGCAACTTCGCGCCGTCGAACTCGGCCGCGGCGCCGCTGACGGTCGTTCCGCATGCGACCGTGACGGCGCTCACTGTGTCACCCACCAAAGCGCGCCTGGGCGACAGTGTCGGCTTCGATGTCGTGGTGAGCAACACTGACCGCACGGTGCCCACCGACCCTCGTGGCGGCATCGAGCTGCTGGTCGACGGGGCAGTGGTGTTCACGGTCCCCGCCGCCGATGATATCGATCCCGAGACGGGTGACGGGGAGGCGCGGTTCAGCGTCGACTCCGCGCAGCTCTCCTTCGGAGAGCACGAGGTGTTTGCCCGCTTCGTGCCGCAGGCAGGCTTCCTCGATTCGCGCAGCCCCGCCGTGGCCGTCGAGGTGTCGGCCGACGCGGCGCCGGGCGGTGGATCGCCGACGAAGCCCGCTGCGTCGCTCGCGCGTACCGGCGGGCTCGACCCGCTCGTGCCGGGCGTTGCGGGGCTCGGCCTGCTTGTGCTCGGCGGGGCCGCGGTCGTGGGGGCTGCCGTCAGGGCTCGACGGGCTCGGGCATCGCGCTAGGCTGAGGCCAAGGTGCGGAGCGTCGCTCCGCCGAGCGGAAGGAGCGCACCATGCGGCTGCTGTTTCAGATTGTCTCCCAGCTGGTGCTGGCAGCGATCGCGATGATCGTGTGCCACTTCGCCCTGCCGGGGTTCGAGCTGCACCTTGGCGGCTTCCTGGTGGCCCTCGGTGTGTTCACGCTCGCGCACGCGATCCTCGGGCCGTTCGTGCTGAACATTGCGCAGCGCTACGCGGCACCGCTCGCGGGCGGCGTGGGGCTTGTGGCAACGCTGCTCGCGCTTTGGGTGGCGTCGCTCTTCCAGGGCGGTATCGTGCTGCGCGGCGTGGAGACCTGGGTGCTCGCGCCCATTATCGTGTGGGTCATCACGGCCCTTGGGGGCTGGATCTTCATGGCCTTCTTTATCGACAAGTGGCTGAAGCGCCGCGCGGCCACGAAGATGCTGCGCCGCACCCAGGGGTGACGGTCGGCGGGCAGCTGCTGCCGGGCGTTGTCGCTTGGGTTCGCCCTCGGACCTCGGCGGAATTTCGCGAGACACACCCGGGATTCGGCCCTCGATTTGCCCGAGAGGTGAAGCTGTGCCACTATATATGAGTTGCCAGCGCGGCGGGGGAAGCCCCGAAGAGCGGTGACAGCGTCCGGCCCCATCGTATAGCGGCCTAGTACGCCGCCCTCTCACGGCGGTAACGCGGGTTCGAATCCCGCTGGGGTCACCGGAACAGAAAGCCTCACCTTCGGGTGAGGCTTTCTGCGTTTCCGCCCGCCCCGGCTGCCCTGCCCGCCCCGATCTCGACCCCTCGTCTCCCCGGCCTGGCCCCGCATCCCAGGCGCACCCCCAAGTTCAGCGGCGCAGGACGTTTCACCGTCCCCTCGTTTGTGCACCGATCGACGTTCAAGCACCTCCGGCTGTGGAACTGAGGTGCTTGAACGTCGATCGGTGCGGTAGGGGAGTGGCGGGGTGGGGACGGAGGCAGCCGAGAGAGTGAAGGGAGACGGCGGGCAGATAGAGGAGAGGCGTCGGGAACCGGCGGTGAGCGTGAATGTCGGAGGTGCCCAGTAAGCTGATGATGTTCTGTTCAGGCACGAAGAGGAGCGCTCAGTGACCCGCACCATCAAGCTCGCCGTCCTTCCGGGCGACGGCATCGGACCGGAAGTGATCGAGCAGGCGAACCGCGTGCTCGACGCCGTGCTCGCCGACGGCGATGTGGTGCTCGACCGCACCGAGTTCAAACTGGGTGCCGAGCGCTTTCTCGCAACTGGTGAGACCCTGCCCGAGGCCGAGCAGGCCGAAATTGCGCAGCACGACGCGATCTTGTTCGGTGCTGTCGGCGGCGTGCCAGGCGACCCCCGACTGAAAGACGCCAACATCGAGCGCGGCCTGCTGCTCAAGCTGCGCTTCGACTTCGATCACTACGCCAATGTGCGACCCTGCACGCTCTTCCCCGGCGTTGAGTCCACCCTCGCCAATCCCGGCAACGTCGACTTTGTCGTGGTGCGCGAGGGCACCGAGGGCCCCTATGCGGGCAACGGCGGGCGCTTGCGCGCGGGCACCCCCGCAGAGGTCGCCACCGAAGTATCCGTCAACACCGCCTTCGGCATCGAGCGCGTGGTGCGCTACGCCTTCGAGGTCGCCAGCCAGCGCCCCCGCAAGAAGCTCACCTGGGTGCACAAGACCAACGTGCTCGTGCACGCGGGTGCCACCTGGCAGCGCATTGTGCAGACCGTCGCCGCAGAGCACCCCGAAATCACCGTCGACTACATGCACGTCGACGCCGCCACCATCTTCATGGTGCAAGATCCGGCACGTTTCGACGTGATCGTCACTGATAATCTGTTCGGTGACATCCTCACAGACCTGGCCGGCGCCATTGGCGGCGGCATCGGGCTCGCAGCCAGCGGCAACATCAATCCCGACGGCACGTTCCCGAGCATGTTCGAACCCGTCCACGGTTCTGCGCCCGACATCGCGGGGCAGCAGAAGGCGGATCCGACCGCGGCGATCCTGTCAGCGGCTCTCATGCTCGACCACCTGGGCCTCACCGCCGAGGGCGACCGCGTGCGCGACGCCGTGCGCGCCGACCTCGCTACCCGCGGGGCATCGGCGCGATCCACCACCGAGGTGGGAAGCGCGATCGTCGAACTGATCTCCGCTCGCTGACACGGCCCGGGCCCCTCTTCGAACTCCTCACACGGCCGCCCCTTCAGGCGACAGAAAGCAAGTCCATGACCGAGCTCACCTTCACCCGCACCCCGGCAACCAGGCTCTCCGACGCCGAGCGCGAAGCAGCACTCGTCGACCCCGGCTTCGGCAATCGCTTCACCGACCACATGATCTCGATCGTGTGGGATCGAGAGCGCGGCTGGCATGATGCCGAGGTGCTGCCCTACGGCCCGATCCCCATGGATCCCGCCTCTTCGGTGCTGCACTACGGTCAGGAGATCTTCGAGGGGCTGAAGGCGTACCGTCACCCCAACGGTGACATCGTCGCCTTCCGTCCGGAGGAGAACGCTCGACGCCTCAATGAGAGCGCCAAGCGTCTTGCGCTGCCCGAGCTGCCTGTCGAGTTGTTTGTGCAGGCGGTGCACGAGCTCATCACCGTCGACGCCGACTGGGTGCCCAGCGGTCACGATCAGAGCCTCTACCTGCGCCCCTTCATGATTGCCGACGAGAGCTTCCTCGGTGTGCGCGCAGCTGAGCGCGCCCGCTTCCTCGTGATCGCGAGCCCCGCCGGCGCTTACTTCACCGGCGGCGTGCGCCCTGTCTCCATCTGGCTTTCCGGCAACCTCGCCCGGGCTGGACGTGGCGGCACCGGTGCGGCGAAGTGCGGCGGCAACTACGCCTCCTCACTGCTGCCCACCCGCATTGCCGCGCAGCACGGCTGCGCCCAGGTGCTCTTCACCGACTCGGCCACCGAAGACACCATCGACGAGCTCGGCGGCATGAACCTGTTCCTGGTGCACCGCGATGGCAAGCTCATCACCCCCGAGCTCAACGGCAACATCCTCGACGGCATCACCAGGAAGAGCCTGATCCGCCTCGCCCAAGATCGTGGCCTCACCGTCGAAGAACGCAAGGTCACGGTGAGCGAGTGGCGCGACGGCGCCGCAGACGGCTCCATCACCGAGGCGTTCGCCTGCGGCACCGCAGCCGTGATCACCCCGATCGGCCAGCTGAAGAGCGAAGACGGCACCCTGGTCGACTTCGGCGACAGCGCCCCGGGCGAGGTCACCATGTCGCTGCGCGAAGAGCTCACCGGCATCCAGTTCGGCACTGTCGAAGACCGTTTTGGCTGGGTCGACCGCATCATCGCAGCGGGGGAGTGAGCGAGGCCGCACGCCCCGCACCCGACGCCGCACACCACCGACGAGCACGAACAACAGGGAAGAGCACATGAAGGTCGTACGCTTCGAAGCAGCGGGAGAGATTTCCTACGGAATTCTTGATGAAGCCGAAAACGGCGACGGCATCGAGGTTGTCGAACTCGCGGCAGATCCGCTGGTCTCGGGGTTCGACACCACTGGGCGCAGGCTGCGCCTCGATGAGGTGCGTCTGCTCGCCCCGGTGATTCCGCGTTCAAAGGTGGTGTGCGTCGGGAAGAACTACGCCGATCATGTCGAGGAGATGCGTTCGGAGACCGGCGGCGGCACCCCCGATGAGCCGCTGCTGTTCTTGAAGCCCAACACCTCCGTGATCGGTCCGGGCGACCGCATCGTGCGCCCGGAGATCTCCGACCGTGTCGAGCACGAGGGCGAACTCGCGATGGTGATCGGTGCCGTCGCGAAGAACGTGCCAGAGGCCGACGCCCTCAGCTACGTGTTCGGTTTCACCTGCGCCAACGACGTCACCGCCCGCGATCTGCAGATCGCTGATGGGCAGTGGACACGCGGCAAAGGCTTTGACACCTTTTGCCCGCTCGGCCCCGTCATCGAAACCGACCCCGAGCTCGACGATGCCCGCGTGGTCACCCGCGTGAACGGGGAAGTGCGCCAGGAGGGCCGCACCTCGCAGCTCATTTTCTCCCTCGCCCGTATCGTCGCGCACGCCTCCGAAGCCTTCACGCTGCTTCCCGGTGATGTGATCCTCACCGGCACCCCGGCAGGCGTTGGCCGCCTCGAAGCCGGAGACACCGTCGAAGTGGAGATCGACGGCATCGGGATCCTGCGCAACACCGTCGTGTAGCCCGCAGCACAGCACCGTAGGGAGCCCCGCATGAGCAACGACGAACAGCAGGAACCTTCTCCTCGCGGCACGAGCCGCAGATCGATTCTGCGAGGCGGCGGCCTCCTCGCCGCCGGTGCGGCAGCCGGCTTCGGCGGGGCAGCGCTCATGCGCGGTCTCGACGGCCAGAACCAGGCCGGCCAACCATACATTCCCGAAGAATTCGCCGCTCCGAAGCCCCGCACCGCCCCGGGCTTCGACCACCTGGTGGTGCTGATGGGCGAGAATCGATCCTTCGACAACCTGCTCGGTCACCTGTACACCCCCGACACGCTGCCCGCGGGTGCCTCTTTCGAGGGGCTGGCTTTCGGCGACTACTCCAATCAAGCCTCTGATGGCACGGTGGTGCCGGCGCACATCTACGTCGGCCCCACCGATCGCATCATGCGTCAACCCGATCCCGATCCCGGCGAAGAGTATCCGCACGTCAACACCCAGCTTTTCGGCTCCCTCGACGATCACAACCGGGGCAAAGACGTCGCCGACATGAGCGCGCCCTACAATGCGCCGCAGCACGGCGCGCGGGCCACGATGGCTGGCTTCGTGCTCGACTACGAAACCGATTTCGAGGGCCGCACCGGCCGCAAACCGTCGCCCGCTGAGCGAGACCAGATCATGGGGTCGTTCAGCCCCGAGATGCTGCCGGTCACCTCCACCCTCGCCCGCGAGTTCGGCGTCTACGACCACTGGTTTTGCGCGGTGCCGAGCCAGACCTTCTGCAACCGCAGCTTCTTCCACGCCTCAACCTCGCACGGCTTCGTCACGAACGCGCTCAACGGTGGCTACGACAAGTGGCTGAATGCGGCGCCCACGCCGACGGTGTTCAATCGGCTCGAAGAGGCCGGGCTGAGTTGGCGCATCTACTTCGACAAGCTGCAGCTGATCTCGTTCACCGGCATGATCCATGCTCCGGTGCTGCAACGTTTCTGGAAAACAGACCGCTTCGCCACTATGGAGCAGTTCGAGGCCGACGCGAAGAACGGTGATCTGCCTGAGTACGCCTTCGTTGAGCCGCGCATGATTTTCAATCACAATGATTTCCACCCGCCTGTCGGTGCAGTGCGCGAGGCCGTGATTGACGGCGAAGATGTCTACAACGGTGCGCTCTCCGATGTGCGCGCCGGTGACGCGCTGGTGCACCGGGTGTACACCGCGATCCGCACTGCGATGTCCGCGACGGGATCGAACTATCTCAACACGGCGATGCTGCTCACTTTTGATGAGCACGGTGGCACGTACGATCACGTCGTGCCGCCCGCGGCGAAACCGCCGGAGCCTGGCGCGGGCGAGATGGGGTTCACCTTTGACAGGCTCGGCTGCCGGGTGCCCGCGGTGCTCGTGTCGGCCTATGTTGAGCGGGGGAGCGTGTTCACCGGCACGATGCATCACGGCTCTCTCGCGGCGACGCTCAGCGATCGTTTCGGGCTTGAGCCGCTCACCGATCGCGACCACGGTGCACCCTCGATCGCTCCGTCGTTCAATCGTCAGGTGCCCAGGCATGTGGCAGATTGGCCGCAGCCCTCGCCGGCGTTCGTGCCGCCGAATCCCGAGGGCGGCCCGCACCCCGCCGAAGCTGAGCCGGACAGGCCGCTGAGCCCTCCAGCGAAGGGCTTGCTGGGGCTGCTGATCTCCCGCTATGGCGAGGAAAGCGAGCGTGTGAACCCGCCCCGCACCTTCTCCGAAGCTTACGCTCTGTTGCAGAAGTACGGGCAGGGCCTGTTCGGGCCTGGCGGGTGATGCTGGTGGGCGCGGCGCGGCACGCATTCAAGGGGTGGATCGAGCATCGGATCGCCCATCCCATCAGGCGTCCAAGCCCCCAGGGCGGCGATGTCGATGCGCGGGCGGGGGTGCTGCGGAGTGCGGCGGCGGATCCGGTGCAGGATTCAGCTGCGTGCCCGGCCGCGGCCCGCACCGCAGCCCCATGTGACGTGCGCGACCCGCGCGGTGTAGCATGACGCGACCGGTGACGGCGATCCAGCCCTGCCGCAACCCCACCCCGAACGGACGGTGCTGAGATGCCAATCGACACCCCCGCTCCGCCGCGCTTCGGCGTGGAAGAGGAGTACCTGCTGCTCGACGCGCAGACCGGTCTGCCCCGCGATGGTGTGGAGGGCATGATCGCGGCGTTGCCTGGGTTGCGGGCCGAGCATGAGTACTTCCACAGTCAGCTCGAGACGGCCACCCCGCCGTGTGTGACCGCGGCGGAGGCGTTCGATTCGTTGGCTGAGTTTCGGGTGGCCGCGTCGCGGGCGGCGGGCGAGCAGGGGCTGGTGCTTGCGGGTACGGGGCTGCCGCCTCTGGGAGGCGACGTGCCTGGCCGTGTCACCGATAATGAGCGCTACCGTGATATCGAGCGCACGATGCGCGGCATGGTGCACCGCTACTATTCGACGGGCACTCACGTGCACATTGAGGTGCCTTCGCGCGATGCGGGGGTCGAGGTCTTCGCGCGCATTGCCAGGTGGTCGCCCGTGCTTGTCGCGCTCACCAGCAATTCGCCGCTGTGGCTGGGTGGTGATTCCGGTTACGCGAGCTGGCGATACCTGCAGCTGCAGCAGTGGCCGAGTTCGGGCTACCCGCCGCACTTTGCCGACTCGGCGGCTTACGACGGCGTAGTGCAGGAGCTGGTGCGCTCGGGGGCGCTGCTCGACACGGCCCTGGTGAATTGGTCGATCCGTCTCTCCGAGCGGTTTCCCACGATCGAGTTGCGCACGGCCGATGCGCAGCTTGAGAGCCGTGACGCTGTCGCCTTCGCGCTGATCTTCAGGGCGCTGGTGGCCAGTGCGCTGCATGATCGTGCGACGGGGGCTCCGATGGCTGAGCCGCAGCGGGATGTGTTACGCGGAGCTCACTGGGTTGCCGCCCGCAATGGCTTGGCGAGCGAGCTGGTGCACCCTGAGTCGGGTGCCCCGGCGCCGGCCTTCGAGGTTGTTGACGCGCTGCTCGCGCATGTCGCGCCGATGCTGGAGGCTGCGGGCGATGTCGAGCATGCGCACCGTTTTGTGGAGCGGCGCCGCGCCGACGGTGGTGCCGCCGAGGCGCAGCGGCGGGCTTGGGCGGCGGGCGGCATCAGCGGCCTGCTGGAGCTGTACCGGGCCTCATCCGAGGGTGCCGCGTAGCGCTCCACCCCCGTAGGGTGGAGGCATGACCGAGCAGCGCGCCCACAACGGATTCACGCTTCCCGCGATCGGCTTTGGCACGTACCGCTTGAATGGTGCGGCCGGTGCGGCTGCCGTGGCCGAGGCCGTGCGTGGCGGCTACCGCCTGATCGATTCTGCGTTTCGCTACGAGAATGAGGGTGCGGTTGGCCGTGCCGCGCGTGATTCTGGGGCGGATCGCGCCTCTCTGATTGTCACGAGCAAGTTGCCGGGGCGGCATCACGAGTACGACGCCGCGCTGCGCACGATCGAGGAGAGCGTCTACCGTACGGGCCTCGACGCGATCGACCTGTACCTGATTCACTGGCCCAATCCAGTGACGGGGCTGTTCGTCGAGGCGTGGCGTGCGCTCATCACCGCGCGAGAGCGCGGCTGGGTGCGTCAGATCGGCGTCTCCAACTTCTTGCCGGAGCACATCGAGCGCCTTGACCGCGAAACCGGGGTGCTGCCTGTGGTGAACCAGATCGAGCTGCACCCGTTCTTTCCGCAGGCCGACGCGCTCGACTATCACCGTGAACGCGGCATCATCACGGAGGCGTGGAGCCCGGTGGGGCGCGGCCGCGATCCGCTGATGTTCGAGGGGGTCGTGGCCGAGATCGCTGCGGCTCGTGGCATCACGCCCACGCAGGCGATCCTGGCCTGGCATGTGGCTCGTGGCGCGGTGCCGCTGCCGAAGTCGCAGGATCCGGCTCGCCAGCGTGAAAATCTCGCCGCGGCCGAAATCGAGTTGAGCGTTGCTGAGGTCGACGCGATCACGGCGCTCGGCCGCGTCGACGGTCGTCTTGCCGGGCAGGATCCCGCTCTCTACGAAGAATTCTGAGCCGGCTATTCCCAGCGGCCCGCCGCACCCAGCTCGCGGATGAGAGAATGGGGGCGATGGATCCCAATAAGCTCAACCATGATGCGCCGCCTGCCGAGGGCAAACTTGTCAAGACGCGGCCGCGCGCAGCCGGTGCTGCCCGCCCGCAGGTCAAGCCGAAAGCCGAGGGTTGGCAGCAGCTCACCACGCCTGACGGCCGCCCCACGCTGCAGTTCGCGTCGCCGCGCGTGAAGCAGCCCGCAACCCACCTTGCCGACCTCACGCTCGCCGAGCGCGAGGCGAAGGTTGTTGAGATGGGCGTGGCTAAGTTTCGGGCCAAGCAGCTCTCGAAGCACTACTTCGAGCATCGCACTACCGACCCCGAGCAGATGACCGATCTGCCGAAGCATCTTCGTGGCGAGCTGGCGGAGGCGTTCTTCCCGCCGCTGCTCACCGAGGTGAAGCGGCTCGTCACCGATGATGGGGCCACGATCAAGTTCTTGTGGCGGCTGTTCGACGGCGCGCTCGTGGAGTCGGTGCTGATGCGCTATCCGGGCCGCATCACGCTGTGCGTGTCGAGTCAGTGCGGCTGCGGCATGAACTGCCCGTTCTGTGCGACCGGGCAGGCGGGCCTCACCCGCAACATGTCGACCGCTGAGATTCTCGATCAGGTGGTGCAGGCCAACCGGGTGATCGCCGAGGGCGGGCTCGGCCGGGCGCGTCGCGAGGGCAACGGTGCCGAACCCGAGCGCGTCAACAACATCGTGTTCATGGGTATGGGTGAGCCGCTCGCCAACTACAAGCGCGTGATGAACGCCGTGCACCGCATGATCGCACCGTCGCCCGAGGGTCTCGGCATGTCGGCGCGTGGCATCACCGTGTCGACGGTGGGGCTTGCGCCGGCGATCCGCAAGCTGGCCGACGAGGACATTCCGATCACTTTCGCGCTGTCGCTGCACGCGCCAGACGACGAACTGCGAGATGACCTGATCCCGGTGAACAGTCGGTGGAAGGTCGAAGAGGTGCTCGACGCGGCCTACCACTACTACGAGAAGACGGGCCGCCGCGTCTCGATCGAATACGCGCTCATCAAAGACATGAACGATCATGCGTGGCGCGCCGACCTGCTCGCCGACAAGCTCAATGCTCGTGGGCGAGGCTGGGTGCACGTGAACCCCATCCCGCTCAACCCCACGCCAGGGTCGATCTGGACCTCATCGACCCGCGAGGTTACCCGCGAGTTCGTCGACCGCCTCAATGCTGCTGGCGTGCCGACGACGCTGCGTGACACCCGCGGCAAGGAGATCGACGGTGCCTGCGGGCAGCTCGTGGCGACCGAGCAAGACAAGGCTGAGGCGGCCGCCTTCGCCGAAAGCTGAGGGCGGGCGGGTCTGGCCCCGCCCGCCCCGTCATCTCACCCCAGTCCAACCTGACTGATTCAGCCAGATGGACTCATTCCGAGGTGCTGGAACAGTCGGCCTCGCTGAACGCGTCGCGCTCGGTGCAGCGCTCCCTTGGTGGGCCAGACCTTACCGGCGGAGGGCGCGGGCGAGCAGCTCGACGTCGGCGGCGGTGTTCCAGAGGTGGAATGCGATGCGGGCGTTGCCGGCTCGGCCTGAGGCGGTGATGCCGCCTGCGGTGAGCGCGGCGAGGTCGTTGCCTTGCGGATCGGCCCAGGCGACGATGGCGGAGTTGCCTGGCGGCAGCCCGAGTGTGTTGCGCGCAGCGTTTGCGAGTGCGAGGTTGCGGGCGTGCACGGTGCCGGGTTCGAGTGACGCGATGCCTGCGAGGGCGGCTTCGGTGCCGCCGAGCACGGGCCAGGCGGGGGAGACATCGAAGCGTCCGGCGCCCGCGGCGAGCGGCGTGTGCCCGGCGTAGCAGGAACCCCACACGTCATCGGCGGAGTACCAGCCGGCGGCGACGGGCACGAGTTCGTCTTCGAGCCCGGCGCGCACGGTGAGGAAGGCGGTGCCGCGCGGCGCGCAGAGCCATTTGTAGGCGTGGCAGACGGTGAAGTCGAAGGCGCTCGCTCCGGTGGGCAGCCAGCCGAGTGACTGGGTGAGGTCAACGAGAGTGCGAGCCCCGGTGCGTGCAGCGGCGAGGCGGATCGGCTCGGCGTCGGCCACTTCGCCCGTTGCCGACTGCACCAGTGAGAACACGACGAGGGCGGTGTCGGCGCTGATCTCGTGGGCGAGCTGCGAGACGGGGGCGTAGCGCACGCGCACGCCGCGGTGTGCGAGCTGTTCGAAGGGGTGGGTGAGGGAGGAGAAGTCGCCGGCGGCGCAGAGCACCTCGGCGCCGTCGGGCACTGAGCTGGCTACCACCGAGACGAGTTGTGACACCTGCGAGCCGATCGCCACACGGTCGGCGGTGACGCCCGCGATGGTCGCGAAGAGTGCCCGGCAACGCTCGGCTTGCTCGCCGAGGGCGCGCGCGTCGGCTCGGCCCGCGGCCCAGTCGTCGATGAAGGCGCGCATGGCCGTGGTGGTTGCGGCTGTCGGTAGTCCTGCGGTGCAGGCTGAGAGGTAGCCGGTGCCGGTGGCGAAGCCGAGCTGGGCGGGGTGCTGCGGCAGCGCTGCGGCGGCTGTCGCGGGATCGAGGCTCATGCCGCAAGGCTAGGCGAGCGTAAAGCATAATCAAACAGAATCATTCTTATATTTTGCTTCATGTGGGGTTATGTTTGTCGTAGTATCGATGCATGACCACGCTCCGCAATGCCGATCCGCTCGGGTCGATCGACTCGACCGAGCTGCGCATCCTGCACGCCCTCGCTACGACAGGCTCGCTCACCGCCGCCGCCGCGAGCCTCGGCCTCAGCCAGCCCGCTGTCAGCCAGCGCATCAAACGCGTCGAAACTCGGCTCGCCGTGCCACTGATCGAGCGCAGCGGGCGGGGGATCCGCCTCACCACAGCTGGGCGCATCCTCGCCGATCATGGCCGCACTGTCGTCGCCGAGATCGACGCCGCCCTCGCCGCGATCGACGATCTCCGGGGCGAGCGGGCGGGCACCCTGCGCCTCGTCGGCTTCCCGAGCGCGAGCGCTACCCTCGTGCCCGCGCTCATGCGCGAACTCGCGGTTGAAGCTCCCGACGTAGCTCTGCAGTATCGCGAGGCTGAGCCGCCCGCCGCCACCGCGATGCTGCGTGACGGCGAGGTCGACTGCGCGCTCATCTTCGACTACGAGGGCGCAGCAGAACTCCCGGCGGGCAGCGCATTTCTGCCGCTGTGGCGCGAAGAAGTGCGGCTCGTGGCCTCCGACGAGCGCGCCCCCGGCGACGCCGACGTGAAACTCGGCGAGTTCGCCTCGGACCACTGGATCGCCGGCTGCGAGAAGTGCCGCGGCCACCTGCTGAGCGCGGCAGGCGAGGCCGGCTTCGAGCCCGACATCATCCAGGAGACCGACAATGTGCCCGCCATGCTCGCGATGGCCGCCGCCGGCGGAGCCGTCGCGCTCGTGCCGGGGCTCGCACTCGCTGCGGCGCGCACCCTGCCAGATGATGCGCACGCGCTGCGGCTCGATCCGCCCCGCTACCGCACCATCGGCATCGTGTCGATGGCGACCGCCAACGAAAGCCCGCAGGTGCGCCTCGCGAAGCGTCTGCTCGCAAGCGTCGACGGTTCGAGCTGGGGGCTGGAGCCCGTCGCGTGAGCGGCGCGACCGCCGTGCTCGAGTCAGGTGAGCTGCGCCGGGGCGGCCGGCTGCAACGCCGCACCGTGGCCGTGCTCGCCACCGCAACAATCCTCGGCGGCCTCGGCGTGGGCGCGGCGCTTTCCGTGGGTGCGCTGCTGCTCGCCGAGGTCAGTGGCAACGATGCGATCTCCGGCCTCGGATCCGCCATGTTCAACGCGGGAGCCGCCGCGGCAGGCATCCCGCTTGCGCGGGTGGCCGCACGGCACGGCCGCCGCCGCGCGCTCGTCGCCGGCAGCGCGGTCGCGATGCTGGGCGCTGTCGTCGCGATCCTCGGCGCCGTGGCGCAGCAGTGGTGGCTGCTCGCGATCGGCATCGCCATGCTCGGCGTCGCCAGTGCGGTGCAGCTGATGTCTCGCTTCGCGGCAACTGATCTCGCACTGCCGAGCAACCGTGCCCGCGACCTGTCGCTCGTCGCCTGGGCGATCACCGTTGGCGCGGTCGTCGGCCCCAATCTGATGGGGCCAGGCGCGGTCATCGGTGAAGCCCTCGGAGTGACTCCGCTCGCAGGCGTGTTCGTGTTCCCCTTCGTAGCGCAGGCTCTCGCGGTGCTCGTCAACTGGTTCGGCTTGCGCCCCGATCCGCTGCTCACTGCTCGGCAGTTGCCGCCCGAAACGGCGAGCGTGCCAGTTGGGCCCGGCGTGATCGACGGGTCGCCAGGTGGATCCGGATCCGCACCTCTCACCGACACGGCGTCGATCCGACCGCGAGTGCTCACGGTCTTCATGATCGCGATGGCGCAGGCCATCATGGTGGCGCTCATGGCGATGACGCCACTGCACCTGATGCATCACGAGGGCACCCCACAGCTCGTGGGCGTCACCCTCAGCCTGCACATCGCCGGCATGTATGCGCTGTCGCCCGTGTTCGGGCTGCTCGCGGGGCGCATCGGTCGCGTGCAGGTGATCGGGATCGGGTGGCTGCTGCTGCTCGGCGCCGTCACCCTCGCCTACTTCGCCGGGGCGTCGCACGCGCTCGTGCAGATCGCGCTGGTGCTGCTCGGCCTCGGGTGGGGTGCCGTGACCGTCGCCGGGGCGGCGCTGCTCACCGAAGTCACGCCGTCGGCCGTGCGGCCGCGCTGGCAGGGTCGATCCGACACGATCATGAGCGCGGCCGGAGCGGTGGCCGGGGCGCTGTCCGGCCCCATTTTCGCGATCGGCGACTTCTCCTTCCTGGCGCTCGTCGCCGGCGGCCTGCTGGCGCTCGGGGCACTCGCCATGCTGTGGGTGCGTCGCTGAGTCGTCTCCGCTTCCGCCTGCGCTTCTGCCTGCCGCTTCGCCTCCGCCTGCCGCAAATATGGGATCTGCCGAAGATATGGAGTTCGTGGCGCGGATCGCCATATCTCAGGCAGATCCAGTATCTCCGGCACATCCCATGTTTCGGGGGTTGTGCCGAACGAGAATCCGGGCGCTCGGGCGCTAGAATAGGTCACGATGTCTACGAGCAGCGTTTCCCAGTTCTCCACCGCAACCGGCAGCGACGTGCGCGTGCGCTTCTGCCCGTCCCCGACGGGCACGCCGCACGTCGGCATGGTGCGTACCGCCCTTTTCAACTGGGCGTACGCCCGGCACACGGGCGGCACCTTCGTCTTCCGCATTGAAGACACCGATGCGGCGCGCGACAGCGAGGAGAGCTACGCGCAGATCCTTGACTCGTTGCGCTGGCTCGGGCTCGACTGGGACGAGGGTATCGACGCCGGCGGCGAGCACGGCCCCTACCGTCAGTCGCAGCGCGGTGACATCTACCAGGACGTGATCGCGCGTCTCACCGAGGCTGGGTACCTCTACGAGAGCTATTCCACGGCCGAGGAGATCGACGCCCGTAACGAGGCTGCGGGCCGCCCGAAGCAGCTCGGCTACGACAACTTCGACCGCGACCTCACCGCAGAGCAGCGCGCCGCGTTCCGCGCTGAGGGCCGTCAGCCAGCGCTGCGTTTCCGCGTGCCCGACACCGATCTTTCGTTCACCGACCTGGTGCGTGGCGACATTTCGTTCCCCGCAGGATCCACGATCGATTTCGTGGTGGTGCGTCCCAACGGCGCCCCGCTGTACACCCTCGTCAACCCTGTCGACGATGCGCTCATGGGCATCACTCACGTGCTGCGCGGCGAAGATCTGCTGTCGTCGACACCCCGCCAGATCGCCCTGCACAGCGCGCTGGTCGAGCTCGGCCTGGAGCCGGCGATCCCGCGTTTCGGCCACCTGCCGTATGTGATGGGCGAGGGCAACAAGAAGCTGTCGAAGCGCGACCCCGAGTCGAATCTGCTGCACCACCGCTCGCGCGGCTTCATTCCCGAGGGGTTGCTCAACTATCTGTCGCTGTTGGGCTGGTCATTGGCTCCGGATCGTGACGTGTTCTCACGCGAAGAGATGGTGGCCGCGTTCGATGTCGTCGACGTCAACCCGAATCCGGCCCGATTCGATCAGAAGAAGGCCGACTCGATCAACGCTGATCACATCCGCTTGCTGTCGGAGAGCGATTTCGAGTCGCGCATTCTGCCGTACCTGATCGCCGGGGGCGCGCTGCCTGTTGAGCCGAATGAGCAGCAGCTCGAGGTGGTGCGTCGCGCGGTGCCGCTCGTGCAGAGCCGCATCACGGTGCTCTCCGACGTGGTGGGGCTCATGGCGTTCCTGTTCACCTCGGCTGACGCGCTGGTCTACGAAGACGACGCACTGAAGTCGCTGAAGGAAGATGCCCGCCAGGTGCTTGCCGCGAGCATTGCCGCGCTCGATGCCGTGCCCGAGGCCGACTGGCAGACGGAGCCCATCCAGGCGGCGCTGCAGGCTGCACTCATTGATGGCCTCGGCTTGAAGCCGCGCCTTGCGTTCGGGCCATTGCGCGTCGCCGCCTCGGGCCGTCGCGTGTCGCCACCGCTTTTCGAATCGTTCGAGCTGCTGGGCCGCGATGAGTCGCTGGCCCGCCTGCGTCGGCTCGACGCCCTGCTCGCGGAACGGGCGTAGCTGTGTCGGCCGCGCTTCGAATGGATCAGGGGAGCCCCGCCGGTGGCGAGCCGACAAAGGTTGGCGTCGCGATTATCGGGGGCGGGCCTGCCGGGCTTTCGGCGGGGTTGCAGCTGGTGCGCGCGAATCGGCGCATTGCGATCCTCGACTCCAACCGTCCGCGGCATTCGGCCACACTGCAGTCGCATGGTTTTCTGACGCGCGATGGTTCGTCGCCGCTTGAACTGCGACGGCTCGGCCGTGAGGAGTTCGAGGCGTATCCCACCGCGATCTTCTCGCAGGTGATGACGCGGGAGGTGATCCCGCTTTCCGCTGAGGAGGCGATCGCTGCGGGCTTCCCCGATGGCATCGGCTTCCGGGTGCGGGGCACCGGTATCAGGGGTGCGGCCGATGTCGACTATGTGGCGCGCCGCGTGCTGATCGCTGCGGGTCTCACTGAAGAGTTGCCCGCGCTGCCCATGATCCGCGCCTACTACGGCACGGCGCTGCACAGTTGTGTCGAGTGCGATGGTTTCGAGAAGACCGATAAGCCGCTGGTGCTGATCGGTGAGACGAGCGATCTGTTTGCCCGAGCGCTCCTGATCAGCCGTTTCAGCTCTGACTTGATCGTGTTCACGAACGGTGCAGACACAGTGCGGCCTGAGCAGGAGGCGCAGCTCGCCTCGATCGGGGTGCGGGTTGAGCGGCGCGCGATCGATGACATTGTGGGCGAGAAGGCCGAGATGACGGGGGTGCGCCTGGCTGATGGAGAGGTGATTACGCGCGTCGGTGGTTTCGTGCGCCCGCGCTGGCATGCCCCTGTCGAGTTCATGGGCGAGCTCGATGTGGCGCGTGACGACTGGGGGCTCGTGGTGGTTGACGACCGCGGCGAGACTTCGGTGCGCGGCGTGTATGCGGTGGGCGACATCGTGCCGCCGGGGCCACAGCAGCTGATTATTGCGGCGGGCAACGGTGCGCGGGTTGCGGCGAAGCTGAATATGGACATGATCCGGGGAATGCTCGGAGTGGGCTTGATCGATGAGTGAGACGCGGCGCATGAACAGCGTGGAGGAATCCGACGATGCCTCGAAGTACCTCACTCCGGGGGCCCGTGCGGCTTCGTCGGGTGGGCGGTACGCAACGATCTCGGCAATGTTTGTCGGCATTTTGCTGATCTCGAATGTGGTCGCGGTGAAGCCGATCGCGTTCGGTGCGATCCCGTTCGGCGAGTTTTCGCTGCCGCTGGTCTTCGACGGCGGGGTGTTCTTGTTCCCGCTGGCGTACATTCTGGGTGATGTGCTCGCTGAGGTGTATGGCTTGAAGGCTTCGCGGCGTGCGATTCTCACAGCGTTCGGTCTGGCGCTCGTGGCGTCGCTCACGATCCTGGCGGTGCAGGTGTCACCGCCTGCGGCGGGTTGGGAGAACCAGGAGGCCTTTGCGGCGGTGCTCGGGTTTGTGCCGCGCATTGTGGCGGCGAGCCTCGTCGCGTTTCTTGCCGGCCAGTTGCTGAACGCCTGGGTGCTGGATCGGATGCGGCGCCGCACCTCTGGTCGTTTTTTGCGTACGCGCCTCATCGCCTCGACTGTCGCAGGGCAGCTTGTCGACACGCTGCTCTTCTGCACGATTGCGTTCGCGGGCATCATCACGGGCGTCGACTTCGTGATGTACGTGGTGCTCGGCTACGTGGTGAAGGTGCTCGCCGAGGTGGTGCTGTTGCCGATGACGACGCGCGTGATCCGCGCGGTGCGCGCCGCTGAGGAGCGCACCGCGTCGGGATCGGTTGCTTCCTGATCCGCGATCAGGAACCGTAGCGGGCTGCGGCCTCGCGAGCGAACTCAGCCCCGTACTGGCGGCCGAGCACCTCCTCACGGAACTCGACGAAGGTGCCGTCGATAATCGAGGCGCGGATCTGATCCACAAGCCGCACGATGAAGCGTTCGTTGTGGATGGTGGCCAGTGTCGACGACAGCATTTCCTTCGCCTTGAAGAGGTGGTGCAGGTAGGCGGCAGTGTAGTTCTCACAGGTGTAGCAGTCGCACTCGGGGTCGAGTGCTTCGAAACGACGACGCTGGGTGGCAGCCTTTGCGTTGATCCGCCCCCTGCTGGAATACATGGTGCCGCCGCGGGCCTGCCGTGACGGGGCGACACAGTCGAAGGTGTCAGCGCCGGCGGCAATACCGGCGAAGAGGTCATCGGGTTCTGAGATGCCGAGCAGGTGGCGCGGCTTGTGCTCGGGCAGTTCATCGCTCACCCAGCCGCAGATGGTGCCGAGCTCGGCCTTCTCGAGGGCGCCGCCGATACCGAAGCCGTCGAACTCCTGCTCCTCGGCTTCTGCGCCGCGCATCTCGGCGAGGCCGCGGGCCGCTTTGCGACGCAGGTCTTCATACTGGGCGCCCTGCACCACTCCGAAGAGAGCCTGGTAGGGGCGGTGAGAGCGCTCTGCCGTCTGGCGGGCATGCTCGTCGAGGCAGCGCACGGCCCAGCGTGCGGTGCGGTCGACGGAGTCTTCTTGGTAGGCGCGGGTGTTGAACAGCGTGGTGCACTCGTCGAAGGCGAAGATGATGTCGGCGCCCAGCTGGTGCTGGATCTGCATTGACACCTCGGGGGTGAAGCGATGGCGGTCGCCGTTGAGGAACGATTTGAAGGTGACGCCGTCTTCATCGACGTGCGCGAGACGCTCCTTGTTCTTCGCGATGACGTCGTCGTTCTGGTGCAGCCCCTCGGTCATCGAGATGACCTTCTTGAAGCCGACGCCGAGCGACATCACCTGGAACCCCCCTGAGTCGGTGAAGGTGGGGCCGTGCCAGTTCATGAACTTGCCGAAGCCGCCGGCCTCGTCGACTATGTCGCTGCCCGGCTGCAAGAAGAGGTGGTAGGCGTTGGCGAGCACTGCCTGGCCGCCTAGCTCTCCGACAGTCTCTGGCAGCAGCGCCTTCACAGTTGCCTTGGTGCCCACGGGAATGAAGGCGGGGGTCTGAATCTCACCGTGTGGAGTGCGGATCGTGCCCGCCCGCCCGAGGGGGCGGCCGTCGCTGCCGAGGGCACCGCCCGCTTCGAGTCGATGCTCGACGGCGAAACCGAAATCGGAGGGGGAGGGAGGGGTAGGCGTTGCGCTCTGCTCAGTCACGCCCTCCATCTAAGCAGGGGGAGTAGGGGAGGGGGTGGAGGGTTGTGGCGGCACCAGGGGTGCGGCGCGCCCGGGATACGTGGCCTATCGAGCCGAATGGCCCGATATGGGCCATTTGTGGCCCTTATCGCGCCAGGGTGACGCGGAGGTGTCGCAGGGGTGAATCCGCGGAATCATGCGGAGACACGCCCGGGATACGGGCGGTTATTGCGGGGCGGGCAGGATCTGCGTAATGTATTCCCTTGTCAGCGCAACGGAGCCGGGCCGCAGGGCGGTTCGGTTCAAAATAATGCGCAGCGAGCACATAACATGTGCTAGCATAGACAGGTTGCTGTTCGGAAGGCTTTGGCTGGTACGGGTGGTGTCTGGTCTTTGAGAACTCAATAGTGTGCACTTAATTGTCATATGCCAATTATTTATCCCCGGCATCGACTGTTTTGGTTGGTG
>NZ_JBBCPO010000004.1:0-94947 GCF_037150695.1 Leucobacter sp. VD1
GCGTGGTACGGCGTATTGGTCGAATCGGACTGGTGCTTCGGTGATCAATGGTGCGATTCGTGGTTTGTATCTGAGCGAGGGTGGCCCTGATGGGTATTTGGGTCTGCCTGTTGGTGCTGAGGTGCGTTCGAATGGGGTGTCGCGTCAGGAGTTTGAGCGTGGTACGGCGTATTGGTCGAATCGGACTGGTGCTTCGGTGATCAACGGTGCTATCCGCAGTTGGTACCTGGCGCACGGTGGCCCTTCGGGGTCACTAGGGCTGCCTGTCGGGCCGGAGATCCGTTCCGGCGGGGTCTCGCGTCAGGAATTCGAGCGAGGCGCGCTCACATGGTCGGCTTCGGAGGGCGTCCGCGAGGTGCCAGCCTCCGTAACCGCTTCAGCCCCGGCCTCGCTCGCTGTGCCCCCAGTCGCAAAGGCTGAAGACGAAACGACCGCGTCCCAGTAGCCCGATCCCCTGCCGATCCTGGGCGTCGCATCTATCGCCCGGAGCGATCCTCGAGTAATCCCGGAGTAGGATCGATGGGAGTGCACACCGTGGCGTCCCTGCCTGAGAAGAGAGTTAAGGATCTTTCGATGACGGATTTCATTCCCGCAGCCAAGCCGATCGTCGGCGATGAAGAGCGCGAGGCCGTCGACCGCGTTCTGCGCTCCGGCATGATCGCGCAGGGGCCAGAGGTTGCAGCGTTCGAGCAGGAGTTCTCGGCGCATTTCGTGGGCGGTCGCGAAGTCGTCGCGGTAAACTCCGGCACGAGCGGCCAGCACCTGGGACTGCTCGCAGCTGGTGTCGGCCCGGGCGACGAGGTTATCGTGCCCTCCTTCACTTTCGCGGCTACGGGTAACTCGGTTGCGCTCACGGGCGCCACTCCCGTGTTCGTCGACATCGAGCCCGACTACTTCACCCTCGACCCCGAGGCGGTGCGTGCTGCGATCACCCCGCGCACGAAGGGCATCATGCCCGTGCACCTGTACGGTCATCCCTTCATCGTCGACCAGATCGAGGCCATTGCGCGCGAGCACGGTCTTGCGATCTACGAAGACGCAGCCCAGGCGCATGGTGCCTCCTGGGGCGGCCGCCCGGTGGGCACGCTCGGGGACTTCGCTATGTTCAGCCTGTACCCCACGAAGAACATGACCTCGGGCGAGGGCGGCATGGTCTCGTGTGTGAACGGTGAAATTGCTCGGAATGTGCGTCTGCTGCGCAACCAGGGCATGGAAAAGCAGTACGAGAACGAGGTCATTGGCTTCAACGCCCGAATGACCGACATCCACGCAGCCATCGGCCGTGTGCAACTCACCAAGGTCGACGCTTGGACCGCGCAGCGTCAGCGCAATGCGGCAGCACTGAACGAGGGT
Source organism: Leucobacter sp. VD1 (assembly GCF_037150695.1). Taxonomy (NCBI): domain Bacteria; kingdom Bacillati; phylum Actinomycetota; class Actinomycetes; order Micrococcales; family Microbacteriaceae; genus Leucobacter; species Leucobacter sp. VD1. Next base: position 1,354 of record NZ_JBBCPO010000004.1, read on the forward strand.
CTGGCCGGTCTGGCCGGTGTGCAGACCCCGAAGGTTGCCGAGGGTGCCGTGCATGTGTACCACCAGTACACCGTGCGTCTCGACGCCGGGGAGCGAGACCGTATCCATGTTGCTCTCAAAGAGGAGCACGGTGTCGGCTCGGGCGTCTACTACCCGATCCCGAACCACCGCCTGCCTTCGCTCACGAAGTTCGCACCCGGGCTCGATCTACCTGAGACCGAGCGTGCCGCGCGTGAGGTGCTCTCGCTTCCCGTGCACCCCTCGCTCGCCGAGGGCGACATCGAGCGCATCGTCACCGCGGTCACCGCGGTGGTGAACGCCGGCGCCTGACCTGTACTCTATGAAAGAGATCTGGCGCGTCCTTCGACAGCTGCTGCCCCTGCTTCCCGCTGGTGCGCAGCGCTACTTCGTCGGATACATCGTGGCGACAAGCCTCATCACCGCACTCGATGCGATCGGGATGTCGCTGCTCGCGATCGTGATCGGCCCCGCAATCGCGGGCACCACGATCAAGCTCCCCGTGGTCGGCGAGCTGCAGCCCGAGGCTGCGCCGCTCTTTGTGCTGATCTCCTTGGCGCTCATGCTGCTGAAGTCGGTGCTCAACGTGGTGCTGCAATGGTTCGCCACCCGAAAGTTTGCGAAGTACGAGCTCGAGATCGGTGATCGCCTGTTCCGGGCTTACATCAATTCGAGCTGGGAAGAGCGCTCGAAGCGCTCGATCGCCGAGATCACGCGCATCGCGGACGGAGGCATCGCGAACGCGATGGCGGGATTCGTGCTGCCCATCATGCGGATCCCCAGCGCGTTCTTCACCTTCGTGCTGGTGCTCGGCGTGCTCGTCATCGCAGACCCGATGACCTCGGTGATCGCCTTCGTCTATCTGTCGCTGGTGATGCTCGTTGTGCACTTTGTCGTCACGCGGCGCGCACTCGAAGCCGGCGAAGTGAACCTGAGGTACAGCTATCGGGTAGCGAATCTGATGACGGAGATGATCGAAGCGCTGAAGGAGCTCAGCCTGCGCAATCGCTTGGGCGAAGTTGCTGATCTCGTCACCTCGAATCGCCGCCATAGCACCCGGGCCCGTGCGAATGGGGCGTTCCTGGGCGTGCTTCCCGGCTTCGCCTACGAGGCTGCACTGCTGGGCGGTATCGCCCTCATCGGCGGTTTCTCCTATTTCCAGGGCGGGATGCAGGCGGCCCTGGCCGCTGTAGCGCTGTTCGCAACGACGGGGTTCCGTCTGATTCCCGCTCTCACGGGCGTTCAGGGTGGCATCGTGCAGGCGACCGCGAGTATGCCTGGTGCGAAGGATGTGGTGGGAGACCTCATCGCAGCCGAGAGCGACATGAAGACCTCGCAGACTCCGGCAGACACCGCTGAACTGGCTGAGAGCCCGAAGCTGCTGCGTCTGAACGACGTGCGATTCCGCTACCCCGGCGCTGCTGCCGATGTGATTCGCGGTATGAGCCTCGATATTCCGCTGGGCAGCTCGGTGGGTATCGTCGGCCCTTCGGGTGCTGGCAAATCGACGCTCATCGACCTTTTGCTCGGTCTCAGCCAGGCCACCGCGGGGTCTATCGAACTCGACGGTGAGTCCCTGCGAACGGTACTGCGACAGTGGCGCGGCCGTGTCGGCTACGTGCCGCAGCGGGTGGCGCTCTTCGATGGCACCATTGCGCAGAACGTGGCGCTCTCCTGGACTGACGATGAAATCGATCGCGCGCGAGTCGCCTACGCGCTGGAGCGCGCCCAGCTCGGCTCCCTCATTGCGGATCGGGCCGCGGGTATTGACGAGCGCATCGGCGAGCGCGGGGTGTCGCTTTCGGGTGGTCAGCAGCAGCGGCTTGGTATCGCTCGCGCGCTCTACACTGACCCGCTGGTGCTGGTGCTCGATGAGGCGACGAGCTCGCTCGACACTAAGACCGAAGACGAGGTCACCCGCGCGATCAAGGAGTTGCAGGGCGAGGTCACCTTGATTTCGGTGGCGCATCGTCTCTCGACGATCAAGGATTACGACAGGGTGTGCTACCTCGACGACGGTGTGATTGTCGCGCAGGGCACCTTTGCCGAGGTGGCGCGTCGGCATCCCGCATTTGGTGAGCAGGTGGCGCTCGCGGGTCTCGGCGGAGAGGTCCGCTGATCGTTGCCGTTGCCGTTGCCGTTGCCACCGCGGCGGACAGGCACCCCTGCCCGCCGCGGTGCTTGCAGCTGCTGTGACTCCGGCTGCAGTCAGCCTCGCGGGTAGCGACGCATGATCCGGAAGCCTGCGAACAGGGTGCGGAATGGCGCTTGCGCGTGCAGCGCGAGGAGTGGATTGCTTGGGATGAGTGATGCCGGCGTCAGATAGGACCGGCGAGCCTGCATCGCATCGCAGATGGCGTCGAATGTCGGTTGCGGATCGCGCAGCACCGTGATGACAGCGCGGTCGCTGCGTGAGAGGAGCTGGTCGACCCCGGGAGCGATGGCGATGAGCCTATCTGCGAGAGTGGCGAGGCCTTCACGGTTCTCGTCGAATGCTTGCTGCGATGCTGATCGCGCCAGCACCGCGTCGAAGAAATGGATGCGGATGAGTTTCACGGTGATCGCTGTGCGGATTGCGGGGTTCGCCGCGGTGAACCAGGGCAGCTGCTGAAGCTCGCTGAGAAATGCAAAGTCGTCTTCGAGTGGTCGAGTAGGGGCAAAGGTCACCCGGTCGTCGGCGTCGTCGTGGCCGACGTATGGCGGGCCGTAGAGGTCGTATGCGATCCGCTCAGCGGTGTACCAGAGTGTGAGCGAGTATGAGAGATCTTCGCCGGAGCTGAGCCCTTCGCTGAAGCGCAGGTGACCGAACCGTTCACGATCAATGAGGCCAAGCGGTGCGCTGCGGTAGGCGAGGCGGTCGCGCCGTGCGTCAAGGTGTTGTGTTCGGCGACCACCGCGCACAGGCGGGTAGGGGTCGACGCCGCCGTTGGCGAGTTGGATTCTGGCGAGAACCGCGTCGGCGTCGGTGTCGCGGGCGGTAGCGAGCCAGGAATCGATAGCGCCTGGAGCGAGCTCGTCGTCTGAGCCGAGGATGCTCACGTAGCGGGCTTCGGAGTGGGCGAGGCCGTAGTTCATGGGGCCCGCTGCGGAGGCGATGCCGTCGCTGATGCTGAGGAGCCGCAGCGCGGGGTAGTCTGCGTATGTGCCGAGATTGCGGCGAATGATCTCCGGGTCGATGTTGTGTGCGATCACGTTCACGCGCACCGGGGCTGCGGTGCCTTCGAGCACTGAGGCGACGGCTCGAGAGATGGGTCTGGTCGCGGAATGTACGGCGATGGTGACATCGACGAGGGGCTTGATCATGGCTGCGTCGTTTCTGCGGCTACGGCCGCGTGTTCCTGAGTGTGCGGAACGGTGCTTGCGGGTGCAGGGCGAACAGCGGATTGCGGGGCAGTACGGCGTTCAGCCCGCCGCCCCATCGCGCGCCGAGCAGTGCGAGGATGCGAGAGGTGTCCGGGGCTGAACCGAGCACTTCGTCGATCACGGCCCGGTCCGCACGCGAGAGCAGGCGAATGCTGCCCGGCGCCGCAGCTTCTATGGTGTCGAGTACTTCCGTGAGTGGTCGCACATGCGCGGCGAATCCTTCGGGCGCGTCGAGCCTGGCAAAGACGGCGTCGAAGAAGTGCAGCCGCAGCGTTTTCACGCCGAGTGCGGTGCGCTGTCTGGGGCTGAGGTGGGCGAACCAGGGCGCTGAGGTAATCGCTGCGAAGAAGGCGAAATCTTCGGCGACCGAGCGTTTCGCCCCGGTGACGCGGTCGTGCTCGTCTTCGTGGCCGATATAGGCCGGGCCGTTGCGGTCGTAGGAGATGTGTTCGCCCTGGAACCAGAGCACTGCTGTGTACTCCAGGTCTTCACCCGAGCCGAGGCCGGGGGTGAAACGCAGTTCGGGGAAGTGCATCCGCGAGATGAGCCCGAGCGGGGCGCACCGGTAGGCCAGGCGGTCTTTCACGGGGTCGAGGTCGCGGGTGCGAGCGCGTCGCGTCGGGGGCAGCGGCTCCACGCCGCTGAGTTCGCGATCGATGCGCGCGATGACGGTGCTCGCACCGGTCTCGCGGGCGATGGCGAGCCAGGAATCGATGGCGCCAGGGGCGAACTCGTCATCGGATCCGAGTAGGGACACATAGGGAGCTGTCGCCCGGTCGAGGCCCAGGTTCATCGGGCCGGCGGGGGAGGGGATACCGTCGGCGAGGTGGAACAGCCGCAGGCGAGAGTCTGAGGCGATGGAACCGAGATTCGCTCGGATGATAGCCGGGTCGATGTTGTGCGCCACCACGTTCACCCGGACGTCGGTCTCACTGTAATCGAGGACCGACGCCGCTGCCCTGGCGACCGGACGCGTCTTCGAATGGACGGGGATGATGACGTCGACAAGGGGTTCGGCCATACCCTCGATGGTAGCGGGCGGAGATCGGTGCCCCGCATCGGGTACAGTGGGCCACGGTCCATGATCAGCACGACACCCGCGGGAGACATCAGTGACGTTCGGCGGTTCCGCGATACTCGAACGCAGGATGCCGAGGATCGATGCCCTCACTGGACTGCGCTGGTGGGCCGCATTCGCCGTGTTCCTGTTCCACATGCGGGTCTTTGCTCCGCTGCCGGAGCCCATTGCGACGGTCTTCAACCAGGGCTACTTTGGTGTGACGTTCTTCTTCGTGCTCTCCGGCTTCGTGCTCACCTGGTCGCTGCGCCCGAGGGTGCCTCTGAGCACCTTCTACTGGCGGCGCTTCGCCCGTATCTGGCCAGCGCACATCGTTGCGCTGCTCTTCGCGGTGCCCGTGTTCTACACGCTCGCCACGATCCCCGAGGGTAGCTTCCTGAAGCCGTTCGACGTGGGAGTGCTGCTGCTCTCCGTGCTGGTGATCCAGGGCTGGTGGGCGAACCCGGCGATCCTCTTCTCGGGCAATCCCGCGGCCTGGACGCTCACAGTCGAGTTCTTCTTCTACGCCCTGCACCCGTTCCTCGCGAGGAACCTGCTGCGCTTCGCGAAGCGGGGTGCGCTCGTCATGGCCGGCATCGCAGTGGCGTGGGCCTTTGCCTACCGGCTCGGAGTGGTGTTCTGGCCAGAGTCCTGGCTGACTGCCGTCCCGATGCCGGTGACGCGGCTGCCCGAGTTCGTGCTGGGCATGGCCATCGCCTGGGCGATCCGGGCGGGGTGGCGGCCCCGTGTGCACCCGGTGGTCGGGGTGGGTGCGCTTCTTGCGCTCCTGTGCCTCATGGCCGGTGGCGAGGCTTTCGGGACGCTGCTGCCGCTGCGAGTCTTCGGCAATGAGTTCGTCACCGTGGCGGTCGGACTCGCGATCGTATCGCTCGCGGCGCGTGCTCTGGACGGAAAGCGCTCGGGCTTCGAGAGTCGCTGGCAGGTGAAGCTGGGTGAATGGTCGTTCGCGTTCTATCTCGTGCACGCGACGGTGATCTACCTTGCCCTGCGCGTGTTCGGCTACCAGGAGCCGAGTTGGCGCAATCTCGTGTGGTTCGCCGGAGTGTTCCTGGTGGATCTGCTGCTCGCGTGGATGCTGTACCGCTTCATCGAGCATCCCCTCGAGCGTCGTATGCGTCGGTGGAAGGACGCTCGTGACGCGAAGCAACCCGTTGGTTGTTAGGCTATCCCCATGGAACATGACGCATTGCTCGAGCTGGTCGCAGAGATTCTCGAGGTCGAGGAGGCCTCCGCTACCGACTCCCTGGAGGACCAGGGCTGGGATTCTCTCGCCAACCTGGCGTTCATCGCCGAGATCGATGAGCGTCTGGGGCTGCAGATCGACGCCGATGAGCTCGCCAAGGCCGTGACCGTCGCAGACCTGCAGGCTCTGATCTCGGCCCAGTCGTGAGCGACTTCCTCCGGCTGGAGGATCGCGCTCTGCTGATCACCGGCGCCTCGTCCGGCATCGGCCGGGCGACTGCGGTGCTCGCGAGCCGTGCCGGTGCACGGCTGGTGCTCGTGGCTCGCCGCCAGGAGGCGCTGGAAGAGACTGCGGCTCTGCTCGACGGTGACGGGCATCACATTCTGTCGTTTGATTTGTCGGATCATGCCGGCTACGCAGGCCTGATGCGAGATGCCGTCGAAGCCGTGGGGCCGCTGGGAGGTCTGCTGCACGCTGCTGGTGTGCACGCGACGACACCGCTGCGAGCGGTGTCTGCGAAGCAGATCACCGCCCTGTTCGAGACGAATGTGACGAGCAGCGTGCTGCTTTCGAAGGCGTTCCGCAGCACGAAGGTGCGGGCCGAACAGGCGAGCATCGTGCTGATGTCGTCGGCTGTGGGGCTTGTCGGTGAGGCCGGTGTGAGCGTCTACGCAGCCACCAAGGCTGCTGTGTCGTCGCTCGGACGCTCGCTCGCGCTTGAACTCGCGCCCGAAGCTATCCGCGTCAACAGCATCGCGGCGGGCATCGTCGAGACGGCGCTCACCGACGAGTTACGGCGCAAGGTCGGTCAGAGCGCATGGCAGAGCATCGAGTCGGAGCACCCTCTGGGTATCGGCTCGGCAGATGACGTGGCGAATGCCGCCCTGTTCTTGCTTTCGGATGCTTCCCGATGGGTCACCGGCACGACGGTCGTGGTCGATGGTGGCTACACGGCTCACTGAGTTGTGCACGCGCCGTCGGCGCGCATCGCTCGCTCGCGGCGGTGCGCGGTAGGATTGCAGCTATGCAGGCTCGTATCTCCGCCGTTGATTACTACCTTCCCGAGCGCGTTCTCTCGAACGAAGATCTCTCGGCCGAGTTTCCGGAGTGGAGCGTCGAGAAGATCTCGGCGAAGACCGGTATCGACCGCCGGCACATTGCTGGCGAAAACGAATTCAGCTCCGATCTCGCGATCGCAGCTGGCCGACGTCTGTTGGGCGAGCACGGCGTCCCACCCGAGTCGATCGACTACCTCATCGTCTGCACGCAAAGCCCCGACTTCTACCTGCCAACCACGGCGTGCATCGTGCACGAGGGACTTGGCCTGCGCAGCACGGCCGGTGCCGCAGATCTGAATCTTGGCTGCTCGGGGTACATTTACGCCCTCGGCCAGGCAAAGGGCCTCATCGAGTCGGGTCAGGTCTCGAATGTGCTGGTGATCACCGCCGACACCTACACGAAGTTCGTCAATCCCAGCGACAAGAGCGTGCGCACGATCTTCGGTGACGGGGCCGCTGCCACTCTCGTCACCGCTGAGCCGGGTGAAACTTCGGGGATCACAGCGCTCACCTACGGCACTGATGGTTCGGGCGCTGGCAAGCTGGTGGTGCCACACGGCGGTATACGGCAGGGCGGTGACATTGAGGCGAAGTCGCCTGCGGCCGAACGCGGACTCGAAAGCAACGGCTACGACCTGTACATGGACGGCCCCGAGATCTTCAACTTCACGCTGCGGGTGGTGCCAGAATCTGTCGATGCGATTCTCACGAAGGCCGAACTCGGCTTCGACGATATCGACCTCTTCGTCTTCCACCAGGCTAATGCATTCATGCTCGAGCACCTGCGCAAGAAGCTGAAAGTGCCTCAGGAGAAGTTCTTCGTCGCCCTCTCAGAGTCTGGCAACACGGTGTCTTCGACGATTCCCATTGCCCTCACCGAAGCCGTGCGCCAGGGTGCTCTGCAGCCCGGTATGCGGGTGATGCTTCTGGGCTTCGGCGTCGGCTTGTCCTGGGGTGGCCTCGTCCTGAACTGGTAAGCGGCGTCAGTCGCCGATCCAGGCTCTGAGCAGCGCGCGAGCGCTAGCCTCACCGGTGTGCACGTTTGTGACGTAGTGGCGCCCGGCCTCCCCGATCTCGCGCGCTCGGTCTGGGTTGGCTGCGAGTTCTTCGACCACCGCGCGCAGTGTGTCGGGCGTGGCCTCGACGATGGGGAGTTCGAGGCCAGTCTGCTGGGTGATGAAGTCGCGCGCGACGGGCATGACGTGGCCGAGGACCACGCGTCCCGAGGCCATCGCCTCGCATGCGGCGACACCGTAGGAACCTGCCCTGAACTGGTCGATCACGATGTCTGCTGCGGCGAAGACCGCGGGCATCTCGGCGGCCGGTGTCGCGGTGACGAGACGGTAGTCGATCATCCCCGATGTGATGAGCGGCGCAAGCGCCGGCTCGATGTAGTTGGTGCCCTTGCCGAAGGGATCGCTCGATGCGTGCACGACGCGCACGCGCTCCTGACTGAACACGGGAGGGGTTTGTCCGCCGAAGCGTTCGAGGTCGACGATGACGGGGCACCAGGTAGCGTGAGGCACATCAGCGCTCAGGTCTGGTGTGGATACGAACACGGGGTTGCCGAACTCGGTGATGAGCGCCAGGTTCTTCCTCGCCTCGGAGCGGAAGAACTCGGTGCGCGGATCTTCTGGGAACAGCGACCACGGCGTGAGCGCCGCGTGACGATCCGGATCGCGGATGTCGTTTCCGTGGCAGATGAACGCCACTGAGAGCCCGGCTGCCTCCAGCGCTGCGACCTCGGCACGCAGATCGTGGCCGAAGCGTCGCCCGAACATGGGTCGTTCAGCCTCGACAAGCACATGAGTGAAATGCTGCGCGGCCTTCCACTCTGCTTCGCCCCACGCCTCGGAGGAGTTGAACGCGGCGATGGACACCGGAGTATCGGCGCGGAACGCATAGTCGCCGGGCAGCGTGATCGCCATATTGCGTGCCCCCACGCGGGGGTCGGCGGCCTCGAGCGATCGCGCCCACAGGAACCCCTGTCCGGCGTAATTCGTGGGGGCTATATACACCCGCACCGCGGTGTCGGGTACGTCGGTGTTCGGTGCGTTTCCGCTGCCCAGCAAACGGCCGGTGAGCCGCCCCATCACCCCGTCGGGGTTGCGTGCCGCCGACTCCATGAGTCGTTGCATCCACGCGGGTAGCCTCGAGCGATGCTTGATCGCCCAAGCGGCAGCGTTCGAGAAGAATGGACTCATCAGCGCCGCCCACCGCGGGTGCGTGCAGCCGCGGAGATCACCTCGGCGACTCGCCTCCCCACGGCCCCCATTGAATGGTGGGTCGCCGCCCAGGAAGCGAGCGCGCGCCGTTTCTCAGCAGGCAGGGGTGCATCGGCGCGCGAGCGCATCGCATCCGCGATGGCATCGGCTTCGTAGGCGACCGCAGAGCCGAGCTCGATCTGCTGCGCAGCCTGCTCGATGAAGCTTCCCGTCGGCCCGGGGCCCGCGAAGATCACCGGGCAGCCGGCAGCGAACGAGGAGTAGATCTTTGAAGTAAAAGCGTAACGGTAGCCTGGCTCCGGGAATTGGGTGGAGAGGCTGGCCACAGCGCGCGAGAACTCGGGCTGCAGTGCGGCCGGTGCCACCGGGTCGACGAAGTCGACCGATCCCCCGATCCCCAGCTCGTGCGCGTGCTGCAGCATCTGCTCCTGCCCGCTGCCGTTCCCGATGAAGCGCAGCCTGTAACCGGGGTGTGTTGCCGAGAAACGCGCGAAGGCTTCGATCAGGATGTCGGCGCCGTGCAACTCGGTGTAGGTGCCGGCGTACAGGAATACCCGTTCGACCGGGGCTTCGGCGTAGTGGAAGATCAGCGTGTCTGCACCGAATCCAGTGACTGTGGCGGGCGTGTGCACCCCAAGCGCGCGCACGCGATCCGCTACACCTTCTGAGATCGTCACCAGCCCGCGAGCGCCCCGCAACGCGAAGCGCTCGATACTGCGCAGGATGCGTACCGCAAGCGACGAAGTGCCCATGTAACCGGCGGCATCCGACCAGATGTCGGCGGCATCGTAGACGTAAGGAATACCCCGGATCGCGCAGACCACCCGCACCACAGCCCCTGTCGTGGGCGGAGGCTCCACGAAGACGGCATCGGGTCGGCGGGCGAACAGCAGCCTGAAGAAGAGCGGGATATCAAAGCTCATGTACTGCACATATCCGCGGAGGTAGCCGTTGCGATCGCGCAGCACCGGGAACGTGCGAATGCGCTCTCCGCGCGACCCGTTGCCCTGCCCGGGCACCGGCTCCGCGGTGAGCACTTCGACCTCGGCACCCTGCTCTCGCAGCGCATCGGCGACGCAACCGAGATACAGCGAAGCCGCCGCCGGCTCGGGTCGGTAGATGCGGGTGGCGATGATGACGCGCACTAGGCCTCCAAGAAGTGTTGCATCAGCACACCGCGCGAGAACTCGCCGCTGTGCAGACGACGCACGAACTCGGGGCCTTTGCTAGCGAGCTCGCGATAGTGCTCGCGGCGGGCCACGATGTCACGCAGCGTAGCCTCGACGTTCTCCACTGTGGTCTCGTGGATCGGAAGAGGCATGCCGGCGTGGCCGGCGACCTCGCCGCGCACCTGCTCGCTGACGTGCGCGAGCACGATACGGCCCGCCGCCATGACCTCGCAGGCGGCCACACCGTAATCGCCCGAGCGGAACTGGTCGAGCACCACGTCGGCGTCGGCGAACACGGCGGGCATCTCATGATTCGGGATCCCACGCAGCTCGACGTACTCGATTAGACCTTCATCGTGGAGCTTCTGCGCAACCGGGGCCACATAGGGGGTGCCCTTCGGAATCGGGTTCGTGGGGGCGTGCACCACCTTGATGCGTTCTCGCTCGAGCAAGGGAGCATCGTTCGCCCAACGATCGGGATCGATGATGACCCCCAAGAAGTGTGCATCGGGAAGATCGAGCAGCAGTCCGGCTGTGGACACGAACACCGGAGCCTGCGTATCGGCGATGAGTTGCAGATTTGCGGCGACCACGGGCTCCACGAGAGCGGGGTCGATCCAGTCTGAGTCGCGGAAATACGACCACTCGTCGAGCTTGGCGTGGAGGGAAGGAAGGCGCACATCGGTGCCGTGCCCGACGAACGCGACCTTGAGCCCCGCCTCGCGCATGAGCGCGATCTGATGCCGCATGTCACCAGAGAACATGCCGCCGAGAATCGGGTAGCACGCTTCGATGAGCACGTGCGTGTAGTGCTCTGCGAGCGTCTCGGCCATCGCATGCTGCCACGCGCGGGAATGCTCAGTGGTGCGCCAAGAAACGGTGTAGTCAGCGGGATAGTGCAGCAGGTTGTTGCCGTCGTGCACGTAGTTGCGCGCCGACACCCGGCCCGTCGCCTCGGCAGCCCGGCCCCACTGATAGCCCTGGCCCGCGTAGTTCACGGGGCCGATGAACAGACGCACGTCCTTGCTCTCGTCAGGGAGCGGCGGCGGGGGTGGAACGACGCCCTTAAGGCGGTCGACCGTCGTTGCGATCGCGTCCTGCCCGAACTTGGGGACGAGTTTCCAGAGGCGTTCAGCTGCGGGATGCATGGGGGCCCTCCTCGCGGGTCTGGCGGGAAACCCAGTGCTGCTGCAGCACCCGGGCCGAGTGGTGTCCGTCGTGCACGGCGCTCACGAACTCGACGCTGCGATCACGTTTACGCGGGAGATCCGGGTCCGCGGCGAGACGACGCAACGCGCCCTCAAGGGTACCTGGTGTCGCCTCGACCACAGGCAAGTCCATGCCCGTCGCCTCGAGAATACTGTTGCGCACACTTTCGAAGACCTCGCCCACCACCACGCAGCCAGCAGCCATGGCCTCGCACGCGGCCACGCCGTACGAGCCGGTGCGGAACTGGTCGAGCATGACATCGGCCGCAGCGAACCTGGCAGGCATATTGGCAGAGGGCACTCCCTGGATCAGGTCGAGCTCGATAACCCCCTCCGCCTGCAGCCGTTCCAGCACTGGCATGATGAGCGGAGTTCCCTTGTATGCGGCGACGGACGGGGCATGGGCGACACGAAGTGGTGCCCCGGCGGGCCGCTCCCGCCGACCCGGTGCAGCCCAACGAGCGGGATCCACAACTACCGGGCACCAGACCCCGCCCGGCAGATCGCTCAGCAGGTCAGGGGTGGAGACAAACACGGGGCGGCCACAGCTCTTGAGCAATGCGATGTTGCGTGCGGCGACCTGCTCGGCCCGCGGCAAGTACACGGCGGGGTCGTCGTAGTAGGAGATCGGATGCTCGCGCATGTGCCGCGATGGCAGTCTGGCATCGGTGCCGTGCGCGAGATAGGCGACGTCGACACCGCGATCGAGGAGCGCCTGCGCCTGCGCGGCGACGGAGCGCCCCAGGAGACGGCCGAAAGGCGGCTCCTCAGCTTCGATGAGCACGTGAGTGGCGTGCGATGCGGCGTCGAGTTGGCGTTGCTGCCAGTCAGTGTCGTTGTGGTAGGTGCCGACGGGCACGAGCAGATCCGCTGCGAAATCGAATCCTCCGGGCACCTCGATCGCCATATTGCGGGCTGAGATCGAGGTGTTTGCAGCTTCGAGAGCCCGGGCCCAGGCGTAGGCCTGGCCCGAATAGTTGACGGGCGCGATGAGCAAGCGGATCGGCCGCTCCGCGAAGGCGGTGGCACTCACGCTGCCTCGCGGCGCCGGGCGCCCGAGACGGCGTGCAGCGAGGCGACCGAGCGGGCTCATGGGGGCATCGGCGAGGTGATCGATCATCCGATTGACCCACGCTGGAAAGCTGTTGCGATTCACAGCTTGGGGAAACCCGCTCGGCTCACAAAAGTCATGCCCATAATCCTAACCCGGACCCGATCGGTGCCCGGAGCGCCCTTCTCCCGTATCATGGGGGCGCGATCTTCCCCGCTGCTTCACCCGGCTGCGCGGCCGAACCGACCTGAAAGGCGATCCGCACATGGCATCAGCCCCCAAGATCTTCGACTACTCCTTGAAGTCGTACGCCGATACTCTGCGGGACTACCGCGAGGCCGGCTACGCGATCACCTCGTTCCAGGAGTATCTCGCCAACCCGCAGGAGCGCCACATGGTGTTGCGCCATGACATCGACAATACGATTGAACAGGCGCTGCGTGTGGCCCGAGTCGATGCCGACGCGGGGGTCAGCTCGACCTTCTTCCTGCGGGTGCACGCCAGGGGCTACAACCTGCTGAGTTTGCCATCGCTGCAGATCGTGCAGGAGATGGAGCAACTCGGCCACGAAGTGCAGTTGCATCTCGAAGGCGGGCTCTGCGACTGGCTTGGCAGTGACAATCTTGACTGGGCGGATCGACAGCGCGCCGTCTTCGAGGCCGCGGTGGGTCGCCCGCTCGGCGGCTTCAGCTCGCATGAGCCTGCCCGCATGGGCGGTGTTGAGTTCGCGAACGGGCTGCTTGAGCGGTGGAGTGACAGCGTGGCTTACCACGCCTACGAGGACCGCTTCATGATGCCGAATATGAAGTATCTGAGCGATTCGAGCGGCCGCTGGCGCGAGGGCCACTTCGGCGAGTGGGTCGGCAAGGAGCCGCTGATGCAGGTGCTTACCCATCCCTTCTGGTGGTTCGAGAAGGTGCCAGCCGAGAACTACTGAGCCTGAAACAGACGACGGCCCGCGGATTCTGGGATCCGCGGGCCGTAGTCTGTTTCAGAGACTACTTCTTATTGTCGCCCAGGCGCTTCGCGGGGTTCCCCACGCGCACCTCGTTCGCGGGCACCGATTTGACGGCGACGGCGCCGATACCGAGGAGCGAGTCCTTGCCGAGGGTGAGGCCCTGGATCACCGACGCGTTCGGCCCGATCCATACCTCGTCCTCGATGACGACGCTGCCCGAGATTTCGGCGCAGGCGGTGATGATCACGTTCTTCCCGATATGGCAGTTGTGCGCGATGTGCACATGGTCGTCGATTTTGGTGTAATCACCTACGACGGTGGGGGCAATGGTGCCTGAGCAGACTGTCGTGAAATTGCCGACCTCGGTGTGCGCGCCGAGGCGCACTGAGCCGATGTGCGGCACGTGGAAATTGTTGCCGTCGCTGTCTTTCTCGATGCCGAAGCCTTCTTCGCCGACGACGGCCTGGCTCTTGACGAGTGCGTGTTCGCCGATGACAACGTCGCGGCCGATGACCACATGGTCGCGGATCTCGGCGTGGGCCTCGATGACGGCGCCTTCGCGGATCACGGTGTACTCGCCGACGTGTGCGGTCTTGTGCACGCGAGCGCTCGGGTGCACCCGGGCTGTTTCGGCGATGCCGGCTTCGGCGTGCGGCGCGAAGTAGCGGGCGACCGCTTGACCGAATGCAGCTCGCGGATTATCGACGAGGATGAGGGCGCCTGCGGCAGCCACGGGGGGAGTTGTGCCGATCGGCGCGAAGATCACTGCGCCGGCGAGCGCGGCGCGCTCGAACGCTTCGGCGAATCGGGAGGTGTCGCCCACGAAGGTGAGATGCTCCGCCCCGGCGTCGAGCAGGGGGGCTGGCTTCGCGACGGTGAGGTCGGCGCCTACGAGATCCGCGGCGAAGTCGGAGGCGATGGTACGTGCGCTGAGTCCGGTCATGCGAAAACTGTACCGCGCATCCGGAGGAAGCCCTGGCGCGAACGTAGACTGGGGAGCGGACTTTCGCCCCTCGGATACGATAGGCGGACGCAAAGCATGCAAATGGAGGAGTCAGGATGGCGCAGCCGAATATCGTTCTTTTCGGAGCGGGCACGATGGGGCGCAACCACGCGCGCATCATCTCAGCATCTGCGCGTGCGAATCTCGTCGGCATCGTAGACCCCTTCGAGCAGAACGGTCGGGCCGCAACCGATCTGTACGGGGGCGACTGGTTCCCCGCTGCTGATGAGGCGCTCAAGCGAGCGGATGCGGTTGTGGTCGCAGCGTCGACCGAGTACCACTACGACATCGCCAAGGAGATTCTCGACGCAGGGCTGCCGGTGCTCATCGAGAAGCCGATCTGCCCCTCGCTCGAACAGACGGAGGAGATCCTCGGTATGGCCGAGCGCCGTGATGTGCCCGTGCAGTGCGGTTTCCTGGAGCGCTTCAATGCTGGTGTGCTCGCCGCGAAGAAGCTCATCGACGAGCCTGTCTACGTGCGGGCTGAGCGCCACTCGCCGCACTGGGCACGCATCAAGACCGGCGTGGCCTGGGACATGCTGGTGCACGATGCCGACCTCATCTCGAACCTGTACGGTGCGGCCACGCCTGAGTCGGTGAGTGCCGAGCTCGGCTACTTCCACCCTGATTCGATGGAGGGCGCAGAAGATGTCATCGACATGACGCTGCGTTTCCCCGGCGGCGGCATCGCCTCCGCTTCGGCCAGCCGTATCGGCCAGCGCAAAGTGCGCCGCATGGTGGTGCAGTCGCTCGATTCCATGGTTGAGGTGGATCTGCTGCTGCGCAGCGTCACGAAGTACCGCCACACCAACATCGAGAGCACCGACGACAAGGTGGGCTTTAAGCAGATGACCGAGATGGAGGTGCCCGAGGTTTCCGGCCTCGAGCCCCTCGCGGCCCAGTTCGAGCACTTCGTTGATCTGGTCGAGGGGCGGATCGACTCGGATGCCGAGCGACGCAGCATTCTCCCGGCTCACCGCATCATCGCGGCCGCGCTTGAGGGTCGTTGATCCGGGGGCTTTCCTCACCAACGGTCGAATAGACTTGTCGCCATGGATCTTCTGGTAGTCGGCTCTGGTTTCTTCGGTCTCACCATCGCTGAGCGCGCGGCGTCCGCGGGCAAGAATGTGGTCGTGATCGATCGCCGCTCCCACATTGGCGGCAACGCCTACTCGGAGGCGGAGCCCGAGACCGGTATCGAGGTGCACCGTTACGGCGCCCACCTCTTCCATACCTCCAACGAGACCGTGTGGGACTACGTGAACCGCTTCACAAAGTTCACGGCCTACGAGCACAAGGTCTATTCGAACTTCAAGGGCGAGGTGTACCCGCTGCCCATCAACCTGGGCACCATCAACCAGTTCTTCCGCGCCGCCTACGGGCCCGATGAGGCGCGTGCGCTTATCGCGCAGCAGGCCGAGGAGTTCGACACCAAGCAGGCCAAGAACCTCGAAGAGAAGGGCATCTCGTTGATCGGGCGCCCCCTCTACGAGGCGTTCATCCGTGACTACACGGCGAAGCAGTGGCAGACCCCCACCACCGAGCTGCCTGCCGAGGTGATTTCGCGCCTCCCAGTGCGCTACACCTACGACAACCGCTACTTCAACGACACCTACGAGGGCCTGCCCGTTGATGGCTACACCGCGTGGCTTGAGAACATGGCCGATCACCCGAACATCGAGGTGCGTCTCAACACCGACTTCTTCGACGAGTCGCAGCCCCTCAACAAGGCGGCTGTGATCGGCAAGGTGCCCGTCGTCTACACAGGCCCCGTGGATCGCTACTTCGACTACGCCGAGGGCGAGCTCTCCTGGCGCACGCTCGACTTCGAGCAGGAGGTGCTGCCCACGGGCGACTTCCAGGGCACCAGCGTGATGAACTACGCGGGATCGGACGTGCCGTACACGCGCATCCACGAGTTCCGCCACTTCCACCCCGAGCGCGAATACCCCACAGATAAGACCGTCATCATGCGTGAGTACTCACGTTTCGCCACCCGCGAGGACGAGCCCTACTACCCGGTCAACACCCCCGAGGACCGCGATCGCCTGCTCAAGTACCGCGAGCTCGCCGATCGTGAAGACCGGGTGCTGTTCGGTGGCCGTCTCGGCACCTACCAGTACCTCGACATGCACATGGCGATCGGCTCGGCTCTTTCGATGTTCAACAACAAGCTCTCGGAGCTGCTGTAACCGGCATCCCCAGTCGATAGGCACCCCGAAGCGAATCAGAAAGTCATATGCCTCAGATCTCAGTCCTTGTCCCCATCTTCAACGTCGAGAAGTACCTTCGCGAGTGTCTCGACAGTGTGGTGAACCAGACCCTCCGCGATCTTGAGATCATTTGCATCAATGACGGCTCGACCGATGGATCCCTGGCGATCATCGAGGAGTACGCGCAACGGGATCCGCGCGTTGTCCTTATCGACAAGCCCAACTCGGGCTACGGCGACTCGATGAACAAAGGGCTCGAACGCGCCACCGGCGAGTACATCGCCATTGTCGAGTCCGATGACTGGATCGAGCTAGACATGTTCGAGAAGCTGCACGATATTGCGGTGGATCAGGGCTTCGAGGTCGTCAAGAGTAACTACTTCACCTACTACGCTGACCCCGCACGCAAGGCACTGAGCGACGAGAAGATCAAGCTCGTCCGCGAAGACGAGACGGGGAGGGTGATCGACCCGTCGAAGAACATCCATATCTTCTTTCAGCAGCCGGCGATCTGGTCTGCGATCTACCGCCGCGACTTCCTTGAAACGAATGGGATTCACTTTCTCCCGACCCCCGGTGCGTCCTACCAGGACACGAGTTTCGCCTTCAAGGTGTGGGCCTCGGCGCACCGTGTCGCGTTCACTTCCGAAGCGTATTTGCACTACCGCCGCGACAACGAGGCCTCCTCGGTGAACCAGCCGGGCAAGGTGTTCTGCGTCTCCGACGAGTATGCCGAGATCGAACGTTTTGCCGCAGAACGTAAGCTCTCCACCGAGATCTGGCGCATTCTGCGCGTGTGCAAGTGGGGCGCATACGCCTGGAACATTGATCGGCTGCAGACCGATCTTGCGCCCGAGTTCATCGAGCTTGCCGCCGAGCAGTTCGGCGCAGCCCGCGCATCGGGCGAGTTCAATTTCGAGTTCTGCGATGTGAATCAGGCGCGGGAGATCACCGAGCTCATCGAGCACCCCGAACGCGTCATCGAGCGCAAGCGCGCTCAGGACGCGGCGCTGGTGTCGGTTGTGATGCCGTTCTTCAATGTCGAGGCATACCTGCGCAAGAGCGTCGACTCGGTGCTACAGCAGACCATCTCCGAGGTTGAACTCATCCTCGTCGATGATGGTTCGGTTGATGCCTCTGCTGATATTGCAGAAGAGTATTTTGTCCGCGACCCACGGGTGCGTCTCGTAAGCCTGCGGAACAGCGGTCAGGCCATCGCGCGCAATCGCGGCCTCGAGCTCGCGCACGCCCAGTGCGTCGCGTTCATCGATGGCGACGACTACTACGAGCCAGATGCGCTCGAAACGATGCGTGAAGCGCTCCTCACTCACAGTGCCGACTTCGTGGTCGGCAGCATCCGTCCGGTGTTCGAGCCCGGCATGCGCAGCGCGATGCAGAAATTCGAGGACGAGCACTACTACGAGGTGCGCCGCTCCGGTCTGCACGAGATCACGAGTGAGCTCCTGCTCGACCTCGACGCCTCCGTCTGCAACAAGATGTTCCTGCGCGAGGCCGTGGAGAACAGGGGCGTCGAGTTTCCTGAGGGGCTGCGCTTCGAAGACGCATACTTCGTGAACGCCTACGGCCTCACGAGCCGCAGTGCATATTTCCTGCCCCCAGAAGTCCACGTCTACAACTATGTGCGTCGCGCCGGCAGCACGATGGCTACGACGTTTGGCAACGCAGGATCCGCGAAGGATCACCTCACTGTCGCCTTCGAGTTGTTTGATTTCCTGGAGATGCACGAGCTGGCCGAGCAGTACGGCAGCTACTACATGCGTCTGCTCGACAGCTACGCCACCTTTGCATTCAGGCACACCGAGGAGAGCGATCACCCTGAGATCTGGAGCGAGCTGCGGGAGTTCATCGATTTGAACCGTGAACGCCTCGTCGAACTCGACGCTTACGCCCTGCGTAATCTTGAGCACCGCGTGTTCTCGGGTGTGCTTGGGCGCCTCAACGGTGCCCCGGCGCTACGACGCGCAGTCTTCCGTACCGGGCGGGCTCTGCAGAGTTCCCTGAACCGTGTGCTTCCCCGCTTCTCTCCCGGGCAGCGTGCTCGCCAGCAGATCCACGCCGATGTCACCCTGTTGCGCGAGCAGCTGGCGAAGTCGACAGCGGCGCTCTCGTCTCAGCTCGTCGCTCAGCGTCGACGCATCGATGAGATTGCTGAGCAGGTGAACGAGCTCATCGATGAGCGAGACAGCTGAGCGCATTGAAACATGCAGGCGGGCGACCCTAGGGGTGTGCGCTCGCCTGCGGTGGGTCTGAGTCGATTCAGGGCGATGGGCCGCTTCAGGCCGATGGATTGTGAGGATTGCTCAGGCTACGTCGAGTTCTCCACTGGCTCGCCAGACCGCGGCCGTCAGCATCGGTGCCGATGCTGCGATCTCGCGCAGGAGTTCGAACTCCACGCGATCGGCGTTGCGTTGGTGCTCTTGGGCATCAGGGCCGCCGGAGCGCGCCGCGAGGCGCGCCAGCCCGAACTCGGCGAGTTGCCCGCGATCTTCGAGCATTTCGTCGCGCAGGGCCAGCACCACGAGATCGTCGACTTCCGGCACTTCGGCGTAGGCCGTTGCCGGGTCTTCGCCGTCGCGCACGCGATGCTCCATCATGGTGTCGCGTTCGAGACGGGCGTCGGCGCGCAGTCGCAGCAGACGCTCCGTGGTCATGTTCACGGGGTCACCGTCGCGGGGATTCTCGCGGCAGCTCGATCGCCCCGGTGCGGCGGGGGATCGGCACTCTGCGCCACGGCAGCGCTGTCGGTTCGGCGTCCTGAGAGGGCAGTTCGAAGTCGAAGCGTGATTTGACGGCGAGCAGCACGAGCAGCACCCAGTTGCCTTCGATGAGCAGGCGACTTTCGGTGAACGACTGCACCACGAGCGCCACCATCACGAGGAAGGGCCACAGCGCGCTCGTCGCGTATGGGAGTGGTGGTCCGAAACCGCGCCGGGGCGGGTCCACGGCGCGGAACCAGACGCGCCACACAGTGAGCACCACGAGCGGGGCGAAGGCGAGCACGCCGACGATGCCGAGCTGTAGCCACACATCGAGCCAGGCGTTGTGTGCGCTCATCACAGGCAGGCCGGCCTTCACGTCGAGCGACTTGAACGGTTCGGCCCACGGCGCCCAGTAGCTCACCCAGCCCCAGCCGAACCAGGGGCGCTGCTCGGCCAGCCCGATCACGGCATGCCAGGTTTCTAGCCGACCCGTCATGTCGCCGCTCTTGCCGAGCAGGCCGAAGACGAAGTCGCGCGCGAACAACACCGCGAGGACGGCTGCTGCGATCAGTGCGCCGCCGGTCGCGTAGAGCGGCACCCGCCGCTCCGGGCCCAGCCGCCGGGCCCACAGAGCAAGGGCGAGTGCGACGGCCACAGCTGCGAGCGCCACCCACACCGTTGCTCCTCGGGTGAGTAGCAGTGTCGCGGCTGAGACAATCACCCAGAACCACCCTGCGAAGGGGCGCACGAGGCCGGCCCGCAGTTGGATGCCGAAGACGATCAGGCCGAGCAGTGCGAGGAAGCCGAGCAGCACGGAGCTGGCGACCAAGCCCTGAATGGGCCCGCCTGAGAAGAGCAGGTCGCGGCTCCAGTAGAGCAGCTTCGAGGGTTTACCGCTCTCGGGCACGTCAACGAACACCAGGAAGTTCTGAAAGATAGGTTCACGGATGACGAGCGACACCCACAGTTCGAACACCAGGGACAGCCCGAGCAGGTACCGTAGTGCCGTGCCGAGCGTGCGCAGCACTTCGTGCCAGGTCAACACGAAGGCGAGCACGACCGCGAGCAGTGTGGTCGCGAGCTGTGCGAGCACGCCGAGCACGCTCTCGAATCGGTACTGCGACCAGGCGATCGACAACACGGCGAGTGCCAGGAACCAGTAGAGGGGTGCCGGCAGGCGGTACCAGCGGAACCGCGCCGGCTTCTCGCGCACGAACAGCATGATGCCCACCGCGGTGAATGCGACGGCCAGTGCGAGGAATCCCCACCAGCCCACGACGTTACGCACGCCGTTGCTGCCGAGGGTGAGCACGAACACGCCGATCGCGTATGCGCTCACGCCGAGTCGGGTTCTGCTCTGCGCCATAGTCGGTATGGTAGAGCATTGGACCTCCGTGACGGCATGAGGAGTGGCGTGCTGATCTTCATCGAGAACACCCCCCGCGCATATGCGTGGGGGTCGAAGGATGCTCTGCCCGACATGTTGGGGCTTGCCCCCACGGGCGAACCTCAGGCCGAGTTGTGGCTCGGCACGCATCCTGGCAGTCCCGCGCATGTCGCGAAGGCTTCGGCTGGTGCGCGCACCTTGATCGATCTGGTTGAGAGTGATCCTGAGCGCTACGGTGTCGATGGCGGATCGCTGCCGTTTCTGCTGAAGGTGCTCGCGATCGGCGCGCCGCTTTCACTGCAGGTGCATCCTGATCGGGCGCAGGCGGCGGCCGGCTACGCGGCTGAGGAGGCCGCCGGGGTGCCGCGGGATGCCCCGCATCGCAATTATGGCGACGCCAATCACAAGCCGGAGCTGCTGGTTGCGCTCAGCGAAGTGACGGCCTTGAGCGGTTTTCGGCCGCTTGCTGAGGCGCGCCGTGAGGTGCTGCTGCTGGCGGCTGCGGCCCGGAGGGCGGGTGCTGCTGAGGGTGCTGCGGCGCTTGAAGCGGTTGAAGCGCGTTTGCGGGGGGCGGATCCCGGGGCGCTGCGGCGGGTGTTCCTCGAGTGGGTGTTCAGCGGCGACCCGGTTGTGGCGAGCGCCCTCGATGGTGTGTCGGCTGCCGTGCGGTGCGGTGCTGCAGAGGAGCCGGGCTCTGCAATGGCAGCTCGCGATGCCGATCCGCGTATCGACAGTGCCCGTACTGTCGCACTGCGCGAGCTCGTGGGCGCGCATCCCGGCGACCCGGGTGTGCTCGTCTCGGTGCTGCTGCACCTGGTGCGGCTTGACCCTGGTGAGGCGCTGTACTTGCGCGCCCGTCAGCTGCACGCCTATCTGAGCGGTATCGCTGTCGAGGTGATGGCGTCGTCTGACAACGTGCTGCGCGCAGGCCTCACGCCGAAGCATGTCGATATCGCCGAGCTCTGCCGGGTCGTCGACACCGACGAGATCGCCGAGCCGCGGTTCGCGGCTGAACGGGTGGCGCGCGGCCTCCTGGCTTGGCGCCCCGATGTTCCCGATTTCGCGCTGCTGCGCGCGAGGCTCTGCGATCCCGAGCAGAGCGCCGAAGGGGCGGCGCCTGCCGATAGCGCACCTGCTGTCGAGGTGCCGGCGAGGCACCCGCTGGTGCTCGTGGTGACTTCTGGGAGGGTGCGCGTGGAGCGGCGGGCCGAGGGCGAGCACGGACTCGCCGAAGTCGCGTCGGCGAGACGCGGGCAGTCGCTCTACGTTTCGGCAGGTGATCCGATCAGGCTCACCGGTCACGGCGAGGTGTTTCTCGCGACGGTCGGCGGCTGAGAGCTGCCCTGGGCGGGCGCGGGTAAGCTGGGCGTCGTGTCGAACCCCGGGTCCAACAGTGAACAGTCTGCCGTCGTGACGAGCGCCACGGATCGGCTCGGCGGTCTGGGCAAGGTGCTGATCGCCGTGTATCTCGTGCTGGCGATTGCGGCGACGTTCCGTTCGGTTTATCAAATCCTCACGAAGTTCGATGAGGCGCCTGTAGCATATGCGCTGTCGGCACTCGCCGGAGTCGTCTATATCGTTGCAACGGTCGCACTCGTGAAGAGCGGTCGTCGGGGTCGGCAGGCTGCGGGCGGCAGCGAGGCTGGCAGGGCGTGGCGTGTCGTGGCGTGGGGTGCGCTCGTTTTCGAGCTGGCGGGCGTGCTCATCGTCGGCACACTCAGCCTCATCGCACCTCAGCTCTTCGCGCACCCCTCGGTCTGGTCGCAGTTCGGCATGGGCTACCTCTTCATCCCCCTCGTGCTGCCCGTGCTGGGTCTGCTGTGGTTGCGCCGTTCCGGGCGACCAGCCGGTTCCGCATCAGCGGGCGCGGGAGCCCGCTGATGCGCGTCATCACCAGCCTCGACGCGATCAGGCCGGCCGACTATCCCGAGGGCAGCAGCGTCGCGATCGGCAAGTTCGACGGCCTGCACCGGGGCCACCAGGCGATTCTGCGCACCCTCGTCGAAGGTGCGCACACCGCAGGGCATCCAGCAGTCGTGCTCACTTTCGCCAATAACCCCCTCAGCCTGCTGCGCCCCGAGCGTTGCCCGCAACCGCTGATGAGTCGCGCGCAGCGCCTCGAAGGGTTCGCGGCGGCAGGTGTCGACGACTGCGTGATGATCGACTTCGACGAGGTTGTGGCGGCGATCCCCGCCGACGATTTCGTGCGCGAGGTGCTGATCGACGGCCTGCGCGCGCGGCACGTCATTATGGGAGCCAACTTCCGTTTCGGTGCGGGCGGAGCAGGCGATGGCGCCCTGCTCGAAGCTCTGGGGCAGCGCTACGGGTTTTCCGCGCAGCAGCTCGACCTGGTCGCCGCCGATGGGGTGGGCCAGGCCTCGTCATCGCGTGTGCGCGAGGCGGTGCTCGCGGGCGATGTCGACGCGGCTGCCGCAATGCTGGGCCGCGCGCCCGTCGTGCGCGGCGAGGTGGTGCACGGCGATGCGCGGGGGCGCGAGATCGGGTTCCCCACCGCGAATCTCGGAGGCGAGATCGAAGGGCTCGTGCCCGCCGATGGCGTTTACGCCGGCTGGGCCGTGATCGGAGACGGCGAGGCCGATCCGCGTCCCGCAGCGATCTCAGTCGGCAACAACCCCACCTTCACACCTGAGGGCCGTTCACGGGTGGAGGCCTTCCTGCTCGACTTCTCGGGTGATCTGTACGGACAGCGGATCGAGGTGCGCTTCGCGCACCGCCTGCGCGGTATGGAGCGCTACGACAGCCTCGAAGCGCTGCTGGAGCAGATGCACGCCGATGTGGCGCGCACCCGTGAGCTGCTCGCGCGCTGATTCGCCAGCCGCTTTCCTGAAATCAAGCAGGCCCACCGCCGCCCGCGGGTGGTAGGATTGCAGCACGGTCGCGACCCGCGAAGCGTTCTCGAGCCCCATGCCGCGCATGAGGTCAGGCTCCGAAGCCGCGTGCGACCGGGGTTCCGGCACGCAGGCCGTTGCCCGCACCACGCCGATCAGGAGATCCATTGGCACTCACCACTGCCGAGCGTCAGCCCGTTGCGAAGAACGCAGCCGAGCGCACGCCGAAGTCCTCCCGCGCCCAGAAGGGCGGCCAGCAGCGTGGCGGCGCTCGCCGCAAGCACACGCACAACGAGGGCATCATTCCGCTGCTCGCGCGAGCCGTGCGCGAGGTGGAGGCCTCGGCTCAGCGCGGCAAGGCCTCGCCGGCCGGCCGCACTAAGTTCCACGTGATCGCGCTGCTCATGCGCGAGGAACGCGCCAGAGTCAAAACCGATGAGAACGTGAGCGAGTCGGAGCGCGCCGAGACGCTGAAGCGTCTCGACGGCGTCGCCGCGATCCTCGCGAAGACCGCCGCCCGCGACACGAGCCTCATTACGCTGCTCGAGCCCGCCGCCCCCATCACCGAGGCGACGCGCCTGCTCAAGCGCAAGATGCTCACCCAGGCCGGTATCGAGCTGCCAGACGAAGAGCCCAGCAAGGCCGAGCCCGCGCAGGCCTTCGTGCCACCGGAGCTGGCCGAGCGCCAGGTGGAGCCCGCCGGCATCGAGTCGCGCATGCTCGCCAACCCCTTCCTCGCCCCAGACCTCACCCCGCCTCGCAAGCCCACCCCCGTGGTGCGGCTCGCGAACTGGGAACTGCTCGGGCCCCTGCTCAAGTCGTTCGAGCAGGGCGGCGGCGGCTCCGCGTGCATGGAGCTGCCTGATCCTCCCGTGCCCGACCGCCTCGCCCCTGCCGGACGCGAACTCATGCCGCACCAGGCGCGCCTGCTTGCGAGTGTGCGCGACGGGCATCGCAGCTTCCTGCTTGCCGACGAGCCCGGTCTCGGCAAGACTGCCCAGTCGGTGCTGGCGGCATCGGTGGCTGAGGCCTACCCGCTGCTCGTCGTGGTGCCCAACGTCGTGAAGATGAACTGGGCGCGCGAGGTGGAGCGGTGGACGCCGCAGCGCCGTGTGACGGTGATCCACGGCGACGGCCAGGACATCGACGCCTTCGCCGACGTGTTCGTGGTGAACTACGAGATCCTCGACCGTCACCTCAGCTGGATCTCGCGTTTCGGGTTCAAGGGCATGGTGGTCGACGAGGCGCACATGATCAAGAACGTGCAGTCGCAGCGGTCCCGCAATGTGCTCGCCATTGCCGAGAGTATCCGCGAGCGCACGCCGGGCGCTTCGCCGCTGCTGATCGCGCTCACGGGCACCCCGCTCATCAACGACATCGACGATTTCCGCGCCATTTGGCGCTTCCTCGGTTGGATCGACGCCGAGAAGCCCGGCCCCGAGCTCATGGCCAGCTTGGAGAGCAACGGCTGGACTCCCGCAGACCCCGCCTTCTACCCTGAGGCGAGGCAGAGTGTCGTCGATATGGGCATTGTGCGCCGTCGCAAGATCGATGTCGCCGCAGATCTGCCGGCGAAGCGCGTAGTCGATCTGCCCGTCGAACTCGACGACGAACTCGGCCGCGGTATTCGCGATGCCGAGGCGAAGCTCGCTCGTAAGCTTGTTGACCGCTTTACGGCGGTCAAGAGCGGCAAGCTGGGCGCGAAGCTGTCGGACGAGGCGATCATTCGCATGGTCTGCGCGCAGGAGCTCGAAGAGTCGAACGCTTCTGCCGACGGCATGAACGTCTTCACGATGGTGCGCCAGATCGGCCAGGCCAAGGCCGGGCTCGCGGCCGACTACACGGCGCAGCTCGCGCGTTCCGTCGGCAAGGTGGTGTTCTTCGCAAAGCACATCGATGTGATGAACCGGGCCGAGACGCAGCTCGCCGAGGCAGGCTTGCGCACGGTGTCGATCCGCGGCGATCAGACGGCCGCGTTCCGCCAGGAGCAGATCGATGCCTTCAACAAGGATCCCGATATCGCTGTGGCGGTGTGTTCTCTCACGGCGGCCGGTGTGGGTGTGAACCTGCAGGCCGCGTCGAACGTGGTGCTCGCAGAGCTGAGCTGGACCGACGCCGAGCAGACGCAGGCCATCGACCGTGTGCACCGCATCGGTCAGGAGGAGCCCGTCACCGCGTGGCGCATCGTGGCGGCGCAGACAATCGACGCGAAGATCGCGGAGCTGATCGACGGCAAGGCGGGGCTCGCCGCGCGGGCGCTCGACGGCGCTGCGGCTCCTGCGGAGGAGGCCGATTCGGTGCAGCTGCTCGCCCTCATGGGCGTGCTGGAGCGGGCGCTGCGGTAGGCGGCGGGTCTGGCCGGTTTCGTTCCGAATCTGGCGGTATCTGAGCTGTTGATCGCATTCCCGCCATCGCTAGTCTGGGGGAGGCGGTCTGCTCCGCCGTGCGATTGGCGAGACGAGGGAGATTCCACATGCGCATCGGTGTGCTCTGCTCAGGCGGCGACAGCCCAGGCATGAACGCGGCGATCCGCGGCGCGGTGCTGCGCGGAGTGGACGTGCACGGCTTCGAGATGATCGGCTTCATGGACGGCTGGCGCGGCTTCCACGAAGATGACTGGATCCCGCTCGACCGGCCGGCGGTGCGCGGGCTGTCGCCCCTCGGCGGCGTGATGCTCGGCACGAGCCGCGTGCCCCCGTTTCCGAAGGGCAGCGACCCTGAGCTTGGCCTGCGTGCGGTGCGCGAGCGCGTCGCGGCGTACGGCCTCGACGGCTTCCTGCTGATCGGTGGCAACGGCACACAAACCGTGGCAAGCCTGCTCAACAGCGGCGGGGTGCCGACCATCGGCCTGCCCAAAACCATCGACAACGATCTCGGCGGCACCGACTACACCTTCGGGTTCGACACCGCGGTGTCGATCGCGTCTGAGGCCATCGACAGGCTCCGCACCACAGGAGAGTCGCATCGGCGCTGCATGGTGCTTGAGGTGATGGGCCGCGACGCGGGGTGGATCGCGCTGCACGCTGGCATGGCGGCGGGTGCGCAGGTGTCGCTGATCCCGGAGTTTCCGGAGTCGATTGAGCAGATCGGGGAGTGGGTGCTGAGCGTGCGCGATCGCGGCCGCTCCTCGCTCGTCGTGGTGGCCGAGGGTTTTCGCCTCGAGGGTACCGATCAGGCGGTCACCCGTGACGGGCTCGACGCGTTCGGGCGGCCGCGCCTGGGTGGCATCGCCGAGGTGCTGGCCCCGCTCATCGAGCAGCGCACGGGCATTGAAACGCGCGCCACCGTGCTGGGGCATGTGCAGCGGGGCGGATCGCCAACCGCATTCGACAGGGTGCTCGCCACCCGCACCGGCATCGCTGCCGCCGACGCTGCGCTGGCGGGGCGATGGGGCACGATGGCGGGCCTGCACGGCGACCGCATCGAGATGGTGCCGCTGGAGGCGGCGATCGGTCGGCTGAAGACCGTGCCCGCCTCGCGCTACGAAGAGGCGCGCCTCAACTTCGGGTAGTGCCGCAGTCTCAGCTATAGCCCGAGCGCAGCCTTGACGTCGGCGAGCGACGGATTCGTGGCCGTGGTGCCGTCGGGGTACACCACAGTGGGCACGGTCTGGTTGCCGCAGTTGACGTGCTCGACCAGCTCGGGGGTGCCGGGGGTGCGCTCGATATCGACCTCGGTGTAGCCGATGCCGGTCTTATCGAGCATCAGCTTGAGGCGCTTGCAGTAGCCGCACCACTCCGTCGAGAACATGGTGATGGAGCCCGCCTCGGGCACGAAATCGGTCAGCGCTGCGGTCATGCGTCTACTCCTCTGTTCGCGATGCGATCCGCCAGCCAGCCTACCCTCGCGGTATCCGAAGCCACCGGGTGTCTCCGCGGCCGCTGCCCACGCGAGCTGCCCCAACGCGTCAGCGGAGGAGTCTGCGTGTTCCGCACCCCAGGTGAACGAACGGTGAACTTGGCCACCTGGCTTGACCTGTGCGGAGGGAGGTGAAACCATATGTACGGCGCGCGCGGTGTGCCGGTGTCCGCGGAAAAACTGTGAACATCGGGTGTCTTCGCGGGTGATCCAAGCACCACATGCTCCCGAACGAAAGACGCCGGTGGAACTCACTCTCATCGTGCTGCTGGTCATTGTGCTGGCGCTCTTCTTCGACTTCACCAACGGCTTCCACGACACCGCCAACGCGATGGCGACGCCCATCGCAACGGGGGCCCTCAAGCCGAAGACCGCGGTGCTGCTGGCCGCGATCCTCAACCTTGTAGGCGCGTTCCTCTCGACGGAGGTGGCCAAGACGATCTCTGGCGGCCTCATCAACGAGGGAGACGGCGGGGTGCTCATCACCCCGGAGATGATCTTCGCCGGCCTCATCGGCGCCATCGTCTGGAACCTGCTGACCTGGCTCTACGGGCTTCCATCGAGCTCGTCCCACGCTCTCTTCGGCGGCCTGATCGGCGCAGCCATCATCGGCGCTGGCATCTCCTCGGTCAACGGCGGCGTTTTCCTCTCGAAGATCCTCATTCCGATGCTCGCAGCACCGCTGACCGCTGGTATCGTCGCCTTCACCGCGACCCGCGTGGCCTACGCGATCACGCGCCGCCACGACGGCAAGAAAGACGGACGCGGCCGCTTCCGCTACGCGCAGATCGCTTCTTCCTCGCTGATTGCGCTGGCTCACGGCACCAACGATGCGCAGAAGACGATGGGCGTCATCACGCTTACGCTCGTCGCGGCCAACCTGCAAGATCCAGGCACCGGCCCGCACCTCTGGGTTATCGCCGCCTGCGCGTTCGCGATCGCCCTCGGCACCTACTCGGGCGGCTGGCGCATCATCCGCACCCTGGGCTCGGGCCTCACCCAGGTGAAGCCCGCTCAGGGCTTCGCCGCAGAGACCAGCACCGCTGCCACGATCCTCGCGTCAAGCCACCTCGGTTTCGCGCTGTCGACCACGCAGGTCGCCTCCGGCTCGGTGATCGGTTCCGGTCTCGGCCGCCGCGGCTCCAGTGTGCGCTGGCGCGCGGTCGGCCGCATTAGCCTGGGCTGGCTCTTCACCCTGCCCGCCTCGGGCATTGTCGCAGCTGTGGCTGCGCTCATCGCGCACATCGGCCCCGTGGGCATCATCATCGACGCCGTGCTCGGTTTCGGCTTCATCCTCTTCATCTTCTGGCGTTCGCGTCGCAACCGCGTCGATCATTCGAACGCGATCCCGGTGCCCGATGTCGCCGAGGCAGGCTACGCCGTGCGTGTGAAGAAGGGCAAAGTCAAGAAGGTCAAGACGCACACCGGCACGATCCCGCCCCTCACCCCCGTCGCGCAGTCGGCGGTGCGCGACGATATCGCGGCGCGTGAGGCCGCGAAGGCTGCCCGGGAGGAAGAACGATGAGCATCGACTGGATGGCGTTTCTAATCGTCTTCGTGGCGGCACTGTTTTCGGCCGTGTTCGTGGTGGCCTTGTACTCGCTCGGGATCCGCTTCCTCGCGACACCGGCACCGCGCGCGCGTGGCATCGACGGCAGCCTCGAGCCCGATGGCCCCTCCCGCGACGACGAAGACGACGATGTCGACGACGCCGGCCGGCCCCGTTGGGCGACGGTGGCCGCCAACGTCTGCTTCACGCTGTCGGCCCTTGCGGTGCTCGTGGGTATCTTCCTCATCATTCCGGCGCTGCACTTCTGGTGAGTTGCGCTCCCCGGCATCAGTCGGGGGACGGGAGTAGCCTGGGCGCATGAACGAGACCCAGGTGGAGCGGATTCCCGGCGTTGTGGCAGGCCTGCGCCACAGTTTCGAGCGTGGCGTCACCCGCCCCGAGCCGTGGCGGCGCGAGATGCTCAGGCGACTGCGGGCCCTGCTCGTGGAACGCGGCGACGACTTCGAGCGCGCATTGTTCGATGATCTCGGCAAATCCGGCACGGAGTCGCAGCTCACCGAGATCGGCTTCTTGGTGGCCGAGATCGATCACGCGCTCGCCCACCTGCACGGCTGGATGCGGCCGCGCCGTGCCGCCGTGCCCCTCGCGGCTCAGCCTGCGGCAGCGCGGATCGTGCCCGAGCCGCTCGGGATGGCGTTGGTGATCGCCCCCTGGAATTACCCGCTGATGCTCGCGCTCTCACCCGTGATCGGGGCGATCGCGGCGGGCAATGCGGTCGTTATCAAACCGAGCGAGCTCGCCCCCGCGACGGCGCGGCTCATTGCGAGCCTCGTGCCCGACGCGCTCGACCGTCGCACGGTGGCCGTCGTCGAGGGCGGCGTGCCGCAGACCACAGCGCTGCTCCAACAGCGCTTCGACCACATCTTCTACACGGGCAACGGGCGGGTGGGCCGCATCGTAGCCCGCGCGGCAGCCGAGCACCTCACTCCGGTCACCCTCGAACTCGGCGGCAAATCTCCCGTCTACGTCGACGACACCGTCGACCTTGCAGAAGCGGCGAAGCGCATCGCGTGGGGCAAGTTCATGAACGCCGGGCAAACCTGCGTGGCCCCCGACTACGTGCTCGGCAGTGCGCCGGTGCTGCGCACGCTCGGCCCGCTGCTCGCCGAAGCGATCCACACCCTCTACGGCAGCGCTCCGCAGCGCAATCCCGATTACGGGCGCATCGTCAACGACGCCCAGTTCGGGCGTCTGCTCGGCTACCTCGACGACGGCGAAACGCTCATCGGCGGCGGTCACGATCGCGCCGACCGCTTTCTCGAGCCGACCGTGCTCGTCGGGGTCGATCGCGATGCAGCAGTGATGCGCGACGAGATCTTCGGCCCGATCCTGCCGCTTGTGGAGGTCTCCGATCTCGACGACGCGCTCACCGTGGTCACCGGCCGCGACAAGCCGCTCGCAGCGTACGTGTTCAGTGACTCGGCGGCGGTGCGTCAGCGTTGGGAACGCGAGACAAGTTCGGGTGCCTTGGGGTTCGGGGTGCCGGTGCTGCACCTCGTGGTGCCCGAGTTGCCGTTCGGTGGGGTCGGCGAGAGCGGCACCGGCGCGTATCACGGGGAGCGTTCGTTCCAGGTATTCAGCCATGAGAAAGCCGTGCTGTCGAAGCCGCTCACGCCCGACACTCTCGGGGCCACCATCATGCCCCCGTTCACCCCTCAGAAAGACGCGCTCGTGCGTCGATGGCTGCGTAAACTGCTCTAGCTCGCGGCGCTGCCCCAACATATGCCTGATCGCAGCGGGCGATCGGTAGGATTGTGCCGTGGAACAGCCCAGAAGCGAAGCCGGAGAAGCCGTGCACGACGATGCCGCGCATGAGCTGCCCCTCGGTGTGCGCGTGGCAGCCGCCTGGTCGTGGCGGCTGATTCTCATCGGCCTCGCCTGCGCCGGGTTCCTGTGGCTCATCGTGCAGGTGCGGATCATCGTGATCCCGTTGCTGGTCGCGATTCTGCTGACGGCGCTGCTGTCACCCGTGGTGCAGTGGTTCCAGAAGCGCGGTGCGCCGCGCTGGTTGGGGGTGATCTTCGCCCTCGCGATGTTCGTCGCAGCGGTGTGGATCCTCGTCACCCTCATCGCGACGCAGCTTCGAAGCGGCTTCGATGATGTGGCGCAGCGCTCCCAGGAGGCCTGGGTGGAGTTGCTGCATTGGGGTGAGGCGACCTTCGGGTTCTCGGCTGAGGAAATCGACGGCTTCACCGGCCAGCTCATGAAGACGATTGACGGGCACCAGTCGGAGATCTGGAACGGTGCCCTCGGCGTGGCCACCTCCGCCGGCCAGTTCGTGACGGGCACGCTACTCACCCTGTTCTCCCTGATCTTCTTGCTGATTGACGGGCGTCGCATCTGGTTCTGGGTGCTGGGGTTCCTGCCTGCGCGGGCGCACGCTCCGGTTGACGCCGCCGGTCGGGCCGGCTGGGTCTCGGTAGGGCAGTACGTGCGCGTGCAGATCTTCGTGGCGTTCGTCGACGCCGTCGGCATCGGTGCCGGCGCGGCGCTGCTCGGCGTGCCACTGGCGATACCGGTCGCGGTGCTCGTGTTCTTGGGCTCGTTCATTCCGTTCCTCGGCGCTATCACCACAGGCGCCCTCGCCGCGTTCATCGCGCTCGTCTACAACGGGCCTGTCAACGCGCTTCTCATGCTCGGCGTGGTGATTCTCGTCAACCAGATCGAGGGTCACGTGCTGCAGCCGCTCGTCATGGGCAGTGCGGTGAAGGTGCACCCGCTGGGCGTCGTGCTCGCGGTGTCGACCGGCGCGCTGCTCGCGGGCATCCCAGGCGCCTTGTTCGCGGTACCCATCGCGGCCTCGGCCAACTCCATCGTCAACACGCTCGTGCACAGGCAGTGGGATCCGGGATCGGATCCTGTCGCCGAGTACCACCGCCGCGAGAAAACCTCGCAGCGGGCGCGTCACCGCGCTCGCAATGTCGCGCGACTGCTGCGCAAGGAAGGACACTGATGAGCGAAGCAGCTCGCACCGCCCCCGCCCTCGAAGATTTCGAGCGTGCACTCGAAACGGTGCACCGGGTCACGCAGCGCACCCCGTTCGAATCGTCGCGCTATCTTGCCGAGGTGCTCGATGTGCCCGCGGTCTACCTGAAGTGCGAAAACCTGCAGCGTACCGGCGCCTATAAGCTGCGCGGCGCTTACAACCGTCTGACGCAGCTCACCCCGGAGGAGCGGGCGCGCGGCGTGGTTGCTGCCTCGGCCGGCAACCATGCGCAGGGAGTGGCGTTCGCGGCACGCGAGCTCGGCATCAAGGCGACGATCTTCATGCCCCTCGGTGTGGCATTGCCGAAGCTGCAGGCCACCAAGCACTACGGGGCCGAGGTGGTGCTCGAAGGGGCCACCTTCGACGAGACGAACCGGGCAGCGCAGCAGTTCGTCGAGCAGAGCGGAGCGATCTTCATCCCACCGTTCGACCACCCCGCGGTGATCGAGGGGCAGGGCACTGTCGCGCTTGAGATGCTGCAGGTGCAGCCCGACATTGAGACGCTGATCGTGCCGATCGGTGGTGGCGGCCTTATCTCGGGTGTCGCGGCTGCGGCGAAGCAGTGGGCCGCGCGCGAGGGCCGCCCGATGCGAGTGATCGGCGTGCAGTCGGAAAATGCGGCTCCCTACAAGCCGTCGCTTGAGGCCGGACACCCGGTGACGATCGAGACGCGACCCACGATCGCCGATGGCATCGCGGTCGCCCGCCCCGGCGAGCTGAACTTCGAGATGGTGCGTGAGTTCGTCGACGAGGTCGTCACCGTCAGCGACGACGATATTGCGCGCGCTATCGTGATGCTGCTCGAACGGGCGAAGCTCGTGGTCGAGCCGGCCGGTGCCGCAGGTGTTGCGGCGATTCTCGCGGGGAAGGTGCGCGCCTCGGGCGTGACGGCGACGGTTCTGTCGGGTGGCAACATCGATCCGCTGCTGCTGCAGCGCGTCATCGGTCACGGCCTCGCCGCGTCTGCGCGCTACCTCAAGCTGCGCATCCTGCTGCCCGACGTGCCGGGTCAGCTGGTGCGCACGGCGTCGATCGTGGCATCTCAGAACGCCAATGTGGTCGAGGTGATCCACACGCGCCACGCGACCGAGCTGCCCGTCAGCCAAGTCGAGCTGGAGCTGCACATCGAGACGCGCGGGCACGAGCACGGCGACGCCGTTGCGCAGGCCCTGCGTGATGCCGGCTACACGGTGCGAGTGGGCGAGCGGTACTAAGCTCCTACGCCCTGAACTCCAGGGGTTAATGGGGGAGTGGGGCGCCGGACTGTGCTGCGAAGAGGCGGATCGCGCGCCGCGCGTCGTCGAGAGTGATGCTGCCGCCGGCAACGATGTGCAGGCCGTAGGCGTCTTCGAGGGCGACGAAGTTCATGGCGATATCGTCGAGCGGGCCAGTCAGCGCGAATGCGCCGCTGGCGACACCCTCGGTGAGGATGCCGCGGTAGAGCTCGAGCTGTTCGCGGTAGAGCCGCTGCACGAGTTCGTCGTGCAGCGGCGACTTGCCGGCCAGCACGTCGAATTCGTAGAGCAGCCGCATGAGTGCATCGTCGGGGCCTTCGGGCAGGCCGGCCTCGACGGCGGTTGCGAGCTTCGCGGCTGCGCCCTGTTGCTGCGCGACGAGCGCGGCGCGTTCTGAGCCCACGCGCTCCATGCCGGCGGCATGGGCCTCGACGAGGATCGCTTCGAGATCGTCGTAGTAGTAGAGCAGCGCACCGCGCGTCACCCCGGCCTGGTTGGCGACGTCGGTGAGCGAGAGGTTGCGCAGGCCGTGCTCGGCGGCGGCGGTGAGGGCCGCGTCGACCACCTCGCGGCGGCGCTGCTTCTGGGTGCTCGGGCGTGCCATGCCTGCCAGTATGCCAGGCGTCGCAGCCGAGCAAGCCTCGGAATGACGGCTTTTCGCGAGCCGGGCGCAGGTTTCTTGACAAATGAGTAAATTAATTTACTCTGGAGTGAAAGAACTCGACCGCAGCGGCGGTCCCACTGAGCCTCAGGAGATGACATGGCCGTCGATACCCTCTACACCGGTGGCAGGATTCGCACCTTCGACCCCGACCAGCCCTGGGTCGAAGCCCTCGGCGTCACCGGCGATCGCATCACCTACGTGGGATCCGCCGCCGATGCCCCCGCCGCCCGCCGCACCGTGCAGCTCGAAGGGCGCCTGCTCACCCCCGGCGTCGCCGACACCCACAATCACCTGCTGCTCGGCTTCGACGACCTCGCCGTCAGTCTCGACCAGGTCACCAGCCTCGACGTCGTGCGTGCCCGCATCGCAGAGTTCGCCGAAACCCACCCCGAGCTCGAGTGGATCTGCGCCGAGAACGCCCTCTACTCCGTCGTCGAGGGCCGCCGTCCCAACGCCGACGACCTGGTGGGCGTCACCGACAAGCCCGTCTTCATCACCACCTATGACCAGCACTCCGTGTGGCTCAACCGCCCCGCGCTCGCGAAGCTCGGCATCCTGAACGGTGGCGACATCGCCTGGGGCAACCCCGAGATCGACAGCACCACCGGCGAGCCCACCGGCTGGGTCACCGACTTCTACACGAGCGCCATGACCATCAACGGCCTCGCCGAGTTGCAGCGCGACATCCCCATGTACTCGCCCGACCGCCGCTACGCGAAGATCGCCAACAGCCTCGACATGGCCGCCCGCTTCGGCATCACCACCGTGGTAGAACCGCAGGTGCCGCTCGCCGAACTCGACCTCTTCGCCCGCGCCGAGCGGGAGGGCCGCCTCACCAGCCGCACCATTGCCGCGATCTACCACCCCGTCGGCGCCGACGGCGACTTCCGCGCCCGCATCACCGAGGCGATCCGCGAGACACCCCAGCACGAACGTTTCAAGCTCGGTCCCGTCAAGCTCTACGCCGACGACGTTATCGAACCGCACACCGCCGCGATGCTGCAGGACTACGCCAACCGCCCCGGCCACCGCGGGCACACCAGCCTCGAACCCACCGAGTTCACCAGGCTCTTCACCGAACTCGACAGGCTCGGCTACCAGGTGCATACCCACGCCACGGGCGACTGGGGCATCCGCCTCACCCTCGACTCCATCGAGGCCGCCCAACGCGCCAACGGCCGCACCGACACCCGTCACGGCATTGTGCACGTCGAGTGCCTCGCCCCCGAAGACCTGCCTCGCTTCCGCGAACTCGGCGTGGTCGCGGCGATGCAGCCCCGCCACGCCTCACCGGATCTCGTGGCCGGCACCTGGATGGAGAACGTCGGCGAGACTCGCTGGGATCGCGCGTGGCGCTTCCGGTCGATGATCGACTCGGGCGCCCGCGTCACCTTCTCAAGCGACTGGCAGGTCGGCGAAATGGATCCGCTTGTGGGCGTCTACAGCGCCATGACCCGCGCCGGTCTCGACGGCTCGCAGGCGTGGACCCAGGGCGAGCGCGTGGGCCTCGACGCGACGCTCGAGGCGTACACGCGGGGCGGTGCCGAGGCGTTCCACCACGAGGGTGCGCTCGGCATGCTGCGCGTGGGGTACCTCGCCGACCTCGTCGTCTGGTCGGGCGACCTCTATGGCATGGAAGCTTCCGAAATCCTCGAGCAGCGCGCCGATCTGACAGTGGTGGGCGGATCCGCGATCCACGATGTCCACGGCGAGCTCGGCGGCAACGCGGCCGCGGCCACCGTGCAGGATCCCGCCGGAGCCGGTCAGAGCTGCACCGAGCCCGACGACAGCCACCACTGCCACAGCCACTGATCCGCCCCTCCCCGGGGCACGCCCCCGGGGAGCACCGCAGTGCTCACCACAACGATGTGTAAGAAGGACCCTCATGACCAGCCTCCCCACCCGCACCGGCGTCGCCGCCGGCGATGACCAGATCGCGCACGCTATTACCCAGGAGCCGGGCGCCCTGAAGCGCACCCTCAAGCTGCGCCACCTCGTGTTCATCGGCCTCGCCTACATGGCGCCGCTCGCGGTGTTCGACATGTTCGGCATTGTTGCCGACGAGACCGGCGGCCACGTGCCGCTCGCCTACCTCGTGGTGATGGTCGCGGTGCTGTTCACCGCATTCAGCTACTCGCGCATGGTGCGCTTCTTCCCGATCGCGGGATCCGCCTACACCTACGCAAAAGAAGCGATCAACGCGCACCTCGGCTTCCTCGTGGGGTGGGCGGCCACGCTCGACTATCTGCTGCTGCCGATGATCAACGCGATCCTCTCGGGCATCTACATGGGGGCGGTGTTCCCCGAGGTGCCGTTCTGGGTGTGGGTGCTGCTGACGGTGGGGATCTGCACGGCCCTCAATCTGGTGGGGGTGAAGCTTGCGGCGAGCATGAACGTGCTGCTCGTCTCGATCCAGCTCGTTGTGGCCGTCGTGTTCGTGGTGCTCACGATCGTCAACATCGTCAACGGTGCGAACGGTGCTGAGTTCACGGCGCGGCCCTTCATTTCGAGCGACATCCAGGTGGCGGCGATCGCCGCTGGTGCGGCGATCCTCGCCCTCTCCTTCCTCGGCTTCGACGCGGTTTCGACCCTCGCGGAGGAGGCGGAGAAGCCCGAGCGGGACATCCCGCGCGCGATTTTCATCATCATCGCTGTGGCCGGAGCCTTCTTCATCACCGTCACCTACGTGATGCAGGTGCTCTTCCCCGATGTCACCCAGCTCGGCGACATCGTGGGGGCCTCGCCCGAGATCGCGAAGTACATCGGTGGTGCCGCATTCCAGGCGATCTTCGTGGGCGGCTACATGATGGCCGTGCTCGGCTGCGGGATCACGCAGCAGATGAGCGCCGCGCGCCTGCTCTATGCGATGGGCCGCGACGGTGCGCTGCCGAAGCGTCTCTTCGGCGGCGTGAACGAGCGCACGGGCGTGCCCGTGGTGAACGTGCTCATCGTTGCAGCAATTGCACTCACCGCCCTCTTCGTGGATCTCGACCAGGCGGCCTCGATGATCAACTTCGGTGCCTTCATCGCCTTCACCTTCGTGAACCTCTCGGTGATCTTCGTGTTCTTCCGATTCTTGCAGCGGCGGTCTGTGGGCGCCTGGCTCGGCTTCGTGCTGGTGCCGGCGGTGGGCGTGGTCATCAACGTCTGGTTGTGGCTCAGCCTTGACGCGGTGTCGATGGTGATCGGCGGCATCTGGCTCGCCCTGGGCCTCGTCTACCTCGTTGTGAAGACGCGCGGCTTCCGCGCCGCCGCGCCAGACCTCACCGGCCCCATCAACATTGGCATGTACGAGTAGAGGGGCCTCGAACCGCAGGCGTGCGGGATAGCCTAGTCTGGAGGTGCCCTCGGACTAGGCGGATATCCCGACATGAAGATCCTGATCGTTGAAGATGACGCGCGCGTCTCCGATGCCCTGAGCGCCTATCTGCGTCAAGCGGGGTACACCACTGTCTGCGCTGCGAGCGGTGCGGCAGCCCTGGAAGCGCTCGGCGCTGACACCGAGGCTGTGCTGCTCGATCTCGGCTTGCCCGATATGGACGGGATCGATGTGTGCAGGCGGATCCGCGGCATCTCGGGCGTCCCCATCATTGTCGCGACCGCGCGCAGCCACGTCGAGGAGCGCATCAAGGGTCTCCACGCCGGCGCCGATGATTTCGTGGTGAAGCCCTACGATGTGCGCGAGTTGGTCGCGCGTATCGAAGCCGTCACCCGGCGCACACGACCACTGCCGGTCGACTCGGACGAGGCCTCGGGGATCACCGTCGACGGCGTATACATCGATTTCCGCAACCGGCTGGTGCTGGCCGACGGAGCCCCTGTCGAACTCACCCCCAAGGAGTTCGACATCGTCGCCGTGCTGGCCCGCTACCCGGGAGTGGTGGTGCCTCGCGACCGCATCATCCGTGAGGTGTGGGGCACTGACTGGAGCGGCTTCAACCGCTCACTCGAAGTGCACGTCGGCTCGATCCGCCGCAAACTCGCGCGCCCCTCGCTCATCGCGACACTGCGGGGCGTCGGATACCGGCTGACCGGGGCCTGAGCCGTGCGCACCCGCCTCATCATCGTGTTTCTGGTGCCGGTGACGGTGATTCTGCTGGCGTTGAGCGGTGCCTACGCCTGGAGCGTGGCGCGCAGTATCCAGCAGGAAGCTTCGAGTCAGCAGCTCGGCGACCTCGGCTACTTTCTCACCGGTGCCCGCCAGTCGCTGCGGGCCGCGAATCCGGCGGTGGTGGCGGGCGAGCTGGAGCGGTACAGCGAGCTGTATGGCACGCGGATCGCGGTCTTCGACCGATCGGGAACGCTCTGGGCCGCTGGCGGTCTGCAACCCGAGGAGATCGACGAAGAGATGACCGCTCAGATCGGTCTCGCACTTTCGGGGCGTCGCAGCGACCCGAATCTGACGGTACTGCCCTGGTCGCTCGGTGAGACCGTGATGGTCGAGCCCGTGTTCGATGACGGCAATGTGATCGGCGCGGTGCTGATCGCGGCGAGCGCCGACGCACCACGTGGTGAGATCCTGACCCATTGGACGCTGATGGTGCTGGTGTGCGCCCTCGTCATCGGCCTGTTGGTCCTCGCGGTGTTCCGTCTCGCCCGCTGGGTGCTGCAGCCGTTGTTGCGCGTTGATAACGCGATGGCCGCCATTGAGCACGGCGAGATGGATGCCCGCATCGCAGACGACACCGGCCCAGCGGAGATGCGCCGCATGATCAGGCTGTTCAATCAGATGGCGGAGGAGATCGAGCGGGTGGTGTCGCGTCAGCGGGAGTTCGCGATGAACGCCTCCCATGAGCTGCGCAACCCGCTCGGGGCGCTGCTGATGCGGGTCGAATATCTTGCGACCCGGCTCGATCCTCGCTGGGAAGACGACATCGAGAAGACCCGTGAGGAGGGGCGTCGCATGTCGCGAATCCTCGACACGCTGCTGAACATGGCGCGAGCCGGGCAACAGGATTCCTCGTTCGTCGCAGTTGATCTCGTTGAGCTCGTGGAGAGCCGCGTGGCAGCGTGGCGCGACGTGGCCCGCGAGCGGGGCCTCCGCATCAGGGTCGACGGTGCCCCTGGCGTGATGAGTTCGACCGATCGCACCTCGGTGGAGAGCGCCCTCGACGCCGTGATCGACAACGCCCTCAAGTTCGCACCCGCGGGCTCGACCATCGATGTGACGGTGCGACGAGATGGCGACTCCTGCGAGATCGCAGTGCGCGACCGCGGCCCCGGACTCGAAGCCGAAGAACTCGAACGGGTGAAGAGCCGGTTCTGGCGCAGCCCGCGCGACCAGAACGTGCCGGGTTCGGGCCTCGGCCTCGCGATCGCAACGGATCTGCTCACGGCGCTGCAGGGGAGCGTCGAGGTCTCCGCGCCCGACGGCGGCGGCCTCCGTGTCGCACTGCGACTGCCGGGGAGCGAACGATGATGCGGCGCAGAGCACGGGCGCGGGTCGTCGCCGCGGTAGCCGCGCTGGCGACCGCGCTGCTCGGGCTCACCGGCTGCGTGGGCCCCGACTACGCGAGCGACGAGCACTTCGAGATCGCCGGTGGCGGCACCACCGGGGTCTACTACGCCTACGGCGAGGAGCTCGCGGGCGCCCTGCACCGGGAGCTCGGGCTCGACATCACCGTCGCCGAGACTCACGGCTCGGTCGACAACCTGTTGCGGGTCGCAGCAGGGGAGGCGTTGCTCGGCTTCGCGCAGGGTGACACGGCGGCCGATGCGGTGCGCGGCACCGGCGACTTCGCTGATCCGCTCCCGGTGCGCGCAGCCGCCCGCGTCTACGACGAATACGTTCACCTGGTGGTGCCCGCCGAGTCGGAAGTGCGCCGGATCGCCGACCTTGAGGGTCGCAGGGTGTCGCTCGGGGCACCGAACTCCGGCGTGCAGGTCATCGCAACCCGCGTGCTCGCCTCCTCCGGCGTCGCGCTTGACCGGATCGAGAACCCCGAGCTTGGCCCAGATGCCTCGATCGAGGCGATGCAGCGAGGCGAGATCGACGCCTTCTTCTGGGTGGGTGGGCTGCCCACGCCGGGGATCGAGCGGCTGGCGAGGGCGATGCCGATCCGTCTGCTCTCCATCGAGGCCGACACTGTGGATCGCGTCAACTCCGGGCACGCCGGGGTGTACCGTCTCGCAGACTTCCCGGTGGGCGTGTACGGCATCGAAACACCGACGGTCACCATGACGGTGCCGAACTATCTGATCGTCTCGGAAGACGCACCCGACGAACTCGTCTACGACGTGGTGCGGGTGCTCTTCGACTCGCGCCAGGAGATCGGTCGCCGGGTCGCCGCGGGCGAATTCCTCGATCGACGGCAGGCCATTTTCACAGCCCCGGTGGAGCTGCATCCGGGTGCCGCCCGCTTCTACGTCGACGCCCGACGGTAACCCCTGGAATCGACGCTCCGCGTCGCGAACCTCAAGAAACGCTCAAGGGCACGCTCAAGAAAGCCTCAAGGCGGCTGACGCGCACGCGATCCGCTCTCTAGCGTTGGGGCCGATCGGTTCGACGACGTACCGCCCACCCGCACGGGTCGGCAGCGCCCGCCGAACCGTCGCAGCCAGGCCAGCCGCCTGCGATGCGCTCGCCGCATTGCAGGTCACGACCCAGAGGTGGAGACATGATGAGTGCGAGCGAACCGCTTGTCGTCGTGGAGAACGTGCAGAAGCACTACGGAGAGTTTCAAGCCCTGACCGATATCGATCTCACGATCGACGCGGGCGAGGTGGTCGTGATCATCGGGCCCTCCGGCTCGGGAAAGTCGACGCTCTGCCGTTCGATCAACCGCCTGGAGACCATCACCAGCGGCTCGATCCGCGTCGACGGCAGGGAGTTGCCCGCCGAGGGGAAGGCGCTCGCGAAGCTGCGCGCCGAGGTCGGCATGGTGTTCCAATCGTTCAACCTCTTCGCCCACCTGACGATCCTCGAGAACGTCACCCTCGGCCCCATCAAGGTTCGCGGCCTCAGCAAGGCTGACGCCGAGCGGGAAGCGATGGAGCTCCTCGCCAGGGTCGGCGTTGAGAAGCAGGCCTCGAAGCTGCCTGCGCAGCTCTCCGGCGGGCAGCAGCAGCGCGTCGCCATTGCCCGCTCTCTCGCGATGCACCCCAAGGTGATGCTCTTCGATGAGCCCACAAGCGCCCTCGACCCCGAGATGATCAACGAGGTGCTCGACGTGATGGTCGAACTCGCCAAGGAGGGCATGACGATGATCGTCGTCACCCACGAGATGGGATTCGCGCGGAAGGCGGCGGATCGGGTCGTCTTCATGGCCGACGGCCGGATCGTGGAGGAGGCCACACCCGACGAGTTCTTCACCCACCCGAAGAGCGACCGTGCCAAGGATTTCCTCTCCAAGCTCATCACCAGCTGAGGCGTCTGCGCCGCCAGGCGGCACCGACGACCCGAACACCCGAACCACCGATCGAAAGGAACACTCCATGCGTTTCAAGAAATCACTCGCGGCGCTCGGCCTTTTTGCCGCAGCGGCGCTGACGCTCACCGGCTGCAACAGCGGCTCCCCTGGTGCGACCGAGGGCGGCAACGACGCCCCCGCGGCAGCCAGCAAGACCCCGTGGGAGGTCGCGGAAGGCTTCACCCTCGAGGGCAGCCCCACATTCGACAAGATGGAGGAGCGCGGCAAGGTCGTGGTGGGTGTCAAAGAGGACCAGCCGGGCCTCGGTTACCTCGACAACGTCACCCAGGAGCGCAGCGGCTTCGATGTCGACATCGCACGCTGGATCGCCGCCTCGCTCGGCTTCGATGAGGAACAGATCGAGTACAAGGCGATCGCCTCGGCGAACCGTGAGCAGGCGATCGTGAACGGTGACATCGACTACTACGTTGGCACCTACTCGATCAACGACAAGCGCAAGCAGGACATCGACTTCGCCGGGCCCTACTTCGTGACCGGCCAGGGGCTGCTCGTGAAGAGCGACGGCGAGGACTACCAGTCGCTTGAAGAGCTCGCGGGCAAGACCGTGTGCTCGGCGACCGGCTCGACGCCGATCCAGAACATCAAGGAAAACTTCCCCGAGATCAAGACACAGGAGTTCGACCTCTACTCGGCCTGCGTCGAGAGTCTCGTCAACGGCCAGGTCGATGCGGTGACCACCGACCAGGCGATCCTCATCGGGTATGCCGCGCAGGATCCCGACAACCTCAAGGTGACCACCGGGCCGCTCCTCACCGAGGAGCTCTACGGGGTGGGCCTCCCGAAGGGCGACGACGTGCTGCGCACGCACATCAACGACCTCTTCACCGACGGCGGCACCATCTGGCAGGCAATCTTCGACCAGAACCTCGGCGATTCGGGGATCAAGGTCGAGCAGCCCAAGGTCGACGCATACTAATCGCTGCTGGCCGCCTGGGGCGGGGGTGAACCCTCCCGCCCCGGCGGCCCTCGCTCAGGAGGGGAAGGCGCATGGACGTCATCTTCGGGAACCTCGATCTCTGGGGGACCGCGATTAAGAACACCCTGCTGGTGTTCTTCGGAGGCGGGGTGCTCGCCCTGGTGCTCGGCGTCATCGTTGGCGCTATGCGGGTCTCACCAGTGCCGATCGCGCGTGGGGTGGGCACCGTCTACGTCAACATCATCCGCAATACGCCGCTGACGCTGGTGTTCTTCTTCTTCGTCCTCGGGTACCCCGCGCTCGGGCTCCCGAAGATGAGCACGCTGCTGCTCGGCATCCTCGCCATTGGCATCTACACGGCCACCTATGTTGCCGAGGTGCTGCGAGCGGGAATCAACACCGTGCCTGTGGGGCAAGCCGAGGCTGCGCGGGCCATCGGCCTGCCGTTCGGGCAGGTCATGGGTCTTGTGGTGCTGCCGCAGGCATTCCGCTCGGTGGTGCCGCCGATGATGAGCGTGTTCATCGCCCTGCTGAAGAACACCACCGTGGCGGCTGGCTTCTCGGTTGCCGAGCTCGCCGCACTGCGCGCCACGATCAATGATTCCGCCGGACGCCCCGGCAGCCCGATGGAGGTGCTGCTCTGGGTGGCGCTGGTGTTCGTGGTGCTCGTGTTCATCCTGAGCTTCGTGCAGAACCGTCTTGAGAAGAAGTGGAGGATCATTCGATGACTTCCGTACTGTACGACGTTCCAGGGCCGAGGGCGATCCTGCGCAATCGGCTGATCGCGGTGGCGACGGTAGTGGTGATCGGTGCCCTGGCGGCGTTCCTGATCTACCGGTTGGCGCTCTCCGGCCAGTTCTCCGCAACGAAGTGGGGGCTGTTCACCTACACCGCGATCTGGGAGCAGATCTTCGCGGCACTCGGCAAGACGCTCGCGGCCTTCGGCCTCGCGGCAGTGCTGAGCATCGTGCTCGGCTTCGTGCTCGCCATCGGCCGGCTGTCTGACCATCGCTGGGTGCGCGGCCCTTTCATGGGGGTCACCGAGATCTTCCGCGCGGTGCCGGTGCTGGTCATGATGATGCTGCTCTACTACGGCTTGCCGTCGGTGGGGGTGCGCATGGAGCCGTACTGGGCGGTGGTGATCGCGCTCGTGGTCTACAACGGCTCAGTGCTCGCCGAGGCGCTGCGCGCCGGCATCGAGGCGCTTCCCCGCGGGCAGAAGGAAGCCGGGTATTCGATTGGTCTGCG
The DNA here is from genome assembly GCF_037150695.1 of Leucobacter sp. VD1. NCBI lineage: Bacteria > Bacillati > Actinomycetota > Actinomycetes > Micrococcales > Microbacteriaceae > Leucobacter > Leucobacter sp. VD1. The sequence continues at coordinate 44,744 of NZ_JBBCPO010000004.1, forward strand.
CAAGAGCGGTGTGATGCGGCTCATCCTGCTGCCGCAGGCGGTGCGGTCAATGCTGCCCGTGATTGTTGCGCAGCTCGTGGTGACGATGAAGGATACGGCGCTCGGCTTCATCATCACCTACCCCGAACTGCTGTACCTCGCAAAGCAGCTCAGCAGCAATGTGCAGTTCGGCCGCCCGCTGCTGCAGTCTGCCTTCGTTATCGGCGGCATCTACATCATCATGTGCCTGATGCTCTCCGGCCTGGCGAAGTGGTTCGAGATCCGCACGCGCAAGAACCCGAGGGCCCGAGGCGGCGCGGCCGGCACCCCGACGGAGACCGTCCCGGTGCAGCCGGGCGACCCGCGGTTGCATGAGGCGGGCACGACCACCGAGGTGATCGCGACGCAGGGGAGATAGGCGGCGGCGCGCTCCCGTAGCCGCGGGAGCGGATCGCAGTTCAGGCGGAGGTTTTCGACGACGAGAACCTCCGCCTGAACTGCGATGCACGGGGTGAACTGCGGCCGCGCGGTTTCGATGTGAAAGGGTGTGCTGGTGAGCGAGTTCGTGTTCGTGCCCGAGGGCGGCGATTGGACCACCCTCGCGCTGCTGTTCGCGGCGGCGTTCGCCGCGGGGTGGATCGACGCCGTGGTCGGCGGGGGAGGGCTGATCCAGTTGCCGGCGCTGCTGCTCGTGCCCGGCATCACCCCCGTGCAGGCGCTCGCCACGAACAAGCTGGCATCGGTCTTCGGCACAGCAACGAGCAGCGTCACCTACGCCCGGCGCGTGCGGCCCGGTCTGCGCACGGTACTGCCGATGGCGGGGATCGCGCTGCTCGGCTCGTTCGGCGGGGCGACAGTGGCGGCGTTCCTCCCTGCGGCACTCTTCAAACCGATCATCGTGGTCGCCCTGATCGCGGTGGCGCTCATCACCCTGTTCAAGCCCGCGCTTGGTGCGGTCACGCGCCTCAAGCATCGGGGCCGGCGTCACATCGTGATCGCCGGCGCGACGGGCGCGGCCATCGGCTTCTACGACGGGGTGCTGGGGCCGGGCACCGGCACGTTCCTCGTCATCGCGCTCGTCGGCCTGCTGGGCTACGACTTTCTCAGGGCGAGCGCTCAGGCCAAGATCGTCAACTTCGCCACGAATCTCGGCGCGCTGCTCTTCTTCATTCCGCTCGGTGCGGTGCTGTGGCCGCTAGGGCTGGTGATGGGGATCGCGAACGTCGCAGGCAGCTTCATCGGCTCACGCATGGCTATCGCACGGGGCGTGCGATTCGTGCGCGTGCTGTTCCTCGTGGTGGTAAGCGTGCTGGTGGTGAAACTCGGCTTCGACGTGTGGCACGACACCCTCAGCTGAGGGCCGCCCGTGCGCCGCGCCAGCGGCCAGGGGCGGCCGCTGCTCAGCCGGTGTAGGTGTCGACGGCGAGGATCTTCACGGGGATCTGGTTGCCGTTGGGTGCCGAGTAGCTGGTCTCTTCGCCGATACTCAGACCGGTGATGGCGACGCCGAGCGGGCTGTCTGCGCTGTAGACGTCGAGGTCTGAGCCGTCGGCGAGTTCGCGGCTGCCGAGCAGGAAGCGCTCTTCGTCACCGAAGATCTCGGCGGTGACGACGGTGCCGACCTCGACAACACCGCTCGCCTGGGGTGCCTCGCCCACGACGGCGTGCTTCAGCAGCTCTTCCAGGTCGCGGATGCGGGCTTCCATTTTGCCCTGCTCGTCTTTTGCGGCGTGGTAGCCGCCGTTCTCCTTGAGGTCGCCTTCTTCGCGTGCGGCTTCGATGCGCGCTGCGATGTCTTTGCGACCAGGGCCCGAGAGCTCGTCGAGTTCGGCCTTGAGCCGATCGTAGGCGTCTTGAGTCAGCCAGGTCTGGGTGGGCTCGGCCATGTCGATCCTCGTTTCCTTGGTTGTTGCCGGCGAAGTACCGCCGGGGCCGTGCGCGGGAATGCGCAGGGATATACGCAACGCCCCGACGAGATCAGGGCGCAACCTTCAGGATATCAGCGACTCCGCCGCGAGGGGCGGTAGCCGGGCTGCTACTTCTCGATCACCCAGCAGTCGCGCACGGACGCGGCCGTCGCGGGGTTGGTGGTGATGAGGCGCGTGACGATGGTGTGGGTGGGCTCTGCGGTGACGGGCAGTTCTACCACCTTCCAGCCAACGGTGGCCTTCGAGGTGTTGAGGGCTTCGACGGCGCAGGCGACAGGGGTGCTCGGCGGTGCCGTCACCTCGAATTTGACGTCGAGGGCAAAGTCGCTGTCGCGGGTGAAGCCGATGTCCTGCCAGGACACGCGGTTCGTGCTCTGCCAGCCGCTGAAGAGCAGAAAGCCGATGCCTGCGAGCACGAGCAGCGCCGCGGCGATCCAGGCGAATCGTCTGTCGATGCTGCGGCGGCGACCCGTGCCGTAGCGGTCTTCGAGCGACTGCGCGGGCTGGGCGTCGGCGGCGCTTGCGGCCGTGGTGGGCGACGCGCTTGCAGCCCCCGGGGTCGACGGCTGTGCGGATGCGGTCTCCGACACGGGATCCTCCGATGCGCACTGGGTAAACTGTGTAGTCGTTGCCAGCGTACCGGGGTTCGCCCGGGAAGCACGTGAGAGGACCGCATGACCCTTCGACTGATCGCGGTGCACGCCCACCCCGACGACGAGTCGAGCAAGGGCGCGGCGACGTGCGCGCACTATCTCGATCAGGGCGTCGAAGTGCTGATCGTCAGCTGCACCGGTGGTGAGCGCGGCGATGTGCTCAACGAGCTGGTGGCGCGCGATCCGAAGAGTCGCCGTGATCTTGCGGGGTTGCGGCGCGATGAGATGGCGAGTGCGCAGCGCATTATCGGGTTCGAGCATCGCTGGCTGGGGTATCAGGATTCGGGCTTGCCCGCAGAGGGCGATCCGGTGCCTGCGGGCTCGTTCGCGCATATTCCGGCCGAGGTTTCGGCTGAAGCGCTGGTGCGGGTGGTGCGCGAGTTCCGGCCGCATGTGATGATCACCTACAACGAGCAGGGCGGCTACCCCCACCCTGATCACATCCGTTGCCACGAGGTGAGCCGTATCGCGTGGGAGCGTTCGGGTGATGCGAGCGCGTATCCCGATGCGGGCGCACCGTGGAGCATCAAGAAGCTGTACTACGAAGAGATTTTCAATGCCGAGCGTGTCACCACGGTCTACCAGTGGTTGCTCGATCATGAGCCGGAGTCGCCGCTGATCGGGCAGTTCGCTGAGCTGCGGGAGTGGATGTCGCGCCGCGCGTACCGGGGCACGGCGAAGATCGAGGTGGGGCGCTTCTTCGAGCGTCGCGATGAGGCGTTGCGCGCGCACGCGAGTCAGGTGCCGCCAGATAGCCCGTTCTTCTTCTGGCCGAATGAGTTGCAGCGCGAGGCGTGGCCGTTCGAGGATTACCGGCTTGCGGCGTCGCGTGTGGCGACGAGCGAGTTCGAGGCCGATCTGTTTCAAGGAATCGAGGAGGGCGCGTGAGCGTGTGGAGTGTGGTGGCGCGAGTCGCCGAGGAGAGCACGGAGTTCGACCCGAATAAGGTGACGCCGGGCTTTGAAGGCTTCGTGTTCACGGGTCTGATGGCGGCGGGCATTATTGTGCTCGGCTTCTTGCTGGTGGGGCGTTTGCGTCGCAATGCGTACCGGCATCAGGTGCGTGAGGATATCGAGCGCGAGCTCGGTGCAGAGGAGAACGGCGGGGAGCCGGATCGCGATCCTGAGTCCGATCAGCGGGGCTGAGGGCGGGTGATTGACGGCGGCGATTCCGTGTTCGGTGTCGAGCCGGGGGCGTTCGGTGATTTCGGCGGAGCTGATTTCGATGGCTCTGATTTCGATTCCGAGGAGCGGTGGCCGGGGGAGGCCTGGGGTGCGCCGGCTCCGGTGGGCTGGGCGGATCGCGGGGTGCCGCCCGTCGTGAGTTCTCGCGACGCATCGGTGCCTGGCGCTGCGTCGCCTGGCCTGGCGTCGCCGTCGTCCGCACCCGCTGCGCCGGCTGGTGGCCCGCATGTGGGGCAGGATCCGCTGGCGGTGCTCGCCGAGGTCTTCGGGTATGACGCGTTCCGCGGCGACCAAGAGGAGATTGTTCGCCAGGTGATCGGCGGCGGTGACGCGGTGGTGCTGATGCCCACGGGTGGCGGCAAGTCGATCTGCTACCAGATTCCCGCGCTGGTGCGTGAGGGCACGGGGGTGGTGCTGTCGCCGCTCGTAGCGCTGATGCACGATCAGGTGGCGGCGCTGCAGCTGGTGGGGGTGCGGGCCGCGGCACTCAACTCGGCGATGTCGATCGAGGATCGCCGTGAGGTCGAGCGCGCCTACCGTGCGGGCGAGCTCGATGTGCTCTATCTCGCTCCCGAGCGACTTTCGGCCCCCGGCACGGTGCAGTTGCTGGAACAGGGGCGTATCGCGCTGTTCGCGATTGACGAGGCGCACTGCGTGTCGCAGTGGGGCCATGATTTTCGCCCCGACTATCTGCGCCTGGGAGCGCTCGCAGAGCGCTGGCCCGATGTGCCGCGCATCGCACTCACGGCGACGGCAACGCCCGAAACGCATCGCGAGATCACCGAGCGCCTGCACCTGGAGCAGGCGAAGCACTTCGTGTCGAGCTTTGACCGCCCGAATATTCGCTACCGCATCGTGTCGAAGCAGAACGTGCGTGCGCAGCTCATCTCCTTCATTCGCGGCGAGCACGCGGGTGAGGCCGGCATCGTCTATGCGCTGAGTCGTAAGCGCGTCGAGCAGACCGCTGCCGCGCTGCGCGACGCCGGTGTCGATGCCGTGGCCTATCACGCTGGTCTGCCCGCGCACGAGCGTCTTGAAGCGCAGACCCGCTTCTTGCGTGAGGATGGTGTGGTGGTGGTTGCCACGATCGCCTTCGGTATGGGCATCGACAAGCCCGATGTGCGGTTCGTGGCGCACATCGATCTGCCGAAGTCGATCGAGGGGTATTACCAGGAGACGGGGCGCGCGGGCCGTGACGGGCTGCCCTCCGAGGGCTGGCTCGCGTATGGGCTGCAAGATGTGGTGCAGCAGCGCCAGATGATCGAGTCGGGTGATGGCGATGCGGTGACGAAGGCCAGCCAGACCAGGCATCTCAATCAGATGCTCGCCTTGTGCGAGGGCGTGGCGTGTCGGCGGCGCTTCCTGATCCGCTATTTCGGGCAGGAGGCTGCTGAGACGTGCGGCAACTGCGATGTGTGTCTCGACCCGCCGAAGTTGTGGGATGCGACGATTCCCGCGCAGATGTTGCTGTCGACGATTATCCGTACGCAGCGCGAGCGCGGCCGCAGCTATGCGGCGGGCCAGCACATCGATGTGTTGCGCGGGGTCGCATCTGAGCGGGTCTCGCAGATGCGTCTCGATGAGTTGTCGACCTGGAACATCGGCTCGGAGTGGTCGGTGGCGCAGTGGCGCGGGCTGGTGCGGCATCTGCTCGCGGTGGGGGTGCTCGAAGCCCGCGGCGAGTGGGGTGTGCTCGCTCCCACGGAGGCGGCGAAGCCTGTGCTGCGCGGCGAGGAGCAGGTCATGATGCGCGAGGAGGTCGTGGTGAAGGCCGGCGCGGCCCGGGGCGCGCGCGGTGTGCGTGCGGGCGGATCGGCGGCAGGCTCGAAGCGATCCGCTGCTGCCGCTGATCTCAGCCCCGAGCAGGCCGAATGCTTCGAACGGTTGCGCGAGTGGCGGGCAGGCGAGGCACGCAAGCAGGGTGTGCCGGGCTACGTGGTCTTCGGCGATGCGACCCTCGCAGCGCTCGCGGTGCACCGGCCGGCAAGCGATGACGAAATGCTCGCGATCTCGGGCATCGGTCAGGTCAAGCTCGAGCGATACGGGGCCGCGGTGCTCGAAGTGCTCGCCGCCGCGTGACGGGGCAAAAGCGGGTGCGCTGCTGCGCTCGCCGCCGAGACGCGAGGTGTTTCACATGAAACACTCGTGAACGGCGCAGGAGGTTCTGATCCGCCCCGAACAGGCGCGCGCAGTAGGCGAGGATCTGCGAGACACGCCCTACCGCAGGTAGACAGGGTCGAGCGCGACGAGCAGCGCCGCGGTCCAGTGGCACAGGAACGCGAGCACCGTCAGTGCGTGGAAGATTTCGTGGAACCCGAACACCCCGGGCACTGGATTTGGCCGCTTGAGGCCGTAGACTACCGAGCCGAGCGTGTAGAGCAGGCCGCCCACGATCACGAGCACCATCGCGGCCGGGCTCGCATGATAGATGTCGACGAGGAACATCACGGCGGCCCAGCCGAGGAGCACGTACAGCGGCACATAGAGCCAGCGCGGAGCGCCGATCCAGAACACTCTGAATCCGATGCCCAGCAGCGCGCCTGCCCACACGAGCACCAGCAGCAGCACGCCCTTGTCGAGTGGCAGTGCGAGCAGTGCGATGGGGGTGTACGTGCCAGCGATCAGCAGGAAGATATTGGCGTGGTCGAGGCGGCGGAACACCTGCTTCGTGCTGGGCTTCCAGTTGAAACGGTGGTACAGCGCCGAAATGCCAAAAAGCAGCATGCTCGACAGCATGTAGACGAGCGAGGCCCACTTCGCGACGGGGCCGTGCGCGAGCGAGATGAGCACGATGCCGGCGGCGACGGCCACGGGGAACATGCCGGCGTGGATCCAGCCCCGCCAACGGGGCTTCGCCTCTGACCCCGCTGCCGAGGCAGGCTCGCCGCCTGGCTGGTCGTGGGCGTGGTCGAGCGCGTCTGCGAGCAGCGGAAGCGAGAACGTGTCAGGCTCGGGGAACCGGTGCCTCTCGGTCTGCTCGGAGTGCGGGCGAAGATCGTCGGTGGAGCCGTTCGTGCTCATGCTTCGAGTGTAGGGTCGGCACAGTTCTGAGGGGGCATATATGTGGAGATCCCCAGCTGGGGTGGTCGGGGGCGCGGCCGGGGCAGGCGATACACTCTGAGGGTGAATGCCCCGCCCACGACGCCGCGCGCCGGACTGCTCTACCGGCTCTACCAGCGGCGCCTGCGCCGGGAAATCGACCCGCGTCGGGTGCCCCAGCACATCGCTGTGATCGTCGACGGCAATCGTCGCTGGGCCAAGCAGCGCCTGCAAGAACGCGCCTCCTTCGGGCACCGTGCCGGCGCGCAGAAGGTGCCCGAGTTTCTGGGGTGGTGCGAAGAGGCCGGCGTGCACACTGCCACTCTCTACCTGCTTTCGGCAGACAACCTTGGGGCGCGCGACCGCCAAGAACTCGAAGACCTTTTTGGCATCATCGCGGCGCTCGCTGCGCAACTCGCCGGGAATCCGCGCTGGCGGGTCAAACACGTGGGCTCCTGCGAAGGGCTTTCCCCAGAGCTCGTCGCCGCCCTGCGCGATGCCGAGCAGCGCACCGCCGATCACGAGGGGCTGCACATCAACCTCGCGGTCGGGTATGGCGGGCGCAGCGAGATCACCTCGGCGGTGCGCGACATCATCGCCGAGCACCAGGCCGCCGGTGGCACGATCGACACCCTCGCCGAGCACCTCACCCCGGAGAACATCGGCGAGCACCTATGGACGCGGGGCCAGGCAGACCCCGACCTCGTGATCCGCACCTCAGGCGAGCAGCGGCTCAGCGACTTCATGATCTGGCAGTCGGCGCACTCCGAGTTCTACTTCGTCGAGGCGCTCTACCCCGATCTACGCGAGGTCGACTTCTTGCGGGCGCTGCGCGACTACTCTTCACGGCAACGAAGGATGGGAAAGTGAACGCGGTGCGTGATGTGCAACTGCCTGATCTGAGCGCACAGCGAGTGCTGGTGACGGGTGCCTCCGGCGGTGTCGGCAGCGGGATCGCCAGGCGTTTCGCTGCTGCCGGCGCGCACGTCGCCGTGCACTACCGGGGTGCGTCGGCGGCGTCGATCGATGCGGCATTCACGCTGGTCGAGGAGCTGCGGGAACGCGGTGGCGTCGCTGTGGCGGTGCGAGCGGATCTCGGAGAGCCAGGCTCTGCGGCACGCCTGGTCGACGAGGCGGTGCGGGCGCTCGGCGGTCTTGACGGGCTCGTCAACAACGCCGGTATTCAGCCGCTCGCCACCCTCGCCGAGACCTCGCGCGAAGAGTGGGACGAGGTGCTTGCCACGAACCTGGGGGCCGTGTTCGAGCTGTCGCAGGCTGCTGCGGCGGCCATGGGCGACGCCGAGTGCAACCGGTGGATCACGCATATCGCGTCGATCGAGGCGAGCCGCCCTGCTCCGGCGCATGCGCACTACGCAGTGGCGAAAGCGGGGCTTGTGATGCACGCCCGTGCGGCGGCGCTCGAACTGGGGCCCGCGGGGATCCGCGTGAACACGGTGTCGCCCGGACTTGTGGATCGCCCCGGGCTTGCCGAAGCTTGGCCGGAGGGTGTGGAGAGCTGGATCGCGCGCGCCCCGCTCGGCCGTCTTGCGACCGCCGACGACATTGGCAACGCCTGCGTGCTGCTGGCGTCGCCCGCTGCCGCGTTCATCACCGGGCAGGATCTCGCCGTCGACGGCGGCATGCTCGCCACCCCCGGCTGGTAGCTGCGGCAGTCGCCGCGCGGCTGCGTCGCGGAAGGCACGAGAGTGTCAGTGGCTGACGATACAGTGGGCGTGGACGAGAGGAGCCACGCATGAGCGAGACGATTCTGAGGGCCGACGCGATGCTCACCCCTGGCGGGGTTGTGGTCGACGCCGAGCTCGCATTCGACGCCGATGGGCGCATCACCTACGCGGGAGCGGTGCGCTCCGAGAGCATCGCCAATCTCGATCTCGGCGAGCCGCAGGGCAGCGCGGGCGTCAGCCCCGCAGTTCATGAGACCGGCGTGCCCGCCCACTCGGGTCGGGTGACACACGATCTCACGGGCCACGTGCTCATGCCGGGGCTCGTGAACGGCCACACCCACTCGGCCATGACCCTGCTGCGCGGCGTCTCAGACGACGAGGGCTTCATGCCCTGGCTCGCCGCCGTGCAGGCGCTCGAGCAGCACCTCACGCACGAAGATGTCGCACTCGGCCTGCAGCTCGCGATGGTCGAGATGATCGAGACCGGCACGGTCGCCTTCGCCGATATGTACCACTGGGACGAATCCCTCGTCGAGCTGGTGCGGTCGGCCGGTATGCGGGCCATGGTCGCACTGGCCTCGTTCGCTCCCGATGCCGTTGGATTCCCCGGGGTGTCGCCCTGGAACGGGGCCGAGGTGACCGCGCGCACAGAGGCGCTCGCCGCCCAGTACGCAGGCGATCCGCAGATCCGCATCGCCTACGGCCCTCACGCGCCCTACACCTGCCCGCCTGACTTCCTGCGCGACATCACCGCCCGCGCACTCGAACGTGGCATCCCGATCCACACCCACATCTCCGAATCGGCGGCCGAGGTCGCGCAGATCCTCGAACAGTACGGTGCGACCCCGGGCGACCACCTCGCCTCACTCGGTCTCTTCGACGCCGAGGTGCTTGCGGCACACTGCGTGCACCTCACCGAGGGCGAGATCGAACTATTCGCCCGCACGGGCACGGCAGTGAGCCACAACCCGGTATCCAACCTTAAGCTCGGCAACGGCATCGCGCCGCTCCCCGCCTGGCAGCGTGCGGGGTTGCGCATCTCTCTCGGCACCGACTCCGTCGCGAGCAACAACACGCTCGACTTGTTCGAGGAGATCAAGACCGGCACCATTCTGCATCGCGGCGTGCACCAGGACGCCGCGATCGTGCGGGCCGCCGACCTGCTCGACATCGCCACCAGGGGCGGCGCCGAGGCGATCGGCTTCCCCGACTCAGGCGCGCTCGAAGTTGGCGGCTTCGCCGATGTCATCGCGCTCGATATCTCAGGAGCCGCCGCGACACCGCTTGACCTGGCAGCTCAGCCGGCCGCTCTCGTCTCGCACCTCGGCTTTGCGGCGACCGGAGCCGATGTGCGCCACGTGTTCATCGGTGGCCGTCACGTCTATGCAGATGGTGAGCACCTCACCCTCGATGCCCCGGCAATCCGAGAGCGGGCCGCTCAAGCACGATCCCGCCTGCTTGCGGGCTAAACCCGGAGCCGTTCCGTAGATATGGAATCTGCCGAATATATGGTGGATCTTCGGTCGCAGGCCAGATAGTTGGCAGATCCCGTATCTACGGCCGACGGCGAGCTGCACCCGAACTCACTCAGAACCCCCAAGATTCCCGACTCCCCGACTGAAAGGCCTCCGACATGGCACCCGTCCGACTTCCTGCCGACGCCGAACTTCCGCTGCTGCGCGCCAGGGTCTCCGACCTCGCCGACCGCGCGCTCGTGGTCGGCGACCCCGCCCGCGCGGCGCGTGTAGCCGAGCGCCTTGACGATGCCCGCCAGCTCGCCGACAACCGCGAATACCACGTCTATGCGGGCACCCACCGCGGCGTGCCCGTCACCGTCGCCTCCCACGGAGTCGGCGCGGCCGGCGCAGCCGTCTGCTTCGAAGAGCTCGCGCGCGGGGGAGTGACCCGCATCATCCGCTCAGGCACCGCCGGCGGCATGCAGCCCAACGTTGTCGACGGCGCCATCGTGGTCGCCACCGGCGCCGTGCGCGCCGACGGGGTGAGCCACCAGTTGGTGCCCACCGAGTTTCCCGCGCTCGCGACTCCCGAGCTGACAATCGCGCTCAAGGCTGCCGCGGCGCAGACGGGCCTCGACGTGCACAGCGGTGTCGTCGTCACCGGTGACATGTTCTACCCGAGCAACGTGATTACCGGCGTCGACCTGCGCATGTGGCAGCGCGCCGGTGCCGTCGCCGTTGAGATGGAGGCCGCGGCGCTGTTCGTGATCGCCGCGCTGCACGGCATCGAGTCGGGTGCGGTATTCGCAATCGATGGCAACCCACTTGCCGCGCAGGACGAGTCGATGGACGGCTACGACCCTTACCGGGAGATCGTCACCCGCGCTGTCGATGGTGCGCTCGACGCCGCGCTCGACGTGCTCGTGGCGTAGCGGCTACACGCTTCGCACATAACGGGAGCCTCGCTCTGCAGCAGTCCGATGGGAATGCTGCAGAGCGAGGCTCCCGTTCGCGGTGCGACCGGTTGCTCAGGCGAGGCGCGAGCGGTCGAAGGCGTCGAGGCTGATGCCCTGATCCAGCACCTGCTTCGCCCACTCCTTCGCCGAGTGCAGGCTGTGGTCGCGGTAGTTGCCGCAGCTCACTGCCTCCGTGCCGGGCACGTCGTCCCAGGTGACCCGCTCAACGAGGTCTTCGAGAGAGCTCTTGATCGCCGCGCCCACCTGTTCGGGAGTGGGCTCGCCCCAGGCGATCATGTGGAAGCCGGTGCGGCAGCCGAACGGCGAGATGTCGATCAGTCCGTCGAAGCGGGTGCGCAGCAGAGCGGCGATGGTGTGCTCGATGGTGTGCAGGCCTGCCGTGGGAATCTCGCCCTGGTTTGGCTGCACGAGCCTGATGTCGTAGTTGGAGATCGCGTCGCCCTTGGGCCCGTGCTCCACCCCGATCAGGCGCACATAGGGGGCCAACACCTTCGTGTGGTCCAGGGAGAAGCTTTCAACCTCGGCAAGTTCGACATCGCTCATGCCGCCAGTGTAGCGACGGCTGCCGGGGGCGGTGCGAGTGTGACAGCGGCTTGCGGCGCGGGGTATTGGGGGTGCGGATCCGCCTTCGGTGAGACCTGAACCGACGTGCCCGCTGCGGCCCCGGAGCACCGGAGCACCGGAGCGCCGGGTCACCGGAGCGCGCCTACGCGGCGCGGGCGAGGTCGCGACGGGTGAGCGCGATGCGGGCGCGGGATCCGGGTGCTTCGGGGTCTTCGGATACCCGCACCTCCCACCCTGCGTGGTCGAGCCGGTTCAGATCGCCGCGGGCTTCGTCGAGATTGTCGGTTTCGACGAGGTACATGGTGTGGCCGCCGGTGCGGTACACGGAGCGGTGCTGCGCCCACTCGGGCACGCGCATCTCGGTGTCGTCGCCGAGGGAATGGTAGGGGGTGCGCAGCGGGCGCCGACGACGCTGCTGCAGGTCGATGATGTTCTGTGTTTCCATGATGAGTCCTTTCGAACCGCACCACCGTGGTGCGGTTGTTCTCTGAAATGCGCACGACGCATGCCAAGGCGGCCATGCAGGCCGGGCCGTGCTGCTGAGCTTCGCGGGACCCGCGGAGTTGATCTCTCGACGCCGTGAATCTCTCCGATTCCTCGGGCGGAAACGCGTGCCTCTCGGAAGCTCAACTCACAAGTTTAGAACAAGTCTTCGAAAAACGCTAGTGTGGGGTGCGTTCGCATCGACAGGCGCCCGTCGCCATGAGGAGATCAGCCATGCCCCAGCCCGCCACGCTGCTCGTATTCGCGCACCGCGATGAGGCCTCCGCCTTCGCCGACGTGCCTCACCTGGTGACAGGGGTGGGCAAGGTGAACGCGGCTGTGTCGTTGGCGAGTGCCCTCGCAGAGGGAGGCGTGGAGCGTGTTGTTGTGCTCGGCACGGCGGGAGTGGTGAGCGACGGGCCCGAGCGCCCGAGCCTCGAAGAGGTGTATCAGATCACTGGCGTGGTGCAGCACGATTTCTCGCTGCCCTCACCTGAGCTTCGCCCTGCAGGGGACACGATGCTGCCGCCCGAGCGAACCGCGGTGATTGCCACCGGCGACGTTTTCGTAAAGGATGACGCGCAGCGCGGTCACATCGCGAGCCTTGGAGCCTCGCTCGTCGATATGGAGGCCTATGCTTTCGCGAGCGTCTGCGAGCGCTTCGGGGTGCCGCTGCAGATGTTCAAGGTGCCCTCTGACTTCGCCGACAGCTCGACCACCGATGAGGAGTGGGACACGATCGTGTTCCGCAAGAGTGAGCAGCTGCGCGAGTTCTGGAACCGCCTCGGCTGAGCTGGCGCGCGCGGGCGGTGCGTGAGGCCATCCCGCACCGCCCGCGCGGCCAGCCGGCCCGGATATGACAAAGGCCCCGGATCCGCTGATTTCTCAGGAATCTCGGGGCCTTCGCGCTGGCGGTGACGGTGGGATTTGAACCCACGGTGCGGGGTTACCGCACACGACTTTTCGAGAGTCGCACCTTCGGCCGCTCGGACACGTCACCGCGAAAAAGAATACGGCATCCGCTTGCGCAACGCGAATCGAGGGCGAATCATCGGGCGTGTTGGGGCCGCGACGCCCTTATGCGATGCGCATGTACGGCGATTGCTGTGGTTTCGGTGGCCGCTTCGGCCCTCGCTGCACAGCGCGCAATTCGGCACCGACGGCACCGCCGGCACCACCGGCCCCGCTTCCGCCCCCAGCACTCCCAGCGCCTCCAACCCCGCCGTCAATGCCGTGAAGCTTCGCACGCATCGCGTCCCGATTCGCGACACCGAGTTTGGCGCGCGCCTGCGCGAGGTGGGATTCGACGGTGCGCACGCTGCACCGCATGCGCTCGGCGATCTGACGGTTGCTCAGGCCCTCCGCTGCGAGCTGGGCGGTGACGGCCTCGCGTGGGGTGAGGCGTTCGCGTGGCGCATCCTCGACGGTGCCTGCGTCGTACCAGGGCACCTGCTGCTCGATGGCTGCGGCGAGTGCTGCGAGGCGTGCGTCGGCTGCTGCGACGCTGCCGCTCGCGCGTCGACGCAGAAAAATGCGGCGGGCCTCCCGCAGCGCGTGGGCCGCGGGGCCCGGCATACCTCCCGTGTCGAGTGCCTCGGCCGCTCGCATGAGGGCGGCGGGGTTCTGGGTGCGTAGCGCTTCGAGGTGCGCGCGAATTATCCTGCGATACGGCAGCTCTTCGATCTGTGCTGCTTCGCTGCGATCGATTGCGGCGCTTGGCCGGGTTCTGCCGCTGAGCGGCGACAGCTCTGCGAAGGTTTCGGGCCGCAGCGCATCGAACGATCCCGAGAAGTATCGGAACAGCTGCGCGCTGTACGAGCGGTTCGGCGCCTGAGTGGCAAGCTCTTCCGACAGCGTTGCAGTGGTTTGCGCAATGAGCGTTTGCAGTCGGTACGCGATGAAGCGGGGCGCGTGAGTGGCGAAGCCCTCCCACTCCGAGGCGGCTCGTGCGAGATCGCTGCACAGCAGCGCGGTGCGGGCGGCGGTCAGGTGGGTCAGCCAGATGCGGTGGCGGGATGCGCCGGGGAGATGGTCGACGAGATCGTGGATGCGGCCGTCGTCGTCGCGCTTGCCGGGGGCGAAGAACCGCACGAGGGCGCCGGCGACGAGCGAGGTCACGAGCAGGTCGCGCAACAGCTCGGATGATTGCATGGCGATGCGCCCGATCCGCTGCTCCACATTGTCTTGGCCGAGTGAGCGGTAGCTGACCCCGTTGATCGCGGCCTCGCTGGTGAGTAGTTGTTCGGCCAGCAGCGCGATTTCGGGGCGTGGATGCGAGCGCGCGATGCGCAGTAACTCGGGTGCGTCTGAGGCGAGCGGTTGCGAGTCATTCCAGCGGCGGATCACCAGCAGTGCGTCGTCCCATCCCTCATCGAGGTCGGGGTCGGCTTCGAAGGGCAGCCCCGCCTCCGCCGAAAGTCTGGCGCGTAGTGCGAGCTGGGAGATGCGCTCTTCTGGGTCGACGGGTGGGAGCTCGCAGTTGCCTTGCGGGGTTCGGGAGACGAGCAGCGTTTGCAGGCCGGTATGGGCGTCTCGCAACATCGTGGTAAGGCGGGCTCGTCTGACGGGGCAGAGTGCCGGCCCGCGGTTGCCGAGCCGCAGCAGCAGGTCGCGCGCCCGTTCGCCTCGCCGAAGCAGAGGAGATCGTCGATGATGCGCTGCAGGAAGCGCGCGTGGTGCTCGTCGAGCAGCGGGTCTGCGGTGAGCGAGGAGTCGTGGCGGCTGAGCACGCGCGCGCAGAAGATGGCCTCGCGGTCGGGCATGGGGATGCCAAGGGTTTCTTGCGAGAGCAGGTGCATGGCGGTGGACTGCCTGATACCTTTGAGCACTTCGGCGCTGGTGAGGTTGCGCACGGCTGCGGCGTAGAGCTCGGGAACGCCGAACACCTCGACGGAGCCGGGGTGGGGGAGCAGGAAGCCGCTATCGAAGAGGTTCGCCTGGGTCGTCGCCCCGAAGACGTCGGCGATGCCGCTACGGCTGCGCGGGCCGATTTCCGACAGCACCACGGCCGCTGCGACCTGTTCAGAGGAGAGCTGCGCCTCTGCGACGCGCACGGGCTGGTGCAGGGCGGCGAGGTGCATGTCGACGGTGTGGGTGCGGGTGATGCGGGGCCGCGGGGTGCTCGAGAGCGAGCCACTGCGGTGCAGTTGCAGCAGGGTGAGGGCGGCGCCGGGGAGCCCCCACGAGAGTTGCTGGATCGCTGCGACGGTCACCGAGGTGAGCGGCTCGGGGTTCGCGCGGTGCACGATGTTGGCGATTTCGCTATCGGTGAAGGGGGCGAGGCGGATCGAGCGGGTGCGTTCGAGTGTCTGTTGCGCCTCGGGAAAGAGTTCGTAGAGGCGCCGCATGCGCTCGCCGTATCCGGTGTCGACGTGGGCCTCGGTGACTGTGGCGACCACTTTGCCACCGTCGGTGATGTGGCGGGCGATCGCCTGCAGTGTTTCGTAAGAGGCGAGTTCGTAGTCGTCGAAGAGTACGAGGGTGCCGGCGGGCAGCTGTGCGAGCCGCGGCGCTGAGTCGTTCGAGGCACCTCTTGCGACGAGGTGCGGTGTGCCGGTGCTGGTGAGCAGTGCCGAGAGCGCCCGCAGGGTGTGGGTTTTTCCGCTGCCATGCGGTCCTGTGAGAAGAACAGGTTCGTCGGTGTCGCTGAGATGATTCGCGAGAGCCTGAGGTAGCTCGTCTCTGTGCGATGCAGTTCCCCGCTGCATAGCGTCCCCCTTCTGCTTGCCCCGGGGGTGCCTCATGGGAGCATCCCAGGACTGTTGGCACCACCATAGACGGATTCTGCGTGGGTGGGAACGCGATGACAGGGCGTAGCTGTTCCGTTACGAAGCGCAGCGCGATTCTCTCGGGATGCGGGGGTGCGGATCTCAGTAGTGCTGAGATTCCAGATGCGTAGCTGGAGCTGCGGCTGTGCGAACCGCTGACTTCCGTGGACCCGCCGCTTCGTTTGCTGAAAACCTCAAGCACGGGTGTCTCCCGCATGTGCGCAGTGTTGCGCGAGCTGGGAGGCGCACGTGACATTCGCATCGAGATGATGGGGGAGTTCTCTTGAAAACAACAGCACCAGCAGGAAGGGAGAGGCGTCGCAGAGCGCGCCTTCGCCCCCTGGCCATCGGAACAACTGCGGCTGTGGGTCTCGCGTTCGCGGGCTTTGCGGCCCCGGCTGCTCTGGCGGCCCCGGGCGACACCTCTCGCGCGACGGGCACCTTTCTGAGCGGATCAATTCTGGGCTACCTCGACGCCGATGTCGTGGCGGCCCTCGCCGGGGCCGCGGCCGTGAATAACGGGAGTGTCACTCCCGCCGACACGGACGCGAACACCCTTGACCTCACGGCGCTTTCGCTGTTGAACGTCACCATTCCGGGTGGCGTGCAGCTGCCCTTGGACTTCGCGAGCGCCGGCGTTGTCGGTCAGTATGCGAGCGCGCTGCCGAACGGGTCTTCTGTGGGCGCCTCGGGGCTGATCAGCGAATCCGGCACGATCGGCACGGGCATCGAACCGGCCGACGGTGTGGCTCCCGGCCCGCTGCACGTGAACCTTGGCAACGCGGTGAACGCCCTCGCGGGCGACACCACTGCCGCTCTCGTCGATGAGATCGCTTCCCTCGATCTGACCGTCGGGGCGGTGAGTGCGAATGCCTCGCAGGCGGCTCCCGCAGCCGCGGTGGGCGACTACGAGATCGCGGGAACGCGGCTTGTCATCGGCAGTGAGACCGTAAGCGGTCTCTCCGCTGCGGTGGCGAGTGAACTGTCGGGTGCGCAGACCCTGCTGAACGGGGTGCAGGCTCAGTTGAACTCCGGGGTGCTGGGGCTGCTCGGCACAGTGTCGGGTCTCGGGGCGCTCAATGCGAATCTCACGATCAACACCTCAGGCGTGTTCAACGCGGCTGCGGGTCTGGTCACGGGTGAACTCACCGACCCTGCCTATCCGGGAGTGACGATCAATCTCGGCACCGGCCAGATCATTGTTGATCTGGAGGGGATTCTCGACCTCAACAACCTCACCCCTGGCACGAACCTGCTCTCGGGCACCACGCTCGAGTACGTGCAGACAGCGACGCTGGCGCTGATCGACGGCCTGCTCGCCGATGTCACCCAGAGCGCTACGACGGCGCTGCGTTCCCTCGCAGTGACGGGCAATGTAGAGGTTCCAGCTGTGGTCGTGGGTGGCACTGAGGTGACCCCGGCGATCCCGGTGCTCACGGTCAACACGACGGTGGGCAACCTTCTCGACGGAAGCACGAGCGGCGTCAGCCTGCTCGGCCTTGGCCTCGGGCTGCCTGGCGGTGTCGCCGCGGTGGTCAGTGCGCTGGCGTCGCCGTTGCAGAGCACGGTGACGAAGATCACGGGGCTGACTGCCGCGGTGCTCGCACCCGTCAACGCGGTGCTCAGCCCGGCGCTGACCGAACTGCTGCCGCTCGTCTCCACGCTGCACGCCAATGTGCAGGAAACGCCGGCGGCGGGCGTGTTCTCAGAGACGGCATTGCGACTGACGGTGTTGCCCGGCATGGCCGCGGTGACCCTGGATCTCGCTAACGCGACGGTGGGGCCGAACGCGCTCGCCGTCGCCAATGTCGACATCACCTCACCGGCGAATGGGGCCTCCTACCCGGTGCCCACTGCAGGAGCGACCACTCCGGTGGTGGTGTCGGGCACAGGCCAGGCGGGTTTGGGGATCACGGTGTCGCTGCCAGGTCAGACCGCTCAGACCACGACGGTCTCCTCCGGTGGCACGTGGACGGTGACGTTCCCGACGGTGCCTGTCGGTTCGCACACCATCACGGCGCTGCAGGCCGGTGGCAGCACCGACACGGTGGCGATCACGGTGTCGGTGGCCACGATGAGTGAGCCTGGCACGGATCCGGGTGCTGACCCTGGTGCTGACCCTGGTGCTGATCCGGGTGCGGATCCGGGAGTGGACCCTGGTGCCGATCCGGGTGCTGATCCCGGTGCTGAGCCTGGCACAGATCCGGGTTCCGATCCCGGTGCGGATCCGGGTGCCGACCCTGGGGCTGATCCTGGTGCTGATCCGGGTGCTGACCCGGGTGCGGATCCCGGTGCTGAGCCTGGCACAGATCCGGGTTCCGATCCCGGTGCGGATCCGGGTGCCGACCCTGGGGCTGATCCTGGTGCTGATCCTGGGGCTGATCCGGGTGCTGACCCGGGTGCGGATCCCGGTGCTGAGCCTGGCACAGATCCGGGTTCCGATCCCGGTGCTGATCCTGGGGCTGACCCGGGTGCGGATCCGGGTGCTGATCCGGGAGTGGACCCGGGTGCGGATCCGGGAGTGGACCCTGGTGCGGATCCGGGTGCTGATCCGGGAGTTGATCCTGGTGCCGATCCGGGTGCTGACCCTGGTGCCGATCCGGGTGCCGATCCGGGTGCTGATCCTGGTGCGGATCCTGGTGCTGATCCGGGTGTTGATCCCGGTGCTGATCCCGGTACTGACCCCAGGACAGACCCGGGCACTGACCCCGGTGCTGACCCGGGCGCGGATCCCGGCGCTGACCCTGGTGCCGATCCCGGCTCCGACCCCGACGGAACCGCCGCATTGACGGCGAATCCCGGCACCGTGCGAGTCGGCGACACCGTCACCCTCACTGGAACGGGTTTCCAGCCCGGCGAGAACGTGATCGTGACACTGCCCGACGGCAGCAAGCGCACCGTCGCGACAAACGGTTCGGGCACCTTCACTACGGCCTGGGTTGTGCCGACGGGTTTCGCCCCGGGCAACGCTGCCTTCGGAGCACGAGGCGACACGAGCGGCCGCACCGCGAACGCGAGCGTCATCGTCGTGGCGAAGGGGGTGCCAGGCGGGGGAACGCCAGGCAGGACCGGCGGCGGCTCAGGCGCGAAGCTCGCAACCACGGGCGCCGAACTCGGATCCCTTGCTCCGGTGAGTGCGCTGCTGCTGCTCGCAGGCGCCGGGGTCTTCCTCGCCTCGCGGCGCCGACGACCGCACACCACTCGGATCTGATCTGAGGCGGTTCGCGGTGGTCCCGGAGCAGACTCCGGGGCCACCGCACCACCATTCCAGTCGCAGAGCAGCAGAGCGATGAGGGGAAGAACAGGGTCATGCACATCGAGAAGGTCGGTGCGGCAAGCACCGGGGAGCGCGGCACCGCTGACGGCGGGCGAACCCCCCGCTTCGAAGGGCGCAGATCCGCCATATCCCCGGCAGCCAAGCTTGCCGCGGGCGCAACCGTGCTGTTGCTCGCGGTGCACATGACCCTGACCGCCATCTTCAACGCACCGGCACCCGAGATCCGCAGCAGCAGCGCCTGGCAGCTCGCCAACAACTACATCCAGCCCTATCTCGTGCAGGACTACAAGATTTTCGCGCCCGAACCCATCGACTCGGACAGGCAGCTGTGGCTGCGCGCTTGGGTGGAAACCTCGGAGGGTGAGCGGGTGACCTCGCAGTGGATCAACGCCACCGAAATCGAACTCGCCGCCCCCTACCGCAAACTGCTGCGCAAGCAGCTCTCCATCGTCGGCTCCGAACGCTTGATGGCCGCCTACCGCGGCCTCAGCGAGGCCCAACGGGCCGCAGCAGCCGAGAATCACCTCGATGGAACAGGGCTCTACCCGCTGCGCGACGCCATACTCGCCGCCGATCCCACGAAATCAGCCGCAGCCACAGACTTCATCAGGGCAGACAACTTCACCACCTCGTACGCCACCCAGGTCGCGCAAGCGCTGTGGGGTGAAACCGGCACCATCATCGCCGTGCAAACCCGAGCAGTGTTCGACCCCGTGATTCGCTGGAACGACCGCCACAACCCCGATGCCGAGCAGCCAGCCTCCTCGTACACGGACCTCGGGTGGACCCCCACTCTCGAATGGCAGGGGCAGGATCGCGAGGCCTTCGCGCGCACCTTCCGTTCTTGGGCCGCGGCAGCCGGAACAGCAACTGAGCTCTCCGTGACCGGCGGCAGCGCCGACACCGGCGAGGCCGCATCGCAGACCGGCACGAAGGAGGCCTCACAATGAGCACCCAGCTGCGGAACACCCCGCATAGGCGGGGGCTCGCCTCCCTCGTGATCGACGGCTTCTTGCACTGGCTGCTCGACGAACGACGATCGAGCTACGGGCTCGCACTGATGCGCATCGGCATGGGCGGCATGACCGTGGTGATCCTCGCAATGTACCTGCCCAACTTCTCCTACACCTTCGGCGAAGGCGCACGATGGGGGGAGGCGTTCTACCGCAGCTCATCGGTGAACGACTTCATCTGGCCGATCTCGGCGCTATTCTCGCGTGACGAACCCGACGGCGTGCGCCTCGCCAAGACGCTGCTGCTGATGGCCATTGCCGTCGTCTACCTGCTCGGCTGGCGCATGCGGATCACCGCACCCGTGTTCACGGCCATGTGGCTCGGCTTCACCGGCCTCAACCCTGTGGTGTTCAACACCGGGCACTACCAGACCTTCCGTGTCTTCCTGCTGTTCCTGCTGCTCGCCGACACCTCGCGCAGGTGGTCGCTCGATGCGCGACGACGCAGCAGGCAGGGTGAGGATCCGCCCCTCGGATGGGGGTCGTGGCACCTGCCACGGTGGGTGCCCGTGCTGGCGAACAATGCCGCGGTGATCCTCATCGGCTACCAGCTGTGCGTGATCTACGTGAGCAGCGCGCTCTGGAAATTGCAGGGCCACACCTGGGCCTCAGGCGTTGCCTCCTACTACCCGCTGCAGATCGACGAACTTACGATCTTCCCAGCACTCAGCCATCTCGCCTGGCAAATCACCCCGCTCGTGTTCATCACAACCTGGGTCAGCGTTTACGGCCAACTCCTTTTCCCGCTGATGCTCCTTACCAGGCCCACCCGCATCATCGGGCTGATCCTCGTCACAGGCATGCACGCATCCATCGCGGTGCTGCTCGCCCTGCCCTGGTTCTCCCTCGTCATGATCCTTGGCGACATGATCTTCATCAGAGACGACACCTGGCGGCACGCGCTCACCTGGGTGAGACAGCGGGATCCGCGATTCCGCTTGTGGGCCGCCCGTGAGCCGCGATCCGCCGCATCGACCAACCGCGAACCGAGCCCCTCGGCTACCCTGTGAAATGACGGGAGTGACACACCGCGAGGGAGCGAACGCATGAGCGAACCACTGACCGAAGAACAGGTCGAAGCCGTGCGGAGCGGATACCCCGCCTCGGCCCCGGAGGGCGGCGGCCCCACGATGCTCGACCTCGGAGCGCTCGTCAACGGCGAGCCCCGACCTGACACCCAGATCACCATCCCGCTCGGCATGCTGAACCGGCACGGCCTCATCGCCGGGGCCACCGGCACCGGCAAGACCCGCACCCTGCAAGTGCTTGCCGAGCAGATCGCCGCGCACGGCGTGCCCGTCTTCGCTGCCGATATCAAAGGTGACCTCTCCGGTATCGCCGTCGCAGGCGAAGCGAACGAGAAACTGCTCGCCCGCACCGCGGGCATCGGGCAGGAATGGCAGCCGCGGGCCTCTGCAACGGAGTTCTTCACGCTCGGCGGGCTGGGGATCGGTGTGCCGATCCGCACCACCATCGAAACATTCGGCCCGGTGCTGCTCGCGAAAGTTCTGGGGCTCAACCAGACTCAGGAATCGAGCCTCGGCCTCATCTTTTACTACGCCCGCGAACAGGGCCTGCCGCTCATCGGGCTCGACGACCTGCAATCGCTGCTCGCCTACCTCACCAGCGACGACGGCAAAGCGCAGATCGCGCAGATCGGCGGGCTCTCGCGGCAGACCGTGGGCGTGATCCAGCGCAACGTCATCGCGTTCGCCGCCGAGGGGGCCGACGTGTTCTTCGGAGAGCCGGCCTTCGACACCGCCGACCTCCTGCGCACCGTCACCGATGCCGACGGCATCGAGCGCGGTGTCGTGAACCTGCTCGAGGTGCCCGGCGTGCAAGACCGCCCCGTGCTCTTTTCGACGTTCCTCATGTTCCTGCTGTCAGAGCTCTTCGAGACGCTGCCCGAGGTGGGCGACCGCGATAAGCCGGAACTGGTGTTTTTCTTCGACGAGGCGCATCTGCTCTTCGCTGACGCATCGAAGGCGTTTCTGCAGCAGATCACCCAGACGGTGCGGCTGATCCGCTCGAAGGGCGTGGGCGTGTTCTTCGTGACGCAGACCCCGAAAGACGTTCCCGGCGATGTGCTTGCCCAGCTCGGCTCGCGCGTGCAGCACGCCCTCCGCGCCCACACCCCCGACGATGCAAAAGCGCTCAAGGCCACAGTGGCGACCTACCCGAACTCGGGGTACGAGCTCGCAGAGGTGCTGCAGTCGCTCGGCACCGGCGAGGCGATCGTCACCGTGATGAGTGAGAAGGGGGTGCCTACGCCGGTCGCGTGGACGCGGCTGCGCGCGCCGCAGGGGGCGATGAACCCGGCCCCCGCCGCGACCGTGCAGGCCGCGGTGCTGGTGTCGCCGCTGCAGGCGAAGTACGGCGAAGCCGTGAACGAGCGTTCGGCGACCGAGGTGCTCGCCGAGCGCGCCGAGGAGACCGCAGCCGCCCGCGCCGAGGCGGAAGCGAGGGCCGCTGCCGAGAAAGAGGCCGCCGCGCAGGCGAAAGCGGAGGAGAAGGCCGCGGCCGCGGCCGAGCGTGCGGCAGAGCGGGAAGCCGAGCGCGCAGCCGCAGCCGCAGCTCGGAAAGCCGAGCAGGAGGAGGCGCGCCGCGAACGCGAGCGGGCCGCGGCGACGAAGAAGACCGTCGACAGGGTCGGCTCGGTTGTCACCTCTGGCGTGCGCACCGTCGTGAACCAGGTGCTGCGCAACCTCTTCAAGAAGTAGGGGGGCGTACTCTCGAGCACCCGGACCGCTGTCGATCCGTGAATGTCGGAGGCTGACGTTAGGCTCGCCGCATGGCGAGAACGAGTAGTGCGTATGTGTGCACCGAGTGCGGGTGGCAGACCTCGAAGTGGGTCGGTCGCTGCGGCGAGTGCCAGCAGTGGGGCACCGTCGAAGAGCGTGCGGCGGCGGGCGCATCGCTCGCCCGCACCACGCGCGCGGTGGCTCCGGGGGCGGGGCGCGAGGCCCGCCCCATCACCCAGCTCACGGGGGAGGCGGTGCGGCACCGGCAGACCGGCATTGGTGAGTTGGATCGCGTGCTCGGAGGCGGGGTGGTGCCCGGCGCGGCGATCCTGTTTTCAGGCGAGCCCGGCGTGGGCAAGTCGACGCTGCTGCTCGATGCCGCTGCGCGCGCGGCCTCGGCGGGGGCGCGCGTGCTCTACGCTAGCGGAGAAGAATCAGCCGGGCAGATCCGCATGCGCGCCGAACGCACAGGCGCGATGCACGACACCCTCTTCCTCGCGAGCGAGACTGATCTCGCCACGGTGCTCGGGCACATCGAGCAGGTCGACCCGGCACTGGTGATCGTCGACTCTGTGCAGACGCTCGCGAGCGGCGAGGTCGATGGCGCGGCGGGCGGCCCGGCGCAGGTGCGCGAGGTTGCCGGCGCGCTGATTCGTGCCGCGAAGGGTCGGGGCACGCCGGTGATCCTGGTGGGGCACGTCACCAAAGACGGCTCGGTGGCCGGCCCGCGCCTGCTCGAACATCTCGTCGACGTGGTTTGCCACTTCGAGGGAGACCGGCAGACGTCACTGCGCTTCTTGCGCACGCTCAAGAACCGCTTCGGTCCCACCGATGAAGTGGGGTGCTTTGAAATGCAGGATCGCGGCATCGTCGAGGTTCCCGATCCCAGTGGGTTGTTTCTCAGCCGGTCGGCGTCGCCCGTCAGTGGCACCTGCGCGACCGTTGCCCTGGAGGGGCGCCGGGCCCTGCCTGTCGAGGTGCAGGCGCTTGTTGCGAAGAGCGCCACCCCCAATCCGCGTCGGGTCACCGGCGGTGTCGACCCGTCGCGGGTGGCGATGATCCTTGCGGTGCTTGAGCGGCGCATCGGTGCGCGCCTGCACGATCAAGACGTCTATGTCTCAACGGTGGGCGGGGTGAAGCTGGCCGAGCCCGCTGCCGATCTCGCCATCGCGCTCGCCGTGCTGTCGGCGATCACCGACCGCCCGCTGCCGCACGATCTCGCAGCTTTCGGCGAGATCAGCCTCGCAGGAGAGGTGCGCCCTGTCGTGGGCGGTGCGCAGCGGGCCGGCGAGGCAGCGCGTCTGGGGTACACCCGAGTGGTCGACGCGGCCGTTGAGACCCTGCAGGGTGCCCGATCGCAGGCGGGGCTGTAGCCACTGAAGTGAGGGGTAGAATGAACGATCGTGAGTAAGAACACGGTAGACGTCGTCCTCGTCGGCGGTGGTGTCATGAGCGCCACCCTGGGCACCCTCATCAAGCAGGTGCAGCCTGACTGGTCGATCGAGATCTTCGAGTCCCGCTCCCAGGTAGCTACTGAGAGCAGCAACGCCTGGAATAACGCGGGCACGGGGCACGCAGCCCTGTGCGAGCTGAACTACATGCCTGAGGGCAAAGACGGCTCCCTGTCGGCTGCGAAGGCGATCGACATCAACGAGCAGTTCCAGCTCTCCCGCCAGTGGTGGTCGTCGCTCGTCAAGCAGGGCGTGCTCGGCGAGCCCTCCTCGTTCATCAACGCGACCCCGCACATGACCTTCGTGCGTGGCGAGGCGAACGTCGATTACCTGCGTCGCCGCTACGAGCTGCTGAAGAATGAGCCCCTGTTCGCCGATATGGAGTTCAGCGACGATCCCGAGAAGATCGCGGAGTGGACGCCCCTCCTCGTTGACCGCCGCGCCAAGGACGAAGTCTTCGCGGCGACCCGCTCAGAGAGCGGCACCGACGTTGACTTCGGTGCGGTCACGCACCAGCTCCTCGATCACCTCGTATCTCAGGGCGCGAAGCTGCACCTGGAGCAGCGCGTCACGAAGCTGCGGCGACAGGCCGACGGCACCTGGAATGTGCACGTTGAAAACCTCTCGGGCCACGCCCGCACCATCGTGAACGCCAAGTTCGTGTTCGTCGGTGCCGGCGGCGGCGCGTTGCCGCTGCTGCAGACCTCTGGCATTCCCGAGATCAAGGGCTTCGGCGGCTTCCCCATTAGCGGCAAGTTCCTCAAGTGCGACAACCCCGAGATCGTGAAGCAGCACCGTGCCAAGGTGTACGGTAAGGCCGCTGTGGGCGCTCCGCCCATGTCGGTGCCGCACCTCGACACCCGCATCGTCGACGGCAAGGAGAGCCTGCTCTTCGGCCCCTACGCGGGCTTCAGCCCCAACTTCCTGAAGAAGGGCTCCTGGTGGGATCTGCCCGGTTCGGTGCGCGCCCACAACCTCGGCCCGATGCTCAAGGTCGGCCTCACCGAGTTCGGGCTTGAGAAGTACCTCGTCGGCGAGGTGCTCGCCAGCCGTGAGAAGCAGATGGCTACGCTGCGCGAGTACATGCCCACTGCCCGCACCGAGGATTGGCAGATGATCACCGCCGGTCAGCGCGTGCAGGTGATGAAGAAGGATCCCCAGAAGGGCGGCATCCTGCAGTTCGGCACCGAGGTCATCACCGGCGCCGAGGGTTCGATCGCCGGCCTGTTGGGCGCCTCGCCCGGAGCCTCGACCGCGGTGCACGCCATGATCGACGTGCTGCAGCGCTGCTTCCCCGAGCAGTACGAGGGTGGCTGGAAGGCTACGTTCAAGCAGCAGATTCCCGCGCTCGGCGAGGGCGTCAACGGCGATGCGGCTGTGGCCGCAGCGACGCTTGCCGAGACCGCCGAGGTGCTCGGGCTCGTTCCGGCTGCGCAGCCGGCCGTCGAGGCCTGATCGCCGATTCCGAGAGCTGAGCCGCGGGCCCGCGGCTCAGCTCCGCAAATGCCAGAGGGCGTCCGAGAGGGCGCCCTCTGGCATTTCGGGCAGAAGCCGGGCGCTCAGTCAGCGAGCAGCGCTTCGAGGAAGTCGGCGGTGTCCTCCCAGCTCTCGACCTCCCGGCACGCCACACCGAGTGCCTTCACGGGGTAGTCGTTGCCGTCAGGGTCGAGCCTGTCGCCCACGAACAGCATGGCGTCGAGCGGGATGCCGGTGTGGGCTTCGAGCTTACGCATACCGTAGGCCTTGTCGATGCCGCGCCGGGTGATGTCGACCGAGGTGGAGCCGCCACTGCGCACTTCGAGGCCTGGCAGGCGGTCGGCGACGGCGGCGCGCAGGGTGTTCTTCTTCGTGCCGTCTGCATCCCACGCCTGCTTCGCTTCGACGGGGGCGCGCTGGCCGAGGGCCGAGAAGGTGACCTGGGATCCGCGATCCTCAAGGATCTCGCCCCACGGTTCGGCCTCCCACAGCCCGAGGCGTTCGGCTTCTTCGCGCAGCACTGCGAGTGCGGCGTCGCGCTCTTCTGGCGAGAGGTTTTCGCGGTAGATGGTCTGCCAGCGGCCGCCCTCGCGCCGCTCGTAGCGGGTGCCGCAGGTGGGCAGCAGGTGCAGCCGTTCGAGTGCTGCTTCGTTGACGCCGGCGAAGGTGTCGAGGCGGTCGACGAGTTGGGCTTCGAACTGTTCGAAGTTGCCGCCCGAGATCACGGCGACGGTGGTGCGGTCGAGCAGCCGGGCGAATACCGCGAGCATGCGCGGGTCGACGGGCGACTTCGAGGGGGCCAGGGTGTCGTCGAGGTCGAAGGCGATGAGGCGGGGCAGCTCGGTCATGCTTCAATCCTTCCATGCGGCGGGGGTGACGCCGATCCGCACCCGCCTGCGAAGCTTGCGGCCGCAACTGTCGCATGGTGCCGGCATTAGCTGCAGTGGATCACACCTCTGTCTCGTCGAGTGACGGCATCTCGGTTGCGTTGGCGTAGAAGCGCACGTCGACGCGTTCGAGGCCGGTGCCTTCGAAGACGATGCGGTAGCTGCCGGGCATGGGCACCTGCGCGTCGTGCAGTGGGAACACCATGGGAATGTAGCCGGAGGCGTCGTTGCCGCCGCCGAGGCTGAAGGTGCCTTCGAGGCTGAAGATTTCGGCACCTCCGATGGCGGGTTCGCAGCGGGCGCGGAAGGAGCGCTCGGGGTCGCCGCGGCGGGATTCGCTTTCGTCGTATTCGACGACCACCACGAGTGCCGCGCCGAGCGGGGCGGGGTAGCTTTCGCGGTTGATGGTGTTGATGAATCCCGACAGTACGCTCAGCGTGCCTTCGCGCACGTTGGCCGCGTCGGCCAGGAATGCCGCTGCCACTCGCATGTGTCCTCCTCGGATCGTGGCTCCACTCTGGCATGGCGGGCTGGGCGGATGTCGGGATCGCTGCATTCGCCTCGGCGATGGGGCCTGCGGTGTGCGCAACACGATCCGTCTCAAATTGTACAAAGTAGTCACACTTTGCAAATTGCGTATCCTCGTGTACATTTCAGTTCGGCGGAGAACACCCATTTCGGCACCGATCTCTCACGATCTCGGCCCCGAACGACGCAACACCGCCATTCATCAGAGACGAAGGAGTCCGCACAGATGACTGAGACCACTATCCCGGTAGCACGGGAGACCGCAGGCGGAGGCAAGCGCAAACTGCGCATCTGGGAGGTCACCGCCCTCTCGGTCGGCTTCATGGGCCCGGTGATGGCCA
The DNA here is from genome assembly GCF_037150695.1 of Leucobacter sp. VD1. Lineage (NCBI taxonomy): Bacteria > Bacillati > Actinomycetota > Actinomycetes > Micrococcales > Microbacteriaceae > Leucobacter > Leucobacter sp. VD1. The sequence continues at coordinate 72,174 of NZ_JBBCPO010000004.1, forward strand.
TGGCGCTCAACGGGATCGGCGTGGCCGGGCTCGTCGGCAAATCCGTGCCGTTCACCTTCGCCCTCGCCTTTATCGGCACGCTACTCGTCGGCTACGGCTTCATCAGGCTCACCGGGTACTTCACCCACGCAGGGTCCGTCTACGCTCTGGCCGGTGCCACCATCGGGCCGCGCGCAGGCTTCTTCGGCGGTTTCGCACTGCTGGGCACCTACCTCTTCTTCGCAGCCTGCATCCTCGGCGCCACCGGCGTCTTCTTCGAAGCGTGGGCCGAGCAGTTCGGCGGTGGCCTGCGCAGTGTGCCGTGGATCATCATCGCGCTCGTCGTGTCAGTGCTGGTCGTGGTGCTCAACGTCAGGGAATCGCGGATCGTCACTCGGGTGCTGTTCGTGATCGGCTCACTGGGCGTGCTCGCAATGCTCGTGCTCGCCGCCGTAATCTTCTGGCGCGTTGGCACCGGTGACGCACCGGTCGAGGGTGCCACGATCGACTGGAGTGCATTCCTTCCCGGCGAGGCCAGCGGGACCGCAATCCTCACCGCGTCGGTGTTCGCGTTCCTGTCGTGGGCCGGGTTCGAGTCGGGCACCTCGCTCGGTGAGGAGACCGAGAACCCGCGGCGCGTCATCCCGCGGGCCCTGCTCGGTGCGATCGTCGTGGCCGGCCTCCTCTACCTGGTGATGATGTTCGCCCAGACCGTTGGCTACGGCACCGGCGAGGCCGGCGTCGCCGCGTTCGCCGGATCGAACTCCACTCTCACCGAGCTCTCCACGCTCTACATCGGTCGCGAGTACGCCCTGCTCATCGCGTTCATCGCCTTCGTCGTGGCATTCGCCTCGGTGCTGAGCTCCACCGCTGCCGCGGCACGACTCATCTACGCGCTGGCCCGCGACGGCTTCGGCCCGAAGCGTCTGGGCGTGGCGAACCCCCGCACGGGCGTGCCTACCGCCGCCGTGCTCACCACGATTGTGCTGGCATTGCTGCTGGCAGGCGGCATCTCGATCTTCGGCGGCACCGCCTTCGACGCCTACTACTGGTATGCCACGATCGCCACACTCTGCATGGTGGTCGCCTACGGCATGACCTCCATCGGTGTGATCGTCTATGTGTTCCGCCGCCGCAGCCGCATTCCGAAGTGGGAGGTCATCATGCCGGTGCTCGGCCTCATCTACCTCGCCTTCGTGTATGCGGTGCAGGTGATCGGGCAGCAGGCCCCCTACACCTACTTCCCGTGGATCGCGGGTGCCTGGTGCGTGGTCGGTCTCATCATCATCGTCACCATGCCGAAGCTGGCCGAACGCATCGGTGGCAGGCTCTCGGCCGAAGACCTCGACTGATTCGAACCCCGTAGCCGGAAGGAAATGGAATGACGCACACCCTGCTCGATGCATCGGCATTCGACAGCGCACCACTCATCGACCACCACTGCCACGGGGTCGTCGAGCAGACGCTTGATCGGCCGGCGTTCGAAGACATGATCACCGAGTCCAACTGGGCGGCGCCCAGCGGCACCTCGGTGTTCGATTCGCAGTTGGGCGTCGCGATCCGCCGCTGGTGCGCCCCCGTGCTCGATCTCGAACCGCATGTGAGCGCCGACCGCTACATCGAGCGCCGCGCGGAGCTTGCGCCCGAGCTCGTTAACGCGCGGCTGCTGCGCGCCGCCGGCATCGACCGCTACCTCATCGAGACTGGGCATCGCGGGGATGACATTCTCGACCCCGCAGGTATGGCGATCCGCTCGGGTGCGACCTCCGACGCTGTGGTGCGCTTGGAGCGGGTGGCCGAGCAGGTCATCGAGACCGGCCCGGCGGCTGCGACGTACCCCGATCGTTTCCGTGCCGAGTTGCGCGATCAGCTCCGTCTCGCGGTCGGTGTGAAGTCGATCGCGGCATACCGGATCGGCCTCGACTTCGACCCGGATCGTCCCGATGACGCCGAGGTGGTGCGTGCTGCGGAGCGTTGGCTGGCTGAGATCGAGGCGGGTGCGGCGGTGCGGATCACTGATCCCGTGCTCATCCGCTTCGGGATTTGGTGCGCGGTCGAAGAGCGCCAGGCGATCCAGTTCCACATCGGCTTCGGCGACCCGGACGTCGACCTGCACCGCTGCGACCCGCTGCTGCTGACGGAGTGGCTGCGGCGCACCCGCGAGTCCGGTGCCCGGGTGCTGCTGCTGCACTGCTACCCCTTCCACCGGCAGGCTGGCTACCTCGCTCACGTCTTCCCCCACGTGTTCTGCGACGTCGGCCTCGCCATCAACTATGTGGGCGCGCGCTCGCCGCAGGTGATCGCGGAGTCGCTCGAACTCACTCCCTTCGACAAGGCGCTGTTCTCGTCGGATGCGTGGGGGCTCCCCGAGCTCTACCACCTCGGCGCGCATCTGTTCCGCCGTGGCCTGCTGGCGACGATCAATGACTGGATTCGCAATGACGAGTGGAGTGCCGCCGATGGCGAGCGTTTGATCCGCAAGATCACTGGTGACAACGCGATCCGGGCGTATGGCCTTGCCGAAGAGCCCACCTGGCGCGGGGCGACGGGAGTGTCCGCGTGAATCACGAGGCGCTTGCGGCGCGGCTCACGGAGGCCGCGCTGGCCCGCATCCCCGCGGCGGTGCGCGACCGCGAGGTGCTGCACGGCATGGCCGAGCTGTCCGGTGCCGAGCACGGCACGGCGGCGTGGATCGCGGAACGCATGCCCACGGCGATGGAGACCGTAGCCGAAACCGGGCGTATCGGGCGGATCGGCCCGCACGACGGGCCGTCCGTCGCCGTCCGCGCCGAACTCGACGCGCTGCCGGTGGCAGAGGTGACGGGCGCGCCGTTCGCATCCACAACCGGCGTGATGCATGCCTGCGGGCACGACGTGCACCAGGCGGCGTTGCTCGCGCTTGCCGGGGCTGCCGCCGAAGTGGAGGCCGAGCTGGGCCTGCCCTACGCGCTGGTGCCGTTCTTGCAGCCGCGCGAGGAGGCGTACCCCTCGGGCGCGCTCGACATTGTGCGTTCGGGGGTGCTCTCCCGGCACCGGGTAGAGGCGGTGCTGGCCGCGCATGTGCACCCGCGCATCCCTGTCGGCGCAGTTGCGACGGGCAAGGGCCCCACGAACGCCGCGGCCGACGAGATCACGGTGACGGTGCACGGGCACGGCGGTCACGGCGCGTACCCGCATGAGGCGCAGAACCCGATCCCGGTGCTCTCTCAGATGGTGGTGGGCATCACAGAGGTGCTGCGTCGCACCATTTCTCCGATGCGGCCGGCCGTGTTCACTGTTGGTCGTTTTTCGGCGGGGCGGATCGCGAATGTGATCCCGCATTCCGGTTCGTTCGCCGGCACACTGCGCACCATGGATCGGGCCGACCGTGAGAACGCACATGCCGCGATCCGCAGCTATGCTGCCGGGATTGCTGCCGCGCACGGCATGACCGCAGAGGTTGCGATCACACTCGGTGAGCCCGTGCTGGAGAACAACGCCGAGCTTGTCGATTTCGTCGATGAGCGGCTGCGCAGCCTGGGCCTTGAGACGAGCGAGCCGATGCGGTCGTGCGGTGCTGACGATTTCTCGTTCTTCTCCGAGGAGCTGCCTGGGCTGATGGCGTTCGTGGGGGTGGAGACTTCGGGGGCTGCGACGCAGCCGAGTCTGCACAGTGCGAACTTTCTGCCCGATGAGGATGCTGTGCGCCGCGTCACGCTCGCGCTCGTCTCGGGGTATCTCGGCGCCTGCGATCTGCTCGATGCGCGCACCGCGCAGGCTGCGGCCGCGCCCGCTGTCGCCGGAGCCGGATCGTGACCGCCTCGCCCACCCTGCTCGACCGTGACGCGCGGGTGATCGCAGGCAATCAGAAGCTGCGGTTCTTTCCCGCGAGTATGGTCTCGGGGCGGGGCTGCGAAGTGGTTGACCACTCGGGCCGTCGCCTGCTCGACCTGTCGGGGGCGTGGGGTGCGAACAGCGTAGGTCACGCTCATCCCCGCGTGGTTGCCGCGATCACGGCTGCGGCCGAGACGGGGGCAGGGGCGAGTGTGCTCTCTGCCACCAACCCTTTCGCGGTCGCGCTGGGCGAAGTGTTGCTCGAGGTCACTCCTGGCATTGGGGAGCGGCGCGTGCTGCTGGGCCATGCGGGCACCGACGCGAACAATTCGGCGCTCGCCGCAGCCCGGGCGGCGACGGGGCGAGCCCGAATCATTGCGTTCCGCGGCGGCTACCACGGCGGTTCTGGTGTGGCGCAGGGGGTGAGCGGGGTGTTCGTCGACGGCGGTGTGGCTGCTGATCCGTCGAGCACGCTGCTCGAATATCCTGTCGAGACTGGCGATCCTGCAGCAGACGCCGCGACGCTTGCGCGGGTGTTCGCTGCGCTCGATGCCGAACTCGTCGGCCCCTCGGGAGGTGACGTTGCGGCGATCATCGTGGAGTCGCACCAGTCAGATGGCGGGCTGCTCGTGCCGCCACCTGGTTTTCTTCGTGGGCTTGCGGATCGCGCACGCGCTGCCGGGGCGCTGCTTATCTGCGACGAGGTGAAGGTGGGTCTTGCGCGCACGGCGCGCATGCACGGGTTTGAGCATGACGGGGTGGTGCCTGACCTGGTGACCTTCGGGAAAGCGCTCGGCGGGGGACTGCCCCTGTCGGCCGTAGTCGGCCCGGCGCAGGTGCTCGATGCTGCCCCCGCGAGTGCCCTGCTCACCACAGCGGGCAACGCGATCGCCGCCGCGAGCGGACGGGCCGTGCTGGAGACCATAGCCTCGGAGGGCCTGGTGGAAGCTGCCGAGGAGCGAGGCCTCCAGCTGCGCGCGCTTCTCGCGGAGCTCGCCGAACGCGCGCCCGAGGTGCACGCGGTGCGTGGCCGCGGTCTCAGCCTCGGCATCGAGCTGCGCGCCGAGCCGGGCGCTGGGGCGGGAGCCGACGCCGACTTTACGAAGCGGGTGATCTTCCGCATGTGGCAGCTCGGCGCGATCTGCTATCTCGTGCGCGACAATGTGATCGAATTGACCCCGCCGTTGACGCTGACGGCCGAGCAGGCGGTGCGGGCCGTGGAGTTGCTTGACGCGGCGATCGCCGATGTGCGTTCGGGGGTTGTCTCCGACGCTGATATCGCCCCGTTCCGGGGCTGGTAGGGGAGGGGCAGGACATGCAGGAGTCACGCACACTCGCCGAGGCGCTGAAGATCTCGTTCGATGCGATGAGCCCGTCCGAGAAAAAGGTCGCACGGGTGCTGATCGCCGACTACCCTGTCGCGGGGCTCGAATCGGTGACGAAGCTTGCCGAACGGGCGAGTGTGAGCACCCCGACGGTGTTCCGCATGCTCGCGAAGATCGGCATCCCCTCCTACCCGCGAATGCAGGAGATGCTGCGTCAGGAGATCGCGCATCGCACCACCTCGCCGATCGACCAGTATGCCTCCCGCGGCAGTGATCGCAGCGATGTGCACGGTCTGCTGGGGGAGGCGAAGCGCGTCTTCAGTGACGGCATTGCGGCCAGTCTCGACGCCGCGCCGGGTTCGGAGTTCGACAGGGTGGTGCGCTTGCTCGCCGATCCGAAGCGTCGCATCTGGACGGTGGGCGGCCGATACAGCGGGCTGCTTGCCGAGTACCTCACGATCCACCTGCGCATGCTCAGACCCGAGGTGCGCTTCGTTGGCCACAGCGAGTCAGACAAGTCGCTCGCGCTGCTCGATTTCGGGCCCCGAGACGTGCTGGTGGCGTTCGACTACCGCCGCTATCAGGACGCAACAGTGTCGTTCACGGCCCGGGCGAAGGCGAACCGGGTGAGCACGGTGCTGTTCACCGACCCCTGGTTGTCGCCGGCTGCGAAGCACGCCGACTGCCTGCTATCGAGCGTGGTCGACGCCCCCAGCCCGTTCGACTCATTCGTGCCCGCGCTTGCGCTCGTCGAGAGCGTCATCGCCGGGGTGGTCGCCGAGCTTGGTGACGAACCCCTCGGGCGAATCCAGGCCTTCGACGCCTGGGAGTAGTTGGCCGCGATCCGCTGCCGCACTCCCACCCCACTCATTTCACTCTGCAATATGTAAGGACGCATCATGAGAAAAGAACCCCTCGGCATCATCCTCACCTCCGACCTCGCAGCGAAGGCACGAGGCCGAGCTTTCCCGCAGCAGGACTTCCAGAAGTACCTGAGCTCCGGCTGCGGCTGGGTGCCCGCGAATCTCGCGATCGACGCCTTCGGTTCGATCGTCACCCCCAACCCCTTCGGCTCGGTGGGCGATCTGCGCCTCATGCCCGATGTGTCGAGCATTGCCACGGTGACGTTGAACGATGCTGGCGAACAAACGACGATGGTGCTCGCCGATATTCACACACCCTCCGGTGAGCCGTGGGAGAACGACCCCCGCACCTTCCTGAAGAACGCGGTGCATGATCTCGAAAGCGCTACAGGGCTCAGCGTGGTGTCGTCGTTCGAGCACGAGTTCATGCTGCGCGACGACGACGGCAGCCCCGTGAACACGCCGTTCTCGCTCGAATCGTTCCTCGAGGAGGAAGAGCTGGGCGGTCTGCTCGTCGCCGCGCTACAGGATGCCGGCCTCGAACCGGAGATGTGGCTGCCCGAGTTCGGCCGCAACCAGTTCGAGGTGACCATTCGGCCGGCACCGGCCCTGGTTGCCGCCGATCGCGCTATCTATCTGCGCGAGATCACGAGGCACGTCGCCAGCTTGCTGGGCAAGCGCATCACCTTCTCGCCGATCATCGAGGAGAACGGTGGCGGCAACGGCGTGCACGTGCATCTGAGCCTGCAAGACGGCGAGGGGCGTTTCGTCACCTACGATTCGAGCCGACCGGGCAAGCTCTCTGAGGTCGCTGGCTCCTTCGCCGCGGGCATCCTGGAGCACGCCGAAGCGATCCAGGCCATTGCCGCCTCCGCGCCGATCTCGTATGAGCGTCTGGCCCCCAACCGTTGGAGCGCCGGCGGTGTCTTCCTCGGGGAGAACAACCGTGAGGCGCTGCTGCGGATCTGCCCGCTCTTCGATACCCCGGGCGCCAACCATCAGAAGCAGTACAACCTCGAATACCGGGCCGCCGATGCCACTGCGAACCCGTGGCTCGTGCTCGGCTGCCTGATTCGGGCTGGCCTCGATGGGATTCGCCGCGGCTTGCCGGCGCCGAACATCGTGCACGGCGAGACGGGGGAGCTGTCCGAGGGGGAGCGCGACAGCCTCGGGATTCGCAGCATCCCCACGACGCTTGAGGAGGCCCTCGACGCCTTCACCGAGTCGGAGACTGTGCGGGGATGGTTCTCGCGCGACTTCGCTGACACCTTCACCGCGGTGAAGCGGGCCGAGATCGCGCGGGTGGCCGGTCTCGACGCGGCGCAGAAGTACGACTCATACGCCACGACCTACTGAGCAGAGGCGGCCTGCCCGGGGTGTGCGCTCCGGGTAGGCTGGTCGTGTGACCAGACACTTCCTTCGAGACGACGATCTGAGCCCCGCCGAGCAGCGCGAGGTGCTCGACCTCGCCGCAGCGCTCAAGAAGGATCGCTTCGCGCGACGTCCGCTCGACGGGCAGAAGACCGCCGCGGTCATCTTCGACAAGACCTCCACCCGCACCCAGGTGAGTTTCTCGGTGGGCGTCGCCGATCTCGGCGGCAACCCGCTCATCATGGATTCGAAGAATTCCCAGATGGGTGGCAAGGAGTCGATCTCAGACACGGCCAAGGTGCTGTCGCGCATGGTCGAGCTGATCGTGTGGCGCACCTACGCGCACGCCGGCCTCGAAGAGATGGCCGCGCACGCGACGGTGCCCGTGATCAACTCGCTCTCCGACGACTTCCACCCCTGCCAGATCCTCGCCGATCTGCAGACCATTCGTGAGCATCGCGCGGCCAGCAACGGCGGCGAGCTCACGGGTCTCACCGCAACGTACGTCGGCGATGCTGCCAACAATATGGGGCACTCCTACCTGCTCGGCTTCGCGACAGCCGGAATGCACATCCGGGTTGCGGGCCCCGCCGGCTACCACCCGCGTGAAGACATCGTGGCCGATGCGAAGCGGATCGCCGCCGAGACCGGCGGCAGCGTGACGATTCTCACCGACCCTGTTGAGGCGGTGCGCGGGGCCGATGCAGTCATCACCGATACCTGGGTGTCGATGGGGCAGGAGGAAGAGAAGGCCGAGCGTATCGCCACCTTCGGTGCATACCGGGTCACCCCTGAGCTGATGGCGCACGCCGCCGCCGACGCGATCTTCCTGCACTGCCTCCCCGCCTACCGTGAGTTTGAGGTCGCCCCCGAGGTGATTGACGGCCCGCAGAGCGTGGTCTGGGATGAGGCAGAGAACCGCGTGCACGCGCAAAAGGCGCTCATGGCCTGGCTCCTCGAACAGGGGTAGGCCCGCGAGCGGAGCCCAACGCGCCGCAAACGGTAGGCTGGTCTGGTGACTGAGAGCATCGAGAACACCACTGCGGAGACCGGCAATCGTGCCGCTGAGGCCGGCGCCCTGTGGGGCGGCCGTTTCGCGAGCGGCCCGTCGCCGTCGCTTGCGGCGCTGAGCAAGTCGACGCAGTTCGACTGGGTGCTCGCGCAGTACGACATTCGCGGTTCGAAGGCGCACGCCACCGCGCTCGCTGCGGCCGGTTATCTCAGCGAGGATGAGCTGCGCGATATGCGCGCCGCGCTCGACGAGCTCTCTGCCCGCGTCGCCGATGGCCGCGCAGTGCCCGCCGATGACGATGAAGATGTGCACTCCGCGCTGGAGCGTTTGCTGATCGAGATCACCGGCGTGCAGCTGGGCGGCAAGCTCCGAGCCGGCCGCAGCCGCAACGATCAGATCGCCACGCTCGTGCGGCTGTACCTGCTCGATCATGCGGCGATCATCAAGGGCCACCTGCTCGACCTGCTCGATGCGATCGCCGAGCAGGCTGCCAAGCACCCCGACGCGATTCTGCCTGGCCGTACTCACCTGCAGCACGCGCAGCCGGTGCTGCTCGCGCATCAGCTTGCCGCTCATGCGTGGCCGATCGTGCGCGATCTGGAGCGCCTGCGCGATTGGGCGCAGCGCGCCAGCGCCTCGCCCTACGGCGGCGGGGCGCTGGCCGGCAGCTCACTCGGCCTTGATCCGCGCCTGGTGGCCAGCGAGCTCGGCCTCGGCGATCCGCTCGAGAACTCGATTGATGGCACCGCGGCTCGCGATGTTGTTGCCGAGTTCGCGTTCATCTGTGCTCAGATCGGCATCGATCTGTCGCGTCTCAGCGAGGAGATCATCATCTGGAACACCAAGGAGTTCGGCTTCGTGCGCCTGCACGACGGCTACTCCACGGGTTCCAGCATCATGCCGCAGAAGAAGAACCCCGATATTGCTGAGCTCGCGCGCGGCAAGTCGGGGCGTCTGATCGGCAACCTGACGGGGCTGCTCGCCACGCTCAAGGGGCTGCCGCTCGCGTACAACCGTGATCTGCAGGAAGACAAGGAGCCCGTCTTCGATTCGGTGCAGCAGCTTGAGGTGCTGCTGCCGGCCTTCACCGGCATGGTTGCGACGATGAGCTTCGACACTGACCGCATGGCCGAGCTCGCCCCGCAGGGTTTCTCGCTCGCTACCGATGTTGCTGAGTGGCTGGTGAAGCAGGGCGTGATTTTCCGCGATGCTCACGAGATCTCGGGCGAGCTGGTGCGCTACTGCGAGGAGCGCGGCCTGGAGCTTCACGAGCCGAGCGATGAAGAGCTGCTGAGCGTGTCGGAGCATCTCAGCCCGGCTGTGCGCGAGGTGCTCACCATTGAGGGTTCGGTGAACTCACGCACCGGTGCCGGCGGCACCGCCAAGGTGCGCGTCGAGGAGCAGCTGGCCCGCCTGGGTGAGCGGATCGCGGAGTTCCGCGGCTGACACGCGCTGCTCCCGCTGTACGACGATGCCCCCGCAGGCCAGGCCTGCGGGGGCATCGTCGTGTGCGGGGTGCCGTCGGTATTAGACCGTGCGGCGGCGCAGGCGCGCTGCGGTGACGGCTGCTGCTCCGACAGTGAGCAGGAACGCCGCTGCCCAGATGGGCGGCTCGGTCTCGGCGCCGGTGCGGGCGAGCGCGTCGCCGCCTGAGGTCTTCGAACCGCCGCCCGGGGTGGGCGTGGGCGGCGTCGGCGGCTTCGGCCCCGGGGGTGCCGCGAGCGTGATCTCGCGCACGGCCGCCGCCGGGGCGCCCTGGGCGGTGAAACCTGTGGCGACGAGGTGGTGGGCGCCGGGTTCGACACCGCTCGCGGGGATCGTCACCTGGAAGTTAGCGGTGCCGTCATTGCCGACCACTCCCGAGCCGAGCAGCACAGGGCTGGAGTGCAGCGAGACGTCGACGAATGAGGAGGGAGCGAAGCCGGTCGCGACGACGTCGACCTTCTGGCCGAACAGCGCGGTGGTCGGCTGAGCGCCTGCGAAGCCGATGGTGGCGTCGCCGGTGGGTGTGGGCACCGAGTTCGGCGCTTCGGGGGCGGTGATGATCGCGGGTGCCGACGGCTGCGACGGCGTGGAGCCGGCCTCGGTGGTGGTGGTCACCACGAACTGCACTGAGCCAAGCGGCAGGTTCGGGATGACGCAAGAAGTTGACGTGGTGGTGCAGAGCACGTCACTGCTGCCGACTGCGCTGACGGTGTAAGTGGCGGATCCGGTGGTGGATGCCGTCCAGGTCACGGCGGCCTGGCGGGCGCCTGGGATTGCCTGTACGTCGGTGGCGGGGTTTGGGGCGGGGGTGACGTATTCGAGCACCGAGATCGAGCTTTCAAAGGTGTTGGTCACGTAGACCTTCGTGCCGTCCGGGGAGATCGCGGTGTCCCAGAGGCCTTCTTCGAGGGGGAGTGCGCGGGTGACCTTGAGGCTGGCGGGGTCGATGAAGAACACGTTGCCGTTGAGGTCGGAAGCGACGAGCTCGCCGGTCACGGGGTTCACGGAGAGCGACGCCGAGGCGAAGTCGGCACCGCTGATGTTTCGCGACTTCTTTACGGTGAACGTGGCGGTGTCGATCGCGTGGATCGCGGCGTAGTAATCGAGCACGTAGAGCGTCGACCCGTCGGCCGAGATGGCCAGGTCGGAGGGTGTCGTGCCGGGCAGGGCGAGCACTGTCGAAGCGTCCTCGGTGCCGTGCGCGGTGTTCCAATCGACCTGTGTGAGGTCGATCGCGGTGATCGACTGCTGGTTCTCGTCGGCCGTGTAGACGACGAGCTTGCCGGGGTGCGCGGCGACGGCGGTGGGCGAATCTTCCAGGCCGGCGTACCGGATGAGCTCACCGGAGTGCGGGTCTCGCTCGGAGAGTTGGCCAGCGTCGGTGCTGAACACGGTCGTCGTGTGCTTCGAGTAGGTCATGGCGTCGATGCCGGGACCGTGCGTAGCGATCCCAGACCAGATACCGGGTGTCAACGAGTAGACGTTGTTCGTGCCTGCGGTGAGCACGCGGTAGCCGTCGATGGCGGGAGTGGTGATCGTGGGCTCACCCCAGCCTTCGATGGGTGCCTCGGCGGAGACGCCCATGGTGTCGGAGTTCAAAACGCTGAGCAGATTGCCTGCCTCGTAGTTGACGAAGAGTCTTGCTCCGTCTGGCGATACTGTGATGCCGCGCGGTGCGGCGTGCGCTGCGGTTGAGGTGCTGGTCCACTGCCAACCGGCCTGGGACCCCGGATCGGGGGTAGCGAGCGCTGGTGCGGCACCGGCCCAGGTGAACGATGCCGCCACCGCTGCGAGTGCGGTGACGAGAGAGGCCGAACGGCGCGCCGGGCGGATATGGGTCTTCGGCATGATCCTCCTTGGAATGAATGCTCAAATTCATAAATGTAGCTATCCTTTGTCTGTTGATCCACTGTGCTGGGTGTTTCCTTCTGCTGCGGGGCCGCGCGCCCGGGCTGGGTCACGGTACGATGGCAGGCGTGTCAGTAGCAGAAGAACGAGCCGAGATCCTGGCCGCCCAGCGCAACGACGACAGCTTCGCCACCCTGTGGGACGAACTGCAGTGGCGAGGGCTGGTGCACGTGTCGACCGACCCCGAGGCGCTTTCCGCGCTGTTCGAGGGTGAGCCGTTCACGTATTACTGCGGTTTCGATCCGACGGCACCGAGCCTGCACCTGGGCAATCTGGTGCAGCTGCTACTGCTGCGTCGTCTGCAGCTCAAGGGGCACAAGCCGCTCGGCTTGGTGGGCGGATCCACGGGCCTGATCGGCGATCCGCGCCCCACTGCTGAGCGCACCTTGAACAGTCGCGAGACCGTGGCGGAGTGGGTGACGCGCCTGCAGGGTCAGGTGTCGCGATTCCTGTCGAGCGATGGTGAGAACGCGGTGCGTCTGGTCAACAACCTCGACTGGACGGCACCGCTGTCGGCGATCGATTTCCTGCGCGAGGTGGGCAAGCACTTCCGCGTGGGCACCATGCTGAAGAAGGATGCCGTTGCGGCACGCCTCAACTCGGATGAGGGCATCAGCTACACCGAGTTCAGTTACCAGGTGCTGCAGGGCTTCGACTTTCTCGAGCTGTTCCGTCAGTACGACTGCGTGCTGCAGTCGGGCGGCAGCGATCAGTGGGGCAACCTCACGAGCGGCACCGATCTGATCCGCAAGGTCGAAGGTGGTTCGGCGCACGCCGTGGGCACCCCGCTCATCACGAACGCCGACGGCACGAAGTTCGGCAAGAGCGAGGGCAACGCCATCTGGCTCGACCCGGAGATGTGCTCGCCTTACACCTTCTACCAGTTCTGGCTCAACCAGGCCGACGCCGACGTGATCGATCGTCTCAAGGTGTTCACCTTCATGTCGCGCGCCGAGATCGAGGAGTACGAGCGCCAGGTCGCGGAGGAGCCCTTCAAGCGCGCCGCGCAGAAGCGTCTCGCGCTTGAGGTCACCACGCTGGTGCACGGGGCCGCCGCCGCGCAGGGCGCGATCGACGCGTCGGAAGCGCTGTTCGGTCGTGGTGATCTGACCGCGCTTGACGAGGCGACGCTGCGGGGTGCGGTGTCGGAGCTGTCGCAGGCGGTCGGTGCGGTTGGCGCGCCGGTGACGCAGTTGATGGTCGAGGCCGGGCTCGTGAAGAGCCTGGGCGAGGCGCGTCGCGCGGTCGCGCAGGGCGGCGTCTACGTGAACAACGTGGCTGTCGAGAGCGAGGATCGCGCCCTCGAGGCGGCGGATCTGCTGCACGGCCGCTTCGCCGTGCTGCGCCGAGGCAAGAAGACCCTCGCCGGCGTCGTCGCTGGCTGACCCGCCCGGCCCCGGCGGTTGCACTGACCCAGCCCACCTTTTCGAGCCGGCCTGCAATTCACGTGAATTGCAGGCCGGCTCGAACGTTGTGGGCCGACTCGATGGTGGCCGGTGGCCGGTGGCCAGCGGGTGGCGGATCACGTAGCCGCTACGCGGATCCGCTCCACGCGGCGGGCACCAGCACCCACACCACCTCGGCACCGGCCTCGGCCGTGCGCCAAGTGTGGGGCGTGCGACCTGGGAAGGTGAGGGTGTCGCCCGGGTCGAGGGCCTCTTCACGGCCGGCGAACTCCACGGTGACCGAGCCCGAGATGACATGCAGCGACTCGACGGCGCAGTTGACGGTGTACAGCTGATCGCCGCCGTTCGCGTGCGGCTCCAAGTGGGAGCGCAGCAGCTGCACGCGCTCCTCGGTGCGGGGCGTGACCAGGCGCTCGTCGGCGCCGGATCCGCCCATATTGATGCGCGGGGCATCTGCGAGCGCAACCCGCTGCAGATCGGGGGCCTCGAACAGATTGCCCACCGGCAGTGACAACGCCTGGCAGATTTGCACGAGTGTGGGCACGCTCGGCATGGTCTCGTTGCGTTCGATGCGGCTGAGAAACCCTTTGGTGAGCCCGGTCGCCGTGGCGAGGTGTTCAAGGGTCATCGCCTGGGAGAGCCGTGAGGATCGCAGCTGGGCTCCGATCCGCACCGGTGCATCGTCGGCGGTGGGGTGCACGGGGCGCATAGTGTCTGCCCTTCTCCGCGCGTGCCGATGCGGTGCGCGGCTTCGTTGACGGCGCGGGAAGAACCGGCCTATAGTGAATGCAAGTTCACCAACAGAACTCACATGTTTACTATAAGACAACTTCGAAAGGAAGTGGCACCGTGACCGAACACACGCCTCAGGGCCCTGTCGATGCCAGCCTCACCCCGCGCTACGCAGGGATCGCGACCTTCGCCAAGCTGCCCCGCATCGAGGACGTGCCGGCCGCCGACATCGCCGTCGTGGGTGTGCCCTTCGACACCGGCGTGAGCTTCCGCCCCGGTGCCCGCTTCGGCCCCAGCCACGTGCGCGAAGCCTCGCGCCTGCTGCGCCCCTACAACCCCGCGCAGGACATCTCGCCCTTCGCCCGCAAGCAGGTCGTCGACGCCGGTGACATCGTTGCCAACCCCTTCAGCCTTGACGAAGCCGTGCGCCAGGTCGAAGAAGCCGCCACCGAACTCGGCGAAAAGGTCGACAAGATCGTCACTATCGGCGGCGACCACACGATTGCCCTGCCGCTGCTGCGCGCCATCAACAAGAAGCACGGGCCCGTCGCCGTGCTGCACTTCGATGCGCACCTCGACACCTGGGACACCTACTTCGGTGCGCCCACCACGCACGGCACCCCCTTCCGCCGGGCCTCCGAAGAAGGCCTCATCGACCTCACCGCCTCCATGCACGGCGGCACTCGCGGCCCCCTCTACGGCAAGAGCGACCTTGAAGACGATGTGAAGCTCGGCTTCCAGATCGTCACGAGCGAGTTCATCGAAGAGCACGGCATCCCCGCCGCCCTCGAGAAGATCCGCGAGCGCGTTGGCGACAAGCCCCTCTACATCTCCATTGACATCGACGTGCTCGACCCCGCGCACGCCCCCGGCACCGGCACCCCCGAAGCCGGCGGTCTCACGAGCCGTGAGATGCTCCGCCTCATTCGCGGTCTCGCCGACCTGCACATCGTCGGTGCCGATGTCGTCGAGGTCGCCCCCGCCTACGACCACGCCCAGATCACCGCGGTCTCCGCGAGCCACGTCGTGTACGAGCTCGTGAGCGCCATGGCCGGTCGCGACTGATCCACCCCCCTGTGGGTGAGCGGGGCGGATCGGGATCGCTCGGCCCCGATCCGCTCTCCCGCCCACCCGAAGCCGCACCCCACTGAGGTTCATAGGAGCACCAGCATGACCACCACCCCCACTGAAGCCGAGGTGCTTGCCGCGGCCGACGCCATCATCGAGGCGTTCGCGGCGACCGACACCGGAGCCTACTTCTCGGGCTTCTCCGAAGACGCGAGCTTCATTTTCCACCCCGAGCCCGCGCGGCTCGACTCGCGCGCCTCATACGAAGCGCTCTGGGCCGGCTGGGTCGCCTCCGGCTGGCGGGTCACCGCCTGCAGCTCCACCGACCGCATCGTGCAGACCTTCCCCGGCGGCGCAGTGTTCAGCCACACCGTCGCCACGAGCATCGACTCCGCAGACGGGCCCGACTCCTACATCGAGCGTGAGAGCATCATCTTCCGCGTCGCCGAGACCGGTGGCCTCGTCGCGATCCACGAGCACCTGTCGACCGTGCCGGGCGAGGGGAGCGAGGCGTGACCTCTCCGCAGACGATGGCCGTCAACCTCGACGGCCATGACGACTCGGCCGGCCCCGTGCGCGGTACGCAGTCGCTGCTGCGCATCGCGATGATCTGGCTCGCCGCCAACCTCGTGGTCACCACGCTGCTCACCGGCACCCTCTTCACTCCCGCGGTCTCGTTCGGCACAGCATCGGCGATGATCGTGGTCGGCACGCTCATCGGCGTGGTCGTGCTCGTGCTGATCGGCAACATGGGCACGCGCACCGGCCTGCCCACGATGGCGCTCACCCGCGGATCCTTCGGCATTCGCGGCAGCATCCTGCCGGCCGCGGCGAACCTCATCATCCTCATGGGGTGGAGTTGGGTGCAGGCCATGCTCGCCGGCGTCACGGTCAACTACCTCGTGCACGAGGCGACCGGTTTCTCGAACCCCATGCTCTTCTCGGCGATCTGCCAAGCCGTCGTAGTAGTGCTGGCGATCTTCGGCCACACGGGCATTTCGCGCGTGGAGCCCTGGCTCGCCCTGGCGATCCTGGTGGTCATGGGCTTCGTGTTCGCCGCCGCCTTCGGGGCGTTCAGCCCCGAGGAGTTCGCGGCGATCCCCGTCGACTCCTCACTCGGCGGTACCCCGTTCATCACACTCGACATGGTCATCGCAACCGCGATCTCGTGGACGGTGCTCTCGGCCGACATGAACCGCCACGCGAAGAGCAGCACCGCGGGCATCGTGGGCTCGGGCATCGGCTACACGCTCTCGACCACCATCTCGATGTTCCTCGGTCTCGTCGCCTTCAGCGCAGTTTTGCTGCGCGGCGACCGCGAGCCGATCCCCTTCGACCCCGCGACCATCGTGTCCGAGTTCGGCTGGCCGCTCGGCATCGCGATCTTCCTGTCGGTGATGGCGACGAACACGATGGTGGTGTTCGGCATGGTGACCTCGGTGGTGAACGCCCAGTCGAAGTGGCACCTGAAGTTCCTGCCGACGGCGCTCGTGCTCGGCGCGATCTCGGTGATTGGCTCGACCTTCCTCGGGCTGCTGAACCAGTTCACCGACTTCCTCTTCGTGATCAGTGCGTTCTTCGTGCCGGTGTTCGCGATCATGATCGCCGACTACTACCTGCTGAAGCGCCGCGGCTACTCGCGGCAGATTCTGCACGAGCGCCCCGAGAGCCGCTACTGGTACACGGGCGGCGTGAACTGGGTGGCCGTGATCGTGTGGGTGATCGGCGCCGTGCTCTCATACATGCTCGCCTATGTGGCCCCCAGCCCCATCGGCGCGAACATCCCCGCCTTCGCGGTGAGCTTCCTGCTGTACCTCGGGCTCATGGTGGTCATCGGTCGCGGGGGAGCGTTCGGTCTGCGGGATCGGCGCGACGCCGATCCCGCCGGACACCTGCTCGACGGTGCCGACGAGACCGCCGCGCTGCGTCTGGAGAGCTGAGCGCTGCGGCCCGGCGCAACGCTGGCCCGCACATCGCACGAGCAGAAGCCGCTCGCTGTCGTCCCACCTGGGTGGGGCGGTGGCGGGCGGCTTCTGACGTTGATGGAGCTTGTGAGGGTGAGACACGCCCGGGAAACGGGGCCCAACCGAGCAATTGGGGCAGTTTGGGGCTGTTTTCGGGGGTTTCGGGCCTCGCGAGCAGAAGAGGCGTCGAGGGCAAAAACCGCGGAATCATGCGGAGACACGCCCGGGATTTGGGCGGTAATTGCAGGGGCTCCGAGATCTGCGTAATGTATTCCCTTGTCAGCGCGACAGGGCGGGCAGCGAGAGCGGCCCGGACAAGTTGCGAATCGGATCTCACGAAGATCACTCCGAGAAGGACTTGAATAAAGTCTGCCTGAGAGTGTAAAGTGGGACTCTCGATCTCACCACCGAGATCCATCCTGAAACAGGATGAGATTCTGATGCTCGTTCATCAAAACGAGTTGGATTTGCGAAAAGCAAGTTCAAGTGGTAAGTTAGACAGGTTGCTGTTCGGAAGGCTTTGGCTGGTACGGGTGGTGTCTGGTCTTTGAGAACTCAATAGTGTGCACTTAATTGTCATATGCCAATTATTTATCCCCGGCATCGACTGTTTTGGTTGGTGTTGGAGATTCCTTTTTTGGATAACGAGATTGTCAGTAATGATGGTCTGTTGTCAGGTCAAACTCGCAGCTGGTCGCCTTATTCCGGTGTCTGGTTGCACATGTTTTTTACGGAGAGTTTGATCCTGGCTCAGGACGAACGCTGGCGGCGTGCTTAACACATGCAAGTCGAACGCTGAAGCCCGAGCTTGCTCGGGTGGATGAGTGGCGAACGGGTGAGTAACACGTGAGTAACCTGCCCATGTCTCTGGGATAAGCGCTGGAAACGGCGTCTAATACTGGATACGAGCATCCACCGCATGGTGAGGTGTTGGAAAGATTTATCGGACATGGATGGACTCGCGGCCTATCAGCTAGATGGTGAGGTAATGGCTCACCATGGCGACGACGGGTAGCCGGCCTGAGAGGGTGACCGGCCACACTGGGACTGAGACACGGCCCAGACTCCTACGGGAGGCAGCAGTGGGGAATATTGCACAATGGGCGCAAGCCTGATGCAGCAACGCCGCGTGAGGGATGACGGCCTTCGGGTTGTAAACCTCTTTTGTCAGGGAAGAAGCGAAAGTGACGGTACCTGGAGAAAAAGCACCGGCTAACTACGTGCCAGCAGCCGCGGTAATACGTAGGGTGCAAGCGTTGTCCGGAATTATTGGGCGTAAAGAGCTCGTAGGCGGCTTGTCGCGTCTGCTGTGAAAACCCGAGGCTCAACCTCGGGCCTGCAGTGGGTACGGGCAGGCTAGAGTGCGGTAGGGGAGATTGGAATTCCTGGTGTAGCGGTGGAATGCGCAGATATCAGGAGGAACACCGATGGCGAAGGCAGATCTCTGGGCCGCTACTGACGCTGAGGAGCGAAAGCATGGGGAGCGAACAGGATTAGATACCCTGGTAGTCCATGCCGTAAACGTTGGGAACTAGATGTAGGGCCTGTTCCACGGGTTCTGTGTCGTAGCTAACGCATTAAGTTCCCCGCCTGGGGAGTACGGCCGCAAGGCTAAAACTCAAAGGAATTGACGGGGGCCCGCACAAGCGGCGGAGCATGCGGATTAATTCGATGCAACGCGAAGAACCTTACCAAGGCTTGACATATACGAGAACACTGCAGAGATGCAGGACTCTTTGGACACTCGTATACAGGTGGTGCATGGTTGTCGTCAGCTCGTGTCGTGAGATGTTCGGTTAAGTCCGGCAACGAGCGCAACCCTCGTCCTATGTTGCCAGCACGTTATGGTGGGAACTCATGGGATACTGCCGTGGTCAACACGGAGGAAGGTGGGGATGACGTCAAATCATCATGCCCCTTATGTCTTGGGCTTCACGCATGCTACAATGGCCGATACAAAGGGCTGCGATACCGCGAGGTGGAGCGAATCCCAAAAAGTCGGTCTCAGTTCGGATTGGGGTCTGCAACTCGACCCCATGAAGTCGGAGTCGCTAGTAATCGCAGATCAGCAACGCTGCGGTGAATACGTTCCCGGGCCTTGTACACACCGCCCGTCAAGTCATGAAAGTCGGTAACACCCGAAGCCGGTGGCCTAACCCCTTGTGGGAGGGAGCCGTCGAAGGTGGGACTGGTGATTAGGACTAAGTCGTAACAAGGTAGCCGTACCGGAAGGTGCGGCTGGATCACCTCCTTTCTAAGGAGCACTCGACAGCTAAGCTGTCGCAGAATGGCTCGAACAACGGCGAATGTTCGTTGCGAGTCGCTCATGGGTGGAACATATGACAAGCAAGCTTGTTTGCTCGCTGGTGCTAGTACGCATCGTCTTCTTCGGGGGATGGTGTTGGAACGTGCGGGTGTGTGAGCGGGCTTGCGGCAGGTGCATACTATTGGGTCCTGGAAGACCAGCCGATTCGCCCCGTTTGGGGTGGGTGGACTGGGATTCTTCCGGCCCGCGGTCACGGAACGTGTTGTTCGTGATGGTGGGATCGGCCGTACGTTGAGAACTACACAGTGGACGCGAGCATCTAGCCAACGTCAAATCATGATCTGCTTCTTTGTGGGGTGGGTTGTGAGATGGGGTTGGTTGATACTTTAATTTCATTGGTCGCACACCGGCCATGGGCTTTCGGGTTCGTGGTGGGTGTGTGTTTCGATAAATGCTTATGTGATTTCAAGTTTCTAAGAGCAAACGGTGGATGCCTTGGCATCTGGAGCCGAAGAAGGACGTAGTAATCTGCGATAAGCCTCGGGGAGCCGATAAACGGGCTGTGATTCGAGGATTTCCGAATGGGGAAACCCCGCCAGGGCGCGTGCGTACCTGGTGACTCCCGCCTGAATATATAGGGCGGGTAGAGGGAACGTGGGGAAGTGAAACATCTCAGTACCCACAGGAAGAGAAAACAACATGTGATTCCGGTAGTAGTGGCGAGCGAACCCGGATGAGGCTAAACCGGTCGTGTGTGATACCTGGCAGGGGTTGCACGATCGGGGTTGCGGGACATACCGTGAGGCGCTGCTGAGCCTCGAACGTGAATGTGTAGCTATAGGAGAACCGCTTGGAACGGCGGGCCGGAGTGGGTGAGAGCCCCGTATCCGAAATGGTGGCACTGCGTGGTGTGTATCCCAAGTAGCACGGGGCCCGAGAAATCCCGTGTGAATCTGTCAGGACCACCTGATAAGCCTAAATACTCCCAGATGACCGATAGCGGACTAGTACCGTGAGGGAAAGGTGAAAAGTACCCCGGGAGGGGAGTGAAAAAGTACCTGAAACCGTTTGCTTACAATCCGTCGGAGCACCCTTGTAGGTGTGACGGCGTGCCTTTTGAAGAATGAGCCTGCGAGTTAGCGATATGTGGCGAGGTTAACCCGTGAGGGGCAGCCGTAGCGAAAGCGAGTCTGAATAGGGCGATTCAGTCGCATGTCCTAGACCCGAAGCGAAGTGATCTATCCATGGCCAGGCTGAAGCGCGTGTAAGAGCGCGTGGAGGGCCGAACCCACTTAGGTTGA
This sequence comes from Leucobacter sp. VD1, assembly GCF_037150695.1. Lineage (NCBI taxonomy): Bacteria > Bacillati > Actinomycetota > Actinomycetes > Micrococcales > Microbacteriaceae > Leucobacter > Leucobacter sp. VD1. The sequence continues at coordinate 92,667 of NZ_JBBCPO010000004.1, forward strand.
AAACTGAGGGGATGAGCTGTGGATAGGGGTGAAAGGCCAATCAAACTTCGTGATAGCTGGTTCTCTCCGAAATGCATTTAGGTGCAGCGTTGCGTGTTTCTTGCCGGAGGTAGAGCTACTGGATGGCCGATGGGCCCTACAAGGTTACTGACGTCAGCTAAACTCCGAATGCCGGTAAGTGAGAGCGCAGCAGTGAGACTGTGGGGGATAAGCTTCATAGTCGAGAGGGAAACAACCCAGATCGCCAACTAAGGTCCCAAAGCGTGTGCTAAGTGGAAAAGGATGTGGAGTTGCTGTGACAACCAGGAGGTTGGCTTAGAAGCAGCCACCCTTGAAAGAGTGCGTAATAGCTCACTGGTCAAGTGATTCCGCGCCGACAATGTAACGGGGCTCAAGCACACCACCGAAGTTGCGGCATTCAGCGTATAGACAAGCCTTCGTGGTTCAGTTCGTTGGATGGGTAGGAGAGCGTCGTGTGGCGAGTGAAGCGGCGGAGTGATCCAGTCGTGGATGCCACACGAGTGAGAATGCAGGCATGAGTAGCGAAAGACGGGTGAGAAACCCGTCCTCCGGAAGACCAAGGGTTCCAGGGTCAAGCTAATCTTCCCTGGGTAAGTCGGGACCTAAGGCGAGGCCGACAGGCGTAGTCGATGGACAACGGGTTGATATTCCCGTACCGGCGGTAAACCGTCAAAGACCTAACCAGTAGTGCTAAACAAACCAAAGCCTTGATGGATCCTTCGGGTGATGTTGGGGTGGCGGCTGTGAACCCGAACTGGGGTGGTGAGCGTGAGGTGTGACGCAGGAAGGTAGCCAGTGCCGGGCGATGGTTGTCCCGGTGTAAGCGTGTAGCCCGAATCGGTTTAAGAGATCGGTTCTTTGGGTGAGACGTGATGCGGACCCGTATGGGGAAGCTGGTGATCCTATGCTGCCAAGAAAAGCATCGACGCGAGGTTTGCTGTTGCCCGTACCCCAAACCGACTCAGGTGGTCAGGTAGAGAATACTCAGGAGATCGAGATAATCATGGTGAAGGAACTCGGCAAAATGCCCCCGTAACTTCGGGAGAAGGGGGGCCATCCACTTATACCAACTTGCTTGGGAAAGGGTGTGGTGGCCGCAGAGACCAGTGGGAAGCGACTGTTTACTAAAAACACAGGTCCGTGCCAACACGCAAGTGGACGTATACGGACTGACGCCTGCCCGGTGCTGGAAGGTTAAGAGGAGAGGTTAGGGTTCGCCCGAAGCTTTGAATTTAAGCCCCAGTAAACGGCGGTGGTAACTATAACCATCCTAAGGTAGCGAAATTCCTTGTCGGGTAAGTTCCGACCTGCACGAATGGCGTAACGACTTCCCAGCTGTCTCCACCGTGAACTCGGCGAAATTGCAGTACGAGTAAAGATGCTCGTTACGCGCAGAAGGACGGAAAGACCCCGTGACCTTTACTACAGCTTGGTATTGGTGTTCGGTGTGGCTTGTGTAGGATAGGTGGGAGACTTTGAAGCGGTGACGCTAGTTATCGTGGAGTCGTTGTTGAAATACCACTCTGGTCATATTGGATATCTAACTACGGACCCTGATCGGGTTCTGGGACAGTGCCTGGTGGGTAGTTTAACTGGGGCGGTTGCCTCCCAAAAAGTAACGGAGGCGCCCAAAGGTTCCCTCAACCTGGTTGGCAATCAGGTGGCGAGTGTAAGTGCACAAGGGAGCTTGACTGTGAGACTGACAGGTCGAGCAGGGACGAAAGTCGGGACTAGTGATCCGGCAGTGGCTTGTGGAAGCGCTGTCGCTCAACGGATAAAAGGTACCTCGGGGATAACAGGCTGATCTTGCCCAAGAGTCCATATCGACGGCATGGTTTGGCACCTCGATGTCGGCTCGTCGCATCCTGGGGCTGGAGTTGGTCCCAAGGGTTGGGCTGTTCGCCCATTAAAGCGGTACGCGAGCTGGGTTTAGAACGTCGTGAGACAGTTCGGTCCCTATCCTCTGCGCGCGTTTGAGATTTGAGAGGATCTGACCCTAGTACGAGAGGACCGGGTTGGACGGACCTCTGGTGTGCCAGTTGTTCTGCCAAGGGCATGGCTGGTTGGCTACGTTCGGGATGGATAACCGCTGAAAGCATCTAAGCGGGAAGCCGGCCTCAAGATGAGATCTCAGTGAACTTCGGTTCGAGAGGCTCCCAGTAGATGACTGGGTTGATAGGCCAGATGTGGAAGCACGGCAACGTGTGGAGCTGACTGGTACTAATAAGCCGATGACTTGATAACACCCCACAACACCACC
>NZ_JBBCPO010000005.1:0-309 GCF_037150695.1 Leucobacter sp. VD1
GTGAACTTCGGTTCGAGAGGCTCCCAGTAGATGACTGGGTTGATAGGCCAGATGTGGAAGCACGGCAACGTGTGGAGCTGACTGGTACTAATAAGCCGATGACTTGATAACACCCCACAACACCACCTCTTCGGGATGGTGTGAGTGGAAGTAAGCAATTAACGTAACGATGTATCGCGTCCACTTTGTGGTTCCCAACAGACGGCCCACAACCCACACCCCCACGGGGATGGTTTGTGTCAACATGTTGATAGAGTTACGGCGGCCATAGCGTCAGGGAAACGCCCGGTCACATTCCGAACCCGGAAG
>NZ_JBBCPO010000006.1:0-309 GCF_037150695.1 Leucobacter sp. VD1
GTGAACTTCGGTTCGAGAGGCTCCCAGTAGATGACTGGGTTGATAGGCCAGATGTGGAAGCACGGCAACGTGTGGAGCTGACTGGTACTAATAAGCCGATGACTTGATAACACCCCACAACACCACCCCTCCGGGATGGTGTGAGTGGAAGTAAGCAATTAACGTAACGATGTATCGCGTCTACTTTGTGGTTCCCAACAGACGGCCCACAACCCACACCCCCACGGGGATGGTTTGTGTCAACATGTTGATAGAGTTACGGCGGCCATAGCGTCAGGGAAACGCCCGGTCACATTCCGAACCCGGAAG